>JALFRW010000023.1 GCA_022778715.1 Ezakiella sp.
AAATTCAGGGGTTTCTTGGTGTTGATTTTGAACCATTTTTTGCTCTATTCTCTCCAAAGTCGGTTGAATTTCTTTCCCTGATACTTTACGATTTAATTCTCTTTCTAAGGTCTCTTTCGGACTAATGGAAGGCGTTTCTAAGCTTGAATAGAGTTTCACTCCTTCTCTATTGTAAAGCCTTATATCGCTAAATAAGCCCGTTTTATGAAGGGTTTCTAAATTGGTCGGTAAGTTTTTGACAACAATATCATGCGCTTGTTTTGGTGTTGCCCTGGCTGTCATTGGATCATCTGCATACATGGTTTCATATCGTTCAATTGTTCCTAAATATGAGTTGATTTTAGGTACTGCCATGACATACATTTTTGTTTCATAACCTTTGGCTTGAAGCATTGTTGCGGTTTGAATGGGAACGTCTGTTGTTCGTCCTGTACCTTCAATCACCAAGTTATAGCCTTGATCGCTTAAACGGCTTATGATCGCTTCTGTCATGCGATTAGAATAAGGGGTAACGTGTTTTACTACGTCTTTCTCATAAAGTTTCGCTAGTTCATCAAAATTAGGGTGCTGTTGTTTAAAGGTATCATTATCAATGACAATAACATTCCCTTGTGTTTCTTCAAGAATTGCTGATCGCAAACTCGTTTTCCCTGACCCTGGTTGCCCACCAAGTAAAAAAGCGGTTGGCGATTCAACCGCTTTTTTTCCTTGAACCAATTCTTCTAAATTATCATTTAAGCGATTTTCAAATTGTTTGTCAGTAAAATTGACTATATTTGCCATATTAAGCCACTTTCTCTTTATTCAAAACTTGTTTTGAATAGCGATTCATTGACCGCCAATACTCATGAACGGCTTGTAATTCTTCTAAAGAATAATCAAAAAGATTTACACGTTTTGCAAGCTTTAATTGGTTTAATAAATTGACTTCCAATAATTGAGAGTCATTTTTATTTAATTCATGATTCAAAACATAGTTTAATACTCGATTATAAACGCTTGCCGATAATTCGTTAATGATCTCTATTTCAAATGTTTTTTCATAAGTAACTGCCATTTCATTTTCACTCCTTTTAAAGTTTGTCAGGTAAATATTTCCGAATATATTCTTCTAAGGCTTTATCCATAACTTCTTTTACGTTTCCGCCATTCTTTGCTGTTTCGATTTTTATAATATGGTGCAAGTCAGCACGAACACGAACCGTCTTATCCCCCATAATATCTTTTTTTGCACTGATTGGTGTATCATTTCGTTTTGCTTTTTGTGCGCCTAAATTTCCCACAACCACTCACTTCTTTCTATTTCTTCTTACTCTTATTTTATCATCAACAATCACAAATCACAAGTGATTTGTGATTAATCACTTGTGATTTGTGATTCTATTCTTTTTCGTTTTCTAATTGAATGATTCGCTCAAGCATTTCAAAAAATACGTTCTCATACATAGATAAAACTTTTTTGTCATAGCCTTTGTGTTCTGTAATGCCGTTTTTAGACCAGGTACTTACTTTATTACTTCGCTTGATAATATTTTGGAAAACCAAGTTATCTTCTTTATGTTGCTTGTACAGTTCTTCCAGGTTTGATTTTATCGTTGTGCTGTCCGTATCAACTAAATAAGGAACAAAACCGATCATATCTAGTCCAGGGTTAAACTGTTCTTGTAAATCAATCAAATAGGAAATATAGTTTTGAATGTTGTTTGTACTTTCTTCTTCTGCTTGTAAAGGGATCATGACGTAATCACTTGCCACGATTGCATTATTTGTATAAACGCTTGGCGTTGGTACAGTATCAATAATAATGAGATCATAGTCACTTTTTAAAGGTGCTAAAAGAGTAGCAAGCAATCTACTTTCATTTTCAAAAGTCCATGAGCGAGTTAATTTTGGCAGTAACATCAAATCAAACGTGCCAGGGATCAAGTCTAAATTATCAGTCAAATGAACAATAGAAGAAGCCAAGTTTCCATTTTTCAGTCCTTCATAAAAATTAACACGTGGCAATTCTACCTTAAATGTTTTTGCTAAGTCTTTTGTCAATGTTGCTTGTAAGTCCTTATCGATCATTAAAACTTTTAAATTAAATTTGTCTGTCAAGTAAGCAAACATAGTCGATAATTTTGACTTTCCAACACCACCTTTAAAATAATTGTTTAAGATAACAATCGCTTCATTTTTACTGTTTAAAATACGTCTTAATTCTTCAAGTATTTTGAGTTCTTCCTTCTCCATAACTACGCCCCATTCTTTTTTTGTATAGTAATATTGTATCATTAGGAATCACTTGTGATTTGTGATAAGTGATTTGTGATTAATATATAAAAGCCCTCTTTAAAGGGCTTTTATGCTTATTTTGAAAAAGAGATAAAATCAATATATCCCTTTTCTCCGATTTTTACAACGGCATTGTAGGACTTTCTATCTTTCGTTTTGATTCCTTTTACCAGGGTTTCTTTTCCCTCTAGTAATTCTTTTACATTTGTTTTGGTGAGTTTTTTCTTTCTAAAATGTTCAGCTAAAGTGAAGGTACATTCAGGATAATTTGAACAACCATAAAACGATTTTTTTAATACAATATTGTTGCCACACTTAGGACATTTTCCTACAAGGGGTCCCGAGCGCTTAGTGGGAATTTGTACCCCTTATCGATACAAATTCCCCGTAGGCGCTAGGGACCTCTTTAGCTCCTTGGAAGCTGTCAGTAGTATACCTAATAATTTATCTACATTCCCTTTAGTAACGTGTAACTTTCCAAATTTACAAAAGCGACTCATAGAATTAT
>JALFRW010000033.1 GCA_022778715.1 Ezakiella sp.
TGGATAGTATTATTAATCTACTTAATAAGTCCCTATGAACTTAAGCTAGGAATAGAAAGTGCAAAGGAAAATAGTATTTTATCATATTTACTTACTATAACAAATTACTTTAATTCTTTTCTTGGCTGGTTAGTAAATAAAGTAGGCTATATATTTTTTAAAATAAACCGAATAATAGGTTCGATTTTGATTTTTACTTACCTAGGAATAAAAATTTATAAATTTCATAAAGTTATGAAAGGCTCTACCATTACTCATAATACTTTATGCAAAGAAACAATAAGTGAATTTGGACTAAAAAGAAAAGTAGAGATTTATATAAATAATAATTTAAGAACACCCCTTACCTTTGGAATTTTAAGACCTAAGATAATCTTACAAGATCATATCTTAGCAGATGAGAAATTACTAGACCATGTTTTAATTCATGAATTAATTCATATAAAGAAATTTCATATCCTACTTAACCACCTGGTAAATATTGTAGCTTGTATATATTGGTACAATCCACTCTTATGGCTAAGCTTAAAATATATAGACCAAGATATAGAAATAAATTGCGATAAGCTAGTGGTTCAACAATTAGGCGACACAATAAAAAATAGAAAAGAATATTGCATGTCAATGTTAAAGTTATTAGAAATAGGAAGTAATACAAATAATTTTGTTTTAAATTTAAACCCAAATAAAGAAAGGATGCTTATTATGAAAAAATGGAAGAAGACACTTGCAGGATTGGTAGTTTTTATGTCTACATTTACATTTTGCTTACCGGTATTTGCCAATGTGACTAACCTAAATCAAAATAGAATCAATTCCCAAGGTGAGATAGTAAATAATATTGACGCTAGATATGGGGATAGAGTTCAAATAATAAGTGACGAAGAGTATAAAAAGTTAGAATTAGGAGAAGTATCAAGTATAGGACTTAGATCAGCAAATGTTGACGAGAGTATTAGTTTAGATAGATTTGCTAATACAGAATATAAATTCAACATGGACACTTGGTTTGGTCCAGTCCATGATGGATTTACAGTTAGATTAAAAGATATGTCTTGCTCCGGAGGAGTTGATTATTCGGTAATTATTGAAGAAGATGGAAAAATTATCTATGACGAAAGATTTGCTTCAGACTCAACATTAAAAGTAAAAGCTTATAGAGGTAGTAAATATATAGTTACAATTATTAATCAAACAAATACAACATTATCAGGAAAGGTAAAGATAAATTCATATGTAAGATAGTGAGTAGGTTAGAAATGAAGAGAAGATTTACTCTATTAATAGCCATGGTGATGCTGTTAACAGCAATGGCAACAAATGTATTTGCTTCATCAGCAAATAATAACTCAAAAGTCAGCCCTAAAGAATGGCAAGAATGGTTTAATGGTCTAAGTAAAGAGGAACAATCAAGTGTAAACTATGAGCCTGCATCACCAAACCAACTTAGATTTACAAATGAAGATTTTAAAAGTATTAAAGATGAATTTGATACTATTTTTGAATTTAATGACTCCAGAACAATAACTCTAAGAGGTATTAGTAACAAAATGTTTATTGAGTTTAGTTCACAGGAAGAAGCATTAAATAAGGTTAAAGAAAAATGCTCAAATTTATTAAGTCAAATAAAGACTGAATATAACTTAGGTTATTTATCGGAAGATAATTGGAAAGATTACTATGATGGTTTATATTCAATTGTTGACGATACAAAAAATAAAACTAAAATTTCAGAATCTGATTACGAATATAGGTTTTTAAGGTCTTTTTTCGATATCTATGAAAATAAGTATAAAAATGATAAAGTAGATAATATATCGAAAATTGATTATGACAAAATAGTAATGGACAATGGTGAAGAAAAATCAATTAAAGAAGTATTATCTCAGAATTTACCATTTTTTGCAGATTTTAATAAAGAATATTTTTACGAAATTAATTCTTTAGATTCAAGTATATATGTAGATAAATTTGAAAAAAAATCTAACTTAACTTTAAGAAGTGCAGATATAGATGTTGATAGGGCTGTAAGTTATGCTACTAGTTATGCTGAAAATCCCAACACTTCTGAATATTATTATTTTCATCATGGAGATTGCACAAATTTTGTTTCACAAATATTAGAATATTCAGGAGTTAGGCAAGATGTTTATGAAAGTGAGTATTCTGGATGGTGGCATAAATACAATCCTAATGCATTTTTGGACAAACATAAACACTCTAGAGCGTGGTCAGTGGCAGATGTCTTTGCTAGATATATGGGAGTAGTTTTGACTAGAGATAATCATAGGAATTTTAGTGCTAATGTTTTTAGAGGAAGCATTATTGCAGCTGATTTTAGAAACGACGGTGATTGGGATCATATTGCATTTGTAACAGCTGCGGATAATTATGTAGGTAACTATGGATATTACGATTATAAAGTTGCCCAACATACTGATAATTATCACAGATGGACGAGCAATTCAGATAATAACTGGGAGAATATAGAGGGAGATGGAGGATTATATGGCAGAATCCGTTACTAAAAAAAATGCTTATTGTTTAGCAAAAATCATACCCATGTTCACTTTATTATTTGAGTGGTCAGGAATTTATGGTGTAAAACAATACTCTGGTCTTGCTTATATTTTTTATAACAAGGCTAGTTCTATACTTGGTTTAATAATTATTTTCGGAGAAATATTTTTAAAGGTCAAGCCTAAATATAAGACGTGGTTAAACCTATTTGGTCATTTAATATTTTGGGGTCCTTTATTTTACGCAGCAGTCACAGAGACTAATAATATAAGTAATTTAACAGTTATGTTTTATGTTAGTTTACTTGTTGTAATCATCAGTTTGATATTACAACTATTAATATCAAAAAGTAAAGAGCGGGAGTTAAAGATTATATAAAAAACTTTATAAAGTCATAGTTAGAATATATTTTTATTCTAACGGATATAGAGTTTTCAGCATTATCCTATAAAGACGACTCCGGTAAATTATTTATGATCCTGATGTTTGTGATAGAGATTATGGAAATCTTAGCTATCCAACATTTTGCGGATATTATATAATTAGATACTAAAAAAACAATCTTACAGAGGGGCATATCTCCTCTGTAAGATTTATATTATTATGAAATTAACGATAAGCACTCTAAAAAGAGTTATTAATAATTTTGATAGCCCATATATATGGGATTATTTAGAAAAGTATGAACATAATGATTTAGGCAGTGGAGTTTATTGCTGGAAATTCTACATTGAGGACTCTTATAAATTAACAATAATTGATAAAGATAAGAATAATAGAGCTGATGAAATTATAATTGAAAGAATTAGATAAGATTAAATATATTTAAAATTTAAATAGATTGGATTTATTTGGGGGTTATTTTGTATAATATTAAAAAATTTTTTTGATTTTTGTTCTTTTAGTAGTTACTATAACGCTTATTTATAAGTCAATTATGATAAGACTAACTGTGAGAAAATATATGAGCAATAATAATACCAATAATTATTATATTGTGAATATAGAAAAATACCCTGCACAAGATGGATATTTGGTACAGTTAAAGAATGATTTAAATGACTATCGTAATTTAACAATTATATCTGAAAGAATGCCAACAGATGTTATTTATGATTCAAGATTAGATAGGGAGGATATGAAATGATGGATTTAAATCCTATGAGATATAAGAATGGTGAACTTCTAGGAGGAGATTTATTCATGTATTAAGGAGGTTCTATATCAGTTCCTGATGTAGCATATGGAACTGCAAGAGCAACTGATGCCCACTCTGGATTAGCTAGAATGGGTTATGACCCCGTAGATGTGGCAGCATCGGTAACTAATTTTAAGTCAAGAACTAGTAGAATGTTAGGATATGGACTTAAAGCATTTTATGCAGGCTGTTACGGAAGTGCAAATTCTATAGGTACAAATAAAGAGGCGGCGGATCATATCTTAGATATACTAATGTCCCAAGCAGTAATTGCCAATTTGTTTTTTTAGCTGCATGTAATACAGCTGCTAATACGAATTGGTCTGATGCATTTGGAATATATAATGGTACTTCAAAGAATAAAGCGTTTTTAGGCTGGTATGAATCCATTAACTCAGTTCAAAATTATAATTATTGTTGGCAACTTTGGAATCAAACATCAAGAGGTAAATCAGTAAGGAATGCAGCTTTAGATGCAGCGAATAAGATAACTGAGTATTGCCATATAAGATTTAGAGGCAATAGAAGTTATGATGGATTTGATTAATTATGTTTTGGATGTCAAATACCTTTCTAACTGATTATAATAAGTCTATTGTAAAAAGAACAGCAGGGTTATTGTTAATAATAATTCTTATGGTTAATTTAAGCTCATGTTCAAGTTCAAATGATACACTTATTGATAAAGAAAATAGTGGAGAGTCTGTGAAAGTATATATTTATGATGAGAAACAAGAGGATTTTAAAGAACTAGATATATCTTCAGATCAACAAAGGAAAGTTTTAGAAGAATTGAATAAACTAAATAAAGATTGTAATTTATATGATTCAAATAATAAATATTTAGGGTTGTATACCGCTTATTCTGATGGAGCATATTTAATTAAAATAAAAAATGATGAAGAATATGAGATTGAGATAGTAGAAGATAATCCAATTAGTGCAGATAATAGATGCTGCTACAATGTAAAATCAAGAAACAAAGATATAGAGGGGATATATAAAACCTCTTATAATTTGAAAGAAAAATAAATAGGATTGTATTAGAATAATGATTTACTTTAAATTGTCGCACTTTGATTTTAATTTGAGTCTTATATTCTACTAATTTATAAAGCATCTGGAAAATTTCAGGTGCTTTTTTTATGGCTCTTTTATTAGTTTTAACATCAACCTCAACTACTAATGTACTAGCTAAAGCTGATGATACAGATGGTAGTAAAAAAGTTATAGAGAGTTCTATAAGTAAAATTAGTGATTTAGAAAATCAGATCAAAGAATTAAATGATAAGAAACAAGAAGAGTTAGAATCTTGCAAAGATAACGGAGAGAAACTAAAACAAGAAAAGGCTAGGCTAGAAGAAAAAATTAGAAATAAAAATAATAAGATTGCTCAATTGAATAAAGAAATTGAGGATCTTAAAAACTCTAACAATGATGAACTAATAGCAGAAATTACTCCGCTTAAAGATGAATTAAAAAGATTACAAGATGAACATGCAAAAATAAAATAAGATTATTCATCTACAAAATGGGAGTTAGAAGCTGAGAAAGAAGAAGTAAAAAAAGAAGAGCCTACGGCTGTTCCAGTAAAAGAAGAAAAGAAAAGCGGGATAGGTTCATTTCTAATTGTTGCACTTGTAATTGGAGGAGTTGTAGGAGCAGGTTATTATTTTAAGGTAGTCAAAGCAAAAGAAGATGGAATGTTGGAAGACTTTGAAGAAGATGATGAGGATTATATTAGTGAGTCAGAAGATGAGTCTGAGAATGAAGAAAGTCATGAAGAATCTTTAGATGAAGACGATGAACTACTGTAAATCTCAATTTCTATCATCGAATAAATAATATAAAAATATGGTATAATTAAGTATAATATTTGCCAGAGAGGAGGGATACTTTGAACTTAAAAGATTATCTTGGAGAAACAAATCTATATGATAAAAAAGAAAAATTAGAAATAAATAAGCCAAAGTCTTGGTTAAAATCTGTGTCAGCCTTTGCTAATGGTAGAGGTGGGAAGCTAATATTTGGAGTAAAAGAAGATAACACAATTCTTGGACTTAGTGACTATCAAGAAGTTTCCGAAAATATTTCTGAAATCATAAAAACTAAAATGGATCCGATTCCAGAATTTGATATGGAAATAAAGGAAATTGATGGAAAAGTTATATTGATTTTAAGTGTATTTGCTGGGAAAAACACTCCATATTTTGTACTAGATGGAGGAAGCAGAACTGCTTATAAAAGAGTAGGAAATCAAAGTGTCCCTGCAAGTCGAATTGATCTTTTTAATTTGTCTTTAAAGGGAGAACATATAAGTTACGATTCACTTCAGTCAAAGAAAAAACCAGAAGATGTAAGCTTTAAGGAACTTAAAATCGAGCACAAAGAAAGAACGGGAAAAGATTTTGAAGATAAAGATTTAATATCCTTTGGACTTGTAAATGATGAGGGAAAATTAACCATAGCAGGAGCTTTATTTGCAGATAACTACCAAGTTTATCAGTCAAGGGTATTTTGTACTAGGTGGAATGGGCTTACTAAAGCTAATGGGAGAATGGATGCCTTAGATGATATAGAATTTGAAGGTAATATAATTTATCTTTTAAAAGCAAGTTTGGACTTTGTGAAGAGAAATTCTAAAAAGATGTGGAAAAAAGGTCCAGTCTACAGAATAGAATATCCAGAATATCCTGAAAGAGCAGTGCAGGAAGCCTTAGTAAATGCATTAATTCATAGAGATTATTCAGTAATAGGCAGTGAAGTCCATGTAGATATATATGATGACAGACTGGAAATATATTCTCCTGGAGGAATGTATGATGGTACATTTATTCAAGATATCAATCCACTAGATGTATCTTCATCAAGACGAAACCCAATCATAGCGGATGTATTTGCTAGGATGGATTTAATGGAAAGGAGAGGATCTGGACTTAGAAAAATCATAGAAGCTTATGAAGCTGAAGAAAATTATAAAGAAAATTTTAAACCAGAGTTTAAGTCAACAGAATCTTCATTTACTACAATTCTAAAGAACTTAAATTATGACACCCAAAATGTCACTCAAAATGTCACCCAAAATGTCACCCAAAGTGAAGGACAAAATGACGGTCAAAAATTAAAGCCAAGTGATAGGCGTGATAAAATTCTTGAAATAATAAAAAATAATCCTAAAATAACTGCCTATGATTTATCTAAACAATTTAATGTAACTGATAGAACTATAAAAAGAGATTTAAAAGTTCTCACAGATGAAAAAACAATCGAGTATATAGGCAGTGCTAAAGATGGATATTGGAAAGTAAACAAATAAAGTTAAAAAGAAAATCGAATTCTCCCGAAAATAATATAATCTTCGAGAGAAATACTTTGAGCGAGAGAGAAATCTTTCGCTCTTTTTTTATTTATGGAGGTATTAATGAAGTTAGTAATAGCAGAAAAGCCAAGTGCAGCAGTTACAATTGCAAAAGTAACCCACGCAAGAACAAGAAAAAACGGATATTATGAGGGGAATGGATACATTGTTTCTTGGTGTGTAGGTCATTTAATTCAAATGGCAAGTCCCGATAAAATAGACGAAAAATGGAAGAAATGGACAATAGAAAATCTTCCTATAATTCCAGAAGAATATATTTATGAAGTATCTAAAAGCACTAAGAAACAATATGGAGTTTTAAAGAAACTTTTAAACGATAAGAACATCGACACAGTTATAAATGCTTGTGATGCTGGAAGAGAGGGAGAACTTATTTTTAGGCTTGTATATAATCAAGCTAAATGTAAGAAGAAGATTCTAAGACTTTGGATATCTTCAATGGAAAACAAAGCTATTGAAGATGGGTTTAGAAATCTTAAAGACGGAGATGATTTTGAAGACTTATATAGATCGGCAAGTGCAAGAGCCATTGCTGTTTGGCTAGTAGGAATAAATTTAAGTAGGCTTTATTCTTGTATTTACAAGGAAACATATTCAGTTGGTAGAGTGCAAACTCCAACTCTATATTTAATAGCTAAAAGAGATAGTGAAATAAACCTATTTAAGAAGCAAAAATATTATACAGTTGACCTATTTTATAAAGGATTGAAACTTGTATCAGATAGGATTGATAAAATTGAAGTTGCAGAGCAACTATTAAATCTATTAGAAGATGAAATAGTCATTACAGAAGTAGTAGATAAAGAAACAAGGACAAAACCAGATAAGCCTTATGATCTCACTACCTTACAAAGAGAAGCAAATAAATATTTTGGATATTCAGCAAATGACACCTTAAACCTGGCACAAGGCTTGTATGAAAAAAAGCTAATCACATATCCAAGAACAGATAGCAGGTATTTAACCGATGATATGGTTAATACTATGAAAGAATTATTAGAAGGACTTGAAGATGATTTTAAAATCAATGAATCAAACTTTAAGTCTATTTTTAATTCATCTAAGGTTACGGCCCACTATGCAATTATTCCTACTATATCAGGTATTGGAAAAGCTAAAGATTTATCTGACAAAGAAAGCAAAATCAGTAGTAGGATATAAAGCTCCTAATGAGAAGATAGACTTAATTATGTATGGAAGTCCTTGCCAAGACTTTTCAAGAATTGGAAAAAAGCAGGGAGGAGTAAAGAATTCAGGAACTAGATCAAGCTTACTATTTGAAACAATTAGAATAATTAAAGAAATGAAAGATAAACCTAAATGGATAATTTGGGAAAATGTAAAGGGAGTCCTTGATAGAAATATGAGGGACTCCTTTTTTATTTATCTAAAGGAGTTAGAAAAACTTGGATATGAAAGCAAATTTGAAATCTTAAATGCAATGGACTTTGGGATACCTCAAAAAAGAGAAAGGATATTTGTTGTTTCATGTCTAGGATTAAATAACTTTTCTTTTAATAAATTGGAGAGGGAAAAAACTAGACCACTAAGTGAATTTTTAGAAAAGAATGTAAGTGAACTTTATACCATGACCCAACCTTATATGCTGAAATTCTTAAATAAAGGCATAGATAATAGTTTTAGAGGGCGACTAAAAGTGATTAAAGATTTTTCTTATACTATTTCTACAAAACAAATGAGAGTACCAAATTCTGGAATAATAGATATTGGAAATGGTCAGTATAGGTATTTAACAGAAAGAGAATGTTTAAGACTCATGGGTTTTGATGACAGTGATATAGATAAATTAGAGAAAGTACATCCAAGAAGAAAAAATTGCACCTCAAGTAAACTATATAAGCAGGCTGGCAATTCTATTGTGGTTGATATTTTAATGGCAATTATAAAAGAAATTTTACTGCGTTAAGAAATATAATTTAATTATGTTCATATTAATACTACTTTGTTACCAGATATGATTGTATCACGGGTATTAAAATATGGGAGTATGGAATCATGTTTAACAATTTCCAAAGATATAAAAATGGTGATTAACTTAGGAATAAGGTTAGACACTTATTCCTAGAAAGATGGTATAATATTTCATAAATCATCAATATGTCATGAGAGGGGTTATTTATGAATAACGAAAACAATGATATTAAAAATAAACTGCTAACGATATAGCTAATGCTTTAGGAGTTTGTATATATAAGATTTTTGATTTAGATGGAAAAGAAACATATAAATGTCACAGTCGTAATTGTTGTTAGGAATTATATGACTATATTTAGTAAAATGGAGGTGGTGTTAATGAACTACAAAAATCCTCAGAGGTATAAAAACGGCGATTGATTATGTTCTACTTTGTTGGAATAGTGTTGATACTATGATAGTTATTGGATTTTTATGGATAAAAAGCAATGAAGAATATAAAAAAACTTTCAATAGCACTTGTGCTTTTTACATTAGTTTTTAGTCAGAATATAGTAATGGCTACGAAAAAAGCACCGATGCAAAATGTTTTTTCTAGCAAGACTTTTTTAGTAGAATCTAGAGCTGCAAAAGGATCTACACATTTTAAAATCCGCTTGTTAAATGGAAGTGTGGCTACTTTTGCTAGAGAAAAATGGAAAAAAGGTGATACCCTAGTCATTAAGTTAAAGTCTTTAAAAGGAAATGATTTAGAAGTAGGTTTTTTACCTGCCGAAGACATTAAAGCTGGTTGGGGCTATAATGATTATGGTGCTCCTATAAAAAAGAGGGTAGAAAACCTAGAAGATGAGATAAAATTTACTATTCCAGATGATGGAGAATATGGAATTTATGTTAAAGACATGAAATCAAATGATATTTATTTTCCAGAATTATTTAAGGGAAAAGAAATAGTATCTACAAAGTCGGAAATGAAAAAACCAGAAAAAGATAAAAAACCAGAAAAAGATTATGATCATGAATTTAATAATCATAATAGTATTGAATTTGAGTTAGAAGTAAATAAGAAATTTATTAATCCTTTAACTGAAACAGAAGGATTGGAATAAAATTATTAAGTAGGAAAAGATGAAGAAATCAATTAGTTTAACTATGGCTTTAATGCTGTTGTTGGCAATGGTAATGCCAACTTCTAGTTTTGCGATGGCTAAAGAAAAAAACACCGCAAGTAAGATACAAGATTTAGAAACTCCGATAGTTGAGGATTTTGATGGTTTTATGATTGTGCCTTATGCCAATCATTTGGTAGTGGATAGCGAGAGTATTGGTAATAGTGGAACATCGTGGGATCAACCAAAGAACTATAACGCATATCGTGTTTGGGTAAAAAATGATACTAATGAAAGTATGACTATAACAATTAGATATTCAACAGGTTGGTTCAGCTCAGAAACACACACAATGACAATTCCTGCTAAAAAAGGTAAATCTCTGACAGTTAATAATGCTAGATCTGGACAACATACTATAAGTTTTATAACTTCAAGCGGTTATGTTTCTGGAACTGTGTCAGTCAGGGTATCAGACGAAGGCCTGTAATATCAAGTTCTATTTAACTATCATCAATAATCAATAAACCCATTAAGTAATCAAAGTAGAAATTATATAAATGAATATTTAACTGAAAGCATCTATCGCAATGGTAGGTGCTTTTTTGATGTCTAAAATTAAGGGATTGAGATATTGGTAAATAGAATAAAAGAAATAGCTGATAAAATTGGTAGGGATACTACTTAATTACAAACCGCACTAAAACAAGTTAATATTGAAATAAAACATACTAAATCAGAATTACGAGATGTAAATAAACTTCTTAAACTTGATCCCATAAACACTTAGCTTATCTCATAGAAGCATAACCTTTTAGGACAGACCTTAGAAGAAACAAAAAATAAATTAGATCTTAAAAAGAGGCAAAAAAACAAGCTAAAGAGGCACTTGCAGAAAGTAAAATTTCAAAAGAACATAGTAAAAGTACAGAGAGATAAATATCGGCAGTCTTCGGACTGCCTTTATTTTTTTGTAAATTTGCAGTATTTACTCATGTAATTAAATTAAGAATGAAATAAAATATGGCTGTAAGGAGGTGAGGATATGAAACCTGAAATCGCAGCAACGGGCAACGGTTGTAAACTATGTGCTGGATGTACAGGATTTATGTTCTGTGGTCCTAGTCCAGCAGCTGGTGTAGGTGTAGCTGGTTTTGTAGGATTCTTCTAAGAAGAAAGGGAAATTCTTGGATAACAAGAATGAGAGTAAAAAAGTTATGTTTACTAGTCTCATATATAAATATGACAAATAAAAAAATAGAATGAAGTTATTTCAAAAATAAATAATAAGTATGGATATGGTTTTCTATATCAAGTAAAGGACGGAGAACCAAACGTTAAAAATTGTGGAATATTTACAAGAAATCCATCAATTACTCCAGAGGGAGATATTAAATTTTGTGCCATGGATGATCAAACACTTATAAAAAGCTTTGGCAATGTATTTAATACTGATATCGGTAAGCTATATACAGAAAATTATAAAATATTAGATATAATAGGAAGCATAAAAGCACCCAGCTATGTAAATTCTGAGTGTGAAAATTGTGAAAAGAAATTTTTTTGTAGTGAATGCATTATGAGAGGACTCATTGGAGCAAAAGAAATAGGAGTAGAAAATTGTGCTTGGTTTAATAATAAGTTGAATGATGAGTTTAGGAGGCTTTTAATATGAATGTAATCGAAGTAAAAAACATGAGTAAAAATTTTAAAAACAAGAAGCTTTTTAATAATTTTTCTCTAGAAATTGAAGAAAATACAGTCCACGCTCTTTTAGGTCCTAATGGATCTGGCAAGACTTCTCTACTTAGGATACTTACTGGTCTCTATGAAGAAGATGGTGGCGAAGTTAGGATTAAGGGAAGTCATGCAATGTTACTTGAAAATGACTATTTGTATGAAGATAAGACAGGACTTGAAAATATTAAGATATATGGATTATATTTTGGATATGGTTTAGATTCTTATCAAAAATATGCTGATTTATTAGAAATTACAAATGATCTGGGTAGAAATGTTTCGACATATTCTAAGGGAATGAAAAGGAAATTATCTTTATTAATTATTGTAATGATGAATAGAGAGATAATATTTTTAGATGAAGTAACAAGTGGGGTAGATCCAATATCAAGAGTTGAGATTAGAAAACTCATAAAATTACTAAAGGATGAAGGTAAGACTATCGTAATTACTAGTCATGACCTCTCAGAGATTGAAAAGATAGCTGATAAAGTATCTATGATTAAATCAGGAGAGTTACTTTTTACAAAGAATATCGGAGAAATTAAGGGAGAAAGCTTAGAAGATTTATTTATAGAGGAAGGTACAAAATGAAAAATAAGATGAATATTAATAGGGCTTGTCGCTACTATTTAAGTAAAGACAAGGATTTTATTTTGAATTTATTATTATTTACCTTGATTTCTCTTGGTTTTATTTTTTTACTATATAAAGGGACCTTTGATTCTAGAGGAAATGATTATATTATATTAATGCTATATGTACTAATGCTTGGAATTTCACTAATTATGTCTAATTCTATGGTGATGAGTTTAACAGTCAAGGATAAACTAAATAAACGTATTGAATTTATCCTAGCATCAGGAGTAAATATAAAAGATGTGATTAAAGCCTATGGGGTAGAAATGTGGAGACTATCTTCCATTGTTCCCTTTATGTTGTTTTTTCTAACTTATGTCCTAGTAGACTTTCAAATCGAATTTAAGTGGATTGTGGGTATATTTGTGACAATGATAGGAATGACATATTTTGAAATACTATTTTTTAATATTATAAGTTTATCCCAAAAAAACTTCAAGTTTTTCAAAAATATTGTTTTCTTTGGAACTACAATTCTAATTTACATGATAGGCACATTTTCAGGAAAGATTCTATCATTAATAGAAAGATATAATCTAAATCTTATTTATATCATATTATGTATAAATATAGGATTAGGAGTAATCTTTGCAGTTTTTTCTATGAAAGATTTGTCTAAGATAAACAATGAATCTGTAATTAATAAAGAAGGGTCATGGTCATGAAGTTGGTCATTAACGATTTAAAAAAGCTTTTAGATAAAAATGCCGCACTTATGTCTCTTATGGCACTAATCTGCTCCTTTATGGCTCTATTTTTTGCTGATGGAAGAAGCCAAGAAATAAATAAGGTCATGGATATAGTTAAAATTGATGGGATTTTAATACTTTTTATAATGTTTGGAGTAGAACTCGCTAAAAATACCTTGGTATCAGATAAGATTAGCAAAAAGCTTGAATTTTTACTTGCAAATGGACTTTCTATTAAAAAAATTCTAATTAAATATTTGTTTAGTATCTATTTAGGGACATTAATTATAGTCCTTCCAAGCTTAATATTAAATTTACTAAAACTTGAGATTAGCTTAATTATTATTTTAAATTTGCTTATATCAAGTTTTCTTTACACTCTAATAATCGTCTTGATAATACTTGATACTAGAAACATGAATAAAGTAAATTCTCTCCAAATTCGCTTAATAGGACTATCTTTACTAATCATGATTGCATTGATCCTAGTATATAATTTTACAAATTCGTATGCTTTTTATTTAATTACTAAATTTTTCATCCTAGGATCAGTAATTATTATTTTGGGTATAAATACCAATAAAGAAAGGATTGTAGTTAGCTACTATTAGATATGTATAAGAATTTAAAAAAAATTGTAAGCATCCATTTAATGATAATTTTATTTTGGGGTCTTCTTTTTAAAAACAAAATGTTAGTAGAGGAGGACTCAATTTTAAATGCAGTTTCGCTTATTTTATTTTTTACATTATACGGACTTATATATACAGAAATTTCAAATAAAAAAATACCTCAAAGTTTTTCTATTTTAGTAATTCTTACATCATTATTACCATTAAGTTTGATTTTAATAAATGATTTGCCTTATAAGCTTGCCTTTCTTCTTATAAGTCTTATCTCAACAAGCCTATTTATTAAAAGATACTTAATTTTAGAGAATATAAAATATATACATATCTTGCCAATATCAAGAAAATCCACTCAAATATTTACTATTGGACTTGTATTTTTTATTTTTGCAGTGATTTATTTATTTGATATAGATACGCTTATGATAAATATATTTATCCAAATAATTTTTCTTATTACAGAATTTTTCTTTATTCTATTTTTAAAGGAAAAAGAGCTAGCATATGATAAAACTTTCAAACTTTATTACCTATCAGATTATATGGCGAGCGAAAGGGATGAATTTGCAAGAATTATCCATGACGATATTTTGCAAGATATATTTGCAAGTAAAAATTATTTGTCTTCAAAAAATCCTGATATAGAATATTCTAAAAATATACTAAGAGAACTTGAGCAAAAAGCACGAAATATAATGAAATTCTACCAATCTTCTTTATTTGAAAAAGCTAATCTGGAAACATCATTATCTGCAATATTTGATAATGTATCTTCTTTATATCCAAATAAAAATATTAAAATTACTAAACTTATAGATAGTGATTTAACAGAAGATAAAAGATTAATTAGGTTGATTTCAATAATATCAAAAGAACTTATAAATAATGTATATAAGCATTCCGATGCAAAATATTTATATTATAAACTTTATAAAAAAGGAAATTTTGTATATATAGAAATGGATAGTGATGGAGCAAGCCTTTCTGATTATGAAAAAATAAAGGAATCAAAAAGAGGAGTCCTCTTACTTAATCTATTAATAAATTCAAATTCAGGGAATATTTCTTATAGCTTAAATAAGGATATACTTTCAACAAAAGTTTGCTTGGAGATGGAAAGAGATGAAAATTATTTTGTTAGATGACCATAAAATATTTGGGGAATCTCTTAAGATGCTTTTAGAAGAGCAAGATGAGATTTCATGTGCTTATGTATCAAAAGCTCAAGATTTTCTAAAAATGATAAAAAAAGAAACTTATGATATCTTTTTAATTGACATAAATTTAAAAGATGATAAGACTGGTCTTGATCTAATTAAAGATTTGGTAGATAGAAATCTTAAACAAAAGATAATAGTTTTAACATCCTATGATTTAGATAATTACAAGGATATGGCTTTTAAGTTAGGAGTAAAGGATTTTATAAATAAGTCTGTAGAAACCCACGAACTATTAGAAAGAATAAAAAATGTATATAAAGGAAACTATAAGAAAATATATAAATACATTGCTGATCCACTCACTAAACGAGAGATAGAAGTACTGGAAGAATTAATAAAGGGGTCAAGCAAAAAAGATATTGCCAAGAAGCTTTTTATCAGTGAGAGGACCCTTTATAATCATATAGCAAATATATATGATAAATTACAATCTAAAAATATTGTTGAAGCCTATAATAAGGCTATGGAGATTGGATATATAGATCCAGTTATGTGAAAAGAAAATAAAATTTAATTTTATTGGAGATTAGAATATTCTATCTCCAATATTTTTTTGTAAAGTTTGCGTATTTACTCATGTAAATAATATATCCTTAGCATATACTACAAAAAGAAATGATAAGATAAAAATTTCGGAGGAATAAAAATGAATAAAAATAACCTGTGGTTAACATTAACAATGATTGCATTTACTTTACTTATAGCTTCAATATATATGTCATATAAAACAGGGAAAACTGAATATGCATGGATAACCGTTTCTATGCTTTTTGGTATAGGGTGTGTAGATAAGTATAGCAAGTTGAAAACAAATAAAAGATTATAACTTACTGATACCAGGAATAATGTTAAAAAATCATGGACTTAGCAAAAGATGACGATGGAAATAAAGTTTATACGAATATAAGACAAAAGATTTAGAGAACCTAAAACAAGGCGATTTTGTTAAAATATTTGGTCAAGTAAAAACAAGCATTGATAACAATGGGAAGGAACATAAAAATGTTCGTATTTTGTCTTCTAAGCTCTTAAAAGCAAAAGAACAAGTAAAGATTCAAGACAAGGATAAAAAGTCAATATTAGGGCAAATAAAAAGCTTTAAGACAGATGACAAAGCTAAGTCAAACAAGAAAGATCATAGCAAAGGTGCAGAAAGATAAATATCGGCAGTCTTCGGACTGCCTTTATTTTTTTGCTCGTTTTAACGAAGTAAATCATATAATTGAAAGGAACCTGTGTTATATGCTATAATTAGGTAGTTAATCTATACATTTAGAAAGGTAAAATATAGAATTGGAGAATAATATGGGATTTTCATATAACAAGTTATGGAAGTTATTAATAGATAAAAATATGAAAAAAACAGACTTACAATGTGCAATAGCAACAACACCCAAGACAATAGCAAAAATGGGAAGAGACGAAAATGTAAGTTTGGAAACATTAGGAAAGATTTGTGAGTATTTTGGGTGTGATATTGGAGATATTATTGAATATAAAAATGGAGTTAAAATAAATGATAAATAATACTCTTACCTATATTTCTTTATTTTCATCAGCAGGAGTTGGTTGCTATGGATTTAAACAAGAGGGATTTGAATGTGTAGCAACAAATGAGATAATCGATAGACGTTTAGAAATTCAGAGAATAAATAAAAAATGTAAATTTGATAGTGGATATATAAGCGGAGACATCCAGAAGCAGGAAACTAAAAATAAAATTTCAGATGAAATAAAAAAATGGGAAAAGCTTGGTAATGATAACATTGATGTTATTATTGCAACTCCTCCTTGCCAAGGAATGAGTGTAGCTAATCATAAGAAAAATAAGAGCGATTTACAAAGAAATAGTTTAATAGTTGAAAGCGTTGAAATTGTTAAAGACATTAATCCTAGATTTTTTATTTTTGAAAATGTTGCTGCATTTTGGAAAACAGGCTGCACTTTAAAAGATGGAACTATTCTTCCAATAGGTGAAATGATTGAAAGTAAACTTTCAAATAATTATTTAATTTCAAAGCGAGTAATAAATTTTAAAAACTATGGATCAAATTCATCGAGGACTAGAACATTAGTTATTGGTGTTAGAAAAGATTTGTCAGATATTGTAGTTCCTATTGAACTATATCCAGATTATCGACCAGAAAAAACTTTGTTTGAAGTTATAGGCGATATGAAAAGTTTAAATTGGGGAGAATATGATGACAATGACTTTTTCCATAGCTTTAGAGAGTATCCTAAAAGGATGAGAAAATGGATATCAGATCTTAAACCTGGAGAGGGAGCGTTTGAAAACAATGATCCTGAGAAGATACCTCATAGAGTTATAGATGGAGAAATTGTATTTAATAAAGCTAAAAACGCTGATAAATACACAAGGCAAGAATTCAAAAAAGTAGCTCCATGTATTCACACAAGAAATGACCAACTTGCAAGTCAAAATACAGTCCATCCAGTTGATGATAGGGTATTTTCTATAAGAGAACTCATGAGAATGATGACAATACCAAGTGATTTTAAATGGACAGAGGAATCTTTAGATGCATTAAATTCATTGAGCATAGAAGACAAGAAAAAAATGTCTAAGAAGAATGAAATGAATATCAGACAAAGTATAGGAGAGGCTGTTCCTACAAGTATTTTTAGGCAAATAGCTAAAAAGATAAAGAAAAATATTTCTAGAAAAAGTTTAAAGGATAAGGAGATTCTGGATGTTATATATGACAAAGAATTAGAAGATATTAGCAATCTAACTAATTTTTTAAAAGATAATATAGACACATATACAGAATCTACAATTTTAAGAATAATAGAAATGGCAAATACTAAAAGGCAAACACATTCAGCTTTTTATACGAATAGATTTATAGTAGAACATATAATTGAGGATTTGCCAGAGTTCGAAAAAGATGAAATAACTATAGTAGAACCATCAGTTGGTGCTGGAAACTTTTTGAAACTTCTTTATAAGAAGTATGAAGACAAAAAAAGAGTAAATCTTATATTAATTGATATAGATGGAGACATATTAAGAATTTTAGAGTCGTTAAATAATGTTCCAGATAACTTTATTGTTAGCTATATCTGTGATGATTTTTTGAGCTATGATTTTAATAATCAAAATATTGATTTAGTGATTGGAAATCCTCCTTTTACTAAAGTTAGTGGAAAAGTATTAAAGAAATATTTAGAAAATAATTATAATAAGGATACTAAGAATTTGGCTGAAATGTTTTTAGAAAAGGCAATGAGTATTTCTGATTATGTTTCATTGATATTACCTAAAAACATCTTAAATACACCTGAGTTTATAGAAACAAGGAATTTGTTAAAAGAGAATTCTATAGACTATATACATGACTTTGGGGAGTTAGGTTTTAAGGGTGTTCTTGTTGAAACTATAAACTTGATGGTAGATACAAGACTAAAAAGACAAAATACAATAGTAAAATCAATTACTGATAGTACTATTTTCAAACAGAAGTTATCTTATATTTCAGACGAAAAACTTCCTTATTGGGTGATTTATAGGAACGAGTTTTTTGATAATATATTTGAAAATATGGGATTTAATATATTTGACGTATTTAGAGATAGGCAAATTACAACTAAGAATTCTACATTGGAAAATATGCAAGATTCTAATGAATATGTAAGAGTATTAAAATCTAAAAATATTAGCGATGACGGAAGTGAAATTATAAATATTAATTCTTATGATTCTTATATAAGCTTAGAAGAGTTAGAAAATCTTTCAGTAAAAAAATTTTTGGATAGAGATGATGTATATATGACACCTAACATGACATATAAGCCAAGAGTAATGAAAAAAGAAAAAGGATATGTTGTAAATGGATCTATTGCATTATTAATACCAAAAAATAATGAACATCTTAATGATGAACAAATGAGATATTTCTCAACAGATGAGTACAGGGAATTTTATAAGATTGCTAGAAATAAGCAAACACGATCATTAAACATTGATAAAACAAGTGTATTTTGGTTTGGGAGAAAATTATAAATTTTTATGGAGGTAAATATGGAAAAATTAATTTATGGCAAGATTGGTCAAGTGAAATTTAAAAATTTAAAAGAAAAGGAAGAGGCAATTGAGTATCTTTTGACATCTGAAAATGTTGATTTTAGCATACATGAAGACAATCAGTTTCAAGGAGCTTGGGGTCCAGAAGATAGAATTCATTTTAAAACATTAGTTGGCGTGCCTGAATGTTTAAAAAGAAATATGACTGCTGGTAATTTGGGTGTTGAGGGTAGAATTAATTGCAAAGAATTGTGTGAGGAATTACGGGAGGAGTATAAGAAAAGAACTGATAAAGAATAGAGGTATTATATAATATGTATGAAAACTTTTTAGATAAATACGATTATGATGTTAGAAAAACCGGTGATGCAAGATGGATTGATCAGAAATGTACTTATGATGTAGTTTCAATTATTGCAGACTGTATAATAGAGTACGTAGATCAAAGTGATCTTAAAGAATTTACTGTTTCTGATATATGGCATAGTGAATATGCTAGAGAAAATGTAATTTCTATCTTTTCAAAGCCTGATCCAGAATTAAAAGCTGGAAATGAATATGACAAGTATTTTGGACAACCAATAAAATTATTAGGTTATAGTAAGATTCTTGATGTAAGAAAAGAGAAGAACAGATATTACTATTCTATAAATAATAGGGAGTTATTAGAGAAAATTGCTTTAAGACCGACAAATGCTTTGAACTTTTTGTATGAATATATAGTTAAGGTTTTAAAAGACAGTGGAATATGGGATTCTTTTGAAGAGTTCTTTAAAATACAAACTAAAGAGTCTTATAAAGATGTTAGGGACACCTTTATAAGATTCACTATAAACAATACAAAAATAAATGGAGAAACAGAATGTGGTAGGATTTTTACGAAAGTCATAAATCCTCTCGCTTTTAAATTAAAAAAACAAGGTACTGAGAGAGGTAGGATTTCTAAAAATACCATCACGCTAAGTGATTTACAATATAATCGTGCCAACTGGAGAGATGAGCTAAGTGGCAAAGATAAGTCAATTACTAGAGCTGAACATGAGCTAACGGTTGCACAATTGCAAGCCAGAGCTATGGCTAGTTATACGGTTAATAAGGCTAAAAAAGCAATGCGTAAATTTAATGATAGTATTTATAATGGAAAATCTGAAGTTTATCAAGCAACTGAGATGGTAAATGCAACTCAAGCACACCATATTTTTACTCAATCAGACTATCCAACTATTGCAGATTATGTTGAAAACTTGATAATGCTAACACCAAATCAACATTATTCAATGGCTCATCCTAACAATAAAACACAATATGTGGATAAAGATTTTCAATATATATGTCTTATTGCAAAATCAACCAAAATATATCTAGATTTAACCTCTGAGAAAGAGGATAAGTTCTATGATTTTGAAGATTATAAATTTGTATTAAATACTGGCCTTGAGACAGAAGATTTTACTTCTATAAGTTATTTAGACTTTGCAAGCATAATAGAGAAGATTGATTATTACTATATAGACAATATTAGCAACAACAAATATTATAAATTAATAAATGACAATAAATTAGACAGAAATTCTATTTATTTAAGTAGTTTAAATGATGCTAAGATGGTTGCAGAAGATATTAGTGATTATGGAATCTAATAATAAAAGCTTATCTTGCTTTAGAAAGGAGGGAGTATGAATCAAGAAGAATATTATATGTCATTGCCTAAAGATTTATCAGGAAGTATAACAAAAAATAGATTTAGAATGGAATTATTATGGGGTGTAAGTAAAATTATTGATGCCCATAAAGAAAGTGAAGATTATTCGGTAATATTTGATTTTAAATGTGATATTGAATTACACAAAGAACAAGAGATGTTTTTTTATCAAATAAAAACAAGAAAATCTGGAAATTTTAATGAAAATAATTTGTGCAAAATAAATAATAAAGAAAATAATTCTATTTTAGGCAAGTTATATGCTCTTTACTCTCCTAATCAAAATATAAAATTGGCTATAGTCTGTAATAGACCACTTAAAATAAGAAAAAAAGATATTGATTTTTACGAAAAATGTTTTGGAGAAATTGACAAAGATGCAATTGATGAAATAAAAAATAAGTTGTGTATAGAATTAAACATAGAATCAGTAAATGTAGATAATGTGTTTTATATATTTGATGAGATGGATTTTCAACACCCTGAAGATGCAATAAAAGGTAAATTAATAAGTTCTTTTGAAGAAATAAAAAATGAAGAGCCACAAAATCCGAATGCACTTTATAGATTGGTTATGGACACGGTGAAACAGAAAGCGGCATATGAGTTAGATGTAAAGGATTATGATGAAGTAAAAAAGAAAAAGGGCATTACTCGAACTGAGTTTGATAGAATGTTAGATTCTCATAAAAAAGAATCGAAAAATGGGATTAATGAAACACAAAATTTTATCAATACATTGTCATTAAGAAGACAAAGAAAATATAATATTGCATTAAGTGATTTGCTAGAAATTCAAAATACTGAGAGTTTGCGTTTAATAAGGGTACAAATTTTTAATTATATTCGCGAAAATGAAGATTCATTTATTGATGAAGAAGATTATTTAAATAAAATATCTAGAGTCTTCAATAATGATTTTAATATTGAAATAACAAATGATATGAAAGACGTGCAATATTTAATAGTTTATTTTATTTATGCGACTGGAGGGGAAATATAATGGATTTAACTTTTGATCAAATATACATCTTTGATATAAATAAAGAAGAAGCATATACACAAACTTTTTACAAAGGATTAAATATCATTACTTCCAGTGAAGTTGACGGAACTGACAGAGGAAAGTCCGTGTTACTTAGAAGTTTATATCATTCTTTAGGAGCTGAAGCGAACTTTGATTCAAAATGGAATGAAAAAGATAAAGTATATATTCTTAAATTTAGTGTAGATGATAATAAGTATTCAATTTATAGGTCAAAAAGACTCTTTAAGATATTCGATAATAAAAATCAATTGATTTTCAAAACTATTCATAGAACTGAATTATCAATTTTTTTGGGCGAATTATTTGGTTTTACTATTTTTTTACCAAATAAGAATACAAAACAATTAGAAGTTGCACCTCCCGTGTATAGTTTCATTTTAAATTATTTGGATCAAGATAAATACGACGGAACTAAATTCAGTTCTTTTAATAATCTTGCTCAATATAGTAATTTTAAAATAAATGTAATATACACGCACTTAGGTATATATAATAAAGATTACTTTGAACTAATTAAGCAAAAGGAAGAAATAGAAAGTAAAATTAAAATCACTAAAGAGGAGATACAGGAATTAGACAAGTTAAAGAATAGAACTTTAGCAATGCTTAAGGGATTTTCTTGTCCAGAAAGTAGTAATGCTTTAGAAAATGAATTAAAAATCGAAACAAAAGAGTATTCTAGATTGATGAATGAAATTAGTGAAATTAGAAATAAACTTGTGGATTTAAGAAATCAATTAGAGGAACAAAAAATTGCCTTGAATCAGATTGATAGATTTGCAAAAAAACAAGAAAAAGAAATAAAAAATATTTTATTAACACATATATGTCCAGAGTGCCACACTATTTTAAACGATACTATAAATATAAGGAGCAAGAGATATAACAATGTTGATAACGCGATAGATTTAAAAGATACAATTAATGTAGAAAGCATTAAAATCAAAGAAGAAATTGAAAAATATGAAAAAGACTATTCTGAGTTGGCGGCTCACTTGAAAGAACATAATGAAAAAATATCTAGTAATAGAAAGGAAATCAATAACTATATAAAATTTAAAGGACTAAATGACTTAATAGATAAAATAAATGAGGATCTATTATTTAATAATGGCATGGTCGTACAAGCACAAGATGATATTAAACCTATAAAAAAAGAAATAAAAGAAATTAGTCAAAGGATTAAATCTGTTGACGAAGATTATTATTATTTAATCGATAAATTGAAAAATAGATTTAATTTAAATGAATTAGATGATACAAACTATCAGAATTTATCTAAAAATTTTTGTGCTAGTGGTAGTAACAAACCTTTATCCACTGTTATATGGTATCTAACACTTAATGATTTAAAACAAAAGTACAATTCTAAAGAAATTGAATTTCCAATGGTGTTTGATAGTCCAAATAATGTTGAAACCGATCAAGAGAAAAAGATGGCTTTAATTAAATTTATTTTAGAATCATCAAATAAATTCAATCAGATGATAATATCATCTATAGGGTTTTCTAAAGATGAATATGAAATAGATTCTGAAGTTCATATTAATATTTTAGACAATGATAAATATCATCTGTTAAATGAGCCTGACTATATTCAAAACTATGAAATTTTGAAATATATGAATGATGCATAAAAATGCAGCTACCTTTCCACTTCCTTCCTATAATAATTTTCATAGTTTTTTCTATACTGAACAAGATCGGAAAGTTGTTCTTTATTCAAAGAATACTCTTGCATAAGGGTGTTCTTTTTTTCTTGCAATTTATCGAGTTTGGTTAGTATTTCTTTTGTATTTGGCAGTTTTTTATAGTTTTCTAAGATTTCTTTTGCAGCTATTTTATAGACAGAAAGTTCACTATAATATTCTTCCGCAAATTGCTTATCTTGAGGATTTTTCTTATGGTATTTATAGATTTCACGATACTTATTTATAGTATTTATATTTTCCATATCTTGGGATAAACTCTTCATTTCAGTTTCAATTTTCTTTATTTTATCTAACAAATCTTGTCTATCATAAGCAGATTTTTTGATTATATCATCGAGTTGAGTGATTGAATTAATTCCTTGCTCTCTAAGTTTAATTATTGAATCAGCCATTGTTTTGATATTGTGCTTTCTTGCCCATACTTCATAACCTTTTGAGGATTGAGCTTTTTTATTAGTAGATATATCAATAACATTTCCTACTCGTTTTTTAATAGGATTAGCTTTGTTTTTAATAGCTAAATCTATTCTTTCTTTGATTTTTTCTTCGGTATAATCTTCCCCGATAGTCTTTGCTCTTGTAAATCTTTGCTTATCTTTATGACGAAAAGCAATGTGTTTACCAAATTTAATTTCATAATCAAGAGATTTCATATTTTCTAAAAATTCTTCCCACGATTTAGACTTATTAATCATTCTATCTATATCAAATTGCAGTTTAGACTTCCAAGAATTTCCTTTCTTATTTTGGTCATATTCGTACCAAGATTTACCAGCAGTTTTATATTTTCTTTTGTAAGCTTCATAATATTCATCAATGACTGAAAGCTTATTTTCTTTACACAATTCATCACTTTGATACCTGATTTTATGGTAAGTTTTTTTGTTAGATTGGTAGCATTTACCAGTCTTGTAATTAACATTATTAAAAATAATATGGTTATGGATATGCCCTCTATCAATATGAGTTGAAAGAACAAATTCATAATCTTCTTTTAAAATTTTCTTGCATAACTCCATTCCAATTTCGTGAGCTTTTATAGGATCAACCTCTCCTGGTAGAAAAGATTGGATTAAATGTCTAGCCAAAACTTTACCTGTAGTATCATTATCTTCTCGTGTTTTCATAAATTGTATGTGGGCAGTAGATGGATGACATTTAAATGAAGATATCAAGATTTTTTCATCAGTTTTTTCACTCTTAGTTATATAGTCTATTGCCAAATTTAGGGTTGATTTTATAGGATGTATTTTTGTAATTGCCATACTAATCACCAGAACTTTCTTTTGATTTATTTAGAAGTAGGGAATGAATCTGCCATATTTCTCTTGATAATTTTTCTATCTGCTTATTCATTGATTCAATTTCATTTTTGTAAATAACACCAGTTGTATTAGTAGCTTTTGCGATCTGGTTTATATTATTCGTAGCATTTGAAAGTAACCATTGTAGGTTTCTAAATGGTTCTAAATCTACAACATATATCTCTTTTTCTAATACACATTTTCTAAGAAAATGGGACATTGTTTTGCAATTTGCAAGTTTCATTTTCTTTTCGAAAACTTCTTTTTCTTCCTTAGTTAGTTTTATTTCTATTCTTTCATTTCTAAATCTATTTGCCATTTTATTCTCCTTTATAAAATAAATTTTGGGGTCTTAGGGTTCTCCCTAACAAGGTAAAAATTAAAAAAATGGAGCATGCCATAAAGGTCTGCTCCATTAATTTTTTCGTAAGTGTCCGTACACTTACTGTGCTTGCTATTAAAGTTATAAGCGTTAAGCGTGTATTAAGTTGTCTCTAATCTTCAGCTATAAAATTAAATTTCTCAGCAATAGGTTCTCCATCATTATACAACCATGATTCTCTTGAACCAAAGATATTAGCAAATTTATTGAAAAACAGGTACATAGATGATTGATAAGATGTATTTATATCCCACTTAACAAATTGAGACTTAATGATATTTTGCTTTATGGGTTCAGAAAGTTCTCCAAAACCTGAAGTTCTTGAGTAATAATCTTTAACATTTAATAAGGTAAAAGAAATATAGAATCCAGTTCCTAATCTTTGTTTATACAGTTCTTTGCAATAATTATATATTTTTTTAGCAATAATTTTTTCAAAATTATCCCAGCAGTAAATCATTTTAGGATTTTCATCCACATCATATTTCATCAAATAAATTTCTCCAATTTCTAAATTGCCATTAGAAAAAATTTGTATATATGTTGATAAGAGATCTTTATGATTTCTTCGAGTTTTGATTAACCCATTTGCATTATAATTTACTGAACCATGGTGACCATCGGGATTGAAAATATCTAAATTATCATTATATTCACAAGCTTTTAGATCAATATATGTTCTTTCATCAAATGAAACTTCAGGTAAAATGTGTATTAATAATAAAGGTGATGTTATTAAGGTATCATCTACCTCACTATTTAAAATACTAGAGATTCTTTCGCTTCTGAAACTTTCTAATTTTTGTTGCCTATTGCTTAGAGAATCAAAACTATTTTTCAAATCATTGTATCTCATTTGAATGGAAGTATTTCCATTTCTTATATAAAATTCATGGTTACTACCAGTGTTATATGCGTGTGGTTTTAATACACTTCTAGGGACATCTATGATAATGCAATTAGTATCATCTCTAACTTCAACAAGTTCCGTTTTTATCCCATAGAGAGAAGGGATAATGTTTACAGAAAGTTTATTTCTTAAAGCTTGCTCCCACATTTCGAATGTATCTTTGTTCACACCTACATCAGATAATTCTGAAGGATTATGGTTGTTGTCTTCCTTTAATCCTAATATTATTCTTCCACCATTATAGTTAGCTAAGGCACATATTTCTTTAAATAATTTAGCAAGTTCTTTTTGATCTAGACTTGTTAATTTACCGTTTGTAAAATAGTAATCTTTATATTCTAATGTATCACTTTCGGATATTTTTTCAGATATAATTTCTTCCAAAAATTCTCTACTCATAATTTCCTCCAAGTATAAATTTCATTCTACCTTTAAACACTGGGATACTAATCAAGAATACAATTAGATAATGTATAGAGGAATTTATCATCATATTTTTTGTTATTGGTAATTGATGATAAGTTTGACCAATTATTTTAAAAGCACTTAGAGTGCTTATAATAAAATTCATTGTCAATCATAGGGCAATTGATAATTTTATTATATGATAGATTGTAAAATTAAGTGCGACACCTCAAGTATCTATTTTGCAACAGTACCATTTTACTAGTATTATTATTTAATATATTTTTGCAATATTTCTTTATATAAGTCTATAAATTTCAAATATCTATCTATATAAACAAATTCATCTACCTTATGGCTTACTTCTATGCCGCCTGGTCCATAGATAGCAAAGTCCATTTTTTTATTTTTATTGAAGAAATTTGAACCATCTGTTGTACCTCTTGAAAATGTTGCAGAAACTGGTATCTCTTTTTTCTCTTTGATTTCATTTATAAAATCTTCATTAAACACATCTGGATTGTTAATATTTTCTAATTTGTTAGTGTCAGCACACTGTCTAATTATCTTTATTAATTTTGAATTTGGATTTGATTGTACTGGCATTGAAGATTGAGTAACTTCGAATTTTAAATTTCTATTATCTCCATTAAATTCATCTACTAATTTTTCTATAAAGTCTTTCATCATGTCATTATCAAACTCTGGTATAGTCCTTATATTGCCGCTAAAGCTTGCATTATCAGGTATAGAATTGATTTGAGAGCCACCTTCTATTTGCGTGATGTTAAATATAGTATGTCCAAAAATTTCATTTTCATAATTCTTGCAGATTTCTTCCATCTTGTTTTTTAGAATATTTCTAAAATCAAGTAAATTGTCTATGGCGTTTACTCCCATTTCTGGCATTGAAGAGTGTGAAGCAAGGCCTTTTGAAGAAATTTTATAGTTGAATGAACCCATATGTGCATAAGTTATTTGTGAAATATTTCCTAGATAAGCAGGCTCTCCTACTATAAGAGCATCTAAATCATCTGCATATCCTCTATTACTTAAATCTTCGGAACCATATTGACCAATTTCTTCACCTACAGTAAATAAAAGCCTAATGGTACCCTCAAAATTCTCCTCTGCTAATTCTATAAAAGCGATAGTCATCGCCATAAGACCCGCCTTCATGTCAGATGTGCCACGTCCATATAGTTTGTTGCCAACTATTTCTGCACCATATGGATCGTGTTGCCAATCAGAGCTCTTGCCCTCGCTTACCACATCCATGTGACCTGTAAGTCCAATTTTTTTACCTCCATTGGAAAATTCTGCTACAAGAGATGCACGATTCTTATCATATTGAATAAGCTCGGTTTTTATATTTTCACCCTTAAGCATATTCATCAAATATTGTGCAACTAAAAGCTCATTACCATTTACTGATTTGATTTTTATAATATCCCTGAGGGCTTGAATTTTTTCTTCTCTATTCATATAATCACTCCTTAAATAATATAGTATAAATTTCATAGCTTATAAGATAATTCTTATCTAGAAGTTTAGTTAGAATTTCTAACCACTGATAATTTATTTCCAATTATTTATACCCAATTTTACTAGTTCTTAAGAGGTTTTTAGTATTGTATAATTCCAAAGAAAATAATCGTATAATTATGAAAAAACAAATTATTTGATGCTATTTTTATTGACCAGGTAATTTTATACTCTTAAAGTCATCAGAAAATAAATATTATTGACTCTGCTAGGGTATAAATCTAATAATTCCAATAAAGGAGAAGATTATGAAAGATAAAAATTGTGCTTATTGTATGAACAATGAACTAGTAGATGCATTTGGAATTAAGATTGGTGATTTAGAAAATAGCCAGCTATATCTTTTTAAAGAACAAAGTCATCGTGCGAGAGTTATTGTTGCTTCTAAAAACATGTTAGTGAAATAGTAGATATTAGTGATGGAGAAAGAGATGCTTACTTTTCTGATATAGCAAAAGTTGCTAAGGCAATTCAAAAGATATTCAAACCAAAGAAAATTAATTATGGGGCTTATGGAGATACTGGCTCTCACCTTCATTTCCATTTGGTTCCAAAATATGAAGATGATGAATTTGAATGAGGATAAAGAATGGATAACATTTGATTCAGTAGATTTAGAGTATTATGCATTAAACACAACTGCTGCTGAAATATTTTATGTTATTTATTTAGGGTCATCTAGGAAAGAAGGATATTCTAAGTTCTGTGAAAAATATGATATAACTTATGAAGAATATGAAACATTAATAGATGATTTTATGAATAGCACATATTTATTTAAGTATATAAAGCCCTTAACTATTATTAATGGATGGTAATAATATGAATAAGAAAGTAATAAAAGATTTGAATAAATTTGCAATACCACTTCTTTTACAAATGATTGCATCATATTTTATTGGAGCAACTGATGTGGCGATTGTTGGTAATATTTCAATTGAGTCATTAAATGCGACTTCACTTGTTTCGAATACATTGGAGATGGTTGCGGGAGTTTTAGGGGCAATAACTATTACTTTGAACATTCTTTTGGGTAAAAGTTTTGGAAAAAAAGATGATCAAAAATTTTCATTTGAATTTTATACTTCAATTTTTTTAAGTGGAATAATTGGTTTATCCTTTTCTATTCTAATTTTTTTATTTGGAAAGAATATTCTAATTGCTTTATTTGATTTAGATAATAAAACACTTATTCAAGCAATGAAATATTTACAACCAATGACTTTCTATGTGTTGCTACAGCTTATTACTTTTGCATACACTTCTACATGCAAGGTTTTGAATAAGACGAAAATTATTTTATATATAAGTATTTTTTCATCGCTTCTTGATGTTTCTTTAGATTATATTTTTGTCTTGGGAAAATTTGGATTGCCAAAAATGGGAGTAGAATTTGTAGGTTACTCTACAATTTTTACTATGCTTATAAGCATCTTCTTATATTCATATTTTTTGAGAGAGCATATAAAATTTGATTTGAAAAGCCTAAGTGATTATTTAAAAAACACTTTAAATCACTTTAAATTGAGTATACCTTTAATCTTACAAGAAATTATAGATGGTTCAGCTTATGGACTTTTTGTTAATATGATATTAGTACGTTTAGGGACGATAGATTATGCGGGATATGTAATAATAAATACAATTATTGGTTTATTATTTCTATTCAAGTATGTATATGGTTCAGCAGTTTTAAGTATGATTAGTATTGAAAGCGGTGCTTCAAATAAAGAAAACATGTTAAAGTATCCTAAGTATTCTTCAGGACTTGCATTGGCATTGTATTTTATAGGTGCAATTTTTATACTTATATTTAATAAAAATATTGTTGCTTTATTTAGTGATAATAGAGATGTTATATTAATTGTAAAAAAATACATCTTAGTTTTCATTGCCGTCAATTCAATATCTTGTATATCATATTCCTATAAATTAGCCTTGCAAGCAATTAATCAATCAAAATTTGTTTTATATACTTCAATAATTTTAAATGTATTAGCAGTTTTGATTATGTTTATAACAATAATCACTTTAAAATTATCATTGATGGGGTTAACTTTTGCTATATTTATAACAGAAGTTTTAACAATGATTATTTTTGCAAATAGATATTTAGACAAGATAAAGAACTAAACTATAATAGTTTAAAATCTTATTTTTATTCAAAAGAGATTTAAAGTCCATCTCAATTGACAACCACGACCCAAAACGCAAACAATATATGACCAATTCCAAAGTAAATGCAGTAGATTTTGACGCAGTAAAAGACAACTATGTGGACAAAATGAACCTGTTAACTGTACCCCCAAGCGTGGATGCGCTAATGTTTTTGAATTACGGCGACATAATGATTGAATTTAAAAACGGCGTAGTGGACAAAAAACTCGTGGAAGCAATTGTAGACAAAATGCTCAACTCCGTTATCATTTATTCCGACATCACCAAAACTCCGATTTCGGCAATTAGAAAAAATGTGGATTTTATATTAGTTTACAACTATCAAAAAAATCCGGGCGTAAACCATTTTTCAAACAACTTTTATAGAGATGAATTCGTGAAATCTCTCTCTAAAAAAGCAAACCGAAGATACACCCAGTTTGGACTTTTTCGCTATGAAAACTATATTTTTAGAAACATTTACACTTATTCCAAAAAAGATTTCAAAAGAGAATTCACAGATAAACTTTAAAATATATTAACTAATCTTAATATATTTTAAAGTTATAATTGGCTTTTTCAATTTTTGTATGCTATAATATATTTGGATGAATTTCTGTTGATTATTATGTAAATTAATTATGACAGCAAAAAAGAAAATCACGTTATCTGCAATTGTTTACTTCCTCGTTGTATTTTTATCGACTACAATCTATAAGATTGCTCATAGCTATTTAGTTTTTAGATGGCATAGGATGTTGAACCTTGTTCCATTTAGAACGTGGAAAAGTTTATTTCAGAGAGGATTTAATATTAATACAGATATTTTGGTAAAGTTTTTATTATCGGCACTTATTTTTGTACCCCTTGCCATTTATTTTGCAATTAAATACAAAAATTATGAAGATAGTAAATCAGCAAAAACGATGCTTTTTATTGTTGCACTGGCTTTTCCTTTACTAAATATCATATTAAAAACCGGAGTTTTTGATATAGATATGGTGATATTTAGAATTGCACTAACTTTTTTAAGTTATTTTGTGACAAGTAAAATAGTATCCAAAACTTCAGAAAGGAGTAAAAATGAAGTTTAAAAGAAATTTAGCGATTATACTAAGTGTAGTGATAATCATGGCAGGTTTTATTACAGCAAATGCTTCAATAAGTACATCTACAACAAAAACACAAAGATTTATCACCAATTTGGCAGATAAGTACGATTTAGATTTAGAAAAAACTGAAATTGATTATTCACCGGTACCTAAAAAAATTGTACTAAAAAAAGGCACTGAAAATTATATTAATCCAATTACAGGAGAGTACTTCGTTACTAAACATAATTCATCAAGATTAAAAAGCTCTGGAAATATAGCAAAGGAATTTGAATTTAATATTCATTATAGTATTATTAGTGATCCTTTCTCAATTAGCTCAAGTACTTTAAAAGTTTACTCAACTTCTAAATTATATCATGCATCTGGAAATTTAGCTTGGCCAGATGAGGGTTCAACATATTCAATAATGATAGATCAAGGTGTATTTCGAAAACGCAAAACTGTAAGTTTTCCGATAAACGATAGTCAAACTTCTACATTTGGATCGGGTTGGAATACTGACAGAACAGCTACAATTGAAATAAGTAATGACGGTAGCTATGATAGATATAATTACTACTTAGTAGGTAGTGGAACGGTTTATAACGATTGAGGAGGGAATAGTATTCAATAGAAATTATCTAAAAATGGGTCTAAAAAGACCCATTTTTATTTAGCAAAACTTCATTCTATCGGGATTAATATCCTCTTCTTTCTCCCAAAATCCATCCGGCGTTATATTTAGTTTTTTTGCCATTTCCTCGATATATGTCTTGTCTTTTTTGTCTTCATAAATTAAGCAAACTCCGCAACAATGTGAGGCTTCCCGCGGCGTTGGCGCAAGAGTTTTTTTAATTCCTTTTAAATTCGTGGAGAGAGTGTACGCATCCACAGAATTTTTAAAAAATACATAGTATTTTTTCATTAGTCGAGCATTTCGATAAATGCACCAATTCTGGTTTTTAATTGTTCGGCGTCTTCGTCTGTATAGTCCGTTTCTATTCCAAGGCATGGAATACCTGCGTCTTTAAGAGCTTTTTCAACTTTTCTGCCTTCTAAATCGTAGAGTGTGCAGAATTTCAAGTTGAGGTCGATAACGCCGTCAGCTTTATATTCTTTTGCAAGGCGAATGATGTCTTCAACTCTACCGGTGTTTGGTGTAAAACAAGCACAGTTGATATTTCCGAGATATCTTTCTGCCAGATGTTTAACTTGTTCGTCGATTGTATCGCCGGATTCATCAACTAAGTGTTCACAGTATCTCAAGCCTGTACACATTTCTTCTCCGACAACCGCAGCACCCATTGATTCAATGATGTGGTGGATTTTCCAGTTCGGAATTGAAAGTGGCGTACCCGTCAAAAGGATTCTCTTTGCACCTTTTTCGTAAACACTTACCCCATTTTTAACTCTTTCTTCAAGTTCATCGCAGAGGTCGTTTACCATCTTTGTAAATCTTTCCGGGTCATCAAAGAAAGCGATTTGAGTGATTAAGAGAACGTCTTTTCCAGAAATTGGAACATTTTCTTCTTTTCTGAAGTTGTTCAATCTTTGCATTGCTTGACGTTTTTTATTAATTAATACGATTGCATCGTGGAGACTTTCCGGAGTTACTTTATTGCCGGTTAATTCTTCAATTTTTGCGATGTATTTTTTTATTTCTTTTTCCCATTTTAAGAAGTCATCTTCAGTTTTTAGTTGTGGAATATCCATAACATAAACGGGTGCGTCTTCTTCTAAAATTTCCCAAGCTTTTTTCTTCCCATCGCAAGTAGTTTCGCCAACGAATAAGTCGGCAATTCTAAAGAATGGGCAAGTTTTATCAAATCTTGCCCCAAGGCTTGCTTTGATAAGCGGGCAAGTTGCAGTTGGAAGCACTTTTTCGCCGCCCGGAACCCAGAATTGGCTTCCACTGCAAAGACCAGTTACAATAGCGTTTGCAGCAATCGGTACTTCATCCGGCACGTGAATACAGAATGTTCCTACCACTTTTCTGCCTTTCTTTTGTTCTTCAATAAGTTCAGCCGGACGAATTCCGTGAATATCTCCAACCACCATGTTAAAATAATCCATTTTTTCCGGTCGATTCTTTTGGCTCAAAAATACGTCGCCAAAAGCTTCCGGTAACACACTGCATAGAATGTCATGTTTTTCAACGTCCATTCCGATTTCTGACCACATTTCATGATTCTTATCCATATTACACCTCATAACTAATATTATTTTTATGTTTTAAAGCGCAACCCATTGGAGCATACTCCTGATTTTCGCCTATAACAACATCGTAATCTTCGCCCTTTATTCCATCTAAAATTCCATATGGACAAAGCGTATAAAATATTTCTCTTTTTTTATCCTCAAACTCGTAGTCTTCCGCGAGCTCATCTATTATCTCTTTTCTTTTTTCGAGATCTGTTTCGTAAGCTGAATAAAACTTCGCATAACTTAAAAGACGTGAATTAATATTTGTTTTAGATAAAAAATTAATCTTTTTATCTATATAATCTAAAATCTCTTTGGATTTTTCGTACAAATTATCGCTAAAATTATAGCCTCTAACTTTTAAATATTGGTTTAATTCACTAAATAAAATAAAATCTTTTTTATTAATCCCTTTTAAACTCTCAATTAAAAGGGGACAATAATTTTCATAAACTATAAATTTTGAAGAAAAAATTAGTGGACATTTGTCTGTTTGCATATAAATTGCAGTTGAATTTATCGCATCACATGCAAATTCTTTCCCTCCAAATTCAAAAATATAGCCGTCCGTGCTTAAAATGGGAATTGGAATTAATCCAAACCCACGCAAAAATGCTTCGTCTACACTTCCCAAAATACCTGCCACAGAATCACCATTTATAAAATGATTCATGCATTTTACATAGGCATCCCGTCTTAGCTCCTTAAAAAAATCTACATTAACCAAGAACTGCCGCTCCGATTGCACCTGCAAAGCGAGCTTTTTTATCGGTGTGCACATGTGCATTTAGTTCTTTTGAAAGCTCTTTTACAATAAAATCGCTATCGCAGAAACCACCCGTTAGAAAAACTTCGTCATTTTCAAGACGCTTTAAAGATAGTGATGCAACTTTCTTTACAATTGAATGGACCACGCCACTTGCAATGTCCTCTCTGCTCGTACCTTTACCCATAAGGCTGATGATTTCAGATTCTGCAAACACTGTGCAAACACTTGAAATTTGAACCGGAGTGCCCAAACTTGCATACTCAAACATTTCTTCCAAAGTAAGTCCTAAACGATTTGCCATAACTTCCAAAAATTTACCGGTGCCGGCACTGCACTTGTCATTCATTAAAAAGTCACTTACCATACCATTATTTACCACAATGACTTTTGTGTCTTGACCTCCAATATCAATAACGGTCATATCTACAGGATTTAAAAATAATGCACCCTTTGCGTGACAAGTAATTTCGGTAACGGTCTTATCGGCATAAGGCACGCTGACTCTTCCGTAACCGGTTGCCACAATTCTCATTTCCCCTAAATCTAAAGTTTCAAGCCAGTTTCTAATATCTTCGCTTGTCTCACGGCTATTCCATCCGCTCGGACAAAGTTTTGTGTGTAAAATTTTTTTCTTATCTTCATCTAAAACTACCACTTTTGAAGCAGTGGAGCCGATATCTATTCCCACATATTTCAAAATATCACCCCCACTTTTATTATATGATTTTAACTAACTAAAATAAAGGAATATTAATAATTTCTATCGAAAATACAAAATTGATAACAAAATCATATAAGCCGCAGCTTACTTTTACATAATAATGTGACATTTATAAAAACTACTATAAAGATTATCTATCAATTTTGCTTAATTAATAGAAATTTTCTATCATGAAATTGTCTAAAATCTATTGACTTTTAAAACCGGAACGCATATAATTGAACTGTAAATAGATAATAGCTATAACAATTATATGAGTTACCAAATATAGCGATATTTACGAAACATCTAATACCTTTAAGCATTTTGCTTAACGTATACCTTACTAACCTCTCAAAAAAGACCTTTTGGTCTTTTTTTCGTTTAAGCAAAAAATTAACAGAATTTTTGAATAAAAACCTGAAAAAATGGCTATAAATATATGTAATTTGAATAAAGAATTAGGGGTTGATTATATGATAAATAATTTTGAAACGGGTATGAGCGTATTTTTAGGCTCTGATATAGAATATATTTCACAAATAATGGATAAAACTTTGGAACTTGGAGGCAAGTACATATTTACTTCTCTAAATTATTTGGAAGAAAATTTAGATTTTGAAGTTTTAAAACAAACTGTAGCGCTTGCAAATAAAAAAGGACTCTCAATGATTATCGATGTGGACGATTTGTCCATTAGAAAATTCAATATAGAAGAAATTAAAAAAGTAGGAAATGCATATCTAAGAATAGATTTTAGAATTACAGAAGATGAAATTATAGCTTTTTCAAAGTCTTTCCCAATTGTGCTGAATGCTTCAATAATTTCTCTGGAAGAATTAAAACGTCTTGAAATGAGAGGTCTCGATAAAGATAATACTCTCATCTGTCACAACTATTTTCCTAAGCCGGATACGGGAATGGATTTAGAAAAAATTAGAGAAATAAACAAAATATTCCACGAATGTGGATACAAAGTGATATCTTTTGTTCCGGGAGATTTAGTGCAAAGAGGTCCATTATACAAGGGCTTACCAACAGTTGAAGAGCACCGATCAATGAGGTTTTTACGTGCAGTACTTGAATGCCTGGAAGTAGAAAGCGACATTGTACTGGTTGGAGATATTGATATTTCAAAAGCCGCTGTGGATGATTTAAAACGTCTAAACAAAGGCTATCTAAAAGCACGTGGAACCGTACCTAAAGAATTAAAAGACACCATTTTTTACGACAGAACGGACGCCGCAAAAAAACTCATAAGAGATTCATCTTTTAGAGGTAAAATAGATTTAACAGACAAAAAAATCTCCGAAACAACTGAATTTACAAGAGGCGACATAATGTTTACCACAGGCGAATTTGACAGATATTTCGGAGAAATAGAAATTGCAAAAGAAGTAATAAAATCCAAGGAAAGAGTGTTAATCGGAAGAGTGCATATTGCAGATCTTTGGATGCTGGATTATGTGACGGATAAAATTGGAATTAAGATAGAAAATTAATATTTTAATTAATGATTTATAGAATAAATTAGTGAATAATATTTAATTAATAATTAGCGAGCTTTTAGCTCGTTTTTTTAATTATGAGTACGACTAAATTTAAATATATTTTTCTTAAAACGGAAGAAAAAATATAAAAAAGAAAGCCGATGATGCATCACCGACCTTCTCAAACAATAGGAGTGGGCAATATGCCCAATATCATGAAAAAAATTTAGTGTCCGAGGTTTTAACCTCAATAACAAAACAATAGGAGTACAATATTATTATATCTAAATATATATATTTTGGTGTTACAAACTAATTACACTTTCAAAATATTTTAAAGATTTTTTCTATTCTGAAAAAAGTATCCCAAAGTACCCACAATTAATAGGATAATTACCGGGTGGAGTTTTAAAACAATCGTGAGAATTACAGTTAGTATCATAAGAGCTATATTTACAAAGTCTTTTTCTATGTTTTTTAGTAAATCTATAAAACTCATAGTTATAAGAGCCAAAACAGCCGGTTTTGAGCCGTCCATAAATTTTTTTACATATATATTATCTTTAAATTTATTCAAAACTGTGGATAAAATCAAAATACACAGAAAACTCGGCAAAACTACACCCACAAATGCAACTACTTGTCCAATCCAACCTGCAATATTTCCAGCTTGTGCTATTGCGAGATTAACTGCGAGTGCTCCCGGAGTGGTTTGTGCAATGATTAAACTATCCATAAATTCTTCTTCGGTTACCAGTCCGCGACTGACCAGTTCTTTTTTCATAACAATTATCATGCCGTATCCACCGCCAAAACTAATTGTGCCAATCTTAAGAAATACGAGGAATATTTTTAATAATTTCTTGAAATCATTTTTCATAGCAGTACGTTAATTCCTCCTATTATAAAAATTACAGCAATTGGATGAACTTTTTTCGTGAACAATAAAAGCATGCTCATCAAAAATAGAGAAACATATTTTATGTCAATTGCTTCGCTTCCTGCAAGCATAAATACTGCTGCTAAAATAAATCCCATAACTGCAGGACTTAGACCGTCAAAAATTTGCTTTTTAATTGGATTGTCTTTGTATTTTAAAAGTATTTTTGAAAATACAATCAAAATTATTAAACTTGGAATTGATACCGCAACTGTGGACAAAAGTGCACCCATAAATCCAACCTTTTCTTTTCCGATAAAAGTCGCTGCGTTTATTGCAAAACTGCCCGGGGTCATTTGAGAAATTGTCATTATCTCCATAAATCTGTCATAGTTTATTATTCCTGTTTTGATAAATTCTTTTTCAAACAGAGGCAGCATCGCATATCCTCCGCCAAAACTAAATAATCCTATTAAAAAAAATTTTTTAACCAATAAAAAAAGCATTTTTCTCACCAATTGAATTATATTCTTTTAAATTTTCAATGTCAAACATTGATGAAATTAAAATTCATGTTCTATTCACAGACTTCTCACTTAAGTTGTAATTAAGACCAAAATATGTTATAATGATTGTGGATTAAGTTTGAAATCCTGTGTTAAATATTTAGTTATTCACATAGTTTATCCACAGAATTGTTAACAACTTGTGTATAACTTTTTATGAATATTAAAGTCAGTTAAATACAATGTTATAGAAAATGGTATATTTTAATTAATATTGAATTTACAATGTTTTTAAGTATAAATAATAATTTAAATAATGGAGTTGTGGATATCTTATACACAGTTGTTAATAGGTTATCCACAGGTGTGGAAAGAATATGAAAGCAACAGAAATTTGGTACTTAGTTTTAAAGGAATTACAAAGAAATTATTATTTGGGTAATGCGAGTTATATGAGTTATATAGAACCACTTACCCCTATTTGTGTTAAAGATAATTTTTTGGTGGTGATGGGACCTAATTTGTTCACAATTAATATAGTCACCAGAAAATACCAAGATGTCATTGATAATGCAGTTAAATCTATTAATCCTAATCTCAATTTTATGCTAATTCCCGAGAGCGAAAAAGATAAATACGAAGCTGAGGAGTATGTGCGAGAAGAAGTTGACGATAGAGTGGAACGTCCACAGTTTAATCCAAAATATATTTTTGAAAATTTCGTGGTTGGCAGTTCCAATTCCTACGCTCAAGCTACGGCTTACGCAATTTCTCAAAATCCGGGTGCTGCTTTTAATCCTTTTTTTATTTGCGGTAAAAGCGGTCTTGGAAAAACTCACTTGATGCAAGCAATTGGTCAAGAAATTTTAAAAAGAAATCAGAATTATAAATTGTGGTATGTGCCGGCTGAACAATTTGCAAATGAGTTTGTTTATGCGTTAAACTCAAATAAAAATGAAAAATTTAGACAAAGATATCGTTATTTGGATTGTCTTTTGATCGACGATATACAATTTTTGGAAAATAAACCTAAGATTCAAGATGAATTTTTTCATACATTCAATACTCTTTACTCAAGAGGGGCACAAATTGTTCTTGCTAGTGACAAGCTTCCTCGAGAAATCAAAACTCTTTCAGAAAGACTTATGACTAGATTTGAACAAGGAGTTGTAGTAGAAATTGTGATGCCTAGTTTAGAAGAGAGAAGGGCAATTTTACAAAATTTTAAAGCACTTGAAAAATATGAAATTCCGGATAATATAATAGATATTTTGGCACAAAATGTAGACTCTTCTATTAGAGAGCTGGAAGCCAGCTTGAGAAGAGTAAACGCCTACAGTTTGATTGACAATGTTCCTCCAAGCGAAGAGATTGTAGACATGGTTTTAAATCAAATGAAGATTGAGCGAATTGAAAGTGCAAAAGTTGACGTGGCCGTTATTATAGAAAAAACCGCGAAAGCTTTTAATTTAAGTCCGGACGATATTCTCGGGCGCAGCAAGAGAAAAGATATTATTTTAGCTAGACACAGCGCTATGTATATCGCACGCGAGCTCACGGATCTAAGTTTTCCGGGTATTGGATATAAATTTAATAGAGACCACACCTCTATCATGCATGCTTATGACAAGATGAAGGAATTAACAGCAAAAGATGAGGGCATAAACCGCAAGGTTAACGAGATTATAAAGGATATAAAAAAATAATATCCACAAAATTCTCATTTCTATACAATTTCTATTAACAGGTATTTTTGCTTATTTTAGAGATTTTTTGCACTTATCAACAGAATCCACAAAGTATACTACTAATACTATTATATTTATAATATAATAAGGCTTTAAAAAATTTTTATAATTGTTAAAGGAGGTCATAAATGAAATTCGAGGTTAAAACCAGTGAACTAAATAATGCTATTAGAATCGCTTCAAGAGGTGTATCAAAAGTTTCCGGAAACAACCTTTTAGATGGAATTTTATTTTCAACTGAAAATGGTAATATCACTCTTTATTCCACCGATTTGAGAATAAATATTAAGACTGTTTTAGAATGCAATGTTATTGAAGAAGGAAAATTTATTTTAAATGCAAATTTAATTTCTGAAGTTGCTAGAAAAATGCAAGGCGAAAATTGCATGGTGGATATAAATAATAATTTATGCACTATTAAAAGCGAAAGGAGTACACTTAAGTTTGCTTGTTCCCCTGCAGATGAGTTTCCAAAATTTCCTACTTTAGAGGAAAATGGTCGCCTAACAATTTCCGGAGAAGATTTTATAAATATGGTTTCAAAATCCAGGGTGTCCGTTTCTTTGGACGAAAATCGTTTAATATACACCGGTATAAAGTTTGAAAGTAAGGATGGATTTATTGAAGCATCTTCTCTAGATGGATACAGGATAAGTATTACTAAAAAAAAGACTGACTACAACAATGGAAATATTAGTTTTATTGTGCCGTCTCAAACTCTTTATGACGTGGAAAAGCTCATAAAAGAAGATGAAGAACTTTTGATCAGATTGACAGATAGCCACGCGATGATTAGTTTTTCCAACACAGAAATTTACACCAGACTTTTTGAAGGTGACTTTTTTGACTATAACTCTCTAGTTTCAACTGATGGTACAACTGAAGTGATTGTAAATAAAAAAGATTTGTCAGATGCTCTTGATAGAGCAATGATTGTGTCTAAGGGCAATGTAAATATGGTAAGGCTTGATATTAAAGATAACAATATGAATATTAGAAGTAAGGGTTCTCTTGGTGAAACAAATGACGATTTGGAAATAGAAAAAAGTGGTGAAAACTTATTAATTGCATTTAATCCGAAATATATGAGAGATGGAATTGCAGAGTTTAGTGAAGACAACATCAAGATGGTGTTTAAATCAAGCACTGATCCACTCACAATTTTTGGTCTAAAAGATATTGAATACACTTATATTTTACTACCTGTGAGGCTGCAATAATGGAAATAAAAGTTAGAGAAAACACTGAGCTGAAAAATTTGATGAAGCTGGTAAATTTTGTGGGTTCAGGCGGAGAAGCAAAGCATTTAATTCAAAATGGATTGGTAAAATTAAATGGCGAGGTTTGTACAATTGCCGGCAAAAAGTTGAAAAATGGCGACGAAGTTGAATACGATGGCGAAGTTGTAATTATTAGTACAGATGGAAATTAAGGAAATTCTTTTATATAATTTTAGAAATTTTGCTTATGAAAAAGCTAAAATTACACCGGGTCTCAATTTGATTTTAGGAGAAAATGGAGCCGGTAAAACTAATTTTCTGGAAGCCTTGAGTTTTATTTACACCGGAAAGGGATTTGGCGATCCGGGAGAAAAAGTACTAAAAATTGGAGAAGAAAAAGGCGGAGTGATGGGGGAATTTAAAGAAGGGGTTCGCTCACTCAGAAAAGTAGTTTATGTTGAAGGAAGTGGTTTTAAAAGAGAAATAAACAACAAATTTGTGTACAGAATGAATCATTTTAAAACTCACAATATAGTTTATTTTTCTCCATATGACACCCTTTTAATTGACGGAAGCCCTGATAATAGAAGAAAGTTTTTTGATGAAATCATTTCGACTGTAAGCGACAAATACGAGAGGAATTTGCGGGATTATTATAAGTTAATAAGATATAGAAATCAATATTTAAAAAATTATAGCAATCCTTTTAGATATTTGGATATTGAAGACGAAACGATAATAAATTTGAACCACTCAATAGACGAGCTTAGAAAAAAATATTTAGAATTAATAATAAAGCGGGCAAATATACATTTAAAAGATATTGAACCGGCTTGGAAAATAGAAGCTGTGGTTACAAACAGTTGGGATACTGAGGATACTTTTAGTTTTAGAGAAAAAGTTAAATATGAAGATTTGAGGAGAAAATCCACTACTTGGGGAATTTCAAAAGATGATTTTAATATTATTTTTAATGGTAATCAGGCAAAATTTACTGCAAGTAGAAGCCAAAAACGTGCAACAGTGATTGCTTTAAAACTTGCAAGTTTGGATTTATTTGACAAACTTTCCGGGAAAAAATCAATTTTACTTTTAGATGATTTGCTCTATGAATTTGACAAAAATAGAGATGAGAGTGTTCAAGAAAAAATAAAAAACTATGATGCTTTTGCGACTTCTACAAGAAATATAGAAGCGGATAATGTAATTTATATTGAAAAAGGAAAGGTAATATATAATGGAAAAAAATAAAGAATATGGTGCGGAATCCATACAAGTACTGGAGGGGTTAGAGCCGGTTAGGTTAAGACCGGGAATGTATATCGGTTCTACTTCAGAAAAGGGCTTGCATCATTTGGTTTACGAAGTTGTGGACAATTCAATTGACGAAGCACTCGCAGGCAGATGTGATGCAATTAGTGTGACGTTAAATTCTGACGGCTCTGTTACTGTTGAAGATGATGGTAGCGGTATCCCAACAGAAATTCATCCAAAAACCGGTAAGAGTACAGTAGAAACAGTACTTACAATTTTGCATGCAGGCGGAAAATTTAATAATGATGCATATAAAGTTTCTGGAGGACTTCACGGGGTTGGGGTCAGTGTTGTAAATGCACTTTCTGAATGGTTAATAGCTACTGTAAAGCGTCATGGGAAAATTTATGAACAACATTTTGCTCGCGGTAAAGCAATTAGTGAGCTGGATGTGGTTGGTGAAACGGAAAGCACTGGTACGATTATAAGATTTTTACCGGATGCCGATATTTTTGATACTATTGAATTTGATTTTGATACTCTTGCAGACAGAATGAGAGAGATGGCTTTTTTAAATAAAGGTGTTAATCTCGTGTTGACCGATGATAGGGGAGAAAAAGAAAGAAAAAAAGTGTTTAAGTATGACGGCGGAATCATTGAAATGGTCGAATATATGAATAAGAGCAAGACTCCAATTATGGATGAAGTTTTTTATTTTGAAGATAATAGAGATGGTGAAGTTGTTGAAGTTGCTTTACAATACACAGATAGTTACAGCGAAAATATAGTTTCATTTGCAAATAATATTCACACTCCGGAAGGAGGAACACATTTATCAGGTTTTAAAACTGCACTCACAAGAGTTATAAATGATTACGGAAGAAAAAATAAAATATTAAAAGATAACGATATAAATCTCTCTGGTGACGACGTAAGAGAGGGAATTACTGCTGTTGTGACAGTTAAAATCGCTCAGCCACAATTTGAAGGTCAAACCAAGTCGAAACTTGGAAACAGCGAAACCGCCGGTATAGTAAACACAGTTGTGGGCGAAAAACTCGGACAATATTTAGAAGAAAATCCAAAAATTGCAAAATTAATTTTGGATAAATCTATAAAGAGCCAAAGAGCTAGAGAAGCTGCGAGAAAAGCAAGGGAAGTTTCAAGAAGTCGTTCAATTTTAGATAGTACTTCACTTCCGGGAAAGCTAGCTGATTGTCAATCAAACGACAATAGCATAACGGAGATTTTTATCGTAGAAGGTGACTCCGCAGGTGGTAGTGCAAAGCAAGGCAGAGATAAACATTATCAAGCAATTTTGCCGCTTCGCGGAAAGATTATGAATGTTGAAAAGGCGAGACTCGATAAAGTGCTGGGTTATGAAGAAATAAAGGCAATGATTACAGCATTTGGTACCGGTATTGGCGAAGATTTTGATATTTCAAAATTGAGATACGGTAAAATCATTATCATGACTGATGCTGACGTGGATGGTGCGCATATTAGAACTCTTCTTCTAACTTTCTTTTTCAGATATATGAAAGAGTTAATTACAGAAGGGCATGTATATATTGCTCAACCACCACTATACAAAGTTACGAAGGGTAAAACCGAAAAGTATTGCTACACAGATGAGGAACTTGCTGAATATTTGGATGAAATTGGTAGAGACGGAATTATTCTTCAAAGATACAAAGGTTTAGGGGAAATGAATTTTGACCAACTTTGGGACACCACAATGGACCCTGAAAAACGTGTGCTCCTAAGAGTTAATATTGAAGATATGGCAGCGAGCGACGAAGTTTTCTCAATGCTAATGGGCGATAAAGTTTTGCCAAGAAGAGAATTTATCGAAGAAAATGCTAAATTCGTAAGCAATTTGGATGTTTAGGAGAAAATGATGAATAATGTTATAGATGTAAAAGTTGAAAAGGAGATGAAAAAAAGTTATCTCGATTATGCTATGAGCGTTATCGTTGCGAGGGCGCTTCCGGATGTTAGGGATGGATTAAAACCAGTTCATAGGCGTATTTTGTACTCTATGGAAGAGCTTGGCGTGGTAAACGAAAAACCATACAGAAAGAGTGCAAGAGTTGTTGGGGATGTGCTGGGTAAATATCACCCTCACTCCGATACAGCAGTTTATGATGCAATGGTTAGACTCGCTCAAGATTTTAACACACGATATTTGCTTGTAGATGGTCACGGAAACTTTGGTTCCGTGGATGGGGACGGAGCAGCAGCTATGCGTTACACTGAAGTTAGAATGACAAAGCTTACCCATGAAATGATTAGAGATATAGAAAAGGATACAGTTGATTTTTCCCCAAACTTCGATGAAAGTTTGAAAGAACCAAATGTGTTGCCATGTCGTTTTCCGAATCTGCTCGTAAATGGTTCGTCCGGTATTGCAGTTGGTATGGCTACAAATATGCCACCTCATAATTTAACTGAAGTTATAAATGCTCTCGATTATATGATTGATAATCCTGATTGCTCTTTGGATGAACTCATGCAATTTATTAAAGGTCCGGACTTTCCAACTGGTGCAACAATTATGGGTATCTCAGGAATTAGGGATGCTTATGAAACAGGGCGCGGACTTATAACTTTGAGAGCAAAGGCAGAAATTGAAACCACTTCAAAGGGAAAAAATAGAATTATTATAAAAGAAATACCATACCAAGTGAACAAGGCAAAGCTCATCAAAAAGATTGCAGAGCTTGTACGCGATAAAGAAATTGACGGGATAACAGATATTCGTGACGAGTCTGACAGAAACGGTATGAGAATTGTAGTGGAATTAAGACGTGATGCAAACCCGAAGGTGATTTTAAATCAACTATACAAAAAGACACAAATGCAAACTACTTTTGGGGTTATAAATCTTGCACTTGTGGATGGTGAACCAAAAACACTCAGTTTGAAAGAACTTTTGTATTATTATTCGGAACACCAAAAAGAGGTTATTACAAGAAGAACTCAATATGATTTAAAAAAAGCAGAAGCAAGAGCTCACATTGTGGAAGGGCTTTTAAAGGCGCTTGATTATATAGATGAAGTCATTAAAACCATTCGTGCTTCAAAAGACGACAAAACAGCTGTTAATGGTTTGATGGAAAAATTTGAATTCACAGAAATTCAAGCAAATGCAATTCTTATGATGCAATTTCGTCGTTTGACAGGTCTTGAAAAAGAAAAGTTAACTGCTGAGCACGAAGGTTTGATTAAGAGAATTAATAGGTATAAAGAGATTTTGTCTTCAGACAGAATTTTACTAAGTATTATAAAACAAGAATTAAATGAAATAAAAGATAAATATGGAGATGAAAGAAGAACTAATATAGTTCAAAACGAAGGTGAAATTGATGTGTTAAATCTAATCGCTGATGAATCTGTGATTATAACAATAACCGAAAGAGGATACATTAAGAGAGTTAACGAAAACACTTATAAAACTCAAAAAAGAGGCGGTAAGGGAGTTATTGGACTGACCACAAATGTGGAAGATGTGGTGAAAGATTTATACACTTTAACCACTCATGACGAAGTATACTTCTTTACAGACCATGGAAGAGTGTTTAGCTTACACGCATACGATATTCCGGAAAGTGGTAGAACTTCAAAAGGAACTGCAATTGTAAACTTGTTAGAAATTTCCGGCGATGAAAAAGTTATGAATATTGTACCGATTAAGAAAAACGAAAACAGAAAATACATGACATTTGTTACGAAAAAAGGCATTATTAAAAAGACTGAACTGGAAATGTATAAAAATATTCGCTCAAACGGTTTAATTGCTATCAAACTGGACGAAGATGACGATTTGATTAGCGTGTTCTTAACCGATGAGGACAATGAAATCATTTCCACCACCAGATTGGGTCGTGCAATTAGAGTTAAATCCGTCGATGTGAGATCCACCGGAAGAGTTTCAAGAGGAGTTAAACTGATGAATCTTGACGATGAAGATGAAATAGTTTCAAGTGAAGTGATCGGATCGGGAGCAAGACTTTTAACAATCACTGAAAATGGATACGGTAAGATGACAGAGGAAGCAGAATATACAGTACAAAACAGAGGCGGCAAAGGAATTTTGACTCACAAGATTACTAAAAAAACCGGAAATTTGGTGACGAGTTTGGTAGTTTATGAAAATAAAGATCTTCTTTTAATTTCGTCTAAGGGGGTAATTATTAGAATAAATGAAGCGGATATTGCAATTTCAGGCAGAACAACCATGGGTGTAAAACTTATGAATACCGGGGAAGAAACAATTGTTTCAGCAATTCAAACGGAGGAAGAATAATGCAAATTGAAAAAGTAAATGGAGTATTTTATTTAAAAGGAGAATTCGATATTTTTCATACCAACAATGTGGAAGCTGAGCTTTTGGAAGCTCACAATATGGACGAGGACATGATTTTGGATTTCAGTGGAGTTAGCTTTATGGACTCCACTGGTCTTGGCATTTTGATTTCCCTTTCAAAAGAACTCGAACAAACAGGGAAAAAAGTGATTATTCAAAATGTGACAAAAAGAATAAAAAAAGTTTTTGAAATCACGGAACTGGATAAGGTGTTTGGTATAAATGAGTAAGGATAGTATAGTTTTAAAAATTCCGGCAAAGCCGGAGTACGTTATGAGTTTAAGACTTTTTATTTCAGGTATTGGCACAGCTCAAGGTTTTGATATTGAAGAGCTTGAAGCATTAAAGCTTTCAATCAGCGAACTACTTGTAATGGCTGTAAGAGATGAAAATGAATTTTTGAATTTAGAATTTTATCTTAAAGATAAAGAAATTGAACTTGTTGCAAATGTGACCGCAGATGACAGAGATAATTTAAGTTTAAAGATTGTGGAATCACTTAGCGACAATTTTGAAACTAATGAAAGAGAGACGAGAGTAATCTTTAAAAAGGAGGAGTAATATGTCTGGAGAAAAATTAGATAAAAAAAATCAAAACTCCAAAGACGCTTCTTCCGGGATTAAAGAAGTTTACAAAAAAATCAGCAAAAAGACGAAGGAAATTGAACTCGATATAAATGGAGACAGCTACAATTCAGAGGAAGAAACTAAAATAGAAAAGGCGGACCCCAAGAAAGAAAAACAGGAGAGAATCACAAAGTTATTTTTGGATTATCAAAAGACCGGCGACAAAGAAATTCGTGATATTTTGGTTAAGGAGCATTTGTATTTGGCCGAAATTTTGGCAAAAAAATACATAGGAAAAGGCATCGACTACGAAGACATTTTTCAAGTGGCAAGCATTGGTCTAATTCTCGCTGTGGACCGATTTGACCCAACCAAGGGATTTGTGTTCTCAAGCTATGCGACTCCAACAATTATTGGTGAAATAAAGCGCTATTTTAGAGATAAAGGGTGGACAATAAAAGTTCCGCGCAGAATTCAGGAACTTTCAAAAAAGATAAGTGTGGCGAAAAATACGCTCACTACAATGTTTGGTCGTATTCCGACTGCTGAAGAAATTGCGGATTATTTAGACGTGACTTATGATCAAGTTATTGAAGCGATGGAAGCTTCTAAAGTTTACCAACCGGGCAGTATAGATTCCACAATTGATGCTAGTGAAGATGGAAACGAACTTCAAATCAAAGATGTTATCGGTGGAGAGGATCCGGTTTACGAGAGAGTTGAAAATTTGGACTATATTTTGAGAGAACTAAAAAAATTACCAAAAATTGAAAGAACTATTTTGGTGGAAAGATATATCAACAGAAAAACTCAAATTGCAATCGCTGAAGAGTTAAACATTAGTCAGATGACGGTTTCTCGTTTGGAGAAAAAAGTTATCAGACAACTTCGTCAAAACGCAAAAAAAATGTCCGAAGTAGATTAATATGTTTGAAATTGATATAGATAAAATTGCAATTGATTCATTGTTAACTGAGTTAAATCTTGAAAAAAAGCCGGGTCTAGTCTGTCCATCCACAAACGGTAGTCATTTGGATATGAATTATGATATTATGAAAAATGGCATTATGGCATTGGAGGGCTATTTTGGCAAGGCTTTTTTGTATGGTTTTTTTGATAAAAAATTTATCGAATTAAGAGAACTGGGAATTTTTTTTGAAGAGAAAATGCTCAAAGCTACAAATGGAGTAAATACGCATAAGGGAGCGATTTTTTCTCTTGGAATCCTCTCTTTTTTGGTGGGCAAAATCTTTAGTGACGGCACTGTTATAACTCACGAGAATTTTGAAATGCTCGTGAATGAAAAGTTAGCTCATGAAGAATTTGATGTGCTTGTAAAAGAGGGCGACTTTGGCGCAAGAAGTGAAGTGATTTCCGGATATAAGCATTCCTTTAGCGGATTGGAGCATCAAATTTTAAAAAGACTTTATTTTTTGATTTATAATCTGAAAGACACAAATGTAATAAGACGCGGCGGTGAAAAAAAAGCTGAGGAATTTAGAAGACTTGCCAAAAATTCATTTGAAACCGGAAACTACGACGATACAATTGAGTTTGCACTGGTAAATTTCTTGTCTCCGGGTGGAGCCGCCGACATTTTAATCAATTCTATTTTTATTGATAAATTATTAAACTATATTGAAGAAAGAAGTAAATATTATTTGCCTGATAAATTAAACTATAACGAGCAAATTTATGGTAGAATAGTAAATAATAATATTTTAGTTTTTAGTCTCGTGTTTCCGGGATTGATTAAGGACATTAAGATTTTTAGAGAATTTTACTTAAAAATTGAAGGCGAGATAAGAAAGAAATTTAATTTGGATTATGAATCTCAAGTTTTTACGGATTTTGGTTATTACACTTTTTATGATTTGAAAGATTTTGATTTTGATAGAGTTTTTTTGATGAAAAAAGAGGCCATAAATTTAGAAAAGATAGGACTGATAGATTTAGATTTTTATTTTAATGGCGAGCCGGTTTCAAGAAAATCGCTGGGTTTACCGGAGAGAAAATGCATTTTATGCGAGAATGTTGCAAAAAATTGCTATGTGAATCGAATCCATAAAAAATCTGAACTGATTAAAAAGTCAGAGGTGCTAATTATGGATTATATGGGGGAAATATGGTAGAAATTTTAAAAAAGACAAAATTATCTGATAATATTTATGAAATTGTGATAGATGCACCAAATGTGAGCTTAAATGTGCTACCAGGTCAATTTTTTATGTTGCAGGCAACTGAAAAATCTGAAAGAGTCGCACTCAGCGTTTCAGATTGGGACAGACATGAGGGACGGGTTAAGTTTGTGATTATGCCCGTGGGTGATAGCACGAATGATATTGTTAAAAAAAATGTGGGAGAAAAATATTATCACGCATGTGGACCCCTTGGCAATCCAAGCGATCTTGTGTATATGAGTGATGATGAGTTAAAAAAAGAAAAGATAGTGTTTTTGGCAGGCGGAGTGGGAGCTGCTCCGGTTTATCCGCAAGCAAGATATTTGAACGAAAAAGGTATAAGACCAACAGTAATTTTGGCAGCTAGAAATAAAGATTTGCTTCTTTATGAAGAAAAACTCGGTGAAGTGGCAGAGGTGATTGTGGCAACTGACGACGGAAGCAAAGGGTTTAATGGACTTGTGACTGACTGTTTGGAAGATTTGGTCAAAAAGGGCAGAAGTTTCACTCGTGCAATAGCCATCGGCCCAATGATTATGATGAAGTTTGCGGTTTTAAAGACAAAGGCACTCGGCATCAAATCAATTGTGAGTTTAAATCCTATTATGCTCGATGGCACTGGAATGTGCGGTTGTTGCAGATGCAGCGTGGGCGGAGAAACGAAATACGCTTGCGTGGACGGACCTGAATTTTTGGGTGAAGAAGTGGACTTTGACGAGGCACTAAGGAGACTAAAGAGATGAGCGAAAGAGAAATATATTTAGAAGTTCAAAAAAATTTAAAGCCTTCTAAACGCGATAGACTTTCTCCATTGGACAGAGCCAGCGATGTTAGGAATAAGGACTTTTTTGAAGTGTCGCTAGGTTTTACCGACAAAGAAGCCTTTTTGGAAGCTGAAAGATGTTTAAATTGTAAAAATCCAACTTGTATTGAAGGCTGCCCGGTATCAATTAATATTCCGGAGTTTATCATGGCGGTGAAGTATGGTAAAATAGAAGAAGCAAAAAAAGTTATCGATCATTCTCACGCTTTTCCTTGTATCACCGGAAGAGTTTGTCCGCAAGAAACGCAATGTGAATCAGTTTGTGTGCTTCAAAAGCTCGGTAAACCCGTAAATATCGGTAAGCTCGAAAGATATGTTGGCGACAAAAGTCGATTAAATAAAAAAGAGACTAAATATAATATTCCCGAGTTTAAATACTCAGTAGGAATTGTGGGAAGCGGTCCTGCAAGTATGAGCCTTTCTTACGACCTTTTAAACCACGGTGTGAAGCCTGTAATTTATGAGGCATTTGACATTTGTGGAGGCGTTTTAAATTACGGTATTCCGGAGTTTAGACTTCCGCGCGAAGTGATTGATTTTGAATTAAATGAACTCTTAAATCGAGGAATGGAAGTGCACTATGGGTCAATTGTGGGCAAGAGCATTTCAATAGATGAACTCTTGGAAAGGCACGAATTTGTCTTTATAGGGAGTGGAGCAGGTTTACCAAAACTTCCAAATATTCCGGGCATTCAAAACAATATAGTCTTAACTGCAAATGAATTTTTAACTAGAATTAATCTCTTGCATGCTAATGTGGATGGCTATAGAACCCCGCTGCCAAAGGCTGAAAATGTGGCTGTAATCGGAGGAGGCAATGTGGCGATGGACGCTGCCAGATGTGCTAAAAGGCTTTACAAAAACACAGAGATTTTTTATAGAAGAGGTGAAGAGCATTTATCTGCAAGAATTGAAGAAATTGAACACGCAAAAGAAGAAGGCATAAAAATTAACACCAACTACAATCCGGTTCAGATTTTGGAAGATGGCATTGTGTTTGATGTAAATGGTGAAAAGGTGGCAAGAAATTTCGATCTCGTGATTTTTGCAATCGGCACAAGTCCAAACAAACTTATGAGTTTTAAACAAAACATGATTGAAACGCTTAATGGACTGATTGTCACAGATCAAAACTTGAAAACTTCAAGAGATAGAGTTTACGCAGGAGGCGACATTGTAACCGGTGCGGCAACTGTCATCAAAGCCATGGAAATGGGCAAAATTGCTGCAGAATCCATTATAAAAGAATTGGGAGTTTAGAAATTGATAATTGAAAGTATTTTATTTGTATTTATATTTTGCTTGAGCAAAAAATATAATTTTTCAAATATTGAGTATTTTCCCAAAAAATATATTTCTTTTTCGCTTGCATTTATTGTTATAAATTTTGTTCTGATTTTGTGGGCAAAAACTGCTACAAATTGGGATAATATAAGAATTTTGCACTTATTAAGTTTTGTTTTTTTGTATCCCTATATGATAAAAAATTACAAATATAAGGGAATGATAATTTTAATCACGGGAGTGAGTTTAAATTTTATCGTGATGTATTTAAATGGATTAAAAATGCCAATTGATGGTTATTTTTACAAACAGATTGTATCGGATGCAAATTTTATGGCAACCAAAATGGGTAGAAATTTGTATCATTCCCTAATAGACGATAACACGCTTTATTATCAACTCGCAGATATAATTCCGCTTTTAAAGCCATATCCATTTCCAAAAATTATTTCGATAGGAGATATATTTATAGCAATTGGTTTTTCGACAGTTGCTATTACTACTATAAGAGGTGATTACACTGAAAAATAGACATAGAAAATTATATATTTTATTTGCGCTGTGCCTAGTTTTTCTTATTGCGGGCTGCTCATATTTGAATAAAATGGAAAGCAAAAAAACACATACAAAAGTTGATTATTTTTCAGAGATAACTTTGTATGAAAAAAAATCAAATGAATTTTGCACATTTGACTATGCCGAGTTTGTAAAGAAAAAAAGAGAAGCTGAAGGCTTCAAGCTCTATGTGGCAGGGGATATTATGTTTCATTCGCCTCAGCTTTCTGCGGCCTTAAAAAGCGGTGAATACGATTTTTTTGAATCTTTTAGATATGTAAAAGACGTTATTAAAGATGGACTTGCAATCGCAAATCTTGAAACTACGATTGCGGAAGACAACTTTATGGGTTATCCGATGTTTAGAACTCCGGCAGTGGCAGTGAAAAATTTAAAATTTGCCGGATTCGACATTTTAGGGTTAGCAAACAACCACGCGCTGGACGGCAAACTGGAGGGTGTAATAAGGACTAAACAGACAGTCTTGGATAACCAAATCGTGCCGCTTGGAACATATTTTGAAGATGAAGAAACTTTGCCGCAAATTGTGGAAGTAAATGGTAGAAAGATTGCTTTTTTAAATTACACTTACGGCTTAAATGGTCTCGACGGTTTTCTGGGTGGCAAAGATTATATGATAAACATTTTAAATGAAGAAAAAGTGAAAAGTGATATTGATTATACAAAGAAAAACGCAGATGGAATTATCGTGATGGTGCATTGGGGCAACGAATATGTAATCAATAATCATGTGGAAAGCCAGGAAAGATGGCTCAATTTTTTCAATCAAAACGGAGTGGACGTGGTGCTTGGTAGTCATCCGCACGTTATAGAGCCGGACGGTTTTTTGGAAAATAATGGACACAAAATGTATTACATCTACAGTCTGGGAAATTTTTTGTCAAATCAAAGACGCGAATATATGAACCAACCATACGGCGAAGACGGCGTGATTTTGGAGCTTACCATAAAACCGTTTGACAAAAAGCGAATTGAAGTGAAAGATGTGGTGTATCACCCGACATGGGTGAAGCGAACAAAAGATCCGCTAACTTACGAGATACTGCCGGTTTATGACGGGCTGAAGGGATTTATTCCGGAGCTTACTGACGGCGACATAGAAAAATTAAAAGAATCCAAAGATAGAACGCTTTCGATTCTAAAAACGGGCAAATATATTGGAGATATTCACGATGGAACCGAGCTACAATCAAATAATTAGTTTGACTACAGACACGGATTCCAAAAAATTAAATGACGCATTAAAGCGTCTAAACATCTCGCACAAAACTTTTAAAACTTATTATTACAAAGATCTCATTCGTGTGAACGGAAAAAGAGTGATGCATATTAATCCGGTGAAAGCCGGAAGTCTAATTGAGTTTATTATTCCGGGTGTGATGACGCCTATTGGAATGGAAACTCGCCCCGCAAAAGTACTTTATGAAGACGAAATGATTTTTCTTCTTTACAAAGAGGCGGGCATTTTAACTCACGAATCCAGAAATCATTTTGGCGTGAATTTTAAGGACCAAGTGACCGCACTTTTTAATGAAAAACATATTTATCAGCCAATAAGATTTGTAAACAGGCTCGACATGGACACATCAGGCATTATTATGGTGGCAAAAAATGATATCGCTCAAGGTTATTACCAAAAGTTGCACGAAAAAAATCTTATAATAAAAGAATATATTTGCATTGTAAAGAGCAAATCTCCTCTGGAAGAAGAAACGACAGTAACTGCACGAATTGGGAGAGATGAGATTGGAATTAAAAGAAAAATTGCAGAAGAGGGAGAAGAGGGTTTGTCTGCAAAGACAATTTTTACTCCGCTTTATTACAAAGACGGAATTGAAATTTTAAAGGCGAAAATTTTAACCGGAAGGACTCATCAGATAAGAGTTCATCTCGGATATTTGGACAAAGTATTACTTGGTGATACGCTCTATGGCGGTGACGATAGCTTGATAAAAAGACAAGCACTTCACAGTTACAGACTTAGGACATACGGCATAAGCGGAAAAGAGATTGATGTGTTTTGCGAGTTGCCGGAAGATATGAAGAAAGTTATAGAAGGTATAAATGAGTTTTAAGAAATTTTTATTTATTTTATCAACTGAAGCAGCCGGAGGCAGAAATTTGCCTACAAAAGAACATATTTTAACAAATGTGGACAAAAATATAGAAGTCGAAGTTGTAAACACACTTTATCGAGGTCACACAACAAATCTTGCGCGTGAGTTTGCACAAAAAAATCCGGGCAGCGTTGTGGTCGCTTGCGGAGGCGACGGCACTTTGAGAGAAGTAGCTGAAGGGGTGTTTGGTACGGACTCATATTTTAGTGCGATACCATGCGGAACCGGAAACGATTTTTACAAAACAGTTGCTTACGGTGTAAGCGCAGAAGAAATGATTAAAAATATTCACAAACTCACACCATCAAAAATTGACCTTATAAAAGTAAATGACAAAATTTGTTTAAATGTTTGGAATTTTGGATTTGATGCAGATGTGATTGTAAAAGCGAAAGAACTTCAAGCAAAACATCCGAGAATGCAAGATTTATCATATACATTTGGTGCGATAAAAAGTGTATTTGGAAAACTGAGCACCAAAATAAGCTATGAAATCGAAACTATTGACAACAAATTGCACACGGGCTCGGGGAATTTTCTGCTCGGCAATGTCGCAAATGGAAAATATTACGGCGGAGGATTTAACCCGGCGCCAAGAGCCGATGTAAAAGATGGAATTTTAAATGTATCGTTGATTGATCACACAAATTCGTTTCAGCTTTTGGCACTTTTGGGCAAATATAAAAAAGGCAAACATGAGCACTTTAAAATAGTGCATACATTTGACGCAGTAAAAGGCAAATTAAAATCGCTGGAGGGAGAAATAAACGGCTGTTATGATGGTGATATAGTTAGATTCAGTGAAGCGAAATTTGAAGTGATAAATAACGGGTTAAATTTCGCTGAATATGAGGGGAAAGATGGATAAAGTATATATAGAAACTGAAAGATTAATACTAAGGCCAATTAGCATGTTTGATGCAAAAAGTATGTATGAATATGCAAAAGACGAAGAGCTCACCAAATATGTGCTGTGGGAACCTCACAAAAATCCGGAAACCACTTTAAGCGTGATAAATAATATGTTAAAAAAGAAGAAAGTGGTGCCCGTGCTTGCAATTGTGATTAAGGAAAATAAAAAAATGATTGGTACAATTGAAGTGATGATGAGCGAAGAATATAAATTAAATCGCAGAGCGGAGCTCGGGTATTGCATTTCACGCGAATATTGGAATCATGGATATATGACGGAAGCTGCAAGTGCGGTGATGAAATATATAAAAGACAAATACGATCTCTTGAGAATTGAAGGCCGGTATATAGAAGAGAATGTGGCAAGCGGACGCGTTATGGAAAAAATCGGCATGCAAAAAGAAGGCGTACTCAGAAAATTTTTATATATAGACGGCAAACCGTATAATTTAGTAGTTTACGCAAAAATTTATGACTGATATTTTAAAAAGCATATAATTTATGAATTTTATCGGAAGAAATAAATTTGTAGAAAAAGTGATTTTGTATAGCAAGGAAAAATTGAAGTTTTTGTAAGCCGATGGGTTTATGAATTGAAGTGAATATCAATCGGTGTGGCAAGCACAGTCAGAGTATTTTAGTTAATATGTAAAATACTTTTTTTATATTTCAGGAGAATTTTTATGTCATTAAAAAACTCTTTGCAAACACAAAGAGTTAAAATTTATACTGTTAAATCAGACAGTGCATCCATATCTAAAATTCTAATCACGCCTTTTGGCAACAGTTCAATATAGCCCATATCTTCGAAATATGAGAGCTTTCTTGTGACAGTTTCTCTTGCAAGCCCTGTGTAGCTTCCAAGTTCGGTACGGTTCATGTGCGGGCTGATAATAAATGTGCCGTCCGGTTCTTTTTGACCGCTCATGTTGACAAGGTCAATTAAACCCTTTGCCACTTTCATATCGCCATTAATAACAGAAAGCCTGTCAATCAGCTCTTCAGATTTTCTAATTCTTAAGAAACTTTGAAGGAGCATTTCTCTTAAAAAATTTTCGTCGTGAATTAAAATTTCGTTGTATTCTTTTTTGCCTATTTTTATAACTTCGGTGTCGGTTAATGCAATGCCATTATAAATATATTTGTCAGCTGTGAGTAGATTTAAGCCGCCAACGAAATCTTCTTTACGGTAAATATACAAAATTTGTTCTCTGCCGTCGGACAAATCCATAGAAATTTTCATAGCGCCACTCTTTACGATATACATATATTCCGCTTCGTCCTGAGGTCTGAAAATATATTCGCCACGCTTAAATTTTTCGATTTGCAAACTAAATTGGAGAGCCTCTTTTTCGGCTTCGTTCAAATGTTGAAGTAAAACTGTGTCATCAATCATCTCTCTTTTAATCATAAAATCACCCCATTTTCTATATTATATCTTATTTTACTTTTTTTATCAATTTTACTCTTTCTTAATATTTTTTAAATATTTGTGTTTGCTTAAGGGCGATATTTATAGGAATTCAAACTTGATAGGATTTAAAGCGGAAATACATTATAAAAAATAATCGGTTAGTCGAAAAAACCAACCGATTATTAAATAATTATTTAAGCATTTTATATTAATTATTATCTCTAAAATATTTGGCCTGTGCATCGTAAAGCTCGGCATATAATTTATTTTTAGTAAGCATTTCTTTATGCGGCAAGAAGTTTTCTACCTCACCCATATTTAAAAGCAAAACCTTGTCAGACAATGAACACGTGCTCATTCTGTGAGTGATAAAAATTACGGTTTTATTTTTCGTAATTTCATCGAATTTTTTAATAATTTGGCTTTCTGCTATTGGATCGAGAGCAGAAGTCGGTTCATCAAATATCATAATAGGGCTTGTTTTATACATTGCTCTAACCATTGCCAATTTTTGAAATTGCCCACCTGAAAATGAGGTTGCATCCGGGTACAAAGCTTTATTTATGTGAGTATCAAGTTCATTGTTAAGAGCTGAGATTTTATCTTCCAATCCAACTTCTTCTATATATTTCAAGATCCTATTTTTATCATATTCTTTTTTTAGGGAAATATTTTCACCAATTGTAAAAGGGAAAAAAGAAAAATCTTGAAAAATAGTGGATATTAGATTTAGATAGACATCTTTACTATATTCATTGATATTTATATCATTTATTAAGATTTCACCCTCATCCGGAATATAAAATCTGCAAATAAGTTTAACTATCGTAGATTTGCCCGATAAATTTGGACCTACTATTGAAATTCTTTCATTTTTATTTATTTTAAAATTTACATTTTTGAGTGTTTTTCTGTTGTTACCGGGATATGTGAAGCTGACATTTTTAAATTCCAGCGAATCAAAACTCATATCAATTGAACTATTTGTATTTGTGGTAATATCTTCATTTAAATTCAAAAAATCATTAACAGGCTGAAACTGTTTACATTCTTCTTTAAGCTCCGCACAAGACACGACCATATCGGAAATGGAATCTACCGCACGAGGGATAAGCATAACAATTAAAGTGAACAATTCTACATTAAAATTTTTTCCGCCTAAAACAAAAGCACTGAACATTATTATAATCGTATTTAAACCTTTTAAAAATGCAATCAGCTCGTCATATTTTAATATTTTATTTTGCTTGGCAAGTTCAATTTCTTTTTCGTTTTTGGTTAAACGGGAAATATTTTTTTGCATGAGATTATTGAATTTGAAAATTCTAAAATCCATTTGATGAATCGGCATAATTGCTTCTTTTATAAAATAAACCGTTTTCCAACTGTTTTGAACGGAAGCTAAAGCAAATTCACCTTCAATTTTCCCCCTTTTTATAGAAAGAAACACTACCGGACTTAAAATCAAGATATAAATGAGCATCAAATAGTAATTAGAGATGTTTAAAATAAAAATGGTGGAAATAAATATTAAAAAAGAATTTGCAAATTTTTTCAGATTTGAAAAAATATTAGAAAGTATATTCATGTTAAAAAGTGCATGTTCAGCTTTTTGCCTTAACATATTAGTTTTCATATCTTCTACCATAAAATATGGCAAACGAATCGATTTTAAAGCAAATTTATTTTTAAAAACGGTCAAAATTGTTTTGGACAACTTTTCATTATTTTTTTCCAAATAATCATTTAAAAAAAGACTCAATCCTAATGCAAAACAAAAGTATAATAATATATATGGATTTTTATAAGCACCCGTACTAAATTTAATAATAATCACAGGCACAAATGCAAACAAGATTATATTGAGAGTTTTTAAGATATGTTGCAAAAAAGAAAGATACACAAAGCTTGGTTTAATTTTTGAAATTTGATTTAAAATGATTTTTATCTGTTTCATAACTCACCCTCAAATTTATAATAATATGCTTGCTCATCATACATTTTTCTATAGATACCGTTTTTTTCCATAAGCTCATTATGGCTGCCGATTTCTTCAATAAAACCGTCGTTTAAAACTAAAATTTTGTCTAAAAACTTAACGCTGGCAAGTCGGTGAGTGATAAAAATTGAAGTTTTATCTTTTAAAATTGTATCGAGTTTTAAATATAATTTTTCTTCGGATAAAGAATCAAGTGCCGCAGTCGGCTCATCTAAAATAACTATCGGGCGGCTTTTGTGATAAATTATTCTTGCAATTGCAAGTTTTTGATTTCCGCCACCGGAAAATACAAATCCATTTGGATCCAAAATTTTTGAAATTGAAGTATCAATTCCATTATCCAAGCTACTAACCAATTTATACAAACCAACTTCTTTTAAAGCGTTAACAATAAGTTCACGATTTTGATTCTCTTTTTCTTCACAACTTACAAGTTCGGCAATAGTGAGAGCAAGCGGTTCAACATTTTGAAACATCGGTGCAAATAGTTTTGCCAATACATCATAGGAGTAGTTTTTAACATTGTAGTCATCAATTAAAATTTCTCCGCTTGTGGGCTTATAAAAACCAAGCAACAGCTTAACAATTGTGGATTTACCGGCACCATTTATACCGAGCAAAGCAATATGTTCTCCTTTTTTTATCGTAAAAGACAAATTTTTTAATATTGGCTTATCGGAGCCGGGATATGAAAAATTCACATTTTTAAATTCTATTTTATTATTAAAAACAGGAAAATCTGTTGAGCAATTATTAAATTCGGTAATTTCCATAAAATTTTTAAACATTTCATATCTAAGCTTTTCTTCGTGGTATGAAATGGCACTTTTAAGAATAATCGAAACAGAAATACTAAACAAACTTATCAAACTGCCAATCATAATAATATCGTTTATAGATTCGGTCTTTAAAGTATTTATAATCACAAAAATAGAAGTCGCCGTAATAATTGCTAAAAACAAATTGCAAATATTTTCAATTTTATAATAATTATTTAAGAATTTTTCATAATCATTTTTCGTTTCATTTTGATAAATTTCATATAAATTATCTGCATTAAATAGACGGATATCTTTTGCATTTTTGATATCTGTTGCAAAATTCGAGTAGTTGGTAATTTTAAATTCCAGTTTAGATAAGTCATCTTTATAGATTGATTTTTTCTTATTTACAATAACAATGAAAAAAATTTCGGAAACAAGAATGAATAAAAATGCAAGAGCAATTTTGTAATTTACACGCAAAGAAGTGCCAAAAATAAAAATAATAAACACAAAGTTCGATCCAATTAACATTAAAGATTTAAATGCTTTTTCGAAACCGGTATAATAACCGGATACAAAAATATTTGAAGCTTTCCCTTTTGACATAATATTTGCATTTTCAAAAAAGGCGTACGGCATACTCATACAGCGATATATGTATTTTTTGAAATAATCATCGCGCAGATTGCTAAAACGCAAAATATTTTTCTTTTTAATAAAATAATTAATAGCGAAAAGAAGAATATAGCTAATAGCGCAGATTGAGAAAAATTTGACTCTGCCGAAATTTTCAATTTTTTCATTATACATTAATATGTATAAAATTATAAATATGCTGAAAAATTTCAAAATGGATTCTATTAAAAAGCTAAGAATTAATAAACATTTTTCAGCGAATTTTAATTTGGATAATATTTCTTTAAACATAGGTACTCCTTGTTTTATATATAACTTTTTGTAAATAATAAAGTAATTTAAATTACAGGAATTTGTCAAATGATAATATATTCTATTAATTTTTGAATAATTATTAATAAAAAGTTTTTCCGAGTTATTGGATATGTAACCGCCGGTTATCAATGGATTTAGCAATTCAGCTTGTTTCTACTAATAGAATACAATATTTTTAACAAAAGATCAACAAAAAACATATTATATAATCAAAAATTATTTTTATATCCGTTTATAATATTGTGTAAATTAATAGCGATATATTATCTATAATTTGGACTAAGTGTCCTATAATTGTTTATGGTAATTAATATTTACTCTATTAACCAATTTTCGATTCAAATTTTAAAATGGTCTTTTACCTGTTCTCATACACTTATGTCTTTGTTAAATCTTTCGAAACATACAGTCAATATACTTTGGTACATACCGGCATAGATGGAATTAAAATTTATTAATTTCTTTCGTATTTTTTAAAAAATTCAAAGGTAATACAAACTTTTTCAGGTCAATATTTATTATCCATATCCTTTTTTTGTTGATATTATAATATATACAAATGTTAGAATATGTAGTATAATATAAAGCTGGAGGGATAATATGAATAAAAAATTATCAATATTATTAGCTTTAGTAATGAGTATTGTTTTTGTGTTTACAGCTTGTTCCAAGAAAGACGACAAGCCGGCAGAAACAGCACCTGTTACCGAAGAAAACAAAGAAACTTCAGAAGAAAAAACTGAAGAAACGGAAGAAAAAGAAGAAGTTAAAAACTTCGAAGGTAAAACTTTGAACGTTGTTGCAACAAGCGATTCTTATGTACCGCTATTTGACAAGTTTACAGAACAAACCGGCGCAAAAGTTGAATTCCTGTCAATGTCAAGCGGAGAAGTTATTGCTCGTACAAAGGCAGAAGGTAAACCAATGGCCGATTTATGGTTTGGAGGCGGACTGGACGCATTTATGGCAGCTCGCGATGACGGTCTTCTTGAAAACTATACTTCAGAAATGACCCAAAAAGTTCCTGCTGAATACAAAGACGCTAACGGAGCATATATTGCAAAGGGTATTACAGTTGTCGGCTTCTTGGTAAATGACAAGATGCTTGCAGAAAAAAATCTTCCGGTTCCAAAGACATGGAAAGATTTAGCAGATCCTCAATATGAACATATGATCATTATGAGCAATCCTGCAATTTCCGGTACAAATTACGCTGCTCTTAAAGGACTTCTTGACATATACGGCGAAGAAGAAGGATGGGATTTGTTTGAAAAGATTAACAACAACATCGATTTTTATTCAAAGAGAGGTAAGGATCCTCAAGAAAAGACAGTTCAAGGCGAATTTGCAATAGGAATTATTCCTGCTGACAAAAAAGCTTTTGATGCAGCAACTGATAACGAATTGACAGTTGTATATCCGGAAGACGGCATTTGCTGGGTTCCGGAAGGAGTTGCAATCTTTAAAGGTTCAGAAAATGCAGAAATAGCAAAAGCATTCATCGATTTTATGCTGACTGAAGATGCACAAAAGATGATTGCTGAAATTGATGGAAAAGATTCACATCAATTAATCGTTCCCGGAATTGAAGGTTTCGATCTCGGTCTGCCTGCAGAAAATCTGGCAAAAGAAGATTTGTCCACTTTTGGTAGCGATAGAGAAAAAGTTTTAGAAAAATTTACTGAAATCTCAGCAGGTAAAACTGAAGATAAATAGGACGGTGAGCCTTAGGTGATGTACATAATTACATCACCTTACATATTGTTGTAAAAGGAGCAGGTATGAACGGTTTTAAATTTTCAAAATTTACAGAAAAGTTTATTTCTATTTTGCTTGCTATTTTAGTTATAATTTTCATACTGTTGCCGTTTGTTTCAGTTTTTAAAGAGAGCTTTTTTGTGAACGGAAAATTCAGTTTGGAATATTATAGGGATATTTTATCGAACAGGAAGTTAATTGTAAACACTTTTAAAACGGGTTTTTACGCCACTTTTTTTGCAACTTTCGCAGCTGTAATTGTGGCATGTTATTATTTTTTGGCAAATAAAAAGATTAAAAATATAATCACGATTATCCTTTCAATCACACTTATCAGTCCGCCTTTTGTTTCGAGCCTCAGCTATATCACGCTTTTTGGCAGACGCGGATTTATCACATATAAACTTTTGGGGCTTAGCGTAAATCCGTACGGTATGTGGGGAATTGTCTTTATGCAAACACTCTCGGATTTGTCACTAAATGCACTCATTTTAATCGGCGCGCTTAAAACGCTTGACAGGAACGTTATAAACTCGGCTTCAAGCCTGGGAGCAAACACGAACCGAATTATATTGGATGTAATTATTCCGGCGATGAAAAACCAAATTATCGCCGTGGTTTTGCTTGAGTTTTTTAGGTCAATTTCAGACTTTGGAACGCCTGCAATTATAGGCGGAAACTTCAGTGTACTGTCACTGGAGAGTTATTTTGAAATAATTGCAAATGGCAATCTCTCAAAAGCGGCTGCGATGAACGTTATAATTTTGGTTCCGGCACTTGTGGTTTATCTGTTTTTGTCGGGCTCGCTCAAGACCGGAATTACAATGGACAGCTTTTCAAAGACAGAGGAAGTTGAAATAAAAAGAAACGGGATTTTATATTATTTGATTTCAATTTTTGCAATATTTTTTATTATACTCATTACATCAATTTATCTTTCAATTTTGTTAAATGCATTCACAAAAATGAAGCTCGGCAAGCTTATTTTTACGCTCGACAATTTCAGAACCACAAATATGTTTGCAAAGAGCATTGTTTGGCGTTCCGTTTCCTACAGTTTAATTTCGGCGATTGGCGGGACGCTTATCGGATTACTGATTGCATATTATCTGATTATAAAAAAGAGCAGAATGATGAAATTTGTGGACATGGTTTCAAATTTGCCATATATTATACCGGGTACTTTTTTTGGACTTGGCTATCTCCTGTTTTTTCGCTCACCGCCGATTGCAATCACCGGGACTGCTGCAATTGTAGTGCTTAATGTACTGTTTAAACAGTTGCCGTTTTCCACCAGAGCATTAAACGCGCAAATGACCGACATAGACAGTAACGTGTTAAATTCAATTAAAGATTTGGGCGGCGGATTTAAAGATGAGATCGTGGATGGAATAATTCCAATGACTAAAAATGCTATTATGATTTCACTTATAAATGCATTTACAAAGACAATGACCACGGTCGGCACGATTATTTTTCTGGTTTATCCGGGAAGAAAACTTATGACTCTCGTGATGTTTGACGTTATTCAAAGCGGAAAGTACGGCGAAGGTTCTGTGCTCGCGTTTTATATAATTTTAATTTGTTTGGCGTTTAATATATTTTTGAGATTTTTAATGAACAGAGATTTTAGAAAGAGGGACCGAAGTGTTTTTAGAGGTTAATAGATTATATAAAAAATATGGCGATTTTTACGCCATACAGGATATTAATTTTTCGCTTGAAAAAGGCAAATTTTTGTGCCTGCTGGGTCCGTCGGGTTCGGGCAAGAGTACGATTTTGCACTCAATTGGCGGATTTATAAAAACTGATGGAGAGATTTTGTTAAACGGGGAGGACATCACGAACAAATCGCCGGATGAAAGAGATGTAGCGACTGTGTTTCAAAGTTTTGGATTGTTTCCGCACATGAGCGTGTTAAAAAATGTGGAGTACGGATTAAAGTTTAAACAAAAAGAACTCACAAAAAAAGAACGCACAAAAACCGCGATGGACATGATTGAAGTTGTAGGATTAAATGGGTATGAAGACCGTTATCCTTCTGAACTTTCCGGCGGTCAAAAGCAAAGAGTGGCACTTGCAAGAAGTCTTGTGGTTAAACCTAAGCTGCTTTTAATGGATGAGCCACTTAGCAGTCTTGATGCGAAATTGCGTCAAGAAATGCAAATCGAAATTAGAAAAATTCAAAAGGAATTTAATATAACGACGATTTTTGTAACTCACGATCAAAAAGAAGCATTTGTGATGGCGGATGAGATTATAATTTTAAATGAAGGTGAAATTGTGGCAAAAGGGACGCCACAAGAGCTCTACGATCATCCAACAAACGATTTTACGCTGAATTTTTTGGGACAAAAAAATGTGTCGGGCAAGTTTTATTTAAGGCCGGAGAATATTGCAGAGTCGGCAGATGGTGAAGATTTTACGATTACGGATATAACTTTTTTTGGAGAAACGATTGAACTTATGATAAAAAATGACAAACACGCACTCTGCATGCTCGCATTAAACAACGGAAAGAAATACGAAATTGGAGACAATATAAAAGCGGTTTATAAATGGGAGGAAATTGATGAAGATTTTACACGTGCTGACACAGTTGCCCGCTAAAACGGGGAGCGGAGTATATTTTACAAATTTAATAGAAAGTTTGAATTTAATTGGCGTGGAAAACGCTGCAATTTATGGTATGGAAGAAAGGTACAGGAGTTTGCTTGCCGTGAATGCGGAAAAAATTTTGGAAGTTCAATATGATAGTGAAGAAATTCCATTCCATATATGCGGTATGAGCGACATCATGCCATATGATTCTACGATTTATTCTCACATGACTGAAGACGGGTTAGACATCCTTACCGGCGCATTTAGGAAAAGGCTCATCCAAATGAAAGAAGAATTTAATCCTGACATTGTGATAAGTCACCATTTGTTTTTAATTACAGATTTAGTGCGTGAAGTGTTTAAAGACAGAAAAGTGGTCGGCATTTGCCACGGCACCGATATTAGACAAGTGAAACAACATGAAAAATTTTTGGCACGCTTAAAAAATATTCATAACCTGGATAAAGTTTTAACTGTAACCCCGGCGGAGCATGAGGATATTGTAAATTTGTTTGGAATTGAACGCGAAAAGATACATCTTGTGGGCGGAGGATATGACGGAAACATTTTTTATCCGGATACCAAGCAAAAAAAAGATGATATAATTAGAATTATGTATGCAGGGAAAATTGTGGAATCAAAAGGTGTGTTTGCACTTGCGGCTACGCTTCCGATTATTGAAAAAAAACATCCGAATGTGCAAATTCATATTGTGGGCAAGAGCAAAAAAGAGGACAGAGATAGATTAAACTCGCTTGCCAACAACTCGGATAAGCTTTGGATCTACAACGCGGAAAACCAAAAAATTATGGCGGACCATTTAAGAGATGCGGATATTTTTGTACTGCCCAGTTATTTTGAAGCGCTTGGGCTTATCGCAGTGGAAGCGCTTGCTTGTCACAAACTCGTGGTGGCATCTGAAATTGACGGACTAAAAAAGCTGTTGGGCGAAGAGCTCGTGAGTTCACATATAATCGAGTTTACAAAGCTGCCGAGACTTTACGATGTGGATAAGCCGGTGGCAGAAGATGTGGACGCTTACGTGGAACGCCTTGCAGAAAATATAACTTTGCAAATTGGCAGACTCGGGGAAAATATTTTCACGGAAAAGATTGCGCGTGAAATTGACGAAATATCCTGGAAAAACATAGGAAAGAAAATTTTTGGTATTATACACGATCAGCCCATCATTTGATGGGTTTTTGATTACAAAAAAAGAAGGGCGTCCCTCTTAAAGTATATAATTGGTTTTGTCTTCGGAAAAAGCAGTGATTGAAGCTTTTATGGAAGATTTAATAACGAGGTCTAAATAGTGGACCGTTTTTTCGTGTTTTATATTTTTGGGTTCGCCGAGATAATCAAAAATCATATTTAGCGCAGCACCTGTGTACATTCTAATTAAAAAATTTCTGAAGTCATTAGTTATAACGTGGTTTAGTTCGGATTCAATCGAATATACCAGTTTTTTTACAATCTCGTATAAATCGTCATAGAAAAATTTTTTAAAACCTTCCCTGCCAATTGAATCATAAGCACACATCAAAATATCGTCGTTACTTTCTATATAGTCCATCAAAAAAAGCAGTGCCTCTTTGTAGTCGTCTGATTTTTCAAAATTATTTATCACGTGGACGGCTTCTTCTTCGATTGTCCATTTTAAGAGTTCGTTTATATCTTGAAAGTGGTAATAAAAAGTTTTTCTATTCAAATTCGCTTTTTTCACGAGTTCCGAGACGGAAATTTTGCTTAAATCTTTTTGTTTCATCAATTCTTTTAGTGTCGCGGACATTTTTCTTTTGGTATTATAGGAAATTTCTTCATTTTTCATAACATCACCATATACATTATAATAAAATCTCGCTGGATTTTCAATAATTTTTAACAAATTGACCATCAAATGTGTAAAATATGTCCCTTTTTACTCATATCGGTATAATTTGACCATATTATCTCTGTTAGAAGTGGGTAAAATAGTAACTACACAATATGAAAGGGATGATTAATTTTGAAAAAAATATCGAAATTTGCAATAAATCATAAGAAGATGACGCTTATGATTTATATTATTTGTCTTTTAATGTCGATGTTCGAATATCCGAAAATTGGCGTAAATTATAATATAAACGATTATTTACCAAAGGATAGCGAATCGACAGTAGCTATTGAAAAGATGAATGAAGAGTTCGGAGAAGACGTTCCAAACATGAGGGCGATGATAAAGAATGTGACGATTAGCGAAACTCTTGATTATATCGAGAAGATAGAAGCGCTTGACGTAGTAAAAAGTGTGAACTGGTTAAATGACACTGAAAATGTGTTCAAACCGGAATCTTTTATGGATAAGGATAGACTTGAAACATATTATAAAGACAACAATGCGCTTTTAACGATAACAGTTGATAAGGACGAATTTATTAGAGCAACGGACGAGATTAGAAAGATCGTTGGAGAAGACAATGCGATGACGGGTGCGAGTGTAAACACTGCGATCGCAACGGTAAACTCTGTGGACGAGATAAGAGTCGTAACAATTGTTGGTGTACTATTTGTAATTTTTATCTTGATTTTTACCACTCAAGCGTGGATTGAGCCGCTTATTGTTATGATAGGTTTATTTTTTGCAATTGTTATTAATGCCGGCTCAAATATTATCTTTAAAGAGATTTCATTTGTTACAAATGCAGCCGGAAATATTTTGTTGCTGGCAGTTTCCTTGGACTACTCGGTGTTTATGCTTCACAGATACAAAGAAGAAAAAAGTAACTACGAGGATCATCTAGTCGCTATGGAAAAAGCGATCGAAAACTCTTTTACTTCAATTTTATCCTCCGCATTAACTACTGTGATTGGATTTGTGGCGCTCGTGTTTATGAGATTTACAATTGGTGCAGACCTTGGGCTTGCACTTGCAAAGGGAGTTGTAATTTCACTTATTTCTGTGTTTACTCTGCTTCCGGTAATAATTTTATACATGGATAATCTTATCGACAAGACAGAGCATAAAAAGTTTTTGCCAAGCTTTGACAAGTTTGCAAATTTTGTGTTTAAACACAGAAAAACATTTATGGTCCTTTTCTTAATAATTATTATTCCAAGCTATCTAGCTTCTACACACAACAGTTTTTATTTTGGAAACTCGCATATCTATGGAATGGATACGAAGCTTGGACAAGATACACACGCAATCGAAGAAGAGTTTGGAAAGAGCGACACGTATGTGCTCATAGTTCCAAAGGGAGATTTGGAGCGACAAAAAGCACTTTCCAGTGATTTAAAAGAGCTTGACGGAGTGACGGACATAATTTCTTATGTGGACACAGTTGGCGAAACAATTCCAAGCGAATTTTTAGACAAAGATTTACTAAAGAAATTAAATTCAGAAAATTACACCCGAATGATATTTTCAGTAGGAGTCGATTTTGAAGGCGACAAAACGGTTGCACTAATTGATGAAATTAAAGCTTTGGCGAACAAATATTATCCGGAAGAATATTATCTTGCGGGAGAAGGAATTTCCACTTACGATTTGAAAAATACAGTTACTGCAGACATGACAGTGGTAAACTTGATAGCCGTGTTTGCAATTTATTTGGTGCTACTCTTAACGCAAAAATCTGTAAGTTTACCGGTAATGTTAGTGGCAACAATTGAAACTGCAATTTTTGTAAACATGTCCGTGCCTTATTATATCGACAGAACGATTTTCTATATATCATATTTAATCATCTCCTCGATACAGCTCGGCGCTACGGTTGACTACGCGATACTTTTGACAGAAAGATACAACGAATACAGGGAAACTTTAGATAGAGAAAAGGCAATCAAAAAGACGATTTCAACTGTAACGGTCTCTCTTTTGACTTCAGCACTCGCGTTAATTATAGTTGGATTTTTGCTTGGAATTTATTCCACACACGGATTAATTTCACAACTCGGGACATATCTCGGAGTTGGAACAATCGCATCGGTAATAATGGTACTTTTTGTGCTTCCATCGATGCTATATAGTTTTGACAAGTTTATTCAAAAAACTACAAAAGGTTTAAATTTTGTAAATGATGAAAGGTAGGTAAATATGAAGAAATTGAAGAGGAGTTTGGCATTATTTCTTGGAATTATGATGCTTGCAGTATTTGCAATTCCGGTTTTTGCAGAAAGCTCAAAAAATAAGGAAGAAATTGTATATGTAAATTTAAATGCAGAGGGAGAAAATGAAAAAGTCACAGTCGTAAATGTATATGGAAAGGGCGACATTGTGGACTATGGTGACTACGAAAATGTAAAGCTATTAAATTCTAATGAAAATGTAAAAATTGAAGGGGATAAAATCGAATTTACAAGCGACAAGGACAGAATTTATCTTCAAGCAGACCCCAAGACGAATGAAATGCCTTGGATTATAAACATCGAGTATTATTTGGACGGCAAAAGAATTAAGCCTGAAGATTTGGCAGGAAAATCCGGCGAATTTAAAATGAATATTAAAATCGATAAAAATCCAAAAATTAACGCAAGTTTTTTTGATAAATATGTTTTGGACGTGAGCTTTAAGCTGGACACAAAAAAATTTAAAAATATTAAAGCTGATAATGCCACAATGGCGAATGAAGGCGAAAACAAGGTCATAAAATACTTGGTGCTTCCAAAAGAAGGGCTTGACACCACACTTTATGCAGATGCATACAATTTTAGATTTGACGGCATCGATATCAACGCACTAAACCTAAATTTGGACATTGACTTTGATAAGCTCGGACTAGATGAAAAGATTAACACTTTAACGGACGCGATGACGAAATTAAACGACGGCTCAAGTAAACTTAGCGCAAATTCAGGAAAATTGCTCGATGCTTCTAACGGTTTAAATGATGCAACAAAAAAATACACAGATGTAAATATGGGAATTATAAATAAGTTTGGAGAGCTGGCAATAGGAGAACAAAAAGTTAACAATGGACTTGTGGAGTTATCAAAAAAATCTGACGAGTTAACTTATAGCTCAAATGAATTTCTAAAAGCGTTAGAAATGCTGGAAAATGGTGCAGAACAGATGCAAAATATGCCAAGCTCATTAAAGGAATTGGCCGGTGCATCAGCACAAATTAAAACCGGTATTTCCGGAATTAACGACGGACTTAAAAAAGCAAAAGATGGTGCAAAGTACGAAAATTATTTAAATGCACTTAAAGCACAAGATTTGAATTTAAACGAATTAAATAAAAACAATGAGCTCATGGTTAAAAAGCTTGAAGCTGAAATTGCGGCTTTAAAAGAAAGTGCTGCAAAGGCGGCAAGCAAAGAGGAAGAAGAAAAAATTATGCTTGAAATAAACGCTAAAACGGACATGGCAAAGCTAATTGGCGCAAATATGATGGCAGCCGGAGCAAATGAAAAATATTTTGAAAATTTGAGTGTCGGACTTGACAAGATATCTGAAAATATGGAAGCACTAAATTCAAATTATGCAAAATTAGATCAAAATGTTCAAAAGTTTGCAGGCTTTAAAATGAGCGAAAAAGAGGAAGAAGGCTTAAATGTGTTTAAGTCGAGCATTTCAGAGATGAAAGCGAAATATAGCGAGATAAATGACGGTATCGGGAAGTATACAGAAGGTGTAAAAGAAGTGGCTCAAGCTAACGCTAAAATAAACGATGCACTCGTGAATTTTACAAAAGAAAGTGGAAATATTATGAGTGCAGGCAAGCAACTTTCCGAGAATTCCCAAAAATACAATGACGCTGTAAATGAATATATTAACGGCACAAAACAAATTGACGATGCAATCTCAGAAATCTATGGCGAAACTAATCACATAAAGGACAATATTAAAAATGAAGTGTCTGCACTTACCGAAAACGAGAGCGTAACATCATTTGCTTCTGAAAAAAATAAAAATGTGAAATCAGTTCAATTTGTTATAAAAACAGAAAAGATTGAACTAAAAGAAGGAAAGAAAATCATAAGAGAAGAAACTCAACACAAAAATTTAGTTGAAAAGTTTTTAGACTTATTCAAATAAATAATCTCGATATTCTAGTAAACTTGCATTTAATTTGGTGCAAGTTTTCTTTTTAATAAAATAAATAATATTTATCACAAAAATATCAAAAAAGTCTTGACAAATGATTTTATTTGTAATAAAATATCACTTATAAATTAAAAAAGTGTGATAGAGGCGCGGAGCTTAAGAGTAAATTATTTCTATTGGGAATTGGAAATAACAGAAAGGAAGTTCTGCCGAGGGACAAAGGACCTAACCCAGGGACCCTGGTTGCCGGGCCGTCGGACAATATCCGCCGGACTGTCGTTTTAGAAATAAAACGGAGAGCTGTCGTGGTTTTTAAGTTTCATTATTTATTTTAGTTAAATTTTTAAGTCATGGCGAGCGTCATGGCTTTTTTGTTTAGAATAAATAATGTAAGGAGATTTGTATGAAAATCAAAAGAAACATGTACTTCGCTCTTATTGTAGGGCTATTTGGATTTTTACTATCAGGTTATGTCAGTATTAGGGGAATAAAGACTGTAGGCACGGCTTGGGCGCTACTCCCGCCGATCATTGCAATAGTGCTCGCACTAGTTACAAAAGAGGTTTATTCTTCACTATTTATGGGAATTTTAAGTGGTGCGATGTTAGCTTCAGGCGGCAGCTTAACAAGAGCAATGGACCACATTGTAAATGATGGATTTATAAAATCAATTTCGGGTACCGCCGGCATTTTTATGTTTTTGGTTATACTTGGAATTTTGGTGGCACTTATAAATAAATCAGGAGGTACAGCCGCATTTGGCCGTACTATGGCAGAAAAAATCAAAACTCGCAAGCACGCACAAGTGGCAACATTTTTTCTGGGAATCATGATTTTTATTGACGACTATTTTAACTGTCTGACAGTTGGTTCTGTGATGAGACCGATTTGTGATGAGAACAGAGTTTCCAGAACAAAGCTCGCATACATTATCGACGCAACGGCAGCACCAATCTGCATGATTGCTCCAATTTCATCGTGGGCTGCTGCAGTTTCCGGTTATGTCTCAGGTACAGGACTTTCCGGAATTGAACTTTTTATTCGCTCGATTCCGTACAACTTTTATTCAATTCTAACAATTGTGTTCGCACTTTCCATGATTTTGATGGATGTAGACTTTGGACCCATGGCAGAATTTGAAAGAAGAGCAATTAAAAATGGAGACCTAAGTGAAGACGGCGACACAACGAACGCAAAGCAAGTAAACCCAAGGGGCAGAGTACTTGATTTAGTTTTTCCAATAGTAACTCTCATTATAGTTTCCGTGTTCGCATTGATATATGTTGGTGGATTTTACGAAGTTGGCGGAGAATTTTATCACAACTTTGTGGGAGCATTTGGAAATACCGATGCAACTGTGGGTTTGCCATGGGGCGCACTCATCACGCTTATCATAAGCGTAATTTATTTCAGTCTTCGTGGAGTGATCTCATTTGAAAAAATGATGGAATCTCTACCGGAAGGATTTAATGCGATGGTGCCAGCAATTATCATTTTAACAATGGCAACCTCACTTAAAAACATTTCTAATGATCTCTTGGGTTCAGCAGAATATGTTAGAGGACTAATGGAAGGAAATGCAGAAAATCTTTATTCATTATTGCCGGCAGTAATCTATGTGGTGGCGGTGCTCTTAGCTTTTGCAACCGGAACATCTTGGGGAACATTCGGAATTTTAATCCCGATCGTCTCTTCAATGTTTAGCTACACTGACCCAATTTTTATTATCGGAATTTCAGCATGTTTGTCAGGGGCAGTTTGTGGAGATCACTTGTCACCGATTTCAGACACCACAATCATGTCCTCGGCAGGCGCCGGATGCGCTCATGTGGATCACGTGACCACACAACTTCCTTATGGAATTGCGGTTGCAGCAATTAGCGCCGGTGCATTTATAATCAGCGGATTTGTGCATTCTGCAATTGTGGGTCTCGGATTTGGAATCCTAGCTACCTTAGGAGTGATAAGCTTTATAAAAAATAAAAACACAAACAAAAACATTAATAGAATTGAAGAAAAGGCGAATGTGAATAACTAAAATAACCCCTTGTAGCATTTAAGGTTACAAGGGGTTTGTTTTTGAAGCCGGTGCTTTTAGAATTTTAATAATTTCAAAAAATTCAAATTGTTAAATTGAGAATTATTCCGGCTAATCTGTTATTGATAAGGATTTTGACAGATTGATTTTAAACTTCTAGTTGTTTATAAATTAAGTTTAGACACTCAATTAAAGAGCTTTTATAAAAAAATAGCTCTTTTTAGAGCTATTCTCTATAAGATATCAACAAGCTAACAAAAAGGATATTACTATTGATATCGCTATATTGGTGCTGAAGACAGGATTTGAACCTGCGACCTGCTGGTTACGAATCAGCTGCTCTACCTACTGAGCCACTTCAGCATTTAATTTATTATAGCAAATTAGATTTAATTTTTCAAGTATTTTGAGGGTATTTTTGTGCTATAATAGATATGGTGGGGATATGTATTATTTTGCTATTTGCACAGTTGCTGCAATTTTCTTGGGAATTATGGATGCAAAAATGTTGCCGAGCATTTTGGCTACATATATTTTTTGTATGTTAAAATTCTCAAGGAGAAATAAGATAATATACTTTTTTGAGTTTTTGTCTATAGCCTTGATTTTTTATTTTAAAGACTATTATACTGGTGCACTTTTTGTTTTGGGCTCTGCCACAATGTACCCCGTTGCAATAGCGGTTGGGGTGATTTGCGTTATTTTGTCAAAAGAAAAAAATGTGTTTTTTATAATTATAATATCTGCTTTTGTTTCGGCTATTTCTAATAAACTCTTCGTGCTTCAAAGCAGAGTTAAAAATTATCAAACCGAAAAAGACGAGGACAATTTGTATCTGCGAACTCTTCGCGAAAATGAAAGGCTTGAGAAAAAAGCTCTAGCAGAGCGCATAAAGCATGAAGAGAGAAGCGAGATGCTCATGAGTTTACACCATTTGATAGGACATACGATTACGAGCGCGATTTTATCATTAAAGGCGATGGAAATAACGGGCGATTATTCCGAAATCGGGGATTTGCGCGGCAGGCTTGAAAGAGGTCTAACTGAAATTAGAAAGACACTGCACAATTTAAATGATGAGAATATAGATTTTAATATAGAGGCGGAAAAGTATAAAGAACAGCTTAAAAAGAGCGGAATAAATTTTACTTATGATGTGAATGAAAAAACGATGGACAGCACTTCAAAAAAAGAGCTCTTGGAAATATTAAAGGAGGGCGTTACGAATGTCATTCGACATTCTAATAGTAAAAACGCACATCTTGAGCTTATTGAAAACAAGGGTTTTTATAGATTTTCACTTGCAAGCGATGGAATAGCAGAAGCAAATTTCAAAAAAGGACTCGGACTTCTCGCAATGGAGAATTTTGCGCATAAGCGAAACGGTTATTTTGATGTGGATACAAGCAATGGCTTTCGCGTGATTATAACTTACACAAAGGAAGCTTTTGGAGGGGATTAGTTGAGATTAATTGTAGTTGACGATGATAAAATTGTGGTTAAAAGTCTGACAACTATTTTAAAGTCAAAGGGTTTTGACGTGGTTGGAGAGGCAAATGATGGTAAAGAGGCACTTGAGATTTACAAAAAGCTGCATCCCGATATGGTGCTTATGGACATAAGAATGGAAAGCTATGACGGAATTTGGGCGACAGAAAACATAATAAATCACGATAAAGACGCGAAGATTTTGCTGTTAACCACTTTTAGCGAGAAGAATTATATTAAAATGGCGATTAAAAAAGGTGCTCGCGGGTATATTTTAAAAGATAATTTTGACGATTTAGCGCCTGCAATCGAAATGGTAAACACGGGCAAGTATGTGTTTGACCCTGACGTCTACAAGATTGCAATCAATGTAAAGGATATAAATGAGCCGGCGAGTTTGACTAATCGCGAGCTCGAAGTGCTAAAGTTGATTGGGGACGGTTTCACAAACAGGGAGATTGGCGAAAAACTTTTTTTGAGCGAAGGCACGATTAGAAATTATGTATCTTCAATTTTTTTAAAAACGGGTACTAAAGATAGAACCGAACTTGCAGTAAAATATTTGAAGGGAGAATTGTTATAATGGTTTATGCACACAATTTTTTGGCAGGAGAAAATATAGACGAAGCAAAGAGATGTGAACTTTTTAGATTTTTAGTTGAGAACGCAGATTCATATATGGTGGATTTTCCGGAGGAAAAATATAAAGATGAAGATGCTTTTTACAATGGTTACGATCTTTTGAAAGACGAAACCGTGGAGTTTGTGAGTAAAGACGACACGGGCTTTGCAACTTGGCAAAAATGGAAAGGTGAATTAGATGAAGATAAAAAGGTAAAACTTATTGTATACTTGGGAGCTTATCCAATATATAATCTAACATTTTTGAAAGATGGTGAAGAACTCTATCAAATTAATGATTTTAGAAATCTTTACTCGCTCTCAAAAGGAGCTTTTGAAGCTTTAAAAGAAAAATTTCCAGAATTCGATTATTTTATTTACGAATGATAACTTTTTGTAACATAAAATGCCACGGAACATTATATAATGAGCAGAGATTAATAAATTCATATTTTATTCTTAATTTTTTGTTTTTTCCCACCGTTATTTTAAGGTGGGTTTTCTTCTACATATGAGAAATTCATTACTAATGTAGTGAATTTTGGAGTGTTAGGCGTTATAGACACCTAATTTAATAAACAAGTTCAACCTCTAAAAATGAATGGGCATAATATAGAAAATTTGCTTGTATTTTATATTAAATATTCTGATTAAAATTTCATATACTTAATTCAAAGCCATATGAGGTGTTCTTAGGTGTGAATTTTATATTGCGGGCTAGAGGACTAAGTCGAGAATAGAAATTCTAAACAACACGACAAATGATTCTTTGAAAAAATTATAATTTTTCTATAATTTTGTCCAACGTTTTAGTGACGGTTCTGCTTGCCTTACTCAAGTTTTCCAAAAATTCGTTTGCTCCGCCGGCAAGAGTGTCCGAAACGGCTTTAATCATCAAAAATTCTTTGCCGTAAATATGACAAGTGATGGCAATTCCAGCACCTTCCATATCCACAATATCGCAATTCCAAGTTTTTTTCAGATTTTGTTTTTCAGCTGGATCATCCACAAATTTTTCTCCGGAAGCCAGATTTACTTTTTCGAGCTTTGGATCAATTTCAAGTGCCATTTCCATGAGTCTTTTTGTGGTAGGAATATAAATGCTGTCAAAAAGTTCAAATTGTCCTTTTTCCACCGGATCAATTCCACTGGTATCCCATTCGTAGTAAACTACATTTTCGACAACTGCAAGTGCTTCCAAGTCTTGTGTACTAAGTGCGCCCACTACGCCATAATTTAATATTATATCGCACTTATAAAGTTCCAAAAGCAAAGTGGTTGCGATTGTTGCTCTAATTTGTCCTGCACTTGAGTTTGCCACAAATACATTTTTACCGTGAATATTATATTTGTAAATTTCAATTTTTCCGTGTTCATATTTTTCAATTGGTTCGCCGTACAATGTATAAAAGGCATCAAATTCTACGGCGACCATAATTCCAATATTCATAAAATCACCCAATTAATTATATCATAAATCGCGGATATTAAAAATAAAGGGACTTTTTTCAAGTCCCTTTAAATCAAAAATTATTTTGCATCTTTAGTTGTTTCTTCAACTTTTTCTTCAACTTTTTCTTCTGCCGGAGCTTTTTCAAAAGTCATTTGTGCAATAAATGCATCATAAATGGTTGGATAGAATTCGTCAAATTGTTCATCGGTCATGTCTTCTTCTTTATTTAAACCATGATCTTTGTAGTATTTTTCTTCAACTGTTCCCCATGTGTGGTCGAATGATTCGCCAACTTTATTTCCGTTTTTGTCGAGGATAAAGATTCCAGGGAAGAAGAAAATTTGATTTTCACCTTCATTTAGAAGTGTGTTAAGATATTCATATCCTTCTTGTGTTCCGCCAACTTCTGTCCAAGGAGCTGTTTTGCCTTTGAACAGGTCAGCTAGATCAGCATTTGTGTAGTTGTAATATTGATTTACAATACCATAGATTTGAACATCTTTGCCTTCTTTAGCAAATTTTTCATTTAGTTCTACCATATGTGGGATGGATAATCTGCTCCAAGGACACCATGGACCCCAGCTGTAAACGATTGTGTAATCGTGAAGAGCAACGCTTTCTTTAAATGCAGCTTCGTCGAATTCCGGAATATCAGATTTGTCAAAGTCTACATAATTGATGTGCTTGTCTCCCGGATATGCGTGGAATCTGACATTTCCAAGAGCGGCTGCCAATTTTGAAGTTAGAACATAGTTTTCCCCGTTGATTACAACGCCTGGAATTTGTTTTTCTTCGCCATTAACGATCATCTTGAAATTTTGTGCACTAACGCTTGGGTTTTCGCTAATTGGTGCATATTCTTTTCCGTTTGATTCATATTCTTCGCCGGAAGTAAGTGTTATTGTACGAGTTTCTTTGTCGTATCCAATTCCGAATGCTCCGTCAGTTCCCTTTAAAGCTTCTGCAAAAGCACGAAGTTTTATGACGTTCCATTTAATTAATTGCGGTTCTTTGCCGGATTTGTCATAGAACATAACTTGAGATAATTTCAAGTTTGGATTTTCTTTTCCGCCAACTACGAAAGAAAAGTCATTTTCTCCAAATTTGTAACCGTCGAAAATTTCATCATCAGCTTTCACTGATGAAAAACTAAATGTGGTTAAAGCTAAAACTAAAGCTAAAACCATTGCTAAAAATCTTTTTCTCATGTTGAGATACCTCCTTAAGTATATTGAGATTATATCACACAAAAAAATTAAAATCAAATTAAGATACTGTTAAAAGTTATTAAAGTGTATCAGTGTATATTGCTTTTATACCGGATTTAAATAACATATCCGCAATCGACTTGTTGTTTATTGTATGCACAAATACATTTATATTTTTTTTAAGAAGTGGAGCGGCGTATCCGCGATAATAATTCTCTGAACTCATTGTTACACCGTAGAGGCGGTGAGTGCTTGCAAATTCTAAGACTTCGCTTTTTGAATAATTTGAAGCATAAAGTGTTAGAATAATATTTCCATATCCTAGAGATTTTACTTTTTCATATTCTTCAAAATTGTAAATTTGTGGAATTATTCTGTTTTTATCGTTGCCTGCCATAGATATAAGTTGAGAGAGCACAGCTACATTTTTATCTTTTACATCAGTTATAATATAAGCGTCTTTGTGAGCTTTTAGCCAAGTTATCATTGTGAACAAATCCATTTTTGTGTAGCCGTGCACAGATTTATATTTATCGTATTGTGCTTTTGTCGGTACATTTATTTTGCCGTTGTCGATAATGCCAAAAAATCTGGAGCTAAACCCATCCCACGAGTGAATGTTTACAGGATAATTGTCTGTTGTAAGGCTTATGTCAACTTCGAAATATCTCTTGCCGCTTTTATAGTGCTTGTCCAAGGCTTCCAACAGGTTTGTATAGGTCATGCCGTTAATTTCACCACCGGCGTGCATAATTGTTTTCTTGGGATCAATTCTAATTAGCGATTTATTTTTGGACAGCTCAAAAAGTTTGTCCAGTTGAACGAGGCCAAAAGATAAATCCGTGTCGATAAAACTTTTTTTCGCCACCAGATCATATCCGCTATTATCTACATATTTCATATCCAGACGATTGTACGCGTCAATTTTTGGGCCATCTATTTCGTTTTTAATATCCATTGCCACTGATTTATAAATCACAAATCTTCTGTTTAAATCCAGCATTACAGTTGCAGTGTCCATCGCTTTTTTCTTGGCACTAAAAATATCTTTACCAAACATAGGATAAATTTCATTTTCAAATCCATATAGATTAGCAATTGTAGGAGCAATGTCAACCGTTCCGATGGTGGATAAAAATTTGCTCGTTTCAAGTCCATTTACAATAAATAATGGACAGTTTACAGACGCCAAAAGTGAATCCTGGCTCAAGATTTTTTTAACAGCATCGTCCATAAATTTGCTGGTCGGGGCACTGTTTTTTCCGACTATTATTAACTCGGTGTTTTTAGAATAAGATGAATTCTTAAACGTCGTGACAAACTCTTGTAGATTTTTATCCAGTGTTTTTATTCTTTCGACCAATATTTTCTCTTTTTCATTGTAATTTCCTTTAAAATTGTCGAAAAAAGGATTTTCTTTGGAAGTGGTTTCCGCGTAAATAAATTTTTTGCCTTCACCAGCTAATTCTGCTAAAATATTATCGAAAACTTGGCTGTTCGCGGAATCTTTAAGCTCGTTGTATTTCGTAAACCCTATAGATTTGTAGCTGACATAGCCCGCATCTTTTGAAGGGAGCTCTTTAATTGCAATAGTCTGGTATCCGTTTTCGGAAAAATAATGTTGCAAACCTTTTGTGTTTTTACCATCAATTTGAGTGAAACCGGGATATTTTTTATTTGGATAAATGCTATAAAGTGTTGCAAGAGAGGTGTCGTTTAGATTTTCTTTGCTTGAAAGAAAATAATTGTTAAAATAAACCGAACTTTGAGCAAGCGAATTTAAAAATGGAGTGATCGGAGTATCTTTATAATTACGATTGATTAAGGATGTGATTAGTCCGTCCACTTCGAGAAGTATTAAATTTTTATCTTTAAATATAGCCGTGTAATTGTTTTTTTCTCTTTCAGTTAAAAAACCGTAGTTTCCACTTTTTATTGACGCAATTTCAGCATTTGTCGGCGCTACATAGTCGCCGTAATCTGCTGCTAAAACAGAAGTTAAGCTGTTAAACAAAAAGAGAAAGAGAAAAACAATTACAATAATTTTCTTTTTCAAATTATGCTCCTTATTTTAAATAATCCGTACTACTACGGATTATTTAATTGATGCTTCGTATATTGAATTGATTGATTCTGCAAGCATTTTGTCGAATTCGTCGTCTGTCATTTGTGCATTTAAGCCCTCTGTTAATGCCCTTGAGAAGCTTGCACTCATCTTGCTATTTTGAGATAGCTTTTCGTTTGCTACTTCTCTTGAATAGCCGCCTGAAAGTGCAACGAGTCGAACTGTAGCGGGAAATTCGGTGAGTGGTAGATAGAGATTGTCCACTTCCGGCAAAGTTAGCTTAAACATGACCGGAGCATCGCCCCAATTTTTCATTTCTTCTTTCATACATTTTAATAAAAAATCTTCAGCTTTTGCTTTATTTTGCATGGTGATCGTGATTTCCGGTTCGATGATCGGCACGAGACCGTAGGATGCTATTTTTTTTGCAAACTCAAATTGTTGAGCTACAATTTTTTTTATACCTTCTTCGTTGTATTCATCGATAACAGAACGCATTTTAGTTCCGAAAATATTTTTTTCTACAGCGTCTTTTAGGCGTGCATCAAAGTTTATGATTTCTTTCATCGGTTTAACGCCTTCAGCTTTTTCTGCAAGACCGTTGTCAATCTTTAAGAAAGGGACAACTTGTTTTTTTTCCCATAAAAAGTCAGCCGTCATTTTGCCGTCAATTTCACTGTTCATAGTTCTTTCAAATAAAATTGCACCTACGATTTTATCTCCGGTAAATGATTTGGATTTCACAATTCTACTTCTCATTTCGTGAATTAAATCGAACATTTCTTCTTCAGTTTTATAAGCATCTTCGTTAATTCCATAATTAAGAAGTGCTTTAGGTGTAGAGCCGCCACTTTGGTCTAAAGCAGCAATGAAACCCTTGCCATTTTTAATTTTATTTAACATTTCCTTGTTCATAGTAACCTCCAATTATCTATTCTTACTTATAACTATAACATTTTTTAGTGTAATTTTCAATCTTTTTTTCTTGTGCTTTATAAAAGTCTAATATTTTAAAGTTTGCAATAAAAAACCTACGAACTTTAGAGCGTTCATAGGTTAAAAATTATTTAGCTTCTAAAATTTTAATTGTATCTTCGTAGCCGATTTGGTCTGTCATATTAAATCTCCCCAGACCAAAGGCAGTTTGACGGAGACCTTTTAGCAAATAGTTTTGATGCGGCTCGGTTAAAAATGTTACCTTATAATCGTCCTCGTGTAATAAAACCGCAGTGATTTCAGAATAAACCCCGCCGGGATAGGCGAAAGTTTTAAAATTGTTTGTTATATCTTGGATAACTTCATTTTGCCTAGTTAAATCTTTTTTAAATGCATCCGCGAATGAAAAATCGTTTTCGCCGGCAATCGGTACCGCAAAATTTCTCACAATGTTACCGGTTTCAAGGGCGCTTGATTGATGCATATCAAAAGTGTGTGAGCCAAAGGTGAAAGTGCCCATTGCGTTTTTCGCTTCTTCAATCGAGAAGTGCGGAAAAATTTTGTGGCCGGTGTCTTTGTAAGTGTCTTTGCCAATTGAGGAACCTATTACAAATGAGGTTGCTTTAAATCCAAATTCTTTTAGGATTTTATAAGGCTCTTCCAAGTTTGATTTATACCCGTCATCCATTGTTATCATCACGGCTTTTTCCGGAAGCTCTTTTCCATAATTTACATAACTGTAAATTTCATTTGGCGTGACTGTGGTGTAGCCCGCGTCCTTTATCGCCTGCATCTGAGTTCTAAAACTATTAAAACCAATAGTCATATCGTCGTTGCCCTTTTCAGAAAAATGGTGATACATAAGCACGGTCAATTTGGTTTCGAGCTTTATATTAGGCCTATCTTCGTGCAGTCTATCTATCACTTCACCCGCGTCGCCGTTTTCCACATAAATTCCAAAATCTTCCGGAATATACATGTCGCCACCGTTATAAACACGAGATAAAATCATGCGGCCTACATCGTTTCTAAAGTGCGTGGTGTCGTAGAAATATCTTGGGTCGTACGAAATAGAAGTTTTTCCAAAGTCGTAGTAGTCCGTGACTTTAGCGAGCTTTGAATAAAAATCTTCAATTTCATTTGTTTCGAAATACTGAAAATTTTCTATATACATTGGAATTACAAGCACGGTTAAGTTGATTTTGTTTTTAATGCAAATCTCTTTTATTTTTTGCACGGAATTTATAAACTCGTCCATGTGTTCCAGATTTCTGTGTTCGCCTTTAAAATTTTTAAATGGTGTGTAAGCGTTGCGAGAAACATAGTCTTCTACACTTGCGATAGGTTCGATGTCACGCCTCCTCTTTTCATAAGAGCCGTCAGGTACATAAAAAACATTGTACGATTCTTGCAAAAACTTTTTCGCATTTATATATTTAATTTTGTCAAATGAATATCTTGGATTTGCAAATAAAAACTTGGAATAAAATTTAAATTTGTTTGTGCCGTCCAGTTCCTCGTGCATTGCGTTACTAAAAGTGTCGTTGCCGACGTCGTAAAAAGCGGCGGAGGTGTAGCTTAATGGTAAAATAATATTTTTCACAGGATAGTGATTGACCAGCCATTTTACCGTGTTCACGGAGTCGAGCATGTCTGCACCATAGCTAAACATATTGTAATAATCTTCACCGGTATATTTTTTCAAACTCTCCGTTGGAAACGAGCTCGCACCGGAAGCACCCACGATGAAATTCTCAAAATTTGATTTTGTCTTTTTTAGATATTCTACTTTTGCAATTCTTGGATTTTGTGTCATGTCGAATGAATACCAGTCCATGTATTTGTCGCCAAAAAGGCCAAAAGGGCTCACGAAATAGTTTAATATTCCGATTAGTACAAAGACCACAACTATCATAATTCCAAAAACTTTTAAAAATCTTTTTGAATTCATAACCCACCTAATACTGTCTATAAATAAAGTCACTTGAAACGTATCCGTCTTGATATACCACGCTTAGCACCAAAAATACTACGATGACAAAAATCAATATCTCATTAAATAATTTACCTTTTTTGTCCAAAAAGCCGTCAAAGTCAAATGCTCTTTCGGCAAGTATACCGTAGATCATCATGATAATTAAACCGATTAAAATTTTCACATAGCCCATTTTGCTCACGCCAAATCCTGCTATTAGTGCGCGATTAACGCCGTTGAGATTGAAGTTTGCAAAAGTGTGTTTTAGCATATTTTTTGCGACGGTGTAACCGGAAGCTCTTGTGAAATATCGGCCGATAACTACGAGCAAATTTGTTCTAATTATCATCCAAATTTTGTGCCAGAACGAATTGGTTAGATTGTGCTTTTTCTTGAAATTTTCGTAAAACTCTTCTAACAGCAGACCCAGTATAATGATTGTGCCGTTCCAAATTCCAAAAGCGATATACTTAAATCCCGGTCCATGCCAAATTCCAACGATGAAATAAATCACGAATGTGGAAATTGCAATAGAAAAGAATTTACCGAATTTTGCACCGAATTTTTTTCTGGCCCATTTGTTTAGTTTACTCATCGGTTTTGAAAAATTTAGCGAGTAAAACACATAGTCTTTAAGCCAAGTGCCAAGGCTGATGTGCCATCTGCGCCAAAAATCTGCAAGCGAAGTGGAGAAAAAAGGTTGACTGAAGTTTTTAGCAAGATTTATTCCAAACAGTTGAGAAACGCCGCTTACAATGTCGATGCCGCCGGAGAAATCAGCGTAAATTTGAATGCCGTAGAGCATAACTCCGCCAAACACCACCAGACCGGCATAGTTTGCGTAATCTGTAAAAATATTGTTCACGATAGGTGCGAGACCGTTAGCCACAATTAGCTTTTTTATAAGCCCGAATGTGACCGTTAAAATCCCGCGGCGAATGTTGTCGTAATTGATAGTCGGCTCGGTGAAAAATTGCTCCTCAAGTTCGTTCCATCTCCCGATCGGTCCTTGAATGATTTGTGGGAAATAGCTCACAAAAAGTGCAAATTTAAACACATTTTGCTCAGCAGGAAATTTTTTTCTATATACGTCTATCATATATCCGGTTGCTTGGAAAATGAAAAAAGAAATTCCAAGCGGCTGAATAATATTAATCAAATTAGAATGAATGCTTTGGCTGTAAAGTCCGCTAAAAAATGAAAATCTGCCCAGAATCCCGTACACAAACCCGCTATATTTAAACACGAATAGCATCGCGAAATTCACGATCAAAACAAGAGTCAGAATAGATTTTTTGTCTTTTTCTAATTTCTGTTTAATTGAAGCACGCTCTTCTTTACCGAGATTTTTTAAATCGTTAACCTTGGTATTAAGCTCGTCAATTTTACGCGCGCCGAAATAAACGGTAAGCGTGGTAACGAGGAGATAAATTAAATTTACCGGATTATTTAAAATGTAAAAAATGTAGGAAGCAATTAAAAGCAGCAACCACGATTTTTTTCTAAACACATTATAATAGAGAAAAACGAGTGCTGCTACGAAAATAAAAAATGGTAATGAAATAATCGACATTATTCATCCAACTTTGTGCGAACGAGCTCACAAATTGTATCTACAGTGTTGAAATTATCTTCGGTAATGTCCATCACGTTGATGTCTACATCAAATTCTTCATTTAACTCCATCACCAAACTCACAATATCAAAGCTGTCCAAAATACCATCGTCCAAAAGTTTTGACTCTTCATCGTTTTCAAAGTCTGGAACCAGATCGCTAATTATTTTAATAATTTGTTCTTTCATATCAATCTCTCCTAAAAACAATAGTTTCTAATTTATCTTCTTTAAAACCCATTTTTTCGTACAATTTTCTAGCTATATCGTTATTTGCGTTCACAAATAATTCAACAAATGGAATATTTTTTGCTTTTGCCACACCGAAAAGGGATTTTATTAAATCTTTGGATTTGCCAAGCCCGCGATATTTTTCACACACGGCTATGTGCTCAATGCGAAGTGAGCTTTGAGTTTGGGAAAATTCCACAAATCCCATCAGATTCTCGCCATCCAACAGCCCAATTACCTCGCCATTATTAAACCGTTTTGAAAGCTCCGTTTCAGCGGGAATTGAGCCATAATACATATCAAAACTAGCTTTTATCTCGCATAGCACTTCGCCTAAAAAGGATTTATTCAAAATGGTAAAGGGTAAATTCTCTCCATTCGCACTCGTGCGCATAAGTTTTCGCGTCATAATTTCCTGAAACCCGAGCGACTTTATAATATCAATAAATTCTTTTTTTTTGCGTTTAAAAGCGTATTCCAAAATAATTGTGCCGAGAAGAGTTAGCTTTGGATTTTTTTTATTTATGAATGCGTCTGCGAGAAAAAAATCATCTCTTTTTTTTATTAGATAATAATTATCTTCTGTTTCGTGCAAAAATAAATCGGCAATCTCATAGTCGGCGACACTCTTTAAACCGGTGCAAAGATAATTGTTGTCAAATCTTTTATTTAAAATTTCTATTAGTTCAGTTTTATTTATCTCTTTCATAAATTTCCATCAGCTTTAATCTGTCAATTTTACCGGCTCTATTTTTTGGTAAAGTGTCGAGCTTTTTTATTACATTTGGGAACATATATTTTGGTAAATGTCCGCGCAAAAATTTAAAAATTTCGCGGCGTGAAGTTTCTTCGCCGGAATAGAAATACACAATAAGCGAATTTTCTCTGTCGTAAACGCATGCACCTTCGTGAATGCCCGGCATTGAAGAAATAGCTGCATCAATTTCACCCAGCTCAATTCGGCTACCCATATGCTTTATCTGATCGTCCGCTCTGGATAAAAAAACAAGCTCTCCATTGTCGTTATATTTTGCAATATCACCTGTTAAGTATACGATGTCACGATAAAAATTTTGCCTTGGATCTTGAATGAAAGCCCTTTTTGTACGCTCGTTATCGCGATAATAACCGCATGAAATTTTAGAGCCGCGCACCACAATTTCTCCTTTGTAAAAAGTTTCCCTGTGATTTTCGTCCACTAAAAACAATTCCATATTTGGAAACGCCCTGCCGATTGGAATTGGCTCAGTATCGCTAAAATCACGATTCACTTTGTAGTAAGCGCAGTCAACTGTGGTTTCAGAAGGACCATACAAATTAGTGAAGCTGGCGTTTATTTTTTTCCTGAGATAATTCAACTTGCTGGTTTGCATCGATTCGCCCGCAAAAGTGACTTTGTTTACATATTTTAAATTTTCACGTTCTAAAACTTTGGAATTGACCAAAATATTTAGTGCGCTAACTGCCCACAAAAGCACATTCACTTGAGTTTTGTTTAAAAACTCCACCAAATTAACGGGTAGAGCAAAAAATTTTTTAGGAATTATAACGAGTTTCACACCAAAATATCCGAACAAAAATATATCTTTCATCGCTCCGTCAAAATAAAATGGACTTTGATTGCCTAAGATGTCATCAGTTTCAATTTCCAAAATCTCTTTTAAAAAAAACGCGAGTTCGCACGCTTGTCCGTGATTTATGATGACCCCCTTTGGCTCTCCGGTACTACCGGATGTCCAAATCATGTAGCAAGGGTCTATATCAATGTGATTTTCTGCAACTTTCGTCAAAAGCTCTTCGTCAATTTTAAGACCTTGCGCGCGCTTGATGTCGATTGGATTTAGATTCTTAAAAATTCCATCGTCATTCACCGAAAGAAAAGCAATTGGCATAGAGCACTCAATCATCTTTTGCAGTCTTAAATCCGGTGTGCCGGGATCCACCGGCATAAAAAAGTTACCGGAATAAATTGCTGCAAAAAAACCTACTACAGAATGAATTGAACGCTCCGCCTCTACCGCCACAGCTCTGTTTTTGTATCCCAGCTTAGCAATCTCGGTACCAAGAGCTTTAGCGCGTGAAACAAATTCACTGAATGTGAGCGATTCATTTTCGTCTTCTAGCACGATTTTATTTGGAAATAAATTTTTGTTTTGTTCAATGGCTTTAGTTAGCATCATAACTCCCTATCTTTCATTATACAGTTAGATTATATAATAAGCGGGCGTATATTTCAAGAAAAACTAAAATTCGTTGTCGCTCGTCTTAAAATCGTGTTCATTGTTACATTCATGAGCATGACACGCTCACAAACATTTTTATCTTCGTTATATCCGTTGTTCATAGGGACTATATAAGTTATGTTTTTAATAAATTTCATTTTTTAAATTAGATAAAGATTATTAAATATTCTAATATGTAATATTAAGACATATGTTACAAAAATAAAAAATAGAGAGATACTTTTGATACAATATAAATAGGAATAAAAAGTATCAAAAGAAGTCCTCTCTATGGCAAAACCACAGAAGAAATGAGATTTCGTCAAATAGTATGGAATATGCACTTAAACATGGCGCTTCTAAGCCGCAAGAAGGTATCAAACTAATCGTCAATTGTATATAGACATTAAAAAATAAAGTGGAAATGTAATAAGAATAGCATTAAGATCCAGACGCCAAAAAACAAGCCTAAACCCACAAAAAGAGGAACTGGAATTTATTAATTTTCAATCTTTACTTAAAAACTACTATTGTATATAATGTTAATAGCCTATTGGAGGGGAAAATGAAACTACAAGAATTATTTCCGAAATTAGAAATAAAAGATAAATTTAATTACGACGTGGACAATATTTCAACAAATACTAAAGACGTAAATGAAAATTCTGTTTTTGTCGCGATAAAGGGCACAAATGTGGACACACACGAAAAAAAATATATAGATGAAGCTCTTTCGAAAGGGTGCAAAATTTTTATCACAGAAAAAGAGCTTGAGTTTCCACAAAACATCGTACAATTTGTGGTGGAAGACACGAGAAAAACTTTGGGGCTTGTAGCTTCGAGTTTTTATTCGCATCCGTCGAAGCGTGTAAAAGTTATCGGTGTGACGGGTACAAAGGGAAAGACAAGTGTCACCTTTATCGTAAAAGAAATTTTAGAAAAAATGGGCAAGCGCTGTGCGATAATTGGAACGAGCGGAGCATATATCGGTGACGAACATATTGAGCTAAAAAACACTACGCCGGATCCGATCACATTGCAAAGGTTGCTCGCTTGTGCAGTGGATAAAAAGATGGACTACTGTGCGATGGAAGTGAGCTCACAAGCGATGATGCAAATGCGTGTCATGGGCACCCGTTTTTTAACCACGGTGTTTACAAATATCAGCCCGGATCATATTGGACCATCGGAACACAAAGATTTTGAGGATTATTTGTACTGGAAGAAACGTATTTTGATGCTTTCAAGAAAATGCATAGTAAATGCGGACGATGAACATTTTCAAGAAATCACAAATGGTTTGAAAAACATGATAATAACTGTTGGAAAAAAAGCTCATGATTTTAAAATGTCTGAAGTTGGACACAATTCTTTTAAATTAAACGGCTATGAAGTAAAGACCAATTTGATCGGCTCGTATAATATGTACAATCTTGCACTGTCAATTGCCGCTTTAAATGAAATCGGCTTTCAAATGAGCGATATTTTAAAATGCACCCACGATATTTATATCCCGGGAAGAATGGAATTAATAGAAAAAAATGGCCGAGAATTTGTTATTGACTATGCACACAACAGTATTTCGATTTCCAGCCTTCTAAAAGAACTCACAAATATAAAAAAGAACCGCATAATTGTCGTGGTGGGTTCAGTTGGAGGGAGAACTTTTAATCGCAGAGTGGAAATTCCTGAAGCGGTAAATGCTTATGCGGATGAAGTGATTTACACGGCAGACAATCCGAATTTTGAAGATCCTGAAAAAATTGCGGAAGAGATGGCAAAAAATAGCACTATTAAAACCGGCGTGATAGCAAATAGAGCTATGGCGATTAAAACGGCGTACGAAAAGTCCCAAGCCGGCGACATAATAGCTATTTTGGGTAAAGGGGACGAAACTCATCAGCTAGTAAACGGAGAGTTTGTAAGTTACTCGGATAAAGGGGTAGTGGAGTCTCTCTAGATTTTTAAAATTATTTGGTATAATTGATGTATCATGGAGGTTAATATGAAGATAATCGATGAAAAAGGAAAATTATTTGGTTGGATAAATATTCTGGATTTATTTATAATTGTCGTACTTGCTTTAGCACTTGTATTTGGGGTGAAAAGATATTTTACAAAGCCAGATGAAAGCAAGATGATGAGAAAAGCGGAACTCACTTTCGAGGTTCAAAATGTTCGCGATATTACAATTGACATGCTCCACGAGGGCGACATGATGTACTGGGCAGACCGTTCCAGAGAAGTGGGCAAGATCGTTTCAATAGACAAAACTCCACACATGGAGCCGCTCGAAGTGGATCATGAATGGGTGAACAAAGAAGTTCCGGGCAAATACGATTTGAAATATACAGTTGAGGCGACTATAAAGGACGACGGCTCGGCATATTGGGGCAGCGGGGAACAAGTAAGAGTTGGGATTAAATATTTAGTTAAGACGAAATATATAAATATGGAAGCATATTTAGTTAAGATGGAAATCGATGAGTAATAGTTTTATTGCAAATGGGATGAATAAATTTTTCTTTCTTTGCAGAGAAATTTTTGAAAATTCAACCCTTTTTAAAATTTTTTCAGCTAAAAACAAAAAATCCAATTCGCAAATCGTACGAAAGTTGATAGATGAAGAAGCGATTGAAAAAACAAATTTTTATAATGATTTAAAAAAGCTGGAGCCGCAAAAAAAAGAGCCTACCATCGACTCTAAAATTTTAAATGCACTTTTTTGTAGCGAAAATTTGAATATCAGCATTGCAATTTTGGTGCTTTCGATTTTGCTTTTGGTTTTTCCAATTAAAAATTTGAAATACGCGGGTATTTGTGCGGTTTTGTTTGTGCTTTTTGAATTTTTTAATATAATTTTAAAACACAAATACTATGAACACTCGTTTTTTGTTAAGTTTATAAAGTATGTTTACACCGAGGAGAGAAAAGATGAATCGAGATAATTTTTTAAAGACAAACTTGAAAAATTCAATTTTATTTGTCTTGATTTCTCTAATCGTTATAACAGTGTCATTTAAATTGATGAACGCAAAAATTGCGTTTGCAGCGTTGTTATTGATTTTATTTTTACCGCTTTTGGTGCAAAATAAATTTGTAATGCTAAATCTATTTTTGATTGGCTATCCATTTTTACCGGATATGGTTTCAATAATAGGAGCATTTGCAATTTTTTTGGTGTATATGGCGGATATTTATATCTACAAAAGAGAAGATTTTAGAGTAAAATCTTTTTACGTGCCGGTTTTGTTTGCATTCGTTTTTATGACGATAAACACAGCGACTTCGCTTTTAGTGATGGGCTCTTTGAGAGATCTTGCAATGAACTTTGCAGGTATGTGCGTGTTTTTTGCAATTACGGTTGGCGTAAAAACACGGAATGATTTGTACAAAGTTATGACCTCGCTCGCAATCAGCGCGGCTCTGGTAGCTTTTTGGGGAATTGTGCAATTCAAATTTTTCGGCACGGTCGCAAGAGAATGGGTGGATGCAGATGTGGCAAACCAAATTTCTGCTCGTGCATACTCAGTTTTCCTAAATCCAAATGTGTTCGCAGAATATATTGTCCTTTTAACGCCAATTGTGGTGGCTCTATTTTGGGCAAACAAAGACGGCTTTAAAAAATTTGTGTTTTTAATGATTGTGGGGCTGTTATTGTTGTCGCTACTTTTAACTTATTCTCGTGGCGGGCTTTTGAGTCTTGGTATTGCAGCACTTGTGTTTTTGTTTTTTAACTATAGACCGCTTATCGCGGTTGCAATTCCGCTCGCACTATTTTCTATAAACTTTTTACCGGAAAGCATTCAAAATAGAATTTTTTCCATCTTAAATACAAAGGACAGTTCCACAAGTTACAGATTTAAAATTTGGGACATCACAAAAGAAGTGATAAAAGATCACCCGATGACGGGCGTGGGATTTGGGCATAAGCCATTTAAACAAGTCTTTGAAACATATATTCGCTCAATGCCAATCTATCATGCGCACAACACTTATTTACAAATGATGGCAGAAGGTGGACTGGCAGGCATTCTCACATTTTTATTTGTGGTTATTGCTGGCATCGTACAAACACTTAGAACGATTTATAACACGACAGACAAAAAAATAAAAACCTATGCTTGCGGAATTCTTGCCGCAATAATAGGAATTTTAGCACATGGAATGTTTGAAGATATTTTGTATATCTACAGAATTATTATAACAATTTGGATTGTGCTCGCACTTTCAACGTCAATTTCGCATTTGCAAAGAGATGAATAAGTAGTACCAGCTTATTTCCGATTTTTATTTTAAATATTTCATTAAGATTTGACTACTAATATACATTTATATTTCCCGCAAAGTAAAAAAGACCGGCATCCGGTCTTTTTTTATTCAGTATGACGAGCATGTTCTAATGCTGGGGTGAAATTCCCTACAGAGCGTAGTTACCAACGAATCTAATAGCGACTTGCAAGTTTTAGATGGCGACATCTAGGAGAGAAGAAGCAATAGCGAAGTCGTGGCTTGACGAACAGGAACAGAATACAAGGCGTAACAGGTGGGCGAGCTAGCTGTAGATAGCAAAGACCCAAAAGGTAACCGTAAACCCAAAGCGTAAATTCTGCAAGTAAACGATGAAAGTATTAGGACTTATCCCG
>JALFRW010000002.1 GCA_022778715.1 Ezakiella sp.
AAAATCACAATCGATTGATTCGGAGATGGTTACCAAAAGGAACCAAGAAAACGACCTCGAAAGAAGTCGCTTTTATCGAAAATTGGATTAACAATTACCCTAAAAAATGCTTGGACTACAAGTCGCCGAGTGAATTTCTTATGGGTGGCTAATTTCAACTTGAAATTTGGGGAATCTTTTTTTAACCAAATTTCACTTTGATTTTACTTTTTAGGGGTGAAAATATAGTATAATAGTTACTATGAGAAATTTGAGAATTAGAAAAAGTCGTGTCGTTTTGTGGGGAGTACTGCTGGTTTTTGCGGCTAGTGTTGGAGCGAGTTTTTATTTCTTCCACGTAGCGCAAATTCGTGAAGAAAAGTCTTTTATCAACAACAATGGGCGTTCAAAAGACAATCCCTTGTATCAATATGAGCAAGAATTTGACCAATTGCCAAAAGAAACGCTTTGGATGACCAATCAAGGGCTCAAGCAAGATGCTTGGTATTTACCTGCTAAAACACAAACGGATAAGACAGTTATCGTTGTGCATGGGTTTACCAATGATAAAGAGGATATGAAGCCTTATGCGTGGATGTTTCATGAGTTGGGCTACAACGTTCTGATGCCTGATAATATGTCACATGGGGACAGTGAGGGGCGTATTATTGGTTATGGTTGGAATGACCGCCTAAACGTCATCAAGTGGGCTGATTTACTGGTAGAGAAAAACCCCAATTCTCAGATTACCTTGTTTGGTGTGTCAATGGGAGCAGCGACTGTGATGATGGCTTCTGGAGAAGAAAGCTTGCCAAAACAAGTCGTTGGTATTATTGAAGATTGCGGCTACAGCAGCGTTTGGGATGAATTGAAATACCAAGCTAAAGAAATGTACAATTTACCGGCATTTCCGATTTTGTATGAGGTTTCTGCCTTGTCGAAATTGCGAGCTGGATTCTCTTATGGTGAAGCAAGTAGTGTTAACCAGCTGAAGAAAAACACATTGCCTGTTTTGTTCATCCATGGTAGTCAAGATGATTTTGTTCCAACTAGCATGGTTTACAAAAATTATCAAGCCACTAAAGGACCAAAAGAATTGTATATTGTCAAAGGAGCTAAGCATGCCAACTCTTTTGAAACTGATCCGAAAGGCTACATGGAAAAAATAGCACAATTTTTGAAAAAATATGAAAAAAGTTATTGACATCTTCTTGGGTAGCTGATATAATATAATATGTTGTTAAGGAACAGCGGGAATGGCGGAATTGGCAGACGCGCAGGACTAAGGATCCTGTGATCGCTTTAGATCGTGAGGGTTCAAGTCCCTCTTTCCGCAGAGTAAAAACACGTATGAAAAGAGAGAATCTTGGTATTCTCTCTTTTTTTGTATTTTATGGGTTTCAAAACTGTGATTTGTGAAAAAACTCTCCAATTCGTAAGTAATACTAGCAATCTGAATTAATTTGTGATAAAATGTACTTGTAAATGGGGAATATCCCAAAAAATAAATAGGAGGCCTATATAATGGCAATCGTTTCAGCAGAAAAATTTGTCCAAGCAGCTCGTGACAATGGTTACGCAGTTGGTGGTTTTAACACAAACAACCTTGAATGGACTCAAGCAATCCTACGTGCAGCAGAAGCTAAACAAGCTCCAATCCTTATCCAAACTTCTATGGGTGCTGCTAAATACATGGGTGGTTACAAACTTTGTAAAACACTTATCGAAAATCTTGTAGAATCAATGGGTATCACTGTACCAGTTGCTATTCACCTTGACCACGGTCACTTTGACGATGCTTTGGAATGTATCGAAGTTGGTTACACTTCAGTTATGTTTGACGGTTCACACCTTCCAATAGAAGAAAACCTTGAAAAAGCTAAAGAAGTTGTAGCTAAAGCACACGCTAAAGGTATCTCAGTTGAAGCTGAAGTTGGTACTATCGGTGGTGAAGAAGATGGTATCATCGGTGACGGTGAACTTGCTCCAATCGAAGACGCTAAAGCTATGGTTGAAACTGGTATCGACTTCTTGGCTGCAGGTATCGGTAACATCCACGGACCATACCCAGAAAACTGGAAAGGTCTTCACCTTGATCACCTTGAAAAATTAACTGCTGCGATTCCTGGTTTCCCAATTGTATTGCACGGTGGATCTGGTATTCCTGATGACCAAATCAAAGATGCTATCAAACTTGGTGTTGCTAAAGTTAACGTTAACACTGAATGCCAAATCGCATTTGCAAAAGCAACTCGTAAATTTGTTGCTGACTACGAAGCAAATGAAGCAGAATACGATAAGAAAAAACTTTTCGACCCACGTAAATTCTTGAAACCAGGTTTCGAAGCTATTACAGAAGCTGTTGAAGAACGTATCGACGTATTCGGTTCAGCAAACAAAGCTTAATTAGATTATATAAGCTTGAAAATAAAGGGTTTGTCCAATATGGACAAGCCTTTTTCTTATGTTTTGCCCCCATTTTGCCCCCGATTTCTAAATTTCAGTTCGTTTTGATTATAGAAGTAGCGCAATTATGTTTATTTTGTCAATTGATCAATCATTGGAGTGATTGTGTTCTTAGTCTTCTGTGTAACGTGTAAATAGATTTGTGTTACTCGACTCCCCCTTGTGTGTCCAACACGATCTTGAATGGCCTCCAAGGGTACTCCTTGTTCAGCTAAAAAGCTGATATGCGTGTGTCGGAAGATATGAGTTGTAATATGTTTTTTGAAACTAAGCTTATCGTCAATATCGATGCCTGCTCGTCTCGGCTTTCCCTTGCGGTTTAGTTTACCATTTTCTGAAGAGTTGAGGAAGTTGTTTAAGACACTGTAATGAAGAGGAGTTCCATTGTAATCAGGTTTATGGATGCTCTTAGATGTGAAAATCCATCCATTATCTTTATAGTCTGGATTGAATTCTATATGATGATGATTTAATTCAATTTCTTCTTGTAGAATTTCAACTGACGAAAATTTAGAAAAAGTTGAAAAGAGCTTTTATGTAATTTTAAGTGCTATAAAGCAAGAAGGTGCCATAAATAAGGAATATAAGAGAATTGAGTTTACTAATAAAGTCTTGTTATTAGTAAATAACCTAGAATGTATAGAAATTCCATATGAGGAATTTGAATTCTTTTCTCAAATTGTTCTTGAATCTATTAAATCTGGTAAAGGAACTTTTGAAATTCCAGAAATTGAACTATTCTTACAAAAAATAAAGATAACAAAAATAAAAGCAAGTAATGATAGTAAAAAAGATATCATATTTAAAATACATGATGACTTCACTGATGCTGAGCCTATAATTGGATTCTCAATTAAATCTTATATTGAAAATAAGCCTACACTACTTAACGCAAGCGGTGCGACAAAAGTCCAATATAAGTTATCGAGACCTCTTTCCACATATAAAGTTGAATTTTTACATAATATTAGTACTAGAACAAAAATCAAGGATCGTGTCGAATATATCAAAGATAAAGGAGTTCTTTTAGATTTTGATAGTATGATAAATGAAACATTTAATAGAAATTTGCAGACGGTAGATTATAGAATGCCAGAAATTTTAGGTAATTTATTTTTAGAATCTTATTTTGTAGAAGGAAAGTCAATTTCTGACGTAGTGGATAAGTATTGCGATGAATTTTCTGAAGATAAGGAAATAATAATTCATAAAGTTAAAGACCTATTAGTAGCTGTTGCACTTGGGATGGAGCCGAATACAAAATGGACAGGATTGGAAGATGCTAATGGAGGATATATTGTTGTAAAAGATGATGGTGAAGTCCTCTGCTATCATATTTATGATAGAAATAAACTACGGAATTACTTGTTTAGGAATACAAAATTTGATAGTCCATCTAGCAGTTGAACTGGTGCGGGGTTAATAACTGTTCACAATGGAGAGCAAAAATTTTCATTAACAATCCAAATAAGGTTTTAGTTATTTGCAAAAGTTTCAATAAAAGTTCACACTACTCAGAACAACTTGATTAAAACCATATGAAAATTTTGTTCATAGAAAGTTATAAAAACATTGATATTAAAGGTTTTTGAAATAAATCTAAATATAAAATTTTCAAACCAGATCTTAAGAGAAATCGTAAAGTTTTACAATTCTCTAAACGTTAATTATTAGCGATATATCATGTATCAAACATTTCTTGGTTTCCACCAAGGTTTTTTTTGATGTTTCTTGAGAAAAGGTTTCCACCATATATCCCACCATCATTTCTTTCAGTTACGGTAAGTATTCGCTCCGACAGCGATTGGAACAATGTTAGAAGTATTATGGTACAATAGAGGGTAGCATAGATAAAAAATGCATTAATGGAGTGGAAATATAGTATGAAGCCTTTTACAAAATGGGTTGGTGGAAAACGCCAGTTGTTACCACAAATACTTGGAATTTTACCTGATAAATTTAATAAGTACTATGAACCTTTTGTAGGTGGAGGTACTTTATTTTTTGAATTAGCACCATCTAATGCAACGATCAACGATAATAATGAAGAGCTTATTTTAGCTTATAAAGTAATTAAGGAAAATGTTGAAGAGTTGATTCAGTTGCTTAAGATACATAAAGAGAACAATTCAGTAAAAAATAATTCGTCACGCAAAACAAATACAAACGAAAATACTGTCCAAATTAGGTCTTACGATTTGTGGCAGATTTAATTTAATATTTTGCCTCAAATTAGCCACACTTTTTATAGAATCAAGAGGAATAATGAAGTTCTCTTCTTATTAATATGGTTGTTTAAAATGTTAAATATAGCATTTTACGGTGTAATGGGAAGTATGGCAAAAAAACCAACTATGTTCAGCATCTAAGCTTTTTAATGTTCATCCGTCTTGAATGTGCAGTCGAACAATTTTTTGTCGTGTTTCGTCTGGATAGTGTTTCATGTTATGTCTCCTATTCTAATGAATATTTTAACTTATTAGGTAAGAGTGTTACAAATTTACTATACCAGAACATCCGATTTCTACTAAATCTTGATTGGTTTCTACTAAGAAAAATTCATTGTCTTTTTTTGACAAATACAATGAATAAATTGAGCAGACTTTATTAATTCCGTTAAAACCTTTTGTTGGTATTCTAAAGAATCAACTTCACCTTTTTGACGTTCTGTTAAAAGATATTGTTTGCTCAATATAATGCTGAAAAAAATCAAGTTTACCAGTTTCAGAGAAACTTAGTCATTTATCATTTACATAAATCCATCTTGTTGGGAACCCTTGACGGTAAACATCACTAAACCAAAATAGCTATTAAAAAAGTCTACTAACTGTGGTCCAGTTTTATAGGTAAATAATTCTGTTTCATCTCCACAGAGTATTTTTGCAAGTGTTTTGTAAAATTCTGGGTTGATCAATAACGATACCTCTATATAAATAAGCTAATGGATTTATTATAGCATTATAAATAAAGAAGACTATCTTTGTAATACACTTACTTAATTTTTTATATATCAACAATTTATTTGGTCAGTTTAATTTGCTTAATTGACAGAAAAATGAAAGATATCATTCAATCAGACCTATTTATTTTTTATGAATAAGTTGTTCAAGCCTGCTAAAGGTTGATATAAAGCTATTTATAAATTATTTGGAATCAAACCGTGTCCAATCAGATTTTACGATAAAAAGGTAGAGTTTAAACTGAAATATAGCAATATACTGCATTTAGCAAAAAGAAAAAACGCTTGAAATTAGCGCTTTTCTTATGTATTGATTTGTATTGAATGCTTACTTAACCTCATTCTGAGGTACAGTAAAATCTGTACTTTTGTTTTTTTAAAAATAATATAAAAAGCACTCTAGCTTCTATAGTTTAAACAAAACTACAGATTTTAGAGCGCTATTGCCATCAGAAGGAATATACATATGAGGTTAGAAAGGATCTCAAAGTAATCTAAAGAAAGCTGATTTTTACCTGATTAATATTGTAATGTTAGGGATTTGTCATAGTTTTTGGTGTTGTTTTAAAAGTGAGTAGTTAGGACTACAACAACCTTAAATTTCTTGTAGAGTAATCCCATGTTTTAAGTAAAAAATCAACCGATTTTAGAATTATTTATCGTCCTTTTTAACCATATTTTTAACGCCTTCAATTGCTCCTTCAACAGCATCTTTGGCATCTTTGGCAACTTCTTTAACTTTTGAAACGCCTTTTTCAGCAGCTCCTTCTTTTTCGGTTTTTTTATCATCAGTTACTTTTCCGACACCTTCTTTAATAGCACCTTTAGCTTGATTAAGTTTTTCTTCTACTGACATAGTGTTACCCTCCATTGGGAAATTAGATTATTGAAAATGAACGTTTTTAAACTTTTTTAGGCATAAAAGAATTTAGTGAACTCTTGGTTCTGCTTTAGCAGTCTCTTTAGTATCTTCGGCAACTCCTTTAACTTTTTCCTTTGCAGCCGAGAGGCCATCACTCAATCCCTCTTTTGCGCTTTCAAACTTATCGGAAGTAAATTTACTTGTTGATTCAACAACTCCAGTTGCTCGATCTTGCAGGCTTACTGAGTCTGCTTCATGTTGCTCTTTAGTCTTGATATCAACAACATCTACATTAACTTCAATCACTTCCAAATTAGTCATATTAGAAATTTCTGAAACAACAATCTCTTTGATTTTCTTGTATAATTCAGGAACATTCTTTTGATATTCGACAACTACTTTCAAATCCACAGCAACTTGCTTTTTACCAACTTCAACATTGACTCCGCTTGCAACGTTATCAGTATTGATAAGTTTTCCAGTTAGGTTTGAGAAAAAGCCGCCATCAATATCCAGTAAACCTGGAACATTTTCTAAAGAAAGACCAATAATTTTTTGAATGACTTTATCTTCATAGGTCAATTCGCCTTTTACTTCTTTTACTTTTTGTTCTACATTTGACATATAAATCACCTTTACTATTTAAATAATTGTTTTTGTTGAATATAATATCCAATTCCAACTCCTAGAGTGGCGCAAATCAAGACAAATAAAGTCTTAAAAAAACCATAGGATAGGATGAAGCACGCTAAGATAGCACCTGCCAATCCGGAAAGAAATAGATATTGGTATTTTTTAAACCATTCCATTTTTTTACTTCCTTACTCTACACGACTAACAGTTTTTTTACGTGGTGGTTTAGGCTTGTATTCTTTTACAGAAATATACAGTTTTACACGATGATTCATTCCAAAAAACTGTTTCAATCCATCAGCTATCTCATCTTTAATTATTTGAGTTCGTTTAATAATGTTGTCTGATGGAAGCATTTGTCCTTCTACATGAACTAAACATTTATTCTTACGACAGTTTACCTTAATAGTAGGATCCTTTATAAAATTGTGATTAGCAACCACACAACGTACAAATCCTTCAATAGCTGAATTTTTTAATTTTAGGTTCCCATCGGCATCAGGTAACTGAATCTCTAAATATTGTTTAGGATAAAAGAGTGTAACAAGCATTAAAAACAACACTACAGCTGAAAGTACTAGAGCACCCCAGAAAATATATCTTGAAAGATAAAATTCTAAAAAGGAATTTTTATTCCAACCAACTAAATGCAGTCCTAAGCCGCTGACTTTATGATAATCTAGCAAAATAGGAATCAAAATCGTCAAGATTAAAATACATAAAATAAGGTAAAATATTTTTTTGTTTTTTGACATATTGAATCCTTTCATCAATAGAATTTGAATCTATTCCTGTCAAGAAAGGTTCAAGTTCAATCTTTTTTCCCTAGGAAAAATGATACTACTGAAACAACAATAACCGCTCCTAAGATTGATGGAATTAATGCCATTCCAGCTAGACTAGGTCCCCATGCACCGAAAAGTAATTGTCCAACAGATGAACCGACTAAACCTGCAAAGATATTAGCGATTATTCCCATGGAATCTCCCTTTTTAGTGATTCCACCTGCAATAAGACCGATAAGTCCTCCTACGATAATAGCCCAAAGCATAATGTCTTCCCCTTTCTAAATTGTGGAAAGTTAGATTATTTGGAAAATCAAATAATCTAAAGAGTTATATTTTAGCTAAAATATTTTTTATATTAATTTATATTAATCTTAACAATCATAAGATTAATATAAAATTAATATATATATAGTATAGGTTAATAAAAATGATAAGTCAAATAAAATGATCACGCTTACAAAAAAATAGAATGAAATCTGTTAATCGTTTTGCAATCGATTGCATATATTTACAAGTATATTTCTGATACGATTCTTGTTATTTTTTGAACAGTTTTGTAAATACTCTTCATTTATTCTACCTTATTTGATAGTAGATTTAAAACTTTGCAACAGAACCAAAAATATAACTCATTTTGTGTCTAATTATTTGCCTTTAGTACAATAGACAAATGTGTTGATTTGTCTAATAGTTTCGAAAGGGTTTTCTTTACAAGAAGTAATGAAAAGCCTATAATCAAGTTAAGAAGGATGTTTATTTAGTGTCTATACAAAGGAGGCCCATTTGTGTATTACAGTAACGGAAATTATGAAGCTTTTGCACGTCCAAGAAAGCCCAAAAATGTGGATCAAAAATCAGCGTATATTATTGGAGGAGGGCTGGCCGGATTGGCGACCGCTATTTTCTTGGTGCGTGATGGACAAATGTCCGGGGAAAAAATTCATATATATGAGGAATTGCCTACTCCGGGTGGATCGTTAGATGGAGAAAAGCGTGCCAATATCGGCTTTGTGACACGTGGTGGTCGAGAAATGGAAAATCATTTTGAAACTATGTGGGACATGTATCGATCAATTCCTTCTTTAGAAATTGAAGATGCCTCTTACTTAGATGAATTTTATTGGCTAGATAAAGATGATCCAAATTCATCTAATACTCGCCTAATTTATAACCGGGGACAACGCGTCCCAACGGATGGCCTGTATACTTTGGACGAAAAACCTAAAGAATTAATAGATTTAGTTTTAACCCCTGAGTCAAAACTGGGTAAGACGACTATTGAGGAATTTTTCTCAAATGAGTTCTTTGAAAGTAACTTTTGAATGTACTGGGCAACTATGTTTGCTTTTGAAAAGTGGCATTCTGCAGTTGAGATGCGTCGATACACGATGCGATTTATTCATCATATTGATGGACTACCTGATTTTAGCGCCCTAAAGTTCAATAGGTACAATCAGTATGAGTCTATGGTTCTACCAATTATAAAGTATTTAGAGTCATATAATGTCGAATTCATCTATGATACACAAGTTAATAATGTTGTGGTAGATTTTGAAAATGACGAAAAAATTGCCAAAAAACTCGTGATCCAGGATGGTGATGATGTTAGCCTATCACGTGATGATTTTGTATTCGTTACAAATGGTTCTATTACAGAAAGTTCAACATATGGGAGCCATGATAAACCCGCTCCTATATCAAAAGAGTTGGGTGGTAGTTGGTCACTGTGGAAGAATCTGGCAGAACAATCTAATGATTTCGGTCATCCAGAAGTATTCTATGATAACCTACCTGAAAAAAGTTGGTTCGTGTCAGCGACAGCCACTATAAAATCACCAGAAATTGACCCCTACATTGAACGTCTAACCAATCGTGATTTGCATGATCACAAAATCAATAGTGGTGGAATCATTACCATAACCGATTCGAACTGGTTGATGAGTTTTGCTGTTCACAGACAGCCACATTTCAAAGAACAAAAGGAAAATGAAACAATTGTATGGATATATGGACTATATTCAGATACCAAAGGAAATTTTGTTGATAAGACCATTGTAGAAAGTTCTGGGGAAGAAATTACGCAAGAACTCCTTTATCACCTTGGGGTCCCTGAGTCCAAAATCAAACAATTGTCTAACCAAAACAATATAAATACCGTTCCGGTATTTATGCCATTTATTACATCATACTTTATGCCCCGCGTTGCGGGTGATAGGCCAGATATTGTTCCTAAAGGGTCTGTTAATTTAGCCTTTATTGGTAATTTTGCAGAGTCACCTAGTAATGACACCGTGTTTACTACCGAATATTCAATTAGGACAGCCATGGAATTTGTCTATACTTTACTTGAAGTTGAACGCGCTGTTCCTGAAGTTTATGGCTCTATTTATGATATTCGAGAACCACTTAAAGCCATCTACTATATGGGAGATAAAAAAACCATTGATGAGGCTAATTTAAGAATCCCTAAATTAGCTAAAGTAGTTCTAAAAAAGAAGATAAAGGGAACGTTTATCGAAGAGCTAGTTACCGAGAGTAAATTACTATAAAACGTGGTAGCTGTTAAAACTCTCTGAATTATCAAAAACTGTTGCAAATTATTATTAATGCGACATATTTCGATATATAATAAGTTTTTCATTTTTGAAAAAGACTTGATGATTATATTTCATCGAGTCTTTTTTATAGTTACGTATTTTTTAAGAAATAACCTGATTACGGGAAAATGTATATGGGAAGTCCGGACTGCTTTATTTCTAAATCATAATCCGAGATAATCATTGGGAACTCTAACATTTAAAGTAACCACAACACTAGTGAGTAGTAAAATTCAATCATTAAAGGAAAAACGTAATGCCGATAAATTACGAAACACTTATGATGAAATTGTAAATGAGTTGCTTTCGAAACGAGAACAGGCAATCAGAATTGCTCAGGCATATAAAGAAGAATATGAAAAAGTACATATTGATGATAAAGATATTGAGTATTTGCACAATACTTTAGAACGGGTTATTTCTCTATTATCTTCATTTACTAGTGTTGAAGATGGGAAAGAAGATTCAATGAAATAATTAGTTGCTTTACTTAACAAGGATACTTTAAAGACTATGCAATTATTGGGATTTAATTACAAGGAGGCAATAAGGGAACCTCTAACGGAGGTTTGTTCAAATGTTATAAGAAATAAATTAGGAGGTCTATCATCTAAGAAAAACGTACGTAACAAAAAATAATTTAACTAATGGTGTGAACTTTTAGTATTTATCAGCTCAATTCTTTGTAATTTTGGGGTAAAATTCACACCATTCAGATAAAATTAGTTGAAATTGATTGAAATAACACTTTCAGAAAAGCGTAGAAATG
>JALFRW010000007.1 GCA_022778715.1 Ezakiella sp.
CGGGATAAGTCCTAATACTTTCATCGTTTACTTGCAGAATTTACGCTTTGGGTTTACGGTTACCTTTTGGGTCTTTGCTATCTACAGCTAGCTCGCCCACCTGTTACGCCTTGTATTCTGTTCCTGTTCGTCAAGCCACGATTTCGCTACCCGTTCTTCTCTCCTAGATGTCACCATCTAAAACTTGCAAGTCGCTATTAGATTCGTCGGTAACTACGCTCTGTAGGGAATTTCACCCCAGCATTAGAACATGCTCGTCATACTGTAAAAAGATTGAGAAATTGTATCCCAATCTTTTTTTTTGACTAAATTAATAACTTTTATTACATAACTTTTTTAAGTGTAAAAAATTGATAGTCCGTAATAACTTTTATATAACCTCTTAACATATCGTTTGTATCTTCATCGCCGGTGTCCACAAGAAGAGTGCCTTTCACGGAGTTTAATTTATTTTTAGTTGCAATTACGATTATATTTTCTTTGCCAACTCTTTTTATAACTGTCGGTGAAAATTGTTGATTCCCTCTTCCAAAAATATATCCTTGTCCTCCAATAACCGTTACTATAATTTTGGATTTATCATATTTATCCATAAGTTCCAAAATCTCTTTTTCGGTTACGTCTTTTTTTATAAGTTTACCATTTACTATTGCATCAACTCCAAGGAGGGAGCCTTTGTAACCTAAAATTTCTGAAATCGGCAAAAGGGTTGACCCGGTACCCACAAGATAAAGAGTGTCTTTTTCCATTTCGTCAACCACATATTGGCAAATGCTTTCAATATCAATTTGCCCACCGGCTGAGGATGGGCTTTTAAGCGCTTGCATCAAATTTTTTACATAAGGCACTTTTAAATATCCATAGAGTTTTATATTTAAAATTTCATTTCTAAATGCTTCTTCGTCAATATCCATAACTTCTTCAAGCATTATTTCCACATTTTTGCCGTCAATCATTTCATTTAGCACATTTGCTGCCGCTGACGGTGTACTTGCAAACACTGCCGAGTGCATCTTTGTACCGGCAGGAATGCCAACTACCGGAACATTATCGTCTACTGCGTCAAAAATATTTCTTGCAGTTCCATCTCCTCCTGCAAACACCAAAAGGTCTATATTTTTACTTAGCATTGCTCGTGCAATTTCAATTGTATCTGCACTCGTTGTTTTTTCTCCAACACTGCCTATACTTTCATATGCAATTTCTAACTCGTCCAGCATTTCTCCACCCATTTTATTTGGAGCGGCGATGATTTCCGGCAATTTGTTTCTCGTCTTTAGTATTGAAAAAACTTCTTTTGCTCTTTCGTTTGCCATTGGCTTTGCACCTCTTTGAAGAGCGAGTGCTTGAATGTCTGCTCCGTCGCTTCCCTTGAGAGCCGCCATTCCGCCAATTCCTGCCACAGGATTCACAATAAGTCCAATTCTCATTCTATTCTCCTTTATCGTTATATAAAATCTTACCGTCTTTAATCGTCATTTTAATCTTACCTTTTAATGTCTTACCAACAAGTGGTGAGTTTGAAGATTTACCGGCGCTTTTTTTAAATACATATTCTTCATCCGGATTAAATATCACGAGGTCTGCCCTTTCACCTACCATTATCTTTTGTTCAATATTTAATACTTTTCTAGGATTAATGCTCATAACTTGTATGATTTCACAAAGGCTCATATGTTTATCATCATAGAGCTTCATTATTGCAGAAGAAAAAGCAGTTTCGAGTGAAATTAATCCGCTTTTTGACTTAAACTCGCCCAAATTTTTATCTTCCACCGTGTGCGGTGCGTGATCTGATGCAATCATATCAATAGTGCCATCTTTAAGTCCAGCAATCAAAGCAAATCGGTCTTCATTTGTGCGGACAGGCGGATTGACTTTTAATAATGTGCCATATTTTACAACATCGTCTCTTGTAAAATAAAGATGAGTTGGAGTCACTTCTGCATAAAGCTTAACCCCGCATTTTTTTGCATTTCTAATAAGTTCAACGCCTTCTTTGCTCGAAAGATGCTGTATATTTATGTGTCCTCCATATTTTTTCACAAGCTCAATATCGCGCTTGATCATGCTGATTTCAGCCTCTCTTGGCGCAGTTTTGTCATATCCTGCGTGCTCAATAAACTTTGGATCTTCTTCGTGAAGGCTAAGGAGCATATCGTATTTTTCAGATGCTTTAAGAGCCTCAATCATAATTTTTTCGGAATTGATTGGTTTACCATCGTCTGTAATGCATTTTACGCCGGCTTTTTTTAATTCATAAAAATCATTTAAAAAAACACCGTCCATTTTCTTAGTCATATTAACCGATTGAAAAATATCAATTGGTAAATCTTTTATTTTTTCTTGCACTTCATTATACATTTCAAGCGAATCAATTGGTGGATTCGAATTTGCCATCGTGCAAATATGGGTGTATCCTCCGTGAATTGCAACTTGTGTACCCGTTTCGTATGTTTCTTTTTTAGATTCGCCAAAATCTCTAAAATGAGAATGTGTGTCACAAAAAGACGGTGCAATCACGCAGTTAGAAAAATCATAAACTTCTCCATCATAGTCAATATTTTTATCTATTTTTTTTATTATTCCATCTTGAATCAGTAAGTCCGCAAAAATATCTAAATTTATTTGTGGATCTATTATACGTGCATTTTTAAAAATCATAAATTCCCCCTTTCTATTATACCCAAATGGTGAAATAATATCCATGATGTGTTATAATAAAAATATTGAAGGGAGGTACTTATGTCAAAAAATACATGGCAATTGATAAGCGAAGAAGAAACAAAAAAAGTTTTCGCTTACAATGAAGATTACAAGAAGTTTCTAGACATTGCAAGAACAGAAAGGCTTGCTAATCAGGAAATTATAAAACAAGCAAAAGAAAACGGTTTTAAAGATTTAGAAGTTGTTATCTCAAACGGAGGGAAAATTTCTGCCGGAGAAAAATATTTTGTAAATCACAAAAATAAGTCCGTTGCTCTTATTGTTGTCGGTAAAAATCCACTTGAACAAGGATTCAATATCGTTGGAGCACATATCGACTCACCTCGTCTTGACCTCAAACAAAATCCTATTTATGAAGCAAGCGGACTTGTAAAACTCAAAACTCACTACTATGGCGGTGTTAAAAAATATCAATATACAACTATTCCGCTCGCACTTCACGGAGTAATTTATAATAAAGATGGTCAACAAGTTGTGATTTCAATTGGTGACGATGAAAATGATCCGGTTTTCACTGTTACAGACCTTTTGATTCACTTGTCATTTGACCAACAATCAAAGCCAATGCGTGAAGCTCTAACAGGCGAACAAATGAACGTGCTTTTTGGTTCAATTCCACTTAATGACACAGAAAAAGACGCTGTTAAAGCTAATATTTTAAAGCTCATCAAAGAAAAATACAATCTTGAAGAAGAAGATTTTAGAATCGCCGAAATTGAAGTTGTGCCAGCCGGTCGTTCAAGAGACTGCGGACTCGACAGAAGCATGGTTATTGCTTATGGTCAAGATGACAGAGTTTGCGCTTATGCCACAATGAGAGCAATGTTTGAGGTAGAAACTCCGGAAAGAACAGCTCTTGGTTTATTCATGGACAAAGAAGAAATCGGTTCTATGGGTAACACAGGTATGGCTTCATATTTCTGGGAAAATCTCGTTCACGAACTCATAAGCCTTGAAGGAGATTACTGTGCACTAAAAGTTAACAGAGCCCTCAAAAATTCAAAAGTGCTTTCAGCTGATGTTAGCGTTGCATACGATCCGGATTTTGCTGATGTTGTTGAACCAATGAACACAGCATACATCGGAAACGGAATTGTGCTTACAAAATACACTGGTTCGGGCGGAAAAAGCGGCTCAAGTGACGCAAACGCAGAATTTTTAAACGAAGTTAGACAAGTTTTTAAAGCCGGAGAAGTTGTATGGCAAACCGGTGAACTCGGTGCTGTTGACAAGGGTGGTGGAGGAACAATCGCACTTCTCTTGGCAAAATACGGTGCAGAAGTTGTGGACTGCGGGCCGGCAGTACTCTGTATGCACGCTCCGATGGAAGTTACAAGCAAAGCTGACACATATATGAGCTATAAAGCTTATCGAACATTCTTAAAATAATTTCTTTTAAAAAAGCAAGAGTTTTTACGCTCTTGCTTTTTTGTTACATATTCGGTTTTATAGCTAGAATTTTTCCGCGCCTAATATAGTGTTCCATGTTCTCGTGACCCCATTTGTTTAAATATTCCGGAGTAAGATCCTCTTCTACAATCGTATATGGCATAAATCCCGCTCTTTCTAAAATTTGCTTCAGTTCCTCTGAAGTTATCGAGCCACCCACTCACGTTGCATGCATGTTAGGGTCGTTTTTTATTTTATCCGGCAAACGATTTATTTGAACGATATCACTTATTGAAACTCTGCCACCCGGTTTTAGGACGCGGAAAATTTCATTATAAACTTTTTGCTTGTCCTCCAAAAGATTTATCACGCAATTTGAAATGACTATGTCAAAAGTATTGTCAGGCAATCCAATGTCGTCAATGTCTGACCTAACAAACTCTGCATTTGTGAAATCTCTTTTTTGCTTAATTTCATTTGCCTTATCAATCATTTCTTGGAGCCTGTCGATGCCGACAGCTTTCCCCGTACCATTTAGCATTCTAGCTGCTTTAAACACATCTACCCCCTTGCCGCTGCCAAGGTCAAGCACCCATTCGCCTTCTTTTATCCTTGAGTTTTCAAGTGGATTTCCACAGCCAAGTCCCAAGTCTCCGCCTAGCTCGATGTCTTCATCGGTGTATCCAAGGGAATATGCCACTGCTCTTTGCCTTTCTTCATCCGAAACTTTGTTTTTTTGTGCAATTTTTTTGTAAAACTCATCTACATATTGTTTCGTATTATTAGTCTTCTCCATAAGCAACCTCCCACAATTTATATCTAACCGATTCAACGCCATACTTATTAAGTGATGAAAACGCCAAAATTTCGTCTTTTGTATTTAAAGTTGTTCTGATTTCTTTAATTGCTTGTTGATACTTGCCCTTTGAAATCTTGTCGCCTTTTGTTGCAACCACCATGCTCTTTAAACCGGAGAGTTTTATAAAATCATTCATGATTATATCATCTTTGGATGGTTTGTGCCTAATGTCCACTACTTGTACAATCCCCACCAAATTTTTTCTCTCGTGAAAATAAGTTTCGATATATTTTTTCCAATTGTCCATCTCTTTTTGACTTGCTATTGCATAGCCATAGCCCGGTAAATCTACAAGTCTGATTTCGTTATTTATTTCATAAAAATTTATGGTCCTCGTCTTCCCCGGTTTTGACGAAGTACGAGCCAAATCCTTTCGATTCATCACGGAATTTAAAAGTGAACTCTTGCCGACATTTGATCTACCGGCAAATGCTATTTCCGGCAAAGTCTCATCCGGATAACCGTCCGGATTTACTGCAATCTTAATCAGTTCGGTTTTTACAATTTTATTTAATGGCAAATTTAAAAACCTCCCCAATATCTTTCACGAAATGCCAAGTTATCTTCGCTTTTGCATCTTCAGGTATTTCAACCAAATCTTTTTTATTCTCTTCCGGTACTATCACAGTTTTAATGCCCATTCTAAGTGCTGCTAAAACTTTTTCTTTGAGTCCTCCTATTGGTAGCACTCTTCCGGTCAAAGTGATTTCTCCTGTCATCGCCACACTTTTATCAACCGGTTTACCCGTGAGTGCGGACAAAATTGAAACTGCCATCGTAACTCCCGCACTTGGACCGTCTTTTGGCACTGCTCCTTCCGGCACATGAATATGAAGATCTGTGTTTTTGTAAAAATCCTCGTCCACTCCAAGCTTTTTTGCATTTTTTCTAATATATGAAACCGCTGCCATTGCAGATTCTTTCATCACATCTCCGAGTTGCCCGGTAAGAGTCACTTTACCGCTTCCTGAAGTTGCAATTGCCTCAACTTGAAGTGTAGTGCCGCCTACACTCGTCCATGCAAGTCCATTTGTCACTCCTACTTGGTCTTTCTTAGCTACTTCGTCTTCAAAAAACTTTCTTGGTCCAAGATATTCTTCAACTTTTTTAATTGTTACAGAAACTTTTTCTTCTTCACCTGTGGCAATTTTAACTGCTGCCTTTCTAATGGCTGAAGCAATTTCTCTTTCCAAATTTCTCACTCCAGCTTCTCTTGTGTAATACTCAATAATTTCTTTTATCGCGCCTCGGGTAATGCTAAAGTTTTTATTTGTAACTCCGTTTTTAGCCATTTGTTTTTTAACTAAAAACTTTTCTGCGATATTAATTTTTTCTTCATCTGTATAGCCGGCAAGTCTAATCACTTCCATTCTGTCTAATAAAGCCGGTGGGATATTTAAACTGTTTGCCGTCGTCACAAAAAATACATTTGACAAATCAAATGGCAAATCCAAATAATTGTCCACAAAGGTCTTATTTTGTTCCGGATCCAGTACTTCCAAAAGTGCACTTGCCGGGTCGCCCCTAAAATCTGAGCTTAATTTGTCGATTTCATCTAACAAGAACACAGGATTTTTTGAACCGGCACGTTTCATTCCCGAAATAATTCTACCCGGCATTGCACCTATATATGTTCTTCTATGTCCGCGGATTTCAGCTTCATCTCTAATACCGCCCAAACTCATTCGCACAAAATCACGGTCCATCGCCTTTGCAATGCTTCTTGCAATAGAAGTTTTTCCCACTCCCGGAGGTCCAACAAAAAGCAAAATATTTCCATTTGCCTTTGGATTAAGTTTTTTTACTGCCAAAAATTCTACAATCCTGTCTTTTATATCATTTAAACCGTAATGCTCTGCATCAAGCACTTCCCTAGCATAATTTAAATCCACTGTCTCATCTTTTTCGTTGTCCCACGGAAGCGATAAAATCCAGTCCAGATAATTTCTAATAATGCCGGCTTCTGCTTGATTGTATGAGTTTTGGACAAGTCTATTGGCCTCTTTGATTGCTTTTTCACGAGCTTCTGTCGGTAAATTAATCTTATCGATTTTTTCTTTGTATTCCTCGATCTCCGCAGAAATATTTTCACCTTCACCCAATTCTTCTTGAATTGCTTTTATTTGTTCTCGCAAATAATATTCCTTTTGAATCTTGTTCATTTGCTCACGTACACGAGCACTAATTCTATCTTCAATCTTTAAATAATCGATTTCACGCAAATAATAAGCATGAAGTGCTATAAGTTTTTTTTCTACATCAAATTCAGCAAGCAGCTCTTGATACTCTTTCTCGGTTAGTAGAATTGATGAAGATGCAATATTGGCAACCCTAATAGGACTATCTTCTTCAATTAATCTTACTATTGATTTATCGACAATCTTTGGATTTAGCATAATATAATCTTCGACATCTTTTTTAATAAGTCGGACGAGTGCCTTGCATTCATCACTATAAACTTCTTTTTTTTCTAATTCTTCATCTATTTCATATCCAATTATATTGCCTTCTAAATAATCTATATTTTCTGTAAAATCCACAAGTTTGCCAACATATTTTCCGGTTACCAAAACTCTTAGTCCGCCTTGTGGAACTTGTATTACTTGTTTAATCTCACAAATTGTACCATATTGAAACAAATCATCACTCGTTGGATTTTCAACTTCAACTTTCTTCTGAGTGACTAAAAAAACTTCACCATTAGCACTATCCACCGCTTCGAGTGCCCTAATACTCTTCGGTCTGCCCACGTCAAAATGAATAGCTGTATTTGGGAAAGCACTAATCCCCCTCAAGGCAATAATTGGCAAATTAATTTTATTTTCTTTATAAATATCCAAACTACCCCTCCAATAATTTATTGTATCCCATAATTATATCATTTTTAGCAAAATAAATAAAACCTTAAATCATTTTTTCGAGAGCTTCAATCACAACTGCCACTGATTTGTCGCAAATTGTTTCAAAAAGTCCAGCTTCTGCAGCCTTGTTCATGTTGTCCGCTTCAAGCACTTTCATGCCAAGCAACTCCCTGCAATTTTTTGTACTCATTTTTTCTTTAAAAACTTTGTCTAACTCAAACACTTTACCGGCAAGATTCATGCGTGCTTCAAAATCAGTGGACCCATATTTTAATCCTAGAACCATGTAGGCTGCCACAAGCGCTCCGCATTTTTCAGAATTATACATGCCCATTTCAAATGGCGTTGCAATTTTTACAGCCAAATTTTCATCAATACCCAAGTCATTTGCAAAATATACGAGTACTTTTTGACTACAGTTGTAATTTTTTTCACTTAATTTTTTTAGTCTATTTAAATCCATCATTTCCTCAAATTCTTAAACATAAATTTCATCACATTTTTTGGATATTCAGCCGACACTTCTTCGTTCACATCCAAAATTTCTGATAAAATATTCTTTACACCATTTATCTTATACCCATTTTTAAATATTCCCGAACAGGAACTGCAATAAGTGTAAATATGTGGTACATTATGTGCGATAATTCGTTCCTTTTTTATATTTAAAAGTTCTTTATCATTAACTCCGCCTCCAAGTCCACAACAGTTCACGTCTTTGAAAGTATCGGAATAGTCTTCGATAAAAAATTTCACCGATTCGAAAATTTCTTTAGTTTCTTTATCGCTGCATGGAAAAAATATATCGAGCTTGCCATGAATCTTCTTGCCGATACCCTTTTCAATCATCCATTCATAAATATCAATAACTTTTACAGAAATTCTATCCTTCATGAAATGATAGCAATTTGGACAGCAAGTCACAAGTCTTTTAACATTTTTTTTAGCACACAGCTTTTCTATATTCTCTATATTTGCTGTTCCACCCATTTCATAAACCGGCTTTTTACAACAATCTACACTGTAGTCAAACCCCTCAGCTTTAAATATTTCTATAAGCTTTTCACAGGTCTTTTGATAAAAACCCGGATAATTGCAACCTAAAAACAATAAATCTTTCGTTTTTTTCTTGCTATTATTTCTGAATTTATAACTGTTTTTCATAAATGCAGTTTTTATCGCTTTTACCGGAGTTTTTTTTCTGTGTTCAATCGCAATTTTTGCTCCAGGCAAATCCACAGGACACACAGCTTTACATTTATCACACAAAAAACAGGAATATGCAGTTTCCGGTTTATCACAAAAGTCAAGCAAGTTCATATCGTACTTTTGTAAAAAAGAACAATTTTTCTTACATCTATCACACTCTATACAATCTCTTCGGGTCTTTTCTATCATGCTAATTTCTTCATCTTTTTGGTATTTACTCATTTCTTACCACCTTCATAAATTTCATAAATCAGATTCATGTCAAACTCGCTTTTACGTCTCATTTTTCTATATCTAGCCTGCAATTTTTGCATCATAATATTGGTCTTTAAAATTCCATTTTCTGTAAATCTTCTAGTTGAAGTCATAATTGGCAAATTTAATTGTTTAATTTTAATACCACGTTTCTTAATCATAATAGACAACTCATAGTCCTCCATAATTGGAATCTCTTTGTAGCCGCCGAGTTCAACAAAAAGTTTTCGTGTGATAAAAATTCCTTGGTCACCAAAAGCAATGTTTCTATACTTCACGCGCAAATTTGAACAATAAGCCAAAAATTGCAAATATAGATTCTTCGTGTCAAATTTTAATTTAAAGCATCCCACTTCCGCATTTGCATTTTCAATTGCACGAATGCTGTTTTTATCTATCACAGTGTCTGCATGCAAAAACCACAAAATACCGCCCTTGGCATATTTTACAGCGGCATTCATTTGGTTCCCGCGATATTTTGTTTCCCGTATTTTATTAAATACAATCTTATCATATGTATCATCTGTTGAAAAGCCGTCGGAGAATATGACTTCAAAATCGCCTTCTAGCTGTTTCAAATTTTCTTGAAACTTTAATATATTATCCTTTTCATTGTAAACCGGCACAATTATTGAAATCATATATCCTCCTTATTTTTTCAGTTTTATAATTTTTTTTGAAATGACATAACCCACTACCGACACAAATACCAATAAAAGTAGGCTTAAAAAGAATTTCGGATTTTTTACATCTGTAAAGTTTTCTCCAACATTTATCTTTATCACTACACCCGGAATGAGTCCGATAATGTTTACGAATAAATAATAAAGTGGCTTTATTGTTGTAACGCCGGAAATATAATTTAACATACTATAACTAATAGGTGAAAATGTTCGAATGACAAGAAATTTTATCATAAGCACCCTTTGATCTTCACTAAAAAGAGCATCTTTTATTTTGTCATCAAAATGCCTGTCCACAAATCTAATGATATTATTTCTTAACAAAAATTTGCTAATAAAATACATAATCGGGGTACTAATCATCACCCCGATTATGGTGTATAATGTGCCGCGAATAACTCCAAAAACATATCCGCCTGCCAAAATTATCCACGAAATCGGAAAAAAGAAAATAGGCAAAATCGCAATTGAAGAAATATAAATAAGCTTCGCACTATCTTGATTTTCCAGAATCCAGCGGTTTAAATCTTCAAGTTTCACATTTTTTATTAAAAATATTGCTAAAATTGCAATAATACAAATTGCTACAATCCTTATTATATTTGTTTTTTTCTCATCTAAGTCAAAAAAACTCTTTAACTTCTTGTTTGTAATTTTAATCATCTCTTTCATCTAGGTTTGGTTTCAAAAATAACTTTGAAATGATAGCGGAAATAACAACTAAAACGAGTAAAAAGCTGAGGCTTATATAGAATTCTTTGCTTCCGACATTTAGCACATTTTCACCAATATTTATAAACACAATGATACCTGGAAGAGTTCCCACAATTGTGGTTAGTAAATACGGCAGAAATTTAATTTCTGTGACCCCCGAAATGTAGTTCACCAAATTGTAACTGAAAATTGGGCTCAATCGAATTATAAACAGCACTAGAGAAAGAATTTTCTGGTCAGTGCTAAAAATTGCAGTCCGAAGCTTAGCACTCATGTGTTTATTAACGAAGCTATACACAAAATCCTTTAGTAAAAATTTCCCTATGAAATACATTATAGGAGTATTTATAATAACGGCAATAACCGTGTAGATAGTACCCCTTGTAAGTCCAAAAATTGTTCCGCCTGCCAGCACTATCACAGGCACCGGAAAAAAGAAAATAGTTAAGACTACAAATGTTAAAATATATAAAATAACTGCGAGTGAGTTATTCATAGTTATCCAAACTTTTATATCTTCTAAATCTATTTTTTTCACGAAAAAAAGACTAATTGCAGCAATCAAAACCATTAGTGAGATTTTGATTATACTCATCTTCTTATCGTCCATCTCGTGTTTAGTTTGCATCTTTTTTCATTTTCTTATCATTATAAACTTTTTTTGCAACATATACAATGATTGAAACTGAAAAAAGTCCAAATAGTCCGTACATTGCAGCTTTTGCACCACCAGTTAGTTGTCCGCCAAAATAAGAATAGATGACAGTTGCAGGAAGTTGCCCAAGACCGGTTGCCAAAAAGAAACTCCCGAAACTCATTGAAGTAAGCCCTGCTGCATAACTAATTGGATCAAACGGCACGAAAGGCAATAATCTACATACCAAAATGGTGTATTTCCCATATCTATCGAAAAACTTTTCCATTGAATTTAAAACTCCCTCAGTAGCAATTTTTGCCACCACGTCACGCCCAAGTACTCTTGCGATGTAAAAGCAAAGAGCAGCTCCAACCATTGAAGACGTCCACGATAGAATAGCACCTTTCCACCAACCCCAAATCATTGCGTTAGACAGTGTAATAACAAATGCCGGAATAGGTGCAATAATTGATTGCAAAATCATGAGAAAAAACGAGACAGCCATTGCTTTTACGCCAAATCCTCTGATGTATTCTACCACTTCTTCTATGTCTAGAGTTCCTAGCACTTTTGTTGCGTTTTTAATTCCGCTATTTACCGATGGTACAAATAAATAAATTAGTACCAAAACTAGAATCACGCCTAAAAGCACGATTCTTTTTATATTTGCTTTTTTCATACTTCCTCCATAAAAAATATTTTTATAACATCATAAAATTCTTCACTCAAGAATTTATTTATCTTCTTATAAGTTTCCGAATGTTTAAAAGTACCCTCTTTTTCGTAATGCACTTTTGCCATAGAGCACCAAGTCATACCACGCAAAATATTAAATCTCAAATATTTATTCAGCTTTTTATAATTCACAGCTCTATACTTTTCATAAATTGCAACAAAGTCCATCATGTCTTTTTTTGAGAAAATAACATCCGTCTTCCAATTTGTGGTTGTTGGAACCAAAAAGTGTGCCAAATCCTGCTCTGCCTCTCCAATCAAAGGTTTTTCCCAGTCGATAATCTTGGAATTTTCCCCTATTATAAAATTGTGATTGTTTAGTTCGGTATTTATAATGCTAGGGTTATCAACCCTTTCATCCACTCCTGATTTCTTTACAATGCTAAGAATACTGTCAATTCGCTTTTCCGTGTCCACATCTTTTTTACCCCAAGATTTATACACAGAAAACATGCTTTCACACTCTTTTAGCATCGTTAAAAAAGGTTTATTACTAAAAATCAGGTTTGAATTGTTGGTATCCACGCTGTGAATTTTAGCTAGCATTTGAGAGGCTATATCAAAATCTTTATAATACTCAAGTGGCCTACCTTCAACGAATTCCATTGTCATAAACGGAAACTGAATATATTTGCCATTTTCAAAATATTTTATCGGCTTTGGTGTTACTCCGCTTGTTTCGAGTTCTTCTAGTGCGCCAAATTCATAAGCAATTTGTTTTTTCCCTAGATTCATTTGAGAGGCTATATTTAATCTAATCACTTCACCACCAAATTTAAAATTGATATTATATTCACCGGCTCCCAGAAGTTCTATCTCATCGCTGTCAAATTCAGCACGTACCAAATCTAGGATAGTGTCAATATCCCGAATTTCCGGCAGCAAATAATATGTTTTACCTAGAGATTTAGTTTTCAAAATCGTATCTTTTAAAACATTTTCTGTGGAATACACAATGCCGCTAAAAATATCCAGCTTTTCTTTCATTCCTACGAGACCATATCCGCCATCAAACGTCGGGCTAATCACTACATCATTATTATCTAACATTGTAAATGCACTCAACAAATCTTCAGCTTTCAGATTGTCTAAATCTGCACCAACTAGAATCACCTTGTTACAGGTATCTAGCTCGTTAAAAATGGCATTTCTCATTCTTTCACCGATTTCTTCCCCCAATTGAGGCTTCTTTTCACCCGACAAAAAATCCAAATCAGTAGCATCACCATCAAAATAAATTACAAAATCTATATTTGTAGCTTTTATCTTATTAAAAATGTTATTTATTAACTTTTTTTGTAGCAAAAATCTTTCTTCATCACTTAAAAATGGTCTCAGTCTAGTTTTTCCTTCACCTATTTTAGGTGCTCTCGTAAAAAATATGATCTTGTTCATAATTATATTATACTATAAAAAAACAATGAAGAATTCAAAAAATATTAAATTCTTCATTGTTATAAAATTATTTTTCTAATTCGTATCCATCGTATTCTTTAGTTCCATCCCATGTTGTGTAAACTTGATGACCTTTTTGTGAAAGCATTTCAGCTGCTGACCAAGATCTATTTCCTTTATAACAGTATGTTAAGAATGGCTTATCTGTAGGAAGTGTTTCCATTTCTGTTTCGAATGTATCCATATTAGCATGAATAGCTTTTTTCATGTGTCCCGCAACATAATCTTTTTCATCTTGTAAGTCGATTACTGTGTAGTCACCGGATGCAACTTTTTCTTTAACTTCTGCTGGTAAAATTGTGTTTACTTTTGTTATTGTGGTGTATTTGAAATCTTTAACACCTTGTGCATTGTAAACATTCGCATATCCAGCTTCAACTAATTTCTTTGCAGCTTCGGCACTCTTTTTGCCGGTATTGCATATCGTAACGATGTTTAATGATTTATAGTCTTCAATTTCAGACATTCTTGAATCGAGTTCATCCAACGGAATATTGATAGCAAATTTTACGTGACCTGCCTCATATTCTTCTTTGCTTCTAACATCGATTACTAGATATTTTTCTTTTTCTTCCTTGTCTTCTTGAATCTTGTCAAGTTCTTCGCCGGTCATTTCTTTGTATGAAGCTGTTGTTGCTTCTGTAGTGTTGGCTTCTTTTGTATCATTTGATTTACATCCAACAAAAGCCATAACACTTACTAATGCGGCTACTAATAAAATACTTGCCTTTTTCATATTAGCCTCCAAATACTTTAATAATTTTAAGTGAGATTAAACATTGTAATAGTTATATTCTCACCTGCTATATTATACCCCATTTGCAATAAAAAATCCACTATAGAGTTATTGAAATTTTAAATAAGTCTATAGTAGATTAAGATAATGATAAATAATTGTAAAATTTCTATTAATGAATTTTTCCGCCTGTAAGATTTATATCGTTTTCATTTAAAATTATTGCTTCTATCGCAAGTTTCAGTGCTTTTGTAATTGTCTCCAAACTCATTGAAGGCATGCTCTTTTTGTTTACCACCTGATTCGGCAAAAATGGAACATGTATAAACCCTGTTCGCATATTCTGATATTTAGTTGCTCCGATATGAGCCACTCCATACAAAACGTGATTACAAACAAATGTTCCTGCGGAATTTGAAACGCTAGCCGGAATATTTCCATCTTGTATGTGTTTCACCATTGCTTTTATTGGCAGATTTGAAAAATAGGCGTCCGGTCCATCTTCTACGATCTTTTCGTCAATCGGCTGGTTGCCATTATTATCCGGAATTCTAAAATCGTCACAATTTATTCCGATTCGTTCAATTGTAATATCTGCTCTTCCGCCAGCTTGCCCTACTGAAAGCACAACGTCAGGTTTAACCTCTTCAATTTTTTCTCTAATTTTATCCAAGCTTTTATTAATTACTGTTGGTATTTCTAGTTTAATTATCTCTGCATTCAAAATTTTATTAGGGAGATTTTTTACCGATTCAAATGCAGGATTTATTTTTTCACCACCAAATGAATCAAATCCGGTTACTAATATTTTCATAGTCCACCTCTTTTTAATTATACCCAAAAATTGCAAAAAAAATATCTATGATAATTCATAGATATTTAATCGATTTCAAAGCCTCTCTTGCAAGTGCGTCAGCTTTGTCATTATATTTGTTGTTGCTATGTCCTTTTACTTTCTCAAACACAACTTCCATTTCATTTTTGTAATTATCTTCAAATTCTTTTTTTAATGTCTTCGCAATGTCGCTGTTTGCTTTCCATTCGCCCATAACCCATTTGCTTAAACCATTGTAATCGTGATAAATTTTAATTTTTTTACATCCATTTTTTTTTGCCCAATCAAGAGAATTTAACACACCAAACACTTCTCCTGCCACATTGTGGCTAGACAAATATTTTTCATTATCGCCATAGCCATTTATAAAATGTTCGTTAAAATTCAAATCAATAATAACCGCACCATAAGAATATCTCTTAAGACTTCTATCGAAACTTCCGTCACAGAAAGAAACTACAAAACCATTCTTTATGTCGTTTGCAATAGTTTCTTTCCAAATGTCCGAATCTTCTAAATAAGCTTTTGCTTCGTCTAGAGTGCTGAATGATTTATACTTCACGCCTTTTTCACCGGAAATTGCACTTTTACACTCATCCCAAGAAGTGTAGATTGCATTTCCGCTATCCTTTTTTACTGCATAATATTTCATTTCTTCTCCAAAAGAAAAGCACTTATAAAAGTGCCTTTTCTTCTTCGTGTCTAACAATATCTGATGAAAATAAAGATTTTTCGTTATCGTAATCAATTTTAATCGCAGAAATTGAATGGTCGCTAGGTAATTCGTACATATAATCAAGCATTACATCTTCCACTATCGAACGAAGTCCTCTTGCTCCTGTTTTTCTCTTGATTGCACGGTTTGCAATTTCAACAAGTGCATTTTCAGTAAACTGCAAATCGCAATTTTCAAACCGCATAAGTTCTTGATACTGTTTTATGATTGCATTTTTTGGCTCTGTCAAAATTCTAATTAAACTATTTACATCCAAATCGTCAAGTGCAACATGTACCGGAATTCTGCCCACTAGTTCCGGAATAAGTCCAAATTTTATAAGGTCGTGTGATTCGAGTTTCTGAAATAATTCTCCCGAACTCAAGTTTTCTCTTTTATGCGCTTCTCCGGTAAACCCAATTATGTTTTTACCAAGACGTTTTTCAATAATTTGTTCAAGCCCATCAAAAGCGCCGCCAACTATGAACAATATATTTTTGGTATCCACTTGAATCATTTCTTGTTGCGGATGCTTTCTTCCGCCTTGTGCCGGTACACTGGCAACCGTGCCCTCAACAATTTTTAAAAGTGCTTGTTGCACGCCTTCACCGCTCACGTCGCGAGTAATTGACACATTTTCACTTTTTCTTGCAATCTTGTCAATTTCGTCGATATAAATTATTCCTCGCTCCGCTGCTTCCACATTCATATCAGCTGCTTGCAGTAATTTTAGAATCACATTTTCAACGTCCTCTCCTACATATCCGGCTTCCGTTAGAGTGGTTGCATCGGTGATTGCAAAGGGCACATCCAAAATCTTTGCAATTGCTTGAGCGAGAAGAGTTTTACCTGAACCGGTGGGTCCCAGTAGAAGCACATTGCTCTTGTCCATTTCAATGTCACTGTCTACATCTACGTAAACACGTTTATAATGGTTGTACATTGCAACAGATAGAACTTTTTTGGCTTCATCCTGACCAATTACATATTCGTCTAATTTTTTTTTGATTTCTTTTGGCGTCGGAAGTGGTTCAATGTCTTTGAAAGTGTATTCTTTAGTTTTTTGGGTTCCGATAATTTCGCTACAATAATTTACACAATCGTTGCATATAAATACTCCGTCACCACCACTAATCAATAAACCAACTTCGTCTTGACTTCTACCACAAAAAGAACAATGGTTTTTGTCGTTACTCTTCGACACTATTTCTTCCTCGCTTCTAACACCTTATCAATTAGTCCATATTCCACTGCCTTTTCAGCGCTCATGAAAAAGTCTCTGTCTGTATCTTTTTCAATTTTTTCTAGTGGTTGACCTGTACTTTCAGCCAAAATTTTATTTAATCTGTCTCTTGTTTCCAAAATCTTTTCAGCTTGAATCTTAATGTCGGATGCTTGTCCTTGTGAACCTCCTAGTGGTTGGTGAATCATAATGTCTGCATTTGGAAGGGCGTACCTCATGCCCTTAGTTCCGGCAGTTAATAAAATTGCTCCCATACTTGCTGCAAGTCCAACACAAATTGTGGATACACGAGGTTTAATATGCTTCATGGTATCATAGATTGCAAACCCACTTGTAACATTTCCTCCTGGGCTATTGATATACATCTGAATGTCTTTTTCAGGGTCTTCTGCCTCTAAAAACAATAATTGGGCAACCACTAAATCCGCCATAGCGTCATTCACTTCGCCTGATACAAAAATAATTCTTTCTTTTAAAAGTCTTGAAAAAATATCGTAACTTCTTTCTCCTCTTCCTGTTTGTTCAACTACCATAGGTACTAATGCCATAATAAACTCCTTTCTTAACAGCTAAAGGCCCTATAAAACGGGCCTTATTTATTTTTCGTCTTCAGTTTTTTTATTTGACTTTTTTTCTTTCTTTTCTGATTTTGTTTCTTTTTTATCCTCTTCTTTTACTTCAACCCGTTTTACCCACTTCATAAGTTCGTCAATTACCTTTTTATTTAAAATCCCAGTATCCATAAAAGTGATGTCATGACTCTTCGCCATATCATAGAATTTTTCCGGTTCCATACCATAACTTACAGCAACATCTTTGATTGCTTTTTCTCTATCCTCATCATTAACTTCGATTTTGAGTTCCTTAGCGGCTTGAGCTAAAACTAGATTTGCCTTTGCCTTCTTTTCAGCAATTGGCTTTAATTGTTCTTTCACAACATCTTCTGTTTGATTTGTGTACGTCAAGAAATCCTTGTAATCCATTCCTTGTTGCCCAATTCTATATTTAAAGTCTTCAAACTCTTGGTTTAATTCATACTCTACAAGTGTTTCCGGCACATCAAATTCAGTTTCTTTAACTAGAGCTTCAACTAAATTATTTTCATCTCTAACTCTAATTGATTGTTCCAGGCTTTCTTCTAGATGTTTTCTTATGTCAGCTTTGAATTCGTCTAAAGTTTCAAATTCACTAATTTCTGAAGCAAAGTCGTCGTCTAATTCCGGCAATTCATACTTAGAAATAGAATTCAATTTTGTCTTAAAAATTGCTTCTTTTCCAGCATAATCTTCAACGTGATAATCCTCCGGAAAAGAAACTTTGATTTCAAATTCTTCACCGATATTTTTACCAATAATTTGAGTTTCAAAACCCGGAATAAACCTGCCTTCGCCTAATTTTATCTCGGAATCTTCGGCTTTACCGCCTTCAAAAGCTGCTCCATCCATAAACCCTTCAAAATCAACTCTTACAATATCCCCTTCTTCAGCCGCTCTATCGTCTACAATGATTTCTCTTTGATTCTTTTTTCTTTGATTCTCAAGTTCAGCATCAACCACTTCATCGGTTACTTCTTCTTCAATCTTTGGAATTTCAATTTCCTTTAATTTATTAATTTCAATTTCAGGAACAATTTCAGAAGTAAATTCAAAAACTACTTCTTTGTCTTTTTCCAATTCTTTAATATCAACACTTGGCATACCAACTGCTTCATTTGGCAATTCTTTAACAATTTCGTCGTAGTTTTTATCTATAGCAATATTTAATGCGTCTTCATAGAAAACGCCTTTACCATAAAAATTTTCAATAATATTTCTCGGTGCTTTACCTTTTCTAAAACCGTCGATTCTATAACGACTTCTAGTTCTTTTATATGCTTCTTCGATATATTTTTCAAAATCGTCCCAAGCAAGTGTCCAATTAAATACAATTTCACTTCCCTTGGTTTCAACAACTTCTACCTTCATATATATCTCCTTTCAATTTACTCGCATCATTATAGCATAAATCAGATAAAAAAACAATGTTTGTATAAAATAATTGTCAATATATTAATATACTACAACGAAAACCAAAATCTCAAATAAGTTTCATCACCATTATTTCTTTCATCTTCAAAAATTCCATTTTGTGATAATATCGTCTTTTTGGATGCCAGGTTGTTTTTATTACAAGTGATCAGAACTTTACCATATCCTTCATTTTTGTAAATTTCTAGAGCTGCTTTTAACATAGCACCGGCATAACCCTTGCGTCTTTCGTCCGGTGCAACAGAATAGCCAATGTGTCCGCCGTAATTTAAAAGATAATCATTCAGTTCTTTTCTAAGATCAATTATGCCAAACACTTTAGTCTCATCGTCATCAACATAAATATAATTACATGACGGCACAAGTCCTTCCGGACATGTAGCTTCATTTTGCAAAAGCTTTAAATGCCTGATCCACTCGTCAAAATCCAGCTCCATAAGGCGAGCCCCTCCGCATATTACCTCGCCTCTATTCATCATATCTTCTTTAAATTTTAAAACTATATTTCTGTTTTTTTCAGTCGGCTTTATCAGTTTCATTAGTTTTGCCCTCCGTTTACTCAGCTGAAGCTTCAATATCTTTTACATTGTCAATTGCAATTGTAATACCAAGCACAGCCGAAGTAAATCTGTCGTCATAGATATTCATTTCGTACGTATCTGCAAAGGCGAACCACTCCTTTGAAATAGTAGCCACAACTTTATCTTCATATAGCACATCAAAATCCATATCCCAGAAATTCCCTCTCACAGACAGCTCTCCAAATGTGGTTTTTAGAATTATCTTTCTGTGTAATAAAGATAATTTAAAATCTATGAAAATACTTTCGCCGTTTTCATATGAAATTACATATTTAGGTAAAAGTGATATAATTTTGCTTTCGATAGTAAAATTTGTTTTATCAACAATACTCGTGACATCTGCTGAATACTGCAAGAGTTTAAATCTTTGATCCACTGTATACACTACATTTTGATCTTCGTCGAACACTTCAAAGTGATCGAGAAGTTTAAAAATCTTTTGCTTAAAATATAATTTCATATTTAACACCTAAAAATTGAGCTTTAAATCTCCATCTTTTATCCAACCTACTTTTTTCAAAATGTTGTAAAATAAAACAGAAAGTACAGCAGGAAGCAAAATATGGACTATTAAAATGCCCGAATAAATTGTTGCAGCGGAAACGCCTGCCTCCGTCATTGAGGTTACCGTGCATATTTGTCCTACAAGACCGCTTGTCCCCATACCGGAACCGATTGGTAAGTTTGTCATTTTAAAAACGACAGTTGAAATTGGTCCGGTGATCGCAGAGGCAAGTGTTGGAGGAATCCAAATCTTCCAGTTCTTTACTATATTTGGAATTTGTAACATCGATGTGCCAAGACCTTGGCTCACCAGTCCTTCAATTCCATTTTCTCTATAACTCATCACTGCAAACCCAACCATTTGAGCTGAGCATCCGGCAGTTGCCGCTCCTCCGGCAAGTCCCGAAAGACCTATCATCATACAAAGAGCTGCAGATGAAATTGGAAGAGTTAAAACCATTCCCACTATCACCGATACAATGATACCCATAAAAAACGGTTTTAATTCAGTAGTTTTCATTATAAAGCTGCCAAGAGACGACATTCCTTTTGCCAAAATCGGTCCAAACAAACTTGCGATAAGCGAGCCGATTATAATTGTGACAGCCGGAGTGACTATAATGTCCAATTTAGTTTCCTTTGAAACCATTTTGCCAAATTCAACTCCGAAGCAAGTTGCAATCAAACAGCCAAGCGGTCCGCCAAGCGTATTTCCAAGGTACCCGACCACAACAGCTGCATAAAGCACGAGAGCTGGCGCATTAAGAGTATTTGCGATAGCTACACCTATTGCAGCGCCCGTCATATCTCTTGCCGCCGGCCAAATGGTTTCTGTCAAATATGTGATTCCAAATTTGTCGCCAATTGTGTTCAAAATTGTGCCAACTAAAAGAGTTGCAAAAAGTCCTAAAGCCATTGAGCTGAGAACTTCAAGTCCATACTTTTTAAAAGTTATTTCTACACCTTTTCTGTCTAAAAATTCTTTGAATTTAGTTTGCTTCATTTTTATTAACCTCTCTTCTTGAAGCCAAAATAAAGTTTATTGCGTCAAATTTTTTAACGTACAGCTCTTTATTTTCCTGTGATGCCGCCGCCATTAATTTAAGTAGCTTGTTTAATTCGCTCTGTAATTTTTCATCACTCAAATTATTTCTCAAATAAATTTCTTCCATATTTCCTCTTAATATTTTAAATTAAGGACTACTGAAAACAGAAGTCCTTAATCGATCATTTATATTTTTTAATTGTTTTTCTTCGTGATTGTTTAATCCAGTTCCGGAGCATCCTCACCGGCTTCAACAACGATTGGTTCTTGAGCAGCCATTTGTTTATAAACAAGATATCTTCTCTTTGCCATAAGTTCCGCATCCTTAAACAATTCTTCAGCTTGATCCGGGAATGCCTTCAACAATGAAGTATATCTTACTTCGCCTCTGATGAAGTCTTGGAATGAAGTCTTTGGTTCACGGCTGTCCAGTACGAATGGATTCTTTCCTTGTTCTTCAAGACGAGGGTCATATCTATATAGATGCCAATAACCTGATTCAACAGCTTCTTTTTCTCTGCTGATAGTCTTGCCCATACCAACTTTAATACCGTGATTGATACATGGAGCGTAAGCAATGATGATTGATGGTCCCGGATAGCTTTCAGCTTCTTTGATAGCTTTAATTGTTTGGTTCATGTTTGCACCAATAGCAACTTGAGCTACATATACATAGCCGTAGCTGGTCATCATTAAACCGAGGTCTTTTTTTCTAATTCTCTTACCGGATGCAGCGAATTTTGCAATTGCAGCAAGTGGAGTTGATTTGGAAGCTTGACCTCCGGTATTTGAGTAAACTTCCGTATCAAATACGAGCACATTAATATCTTCACCGGATGCAAGAACGTGATCAAGTCCGCCAAATCCGATATCGTATGCCCAGCCGTCACCGCCAAATACCCAAACGCTCTTTTTAACAATGTAATCTCTCTTTTCGAGGATTTCATCTAAAATTTCTTTTGCACGACCTGTTGCATTCTTTTCATAATTTTCAGTTACAAGTCTTCCGAAAACTTCTCTGCCGGTTTCCGGACAATCTTTGTTTTCAAGCCATTGTTTGAAGATCGCTTCAACAGCTGTATCTTTAACTTCAAGAGTTAAATATTCATTCATCAAATCTTCGATTCTTTCTCTGATATGTCTGATTGCCAAAGCAAAACCATATCCATATTCAGCATTGTCTTCAAATAATGAGTTAGCCCAAGCCGGTCCTCTTCCTTGAGCATCTTTACAGAATACTGTTGAAGGAGCTGAACCACCCCAAATTGATGAACATCCCGTTGCGTTAGCGATGAGCATTCTGTCCCCGTAAAGTTGGGTAACAAGTTTTGCATATGGAGTTTCTCCGCATCCAGCACAAGCACCGGAAAATTCTAGATATGGTTTGTTGTATTGTGAACCCTTAACAGAGAATTTATCCATTATATTTTGTTTTTCGGAAATTGTTGTAGCAAATTCCCAATTTTCTTTTTGCGGGTGGAATTCTTCTTCAAACGGAGTCATAACTAAAGCTTTTTCTTTAGCCGGGCAGACGTCTGCACAGTTTCCGCAACCGGTGCAGTCCATTACTGAAACTTGAATTCTATATTGATATACATCAAGTCCTTTACCATTTGCTTTGATTGTTTCAAATGTTTGAGGAGCGTTCTTTTGTTCTTCTTCTGTTAACAAGAAAGGTCTAATACAAGCGTGTGGACAAACATATGAGCATTGGTTGCATTGGATACAATTGTTTTTGTTCCATTGTGGTACGTTAACAGCGATCGCACGTTTTTCATAAGCTGAGGTTCCGTTTTCGAAAGTACCGTCAACATATTTTCCTGTAAATGCAGAAACCGGGAGTGTGTCACCCTTCATGCTGTTCATAACGTCAGCAACTTTTCTAACAAATTCAGGACGTGTTTCGTCAACCTTTGCGTCTTCCCATTCCAAGTTTTTCCAGCTTTCCGGAATTTCTATCTTATGAAGAGCATTAACCCCCTGATCAACAGCTTGGTAGTTCATTTGAACAACCTTTTCGCCTTTTTTACCGTAGTTCTTTACGATTTGATCTTTCAAATGTGTAATTGCTTCGTCTAACGGTAAAACTTCCGATAACTTAAAGAAGGCAGCTTGCATAATCATGTTTGTTCTTCCGCCCAGTCCGATATCGGCAGCGATCTTAGTAGCGTTGATTGTATAGAAATTAATATCGTTATCAGCAATATATTTTTTCAAATTATTTGGTAGATTTTTATCTAATTCGTCATCTTCCCATAAGCAGTTTAGCAGGAATGTGCCACCTTTTCTCAAACCTTCCAACAATTCATAATTGTGAACATATGCCTGTTTGGAACAAGAGATAAAATCAGAATTTGTAATCAAATATGTTGATTTTATTGGCTTCTTACCAAATCTCAAGTGAGAAGTAGTAACACCGCCGGATTTTTTGGAATCATATGAAAAGTATCCTTGTGCATAAAGATCCGAATCATCTCCAATGATTTTGATAGCGGATTTATTTGCACCAACTGTTCCGTCTGAACCGAACCCCCAGAATTTACATCTAATTGTTCCTTCCGGTTCAGTGTTGATTGTTTCACCAAGTTCAAGTGACAAGTTTGTAACGTCGTCATTGATACCGACTGTGAATTTATCTTTCGGTTCGTCCAATTTTAAATTGTCAAATACAGCCTTTATCATTGTAGGAGTTGTATCTTTCGAGGACAAACCATAACGTCCGCCGACAATGATTGGTTGCATTTCATGACGATAGAATATTTCCAAAACGTCTAAATGCAGAGGCTCTGCAGTTGCACCCTTTTCTTTTGTTCTGTCCAGAACAGCAATCTTTTTAACTGATTTTGGAAGTACGTCGAAGAAATATTTAGCTGAGAACGGTCTGTAAAGTCTAACTTTAATAACACCAACCTTTTCTCCCTGTGCTCTCAAATAGTCGATTGTTTCTTCAATGGTATCTGTTACAGAACCCATTGCAACAATAACTCTTTCTGCTTCCGGGTCTCCGTAGTAATCGAATGGTCGATATTGTCTTCCCGTGATTCTGGAAATCTCTTTCATGTAGTCTGCTACAATGTCAACGATTTCTTCATAGTATTTATTTGAGGCTTCCGCAGCTTGGAAATAAATGTCCGGGTTTTCTGCAGTACCACGTGTAACCGGTCTTTCCGGGTTTAAGCTTCTATTTCTGAATTCTGCAAGTGCTTTATAGTCAACAAGCGGCCTTAAATCTTCATAATCGATAACCTCAATCTTTTGGATTTCGTGTGACGTTCTGAATCCGTCGAAGAAGTGTACAAAAGGAACACGTCCTTTTATTGTTGCAAGATGAGCTACACTGCCCAAGTCCATAACTTCTTGAACTGAACCGCTTGCCAGCATTGCGAATCCTGTGTTTCTAGCAGCCATAACGTCAGATTGGTCACCAAAAATTGATAACGCATGTGTTGCTAAAGCTCTGGCAGAAACGTGGAAAACTGCCGGAAGTAGTTCCCCCGCGATTTTGTACATATTTGGGATCATGAGTAATAACCCTTGTGAAGCCGTATATGTAGTAGTTAATGCACCTGCTTGCAAAGAACCGTGAACAGCTCCTGAAGCACCGCCTTCAGATTGAAGTTCCTTAACTAATACTTTTTGTCCGAATAAATTCAATCTTCCTTCTGAAGCCCATTGATCAACAGCTTCAGCCATATTTGAGGATGGAGTGATAGGATAAATTGCAGCAACTTCCGTGAAAGCATAGCTTACATGAGCAGCAGCTGTATTACCATCCATCGTCTTAAATACTTTTGCCATAATTACCTCCTAAATAATTCCTAAAAGTAGTTAAAATTATTTGCCACATATTATTATATAACAACTGATAAAAATTGTCAAAGAATTTTGATTTTTGTTATTAATAACAGTTATTGATTTTATATTGCATATAAATTAATTGATTTTGTATTTTGTTAACTCTTCTTTTACCATTTCCGCAGCTTTTTTGTTCATACCGGGAATTTCGCAAAGTTCTTCAACGGTCGAATTTTTTATTTTTTCAATAGAACCAAAATGTTCCATCAAAGCCTTTTTGCGTTTCGGACCAATTCCCTTTATGCCGTCCAGCTGACTTTTTATCATGGTTTTTCCGTGCAAACTCTTGTGATAGCTTATTGCAAATCTATGCACTTCGTTTTGTACCGCACTCACAAAAGTAAAAAGCTCTCTTTGACTTTTAATTTCAATATCTTCCCCTTCATAAAAAAGTTTTGAAGTGGTGTGAGTGTTATCCTTAACCATTCCAATAACCGGAATTTCAAGACCAAGTTCATCTAACACTTTCTTAGCCGCGTCAACTTGTGTTTTGCCTCCGTCCATTAAAATTAAATCAGGAGCTTCACTAAAGCCTACGTCGCCATTTATAAGCTTTTTATAACGTCTGGTCATAATTTCCCGCATGCAATCCAAATCATTTCTTGTGTCTGCCGATTTTATTCTAAATCTTCGATAGTCATTTCTGTTATGATTTCCATCACGAAACACCACCATAGCTCCCACTGCATCCGTTCCTTGAATATGAGAAATATCAAAAGACTCAATCCTTTCAGGATATTCTCCGGTGCCAACAATCTCTGCAAGATTTGTCAGTGCAATCACATTTGTCTCTGTCTTTTGCAAAATTCTCGCTCTGTGTTTTGCTAAATCTTCCATAGCATTTTTCTTAACCATCATAATTATGTCGCGCTTTTCGCCGCGTTTTGGAATAGTGAGTTCAGTGTTTAAAACTCCCGCTTTTTTAATCGCGGCTTTTAACGATTCAAAATTGGTTGGCTCCGCTTCAAGCACTGCTTGAGAAGGCGGATTTGCGATTCCGAGATAATATTGTTTTATAAATTCTTCCATCATTTCGTGCTCATCTTGAACCGAATTTGCGAGCACAAAGTGATCTCTGCCAATCATTTTGCCGTCACGTTTAAAGAACACTTCCATTAAAAAAATATCTTCACTCTTTGCGTAAGCCACATAATCAATTGAGCTTCCCAGAGGCTTTGTGATTTTTTGATCTTCAACAAGAGTAGCCAAATCGTCCAAAAGTATTTTCATTTTTCCCGCCTTTTCGTACTCCATAGTTTCAGAATAGCCATACATTTTGTCTTCCACCCTTTTTATAACCGCTTCTTTTTTTCCACGCAAAAAATCAAGGGGTTCGACTAACTTTTTGTCGTATTTCTCCTCGCTAATATAACCTGCACAAGGCGCATCGCAACGATTTATATAATAATTTAAACACGGTTTGTAAATTTTATTAATATAGCGCTTTGTCCTTCTTAACTTATACTCGTCTTCCCAAAAATTCAGCACATTATTAACTGCTGCCGCATTTGGAAACGGTCCAAAATAATCTCCTCCGTCTTTTTTTAAAATTCTGGTTTTGATAAGTCTTGGAAACGGTTCGTTCGTAAGCTTGATATATGGATATTGTTTGTCATCACGAAGCAACACATTGTATTTTGGTGCATAAGATTTTATCAGATTGCTTTCCAACACCAAGCTTTCCACTTCATTATCCACTATAATATATTCAAAACTCTTGATATTTTTCACAAGTGCTTCCACTTTTGCGGATTTTGTTGAATTGTTAAAATAAGAACGAACCCTATTTTTCAAATTTTTAGCTTTACCAACATAGATTACATTTTCATTTTCATCTTTCATAATGTAAACTCCCGGTTTAGCCGGCAATTTTTTCAGTTCTTCTTCAATATAAAACAATATTTACACCTCAATATTATTATACACCACAAAGTATAAAAATAATAATCTGATTAATACAAAAAAAGTGCAGTGAGAAATTGATGTGTACCCATAAAACCGCAATATTTAATTATTCTTTTCTATTATAATAGTACCACAAATTCATACTCTCATTCTATCAACTTTACTCTCCGCTTGGCATTTATATTATTGTTTACTAAAAAAGTGATAGTTTTTTCTATCACCTTTAATTATTATATTTTATATACCTTGTCAAATTTCTTCATCATATTATTATCCAAATGATGGCTAATCATTATTATTGTTAAATCATTGGCAACAAGTAGATTGTTTTCTATATATTCTCTATTTTCTTTATCAAGTGCATTAGTACCTTCGTCAATTAAAATTATTTTTGAGCCCTGCAAAATTGATCTTGCAATACCTATTCTCTGTTTTTCTCCGCCGGATATCATTTTGGCATCATCACCTACAACTGTATCAATCCCGTCTTGAAATCAATTAATATCATTTACAAGAGAACTTTTAATTAATGATTCTTCTATTTTATCATAGCTAAATTCTCTTCCTAATTTAAGATTTTCCTTTATTGTGTCATTAAATAAATATATATTTTGAGATATATACCCAATATTATAATCGATCGCATCTTTTTCTTTGACCACACCATCATAAAGTACTTCGCCTTCATAATCATCAATAATGCCCATTATAATTTTTAAAATTGTTGACTTACCACTGCCAGATTTTCCAACTATTGCATATTTGTGATTTTTCTTAAATTCCATATTTATATTATTTAAAACTTCTTTTTCATTATAACTATAAGAGATGTTTTTTAATTCTATTTTATCTTTAAAACTTAACTCTATTTTTTTGATATTATTATCTTTAATAATTTCAAAATATGATCTTGACTGTACAATACTATTTTTTGCACTTGCAAAATTATTTAAACCATTACTTACTCCGCCAATTAAATTTGCCGCTCCCGCTATTACAGCTACACCAATCCTTCCATAAACTGCAAGCACAACAACTAAAACTTCCGACAAGACTTGCAAAAATACACTAATATAACCCATTATGCATTCCAATATTTCTGTAATATAGTTTTGTCTAAACTTGGCATCTTCACTAATATGACTTGCCTCTATCCCCTTTGCAATATACCAATTCCTTCTATTGAATATTTTAAATACTGTTATACCATATAATAAATCTTTAAATTTCCCCATTGCAATTGATTGAGCTTTCAAATTTTCTTCACCCAGCTTTTCAAATCTGTCTTCAAAGATCTTTGGCATATACCACATAATTACTGTTGTAATTATTGCAAATAAAAAAAGATAAACATCAATATATATAAGAGCAATTATGCTCCACAAAATCTGTGCTATTCTTCCCACCATATTAAAAAGTGGCTCCCAGCATAGCCTAGTGATTTCATTTATATTATGTGTTACATATGAAATATAATCACTCTTGTCCGACTTATATATATTTGAAATCTTATCATTGTAAACACTTAAATAGATATCATTTCTAACATCGTTGTTAAATTTTCTAATTACATCAGCCCTCTTATAAGCTTCAATACTACATATAAGAAAGTATATCCCCCATGTAATAAAAGAAATGACTGTCCATTTTAAAAATAAATTAAAATTTAAATTAATTGCTCCATCAAAAGCATTTATTGCAAAAAACTGTAAAAAAACTTGGCAACCCCACATGATTACTTGTAACAATACAACAGATAGAAATGCTCTCTTTCTTCTTAAAATATAATTTTTAAACTTCATTAGCACTCCTCGTTTTTAATTTTGCATAAACATATATTTGAGCAAACTCCATCGATCGCATGCAATTTTCTACAAGCAATGTTTAAACAACTGAGAACTTGATTGCATTTAATACATGCTTCATCAATATTTGATTTTGTCCATATTTTATTTAAATCCTCATTAATTATAACGCCTAAAACCTTATCAACGTATCCAACCACATTACCTTGTTTCCCTAATGCAATTGTACATTTTTCAATATTCCCATTTGATCTAAATATGAAACCTTTCTTAAAAGATGAGTAACATACATCGGAAAATGGCTTCTTACTCTTCCCTATTATTGGTAAGCCTATATTTTCAATATAATTATTGTGAAGCTCTGATATGTCCCCTCCTTACTGGTTTGTCCAGTAAAGAGGGTACATATCAAAATATCTACTGCACTTTTTTTATTTAATTGGAGCTGTTGCTTCTTTTAACCAGACTTTTTCTTCTTCTGTAGTCATAAAGCTTTGAATGTTTTTGTAAACTTCTGAATGATAATCGTTGATGTATTTAAGTTCCTCAGCTGATAATAATGAAGTATCAATCAGCTCTCTGTCGTATGGACACATAGTCAGGTTTACAAATCTGTAGAATTCTCCGAATTGCGTGGTTTTATATTCTGTAACAACCAGTAAGTTTTCAATTCTGATGCCGTACTTATTTTCGCGGTAAATTCCCGGTTCGTTTGAAACCACCATGCCAACTTCAAGTGGAACATTAATTGACATTGATCTGGATATTGAATGAGGTCCTTCATGAACTCCTAAACAGTAACCAACGCCATGTCCTGTACCGTGTTTAAAGTCAATCCCTTCTTTCCACATAGCCCCTCTTGCGAGCACATCAAGTTGAGTGCCTGTTGTGCCTTTTAAGAATTTAGCCATAAATAAGTCGATATGTCCTTTAAGAGTTAAAGTGTAGTCTCTGATTTCTTCCGGTGTTGGGTTTCCAAGTGTAATAGTTCTTGTGATATCCGTAGTCCCCTCTAAATATTGTCCGCCTGAGTCCACCAAGTATAATCCTTCATTTGTGATTTCGTCGTGACTTTCCGGTGTTGCTGAATAGTGAGCCATTGCAGCATTTCCTTTATATGCAGAAATAGTTTTAAATGAATCCATCAAATAAGTGTCGGCTTCTTTCCTGTATTTTTGTAGTTTTTCTTCTGCAGAGTATTCATTCATTTCAATTTTTCCCGCATTCTTCTTCATATAGCATAAATATCTTGCGACTTTTGCACCGTCGATAATGTGAGCAAGTTTTTCATTTTCAATTTGAATGTCGTTTTTAACGGCTTTCATCATTTCAGTTGGCATTCTCTTATCTAAAATGTTTGAATTTTCTTCGATTATCTTATATTGAAGAGTGTTGATTTTATTTGAGCTAATCCAGCATCTGTCTTCTTTTGTGAGCTTTCTTAAATAATCACTAACGTCTTCATAAGATGCAAGTTTAATACCATTCTTTTGCAAATAGCCCTTAACGCCCATATCGAGCTTATTTTCTTCCACAAACAAAATTGCATCTCTGCCGTCGATTAACAAATAACTCACCACAATCGGAGTGTACAAATCGTCATAGCCACGTAAGTTTAGCACATAACAAATGTCTGCTAGAGAGGGAATAAAAAGATAATCTGCGTCTTCTTCTTCCATTTGGTCACGTATAAAATCGAGTCTTCTAGCAGGATTGTCCCCCGTGTATTTTTCATCTAAAATAAATGCTTTACCCTTTGGGAAATCCGGTCTATCTTCCCAGAATTCACCAATCAAGTCCTTGTCAAATTTGAAGTTTGCTTTTTCTCCTAAAATTTCTTTAAGATGAGCGTAAATTCCATATTGAGTAATTTCTCCATTAAATCCAATTGTGTCTCCTTTTTTGACACGTTCTTTTAGCCATTCATCGTAAAATGGAACTCCTTCAGAACCCCATTTCATGAGTTTGAATTCGCTTCCGTCAATTTGCCTTTCAGCTTGAACGTAATATCTGCCGTCTGTCCACAAAAGTGCTTCGTCTTGTGAAACCAGGGCATATCCTGCACTTCCGGTAAATCCGGTCAAATAAACTCTTGATTTAAATCGGTCTAATACATATTCGCTCATATGTGGGTCTGAAGTTGGAATTAGAAAATAATCGATATTTTCTCTTTCCATCCGACTTCTTAGTTCTTTCAGTCTTTCATTTCTATCCATGCTAACCTCCTTTATCTATTTTCTGTTAAATATTTATCAATTCTTTCTGCAATTTTTTCCGGTGTGAATCCAAAGTGATCAAACAATTGATTTCCCGGAGCGCTTGCGCCAAAAGTATCGATACCGATCTTTAAGCCTCCTTTTGTGTATCTATCCCAACCAAATGTTGAAAGTGCTTCAACCGAAACCGTTTTAACTCCACATGGTAAAATTTCTTTTTTGTATTCTTCGCTTTGAGCTTCAAAAATATCCCAAGATGGCATTGAAACCACTCTCACTCCATATTTTTTACACAAAATCTCTGCAGCCTTCATGCTTAATCCAACTTCTGAACCGGTCGAAATTATAACTACATCCAAATCTTTTTCTTCTTTCTTGGCGATATATGCCCCTTTTGATAAATTTTTGCTATTGATCTTTAAAGTTTCAAGTCCTTGTCTTGAAAGCACAAGGGCAGTTGGCTTTTCGCTTTCAATAGCAATTTGCCATGCATAAATTGTTTCGTTGTAATCAGCCGGTCTAATCACACTAAATCCAGGAATACTTCTCAGCATTGCAAGTTGTTCAATTGGTTCATGAGTTGGTCCGTCTTCACCAACGCCGATTGAGTCGTGTGTTAAAACGTAAACCACAGGAAGTTTCATCAGAGCCGAGAGTCTCATAGCCGGCTTCATATAATCGCTAAACACAAAGAATGTAGCGTTGTAGGGTTTTAATCCACCATGAAGAGCAATTCCATTTGAGATCGCAGCCATTGCAAATTCTCTAATTCCAAAATGAATATTTCTAGGTGCGTAATTGTCAGCACTAATAAATCCTTCTCCTTTGATTTCACTTTTGTTTGATGGCCCTAGGTCTGCAGAACCGCCAATAATATTTTTTATGGATTTTGCCAGCTCTTGAATTGCAGCACCGCTTGAACTTCTGGTTGCATCTTTTTCTTTCTTATCAATCATATCACTCAAATCAACTTTGAAATTGTTGTGTACATAATCCATATATTCGTAATATTTGTCCGGGTAATTTTCCTTGTATTTAGCAAGATCTTCTCTATATTTGTCGTAGACCTTAATCTTTTCTTCTACGATCTTCTTTGCATTTAATCTAACGTCATCTGGTACTGTAAAAGGTTCATCATACTCCCAACCAAGTCTTTCTTTTAAGATCTTTATGTTTTCTTCTCCAATTGGAGCGCCGTGAGATTTTGCGGAGCCTTCAACGCTGCCGGCACCATATCCAATCACCGATTTGATTTCTATGATAGATGGCCTGTCATCTTTTTTAGCTTCTTCAATTGACTTTTTGATTGCTTCAGTATCATTACCATCTTCCACTCTTAGAGTTTGCCAACCATAAGCTTCAAATCTCTTTAATGTGTCATCTCTAAAAGTGATGTCTGTGCTGCCTTCAATTGAAATATTATTTGAATCATACAAAACAATAAGTCTTCCGAGCTTTAAATTGCCGGCAAAACTTGCTGCTTCGTGTGAAATGCCTTCCATCAAACAACCGTCGCCCACAAGAGCATAAGTATAGTGATCAATTGGCGAAAAATCATCCATTTTAAATGTTTCGCGCAAATGTGCTTCAGCAAGCGCAATTCCAACAGCCATTGTAATCCCTTGACCGAGTGGACCAGTGGTTGCATCCACCCCAACGGTGTGCCCATATTCCGGGTGACCGGGAGTTTTGGAATCCAGTTGTCTGAACTTCTTGATGTCATCCATTGTAATGTCAAAACCAAACAAATTTAATAAACTATACAAAATTGCACTCCCGTGTCCTGCACTAAGCACGAATCTATCTCTATTCATCCACTTTGGATGATTAGGATTGAAATTTAAAAAATCTTTATACAAAGTGTAAAGTGCGGGAGCTGCGCCCAGTGGTAAACCGGGATGCCCGGAATTTGCCTTTTCAATCATATCCACTGACAACATTCTTAGTGAATTAATGCTCTTATTATCAATCATTTTACCCCTCCTTGAAACAACTTTTTTTATTAAAAATTATTTTTGCTAAAAACAACGGAATGACCATTTGCCTTTTTATTCTCTTAGGTTCTTTTATAAGTCGATAAAACCATTCAAAACCGGCTTTTTGCATCCATTTTGGCGCCCTCTTTACATTGCCGCTTATGACATCAAGACTGCCACCACATCCAATTGAAATCTTTGGCGTCTCAGTTAGTGCTAAAAACTTTTCTTGTTTTGGAAAACCCATCGCCGCCACCAAAATATCCGGCTTCTTTTTGTTTATATCTGCGATAATTTTAGTTTCTTCCTCAGAATTTTCCTTAAAATAACCATCATGCATTCCAACAACTTCGAGATTTGGATACTTTTCTTTAATTTTATCAACTGCCTTAAAAAGAGTCGCTTCTTTCGCTCCCACGAAATAAACCTTTAGCCTTAATTCGTCAGCAATTGAGAGAATTTTTTCCAAAGTCGCAATTCCAGTTTGTCTTTCAAACCCCTCTACATGCTTGAGCTTTTCGGCAATTTTTATTCCAACACCGTCTTTTAAAACAAGATCGCTTGAATTGATAAGCTCCATAAGTTCAGCGTCTTTATGCGCCGCCATCACAATTTCCGGATTTGGGGTCACAATTCGAACGTTTTTTTCACCGGAAACTGCTTCCCTTAATACTGTTTCTAACATTTCGGCGGATACATTGGAAAATTTCACGCCCAAAACATTAACTGTTTCCATCTTCATCCCCCAAAATCTCTAACACTTCTCTAACATTTTCTTTTGCTAATTTTTGTCTAAGTTGCTCGCCTTCACGAATCTTTTCGATATAACTGTCGTCTTTTTTTAAATCCACAAGCATTTGATAAAGTATGTCTGAATCAAAATCATTCACATCTAAAATGTAATCCGAATTTATGTCCTTCATAAATCCACTCACCTTAGGGTCGTAACTCAGTGCAAAAGGTTTTGTTTCAACTGCCACGGAATAGATTAACCCATGAAGTCTCATAGACACAATCGCATCTGCTCTCTTTATTATACCCATTAAAGAGCGTACACTCATCTCATCAAAGTAACTATACAAGTTTTCATGCTTAATATCTGCCTCAAATTGCTTCAAAAATGGCACGTCCTTTGACATGTGCATTGGCAACAGCAAAACTTTGTTTCCGTCATCCATATATTTTTTTATTGCAGCTTCCACTTTTTTTAGGAGCCTTGTTTCACCAAACCACGGTCTCAAATTTAGTGCCAAAAAATTATCGTTTAAATTGATTTTTTTGAGCACTTTATCCGCTGCAACATCGTCGCTATCAAGTAAAAACACCGGATCGCTGCGAAGATTCATTTTGTTTTCCTCAATTCCAATTTCCTTTAAATAATCAAATGAATCCCTATCTCTTAGTGAAATAAAATCCACACCCTTAAGAGTTCTCTTGGTTAGCCAGCGATTGAATTTTTTATTTATTGGACCCACACCATTCGCATAAATTACAGTCTTTTTCTTGTATTTTTTACTAAGCCAAATCACAAATAAATAGTACCACAAACTTCTTGAACTCGTGATATCTTGAAGCAAACTTCCTCCACCGCTTATAAGCATATCAGAAGATTTCACCGCTTTTATCACTTTTGGCAAACTAAATCTGTATACACTTAATAAGTCGTACACTTCGCTAGTTTTCACGGGATTGTTACTTAACACCTTTAACTTTAAATATGGATTTTCTTTTTTGATTGACGAAGTAATTGCTTCCAAAATCGCGTCATCCCCTTGATTATCAAATCCATAAAAACCCGAAAACAAAATAGTTTTATCCTTTATCGCCCTCTTGTAAATTCTTATGTGCGAATTTACCATCGCATTGGCACTAAAATGATTTTCAATTGTTTTGTACAAATTGTTTCCAAGTCGTTCTCTCAGATTGTCGTTTCTTTTAATAATCAAAAGTTTTTTGGCGAAATCTTTGTAATCTTGCGATTTAAAAGTGTACCCTGTTTCACCATCAATTGTGATTTTCGGAATGCCTCCCACCCGTGAAGCCACAATTGGTTTTCTGAACTTTCCGCCTTCCAATATTACATACGGAAAACTTTCTGATAAAGAGGTTAAAGTATTAATATCCACGGCGTTTAGAAATGAAAAAGGATCTTTTATCTCTCCTAAAAAGTGCACATTATTTTCTATGCCCAGCCTTTTTGCCTCTTCTTTTAGCTCAGGCATCAAAATTCCATCGCCGCCGATTAAAAAATCCGACTCTTCTTCTTTTAAAAATTCTGCAGCCCCTCTTAAAAATGTCTTATGATCTTTTACCTCATCAAGGCGTGCTAAAATGCCGATTTTAAAACTATTTTCATCTAAATTATATCTCTTGCAAAATTCACTCTTGGAAACAAATTTTTCTTCCTTCTCCAAATCAATTCCATTGTAAACCACGTCAATGTTTTTGTCGGTAAACTTTCTTTCAATAAGCATATCCTTAAAATTGTCTGAAACCGCAATAAAATTGTCAAATTTCTTAAGAGCTAGGTAATTCAAATTCTTAAAAATTAATTGCTTGTAAAAAACCCCTTTAAAATCCAATCTGTAATCCGAATGCACAGTGGAAATAAAAGGGATATCCGTCTTTCTGCGTAAAAAAAATGCTATAAAATTAGCTCTTGCGCCGTGGCAATGAACTAAATCTATATTATTGTGTTTTATATAATCTAAAATATCTCCAACAATTGATAAATCAAAACGTGATTTCTGAAAAAAAAGCTCAGTTTTAATTCCTAAGCTTTTTGCTTCTTCCAAAAAAACATCATTGATAAAAACTCCTAAAGTTACATCGACATTTTCTTTTAGTGAACTCAAAAGAGTCATAATATGTGTTTTAGCTCCGCCTGTGTCGCCACCACTTATAAGGTGCAAAACTTTCATCAGTAAATTTCCCCCTCAATCGGTTGTAAGTACCAATTGTTAATATTTTTTAAATCAATATCCAGACTCGACTTTGCCACAACAGGAATTGTGCTCTTTGCAAAACTAAAACCTAATTTTTTTAGTGCTTCTGCGTAAATTCCATTGTACCAAACTGCAACCAGAGTAACATTTTTTTGCTTTGCAATTTCCACAAGCCTCGTCAACATGGCTTCAAAAACCCTTTCCGATTCATAAAGCACATCCATAACCATAAAATAGTTTATGCCACTTCTATTAATTAGTTTATAAATTATATATCCTTTGTCTTCACATTCTACACTTGCTACCAAAAATTTTTGCTCGCCATGCAAATTAACTCGTTTTGAAATAAAATCTTCAGTTCTTTTTGTGAACCATTTATCTTTAAAATCTATCTTTTCATAAATCGCAGAAGCATTAGGAATTTGAAGGGTTTCACGTACATCGATATTTGAAATGTCATCGGTCTTTCGGGATTTTTCTTTAATATTATTAATAAAATTTGCAATTTTGCTAAGTGCTGAAAATCCGCGCATAACTCCGCTTGCATCAAGCACTTTTGCATAAATTCTCACTTCACCCACGATTTTAAAATCCTGTTTATCCACCAAATTTAAAAGTTCATATTGAAGAGGAAACGCATACAAAATAGACAAGTTGGAATTTTCATTTTCGAATTCTCTAAATAAATTTGTAAAAATTCCTTCTTTCCTCTTGCCTTCTGTTACCACATTGTCTAGCAAAAAGCCGGCTTTTATATCACCGGGCGGCAAATTAAAAAGCCTTCTATCGCAGCCCAAATGGGCTATATACTTGTCGTCTTCTTCTATAGTTTTATGAATACCATCAGAATATCTCGCTAAAAATTCTTCGTAGCTGTCAACAGTCGTTATTTCATTGATAAGTGAAATTATATTCTCTCTCATTTAACCACCAAATTTAAACTTATTTTAAGTGCCTCGTCGATTATTTTCATAAAATCGTCCGATACTCTACCGATTTTATCTTTAAGTCTTTTCTTATCGATTGTGCGAATTTGTTCAAGCAGAATCACTGATTCTTTCGGAAGTCCTGAACTTTTATCCCCAATCTTCACATGAGTTGGCAAATTTGATTTATTCTTAACTGAAGTTATGGCTGCAACAATTGTCGTCGGCGAAAATTTATTTCCTATATCATTTTGGATGACTAAAACCGGTCTAACTCCGCCTTGTTCACTCCCGATAACGGGTGACAAGTCAGCATATATTAGGTCGCCGCGAGAAATTGTTTTATCTTCTGCTTTTTTAGTGCGATTGTTGTTTCGCAACTTTTGAGTTTTATAATCAACTGCACTAAAATCCAAATTATCAAATTCGTTTGGGTTATGTTCTTTATTCTCTAAAAATTTGTCCATTATAAATAGTTGATAATTTGACAAATACTCCCGTCTTTAATATAAACTCTCGGAATTCTTCTTGAAATCATGCACATCACTTCGTAGTGAATTGTACCCATAATTTTTGCCATATCCGTTAAATCGGTATCGTTCCTGCCATGTCCAAAAATCACAACTTCGTCACCTATCGAAACGTCGTCAATGTCTGTAACATCAACCATAAATTGATCCATGCAAATCATCCCGATAGAGCGTGCTTTTTCTCCATTAACTGTAACATTCAGTTTGTTTGAAAGAAGTCTTGATATTCCATCTGCATATCCCAGCGGAATCGTGGCAACTTTCGTAATCCTTCTCGTCACAAATGAGTGGCCATAACTTATACCGCTGCCTTCCGGCAAAACTTTCAGATTGCTGATAAGAGCTTTCAAAGTCATAAGCGGTTTCAAATCCAATTTATGCGGGACACTTGGATCCGGCAAATAACCGTACATAATAATCCCCGGTCTGACATAATCCAAATCATATTCCGGATAATCCAAAATTGCACCGGAATTGGAGATATGTCTCTTTAGTTTCATATTGCTTGCCGCTTCCAAACTGTTTACAAAAGAATCAAAAATATTATATTGCTTTCTGGTATTTCCCTGATCGTCAGGAATATCGGCCGTCGCAAAGTGACTATAAATACCTTCGCAAACTATATTTTCAAAACTCAAAATTCTAAGTATTCTTTCAAAAGCAACTGTTCCCGGCAAAAATCCAATCCTACTCATTCCCGTGTCAATCTTAATGTGAATCTTCGCTTGTCGTCCCAGCTCCCCTGCACATTTGTCTATGAGCAAAGCTTGGTCATAGTCATATACTGTCATGGCTAAATCGTTTAATATAGCCTCTTTGATCTCTGAATCGCGAATATAATTTAAAAGTAAAATTGAATCTTTAATGCCTGCTTTTCTAAGCTCAAGACCTTCCGACAAAATTGAAACACAAAATCTCCTAACCCCCAGCAAATGAAGTTCTTTAACAACTGTAACAGCGTCGTGATTGTACGCATTAGCCTTAACCACCGCCATAATTTCACTGCCGGGTTTTACATTTGCTTGAATAATATGTATATTGTGTTTTAAATTATCCAAGTTTATCTCAAGCCAACAAGGGCGTATTTCATCAAAGTTCATCTCTTCCCTCCTTTCATTCATATTACTTAAAAAGTATATCATATTATTTGATTTTTTTCAATCTTAAGTGTATTTTATATATATAGGAGGGAAATTATGACTACGCTACAACAAAAAATAGACTTCACAGTTTTAATTGATAGAATGAAATTAATAGAAAGACGAACTAAAATCATTGGTCTCGACAGAAGAGAAACAGACGCAGAACACTCATTTTCAATTGCACTTATGGCATTTGTCTTTCGCGAATACGCTCCGGGTGCAGACTTACAAAAGACAACTCTCATGCTGCTTGCTCACGACTTAGTTGAAATTTACGCCGGTGACACATTTGCTTACGATGAAAAAGGAAATCAAACAAAAAAGCAAAGAGAACTTGAAGCTGCAGAAAAAATCTTTAATCCGCTTGGGGAAGATGGTGAATATTTAAAAAAACTCTGGCTTGAATTTGATGAAAATGAAACACCTGAAGCAAAATACGGAAACGCTTTAGACAGAGCACAACCGATTATAAATAATATTTATAACAAAGGCGGCACATGGCTTGAATATAATGTGCGGGCTGACCAACTTCTCAAAAGAATGGAACCGATAAAAAATTTTAACACCGAACTCTACAACTTTTTACTTGACAACGCAAAAAAATATATAAATTTCGATTAATTTTTAAAAAATCGCTCAAAATCATTGACTTTTATTATAAAATCATTATTATATAAATAATATCTATAATGGAGGGTGAAATGGATATAAATCGTTTTTATACTTTAATTGAAATAATCGGAACAATCGCATTCGCATCATCCGGCACGATGATTGCAATTAGAAAGGGAATGGACTTTTTTGGCATTATTGTGCTTGCACTAATCACGGCTCTCGGTGGTGGAGTTTTCCGCGATATAATACTTGGAATTACTCCCCCGACTGCATTTCTAAAAACCACCTACACAAAAGTAGCGATAATTGTAGCAATATTGATAATATTTATTCTTAAAATCAGTAACGGCAAGAAATTTTTAGACCAAAAATATCTTACCAAATATGTAAAGCTGATGTCTTTTCTGGACGCCGTCGGTCTTGGAATTTTCACTGTGAGCGGAGTTAATCTCGCTATGAAAATGGGTCACGGTGCAAACACTTATTTGCTTGTGTTTGTTGGAATAGTCACCGGTTGCGGCGGAGGAGTTTTAAGAGATGTATGTTCCGGTACAATTCCCATTATATTCACCAAAAACACAATCTATGCAATGGCATCGTTTTTAGGTGCTCTAAGTTATATCCTAATTCGCCCCTACACAATAAAATATTCATATATCATCGGTGCATCGGTAACAATTATAACCCGACTCTTCGCAATGAAATATCGCTGGAGTTTACCGAATGTAAATAGCGACCTTATAGAAGATGCCCCCGACCAATAAAAAAACAGCTATTAAATTCTTTCAAATAGCTGTTTTTGTTTTTATTTGAAATTTTTTAATCAACCATTTATAGTAAATAGTCTATTAAATATTATATGTAAAAAATTAATGCAAATCAGCTGATTATATTTTTAGTATATTGACTTACTTTATAAAAATTTAAATACTAAGTTCCCCGACTTACGCACATCCGGTCTTGAAAACGAATCTTCCCACATATTGCCCACAACTCGAATCGAGCCGGAGTTGAATGCGTCAATTGTAAATCCGGGTCTTATTACCACCCTGTTCATTGAATATACATCATAATCACTACCGCTTCTGTAGTCAAGATGAATATAATGTAGTGGTCCAGGTCTATATGCTGGAATTAAGTTTGGTTCACCTCTTGTTACCCAATATGCGTGGTAATACCTATTTGGGTCGGAGCTTGCTTCAAATTCAGTTTCCATTTGTATTGCTGAACCATTTCTTGTAATTCTTCCACCGCTTACACTAGATTGTGGTCCAGTATTTCTTTGTAATCTCATAATGCTAGGGTCATCTTCATTTGGAGATACAAATCTCGAAATTAAATCCCTATCAAATGTTGAGTTGACAATGTTTGCCCTGATTCTTTCATTTATATATCTTGAATTCTTAGATGATGACCTGTTCGGTGCATTTCTTGCACTATCAAATCTTACATCAGGATCAAAGTTTTGTGTATTAGCTTCTAAACTCCTATTAAGTCTAATATTAGTAGTCTTGTTTGGTCTAACTAAATCTGATTGACTATTGAATTGTGGATTATCGTAGTCAGTAATAACCCTCCACCTATCTGCACTGTAATTAAAACCGTAGCCTGATTTAATAGTACTTTCATCTCCATTTGAGTTTGGTATAGGTCTTAATCTTGCTTGTGGAGTAGTCTTGTAGGCTGTTGCGTGATATTCATTATCCACACCGATTCTATATGTCCATTTTACGCGTGGTGCATAGATTGGCGGTATTGAACCTCCTGATGAACTACTTCCCGTTTCTCCATCTGGCCATTCTTGATGTTGATCGTCTGGAACTGTTCTACAGCAGGTGTGATATCTAGTTTCATGATGACATACTTCTTCATAACGATCATCCTCGGACTCTCTTTTCCACGGAGGCTTATATCTAGTTTCACATACTAATTCCTCATATGGATCGCAATTATAGGTTACTATCTTTGTTGCACCAACTATATCTCTTTGTTGAACTTTTTGATATCTATTGTGAATTGTTATGTCGTAACGTGGTTCAATCTTTAACTCATAAGTCTCTTGACATTCAATAACTCTTGAATTAATTTCTTTCCACTCTCTTCCATCCAAATATCTATGTTTTACAACAGGGTTTGGTGCATTGTTAAACACATCTATATCAACATTACCATTATATTTCCTTACTACACTACTATTTCTTTCCTTTGCGGCTTTCCAAATGTTAACCGATTCCTTCAATATATTATTAATTGAATATTCCCGGTCTAACCACGAATCTAATTCAATCGTCATATGTTTCTTTACCGGTAATCCCGGAGATATTACCCCTTCTTGGAATGGGTTCCAATATTTTGCTTCCAATTGCCATTTAGATGTCCACGTAGGTAATCTAAATTGGTCCACAAGTGCTTGTAATTTGTCTTGATTGTTTCTTTGATTTGCTTGTATACTACCCGATAACTGATTCATTTGTGTCATAGTCAATGTTTCATTATATTGTCTAATATGTGGTCCGCACATATCTCTTTTAATTATTGTCGGGTCAGATAGGTTAGGACTACTTGTTGTATATGATGATAAATAGTCTTGTCTTTCACTCTTTATACAACTGCCCACCCTCGATGTACAGGTTCCATTATGTCCCGGGAAAGATTGTGGCTGCCTTTGTGCATGTTGGTCGCAGAGGTCAGTTCCCGGATCTTCTGTACATACTTGTGTTGGTAATTTTTGTATTTTATAGTTAATTGTCGATGTTGACTTACCATTATCTTTCGCAGCCATCGCTATTAACTTATTTTTATCATTGTTACTATTTTTTAGATCTGCGTCTCTTTTTTCCCATTCCACTGTCCCCGGTTTTAGGTTCGTACTCTCTAGAAATTTTACTCTATCCTCTGCATTATTAAAATTTGCACCACCTTTAATAGCTTCTGCAGCTTTTTGTAAAATCTTACCCTTTTGTGTACCTGTAGATGTTGTCCCGCTTCCGGTCATTTTACCGTTAGCGTCTATATTAGTGTCAGCGAACTTATTATCCCCTATTTCAACATTTTTTGTATCCCCCGAGTGAGTGTTCGATTCTCTTCCGTCATAGTAGGCATCTTTTCCTGTTGATGCAGAATTCATATCATAACTACCTGCATCTTTTAATTGTCCCGTAAATGTAAAAGTTTTTGCCCCAGTTGATGGGTCTATTCCCGTAACAGTTACAGTTACTTCTCCGAATTTAGCAGATTCTCCGACGCCTAAATTTGTTAAGTCTGCTTCAATTTGTCTTTCTACTACGTCTCCCTCAATCATTTCACAATCTGCTTTAATTGGTATTGAAATTAAAGGAAGCAATAGTATTGAAACTATTATAAATATTATTTTCTTATTCATTTTTTCACCTCTATTTATGTAGGTTAGCTGAACGGCTATTTATCGCACAGGTTCCTTCTGAGTATTTTATTTTACTTATCCACTCACCTATATTAACGTCAGGAATATCTACTATGTATGAAAAATCACTACTTGAATTTATGACCTTATCTATTGTTTTATCTTTATATTTTTCACATTCTAAAGCAGATATTAAGTATCCATCTGTAGTTATATAGTATCCATTTACTGAGTTTAAAAGAATATTACATACATTTGGTAAATTACCTATTCCGTTAATATGTGCATCCAGTACTCCAGTGTAATCATACCATTTTGTTTGAAATTTATCTATATTTTCTATATCATCTAATAAATACTTTATGTCTTCGCTGTTTTTATCCATTTTTAATTTCGTTGGAATTTGCTTTATTAGATTATTATCTATTCTTCTGTGTTTATATTCCTCAAATAAATCATGTGGCATAAATGAAGCAGAAAAAGATGGTTCTATGTATCGATATAATCCCGGTATTCCATATATTTCTTTATCCATTTTTATTTCTTTTGCTTTCCACTTGTCGTATACCGGATGGCCTTCTTGGAATGCTGCAAGTCCTACTCGTGGGTCATTTCCACTTGGTCCAAACAAGTTAAATCCATCCCATTCAGGTGATTTTTTAACATATTTGAATTTTGGTTGGGTTGTGAACTCTAGCGGTGTTCCTTTAAAATAAGTTACTGATCCATCTGAGTTGTTTGTTACATCTGATTGGTATACATAAAAATTAGAATCTTTTTTAGGACTATAATATACGCCTGGTTCGGACGGCAGCTCATCTCTCTTTGGGATTTTTTGACCACTTGCAGTTACCCAAGATAGGTTTTCTGTGTTAGTGTTTGCCTTTGTTGTGGTTTGTTGTGTTGGTTGTTGGGTGGTTTGGGTGGTGGTGCCTGCTCCCGGGGTTAAGGTTACTTCTTTTGTCTTTTGGTTCCAGTCGACTTTGAAGCCCAATGTCTCTGCTATGTTTCTTATAGGTAGGAATGTGCGTTCGATGCTCGGGTCTACTTGTGCTGGTACATCTATCGTGACCATCTTGTCCCCGTCCCACATAACTGGTTTGTTTAATGGGTAGGATATGCTCTTGCCGTTGTATGTGATGTCTACTATTTTATTTGTTCCGTCCCATTCGACCTCTGCCCCTTCAATTGCATTTACTAGATCTCTTACTCCTATGCACGTTCTTCCATTTACTACTCTTAATCCGTCTTGCATCTTTTGGTCGATTCTTTCTTTATTGCCATTCTTGTTTAAGAATAATTTTATCTCTCCGTTGAACTTCGTTAACTCTTGTTTGATTGGTCTTACTTCACTAAATTTCTTTATTGCTTCTCTTGGTGCCGCTAGTGCTCCGGTTGTTATTATCTGTCCTAAGACTAAAAGTCCGATTGCCGTTTTCTTACTTGCTTTTTTGATTTGCATATTTTTTCCTCCTTTAAATAAAAAAACTTTGATTTTATTTTCAAAGTTTTGTACTAGAAAATTCAATTTTACATAAAAACGGTTAAAGAATAAGAAAATAATATTTTTACAACAAAATGGGCTCGGCTTTAACCCATTAGCCAGGCTTTCATCCTGCTCGTTAAAGTGTTTTCCACTTTGCCAAGTTTTATCAGCTTGGCGATCTTTATGGTCTGTGTTGCGACTCAAGACCGGATTTTTCATGTCCATTTTAAGCTTTCGCTTTGAAAATATTAATTTTTTTAGTTTAAAATAAATCAAAGTCTGTATATATTATCTATTAGGTTTTAATATACCCTATTTTTGTTTTCTTAAACAATTAATGAATTAAATTCTTGAATGTCATTATAAATCATTTTTATTGATTTATAATGACATAGGTTTTGTGTGTGTATGTTTTTGTGATAGAAAATGAGGTGTAAATGAATGAAATTTTATTTGTGTATGAAAAAAGCTTTTTGTGGAATAATTTTTTGTTGATGGACGAATTTTAGTAAAAGTGGATAAATTTTGGTAAAAGTGGTATGTTTTTATGATAAAATGAATGATTTTTTTAATGCGATGTTTTTATTTTTTTGAAGTAATTTTTCAAATCCTTAATTATATTTTTTGTTTTTATTTGAAATTTTTTGCTATTTTTATTATTTAAAAATCTCCCTTATTTCCGTTTCCGGATTTAAGGGAGAAGTGCAATTTTAGAAAACATATTTCTTTATTTTTTATTTATACAATTTCTTAAAAACTCCCTCTTGAAGTTCACAAAATTTCATAAATTCCTCAAATGTAAAATTTTGAGCACAATAAAATTCATCCACCAATTCAAAACGCTGTTTCGCGGCATCAATAAACATGAATAATATTCGCCGCCGGTCAGCTACAACGCTATGAAATTGTTGAATCTAGAATCTATTAATATAATCTTTTAGAGCAAGTCTTACTAACCAAAAGTTTTTCCATTTCTTTGTTCATACTAATTTTCATCTATATCCATCGTCTTCTTTTTCTTTTTTTATAAGCCATAAAATTGTTAGAAATAAAACTATCACCTCTGCAATCCAATAGATTAATTAACCCTTATATCTATTCCCTTTTATCCCTACTTTTTATTTAATATTTTTTTTAAAAACTGTCCGGTATAACTTTTCTTAACTTTTGCCACTTCCTCAGGTGTACCTGTTGCAATCACTCTTCCGCCGTTATCTCCCCCGTCCGGTCCCAAATCAAGAACATAATCGCAACATTTTATTACATCAAGATTATGCTCAATCACAACAACCGTATTTCCGCCTTCAGTGAGTTTTTGCAAAACTTCAATCAGTTTTTTAACATCTTCGCTGTGAAGGCCCGTTGTCGGCTCGTCCAAAATATAAATGGTTTTACCGGTTGAGCGTTTCGACAATTCAGTTGCTAGTTTCACTCTTTGAGCTTCTCCGCCGGATAGCTCCGTGCTGCTTTGACCAAGCTTTATATATCCAAGTCCGACATCTTTTAAAGTTTGCAGTTTTCTTTGAATAATCGGATGATTTTCAAAAAAATCACAGGCCTCATCCACGTTCATATCCAAAACGTCAGAAATATTTTTGCCTTTATAGGTAACGGCAAGCGTTTCTCTATTATATCTTTTCCCCTTGCAAACTTCGCAAGGCACGTATACATCAGGCAAAAAGTGCATTTCCACTTTTATAATTCCGTCGCCCTTACAAGCTTCGCATCTACCGCCTTTTACATTAAAACTAAATCGGCCTTTTAGATATCCTTTCGCTTTTGCCTCGGTTGTCATTGCAAAAATATCTCGAATGCCGTCAAACACACCCGTATAAGTTGCAGGGTTTGAGCGAGGAGTTCTGCCTATTGGGCTTTGGTCAATTACAACCACTTTATCAAGTGGCGAATCGTAGCTTACTCCACCTGATTTACCCGGCTTAATTCTTGATTTATTTATATCCCTTGCTAAATTTTTATACAAAATTTCATTTATAAGCGTAGATTTACCTGAGCCGGAAACTCCTGTTATTGCTGTCATAACTCCGATTGGAATATCTGCGTCAATGTTTTTTAAATTATTTTCGCACGCTTTTTTTATATGAATATATCCTTTTTCAATTTTCGCTCTCTTTTTCGGAATTTCAATTTTCATTCTGCCCGACAAATAATTTCCGGTTATTGAATTGGTGTTTTGTTCCACTTGCTCCGGCGTTCCAAACGCAACCACTTCTCCGCCATGCACGCCCGCACCCGGACCGATGTCCAAAATATAGTCGCTCGCTCTCATCGTATCTTCGTCGTGCTCTACAACAATCACGGTGTTTCCCACTTCTGTAAGCTCTCTGAGTGTAGCTATCAGTTTTTCATTATCCTTTTGGTGCAATCCGATTGACGGTTCATCCAGTACATATATCACGCCCACCAGTTTTGAACCAATTTGTGTTGCCAGTCTGATTCGCTGACTTTCTCCACCGGATAGTGTGCCTGCCATTCTTGAAAGCGTAAGATAAGAAAGTCCCACAGATTTTAAAAAGTTAAGTCTCTCTTTTATTTCTTTTAAAATTTCTGATGCAATTAAATTTTCTGTGTGAGTAAGTTCCAGTTTGTCAAAAAAAGATATTTCTTTTTCCACGTCCAGATTTGTGAGTTCAAAGATATTTAATCCGCCAACTGTCACCGATAGTGCATTTTCGTTTAATCTTGCACCGTGACATTTAGGGCATGGAATACTTTCAATATAATCCTCAATTACATCGCGTACATAATCTGACGAAGAATTGTCATATCTATATTGTAAATTCGAAATAACGCCCTCCCATGAACGAGTATATTGCTTAAAGCCTTTCGCTCCAAACGAGCCCTTTGCTTTAAAGCTAACATTGTAATCAGTTCCGTAAAGCAGATCATCCATGAATTGCTTTGGCGCATTTTTAATTGGCTCTGTCAGCGAAAAATTGTATTTACTTGCAATAGCATCAAACAGCGACATATAAAAACCGTTTGGGTCTGTTGTGTAAACGCCGATTGCCCCTTCTCTAATTGAAAGATCTTTGTTTGGAATAACCAGGCTTTCGTCAATTTGTCTAAAATACCCGAGTCCATTACATTTGTCGCACATTCCCATCGGATTATTGAAAGAAAAAAGTCGGGTTGATATTTCTTCAATAGCAATACCGCAATCAGTGCATGCAAATTTTTCTGAAAAAGGAATATCCTCGGCAGAAGTTCTCACGATTACATATCCGTCAGCAAGTTTCAGCCCTAATTCCATAGAGTCCACAAGTCTCTTTTCGATATTTTCTTTTATAATAAGCCTGTCCACTACCACTTCGATTGTATGCTTATCCGTTTTTTTAAGTTTTGGCACATCTTCAATAGTGTACATATCTCCGTCAACAAAAACTCTCACAAACCCGTCACGTTTTATGTTTTCAATTGTACTTTTAAATTCGCCTTTTTTATCTCTCACTATTGGCGAAACTATCATAATTCTTGTTCCAACTTCCAAAGTCATTATTTTATCAATCATTTGGTCAATGCTTTGTTTTTCAATCAATTTGCCACATTTTGGACAGTGAGCTTTACCGATTCGTGCATACAAAAGTCTCAAATAATCATAAATTTCTGTAATCGTACCCACTGTCGAACGTGGATTGTTCGATGTAGTCTTCTGGTCAATTGAAATTGCCGGACTCAGTCCTCCGATATATTCTACAGCCGGCTTTGTCATGTTGCCCAAAAATTGTCTTGCATAAGATGACAAACTCTCCACATATCTCCTTTGCCCTTCAGCATAAATTGTGTCAAAAGCAAGACTGCTTTTTCCCGAACCTGAAAGTCCAGTGATAACTGTCATTTTATTTCTCGGAATATTTACATTTATATTTTTTAAATTGTTTTCGTGAGCACCACGAATTTCAATATAATCTTCCAAATAATCACCTACCCATTTTATACAATTTATTTTCTAACTTTTTAATTTCGTCCCTAAATTCTGCAGCCGCTTCAAAATCCAATTTCTCTGCTCTTTCAAGCATATTTGCTTTAAGTTCACGAATCTTGCTTTCAATCTCTCCTGCTGATTGTTCCGCTTTTTCTGTCTTTATAGATTCGTTTTCTTTTAAAATTCCAATGACTTCACGAACATCTTTTACTATTGATTTTGGAGTAATATTGTGTGCGATATTGTACTCATTTTGAATTGCTCTTCTGCGCTCTGTAACCTCAATTGTAGTTTTTATAGAATCAGTAATTCTGTCTGCATACATAACGACTTCACCATTTGCATTTCTTGCAGCTCGTCCTACAGTTTGGATCAGCGAAGTTTCAGAACGAAGGAATCCTTCTTTGTCTGCGTCCAATATTGCCACAAGAGAAACTTCCGGAAGGTCAAGCCCCTCACGAAGTAAATTTATACCCACAAGCACATCAATTTCTCCGGTTCTAAGATCTTTTATTATTTTCATTCTGTCTATCGTCTCTGTATCTGAGTGCATATAGCTCACTTTTATATTTAAATTTTTTAGATAATCCGTCAAATCTTCAGCCATCTTCTTAGTTAGAGTCGTGATAAGCACTCTCTCATTATTAGCAATTCTAGCATTTATACGAGATAACAAATCGTCAATTTGATTTTTGATTGGTCGAACAATAATCTTTGGATCCAAAAGTCCAGTTGGTCTTAAGATTTGTTCGGCCACAACTTCTGATTTTTCAAGTTCATATGCTCCGGGAGTTGCAGACACAAACAAAATATGTTTTATCAAAGATTCAAACTCGTTGAAATTTAGCGGTCTGTTGTCAAGAGCCGATGGAAGTCTGAATCCGTAGTCCACTAAAGTTTGCTTTCTTGATCTGTCGCCCGCATACATTCCTCTCACTTGCGGAATAGTTACATGAGATTCATCTGCAATAATCAAAAAGTCTTCCGGAAAATAGTCTATTAAAGTGTATGGTCTTGAGTCCGGAGCTCTCCCGGATAGATGTCTGGAATAATTTTCAATGCCTGAGCAAAAACCTATTTCTCTTAACATTTCAAGGTCGTATCTGGTTCTCTGTTCAAGCCTTTCTGCGTACAAAAGATGATCCCGGTCCCGCAGTTCTTTCAGTCTATCTTCTAGCTCATCTTCAATCGTTACGATTGCGCGTTTAACTTTTGCATCGGAGGTAGCAAAGTGTGACGCCGGGAAAATTGATGCATGATGTAATTCCCCCAAAATTTCTCCGGTCATATGATTAATAGATGTGATTTTATCAATTTCATCCCCCCAAAATTCAACACGAATTGAGTTTTCACTTTCACTGGACGGGAAAATGTCCAAAACATCTCCGCGCACTCTAAACGTGCCGCGAATAAAGTTCACGTCGTTTCTGACGTATTGGATTGCAGTTAGCTCTTTTATAACTTCATCCCTATCTTTTTGCATGCCGGGGCGAAGCGAAACCATAAGTCCGAGATAATCCTCCGGATCACCCAAACCATAAATACAGGAAACCGATGCCACAATAATAACATCACGTCTTTCAAAAAGCGCAGCAGTTGCCGAATGGCGAAGTTTATCAATTTCATCGTTAATAGCTGAGTCTTTCGCAATATATGTGTCGGTTGACGGTACATAAGCTTCCGGTTGATAATAATCATAATAACTTACAAAATATTCCACGCTATTTTCAGGAAAAAAATTTCTAAGCTCCATGCAAAGCTGATAAGCCAAAGTCTTGTTGTGCGCAATCACAAGAGTTGGCAAATTTGTTTGTTCTATAATATTTGCCATTGTAAAAGTTTTTCCGGAACCGGTAACTCCCTTTAACGTTTGATATTTGTTGCCGGCTTTTATTGAATTTACAAGCTTTTCAACAGCCTCCGGCTGATCTCCGGTCATTTTAAATTTTGAATGAATTTTAAAGTCCATAATGCTCCTTTATTGATAAAAACTAAATATTAATATAAAATATAGTGGAGGTGAAAAATTGTCTAAATTAAAATATTTATTAATTGTAATTTCATTTTGTTTAACAGGATGCAATTTGCTGATTAAGGACGAACCCCAAACCGGTATTGACTATGTGCCTCTGGAATACACTGTTTTATCCATAAAATATATAAAAAATATTGAATCCACAAAAACTGTAACACATTTAACGCATGTCGACAATTCAAATTACAAATTGTCAATCTACGCGCCGGTTACAAACGCAAGTAAAGTGAGCGTGAAAAATATAAAGATAAACGATAACGAAATATACATTGAACTGAACGGTTCCTCAAATCGTTCCAGGACGCTCAGCAGACCATATATTGAAGTTATGATAACCGGAATAAATCCTTACAATGAACAAAACTACACTGCAAAAGTGATTTCAAATTATAATATTATCAAAAATAATTTGAGTGAAAGTGATGTATTAAAAATCATAACTCCTCTAAAATCAGACCCCGACGAACCGATTTTACTATCCAACCTTATCAAAAATTATAATGGACTCTATTGGAACATCAACCTCCTGATGCTTGACTCCGACAATACAATTTTGTTGCACAAGATCGTTATTAATGATAAAACAAAGAAGATTGAACAAAATACAAAGATAAATATCAGCCAAAAAATAGCTTACGGCAAAGTTCTTTGTGACGCAGAAAACAACAGCTTTTATTTTGTAAATGGTGAAAATTTGTTTTTATACGACCTAACTCAGAACTATCCAAAAGATCTAAATTTAAAAGTAAAAAATATGATCTCTTTTGCATTTGATGAAACGCAAAATAAACTATATATTCTAAATGAATCCGGCGGAATTGAAGTAATAAAGAAAGACGAAATCATAAAACAAATTCATCCTGAAACCGATGAAAAAATTCTGGATTTAAAAGCGTTTAACAACAAACTGGTACTCTTAACGGAAAATTCTAATCTGTATTTGTATGAAAACGAAAAATCGGAAAAAATATTGCAAATAAATAAAGATATATTTAATTTTGATTTTAACAGCGAAATCGTTTATTGGTCAGGCAGCGACCTGTTTAATTCCAAAATTTTTAAACTGAGCAAATCCCAAAATCCTGTCTTTATCGATAAAGGTGCCAGTCCAATCATTTTAAATGATAAAATATATTATATAAAAAATTCCGAGTCAACAAGCACTATCGTGAGTTACAATTTAAAAACCGGCTTATCTTTAGACGTTTGCAGCTCTGAAAAACTGAAATTTGTATCTAAAAATAAAAACTCCATTCTTTTTATGGAAACCAAAAATAGCAAAAGTAAAATATATGAACTAAAAGATGATATCTACAAATATGTCATTCCAATTCAAGATGGCGTTGTATACTCGAATTTCGGGGACGGCATTTACATCTTAAATCAAAATGACACTATTTTTAAACTGGATTTAAATAAATATTTAAATGCAATAGATTAGCTATTGAAGCAAATCCACTGCCTCGTTCTGTTCTTCTTCAGTTTCGAGGTTTTCATTTTCTATCGGTTCTGTCGGAGCGGCTCCTCCGGTACCGACAAGCACAATTTCATCAATTCTGGGATAACTGCTCTTATAATAAGGCTCTTCTTTTATAGCTTTACCGCCTTTTGAGTAAACCTTATAAGATTGAACTTTATAACCATTTCTGCCCTGTCTTTGAACCTTTTTCTCGCCTGCCGGCAAACTTGGATCTTCTTTTTCTACGGTTTCAAAAGGAATCTTGTCTGTGATTTTGGAATACATTTGTACTTCATAATCTTTTTCTGTCGTATCACCATAAATAACAAAAGTCATTGTGTTGGACTTTAAATCCACGCTTCCCACTATTGCAATTGGAAAATCCCAATTATTTGTGAATTTCAAATCCTTTGAACCTGCCCAGACGGCACCGTCTTCTCCATATGGCACATAAGGTGCCGGAATGGAGTGAGGATGTCTTTCCACAATTTTAATATCACTGCGAACGAGTGCGTTATAAAGAGTTGTTGAAGTTTGGCAAAGTCCGCCGCCAAGTGCATCTTCGTATTTTCCATTTTGAATCGTGCTTGCGTTCTTATAACCATTTTCAATGGTAATTTCGCCCATTCTTTGATTAAACGAAATCGTTTCTCCAGGCATCACAACGATGTTTGAAATTCTTTCAGTAGACAAAATAATATTTGCATTTCTTCCGGCTGTTCCTTTCCCTAGATTCGTCGTGAATTTTCCAATAACGCCATTTATTCTTGCATACTTTCCTTCATTTTCCTCTTCTGAAAGTTCTTCCATTTTTGCATCCAAACTCACATCTGTGTTTTTCGCAATCGCATCTTCAATAGAAGTTTTTATTCTATCCTTCAAACCTTCTTTGTCGAGTTTTTTCCCTTTTTCTCCTTCCTTTACAGTTAGTTTGCCATTGACAAAGCTTACTGTAGCTGAAGTGGAAATCTGATTTGTGTTTTCCTCAATTATATTCACGAATTCTTGAATTTTTTCTCCATCATAATCTATAACAAATGGAAAATCTTTGTTGTTTTCCTTTAAATCGTTGACTAAATTGAATCTATCTTCAGATGAACCAACTCTTGCGTAAGCATAAGCTTCTTCAATTGTTTTATCTAAATTCACACTCACGCCAAGCTCTTCTAAAGTTGCAGTTCTGGAATTATTTTCGATATTAGCCGTAATTTTTTTGCCAGCAATTTCAGAAACAATTTCTTGTAATTCTGCAATTGCCTCTTCTTTTGAAAGCCCTGATACATCGTGACCTTGAATCAAAATGCCTTCATAAAAATTATTGTCATTAATAGTATCGTAAACGAGCTTATCGTGTTCCATTCTTTCTTTTTCCGCTTGCTCTGTTCTAGCTTGTTCAGACTTCTTTTCCTCCGTGATTTTATAAAAATAATAGCCTCCTCCTGCAAGCAAAATTACGACCAAACTAATTATAAAAGCCTTAAGAAATCCATTTGATTTTTTCATATATTCCCCCTTAAATTTCCTCCGTAAAGCTAAATATCGGAAGCATAATTCCAAGCGCAATAATCGCCACAATAACGCCAATAATTGCTATCATTATCGGGCCAATCAGCTTTAAAACTTTACTAAGCCTATCGCCATAGCTTTGTTCATAAAACTTAGCTAGCTTATCAGTAGTCTTAAACACTTCCTCGTCCCTATCTATCCCTTCCATAAACGAAATTGCAAAATCCGAAAAAACAGCTCTAAACTCTACAATCTCGGATATGCTTTTTCCACTGCCTAAATTTTTTATCGCCTTTTCGAGTTCTGATTTAAAATATATATCTTTTTCTTGCTTAGCGATAAAAATTAAACTATCTTTAAAATTACCTTTGTATTTGTATAAAATGCTAAAACGTTTGAAAAAATTATATTGAAATTTATCTTGACGAATATTTTTAAAAAGTCCATTTTGATACAAATTTTTTTTAACTTTAAGTTGAACCATAGGAAATTTTGTAGAAATCATGAAGTACATAATATAAATTAAAATAATTGCAAATAAAACATAATCTCCATAATTTGATATAAAACTCGCAAATGAAAAAGCTACCAATGAAACTTTTGGCAAATTTCCTTCAAAACTTTCGAGTACATTGAAAAAAACCGGTGCCACAAATTTCGAAATGAAAAAAAGCAAAATAATTCCCATCACCATAAGAAATATAGGATATGCCGTTTCATTTTTTATCTTTCTCTTATAGGTTGCCTTTTTCTCCAAATAATCACAAATATCGTCTAGAACTTCGTTTATGTTTGCTTCTTTTTCTGCTATTTCCAGCATAAATATTACAAAATCATCCACTTCGAAATATTTTTGCACCACCGCAAAAAATGGTTTGCCGAGTTTTAAATCTTGCTCCATTTTTTCCGCCATGCTTCTTTTTAGTGCAGCGCTGTTTGAAGTTTTTAAAATTTTTATTGCATTTGCTACAGAGTAACCTTCACTTGTCAAGAGCTTTAAATTATTAAAAAAAGCAATCGGTGAATTCTCTTTAAAAAAAAGTGGAGATTCAATATAATGTCTACTTCTACTATACTCGCTCTTTTTTAAATAGAATCCCCCTTTATATTTTTGCCCATCAAAATCGATATATTTATAAATCATATTCCGCCTCAAATGTTCTTATATCAATTTTGCCATACTTTAATAAATTTAATATTGATTCATTCATAGAAATGATTTCTTCCATTTCGCCCGTTTTATCATTAAAAGCGTTTATACTGAAAATTGCAAGTCTTCCCTTGTACCCATCGTTGCAATAATCGCAACCGCAACTTTGGTATACATAATTAATACCCAATTTTTTAATATGTTCCGGTGCTTCTGCTCTTTTCTTGCACTTTTCGCATAAAATTTTCACGAGTCTTTGATTCACAATTGTCTTTAGTCCGGCCTTAACCAAATTCTTATGCAAATTTAAATCATATAATCTGTCAAAAGTGGACTCCACATCTTTTGTGTGCAATGTTGAAAAAACAATGTGCCCTGTTATTGCAGAACGAAAAGCCACTTCAGCTGTTTCACCATCTCTAATTTCTCCAATATAAAGCACATCTGGGTCCTGCCTTAAAATAGAACGCAAAAGCTTATCGAAAGTGCGATCACGCTTATTGTCCACCTCGAGCTGAGTAATATTTTCATTTCGATATTCAACCGGATCTTCAATTGAAATAATATTATATTTAACAGAATCTATCTCTTTAATTAAACTGTGAAGAGTTGTGTTTTTCCCGGATCCGGTTGGCCCGCATATTAAATGAATTCCCTTTTTATTTGTCAGTACTTTTAATTTTGCAGCCATTTCATCTGTTAATCCCAAATTATTCAGTTTTAAATCCGAAACGCTTCTATGCAAAAGTCTAAACACGAGCTTCTCACCATATAAAGTCGGTACAGAGCTGACTCTTATCATAAATCCCATAAATTCAAAAGAAGACTCCTCGATTTCGCGATTCATTGTATCAAGTCCTGCAAAAATTTTGATTTTGTTTAATATCTCATCGTATTCACCAATGGTTTGATAAATTATATGAAGATCGCCGTCAATTCTAAACCGCACCACAATATATCCCGGCTTCGGCTCGATATGAATATCTGTAGCATTAAGTCTAATAGCTTCTTTTAGCACTTGCTCAATATCAGGAATCCGTCCAACATCATAATTTTCGTCTACATAATAAACAAAATCCCCTTCTTTTTCATAAACTAAATCTAACTCTTTTTTATTTGGTTCAAACAAAAAAATAATGAATTTCGTTCCATCAAAATATTTAATCAAATAACCTTTAGATTCAACGCTGCTTATCACCGCAGGAATTTGGTCTAAATTATCTAAATAAAAAGAGGCTTTTTTATTATCCTTAGACAAATAAGCACATGCCAAAAAATCGCTTAACTGCATAATCATAATCTATCAAAAGTCCCCTTAATTTTTGAATTTAATATATCAATTGCAATCTCATTTTCTCCCCCTTCAGGGATAATAATGTCAGCAAATCTTTTGGTCGGCTCCACAAAATTCATATAAACATTTTTATCTCTGGAAATATAATCCAAAATAATATTGTCTATATCCAAGCTCTTTTCTTTCGTGTCTTTCAAAATTTTTCTGATGAGTCTAATGTCGGCATCCGTATCAACATAGACTTTGATGTCAAATAAATCTCGCAGCGCACTATCATACAAAACTAAACTACCTTCCACAATCACAATGTCCTTTGGTTCATGTTTAATAATTTCATCAGTTCTTTCATAAGTGTGATAATCAAAAATCGGTGAATTTGTAGATTTACCCAAAATCAAATCATTTATATTATCTTTTAATAAATCAAAATCCACATTGCTTGGGTGTCCAAGGTTTACTTTTCTTCTATCCAAAAGATCAAGACTTGAGTCGACCAATGCATAGGCACTTTGGTCAATTATTTCAACTCTATTATTTCCGTTCAACTCTTTCAATCTTTTTGAAATTGTAGATTTGCCGGAGCCAGAACCTCCGGCAACCCCTATTATTAAAGATTTTCTCATAACTCCTCCGCTTGTTTTAAATAATATCCCTTTTTAGCCTCTCCATCCCACTTGCAAGAATATGTTTTGTTTGGCACATTTGCCCTATCCACAAGCTTTCCCTCATCGTTCATAAGGTCTTCCACTTTGATTACTATGTCTTTGGTTGGACTCATAATTGCAACCATTTCTCCTTCGTTTAAACCGTTTTTCAGATTAAAATAAATTCTTCCGTCTTTAACTTCTAAAATCTCCCCTTTAAAAGTGGCCTTGGGAATAGGAACTGCCTTGTTGTCATATTGCCCATCCATAATAGCCTCTCCGTAATAAAATCCACTTGTAAAAGGTCTGTGTGAACCAGCAATCACTTCTTTATCTAACTTTTCGTCAAAAACATAGTGTTCCGGGTCTGCTAAATATGAATCAATTGCTTGTTTATATGCACGCACCACTGTTGCAATATAAAATGCACTCTTCATTCTTCCTTCAATTTTTAAAGAAGATATACCTGCTTCAATCAATTTTTCCACAAAAGAAATTGTCTTCAAATCTTTTGAGTTCATAACATAAGCTCCATCTTCAGTTTCTTCAATTGGAAAATATTCGCCCGGTCTTTTTTCTTCCATCAAATAATATTTATATCTGCACGGATGAGCACAGTCACCTTTATTGGGATTACGTCCTGTCATATAAGAGCTCATAAGGCATCTTCCTGAATAGCTCATGCACATTGCACCGTGGCAAAATGCTTCAAGCTCCATATCCTCAGGAATATTATTTCTTATTTTAGAAATCTCTTTTAAAGAAAGTTCCCTTGCGAGCACTACTCTTTTTGCTCCCATTTTGTGCCAAAAATTAATTGTATTTGAGTTTGTAACAGAGCCTTGAGTAGAGATGTGGATGGGAATATTGCTATTTTCTTTTACCAGCGAAAAAACCCCCGGGTCAGAAACAATAACTCCATCCACTTTTATCTCGTCTAAAAATTTTATATAATCAACCATTCCGTCGAAATCATTTTCATGTGGAATGATATTTAAAGTCACATAAATTTTTTTATTTAACTCGTGAGCATATTTAATAGCTTCTTTTAAATCATCGCTAGTGAAGTTGGAAGCCCCTTTTCTAAGTCCATACTGAATTCCTCCAATATAGCAAGCATCTGCTCCATACATGAATGCTATTTTCAATCTGGACAAATCTCCCGCAGGTGCCAACAATTCAACCATTATTTCATATTCTCCTTTGCCTTTAAATGTTCGTCATAAGTGCTTGTAAATGTGTGCGAGCCGTCATCTCCGGTTAAAACAAAGAATAAATAATCTGTTTGTGCCGGATTAATAGCTGCATCAATTGACTTCATGCCAGGTGATGCAATCGGTGATGGTGGAAGTCCGGCATTTGTATAAGTGTTATATGGTGAATCAATCGAAATGTCTTCGTTTGACAAATTCGGTTTTCTTTCCCCCAAAATAAATTGTACCGTTGCACAGGACTGAAGTCTCATGCCTTGATTAATACGATTATAAAAAACGCTCGCAGCAAGCGGCCTTTCATCATCCACTTTAATTTCTCTTTCAACAATTGAAGCCATTGTGATCATTTGTTTGAAAGTTAGACCGTTAAAATCGTCACGTTCCAAATAATCTCCCATTCTGTCTTGAAATGCCCTGAGCATTCTTCTTGTAATATCTTCAACTGTTTCATTTTCCGGAATATCATAAGTGGCAGGGAATAAATATCCCTCTAAAGTGTCGCCGCTATCCAGTTTGCTGAGCCATTGAAACTCGCCTTCGTAAGCTGACTTGTCTGCAGTTGCTGCCATAAAATCATCTTTAGAGCCCAGACCTTTCTCTTCAATTCTCTCAGCGATTAATTTTCTTTCAAAACCTTCCGGGATAACAAGCTTTACAAATTCTCCTTGAGCAACTTCTTGATTAGCTGTTATTTTTTCGATAATTTCGTCCATTGACATGGATTTTGAAAGTTCAAATTCTCCCGTTTTAATTTCTGTTTCTTTGCCTAACTTTTGCACTCTCGACTTAAAGAAAGTTCCGTTTTTAATCAAACCATTTTCATATAAAATTGAAGCCACTTTCCCAAGTGAACTGCCTTCTGGAATCGACACCTCAATTGGTGAATTGTCGTTTTTGTCTACCGGCTTATAAACCCCTTTTGTAAAATTGTTATACAAATAAAATGCTCCGCCCAAAATGAGCGCAAGCACTACTAAACTAATAGTTATCTTTACTGCTCTTGACATAAAATATTAATACCTCTTGTAAAACTTAGAATGTTCATAAACATATAAAATAATTGTTCCAAAGATTACAACACTGATAGCTTCTCCACCCATCAAAGTTAGCACTGTGGTCCAATAAGGAATGTTTGTAAAATAACTAACCCAAATGCTTACTATAAATCCGTTTAAAAGAATAGGTGGGAAAAACGCCATAACCTTATTTTTTGCTTTTCCAGTTAAAATCGCAGCAATTAAAGTGACAAGTGAGCCACAAACTACGTCTATAATTCCAAATCCTGATTGAAAAACCAGTATCACATTACTCAATAAACAACCGATGAAAAGACCTGGAACTGCGGCAGCTTCTAGAAATGGTAAAACTGTAAGCCCCTCAGCAAGCCTTAGTTGGACCGGTCCATAGACGAGTGATGCAGCAGGAATTATTTGAATCAAAATTAAAACCACATACATCGCAGCTATTAACGCCGCCTTTGTTAAATACTTAGTGCCTTTAAAATTGTCTTTGCCCATTTTTTCCTCCAACTTTATAAATTATACTTCTGTAAAGATTGTAAGGATCATTGGATTTCTCTTAATCTTGTCATAAATGAATTTCTTCAATTCTTCTCTAATGGTGCTCTTCATTGTGTTCCAATCGTCGATGCCGTCTTCTTCAAGCTTTGCAACAATTTGTCTCAACTTCCTCAAAGAGCTTTCCATAATATCCTCGTTTTCCTTCACATATACAAAACCGCGACTTATAATATCCGGTCCTGCAATTACCTTTCCGGTCTCCTGTGACAAGGTTAGCACAACACAAATAAGTCCATCTTCGGAGAGATGTTTTCTATCGCGAAGAACTACATTACCCACATCTCCAACTCCCAAACCGTCTACTAAAATTGCGCCATTTGGCACTGAACCAATGCATTTAAAAGATTTTTTCGTAAGTTCCATAATGTCGCCATTCTTTTGAATGAAAACATTGTCCTTGTTCATTCCCAAATTGATTGCTAAATTTGCATGCGTTTTTTGATGACGCATTTCTCCGTGCACCGGCATAAAATATTTTGGCTTTAACAAACTGTGAATGAGTTTTAATTCTTCTTGGCAGGCATGACCTGACACATGGATATTTGCAAGTTTTTCATAAACAACTGTCGCATCTTTTTCCATGAGTTTATTGATAACACTGCCAACATCGAGTTCGTTTCCTGGAATTGGATTTGCACTGATAACAACTGTATCTTTATTTGTGAGCTTGATTTTCTTGTGTGAATCATCAGCAATTCTAGTTAGCGCACTCATAGGCTCACCTTGAGAGCCTGTCATAATTAGACAAACTTTGTTCGGCGGATACTGGTGAATTTGATTTATATCCACTAAAGTTTTTTCTTTTATCTTTAAATAACCGAGTTCTCTGGCAGTGTTTACCACATTAAGCATACTTCTACCTGAAAGTGCAACAAATCTGTCATAATTTTCAGCAGCCGTTATAATTTGCTGAACTCTGTGCACATTGGATGCAAAAGTTGCCACTAAAATTCTACCTGAAGCTTTTGCAAAAATATCATTAAATGTTTCTCCAATTGTGCTTTCACTCAAAGTATAGCCAGGTCTTTCCACGTTCGTGGAATCACAAAGTAATAATGCTACGCCTTTATTTCCTATTTCTGCAAGTCTGTTTAAATCAGTTCTAACTCCATCGATTGGAGTGTAGTCAATTTTAAAGTCGCCTGTTTGAACCACAGTACCAACCGGAGTACTAATTGCAAGCATGCTCGAATCCGGAATCGAGTGTGAACAAGCAATAAATTCAACCTTAAATGGACCCTCTGTCACTACATCCCCATAATTTACATCATTTAATATCACCGGTAAATTGAATTCTTTCACTTTGTTTTTAATAAGCGAATTTGTTAGTCTCGTTCCATAAATAGGCACATTAATCTTGTTCAATACATATGGAATTGCACCAATATGATCCTCATGCCCGTGCGTAATAAAAAACGCCTTAACTTTCTCTTTGTTTTTCTCTAAATAACTTACATCAGGAATAACAATATCTATCCCCGGCATCTCGTCACCTGGAAAAGTCATACCACAGTCTACGACAATAATATTGTCTTTATATTCATAGGCAGTGATATTCTTTCCAATTTCTCCGAGTCCGCCCAGCGGAATAACCTTTAGAGAATTTGAATTTTTTACCATCTATTTCCCTCTTTCTTTTTAAATTTTTATTAATATTTTTTGCACGCAAAAACAAACTATCAAAAAATAGCTTACTCCTAGTGTTTCTTCAAATAAATATCCAGAATATATGCAGCAGCTAGAGCATCTTCAGCTCCTTTTTGTTTGCCCATTTTTACATCCAAAAATCTCAAAGTGTCATTTGCCATTTTTGTAGTGTATCTCTCATCCACAAACTCTACTTCGAATCCGGTTACTTTTGTTAAAAAATTGGTAAACTTTAACACAATTGATGCTTGACTTGACTTGTTTCCATCTAAGTCAAGCGGCAATCCTGCCACAATTTTTTTAATTTGCTTTTCTTCAATGATTTTTTTAACTTTTTGAACATCTTCAAGCTTTGAAGATCTTTTTATTGTTCCAATAGGAATTGAAAAACTTCCAAACGGATCGCTAACAGCCATCCCGATAGACCTCTCTCCTATATCCAAACTTAAAACTCTATCTATCATCCAGTTTTAAATACTCTCTTAACATTGCTTCTAAAAGCTCATCTCTTTCTAATTTGATTATGATACTTCTTGCGTTGTTGTGACTTGTAATATAAGTTGGATCTCCTGAAAGAATATATCCGATAATTTGGTTTACTGGTTCATATCCTTTTTCTGCCAATGCTTCATAAACATATTCAATAATTTCACGTGGCTTCATATTTTTATCTGTATTGAAATTAAACTTCATCGTTTTATCGAAATCGTTATCGTTGTATTCGTTCATAAAATCCTCCTGCTAAAATTTTTTTCTAATCAAACTCTTTCTTAATTATAACATTTTAAATTTTACTTGTCCACACAATTTATCTTAAATTACGCTAGCATTAAATTTCTACCCAAATTTCTATTTTTTAAATAATTATGTTATAATATATAAGATTTGAAAGGAGAAAATTATGCGGCATCGAAATAAAGTTTTTACAATTACAAAGCTTGTTCGATATTTTATTTATATAACCTTAATTATTATGATTGTTTTTGGCACACTATTTGCACTCGCCGGTCTTAAAATAATGTCGCAAGTTGATGCTATTGACCCGCGAATTGTGAATATGGACTTAAATGAGACATCTATAATTTACGATCAAGACGGTAATTTAATAGAAAAAATTGCTACGGCTGAATACCGCACGATGATTGGTATTCAAGATATGCCAAAGAATCTTACAAATGCTTTTATAGCAATAGAAGACGAAAGATTTCGTGATCATGTTGGAATTGACCCGCACGGGATTTTAGCATCACTTTATCAAGCATATAAAACCGGAGACAATGCTAGAGGTGCAAGTACAATTACTCAACAATTGGTAAAAAATACTTTTCTCACTCCGGCAAGAACTCTTGAAAGAAAATTAAAAGAAGCTGAAATTTCAATCCAACTAGAAAAAATGCTCACCAAAGATCAAATTTTGGAAGCTTATTTAAATAGGGTAAGCATGGGGCAAAATGCTTATGGCGTAGAAGAAGCTGCTCAAACTTATTTTAATAAACACGCAAAAGATTTAGATGTTGTCGAATGTGCAATGCTAGCTTCCATAGTAAAAAACCCAAACACTTACCCACCATTCTACAGGGTTGCACCAAACAATTTTGACCAAAACACGATGGAAAAAGTTGGCACAATCGACATTTTAGGACAAACCTATATGTTGGTATTTAATCCGGAAAACGAAAATCGTGCAAACGCCGTTTTGAGAAAGATGCACGAACTTGAAATGATAACCGATAGCGAATACGAAACTGCAAAAAAAGTAGACAAAAAATCGCTGCTAAAGCCGGCTGAAAAGAAACAAAATCAAATCACAAACTATTTTGCGGACTATGTAAAAGACAGAGTGGTTGAAGATTTGCAAGATAAATATGGCTGGACAAAATCTCGTGCACAAGATGAGTTATTCTACGGCGGACTTAAGATTTATTCCACCATTGATATGAAACTTCAAAAACAAGTTGAAGAAGACTACAAAAAGTTCAATGAAATTTTGGTTGGAGATACAACAAAATTAAAAGCGCCACTACTTCTAGACATGACTTTGGACCAATACGGCAATATTATTGATAGTAATGGGAAATTGGTTTTCTTGAACAAAGCGAATGTAATTAGCACTGACTCCAGAATTTATCTTACGCAAGACGAGTTTAAATTTGCTGATAATGGTGATCTTATGATTAAATCTGTGAAAATGATTCCTTATCAATCCAATATCGATGTTATGGATTATTTCACAATAGACAATAGTAAGAACTTGCAAACTCACACAATAGGAAGTTTGCCTATCAAAAAAGACGATTTTAATGTCGACAACGGTTGGATAAGAATCAACAAATCAGCTCTTGATGAAAATAAAAAACTATTTGAAATTAAAGACAATGTGCTATATTTTAACGAGGGGCAAATTTTTATCAATAAAGACGGCGTAGTTCAACCACAAAGTGCTTCAATTATCATCGACTACAAAAATGGACACATTGTTGCGATGGCTGGTGGTAGGGACGTCGACGGTAGAAGAATTTTTAATCGTGCAACCAATTCTCAAAGACAACCTGGTTCTGCTATTAAACCAATCGGAGTTTATCTTGAAGCTCTCGACAAAGGATTTACTGCAGCAACCCCGATTGACGACGTGCCGATGACTTTAAACGGTTCTCCATGGCCAAACAACTGGTATTCCGGTTATAAAGGAATCACTTCTTTAAGATACGCTGTTGAACAATCTATAAATACCAGTGCAGTTACAACTCTTAACGCAATTGGTGCCAGAAATGTAATTCCTTATCTAGAAAAAATGAACATTATCGACAAAGCTCATCCGGACAGAGATACTTTTGTTACAAAAGAAGAAAATGAAAAGTACAACGACGAAAATGCTTCTGCTCTTGCGCTCGGCGGTATGACAAAGGGTCTTAGTCCACTTCGCCTCGCCAGTGCATATTCAGCAATTGCAAACGACGGTAAATTTATAAATCCAAGTCCATACACAAAGGTTATAGACAATGACGGAAAAGTGCTTTTAGAATTTAAGCCTGAACCGATTCAAGTTGTAAGCCCTCAAACTGCTTATATTATGAAAGACATTTTAAGAACTGTAGTTACAAATGGTCTTGGTAAGGCAGCACAAGTTCCAAATCAAGTTACCGCCGGCAAAACCGGTACTACGCAGTACACTGCTGACTTGTGGTTTGTTGGTTTCACAGATTATTATCTGGGAGCAACATGGATTGGTAGTGACACCCCACGAATTACAATGAATAAGAATTCAATGATTGCTGCACAAATGTGGCAAAATATAATGACCAAAGCGCACGAAGGCAAAGAGCCGGTAAGTGCTTTTAACAGGCCGGACGGAATTATAAAATCATCAGTTTGCACTATTTCTGGAAAACTCCCGGGAGAATTTTGTTCTCAAGATCCGCGTGGCGTTGTTAAAACGGAAATATTCGTAAAAGGAACTGAGCCAAAACAAGTTTGCGACCTTCATGTATCTGCGGAAATTTGTGAAGAAAGTGGAAAACTTGCAAACGAATTCTGTCCTGAAGACAAAAAAGTTATGAAAGTGTTTGTGCAAAGAAAACCGGCATACAATCCTGAAATGCATGGCGGAATTATGCCGGCTGACTGGGTATACGAACTGCCGACTGAAACGTGTGACATACACAATGCGGAAACTGTGGATGAAGAAGAGTCCCCGGAAATATTTAATCCGGATGTGGAAAATCCAAATTTGATTGAGGAATTCCCTCACCATAAACCCGGTAACAATGAGGACAATGAAGGTGGTGATAACGAAAATCCACCGGAAGATATTGAGTTGCCGCCACCAACTCCTCCGAGAGATAATAGCTCAGTAGACCTATTTGAATAGAAATAGTTAAAAATTGTATTTATTGTTATTTTTTATAGTAAATGATTACATCAAAGTAGTTTTTAAAAACCTCAAAGGTCATTATAGACTTTTGAGGTTTTGTTTGTAAAAAAAATTTATCATTTCATTTTTAGTTTATTGTATTAAAATAGGGTATAAATAGATAGCAAAATATGGAGGTGTTTTTATGTTAAAATTCATGAAAAAAATTCCCGGCGGATTACTTTTAATACCTATGCTTATTAGCGCACTCTTTGCAACTTTCTTGCCGGACATTTTTAAAATCGGCGGAATGACCGAAGCTTTTTTCACTACTAAAGGTATCAACTACATAGTAGGTTTGATTTGTTTTTGCTCGTCAGCATCGCTAGATTTTGAAAAAATAAAAAAAGTTATGAGAAAACAAGGCTCAATTTTGCTTGTTAAAATTATTCTCTGTTTTGCTTTTTCATTTCTTTTCTTCCGTGTTTTTGGTATGAAAGGCTTTTGGGGAATTTCAGCAATCGCTTTCACAACTACGATTTGTTCGTTAAACCCATCTCTATACCTTGCTCTTGTGAGTGATTATGGAACAGAAAGCGACGAATCTGCTTTTGGAGTTACCGGTCTATTATGTGTGCCAGCTTTCCCAATGCTTGTTTATAGCGTTTCAAAAGCTTCAAACGTTGACTGGATGCCAGTGATTTCAGTTTTAATCCCTATAGTAATTGGAATCTTAATAGGAAATTTGGATAAAGAACTGGGCAAATTTTTCTCTGGCGCAGTTCCAATCTTAACTCCATTTATGGGCTGGGCATTCGGTGCCGGAATCAATTTGATCTCCGCATTTAAAGCAGGACTTGAAGGGGTTATCTTAACGATAATTTTCTATGTAATTTGTTTCCCGCTGATTTGGCTTTTTGAAACAAAGGTTCTAAAAGAAGATGGAATCACCACATTTGCAATTTCTTCAATAGCCGGACTTTCTGTTTCGGTTCCAACGCTAATTGCAGCAACTGACCCAAACGTTGCTGATATAGCAAGCGTTGCTGTTGCGCAAATCGCATTTGGCGTGGTGCTAACAAGTATCATTACCCCTATTTTAACAGACAGATACGCAAAAAAACACAATATACAAAAGAGAACTTTGAATATGTAAGGAGGAAATATGAATAATTATTTTAAAGAAGCACTTGACTATAAAGACGAACTTGTAAAAAATAGAAGAAACTTGCACCAAATTCCAGAACTTGGTCTCGATTTACCAAAAACAAAAGCCTATGTAAAAGGTGAACTTGAATCCCTCGGACTCGAAGTAAAAGAATATGGTTCATCCGGTTTATCGACAGTGATTAAAGGTGAAAAAGGCGATGGAAAATGCATTATGATTAGGGCTGACATGGATGCGCTTCCAATGAAAGAAGAAAGCGGACTTCCATTTGCTTCAACCGGAAATACTGCCCACACTTGTGGCCACGACCTTCATACTTCAATTGCTCTTACAGCTGCAAAAATACTTTTAAAAGACAAGGCTAAATTCAAAGGCACAGTAAAATTTATGTTCCAACCTGCCGAAGAAATCTTTGCCGGTTCAAAGATGATGATTGAAAACGGCCTATTGGAAAATCCAAAAGTGGACAGAGCTATTGCTCTTCACACAGCACTATACAAAGAAACAGGATCAATTTGTTACAATGAAGGCTATGTTTTAACCAGCTCCGACAATTTCAAAATCACAATAAAAGGTAAAGGTGGACACGGCGCATATCCTCACACTACAATTGACCCGATAAATGTGGCAGTAAATATTTATACAAATTTCTTAGAGCTAATTGCTCGAGAATCTCCACCACAAGAAACGAGCATCTTAACATTTGGTATGTTAAGTGCCGGTTCAAACTCGAATATAATTCCAGATGTTGCTGAAATGCAGGGAACACTTCGAGCATACAACCCTGAAATTAGAAATAAACTAAAAGCTAGAATGTGTGAAATTATTGAAGGACTAAAGATTTCCACAAGGGCAGAAATTAACCTCGATTTTTTCACCGGCGTTCCAAGTCTTTATTCGGATCCGGATTTCACAAGAGAAATTGTCGGATATATAAAAGATAGCGATTTTGATGGCGAACTAATTCCGGATACTCTAAGCATGGCAAGTGAAGATATGGCACTGGTGGCAGAGAAAGTTCCAACCGCATATTTTAATGTAAACTGCAAATTGCCGGGCAATAATTTTAGTCACCACAACCCCGGAGTAAATTTCGATGAAAATATGATGCCAATCGGTCTGGGTCTAATGCTCACAGCTGTAGTAAACTGGCTAAACAATAACTAAATCTCATTTTAAAAAGGCGTTTGGTTAAACCACGCCTTTTTTATTTGCTCGTTTTATAATTCGCAGTTTATCAGGTAAAACTATTTATTCCGGTGACTTATATTTTGTAGTTAAAATCTTTTTTAAACAATAATCGTTTTTTAATCGAATGTCAAAATTAAAGCAAAATCAATTGAACCATTTTAGAAATGGAAACGCTAACTTTTAAAGCGTCTCTTTTCTTAAAGAAAAAATGTCATCACTTACAAAATAATCACATAAAAATTAAAATTCTGTCTTTATAATGCTTTTTGAATTTTATTATAATATTTTTACAATTATCCCATTTTTTGCTTGATTAATTCTATCCAAAAATGCTTTCATTTTTTAATATCAGTATCTTATGAATGGAATCTCTAAAAAAAATGTCCGTTGTAATAAAATAAGACTCTGCAACTTTGATATTTCGATATAAAAATCTTGTGATTCATATTAATTAAAACCTTTCATATAAATCAAGTGTAACTAATATCAGCTGCAAAGAGATAGATTATCTTTATATTTATTTTGCGTTTCTCTATTCTTATATAAACCCTTCACACGTTATATAGAAAAAAATAATTTTATTTTCAAATATTTATAAAAATATCTATGAGAATATTCTCATAGATATTTTCCCATTATATTCTATTTTGCTAAAACATAGCTAATTGCTAAATCGGTAGTAGCTTCAATCCCGTTTTTATGTGTACGTTCAAAGCTATGGCTTGCATCGACTCCCGGTCCGATCAAGGCTGCTCTTGCGTCAACGCCTGCTCTTTGTGCCGCAGATGCATCTGAACCGTAGAATGGATAAATGTCAAGCACATAAGGAATTTCGTTTTCTTTTGCGAGTTTGATTAACTTTCTCTTCATGTCAATGTCATATGGTCCCGTTGAGTCTTTTACACAAATAGTAACTTTTTCTTCGTCCGAAGTTTGTCCCGGTCCCGGAGCTGCCATGTCCACAGAAATAAATTCTGTAACTTCTTTTGGAATCCCGGCGCTTGAACCGTGACCAACTTCTTCATAGTTTGAAATGAATAGATAAGTTGTCTTTGGTGGTTTGATATTGTTTTCTTTCAGATATTTTGCAATTCCAACAAGGGTGATAACACAAGCTTTGTCATCTAAGTGACGGGATTTTAAATATCCTGATTCGCAAAGTCTTGTACCGGTGTTGTAATATATGAAATCACCAACTTGAATTCCAAGTTTTTCTAAATCTTCTTTATTATGAACCACTTCATCAACTCTGATTTCGAGGTTTGCATCATTTCTTTCAATTGATTGAGTGAGTCCACCATTGACATGGCTTGAGGCTGCAGTGGTCATAATTGTACCCGTATAGTGTTTGCCTTCTTCAGTTGCAATTATAACCTCTAGTCCTTCAACTGTTGCCCAAGCATATCCACCTATCATACTCATTTTGAGTCTCCCATTTGCTTTTAATTCTTTAACCATTGCACCAAGTGTATCTACGTGAGCCGAAAGCAAAAGTGCTTCACTTGTGTCTTCACCTTCTATTTTACATATACAAGCCCCTTTTCTCGTGTATTCACATGGATAATATTTTTCTAACTCGTTTTTTACAAAATCTACAGCTTTTTTTGTATCGCCTGTTGGTGATGGTGTCTTTAAAAGCTCAACTCCAAATTGAAGCAAATAATCTAAATCATATTCAAATTTCATTTTATTCCTCCTTCAAATTAAATCAATTATAACATTTTTTATTATTAATTACAAAAAGTAATTAAGCGCCATTTTGTAAACATAATCACCGAAGCCTATTATTACTCCGTCTACCCCTTCGGCGGTCACAAGAGTTTTTCTCTTTTCATCGCGGCGGAAAACATTTGTCATATGCACTTCAACTTTTGGAACATGAATTGCACGAAGTGCATCTAAAATAGCTAAACTGTAATGCGAATATGCGCCCGGATTAATTATTAGTCCGTCGTAATCTCTTTCATAAATTCTGTCAATTATATCGCCTTCAGAATTAGAAACAAAAAATTCTATGTCGTTATCATTAATATCAGGCATTGAGCGAATATCACTTTCAATATCGTAGAGCGATTTTTCGCCATAAATATCAGGCTCTCTATCCCCCAAATATTTCAAATTTGGTCCGTTAATTATTAAAATTCTCATTTTACCACTCCAATTCTTCTAAGTTCATTTTTTATAAAAGCGGCAGTTAAAAATAATCCATTTTCCACTTTCACTTCCATATCACAAAAATCGCGATATTTGTTAATTCTCCTTTCAAATAACACATTTAACATTTTGTCTTTGTTATCCTTTAAAAGTGGTCTATTTCTTGTAGTCAAAACTTTTTTTATCTCATTTAAATCACGATTTATAAAAATTACATATCCATTTTTATGGAGTACTTCCTTATTGCAAGCACGCTCCACAACTCCACCACCAGTTGCAAGCACAATTTTATCATAATTTGCCATAATCTCAACAAGTGCTTTTGTCTCTTCAACTCTGAAAAACTTTTCTCCGATTTCAAACATTTCATCCACCGACATTCCCGTCGTTTTTTTTAAATATCTATCCGAATCTATTGCAGGATAGCCGAGCATTTTTTTTAGTTCAAGCGCAAGCGTCGTCTTTCCACAACCGGGCATTCCAATTAATACAATGTTCATAACTCGCTCACCATAAGCTCATCGTAAATTATCATTGCCGTCATTGCCTCAATTACCACTCCTACTCTATTAGCAATATTCTTATCGTGTCTGCCATTAAAACAGGAGCGCACAATATCGCCGTTTTTGTTAAGGGTATTCACTTCAAAATCGTGCGTTTGAATCGGTTTCAAAAGCACATAAAAATAGATTTCTTCGCCGTTGGAAACTCCGCCGTCAATTCCTCCCCAATAATTGTGCGTTAATTTTGGTAATCCATCTATTAATTTGTACTCTTCAAAATATTCTGAAATATTTTTATCGTACAAATTTTCAATCTCACCGAAGTTTATACCCTTAATTGATGGAATTCCAAACATCGCTTTTGAAATATTTGCTTCCAAACTATCAAAAAAAGGTTCACCAACTCCAACTTTAATTCCATTCACTTTTACCTTAATCCTAGATCCGGTGCCTTTTTTTGCAAACATTACTTCTGAATTTATAGTAATTCCATAGTTTGCCAAAAGTTTTTTTATAACAGCTCCCATAACCACGATTGGCGCTGTCATTCTTCCTGAAAAAACTCCACCACCAGTTTTAAAAGCTTTTCCATTATATTTCTTAAATTTAGAAAAATCTGCCTGTCCGGGTCTAAAAATCTCTTGGAATTTGTCATAATCCGATTTTTTTATGTCAATGTTTTTCAGTGCAAATGCAAAAGGCGCCTCTGTTGTGTGCCCATTTTCAAGACCCGAAATAAATAAAAAATCATCACTTTCAACTCTTGCGGTCTCATCTGCTCTCTTTGGTCTTCTTCTACTTAGTTCTTCATTTATAAAGTCAAAATCAATTTTTATACCGGCTTTAATGCCATCAATCATACCCCCCACACAAATATCGTGCGAGGCTCCAAAAATTGTGTATCTAACTTTTCTTCCAATTGAAAAACTCATTTTCTTCTCCTCAAAAAACTATAGAGCTCAAAGTGTGACTTTTTTAAAACTTCGATATTATTAATCACCACCCTGCCCTCGTGGAATAGTGACAAAATTATCGCACAATGAAAAATTCTATGCTCTTTTGCTTCAATATAAATAGTTTTTTTATTAATATTTTTCCCATAAATAATAATTTTATCTTCATCTATGGATATGCCGTAACCAAATTTTTTTAAAAGATTTTGCACTTCAATTAATCTGTTAGACTCTTTATAAATTAAATTTCTAACGCCCGTGATAATATATTTTTTCCCGTTTTGCTTCGATTTAACCCCTAATGCTGCCGCAAATGTTGGTACCAAATCCAAATTGTTTGAAAGGTCAAAAAATGTAGCATTTGAATTTAATAATTTAACAATAATATCGTCAGCCTGTTTAGCTGAAACTATTTTTGGCATTTTATTTTCAATTAGATTAAAATAGTTTAAAATTTCAAAAAAAGCGCGATTACTCATGTCTTCAGGCACAATTTGCTCGATTTTATCTTGCAAAACAGTTCGTTTGATTGCATCTTTGGTCTGTTCAATGTATTGCATATTGTCACAAAAATTGTATTCCACGTAAAATTTCCCCACACCGGACATCATCATACCGGATGCAAATTGTGTGGTTTTATTTGTATCCACAAAGTACTTTTTGCCCATTAAACTGCCATTTATATAAAAACTATTTTTATCATGCTTAAAATCAATTTTTTCTTTCTTAAATAAATCTTCGTAATAATCTAACGGCCGAGAAAAAAGTTTCTCATCCCCATAAAAAGTGTGTGGATTATTATCTAAAAACACAGGAATTAAAAACCTAAGAGAGCTGCCACTTTGCTTCATATCCATCTCAAGTTTGTTCGACTTGTCATTCTTACTTAAAATCAAAGTTGGAATCTTTACACCCTTCTTATAATAATTTATAAGCTTATATTTGTCGTAAAGAGCATTTAAAGTTGTGCTCGCATCAACAGACAAACTGAAGTTATTAATCTTAGCATCACGATTTAGCACATAGGACAAAATCGCAAATCTGTGACTGTAGCTTTTTGAAGCGCATGGCAAATATTTTAGTTTTATTTTTTCGCCAAGCTTTTTTTCAAAATATCTTCTATACATTTTATATTCGCTTTTACAATTTTACTCTTGCCAATGTCAGTTATAACAGGTAAATTCACTGTGCCGTCATTGTTTATTTTTTTATCTCCACTGAAATCAAAGTCTCCATCGAAACTTATATCTAAATCACCATATAGTAATTCATAAAAATCTTTAAAATATTTACTTACCTCTTTGCTGCTGTATCCTATAAGCGATTCCAAATAAAGACCAATTGCAACCGCCTCTCCGTGAGTGATATTATAGTTCATTTTGCTTTCGATAAAATGTCCCACAGTGTGACCCGCGTTTAAAAGTTGTCTATTGAAATGATCTTCAAAATCAGACTTCGTTATTTCGTGTTTTTTTAAAGGTGCATAATTAATAAGATTTCTTGCAACTTTAATAGTTTCTCCATATTTTAGCTTTTTAAACATTTCCTCTGCAAGCTTTCCATCAAAAAGTGCCGCCAGTTTTATGCCTTCTACAAGCCCATCATTTAAATTCATTTTGTCCAAAGTTTTAATGAAATTTTCGTCTATGATAACGACTTCCGCAGCTTTAAAAATTCCAATATTGTTTTTTAATCCGTGAAAATTTATTCCACACTTACCTCCAATGGCAGCATCAGTCATTGCTAAAAGTGTGGTTGGGATGATAACATGTTTTATTCCACGCTTATAAATTCCAGCTGCAAAAGCTCCTACATCGGATATAGTTCCTCCGCCAATTATATACATGCACGCATCTCTTGTTAGATTGCGCCTATTCATCTCTTCCAAAATATAAAAGAGCATTTCCTTGGTCTTTGCACTTTCACCAGCATCTATAAAAAAAGTGTCTTCAGGAAATATATCTGAATATAGATTTCTTAAACCCGCGTCCGCTATCACAAAATATTCAGTTGAATAAAGATAATCGCTAGGAGATGCGATTTTAATAAAAACTATTTGTTCCACAAGTCCTCCAATATTTTATCAAATATTTCAAGTCCTATCGTTTGCTTTGAATCACTCAAAGCTTTATCCGGTTGTTCATGCACTTCCACAATAATTCCGTCTGCCCCAGCCGCTATTGCCGCCTTTGCAGCACTTCTCACAAAATTACGATTGCCCGTTGAATGGCTCGGGTCAGCAATCACTTTATAATTTGTGTTTTGCTTTAAATAAATTATAGCTCCAATGTCCAACACATTTCTCGTAACATCGTCAAAACTTCTAATTCCTCTTTCGCATAGAGTTATATCCTTGTTGCCACTTTGCTTTATATATTCCGCTGCCATTAGCAGCTCATAAACTGTATTTGCAAATCCGCGCTTTAAAATAATCGGCTTATTTGTAGTGCCAATTTCTTTCAGCAGTTCAAAATTTTGCATGTTACGAGCTCCAATTTGAAATACATCAACATAGTCATAGAGCTTTTCAATTTGCCTTACTCCAACTACTTCTGTCACAGTCTTTAATCCCATATTTTGAATTTCACGTAAAATTGGCAGTCCATCGTATCCAATTCCTTGAAAATCGTTTGGGTTGGTACGAGGCTTAAAAAGTGCAGCACGCATTTCAGTTATCCCTCGCGCTTTTAATTTTTCGGCAAGTACAAGTGCTTGAGTCTCATTTTCAATTGCACACGAACCCGCAATAATCCTAACCAATTTCATCACCCTTAAATAATTTATATGCCTTTTCGGCCTGATAATAGAGCATATCAATGCCATTTTTTGTTTTAATTCCTTGAGATTTCATAAGATTTAAATACAAAGTTTCATCCGGCGTGTATATAACATCGGCTGCTGTCTTTTGCGATTTAAATCTAAAATCCAAAATTGTTTTTCTTTCATTAAATCCAACATTTGTCGCATTTATCACATTTTCAAAATCGCAATTTATAAAACTCGTTATAACTTTTAAATTCGGTTTTATTTTATACAGCCAATCATTCTTGTTGTCACGAGCATAAATTGTGATATCTCTATCACGGAATGCATAAACTATCGCCCTTGCTGCCCCGCCACGACCAAGCACCAAAATATTGCCATCATGAAAAAAATCACTATATGCTCTTTTAGCACCGTATTCGTCAGTATTATATCCGAAAAGTTTGCCGTTTTTAACAATAACAGTGTTCACCGCTTCAACTTTTTGAGACACATCGTCAATCTCGTCCATGTAATTCATCACCAAATTTTTGTACGGATGTGTTACATTAAACCCTTTTAAATTCTTTTTAGCGTAATCTATAAACTCCTTTAAATCATTCTGCTTTATATCGATATTTTCATAACTAAATTCTATACTTTGAGCTTGTGAAAATTTTTTGTACATTTCTTTTGAGCGAGAATATTTAATATTTTGTCCAATTAGGCAAGCCTTAATCATGAAATAGCTCCAATAGTTTTTTAGCAACATTTTTCGCATCACTACGAATATAGCCCTTCTTTTCTTCCAAAAAGTTCCCTGTTTTAAGTCTGTCGCCAAAGAATTTTATCTCTTCTTCGCTTGGAAGCACCACGTCACTGCCTTCCAAATTATATTTTTTTATAGTATTTGCATTTGGTACCAATGTGTTTGCAATGCAATAGTCGATTGGTCTATCCAAATATTTCTCGATCTCAAAAATGTGGTCCGACAAACTAAAGCGATACGTTTCTTCAGGCTGAGTCATAACATTTGAAATATAAATAATTTTTTTGTCTTGCAGAATCTCTTTCATGCCGCTCACAAGTAAATTGCAAATAACCGATGTGTAAAGGCTGCCCGGTCCCAATGTTATAAAATCCGCTTCTTCAATGGCTTTTTTTGCATTTTGCGTGATTTTAACTTCGCTTATCAAAGAAAGCTCTTCAATTTTTGCCTTTCTTTTTAGCGCAAAAAGAGCAATCTCCGATTCACCAAGCACTGTAAGCCCATCAGAAAGCTTTGCACAAAGGTCCATATTATCAATCGTTACCGGATAAACACTGCCGCTAATTTTAAGCACGTTTGAAACAAGCTCAATTCCTTTTTCAAACGAACCTTCGTTTTTCACCATTCCGGCAATGATGAGATTTCCGAGTGACTGATTATTTAAAATTCCCTCTTTAAACCTATAGTTCAAAAGTTTTTGCAAATCTTCCGGTGCTTCAGAAAGAGCTAGCAAACAATTTCTTATGTCTCCCGGTGGAAGCATGTTTAAATCTTCTCTTAAAATACCACTTCCCCCGCCATTGTCACCAACTGTCACAATTGCTGATACATGAAAATATTTTTTTAGTCCATAAAGAAGTATGCTTAGTCCTGTTCCTCCACCTATTGCTGCCACCTTAAGCATCTTTATCTCCCAAATCTCGATTTATAATCGTTATCATGATGTCTTTTGCTTTCAAAATATCCGCGGTTTTTCTTGCCACGCTCACAGAGCGTTGACGTCCGCCCGTGCATCCAAAAGAAACTATAAGTTGTTCCTTACCTTCACGTTCGTAATAAGGAATTAAAAATTCCAAAAGGCTTGAAACTTTTTCAATAAAAATTGGAGTTTCAGGTTGCGATAGCACATAATTGTAGCAATCTTCGTTGTAACCTGATTTATATCTGAGATCTGGAATATAATACGGATTCTTAATAAATCTCACGTCAAATACCAAATCAGAATCAAGCGACAATCCATTTTTAAACCCAAAAGTGGTGAAAATAACAGAAATTTTATTCTTGTCATTCATCACAATATTGTGCACCATTTCTTTTAGTTCGCCCAAGTTCAAATTCGTTGTGTCTATTGGAATCGAAATTTCAACAATGTCTCGCATTAAATCACGTTCTTTTTGAATACCTTCTGTGATTGAACCTGTTTTACTTAAAGGATGAAGTCTTCTTTTTTCTTTAAAACGCTTAATTAAAGTTTCGTCAGATGCGTTTAAAAATAGCACTTTTGCATCATATTTATTTTTCAAATTTTTTATTGCATTAAACAGTTCGCTTGAAAAGACCCTCCCTCTTTGGTCAAGTGCAAGCGCAACTTTGTCCACTGCGGGAGTTTTTTCCATCAAACTCACAAAGTCATTTATAAGCGGTAGCGGTAAATTATCTACGCATTGAAATCCTTCGTCTTCCAAAATATTTAACGTTGATGTCTTTCCGGCTCCACTTAATCCGGTTACAATTACAAGTTCCATATTCACCTCAAAACTCTAATTTCTAATTCTAATTTCACTCCATACTTTTCATATATAATATCTTGTACTTTATCAATTAATTGAGTGACATCTTCAAAAGTTGCATTATCATAATTTATAATAAAACCGGCGTGTTTTTCAGAAACCATTGCTCCACCAATTTTAAGTCCTTTCAAACCCGCTTCGTCAATCATTTGCGATGCGTATCCGGCTTTCGGTCTTTTAAACACACTACCGCAAGACGGGAAGTTTAAAGGTTGTTTATCACGCCTCCTGCCATTTAAATCATTTATAACCGCAAAAATTTCGTCATAATTTCCGGATTCAGTAAAAAAATCCGCTTCCAAAATTATTTCACCGCTTTCTTGAAAAGTGCTAAACCTTTTTTTAAATACAATTTCATCTCGATTATAAATTTTTATCTTATTATCTTTTATCGCTTTCACGCTCTTAATAATATTTTTAATCTCGCCTCCATAAGCACCCGCATTCATATAAATTGCACCTCCAACACTTCCGGGAATTCCGTCCAAAAATTCAAAACCGGTCTTCTTGTTTGAAAGCGCAAATTGACTGAGAGCTCGAAGCCTTGCACCTGCCTGTGCAGTAATAATATCGTCTTTTATGCTAATTTCTGAAAAATTGTCACGCAAGAACATAAAAGTTTTTTTTAAATCTCCATCCGGGATCAAAACATTTGTGCAGTTCCCAAGTACAATCACATCTTTGTCCTCGTTTAAGACTTGTGCAATCTCCTCTATAGATTCAGGAAAATATATTTTTTTAGCAATTCCTCCAACCTTCATTGAAGAATAAGGTTTAATTGATTCATTTTCTTTTATTCTCATCGTACACCTCATATAAATTATAGCATATTTTATTAGAAATTAATAAATAAAAAGATTACAAGCAAACAAAAAACTCTACGTAAAAAACATAGAGTTTGTTTTTATTTGAAATTTTCTTTTATTCTCTTGCAAGCGTTACGAATGATATCGGTTGGTGCTGCGAGATTAATTCTTTCGTATCCTGAGCCTGTCTCGCCAAATATTCTGCCCGGGTCTGTGATTACACCACTTCCAGCAAGTAGCTTTTCTCTCATTTCATCGTCCATTTCGTATTCATGGAAATCTAGTAGCAAAAGATAAGTTCCCGTAGTGTTCATAATTTTTATCTTAGTATCTTTTAATTCTTCGCGAACTACTTCGATATTTTCCACAACCTTGTCAATAAATTGATTTAGCCATTCTTCACATTCGTTATAGCAAATCTCTGTAGCCTTAAATCCCAGAGCCGAGTTCGCACCTGTAAGTGACATATTTGTAGCAGTTCTGAACTTTTCACGTAATTCATCATTCTTAATAATTGTTGCACAAACTCCCATTCCTGCCAAGTTAAACGTCTTTGAAGCTGAAGTGAAGGTGATGGTTTTTTCTGCAAGCTCGTCTGAAAGAGTTTGAAAAACTGTATGCTTTATGCCTGGCAAAATTATGTCCGAGTGAATTTCGTCACTAATTAAATACAAGTCATTTTCTAAAATAATTCTTTCAAGCTTTTCAAGCTCTTCCCTCCTCCAAACTCTGGATGCAGGATTGTGAGGTGAGCAGAAAAGTAAAACTTTATTTTCCGGTTTTTTTGCCAGCTCTTCAAACTTTTCAAAGTCGATAAAAAAGTCTTCTCCTCTCTTAATTAGCGGAGCATCTGCAACCACCCTATCTTGTGTCATTATTGCATTATAAAACGGATAATAAACCGGTGAAAATAAAATCACACCGTCTCCCGGATTTGTCAGACATCTTATGGCGCTAAAAATTGCAGGCACAACGCCGGAATTATTTACAACCCATTTTCTCATAATATCAAAATCGTGAATTCTATGCATCCACGATTCTAATGCATCATAATAAGAATTGTTTGCAATTGTGTATCCCAAAACCACTTCGTCTAAATAATTTTTTAGTCCTTCCACAAGTTCCGGTGGATTTCTAAATTCCATATCTGCAACAGAGAGCGGAATCACGCTCTTACCTAAATCAGGGTATTGTTTAAAAGCAGATATATATTTAGATGAGCCTTGACTTTTTCTGTCTGTAATTGTTTCAAAATCGTACTTCATAACTATCCTTTCATATTTAACTTATATTTTTCAATATACTCCCTAAATTTTTTAGCAATTTCTAAAGTGAATTCATAATCCTTACCCGAAAAAACTTTGTCGCCAATCTTTTTAATCGGAACCACATCCATACCTGTCCCGGAAAGCATTGCACCATCAATATTATTTATACCTTCTTTTGATAGTTCCTTCTCGCGAATTTCGATAGAATATTCCTCTTTTAAAAGTTTGTACAAATTTTTTTTGACAACTCCCGGAAGCGAATTTTTCTTTGGCGGCTCATACAAAATGCCATCCATTAAATAATAAAAATTAGAGCGTGAACCTTCGCTTATTGCTCCATCACGCACAAGCAAAAATTCAAACAAATCTTCTTCTTCCATTTTGTGTGCAATGTCTTCTTTGAATTTTTTTCTGTAAAGCTTGAGTTCAGGTTCTTCTCTATAAAAATCATACAAATCAGTATCCACACCATGCGCTCTTTCGTCATCTGTAACTTCACGAATGTCAAAATCTGTCACATAGATATCGTCACGATCCACAATAAGCATTACACTGCGTCTATTAAAATTGGGAATGAACGAGTTCAAACACAACTTGGCCTTCTCGAATAAATAAAATTTACCACATTTTTCCAAGTTGAACTTGAGTCTATTGATATGATCCTCAAAAAACAAATAAACTCCATCCTCATACCTAAGCACCTCATATAAAAATTCATCCTTAAATTCTGGTTTTTCAGCTATAACAGCACCGTTTTTTGTAATCATAATTCACCCCACAAATATTAATTTTTCTTTGATTTGTATCTCTTTTGATTTGATAAAATCTTCTTTCTAATTCTAATTGATTCCGGCGTCACTTCAATAAGTTCATCTTCTTCAATAAACTCGAGAGCTTCTTCTAAAGTCATTGTAATTGGCGGCACAAGCTTTAAATTGTCATCTGTGCCGGCAGCGCGCATATTTGTCTTTTGCTTTTCCTTACCAACATTAACCTCGATATCCAGTCCCTTTGGATTTTCCCCGACAATCATTCCTTCATACACGTCTACACCCGGTCCAATGAAAAGATTTCCTCTTTCTTGGGCTTGAAACAAACCGTATGTGGTTGAAGTTGTATTTTCAAATGCGATTAAAGACCCCATTAATCTCTTTGGAATTTCACCTTTGAATGGTTCAAAATCCTTAAACTCCGTGTTAATGATTCCTTCTCCACGTGTATCTGTCATAAATTCTTGTCTATAACCAATAAGCCCGCGAGCTGGAATTTCAAATACAAGTCTGGAATATCCTCCTCTGCTTTCTGTCATGGTTTTTAGTTCGGCTTTTCTTTGTCCAAGCTTGTCCATTATTGCGCCGATATATGTTGGATCTACATCAATTGTAACCGTTTCAATTGGCTCAAGCTTTTGACCTTTTTCGTCCCTTTTATATAAAACATGTGGTTTTGAAACTTGAAATTCATAGCCTTCTCTTCGCATTGTTTCAATCAAAACAGAAATATGAAGTTCGCCTCTTCCTTTAACAATAAATGCATCAGTTGTATCTGTTTCTTCCACTTTCATGGAAACATTTGTTTCAATTTCTTTCATAAGTCTGCTGCGTAGTTGACGAGAAGTAACATACTTTCCTTCTCTGCCGGCAAATGGTGAATCATTTACACTAAATGTCATGGAAATAGTTGGCTCGCTAATTTTTACAAATTCAATAGCGCTTTCTCCTTCGATTGTCAAAGTGTCACCAATTTCTATATCAGGAATACCTGTCACAGCCACTATGTTTCCGGCGGTTGAACTTCCCACTTCTACTCTTTTTAAGCCTTCAAATTCAAAAAGCCCTGCAATCTTTGCATTCAATTTTCTAGTTGGATCGTTATGATTAATAACCACCATATTACCCTTAGGAGTAAGTGTGCCCGATTCAATCCTTCCAATCCCAATTCTTCCTAGATAATCACTATAGTCAATTGTAGAAATCAAAAGTTTTGGTGCACCATCAACATTTGCCTTTGGCGCCGGGATATATTTAAGAATAGCATCGAAAAGTTCGTGCAAATCTGTTGCGGGTTCAATAGCACTGTATCCGCAGTACCCTTCTCTTGCAGATGCAAATAAAAATGGTGCGTCTAGTTGATCTTCGCCTGCGCCAAGTTCAATAAAAAGTTCCAAAACTTCGTCAATAACTTCATCAACTCGAGCATCTTTGCGGTCAATTTTATTAATAATAACAATAACTTTTAAATCTAAATCAAAAGCTTTCTTCAAAACAAACTTTGTTTGTGGCATTGGTCCTTCAAAAGAGTCCACCAAAAGCAAAACTCCGTCTGCCATCTTCAAAACACGTTCAACCTCTCCTCCAAAATCTGCGTGACCGGGAGTATCTATAATATTAATTTTTGTATCTTTATACATTACTGAAGTGTTCTTACTTGTAATAGTAATTCCTCTTTCACGCTCCAAATCGTTTGAGTCCATAACACGATCAGCAACAACTTGGTTTTCTCTAAAAATACCGGATTGTTTTAACATCGCATCCACAAGTGTGGTCTTTCCATGGTCTACGTGAGCGATAATAGCTATATTTCTAATATCATTCAAAATATCATCTCCATAAAATATTATAACAGTTGAAGCTTAATTTTGCAATGAAATCACGAAATTAAAGCGGATTTCTATATATGTTTATAACTTATCCTATAAATTTTTTATGAATGATTTTTCGTGGTTTTGAGTTAAATTACAATTGGTACCTATAACAATTTATTTAATTAGTGAACAATATGCAAAAATTATACTCTTATTTCTGATTGTAGTTTTTTGTGCATTAAACAACTTTTTCTTATAAATTTATATAAAATGCAATGCGCGGCTTCGTACCATTGATCATTACAGATCCAAGTTCCATAAATCCATGGTTTCTAATAAATCTCAGCATGTATTTATTATCTCTATGGGTATCCAGTGCAAAAATTGTATTACCTTCTGATTTTGCGATTTTTATAATTTCGTTAAAAAAATCGTTACTAAGTCCGGTGCCGCGAAGTTTTTGGTCTACTACAAAAGTGTGCAAAACTACATAGTCACCGCTCAAATGTAGTTTGTAGTCCACATCTTGTTTTACGATAGCGCCGAATGCATTTTGCTCTTCAGATATATATCCGTTTCCATTCTTTAGGTATTTTCTTAAAGTGTTTTCATTCGGGCTTCCGTCTTGCCATTGGTCAAGATTCATTTTTTTCATATTCTCCCTTGCCTCTTCAATCATTTGAAGCACAACTGGGATATCTTTTTCTTCTAATTTTCTAATCTTCATCTTTAATCCATTTTAATGCAAGCAAGTTCGCTTCAATAGTTCTATCAATTATATCTTCTGTATGCGCTTTTTGGAAAAAAATTGCTTCAAATTGAGCCGGTGCAAACATAAAATTTTGATGCACCATTGCTCTAAAATATTTTGCATACATTTTTGTATCAGCATTTTTTACGTCGTTGTATGATTTGATTTCTCCAAAATCTCCAAAGAATAAACTCATCATGGATTTATACCTGGTTACTTTTCCTTTAATGCCAGTTTTCCTTAAGTTTTCTTCGAACCCTTTTCCCAAACGAATTGCCAATTGTTCCAATTTATCGTATAGCTCTCTATTTTCATCAAGTGCTAAGAGCGTGTCGCGACCCATTTTCATTGCAAGCGGGTTACCGGAAAGTGTACCTGCTTGATAAACTCCGCCCACCGGTGAAAGTTTATTCATAATTTCCCTTGGACCGGCGAATGCACCGACCGGTAGTCCACCTCCAATAATTTTGCCGAAGCAGAACAAATCCGGTTTAACGTCAAAATCTTTTGCGATCGAGCCAAATTGTGTTCTAAATCCTGTGATAACTTCATCGAAAATTAGTAAAATTCCATTTTCTTCAGTCACTTTTCTTAGCTCTTTTATAAAAGTTTTATCTGCCGGTACAACACCCATGTTGCCGGCGACTGGTTCTATAATAACGCAAGCGATTTTACCTCTAAATTTATAAATCTTTTCTTTAACATCTTCGATATTATTATATTCACAAACTAGTGTAAAATCCGTGATCTCTTTTGGCACACCCAGAGATGATGGAGAGTTGTAAGTGAGAGTGCCCGAGCCGCTCTTAACCAAAAGGCCATCACTGTGACCGTGGTAGCAACCTTCAAATTTAATTATCATATCGCGACCTGTATATCCCCGTGCGAGACGAATTGCACTCATGGTTGCTTCTGTACCGGAGTTTACCATTCTAACCATTTCAGTTCCGGTAAACTTTGTGAAAAGTTCTGCCATTTCCACTTCTACTTCTGTAGGTAAACCAAAAGTAATAGCTTCATCCAAATATTTTTTTGCGTTTTCAACGACTTCTTTTGGACGATGTCCCAAAATCATTGGCCCCCATGAATCGATATAGTCGATATATTTATTTCCATCAACATCGTAAATATATGGACCGTCTGCTCTTTCAAAAAAAATCGGGTCCATTCCAACTGATTGAAATGCTCGTACCGGAGAATTTACGCCGCCGGGAATAACATTTTTTGCTCTTTCATATAAATCCATTATCTTTCTCCAATCATTTTTGCAATCTCTTTTGCGTGATAAGTAATAATGAGCTTTGCTCCCGCTCTTTTCATGCAAATCAAATTTTCATAAATAATTTTTTCACTTAAAAGGCCTTGTTTAATTGCCTCTTTAATCATTGCGTATTCACCGCTAACATTGTAAACCACGAGGTTTGTATTGAAATTGTCATGCACACGGCGAACGATGTCGAGATAACTTAGAGCCGGTTTTACAATTATAAAATCAGCATCTTCATCCAAATCAAGTTCCACTTCTCTCATCGCTTCGTTTGAATTATGGAAATCCATTTGATAGCCTTTTCTGTCGCCAAAGCTTGGTGCGGAGCCGGCTGCTTCTCTAAATGGTCCGTAGTATGAAGAAGCGTATTTTGCAGCATAACTCATAATCGGTACATTTTTAAATCCATTTTTATCAAGCTCTTCTCGAATCGCACGAACTCTAAAATCCATCATATCAGATGGCGCCACGATATCAGCGCCCGCTTCTGCGTGAGTTAGTGCAATTTTTGCGATGTAATTTATAGTTGTGTCGTTATCTACCACGCCGCACTCGTCCAAAATTCCACAATGACCGTGGTCGGTGTATTCGCACATGCACACGTCTGTAATTACGATAAATTCAGGGTGCTTAGACTTAATTTCGCGCACAGCCTTTTGAACAATTCCATTTTTTTCATATGCTCCACTTCCAGTAGAATCCTTGTTGTCAGGAATCCCAAACAAGATCACCGCTTTAATTCCTAAATTTTCAAGTTCAGTGATTTCAGTGTCAAGCATATCCACTGAATAGTGATATTGACCTACAAGAGTTGGAATTTCTTGCTTGATATTTTCTCCTTCAACTACAAAAAGCGGATAAATAAGATCTTTAACTTCCAAAGTAGTCTCTTGAACCATTTCACGCATAACTTTATTATTTCTAATCCTTCTCATTCTCATAATAAATCCCCCCTTATTTCTGCTAAAAGAGAATCAATTGTCGACTCTTTTGGCTCTTTATAAACCTTTAAACCTGCATTATTGATAGCTTTTGAGGTAATTCTCCCAATTGAAAATATTTTTTTATCTTTTAAAATATCTTTTCCGTAGATTTTAATAAAATTATTAAAAGTAGACGAGGCTGTAAAAATAATATCCGTAAAATCTTTAATTTTTTTAATTTTTCTCGGAATTTGGTTGTCATAAACAACTAAATTTTTTAGCTCACTCAGTGTTTTGTAGTTAATTATATATTTTTCATCAGTCAATTTCGAATGCGGAAAAAAAATTTTCAAATTATCTTTGCCATCAGATTTTATTAGATTAAAAAGTGCATCACCGGTAAATTCAAACTTTGGATAAATTGAATTTACACCATAATTCATAAGCATTTCGCAGGTTTTTTTGCCGACAGAATAAATATTAATTTTATTTAACTCACTTGGAAGAAAAAATTTTTTATATTCTTCTATAAAAATTTTCACTGCATATTGCGAATGAAAAATGAGAGTGTTGTAATCGTTGTCTTTAATAATTTCCGTTAGTTTATCTCTATTTATTGGCACTATTTCAATCGTTGGCACCAGAATCGGCTCCATGCCCATTTCTATCAAGTCTTTTTCATACCAAAGTTTCCTGCCGGTCGTAGTTGTTATTATTATTTTTCTATTTGTCATTGCATACTTCTTTTAAATCCAGTGCCAGCTTTTTGGCTGCCACAACTCCGGAATTTATATCTGTTATAACGCTTTTTCTCACGAGTATGCCTTTGTCCACAACTCCATAACAGCCTTTTATTGTTACAATCTCGGTTTTTAAATCCACTTCAGCATACGCACCCATTGGACTGTGACAACCGGCGTCTAGTGTAGTCTGAAAAGCTCTCTCGATATTCATCCTGATTTTCGTTTTTTCATCTCTAAAACTTTCACAAACCTTTTTGATTTCCATGTCGTCTTCCCGCGCCTCGACCGCCAATATTCCCTGACATACCGCTGGCACAATCTCGTCGGTACTAAAAATATAGCTTGCTCTTTCTTCATAACCACAACGTTTTAATCCTGCCATCGCGAGCACCACACCATATAAACTGACATCATTAATCTTTGACATTCTCGTTTGAATATTTCCACGTACTGAGGTGAACTTCACTCCAGGAAGCATTGTTTCAAGTTGCAAAATTCTTCTTAAAGATCCAGTTCCTAAAGTTTTATTGTTTAACTCGCTCAAAATTTGAATTTTCTTATTTAATACAATTGCATCTCGTGCATCTTCTGCATTTGGTGGATCTAAAAAAACAAGCCCTTCTGTTATTTCACTTGGCATATCTTTCATGGAATGGACTGCCAGATCTATATCTTTGTTAAAAAGTGCTTCTTCTATTTCTTTCACAAAAATCCCCTTACCCACTTTGTGTATAGGGTTTTTTAAATCAATATCCCCTTTTGTTTTAATTACAATAATTTCGCATTCCACATTTGGATTGTTTTTTTCAATTAATTCCTTTATTGAGTTCGTCTGTAAAAGAGCAAGTTTACTACCCCTGGTCCCTATCTTTATCTTCATTATAAATCTCCTTAAAAAAATTCATAACTGCCTTTTTAGTTTCTTTGTCTTCTATTTCTCTCGCACAAATTAGCGGTTCGTGATAAACCTTGTTAATAGCGAAGCTGACCACTTTCGCCACTTTTCTCATTTCATGTTTGCTCAAATTTGTCTTTCTTTCGATATAATTGCAAGTATCACTAATCACTTTATCCGCATACCCCTTTACATTTCCAAAAACTTTATCAAAGTCGCTGTTTTCAGTCCATTTCACGAGTTCATTTAGTTTTTCTTCAACATCTGGAATATATTTTTCTAAAATCCGTCTTTTATTCTCCTCATTAACACTTGCCACGGCATTTATAGAGTCGATATCAAAAATAGTTATATTTTCAATCTCGTGAATTTCTTTGTCCGCAGCTCTTGGAAGCGACAAATCCAAAATCACAATCGGTTTGCTAATTTCGTCAAAGTTATATTTATGAATAATTGTATGTGGTGCAGACGTTGCAAGCACTATTAAATCATAAGCTCCCAAATCGTTTTTCACTTCTTTGTAATCCACAATCACAACGTCCGGGTCCTTATTTTTAATTTTTTTGCTCTTTTCATAAGTACGATTTGAAATATAAATATCACTCCCACGCTCACGCAAATATTTATAAGCAAGAATGCCCATATCTCCAATTCCAATCACCAGTGCCTTCTTTTTATACAGGTCGATTTTTTGTTCCAAGAGTTTTACGCCTAAGTACGCAGTGGAAAGTGGGATTTCAGAGGCATTTGAATCGCATTTTACATTTTTTGCAAAATTTATAGCCTCTCTAAAAAATTTGCTCAAAAACTTTTTTGCTCCTCCAAGGCTAAGCGCAGTTTCAAGTGCATTTGAAGCTTGACCCAAAATTTGATCTTCGCCAACAACCATTGAGTCGAGTCCTACACAAACAAAAAACAGATGTCTAAGTGCCTCAACTCCAGTAAGCTCCAATTTATATTCGTCTAAAATTTCTACATTAAAATGTTCATTTAAATATTTCCAAACATATTCCGGCTTGATTTCGTCTGAATAAATATAAATTTCTGAACGATTACATGTAGAAAGGACTAACAATTCATTAGTCCTGTTATTGCAAAATTTTTCTGTTATGTCAATCACGTCAGTATCTCTAAAAGAAAGCTTTTCGCGCACTTCAATCGGTGTTTTGTGATGATTTATTCCAATAATTAAAAAATTCATAATGCCTCTATTTCAACTTAAGTGTAAATGGAAACGTTGCCAAAATCGTAAAATAATAAGTAACCATTCTCCACATCAAAATCGCCATAAAAATTGGTGAACCTTCCGGAACCAATTGTGAGAATATCAAGAAAAAAATCCCTTCTGCTCCAAGGCTACCTCCAGGCATAGGAATATATGCACTAACAAGTGCCACAGCAATTTGCGCTGCAAGACACATCATAAAATTTGGTGTCGAAACGTCTAGCGACTTAAATACATAGTACCCAATCCCATAGTAGAACACAAATGAAATCATATTTTGCAAAATTAAAATAAAATATACTTTTAATTCTTGACCTCTAAATTCTTGAATGGATTTGTTGAAAAGTTCGACCTCCGTATTCACTTGAGTCAGTAATTTTTCTTTATCTTTTACAACTTTGATTTTATATAACAGGTTCAACACAAAATTTACAAATTTTAAAACTTTTTCCGGTTTATAAACTGCTGCAATCATAAAAAATGCAATTGAAAAATTTAAAATAAATCCGAGCATCAAAAAGAAAGTGAAAAAGTATCCGCCGGAATAAAAAAATCTCCAATAAACAATTGTTAAAATAAGTCCTAAAAGTATTCTTGAAATGTGAAAGAAAAAAAGTTGTATTGCAAGAATACAGGAGCTGCTGCCACTTTTAATTCCCTTTTTTGATAGATACACCACTTGCATTGGTTGTCCTCCTGTTGCAAGAGGCGTGATTGCGCTAAAAAATTCGCCAATCATAAATCCTTTCATTGCTACAAAAAAAGGAAACTTTTCACCCAAATTGTTCGCAATTTCCTTTGCAATCATAATCTGCATAAGCCAATAACCAACCATCATCACAAACACTGCGCGTATATAGTGAATATTTACTTTCTGTGCCAACTCTTTTATAGCTTCCGTTCCATCTGAAAAATAAACTCCAAATAAGAGAAGCAAAAAAGTTAGTAATATAATAAATACAGTATATTTTTTCGACATAATAACCTCTTTTTGTTATTTTACCATTAATAAATATTATCTTCAAGCTCTAAATGTTACAAATAAAAAAGAGCATTTCACATGCCCTTTAAAAAAAATTTTTAAAATCTAACTTTAAGACTTCTCCAACTAGATATAACGAACCGCAAATAACAATCAAGTCGTTTTCATCTGAAATTTCTAATCCTTTTTTTATAGCATCACTCAAATCTCCATACACAAAGTCAGCATTTGATTCAGTTTTTAAAATTTCTAATTCGAGAGATTTCTCGTTGCCATTTGTTGTAACGATTAAATTGTCCGAATTCTTGCGAACGATTGGTCCTATTGTTTTGTGGTCTTTTCTAGACATAATGGCAAACACTGTCGTTGTTTTTTTGTGTGGAATTCTATCCAGAGTTTCAAAAAGTTTTTTGATGGCGTCATAATTATGTGCGCCGTCAACAATTATCATAGGTTTATCGTGTATCACTTGCGTTCTGCCATTCCAAACGGAAGTGTTTATCGCATGTTTAATTAAATCTTCTTCATACTTTAAGCCCAGTTTTTTTAAAATAGTCACTACTCCCGCAAATGCGAGTGCATAGTTTTCCACTCTAAAAATACCGAGTTGTTTCGGATTTATTGAGATTTTTTTGTCCATAAATTCAACACTAAATTCTCCGGTAATTGGCAAATTTTCTCCGGTGAGCAACTCGCCATCTTTAGTGAGTTTAAAATCACTTTGCTTATATAGCTTAGTATCTGTTCTCATCCTGTACTCTTCAATTGCTTTTATCGCATCACCCTCGTTCATTGTAATAGCTGTGGTGCCATTCATGATACCGGATTTGTTTTTTGCAATATCATAAATTGTGTTTCCCAAATAATCGGCATGATCAATTGAAATTGAAGTCAAAATTTGAAGAATAGAGCCATCGAATGCCTTTGTCGCATCCGTTGCGCCGCCAACTCCGGCTTCAATCACGAGAAATTCTTCGTTCTTGTAATTAAAAAAAATAAATGCCACAAGAGTTAACACTTCAAAATATGTTAACTCACCAAAATCTATTAATTCTGATTCAATATTAGTCACAAAATCCACTAGTCTAATAAAAGTTTCAAACTCAATTTCACCGTCACTATCCATAATCCTTTCTGTATAACGTACCAAGTGTGGCGAAGTATAGAGTCCGACTTTTAATCCGTAAACTTTTAAAACATTATAAATCGCACTAGCTACAGTGCCTTTGCCATTTGTGCCCACAACATTTACCATTTTTATTGGCTTAATACCCAATATATCAATTGCCTTTTTTATTCTTTTAAGCGTTCTATCCGGTGGGTTTCCGGCTCTTGATTCCAAGATTTCAATCGTTTTTTCCGGATTTATCTCTTTTTTGCTTTCAATAATACCGTTAAAAGTTGTGTGCATTAGTCAACAAACCTTCTCCATTTTTCACCCAAAATTTCACTAGCACTCGACACAATAACAAATGCTCTGTCATCAATATTGTGAATATATTCTTTTAATTTCATATATTCTCTATTGCTTATTGCAGTCACAATTAGCACATTTTCTTGTCTGGAATAAGCGCCGGTGTAGGGAATCAAGTTTGCAGTTCTGTCCAAATTGTTAACAAGATAATCTGCGATTTCTTCATACTTCTTTGAATTGATAAACACAAATCTGCTTTGATTTAAACCGTTTATCGCAACGCCTACCATTTTGCTGGTCATAATTGAACCGATAATACTGTATAAAAAGATTTTAACTCCAAATGTCTTTCCGGCAAAAATAACAATCGCAGCATCAACCATCAAGCAGCCGGTACTCAAATTGATTCCAAAATATTTTTGCAAAATCTTTGCCAAAATGTCTGTGCCACCTGTTGAAGTGTATTGATTTAAAACAATTCCAACCCCAATACCTTGTAGCATTGTTCCGATTAAAACATTCAATAAAATATCATCAGTTATTGGTTCTGTGATTGGCACAAACTTTTCTAACAAATAAATCATACCGGAAAGTCCAAGAGTAACTACAATTGATTTAAATCCAAATTCTTTACCAATAAAAATAAAACCAATTGCAAACAATGCAATATTTAAAAGCGCGAAAATCACGCCGTATTCAAGCGGAATATAATGACTCAATACAATTGAAAGTCCACTTGCTCCACCAGTCGACAAATGTTGTGGCACGAGGAAAAAGTGAATTCCACTTGCGAGCATAATAAGTCCAATAATAATATATATAACTTCTTTTGCGGTTGTTTTGTGTTTAATTTGACCAACGCTTACATCTCTATCCATACTAACCTCCAAAAATATATTTATTTCAAGCTAGATACACCAAAAAGCTCTTTCATTGCCATATCTTCAATGCTTTCAATCTTAATTTCAATGGTTTCACCGGGCGTTTTTACTAAGACCTTTTTTAACCCGTCATCTTTAAAAAAATATTTTATATCAGAGTCATTCTTTTCGAACTCTTCCACATAAAAACCGTCTACCTCTGCGGATTTAGGTTCAGATTTTCTAAACAGCAAATCCCCGACAATAAACCTTCTAATGTCATCGTCAAAATTCGCGTTTTTACCCACATACTCTTTTTTTACCTGACCGGTTTCGTCTACATTATAAACCGAATATTCATCATTGAAACTGCGAAGTTTGATCTTCCCATCTCTGTCGTATGCGGCTCGAGCAAAAAAATTGTTATATTTTGAAAAGACCATTTTATAATAATTTTCCCCATCTGTAGAAATCAAAGTCGTGATTGTATAATCTTTGCTAAAATTGTTTTCATTCAAAAATTTTGTGTATCTCGAATCCACATCCGGTTTATCTATAATACTATTTTTGCAACCAATCATAAAAATAATTGAAAACAAAATAATAAACATTTTTTTCATTTAATCACCTTAATTATTATAACAAATTTTTCGCTTATTTACAATAAAAACAATGACTATTAGCAACATAGAAATAACAATAAAGTATTGATATGAGTTCATGTTTTTTAACTGCTAATGGCTTTTAATTAGGAATTAAATAAAATTATTCAGAGAGTTTTTTGGTGGCAAATTGAAAGGCTATTAGAAACCTACTATATTCTTTTACTTGTTTAAAATTTTAGAAAATATAAAATTTATTTCACCCAATAAAAACCTCTATTTTTGTCTCATGGCTAGTAAAGGGGAGTTTCTTCTAGTGAAAACAATTAAAATTGATTGACTCAGTATTTAAAATTGAATCGGCTTCCACTGTTAAATGTTTTTTGTTTTGATCTTTACAAAGTATATCAATTGGGCCACTAGATACTACAAACGATTTATTTTTAATATTCATGCTCTCTTCAATCACCACGCGATTCATTCTCATAGTGCTAAAATCACAAGTTATTGAAGAAGCTGTGCAATTTTCCAAGTTTGCCGTCGAGCTTTTAGCTAAATGTAAACTATTTTCTGAATTTCTCATCACAAAATCTGATTTTGAAGCATTTAAAACTGAAGATTCAAAATAAGCATTTGGCAAATTGCCAGTTTTATTTAATGAGCCGCCCTCTGAAAAAGTGTTTATAATTTCAAAATTAGAATTTACAGCGTGAATCGGACTTGCAAAATATTTTGTGAGCCTTGCGTTTGAAATTTTAACCACCGATTGCTCCGCACGAATGCTCGAATTAATATATGAATAATCTAAATCCGCAGTCGAACCAAAAATATAAATCGTGGATTCAAAATCCTTAGTGTCTGGAATTGTCACATGACTAAAAATCAGCTTTGAATTTTCTGTTATGCAAATTTCCGGTTGAGCTTCCTTTTCATCAGAAACTTTTGCTCGGCTTTCTTTTTTAATAAACACATTTGTTAGTTTCACACAAGAATTTTTCTCTGCAGCAATTGTGCTTAAATCATTCTTATTGCCATTTATAATCATGTCTTCTATGTTTAATCTAGCTCCGTCTGTCACGAGAATAGGGCCGGAAATCGTAGTGCTGATTTTATTATACAAAATTTTTCCTAACATATAAATGCTTTTATTTATAACAAAAACTTCGCCGCCCAAATCAATATTCATGCCATCTTTAACTTCTATAATGTCATTATTTTCAAACTTTTCGTATGTATTTTTAAATTCATTAGCATTTGAAATTAAATATCTCATTTTATCCTCCTTATTTTATTTTCTACACAAATTATATCATTTATGAATCACTTAAACAAATAAAGTTACAAACTCATCAAAAAAGGAGCATTTCTGCCCCTTAAAACTATTTAGAAAGCAATGCTTCCATAATTTTCATCATATCTTCCTGGTCTTTGATTCCGCCGGTTTCAACAGCACTGTGCATCCCCCAGAGTGGATTTCCAACGTCCACGATCGGTATGTCCACTCTTGATGTTGTAATTGCAGCAATTGTGGATCCCCCTCTCTTATCACTTCTATTTTGGAATGTTTGAACTTCTACACCAACTTCTTTAGCAAGTTCTTTGAAAATCGCAATGGAAACAGCATCTGATGTGTAAGCACCATTTGCTGCAATTTTAATTACCGGACCGCCACCAATAATCGGTCTATTTGTTGGATCAGCATAGCTCATATAGTTTGGATGAACTGCGTGAGCTTCATCACTTGAAATCATAAATGAATTTGAAAGTGCGATTCTAAAATCGTCGAAATTGCCGTTTAATGAATAGCAAATTCTTTCAAGTGAATCTCTCAAGAATGGTGAGAACGCACCTTGAGCTGTTCTAGAGCCTATTTCTTCGTTATCACCAACAAATGCAACTGAAGTCATATCTCCCATATTTGCATTTATTATACACATGATATTTGCATAAGCCATTGCCAGATTGTCGAGTCTGCCGCTCATCAAAAATTCGTCGTTTACTCCAAGCACATGAGCTTTTTCGCAAGACACAACATATAATTCGTGAGAAATCAATTCTTCGCCGATTTCTTTTTCGATATATTTTATTAAGTTAAAATCGCCGTCCATTGTACAAACTGGAAGCACGTTTTCTTGTGGATTAATCTCAACTCCTTTGTTTGCTTCTCTATTCATGTGAATTGCAACAGATGGAATAAAAATCATACCATCTTTACTTTTATAGTGAATTGTTTTCGGTTTTAAAGGGCTTTCTCCTTTAACGGTAACTTTTCCTTCAATTCCAAGGGGTCTGTCAAACCAAGTTGAAAGAAGTGGACCGCCATAAACTTCTGTGTTTAATTGTGCAACACATGCACGTTTCATATCCGGATTTTGTTTGATTCTAAAACATGGTGAATCAGAGTGGCTTCCAACAATTGTAAAACCATTTTTGATATCGCTGCCGGTTCTAAAAGCTAAAATTGCAGAATCATTTTTTGTAACATAATACTTGCTTTTTCGTTCTAGTTTCCAAGTTTCCCATTCTTTTAATTCTTTAAATCCGGCTTTTTCTAATTCAACCTTTAAATTTTTTACTGCACTTAAATTTAACCTTGATGAATCAAGAAAATTCATAAAATGTTTTAAATTCATCTTAAACCTCCTAAAAAACTATCATATCAAAAATACAAATGATAGATAGATATATATTACATACCCAATTATTACATGATATAACGTAAACATCAACATCGTAATGGTTCGCATTATTGTAAATTTTCTATTAAAGAAATTAATCAAGCTGCCAATATAATTAAGTAAAAATAATACTGAAATTATAATCGTCACAATTTTTATCGTAAGATTGCTCATGCCAACTCTTTTTGTTAATAAAAAAAGTTCTCCTGCAAACAAAAATAGCGCTATCAAAAATAAACTTATAAACTCTCTTTTTATCCATCTTGCTTTCAACATCACGATTGAACTTAGAAAAATATATGCGCCTAAAACATACAACAATTTCGTACTTTTACCAATAAATATTGCTGCTACAATACAGATTGCTGTGAGTGCTGCAAGCAGAATTATATCAGTTGTTCTCTTTTTTCTCATATTTACCTCTCTGGAAATTTACTAAATATATTATATCACAACGATTAATAGTTTAATATAGTAATATAGAAATTATATTTAATTTAATATAAATTCTCTCTAACCCTATCCTGTAATTATGTAAATTTCATACGCCATATTTAAGTCCAAATGTCTATCGTGCGATACGAAAAATATTGCTCCCAAAAATATTTTTGCTTATTTATGATTCTTATTTGCTCTTATTTATAACAATGCTCAATTTTTTATATTCAAAATATCGCCTCACTGTCCTGATTCAATATTTTATTGAATTATAATAAAAGTTAAAAGCTTATTCCTCCCAAGTTTCTTTCATATCTGAAACGATTTTGAAAAAATCTTCTCCCGGATGAATAATATGTTTAACCCAATCTTTTTTGATTCGCCAAAGATTTGCTTGCACCACAAACTCGCTCCTGTCGGTAATTTCAAAAATTCTAGACCAACTGTCCACAATTCTTTCTTTTATTTCATCAAAAGCTCCAATATATTTCCTGTCAAAAATATCAAAGCTGTGTTCAAGTCCGTAAACTTTTAATATCTCTTTAAATTCATTTTCATCTGTCTCATCTTTTGGTATATATTGATTGTTTAAAACGAGATCCCATTTTGCACCGTCAAAATATATCACCTCGTTCTTTGGAACTGTGATAGCATAAACCACCGTTTTATCAATTGGCTTCAAACAATTCTTCTTTGAAACACTGCACCAAATTGGATAAAAAGCATCAGTTGTGCGAGGTGCAATTTTTTCCGCCATTTTTACAAAATGATCATATTTTTCCAAAAAAAATGGTGCTGTATCGTCCAAATGAATGCACACATAAAGCTTTTTATTGGTTATTTCACCTTTTTTATCAAGTTCAAATAAACTGTTCTCGTGTTGTCTTGTATACAAATTTACATATTCCATAACATCACCTATTTATATTTACCCAAAATAATACGAATAAAATGATGGAAGATATACTAAAAAGTAATTATAAAATAACTAATTTTGCTAATTTAATATTAAACACTTTTATTTCTCTCTTTTATTTTAATTGTTATGCTGATTCTTTCAAGAAAAAAAGAAGTATATACATACTTCTTTTTCCAATTTATTCTAAATTCTTTTCATAATCTTTGTTTTAATTTTTTCAAGTCTTTAAGCAATAGTTTGGATTGCTTATTTAACTACTTCTTATCACAAATTAAAGGAAAATCATTCGTAGAATAAATAATACTGTAAGCACCCACATAAGTGGTGAAACTTCCTTTGATTTTCCTGTTAAAGTTTTAATCAAAGTATAACTAATAATACCGAAAACTATTCCTTCTGCAATTGAGTATGCAAACGGCATCATTGCAATAGCTAAGAACGCTGGAACTGCTTCCGATAAATCATGCCAATCTATTTCCATTACTGAGCTCATCATAAATACACCAACAACTACGAGAACTGGTGCGGTTGCAGCTGCTGGAATTAATCCAAAGAGTGGAGCAATAAATAATGAGAGTAAAAATAAAATTGCAGTTGTAAGTGAAGTGAGACCAGTTCTTCCACCTTCTGCAACGCCTGCTGAGCTTTCTACAAATGTTGTAACTGTTGAAGTTCCCATGCATGCACCGAAGATTGTACCTATGGCATCAGTTGTTAAAGCTTGTGAAACGCGTGGTAGCTTGCCATTTTCGTCTAGCATTCCAGATTTAGATGCAACACCTGCGAGAGTTCCCACTGTGTCGAAAATATCAACGAATAAAAACGTTATAACTACAATCCAGAATTCTTTAGTCATGATTTGTTCAAATGGAATAAATTGGAATGCAACTTTATCTAGTGATGGTGGCATGCTAACAGCCTTAAAACCTTCAGGAATTGTAGTTACTCCAAGTGGAATACCGATTACTGTTGCCACAATGATACCAATTAAAAGTGCACCTTTAACATTTCTTGCATATAAAACTGCAATTATGATTAGTGAAACAAGTGCAACTATAGCCGGTCTTTCAGTTAATTTTCCAAGTCCTATAATTGTGCCTTCGTTAGCTACTATAATATTTGCACTCTTTAATCCAACTAGTGCAATAAATAGTCCAATACCTGCTGAAACTGCTTTTTTAAGTGAAGGTGGAATAAGGTCGAAAATTGCTTCTCTAACTTTTAAAAAGCTTAGAATGATAAAAATAATACCTTCTACTAAAACTGCCGTTAATGCGAATTGCCAGCTCTTGCCCATTCCTAAGCAAACAGAATATGCAAAAAATGCATTTAAGCCCATGCCCGGAGCTAGAGCAAATGGATATTTTGCATATATAGCCATAATGAGCGTTGCGACTCCAGCTGATAGAGCTGTTGCGGTAAAAACTGCACCATAATCCATTCCTGCGTCCGATAAAATAAGCGGATTAACTGCCAGAATGTAAACCATTGTCATAAATGTTGTAATGCCGGCGATAATCTCAGTTTTTACATCGGTGTTGTGTTCTTTTAATTTAAAAAACTTTTCCATATAACCTCCGAAAAATTTATTTGGTGCTTTCGCACCTATATTTAGAGGTGACAAAGTCACCTTTAAATATTAATGTTTGAAATGTCTGTTTCCTGAAAATAATAATGACACGTCAAGTTCGTTTGCAGCATCAATAGAGAGTTGGTCTTTTAGTGATCCACCAGGTTCCACAATTGCTTTAATTCCGTGTTCAGCCAAAAGTCTTACACAGTCGTCAAACGGGAAGAATGCGTCAGAGGCAAGCACTGCACCATTTGCTTTGTCGCCTGCTTGTTTTAAAGCTTGTTCTACTGCAAAAAATCTATTAACACTTCCAAGTCCAATACCAACTGTTGCACCGTCTTTTACAATTACAACTGCATTTGATTTAGCAAATTTAACAGCTTTCATAGCGAATTTTAAATCTTTAATTTCATCATCAGTTGCTGAGCGATTGGATTTTAGTTCTAATTCATTGTCTTCTTTTGAGTCGAAATCTTGAGCAATAACAGTTCCTGCAAGCACTTTCATTTCAAACCCTTTTTCTCTCTTGTTTACAATATCAGGAATTTCTAGCACTCTCAAGTTCTTTTTCTTTGCTAAAATTTCTAATGCCTCCTTTGAATATGATGGGGCAATGATTACTTCAAGGAAAATCTTTACTAGTTCTTCTGCTGTCTTTGCGTCCACTTCCTTGTTAAATCCCACTATACCGCCAAATATTGATTGGTCGTCGCAGCTGTATGCTTTTTCATAAGCTTCATAAATTGTGTCCGCTTCACCAATTCCGCATGGGTTTGTGTGTTTTACAGCTACACAGGTTGGCCTTTCGTTGAATAATTTTACCATTTCAACTGTAGCTGCAGCATCATTATAATTGTTGTAGCTGAGTTCTTTGCCTTGGTATTGCTTTGCGGTGCCCAGAGCTGATGGATCGCCATTGTATAATTCGTAAGCAACACCTCTTTGATGTGGATTTTCGCCGTATCTTAGTTCATGTTCTTTCTTTAAAGGCAAAGTCAATAATTCAGGGAAATCAATTTCAGCTTTTTCGTTAAAATACTTTGCAATCCATGCATCATAATAAGCTGTGAGCATAAATGCTTTTCTTGCAAGTTCTCTTCTTGTTTCAAGTGTCGTGTTGCCATTTGCTTTGATTTCTTCAAGCACTACATTAAAATCTTCATTATCTGTAATAATTGTGGTGTATTTATAATTTTTAGCAGTTGCTCTAATCATTGATGGTCCACCGATATCAATCTTTTCAATTATATCATCATCGCTTGCCCCACTTAAATAAGTGTCTTTAAAAGGATAGAGATTGTTTACCACAATGTCAATTGGTTCTGTACCAAGTTCTTTTATTTCTTTAACATCTTCCGGTTTTTCTCTACGATATAAAATTCCTGCGTGAACTTTTGGGTGAAGAGTTTTAACTCTGCCACCGAGCATATCCTTTGAACCAGTAAATTCAGCAACATCGATTGCCTCAACTCCGGCTTCCTTTAGAACTTTTAAAGTTCCCCCTGTGGAAATAATTTTATACCCTAATCTTTCCAATTCTCTTGCAAAATCTTCAATCCCGTCTTTATAGTAGCAGGAAAATAAAGCATGTTTCATTGTAGTTCCTCCCTCACAAAACTATTTATAGCCATATTAAACAAATTGTGTTCAGTTACCAAAACCTTTGCTGCTATTTCTTCTTTTGTCTTTAAACCTTTAACACTTACAAACGAACGCATATAAATGCGACCCTTATCATAATTTTCATCAACCACATGAACTGTAGCGCCGGTAAATTCGTCCTCAGCCTCGAGTACTTTTTGGTGCACATGTTCACCATAGCAGCCCTTTCCACCATATTTTGGTAAAAGAGCAGGATGAATATTTAAAATGGGCGGCGCATCCTTAACAAACCATTCCGGAATTTTTTTTAAAAAACCGGCTAATATAATAATTTCGATTTTTTCCTTTTTTACAATGTCAAACACTTTTTTGAAAAAATCTTCTTTAATATATTCTGCATTTAAACCCAAGTTTTTAGCTCTTATAATTCCATAAGCATCTCTGTCTGAAAAAACTCCGCGAATATCAATCAAATCGTTTTTTTCAGCAATTGCTTGCATATTTGTACCGGAGCCGGAAATTAAAATTATAGCCCTTTTATAACACATTTTTCCTCGCCGGAAACAATTTCACCAAATACAACCGGTTTTTCGCCAACACTTCTTAGTGCATCCAAAACTTCGTCTTTCTTTGCACTTTCAACTGCAAATACATATCCAATTCCCATATTGAATGTGCCATACATTTCCTTAGTTTCAATGTTGCCATTTTTTTGTAAAAAATCAAAAATTGCCGGCTTTTCAATATTGTCTAAGTCCACATTTGCGCATAAACCATTTGGAATCATTCTTGGAATATTTTCATAGAATCCACCACCGGTGATATGACACATTCCGTGAATTGCCTTAGTCTTTAATGCAGCGAAAACTGCGTCTTTATAAATTATAGTTGGAGTTAATAAAACTTCTCCTAAAGTTTTATCAAAACCGTCATAAACTTTTTGATAATCAAGATTGTTAATTTCCACAATCTTTCTTACTAAACTAAAACCATTTGAGTGAACGCCTGATGAAGGAAGTCCGATCAAAACATCTCCTTCTTTCACGTTCTTCTCATAGTCCACGATTTCGTCTTCTTCCACACAACCAACTGCAAATCCGGCGATATCGTATTCATCTTCGCTGTAAAAGCCCGGCATTTCAGCTGTTTCGCCGCCGATTAAAGCGCATCCGCTCATCACACAACCGTCAGCCACTCCTTTAACGATGTCTGCCATTTTTTCTGCAACTAACTTTCCTGTTGCAATATAGTCTAAGAAAAATAACGGTTCAGCTCCTTGACACAAAATATCATTTACGCACATTGCGACAGCGTCGATACCGACTGTATCGTGTTTGCCTGTTATAAAAGCGAGTTTCAGCTTGGTCCCGACACCATCTGTACCTGAAACGAGTACCGGATTTTTATAACCCTTCAATTTAAAAAGTCCGCTAAAACCTCCAATGTCCGCTAAAACTTCCGGCCTTGTTGTCTTTTTTATGTGTTCTTTAATCAAACTTACTTCCTTGTAGCCTTCGTGCTTATCTACGCCGGCATCTTTATATGAAATACTCATATTATTCTCCTTTATAAAGTGTTCCTTCCGGGAAAATTCCTGTAAAACAACCTTGCGTAAAATCATCTCCGCCAAATGCTTTAAATAGTGCCTCCAGTGAAATGTATTCCAAAGTATCCGCCCCAATAATATCTCTAATCTCGTCTTTTGTATGCATTGCTGCAACCAGCTCTTCTCTGGTTGGAGTATCCATCATAAGATTTGATGAATATTTAACCATAGGACTGCCCACTCTGACATGAACTTCCTTTGCACCTGCTTCTCTGAGCATGGCTACAGTTCTCTTCATAGTTGTACCTCTTACAATAGAGTCGTCTACCAAAACAATTCTCTTGCCGTTTATATATTCTTTGATTGGGTTTAATTTTATCTTAACTCCCAAATCACGCATCTCCTGGTTTGGTTGGATAAAAGTTCTTCCCACATATCTATTTTTAATAATTCCTTCGGTGTATGGAATACCGGATTCTTCAGCATAACCAACTGCAAAACTGATGCCCGAATCAGGTGCGCCGATTACTAAATCCGCTTCAATTGGATGCTCTTTTGCAAGATACTTACCGGCATTTAAACGGCTTAAATAAATACTCTTGCCATCAATGATTGAATCCGGTCTTGCAATATAAACCATTTCAAACACACCCAGTTTTCTCTTTTCAGGGTGACCCGCTCTTAAAACTTCCAGCTTATCTTCGCTAATTTTAATAACTTCGCCCGGTTCAACATCGCGAACAAAAGTTGCACCTATTGAATCAAATGCACAAGTCTCACTTGCAACCACGTATTTTCCATCCAACTTTCCGATTGAAAGCGGCTTAATTCCATAAACATCACGAGCAGCAAACATAACATTTTGAGCCATTATAATAAGTGCGTAGGAGCCCATCAAACAGTCCAAAGTGTCAATTATTGCTTGTTTCATACTCTCTTTATAATTTTTTACAATCATAGTTGCAATAACTTCGGTATCCAAATTGGATTGGAACATATATCCGTTTTCTTGTAAATCATTTCTCAATTTTTTTGCATTTGTAATTGTACCGTCGTGAACCATTCCGAGTGCACCGTGTTTATAACCTGCGACAATCGGTTGTACATATTGAAAATCCATACCTTCACCATGCGAAGCCATTCTAACATGTCCAATTGCCAAATTGCCTCTCAAAGTTGACACGCGTTCGTCTTTAAAAACTTCACTTACCAATCCGTAATCCTTGTGATAATCCATAAGTCCATCGTTGTAAGTCGCAATTCCACAAGATTGTTGACCTCTGTGTTGGAGTGCATAAAGCATATAATATAAATATGCCGCTGCTCCCGATTTGTCTGCAAAAATACCTGCTATGCCGCTCATAATAACCTCCGAAAAAATAATCTATCTTTAATTATCTAATTCCTTATTCATTTCGTCAACTTGTTTTGCAAGTTCAACTCTGTATTGTGCCAATTTCTCCTTCAAATTAGGATATTTTAAACCGAGCATCGAAACAGCTAAAAGCGCTGCGTTTTCACCACCGTCAATAGCAACCGTTGCAACCGGAATACCCTTAGGCATTTGAACGATTGATAAAAGTGAATCCATTCCGCCCATTACAGATGTTTTCGCCGGAATTCCGATGACCGGAATTGTTGTGTTTGCCGCAATAACACCGCCCAAATGAGCCGCTTTACCGGCTATTGCAATGATAACTTCAATCCCTTCGCTTTCAGCATTTTTTGCAAATTCAAATGCTCTTTCCGGAGTTCTGTGTGCAGAAATAACTTCCAAATGTGTTTCCACTCCGAATTTCTCAAAAATGCCAAGTGCCTTATCGGCAATTGGTCTGTCTGAAATGCTTCCCATAATAATTGCTGCTTTCATAAAAGCCTCCTTACAAAATAAAAATAGCCCGAACGGATAGGAAAAACCTACCCGCCCGGGCTTTTCTCCCTTCGGTGTAGAGAGCCGTGAGCTCTCTTGTATCGCTCGGTCCTTCCATAGGTGGATCCCTAGATACACTTTTTCTAAAAATTTACTTTAATCTTATCTTATATTCCGGCAACAAATATTCGCTCAGAATATAAAATTTATAGTAATCCATTGGAATGTTATCTGTTGAAGACACAAAGAAGATAAGCGCTTCGTCCAGCAAGTACATTTTGACATCGTCAAATCCGAATTTTCCAACCTTGTCACTATCTTTTAATTTTTTAACGATACTGTCTCTAATGCGAAAATCTTTCGATAAAATATCGTTCGGAGTTAAGTTCTTTCTTTTTTTTAAATCAAAGTTAATTGAATTCAAAATCTTTTTTGTCTTATCCCCTTTTTTTAAAAAACCGTCAAAAACAATACTCAAAAAATCATTGTTGTAAACCCCGATATCGTATTTCACATAAAGCTCATCATATTCATAATTTTCTTCGAAAGATTTTACAAGATCCAAAATCGAGGAATTAACAAACCTATGTTCTTTGTAGTTTATATATGGATAAACAACATATGTTGTCTTCCCGGGAGTCGTATTTTTATCAACTTTTTCAGTCTTTTCGCTCGACTCGATTTTTTGTAAATCAAATTCATATTTGCTATAAATTTTTGGCTGAATGTTTTCAATTTTATATCTGAAATAAATTGTATCATTTATGCAAAAAGTATCAATATTTAGCACATAGCTAAAGAAAATATGTGGTACATAAGTGACTCCATCAATAACCTTGGGAGTTATATAGAGTCTGATTGGAAGTCCGTGACGGTTTTTATATTCGTCTTTGTCGACCTTTAATTTAGCTGAAAACATTCCCTTTTCAACTGAAATTGAACCATTGTTTTTCCAATTAACTTTAAATCCAAGTGTTTCGCAAGTTTCTCTTAATGGTATCATATAAATTGTCTCGCCTACAACTTGATTTTCCGCATAAGGCTTATTTTTAAAAGTGTGTTCTTTTATTCCGGTCATGTACTTAATATCACTTTGTGCGCTGCTAATTGGTACAAAAATTAAAGTAATCAGTCCAAAAACAAATAATATAACTTTTTTCATCAAGTCCTCCCTTCCACGAATATTTTACCACACCATCAATAAAATTAAAAGCTTTTTTATTAATCTTCAAAACTTTTCCAGTGAAAACCGAACACTTGGTGTGCGCTCGTAACTACCATAAATGCATTTTTATCTAAATCTCTGATGTGAGTTTTTAATTTAATAAAATCTCTATTTGTTAAAACTGTCTGGACGATCGTTTTAGGTTGATTTGAATAAGCGCCCGTGGCATCATAAATTGTTGCACTTCTGCCCATCAAAATTAAATATTGGCAAATTTCTTTCGGTCTTTCAGTTGATATAAAGCACAACTTTCCGGAATTTAATCCATCTATTGTGTAGTCTATTATAAGTCCGTTAATAATTACCCCAACCAAACAAAACAGAGCAATTTCAACGCCGTAAGTAAAACCGACCAGAAGAGTAATAATGAAGTCCGTTATAAGGCAGCCTTTTCCCAAATCAAGTCCGATATATTTATTTAAAACTTTTGCAATAATATCGCTTCCGCCTGTGGATGCACCTTGGTTTAACACAAGCCCGACACCCATACCATACAAAAGCACCGCAATAATTAAATTTAAAAATGTGTTTGCTACAACCGGGTTTTTCATCGGCATAATAATTTCCAGTAACCATACTGTTCCCGATAATGCAAGTGTGGACACGACAGTTAAAAAACCAAACTTGTTACCAATTAATAAAAAACCGATAATAAACAAAACCGCATTAACAATTAATAACAGCGGTCCGGTGTTTAACGGCAAAACTTTTGCCAAAATCAGAGCAAGTCCGGTTGCACCGCCCAGTGACAAATTGCTTGGCAGTAAAAAGAAATGAATGCCCGCAGCTATCATGAGTACTCCCAATACTATATACAGCGCTTGCTTTATAGTTACTTTGGTTTCTCTTTTCATTATATTTTCAACTCTTTTAAGTCTTGTTTGTTTTTCGTCCATAATAACCTCTATGTATATTTGCGTGGAAAATCCACGCAAATTTATTTTATTCTTCTGCTTCTTTTGTATATCTTATAATTGGTTTTCTTGCAGCCAGAGTTTCATCAGGTCTGCAAATCGGAGTTGTAAGAGGTGATGATTTCAAGCTTTCCGGATCTGTTTGTGCGGTCTTTGCAATATCAATCAAAGCTGCGGCAAATTCGTCCAGAGTTTCCTTGGATTCGGATTCAGTCGGCTCAACCATCAATGCTTCGTTGACAATTAATGGGAAGTAAACTGTCGGTGGGTGATATCCTCTGTCAATTAAGCCCTTAGCTACATCAAGGGTTGTAATTCCCGTCTTTTCGTAATCTTTTAAGCCGCCCAGTACAAACTCGTGTTTGCAAAGTGTGTCAACAGATACGTTGTAGTAATCTTTAACGAGTTTATATAAATAGTTTGCATTTAAAACCGCTCTTTCTGATGCAGCTTTAAGTCCGTCACTACCGTTGCTCAAGATATATGAATAAGTTCTAACAAGAACACCGAAATGTCCGTAGAAATTTTTCATCTTGCCAATTGTGTGCGGCACGTCGTAGCACAAGTGATATTTATCGTTTTCTTTTGTTACTACCGGAACCGGCAAGAATTCTTCTAATTCCTTTACAACGGCAACAGGTCCCGCACCCGGTCCTCCGCCACCGTGCGGAGTTGAGAAAGTTTTATGAACATTATAGTGCATTACGTCAAATCCCATGTCTCCCGGTCTTGCATGTCCCAAAATTGCATTTGCGTTTGCCCCGTCATAGTAGCAAAGTCCACCTGCTTCATGAATAATTTTGGTGATTTCTTCGATATTTTTATCGAAAAGTCCAAGAGTATTTGGGTTTGTTAGCATAAGTCCGGCAGTATCTTCCCCAACTGCGGCTCTAAGTGCATCCAGATCGACAAGACCATTTTCATCGCTCGGAATTTCAATCGGAATTAGACCTGCGACTACAGAAGTTGCCGGATTTGTTCCATGAGCCGAGTCCGGAACAATTACTTTGTTTCTCTTGAAATCGCCATTCTTTTCGTGATATGCACGTATAATTTTAATGCCTGTGAGCTCACCGTGAGCACCGGCAGCAGGTTGCAATGTAACAGCATCCATTCCCGCTATTTCTGCAAGTGCTTTTTGCAAATTGTACATAAGTTCAAGTGAACCTTGTATTTCATCTTCGTCTTGTAGCGGATGAACTCCCGTAAAGCCCGGTAATGCCGCCATTTCTTCGTTTATTCTTGGATTGTACTTCATTGTACAGCTTCCAAGCGGATACATTCCCGTGTCTACGCCATAGTTTTTATTTGACAAATTTGTAAAATGGCGAATAACATCAACTTCACTTACTTCCGGTAAATTCGGAGTTTCTTTTGCCAAATATTTTTCAGGGACAACAGAACCTAAGTCCACTTCAGGAACATCCAGTGTCGGAAGATTGTAACCCTTTCTGCCCGGAGTAGAAACTTCGAATATTAATTTATCATATTTATTAAACATTATTTCCCTCCTAAAACTTCAGCAAATTCGTCCATTTCTTCTTTTGTGCGTTGTTCAGTGACTGCAAACATGACATTGTCATATTTTTCATAATATCTCTTAATTCCAAATCCGCCGATAAACTTCTTATCTTTCAAAAGTTCCCTTTGCTTTTCAGCTGTCAATCCTTCAACTACAAATTCCTTAAAGAATGGTTGGTTCCATTTTAGCGGATAGCCTTTTTCTTCAAGTTTCTTTTGTAAATAGTGAGCTTTTGACAGTGATTGCATTGCAACTTCTTTTAATCCTTCTTTTCCAAGTAAACACATATACATTGTTGCTGAAAGTGTGTTTACTCCTTGGTTTGAACAAATATTTGAAGTTGCTTTTTCACGACGAATGTGTTGTTCTCTGGCTGTCAGTGTTAAAACAAAACAACGGTTTCCGTTTTTGTCAACAGTTTGTCCAACAATTCTACCCGGCAATTTTCTTAAGAACTTGTCGGTTGTGCACATAAATCCGAGTGACGGTCCGCCAAACTCTACCGGAATTCCAAGAGCTTGACCTTCACCGATAACGACGTCGGCGCCAATGTCTCCCGGTCTTTTTAAAATTCCGAGGCTGATTGGATCCACCGCTGCAACAAATGATGCTTTCTTAGCAGTGTGAGTAATTTCGGCAGCTTCTTCCAAATCCTCAATTATGCCGAAAAAGTTTGGACTTTGAACCATTACGCAAGCCGTTTCATCGGACAATTTAGCTTTTAAATCTTCTAAATCCGTAATTCCGTCTTTTTCTTCAATCAAAACAACTTCGAGATTATGTCCCTTTGCGTAGTTGTATAAAACTTCAACGGAGTCGGGATTTAAAGTCTTGCTTACCAAGATTTGATTTTTCTTGCTTACATTTGCGCACATAATAGCAGTTTCTGCAACTGCGTTTGAATGGTCGTAAACGGATGCGTTTGCAACTGTCATACCGGTCAATTCACATAAAAGTGATTGGAATTCAAAAATATATTGAAGTGTACCTTGTGAAACTTCCGGTTGATACGGAGTGTATGATGTTAAAAATTCTCCACGACTAATCATCGGTGCGATTACACTTGGAATATAGTGATCGTATAATCCTGCCCCCATAAATGTCGGCACATCGTTTGAAGACAAATTTTTAGCTGCCATTCCGCCGATAATACGTCTTACTTCAATTTCTGATTTCGCTTTCGGTAAATCCAGCTCCTTTTTCATCCTCATGCTTTCCGGAACATCGTTAAACAAATCATCAATTGATTTCAAACCGATGGTGTCCAACATATTCTTAATATCTTGTTCGGTTTGTGGTAAATATGGATGCATACCTAAGCTTCCTCACTCAAGAATTTTTCGTATTCTTCAGCTGTCATTAATTCTTTAACTGCATCCGGATCTTCCAATGTCATCTTGCAAATCCAAGCGTCATATGGTTTTTCGTTTAACAATTCAGGAGCATCTTCCAATTCTTCATTTACTTCTGTAACAGTTCCTGCTAAAGGAGCAAATAAGTCACTTGCTGCTTTTGTTGATTCAATAGCTGCAACTGAATCGCCTTGTGCGAATTCGTCATCTTCTGACGGCAATTCAACATAAACGATTTCTCCTAAGTGATGTTGAGCATAGTCGCAAATTCCACATGCTGCAACGTCGCCTTCAAGACTTAACCATTCGTGATCTTTTGTGTAATAATAACCTTTTCTTACTTCCATTTTTATCCTCCTTAAATTTGGCCGTAGCCATAATTGCAAGCACTATCTTGCGTGTCTGTCTCCTCTTTTTTCTAGGAATTTCTTAGAAATAATTTCTGCCTCGACAGGTTTGTTTCTAACCATAACATCAAATGTTTTGCCGATGCCCTTATATTCAATATCTATTAAAGCGTTACCAATTCTGGTTCCAAGTGTTGGACTCAAATATCCCGTGGTTACGTGACCAATCTTCTTGCCATCTTTTTCAATTTCGTATCCTTCACGTGGAATTCCTTTGCCTTTTAATTCAAAGCCCACCAAAATTCTCTTTGGATCTTTAGCGTATTCTTCTAAAGCTTTTCTTCCAATATAATCATTTTCTGTCTTTAAGTCCACGAAGAATTTAAATCCGGCTTCTATAGGATTAATATCCGGTCCCATTTCTTGACCATATAACGGGAGGGATGCTTCAAAACGTAGAGTATCTCTACAACCAAGTCCACATGGTCTTAAGTCAACGTCTTTTCCTGCTTCTAAAACAGCATTCCAAACGTCTTTGATTGAATCGTTATCTGTGTAAACTTCAAATCCATCTTCTCCAGTGTAACCGGTTCTAGAAATCATAACTTTTTTACCCGCTAAAATTACATTGTCTTTAAAAGTAAAGAAAGTGATTTTGCTCAAATCTTCATCTGTCAATTTTTGAAGAACTTTTTCTGCTTCAGGACCTTGCACAGCAATTTCAGCAGTTTCTAAAGATGCATTTTTAACTTCTACATTGAATGATTTAGATTGTTCTTTAATCCACTCAAAATCCTTATCCGCATTTGCAGCGTTAACTACAAGATAGTATTTTTCAGCATTATATTTATAAACTAGCAAGTCATCTACAACAAATCCGTTCGGTTCACACATAAAAGTATATTGGACTTGTCCGTCATTTTGGCGAATAATGTCATTTGTGACCAAATAATTTACAAATTTTTCTGCTTCTGCACCGTTTACCCAAATTTCACCCATGTGAGAAACGTCGAACATTCCGACTCTTTCTCTAACTGCCTTATGTTCATCTTTTAGACTGGTGTATTCTACAGGTAATAACCAACCTGCATACTCCGTCATATTGCCCCCTAGAGCAACATGTGAATCATAAAGCGGTGTTTTATTTGCCATAAAATCATCCTCCTTTTTATTATCAAAATTAAATCATTTTGATTCATATTAATTATACCCTAAATCGCCATGAATTTCAATACATTAAAAAACTTTTATCGTATGTTTTATAAAATAAAAACTTATATCAAAAAGTTGTTCTGTTTAATCATATTTTTTATTAATTGCCATGAAAAATCAAAAAAATTCGATTTTGTTAAAAAATATTTATTATTTTCAAACTTTATCTAAAATCTTTGTTGTAATAAAAATCGATCAAATGTATTTTTTTATGTCTTCGATTTTTTTTATTTATGTCCTCGTTTTTTATAATTGTAACGAGTTCATCTTCAATATTTTGTATGACTATAAACATAGCTTCATTTTTATGCATCTTTTTTATATTTGTATAAACTCTTATATTTGATTTTCTGAGACCTAAACATATATCAAGTAAAAATAGAGTAAAAGAGTTGTTCCTTTAGGCAAATTCATCTATTGTAATTTACTTTCCTTTATCCTTAGCCTAAAATAAATGAAACTGTATATCTGTTTATCATACTTAAAGTCGGTCCGGTTTAGCTTATCAAATTACATCAAATTACTAAAAACAGATTTAAAATCAGTTCTTTATATTGTATTTTAAATTTATTAATAGCTCCTCCTCTAAATATTATTATATTAGGGGTAAAATTAGTCCAAGTTAGCACTTTTTAATCATTTTTAAAACTTTTTATAATAATCTTATTTTGAATATTATAAAATTACAAAAAAGCTGCTATCGCTTATCAAGAGTTTATATCAACTCTTATAAAATAGTTTCATCATTTTTTTCATAATTGGAGATAAAATAAATCCAACTACGACACTTTCAATTGCAACTTTTAATGCTCTTTCAGAAAATAAAATCCAAAAGCCACTGTGCATTAAGACTTTTAGCCATAAAGTGTTTAAAAATAAGTGCACCGGCAAATAAACTGAAATCACGGATAAAATTATAGTCAAATTTAACTTGTCGTTATTTTTATTCACTAACATTGCTACTATTCCGGGCAAAACTCCTGTCAGGACGGAACTTAATGTAAATCCTAAATGGAAATTTCCACCCGGATTTATTAAAAATCCGATTAAGTCTGCCACAAGTCCTACCATACCTCCAAAAATTGGCCCGAGAATAATTCCTGACATAATAATCGGAAGTGGTCCGATCCCGATTCTCATAGTACTTGTAAGTTGCACTGAAAAAAATCTGGTTAAAACAACTGATAATGCCGTTAATACAGCAGCTAGCACTAAAGTTTTTGTGCTAAATTTCTTATTCATTTTGTCCTCCCACAAAATTATTTCAAAGTGGGCTATTAAAATAGCGGTTGCGATAAAGAGCCGCAGTATTTACTTTCGTTTAAGTTCGACAACCCATAACTTAACACTTAACGCCCTTTACCTACTCTGATATATGTATTATAATATATATTAAGTATTATTGCAATAAAGGAGAAGAAATGACCGATTTCAAAATTTATGAAGAATGGATTCACAAAAGAGATGAGAAAAAAGGTAAACACACTTTAGAAAACGTCAGTAAACTTCTTGCTCATTTTGGCAATCCTCAAGATAAAATAAAAGTAATTCATGTAGCGGGTACAAACGGAAAGGGTTCTACATGTAATTTTCTTTCAAGTGTTTTAAAAAGGAAAAATAAAACCGGACTTTTTATTTCACCCTACATGGATACCATGACTGAATCTATCACTATTAATGGAGTGAAAATTCCGGAAGAAAGATTTATAGAATATGTTGAACTGTTTAAGCCGGTGCTTGAAAAACTTGACAAAGAAGGATACAAAAACACATATTTCGAAGTGCTCACTGCGATTATGTACAAATATTTTTGCGATGAAAAAGTGGACGTGGCGGTTGTGGAAGTTGGAATGGGCGGCACTCTGGACTCCACAAATATAATTAAAAAACCTATTGCATCTGTAATAACTACAATCTCCATGGACCACATAGGAATTTTGGGAAACACAATTGAAGAAATCGCTCGAAACAAAGCCGGTATTATTAAAGAAGATTCCCCAGTTTTTCTCTATCCAAAAGAAAAAAACTTGTTTCAACTATTTTCTAATGAAGCGAAAGAAAAAAATGCCCCGCTCTACACTTTTAGCGAAGACGAAATTAATATTAAAAAATCCGACACAAACGAAAATATGTTTGACTTTAGAGAACACAAAAATATGGAAACGACACTTATTGGGCATCATCAAATTTTAAATGCATCGCTTGCAATTATGGTGCTTGATTATTTAAAAAATGGACTAAATATCACTGACGAAGATATTCGACTTGGCATAAAAAATGCAAAAAATCCCGGAAGAATTGAAATAATTTCCAAAAATCCGACCATAATAATAGACGGCTCGCACAATAAAGAATCCGTAGCCTCACTCATCTCCACACTTAAAATGATGAAATACGATAGACTGATCGTGGGCTTTTCAATTCTAAAAGACAAAGATTACGATTTTGTAATAAAGAATCTCGCCTCAATTGCAGACGAATTTATAATTACAACAATCGACAACCCGGAGCGAGCTTTTAAGCTAGATGAGCTTGAAACAATCATAAAAAAATACACTCCAAACGTGACTGCCATTCCAAATAGAATTAAGGCTTTTGAATACTCAAAAACAATTGCGAAATTCGACGACATCGTGCTTTGGTGCGGTTCACTTTATCTAATAAGAGAAATCCTAAATTACACCGGCGAATTCAAAAATAAAAACTGAAACAAAAAACCTTGTAATATCAAAATTACAAGGTTTATATTTTTTGTTAAATTTCTTTAAATTAACGTTTTGAGAATTGTGTTGATTTACGAGCCTTTTTGAATCCGTATTTCTTTCTTTCCTTCATTCTTGGGTCTCGTGTTAAATAACCGGCTTGTTTTAATTGTGCACGTAATTCCGGGTCAACTTCCAGTAATGCACGGCTGATTGCGTGACGAACTGCACCTGCTTGACCGGATTTTCCGCCGCCTCTTACATTGATCTTTACATCAAATTTACCTTCTGTTTCGGTTAAAACAAATGGGCTCTTTGCAAGTGTTCTCAATGTTTCTAAATCGAAATAGTCATCAACTGGTTTGCCGTTAACGAAAAACATTCCTTTGCCTTCTGTTAAAATAGCACGTGCAGTAGATGATTTTCTTCTACCAACTGCTTGATACATTATTTGTTACCCCCTTTGATTTCATAAACTTCAGGTTTTTGTGCTTCATGACCATGTTCAGCGCCTCTATAAACACGCAATTTTTTGATCATTTGTCTACCTAAAGTGTTTTTTGGTAACATACCTCTTACTGCGAGCATAAGTGCTTCTTCCGGTTTCTTGTCCATCATTGTTCTGTAATCCATGGATTTTAATCCCCCCGGATAACCGGTGTGCCAATAATGTTTCTTTTTATCAAGTTTATTACCTGTCAATACCATTTTATCTGCGTTAATAACAATTACATAATCTCCAGTGTCAACATGTGGAGTGAAAATTGGTTTGTTTTTCCCACGAAGAATTGTAGCAACTTCAGTAGCTAATCGACCGAGAACCATTCCATCGGCATCTATAACAAGCCACTTGCGCTCGATTTCTTGTGGTTTAGCCATATATGATTTCATATTTCTTGCCTCCCGAGCATATTGTAGCGTTTATTAAGATAGGTTTCCGGGTCCTTCTTAAAAAACAATCTTTATATATTTTATACACATTAAATTCTTTTGTCAAGTGTTTTTTTAGTATAATTCATTATTATTGAAAAATAAATTACTTTATTCTATAATTAAATTGGTGGGTTATATGTTTTATGAAATTGAGTTAAATGAAATAATAAATAGTGATATGCTTATAGATCTAAGAAGTGAAATTGAATATGAAAATTTCCATTTTCCTCGTGCAATTAGCTTTCCGATTTTAAATACTGAAGAGAGAAAAATAGTGGGTACTTTGTACGACCAAGGGAAAACTCGCGAAGCAAAAAAAAACGCGATTATTTTTGGTGCACCAAAACTTTCGAATTTAGAGGAACTCGTAAATTCAAGTGAAGGTTCTCGAGTGATTTTTTATTGTGCAAGAGGCGGTTATCGCTCAAAAACAATCACTTCAATATTTTCTGCGCTCGGATATAATGTGTTTAAATTAAAAGGTGGAATTAAAGCATATCGCCATTATATAAATAACAATCTAAATAAAAAAATCGAAAATGTTGATCTCATCACAATTTATGGGAATACAGGCTCAGGTAAAACTGAAATCATTCATGCGCTTAATGCTGCTAACTATCCTATTATTGATTTAGAAAACTTGGCAAACCATATGGGTTCCTCTTTGGGAAGTGTGGGAATAGGGACTCCAAATTCACAAAAGATGTTTGATTGTTTAATGTTTAATGCTATCCGTGACGAAAAGACGCTCTATTTTTGTGAAGGTGAAAGCAAACGAATCGGAAATTCTATAATTCCGGATAAGTTTTATGAGAAAATGCTAAAATCAAAAAAAGTTTATCTTGAAACACCTCTTACTGATAGAGTTGAAAGGCTTGTGAAAACTTATGCAAAAGACGGCGTAATAGATGAACTTATCGCTTCAATCGATAAGCTCCAAAAATATATTGGTGTTGAGACTTTTAAAAATATAAAATCTTCCATTGAAAAAAAAGATTACTACAAGGCGGCTGAACTTCTGTGTGTTAAATATTATGATCACAATTATCGTTTTAATCCAAACGAAGACACGATTGTGATAAAGAATACAAATCCAGAAAACACGGTTGAAGAGTTAAAAAATATTTATATTAATTTGCAAAATAGCTCTAAGTAATGTTGACATTTTATAATGCATGTTATATAATGTTTTACGAATACCGCGGCAAATCCAATTTAGGAAAGGTGATTCAAAAAAATGAGCAGTTTAAAAGGCCCTAGAGTTAAAACTGTTAGACGCTTAGGTTTAAATGTTTATAACTTACCAAAGGCAAACAAAGGAATGAAAAAAGGAGCTGCAAGAAGTGATAAGAAATTATCAACTTACGGTGCACAACTCCTCGAAAAGCAAAGACTAAGAGCATATTATCAAGTACCGGAAAACCAAATGGTTGACTACTTTTCTAAAGCTAGAAAAGCTAAAGAACAAACCGGTCACGCTCTTATTAAACAACTAGAAATCAGACTTGACAACCTTGTATACCGTGCAGGATTCGCTTCCAGCATCAGACAGGCTAGACAAATGGTTGTTCATGGACACATTTTAGTTAATGGGAAAAAAGTTGATAGACCAAGTTTCCGTGTTGAAGTCGGCGACGAAATCGCTCTAAGAGAAAAGAGTCGTTCAAACGAAATGTGGAAAGAAAACTTCTTATCAACCGGAATGAATCCATATCCTTATATTTCAAAGGATGAAAACAATTTCTCTGCAAAATTAGTTAAAATGCCAGAAATTGGTGAAATTCCAATCGAAATCCAAGACGTTCTAGTAGTTGAATACTATTCACATTAAAAATAATCCGCTTGAATAAGCGGTGAATTTACGCAAACATTAAATTTGACTGGGTGAAATAAAATCCCATCTCACGTCATCGTGCCGTTCAGCACATGGCAGTTCAGTTCAAGATTAATATGTGCTATCTTTTATATAGTAGACAGAAATACTGATTAAGCGGGCTTAATCAGTATTTTTTAAATTGCTCTTCCAATACGATTTTGTTCCAACTAATTGATATTATTCAATTAGATCACTATTTTATAAGTAACCCATTTTGGATTTTCAATTTTGAGTACCATTTACTTTTTTCTCTTTTTTATTTCCGGTTGTACTTAGTGATTTTATAACACATTTCTCAAATACGCCTGAATATTAAGCTCCACCTATCAACACACGCTTTCGCTGCCATCTTATCTACTAAATGTCGCCACTTATAGCTTCTAGCTCACTTCCTTTATGGCAACCTCGCTCGCATAAAATTCCTCCCGCATTAAACAAACCTGAATACCAAAAAAGCAGTTTAGAAAAATCTAAACTGCCATACATGTTGCGTACATAATCCTTAATATGTACAATTATTCTCTTGGCTGACATGCACCTGTTGGGCATACATCTGCACAATTTCCGCATCCAATGCATTTTTCCGGATCGATTGAATATATGTCTCCTTCAGAGATAGCTTCTGTTGGGCATTCTGCTTGGCATTGACCACAAGCAATGCAATCATCAGTAATATGATATGTCATATTAGTCCTCCTTAAAATTATTAATGAATCTCTCATCATTTATATTATACCACATTTTAAAATATTTTCTACACTTTTTTGTGTATAATTGATAGTAATCAAAATATTTTTGCCACATATTGTGATACTAATTACATTTTCGAATTAATTAATACTATTTTGTTGAATACAATATCTATTTATGTTAAAATATTTTTGGTGTTATTTATGAGAATGAGAAAAAAATGGTGGGCAGTCCCTACTTTAGTTGATAGTAATAAGGCTTATTTTTGGCCGGAAGAAAATAAAGGCAAATGGAAAGTTTTTTTTGAAAACGACAACCCAATTCATTTAGATATTGGATGCGGAAGTGGAGACTATTGCATTTCACTCGCTAGAAAGAATCCTAATAGAAATTTTATACTTTGGGACAAAGAGGCTGGCGTACTGGTTTATGCCCTAGAAAAGCTCGAAAAATACAATCTTAATAATGCATTAATAATTCCGCGCGAGATTGATCACATTGACTGCATTTTTAATGAAGACGAGATTTCTTCAATCACGATTCATTTTCCAAATCCATGGCCAAAAAATCGTCAAAATAATAGACGACTAACATATCCAACCAGACTTTTAAAATATAAAAAAATTTTAAAGCCGGATGGTGTGATTGATTTTAGAACAGACGACGACGAACTTTATTTTGATACACTAAACTATATTTCCGAAGTAAATGGTGTGATTTTGGAAAATTCAGAAGATACACCTCCTACAGAACCAATCAGTCACTATGAATTGCGTTTCCGCAAAAAAGGAGTGAATATTAAATATATAAAATTCAAATTTTAAGCCAGTTATGGCTTTTTTTTGTTGCAACAAAAAGGAGACCTCTGTCTCCTTATAAATACCCGCCGTCAATTTTTAAATTCGTACCGTTGATATAATTTGCTTCGTTACTTAGCAAAAAGAAAATTGCATTTGCCACTTCTTCAGGAGTGCCCGCCCTTCTTTCCGGCACTTCATTCAAAAAAATATCTCTGTCCGTAGTGCTTATTTCAAAATTCATGTCGGTGTCTATAAATCCGGGGCTAATCGTGTTCACATTAATGTTTGACGAGCCCAATTCCTTTGCAAGGCTGTTTGCAAAGGAGATAATTCCCGCTTTTGTTGCAGAGTAAACGCTTTCGCAGCTCGCTCCAGTCATTCCCCAAATTGAGGCAATCATAACGATTTTGCCAAATTCATTATGCACCATTTTTTCCGAGACAGTCTTTGTAATTTTAATCGGTACTTTTAAGTTCACTTCGATTATTTCATTCAAACTTTCGTCACTCAAAAAATTAATTGTACTAATCTTGCTGATTCCTGAAGACACAACCAAATAATCTATGTGTTTATATTTTTTTAGCGTCTTACGAAACCCTTCTACTTCGGTTTCCAAATTAAAATTCACCTTGTGACTTTCAATTCTATATGGAAACTTTTTTTCTAATTCTGCAATTTTATGAACTCCGGTGTTGTATTGTAAAATCACTCGATAATCCGTATCATTTAAAAACTTTTCTGCTACTTTGTAGCCAATTCCTCCACTCGCACCGGTTATTAAAATATATTTCATGCCCTGTCCACAAAATCCTTAAAAATTGCTAAAAATTCTTTGTGTTTCACTGATAGCATCTCCGGGTGAAATTGTACCAAATGAATGTAATTTTCTCCAGTGTATTCCATTGATTCCACAACTCCGGAATTTGAATTCGAAGTTACTTTAAAATCCTTAGCAATCTCTTTCACCGCTTGATGATGATAAGTGTTTACGAAAGTTGTATCGCCGAAATATTTGTACAAAATGCTATCTTTCTTAATATTTATTTTATGTGCCTGATCTAAAATGTTTGCAGGAATACTATGATTCTCTTTTATTCCTGCCGATTTTAAATCTTGATATAAAGTGCCTCCAAAATAAACATTTACAAATTGCATGCCTCTACAGATTCCCAAAATCGGTTTGTTTTTATCAATTGCTGTCTTTAACAAAAGTGTTTCAAAATCGTCGCGCACTTTAGAATAATAGTGCATTTCGTGAATTATATCTTCTTTATAAAGATTTGGGTTCACATCTTCTCCACCTGTAAAAAGCACACCATCACACATTTCTACATATTCATTTACTAGAGTTTCATCTAAAATTGATGGAATCACTATTGGTACCGCGCCAACTTCATAAATCGCATTGGCATATTCCAAAGCCACGCGACTATAATGCATGCTGTCCTCATCAATTGGCAAAGTTCTAGATGTTAACAATATCTTCTTCATATTCTATCTTGCTCGCCTTAATAAATACAATAATACCAACAACGAGTAGCGGAATTGAAATCCATTGTGAAGTTGATAGAGGACCGTAAATTCCTCTGATTTCGTCACCTCTAAAGAACTCTAAAATAAATCTGCCGATTGAGTACATTATTAAATATAAGCCAAACACTTTTCCCGGCTTTTTATTTTTTCTTTGAACTAATAATAATATTGTTACAATAATCGCATTTCCCACAACGCCCATTAATTGGGTTGGATACAAATGCACGTGAGCCGGAGCAAGTCCGCCTTCCGGAAAAACTACAGAGAATTTGGAATCTGTGCATGCTCCGTAGCAGCAGCCGGCCATAAAGCATCCAACTCTGCCAAACATCTGTAAAATTGGCATACCAACTGCAAAAATATCCAAAAGTGGCAATAGCTTAATACTTTTGTTCTTGCTCAAGAATATAAAAATACCAATTGCAGCGCCAATAAGTCCGCCCAAAAATACTAGTCCCCCACTAAGAGAATCTTGAAGTCTCTTTAAAAGTGGTCCATCTCCATTAAATATCAACATAAAACTATCAGGATCGGTTATCCAATATAAAATTTTTGCTCCGATTGCACCAATAATCAAAGCATAAAGCATTGCACTTAAAGAAGTGTCAAAATCAAGCTCCTTATAGTATTTTTGTAATCTCAAATAGAGCATCACAGCTAAAAGTCCAATCGCGATAAAAAGACCATATCCCGGAATTTTTATCTTTCCTATTTCAAAAAACATATGCATAATTTAAAATCTCCACCCCCCATTAAAATTTCTGTAATCGTTAGGGCTAAATCTGTTATAGCCTCTTTGATAATAAGATACACATGACACACATGTCACGAGGAAAACTGTGCCAAGAATTATTCCAATCAAGCTGCAAATCTTTGCAATAATCGCAAGTGTGCTTTTTTTGTCAAATGCTAAAGCTCTGTTGGATCTAAAATAACCAACCACTCCAAAAATAATTGCAAAAAGCCCGCTCTTGAAACATAAAGCTAAAATTAAGGACATAGAAGAGAAAACAATCGCCAAAATTGTGTCGTCATTAGGAGTTTTGCCAATCTTATCTTCGTCAATTATTCTATCGTCAGACCCTCCATAATAAAAGTCGTCTTTTTTCATAATATCACCTCCATAGTATTATACCCACATATTTAATAATAATTGACTTTTTGTCCCTGCTATATTATATTATAAGCATCCAAAAAAATAAAGGAAGTGATAATTTATGGAAATGATGTATCTGGACGCGCGTGATAATCACAAAATTCCTATCTATTATGAAAAAAATAAAAATGAAAAATTGAGCGTGCAAATCGTGCATGGACTTTTCGATAGCTCAAATAGATATTTTGATTTTATGGAAGATCTAAAACAAATGGGCGCTAGTGTTGCAATAATGGACATTCGCGGTCACAATAAAGCTATTGAAAATGCTTCAGATTCACTTTATCTTGGAGAATTTAACGGATGGAACAATGCCACTGACGACGTTCAAGTTGTTAATTCATTTATAAAAGCAAATGGCAAACCAAATATTTTAATCGGCTACGGCATGGGTGCCGACATTATAAGAACATTTATTATAAAATATGGTCATGAAACCGATGGCGTAATATTGGTGAGTCCCGGTGAATACATCGATAAAATTAAATATTCAATTTACTCAAAATATTTGGATATTATAGCTTCTACAAAAAATTTACAATACCGTTCCGTGAAGCTAAGAGATAAAGTTTTAAAAAAATTAAATCGTAAATTTGGACATAGAGTATCTTTTGACTATTATACATCAGATTTGTATTTTCAAGACCAACTAAACAAAAATCCATTGATTGCAGGAATTCCAACTGTCGGACTTTGGAAAAGTTATCTTTCTGCTCGCCAAAAAATCCAAAATGACTACGCTCAAAAATATATTCCAGCCGATTTAAAAATTTTATTTGTGTGCGGCGAAAAAGATACCGTCGGTGGTGGGGTTAGAAAACAAAAAGAGCTTGTGGATTTTTATGCTAGTAAGGGCAAAAATGCAACTTTAAAATTCATAAAAAACGGTCGTTACGACTTGTACCACGACAACACAAAAGACCAATATTTAAGCATTGTGAGGGATTTTATTGAGAATGAAATTATTTAGCTTAAATGAACTTGACGAACACAAAAAACAAACTTTTATTTTAATAGCCATGTTTTTTTTACTAGCGTTAATTTATAGATACACAAATGTACCAAATCCAAACGCAATGGACCTAAAAATTAAATTAGATGAATATATTCATCTAATACCATTTAGTGTAGTCATTTATCACTCATGGTATCCACTTCTCTTTGTAATTATGTACTATCTAAGAAATGACAAAATAAACAATGAGTATATCTCAGCACTTTTCATTACTAAATATCTTTGTTTATTAACTTGCATTATATTTCCAAGCGTAGTAAGTATAAGGCAGAACATTGAAGCACATGATATTTTTGAAAAACTAATCATGCTAACCTATAAAGTTGATGCTCCATATAACGGATTTCCTTCAATTCACGTTGCATGTGCAACCATTGCATTTCACTATTGTAATGGTCGTGACAAGCTTGGGGATTTCTTCCAATTGATGATGCTTTTAATAATAATTTCAACTATGACAACAAGACAACACATCATTATGGATTGTCTCGGTGGAATTTTATATGCTTCAATCGTTTTAAAATATATAATGCCAAAATTTAGAAGATACGAATTAAATTTATTTGATCCCGTTATTTAACGGGATTTTTTATTGATTTTTAAAATATTGATAAAAAAACTAAAAACTATTTATTTTGTAATTTTTTTATGTTATAATATTAGTAGTTCCAAGTAACACTCTAATATGTAATAATTTAATTAAATAATATGTTAATAAGAATTTCTGAATCATTGTTAAAAATACTATAAAATTGATTCTCATCTTAACAAATACATAAGAGTCGGAAAATAAGGAACAAAAAGGAGGATTAGTAAATTAGATGGACACACTTATTCGTATCACAAACTTTATGTGGGACAACATTATCACCTATTTGCTGTTAGGAATTGGGCTTCTTTACACCATTAGGTTGGGTTTCCCACAATTCACAAAACTTGGTACTGCTTTTAGTGAAGCATTTGGTAAGGTTTTCAAAAAGAAAAAGCCGGACGAAGCTGGCGAAGTTAGTTCTTTCCAGGCACTCGCAACCGCTATTGCAGCACAAGTTGGAACCGGAAATATCGGAGGCGTTGCTAGTGCAATATTAGCTGGCGGACCAGGAGCAGTTTTCTGGATGTGGATTTCCGGAATTTTGGGAATGAGCACTATTTTCGGAGAAGCAGTTCTCGCTCAAACGTATCGAGAAGAAAAAGACGGAGCAATCTACGGAGGCCCATCATATTATTTGACAAATGGTCTAAAACATAAAAAATTGGGTAAAATTTTGGCTGTTATGTTCTCAGTGTTTATTATCATCGCACTAGGTCTTGTAGGCAACATGGTTCAATCCAATTCGATTTCACTTTCACTAGAACAAATTGGCATAAATCCGGTTGTAACCGGAGTTGCACTTGCTGTAATTGTTGGACTAATCGTTATCGGCGGTATTCAAAGAATTTCAAAATTTGCTGAACTTGTTGTGCCTTTTATGGCTATTATCTATTTTGGCGGAGCAATCTTTGTTTTAGTTAAATTTAGTTCAAACATCATCCCTGTCTTCAAAGCTATCTTTACCTCAGCATTCTCAGCAAAGGCCGTTCTTGGTGGTGCAGTTGGTTTTTCTGTGAAACAAGCTATTAGACTGGGACTTCAAAGAGGACTCTTTTCAAATGAAGCGGGTATGGGTTCTACACCACACGCTCACGCAGTTGCTGACGTCCCACACCCATGTAATCAAGGATTCGTGGCAATGGCGGGAGTTATAGTAGATACAATTATTATTTGTACGTTAACTGCGCTCATCGTATTGGTAACCGATGCACAAAATGTTGCTGCTGTAGAAGGACTAAAATCCGTTGCTGTTACACAAAAAGGATTTGAAATCGCATTTGGTCGCGCAGGAGAGGTGTTCCTTGCAATCGCGCTCACATTCTTTGCATTCACAACAATCGTTGGTTGGTACTATTTTGGTGAAAGCAATGTAGTTTATTTATTCGGCAAAAAAGGACTCACACCATACAGAATTTTAGTTATGGCAGCAGTCGTAGCCGGCACAATTTTCTCAGCTGACAACGTTTGGGAACTAAGTGACTTTTTCAATGCACTTATGGTTATTCCAAATGTTATCGGTATATTTGCTCTTTCAGGCGTGGTGAAGAAAAAATATGAAGAATGGAAAGAGCTGGAAAAAATGAAAAAAGTGAAGAGATAATATTAAGTTATCTAAAATATTTTTAAAAATAAATATTGACATCTTTATGAACTGGTTATCAATTTGTAAAATTAGATTTTTATTTACTATATAGATTTAAACTATTAACTTTATAACTCTGATTATACAAATAATATTTATAACTAAAAACACAAAAAAGGCTGTAATTTCAAAAAGCATTCTGAAAATACAGCCTATTTTATTTGTTTAATATACTTATTCACTTCCACAAGTTTATTATCAACATTATAATCAAAGTAGTTTTCATAAAACTCAAATCCGAGTTTATCTAAAAGTCTAATTGAATTCAGATTATCTTTATAAACGGTGGCAGACAATGTGCTAAAATCGTTTTCTAGAAAAAAATCGTAGACTGCTTCAATCGCTTCTTTCATAATGCCCTTCCCCCAGTAATCTTTGGAAAGAGAATACCCGATGGCAAGAACTTTTTTTGTTATAAACTTGTCGTCTTCTGCAAAGTCGAGAGTGCCAATTGCCTTCCTATCCTTTTTATGATATACGCAAAATACAGTGTTCAAATATTGAAATAGTGCCAAAAAAGTTTTAGCATCCTTCATATTATTAAAATGATGCCAGCCTGCCATCTCTCCCAAGCCGTCAATTTTTCCAAATTCATACAAATCCTTTAGGTCAAAGTGTGTCCATTTTCTTAAAATTAGTATATTTGTTTCAATTTTATATTCCGGAAGTGTTAGCAAAATAATCCTCTCTTAAAATATAATTAAATTTGCCTGATGCCATGTTTCCAAAAACATCTGTTCCCACAAAATCAAAAATATATTTCATATTGTTCTTCTTTTGAATTCTGTCCGTCGCCTCGTTAAAATATAATACGCCGCAATAATCATTTCTATATCAGTGTGATTAAATATATAATCAATCATTGCACTCAAAATCTTAGTCATAATCCTCTGCCCCAATAATCTTTTGAGATTTCATAGCTTACATCCACACCCTTTTTCTTTCCTAAGACTGAATCAAACTTTGTTTGAAGTTTTTCTTTAATATTATAAACTCCAAAAGCTCCAAACATCTTGCCGATTTTTTATCCACGATTGAAAACACATTCTTGTTTATTAAAAACTTTAATTGTGCTTTTTTTGCTTCCTTAATTGTTTTAAACTGTTTTTTACCGGAGTTTTCATTTATGCCTTCCACTTTTGCATACGCAAAATAATCTTTCAAATCGCACTCATCGTATGCTCTTAGGAATATATCTCTTAAATCAATTTTTATCCCGGTTTCTATCAAACTCTTCACTCATTTATTCCATCTATATTAATATAGCCTTCATAAGTTTTCTCAGAATTTACTACATACTTATTCTTTGTAAAACTGCACATCCATTTGTCATTTTTAACACTATCCGTGTAACTCTTCGAGTTTTCGTAATCCACAACAATATTTTTTTCATTAAAAAGCTTTTTCAAATTTCTAGCTTTCTCTTCTTTTGAATTGTTTTTACCGATCAAATGGCAATTATCGTTTTGAGTACAAATCAAATAATCAAATCCCAGAATATCTTTCACATATTTCATATAAGAATTTATGCTTGCAGAACATAAAATCGTGGTATAACCATCTTCTTCTATTTCTTCAATCAAATTTTTGTATCCATGGCTTTCAATTAAATTTTCGGAAAACTTCTTCAGTTCTTCTTCAGTAAAATCTTTTAAAAAAGGTATAAATTTATCCTTAAAACTATCGAATGAAAAACTAAAAAGATAAGCAAAAGAGCCTTTTATCAAGTAAAAAATAAGCTTAAAAAAATTAAAAAAACTTTTTCTTAACCATATCCTTAGTAAGACCCCGATTGAATCGCAGTCAACCAGGGTCTTATCAAAATCATAAATCTTAATTTTGTCCACTATTCTTCTCTAATCAAACCGTAGTCGCCATCTCCCCTCTTGTAGATGACTGACACTTTGTCCGTTTCACTATCTCTAAATAGATAGAAGTCGTGAGTTACAAGTTCCATTTGAAGTGCAGCCTCTTCTCTTGACATTGGTTTTAAGAAGAAAACTTTTTCACGCACAATTTTTGGGGCTTCTTCTTTGGATTGCATTTCGAAATCTGGAATTTCTGCAAACTTGATGCTGTCATTGTTTTGGTATCTCTTTTGAAGTCTTGTTTTGTGTTTTCTGATTTGTCTTTCTAATTGAGCCAGCACCTTGTCCACAGTTTCATAGAAATCTTTGGTTTTTTGTTCGCTTCTCATTACTGTGCCATCAGGCAAAGTGATTGTAACTTCCATGATCTCATCTGATTTCACTTTTCTCAAAACTGCAGTTCCGTGTATGTCTTCTGAAAAGAATTTGTCTAGCTTGGACAATTTCTTTTCAGTTATTTCTTTTAAGTCCGGTGTCATATTAAAATTTTTAGCTACGATTGTTAGTTTCATAATAGATCCTCCTTTTATTTATCATTATATATATACCCAAAAATTTGATTTAATAACTGCATAAATGCTATAATAGAATAAAGAACAACATGGAGGTTTTTATGGACAAAATACTTATTGACTCATTCACAAGATTTAAATTCTTAGGTAATCCTAAATTTTCACCAAACGGCAAAAGATTTTTGTTTGAAGCAACAAAATGTAATTTGGAGAAAAATTCATACGAAACATCGTTATATTCAATCGAAAAGGGCCTCACTAAAAAACTCACCGCAAACTCAGGCTCAGGTTTTAAATTTTTAAATGACGACGAAATCATTTTTAAAGACGACAGAGAAAAAGAAGAAAAGAAAACTTCTCCATCTTCCAAATTTTACAAGCTAAATCTAACCGGTGGTGAAGCCGAAAAAATCATGGAATTCGATAGAAATCTATCAATCGTAGATATTTATAAAAACAAAATAGTTTTCCTTGAGAATTATTCAAAAGCTTGGGGAAATTATTCAGACGCAAACGACGAGGAAAAAAAGAAAATTGAAAAACAAGTAGAAGAAGATAAGGATTACGAAATTTTTGATGAAATTCCTTTCTGGGGAAACGGAATTGGATTTACCAATAAAAAGCGCTCTCGCCTCGCAATCTACGATATGAGTACCAAAAAGTTTACTTATCTCACTGACGGGCTGAGCGATGTATTTGAAGCAAATCTAGACAAAAATTCCGGCAATCTCGTGTTTACTGCAATCACTTTTGAAAACAAAGCTCCACTTACAAACCAAATTTTTATTGTAAATCTAATGGACGCTTCTGTAAAAGAAATCACACCAATTGAAAACATGAGCTATGCTTTCACTCATATTTTTGGAGATAATATAATCACCATGGGCACTGACATGAAATCTCATGGCATAAACGAAAATGGCGACTTTATGATTTTTAATCCGGAATCAAAAAAAATTCTAAAGCGCATTCACACAGATTTATCCGGTTGGAGCAGCGTAGGAAGCGATGTAAGATACACGGGAGGTTCAACCGCTACGGTTGACGGAGATTATTTCTATTTTACAAGTACCATTAAATACGCTTGCGAACTCTTTAGACTTGATAAAGATCTTAATCTGGAACAGCTCACCATGACAAATGGCTCTATTGATTCCATTGATGTCTGTGACGGCAAAATTTATTCAATCGCACTAATTGATCAAGAGCTTCAAGAAGTTTACGAGATTAAAAATGGAGAACTAAATTCTCTAACCAAAATGAACACCGAGCTTGAAGGCAAATATATAGCAAAGCCTAATCTAATTGAATGGAATGCAAACGGTTACGACTACACAGGATTTGTGCTTTTACCGGAAAATTTCGACAAAAATAAAAAATATCCGGCAGTTTTTGAAATTCATGGCGGACCAAAAACCGTTTTTGGTACAGTTTTCTACCATGAACTACAGTATCTTGCAAACGAAGGCTATATCGTATTCTTTACAAATCCACGCGGGTCTGACGGATATGGCAACGAATTTATGGATATTTTCGGGCACTACGGCGAATGGGACTACGAAGATTTAATGCATTTTGCTGACCTTGTTATGGAAAAGTATCCACAAATCGATAAGGACAATGTGTTTGTAACCGGTGGTAGCTATGGCGGATTTATGACAAACTGGATTATCGGTCACACCGACAGATTTAAACGTGCTTGTTCGCAACGCTCTATTGCAAACTGGATAAGCATGTGGGGCACGACAGATATTGGCTACTATTTTGCAACTGACCAAACCGATGGCGATGTTTGGGACAAAGTTGGCTTTGAAAAAATGTGGAATCAAAGTCCGCTAAAATATGCCGACAAAGTTACAACTCCAACCCTTTTCATTCACTCCAATGAAGACTATCGTTGCTATCATGTAGAAGGAATACAAATGTACACTGCACTAAAAGTTCATGGAATTGAATCGCGACTTGTGTTATTCAAAGGGGAAAACCACGAGCTAAGTCGTTCAGGTTTACCAAAACACAGAATTAGAAGACTTCAAGAAATCAGAGATTGGTTCAAATAGACAAAAATGAGGTATAAGCTACCTCATTTTTTGTTGATATTTAAATTATGTTTTTTAATTGAAATTTCTTAAATATCTTAACTCACTTTTCTAATTTAAGCCATTAATTTCGTAAATATATCCCACATTCAACTGTTAATAAAGAATCTCGGCAAACTAATCTGTTATTTCTTCTCTTATACTTGGATTTTTATAGATGAGCATAAATATTAGATAGCCTACAATTCCCCCGATTACATTTAATATCACAGCGTCAATATCACATCTGCCAACAGTCATAAAGAGTTTAAAAAGTTCTTTTATAATGCTGATTGCAAGCAAAGCTCCAAACGTATTCCAAAAAACTCTCAATTTTTTAAATGCTACAGGAAGAAGTAGCCCAAATGGAAATGCCGCAATAAAATTTAACACGAAAAATTCAAGCGTATAAACTGCTGCAAGTTCACCTTTTTGTGTCTTATTAATATAATTTTTCATGGTTTTAAACGGAGTAAAATTGGTTACTCTTTTTGAATAATCTGAAAAGCTTTCCCCTTCCATCTTTTCTGAATTTACAATGATGCCTTCATTGTCCGTTTCCACAAACCAGTTGCCCAGTCTTAAAGAAAGCGAACTGAAAATGAGTATTGAATAAATTAACATCACGATAATCGTGAGAATTTTATATGGCTTTTTTTCCATATTTCCTCCTTACAAACCCATATTTGGGTCGGCTACAAAATTAATTGGAGATTCACCGGCTCTTTCATAAGCTAAAAATCCTTCGACGCCAATCATCGCCGCATTGTCACCTGTGTATTTTGGTTCCGGATAAAAAACTTCTATTCCGGATTTCTCTCCAGCCTCTGCAATTGCGTTTCTAATTGCCTTGTTATTAGAAACACCTCCGGAAATTGCAATTTGCTTTCTTCCCCTTAACTTTGCCGCACGTATAACTTTTTCCACAATTACATCAATAACAGCAGACTGAAAGCTTTTTGCAATGTCTTCACGATTTAGTACATGTCCTTTCATGGTTTCTGTGTTTATATAATTTATGACCGCGGTTTTAAGTCCTGAAAATGAAAAGTCAAATGAATCTTTTTCGAGATAAATTCTTGGAAAATTTAAATTGTCTCTCCCCTTTTCAGCTAAACTTTCCAGCTCAGCTCCTCCGGGATATCCAATTCCTAGCACTCTTGCTACTTTGTCGTAGCTCTCACCGGTTGCATCGTCTCTAGTCTCACCCATTTTGTGCATTGTGTTATAATCTTCCACGTCCATAATATATGTGTGTCCGCCACTAATCACAAGTGCAATATATGGAGGTTTCAATTCATGATTTGAAATATAGCAAGATGCGATATGTCCTCTCATGTGGTTTACTCCTACAACCGGAATGTCAGTTGCTACGGACAACGCCTTTGCAAATGAAACTCCAACTAGCAAACTTCCCACAAGTCCGGGACCTTGCGTGACAGAAATGAAATCGATGTCTTTTAACATTTTGTTCGCTTGATTAAGCGCTTCCTTCACACAAAATTCAATAGCCTCAATATGCATTCTCGATGCAATTTCCGGTACAACTCCACCATATTTAATGTGCGTTGCAATTTGACTTGCCACCACATTTGAAAGCACAATATTTGGTTTTTCTACAACTGCAACACTCGTGTCGTCACAGCTCGTTTCAATAGCAAGTGTTAACATATTTTCTTCTCCATTATGATGGCATCCTCTCCGTTTTCATAATATTTTTTTCTAATGCCAATTTCTTTAAATCCATTTTTCTTGTAAAAACTAATTGCCGGATCATTTGACACTTTCACATCCAAAAAAATAATATTTACATCGAAATTTGTTATAAAAAAATTAAGTAATTCATCTGCCAAATGTTTTCGTCTGAATTCTTTTTTGATTGCTATATAATAAATTTCCGCCTCTCCTGAAATTAGCTGAAAAATTGCAAATGATTTCCCAATTTCTCCCAATATAATAAAGTTGTCATTGTCAAAATAAAATTCTAAATCCACCTTATCAAAGCTTTCATTAAAAACTTTTTTAAGTTCAGAAATATCGGATTTCAAATATTCTTTAATCATTTTTTAGTGTTACCACATCGGCATTTTTTTTAAGATAATCAAGCTCTGACAAAAAACTGTCCACAAAATCTTCTCTACGTGCTTTTATCGCCCTTTTAGTCAGCCCCTTTGTAGTTAGATAAATATCTTTGTCAGTTACCAAAGTATAGCCTTTTCCTTCCAAAAGCGCTCTATATTTTTGTAAGTTTTCTCCCACCACGATTGTTCTGCCCATCGTTTCTTCTAGTTCATCAAGTGCAATCACTTCTGTATTTTTATTTTCCCCATAAAATCTTTTGATATAAACTCGGTCACGCCTTGCATCCATCATAGCTACAGTGTTTTCCTTAAAATCATTTTCAGAGTAAATCGCTTCCATAGTGTCCATCGTAAAAATCGGTATGCCTTTTGCAAATGCTATCGCCTTTGCAGCGGCTAATCCAACTCTGAGTCCCGTAAAAGAACCCGGCCCTTTTAGCGTGGTCACTCCGTCAATTGCATCAATCGTGATGTCCAGATAAGTGAAAGCGTCTTTTATCATTTTAAAAATGGTCTCAGACTGTCTGATTCCGGCTTCGATTGATATTGCAATCAAAGATTCTTCGTCACAAGTAACTGAAACGCCCGTTGATGAGGTGCCGGTTAGCAAGTTTAGCAAAATTCTACTCATCTAGATTCTCCCTTTTTAACAAACTACCATATAAAATTCCCGTTCTTGAACCATCGGCATTTTTCAAAATCTCGATTTTTAAATCATATGGCTCGTCGCCCAAAATTTCCGGCCATTCAATTAGTTTTATAGTCTCATCAGCTAAAATATCTTCGATTCCAATTCCTAGAGCTTCTTCATAGGATTCGAGGCGATAAAGATCGATATGCGAAAATGTTTTTTTGCCAACATACAAATTGACAAGTGAAAAAGTCGGACTTTTTGCATGCAAATTATACTCGCCAACAATTGATTGCACCAACGTGGTCTTTCCTGCACCCAAGTCTCCAACCAAAAAAACTACATCTCCGTTGTTTAAAAGATGTGCAATTTTTTTGCCTAATAAAATTGTGTCATCTAAATTTTTTAATTCAAAACTAATCATTTGTCTCTTTCTTTTTGTATAACAAATAAGCCCTTATAAATTCGTCTATATCTCCGTCCATCACAGCGTTTACATCGCTTGTTTCGTAGTTTGTACGATGGTCCTTCACCAGTTTGTATGGATGAAAAACATAACTCCTTATCTGACTACCCCACTCGATTTTGGAATAGTTGCCTGCCAAATCTTCAATCTTTTCTTTGCGCTCTTCTTCTTTTAACGCGACTAGTTTACCTTTTAAAATCTTCATAGCCACTTCTTTGTTCTTAAGTTGGCTTCTTTCATTTTGGCAACTCACCACAATCCCTGTTGGAATATGCTTGATTCTGACAGCGGAATCTGTGGTGTTGACACTTTGTCCACCGGCCCCACTTGAACGATATGTGTCGATTTCAAGGTCGTTGTCATTTATTTCAACTTCTATTTTATCGTCAAGCTCCGGGATCACATCCACACTCGCAAAGCTTGTATGTCTTTTTCTTGCCGTATCAAATGGACTGATACGTACCAAACGATGCACACCCTTTTCAGCTTTCAGATATCCGTATGCATTTCTACCATTCACAGAAAAAGTCACACTCTTAATTCCCGCTTCAGTATCCTTTAAAATGTCGTAAACTTCGAGCTTATAACCCTCTTTTTGAGCGTATCTTTGATACATTCTAAATAACATCTCAGCCCAATCCTGTGCTTCAAGCCCGCCGGCACCTGAATGAATTTGCATAACTGCGTCTCCCGAGTCGTACTCTCCAATGAGCATTTGAGTAGTTTTATATTCTTCCACTTTTTTTTCAATCTTTTTCAAATGTTCTATCTCTAACTTAAATTCTTTTTCGTCTTCGTACTCTTCGCTCATTTCAATCATAAATCTCAAATCGCGAAGCTCTTTAACTAAACCGGTGTACTCATTTATAACATCAGACAAGTCGTTGATTTTTTTCATAAGAACTGAAGCTTTCTCCGGATCGTTCCAAATATCATTTTCAAGACTTTTCTTCTTTAATTCAGCAAGCTCTTTCTTTTGTCTCTCTGGGTCAAAGACTCACCCCGATTTCTTCAACATCAGCAATCAGGGTGTCTATCTCGTGATAAACTTCCTTTGTTACTTCCATTATAAATTCCTCCCGCAACAATTTTTATATTTCTTGCCGCTGCCACAAGGACAAGGGTCATTTCTGCCAACTTTTGGGGTGCTTCTCTTTACGGTTACTTGTTTTTGTCCCGAAGTAGCCCCTCCTTCAACCATATTTTTAGAAACACGTTTTTTCTCAACTTTTCTTGGATCTTCCACGTGGAAAAGATATGTCAAAAACTCGGTTCTTATGTCTTCATTCATATCTTCAAACATTTGCGAACCTTCTATTTGGTAAGCAAGCACAGGGTCTTGTCCGCCGTAAGAACGAAGTCCGATACCGGTTTTCAGCTGGTCCATAGCGTCAATTTGATCCATCCACTTTTCGTCTACAATTCTTAAAAGCAGAATTCTTTCGATATTTCTTAAATCATCAGCACCGAATACTTCTTCTCTTCTTTCATATTCTTCCAAAATCTTTTTGGTTGCACTTTCCTTCAAGTCGACGGGACCTTCGGATGGTTTAAATTCAATGCCGAAGATTTTTTCTAACTCTGCAATTGCCGCACCGTCGTTCCACTCTTGAGTGGTTTTATATTCTTCAGAAACGCTTTCAACGATTGAATCCACTTTTGCATCAATCATATCTAAAATTTGCGTTTTGATATCGGTTTCATTTAAGAGCCGTTTTCTTTCGCCGTATATAATTGTCCTTTGTTGATTCATAACATCGTCGTATTGCAAAACATGCTTACGCAATCTAAAGTTGTTTGCTTCCACATTTTTTTGAGATTGTTCAATTCTATTTGTTATCATCTTGTGCTTGATTGGCACATCGTCGCCTTCACCGTATTTTTGAATCAAAGTCTTCAAAGTTTCCCCACCAAATAAACGCATTAAGTCGTCTTCTGTGGAAATATAAAATTTGGAACTGCCCGGATCCCCCTGTCTGCCGGCACGTCCGCGAAGCTGATTGTCAATACGTCTGCTCTCGTGTCTTTGTGTGCCTATGATGTGAAGTCCACCCGCCTCTATAACTTTTTGTTTTTCATCTTTTATTTCTTCTTTATATTTGCCCACAAGTGCGTGATACTTCTTCCTATATGCAATAAGTGCCGGATCATCAGTTGCTTCGTATCCTTCTATGTGTGGGAGCATGGTTTCATCTTCCACTTCCTTTTTAATTTCGCTCATTGCCATATGCTCCGGATTCCCGCCGAGCATAATGTCCGTACCACGTCCTGCCATATTGGTTGCAATTGTGACTGCACTATATCTGCCGGCTTGTGCAACAATTTCAGCTTCTTTTTCGTGCAACTTCGCATTCAAAACTCTATGCGGAATTCTTTCTTTCTTGAGAAGTGAGGAAAGATGTTCCGAATCTTCAATAGTGATTGTACCCACCAAAACCGGTTGCCCTTTTTCATAGCATTCTTTAATGTCTCGAACTATAGCTTTGTTTTTGCCTTCTATTGTAGCATATATTTCATCGTCGTAGTCAATTCTCTTAACCGGTTTGTTGGTTGGAATTTCGATGACGTCCATATTGTAGATTTCTCTAAATTCACTTTCTTCTGTCATCGCAGTACCGGTCATACCGGAAAGCTTTTCATACATTCTGAAATAGTTTTGAAAAGTGATGGTTGCAAGAGTCATTGATTCGTTTCTAACATCAAGACCTTCTTTAGCTTCAATTGCCTGATGAAGTCCATCGCTGTATCTTCTACCGTACATAATGCGTCCGGTAAATTCATCAACGATCAAAACTTCTCCGTCTTTAACTACATAATCCTTGTCCTTGTGCATAAGGCTCTTCGCTTTAAGCGCAATATTTATGTGATGCATTATGTCTAAATTTTCAATGTCTGCAAGGTTTTCAATCCCAAAATATCTTTCAGCTTTTCTGGTTCCCTGCTCGGTAATTGAAACGGTATTGCCCTTTTCGTCAATGACATAGTCCACAGTTTCTTCCGGCATATCTTTATCGAAATCAAGCGGACTGATCGGCTTTTCATCCGGATCTAAATATCTGTAAGTTGCAGTCTTTGCAAAATCTCTAGCCTTAATATACAAATCTGTCGGCTTATCAGATTGACCGCTGATGATAAGAGGCGTTCTGGCTTCATCGATTAATATGGAGTCAACTTCATCCACGATAGCATAATTTAGACCGCGTTGAACCATATTTTCTTTATAAATAACCATATTGTCGCGCAAATAGTCAAATCCGAATTCGTTGTTTGTACCATAAGTGATGTCGGCGGCATAAGCTTTTCTTCTCTCGGAATTTTCCATTCCATTAACAATAACGCCGACTTCCAGCCCCATAAATTCAAAAACTTTTCCCATCCAGTTTCTGTCACGCTTTGCAAGATAATCGTTAACTGTAACAATGTGTACGCCCTTTCCGGAAAGTGCATTCAAATAAGCCGGCAATGTTGCAACCAGAGTTTTTCCTTCACCGGTTTTCATTTCTGCAATCATTCCTCTGTGAAGTACTAACCCCCCGATTAACTGCACTCTAAAAGGACGCATATTTAAAACACGATAATCTGCCTCTCTAATCGCTGCAAAAGCTTCCGGCAAAATATCATCCAGCGTCTTTCCGTTTTTTAATTCTTCTTTAAATTCAATAGTTTTATTCTTTAATTCAGCGTCTGTAAGCGCTTTATATTTATCTTCAAGGCTCATCACCTCATCCACAATCGGCTCAATTTTTTTGAGTTCTTTTTGTGACGGGGAACCAAAAATTTTTTCAAATAATCCCACAACAATCTTCCTTTCATACTTAATTATTATAACATTTTTATCAGCTAACTTCAAATTTTAGCAAAAATAAAGCGATCGGAAGTACCGGTCGCTAAAAATTAAATATTTATAATTTCATCCGCCTTTAAAGTAAAATCATTTCTGTGAGTGATGGCAACAACAGTAATATTATACTTATCAGTAAATTCAATCAAAGCCTTTACAAAATTTTCACTTGTATTCTCATCAAGAGCGCTTGTCGGCTCATCTAGCAAAATTAAATCCGGCTTTCTGATTAACATTCTTGCAATGGAAATTCTCTGCTTTTCACCGCCGCTAACATTTTCTCCTCTCGAATCAATAACAAAATCAAGCCCTTTTTGTTTTTGAAAATTCTCAAGTTGTGAAACTTTAATTACTTCATCAATTTCTTCATCAGTAAAATTATCGCCTAATGTTATATTTTCGAGTACTGATTTATTTATGGTAAATGCTTTTTGGTCAACCTGTATTATCTTGTCATAAACAGCCGCTGATGAAATATCATTTAAATCAATATTATTTATTCTGACATCCACATCTTTTTGATCAATGAATTTGGAAATTATATTATAAATTGTGGATTTTCCCTTTCCGCTCTCTCCAACAAGTGCATACACCTTTCCTTTTTCCAATTTAAAATCCACATCTTTAAGAATAACCCTTTCCCCGAAAGAATAGCCGGTAGAGTAAAAAGTTAAATCTTTAAAATCCTCTAAACTGTTAAATGTCGTTCTATTATCCGATATTGTCGGATTTAAAAATTCTTTATCTTTTTTAAGTATTGTATCCGCCACTCTCTTTTTGCTGATTAAATCGCCGACAAAAGTTACCGGTTCAGTTAATGCTCCTGCAATTGACAAAATTGCAACCAGCTGCCCAACAGTCATCGTGCCGTTAATTACAAACACCAGCGAAATTAAGACTGTTGCAAAAGGCATGATATTATTGACAAACATAAATACATCCGCATAAAAAGCAACTTGTAATGCAAGTTTTTTTGCAACTCCCATCTTACTGTGAAGTATACCCTTATATTCATTATAAAAATATTCTTCTTTTTTTAATTGCTTAAGTGTTCTTGCCCCTTCAAAGGTTTCAATAATACTTGAATTTTCACTTCCCGTAATTTTTTGAAGTTCCACACTATATTTAGCAATCTTTTTAGATGTTGCGTTTGAAACGGCAGCTCCTATAAGCACACAAACAATCGCAAATATTGCAACATATATATTATAATAAATGATAAGTCCGATTGTAGCTATAAACTGCGTAGCCATCAAAAAAGTCGTCACCGTACCAAGAGAATACATATCCGAAATTTTTTCAGTATCGCTTGTTATAACAGTTAAAATATCACCTGATTTAAATTTTTGAATTTGCTTAAATCATGGTTAAAAACATTTGTAAAAATTGTACGCCTTATTTGAAAAGAACCTATTTGTGCAATAAGTTTAAAATAATATTGAAAAGCAAATGAAGCTGCCAAAAATACAGCCAGCAAAATTAAAAACTGCATTGACAAAGTTTTTAAACTTTCCAATTCATTATTTATAACTGCATCAACGATTTTTTGTATCATATTTGCACTTAAAACCGCACAAATTGATGTGATAATTCCTACAAAGATCGCGAAAATTTGATTCTTTCTAATCTCTGAAAAATGCTTGTTAAACATATTTTCCCCCTATTGTCATATTGTATTTTTTTTGTTCATTTATAATTTGCACTAACTCTTTTTCATGATTTTTATAATTAAAGCAATTACTTTTATTAAATTTTAACTTTAAGGGACAAGATATTCCAAAACAAGTTGGAAAATCCGAACATTTTTCACATTTTTTATTTCCTCTAATATCCCAAAATTTAACATTATCATTAAATTTTATAGTTCCTCTATTGTTAATAATGCCAATATATGAAAAATCATAATTACAAACTGTACACTTACTTATTTTTAAATCATAATCAATAACATAATTATTTTGCTTTGCGGCATAACAAATCGCACTTTTAGGATCAATATATGTTCTTTGATCTAATATATTATATTTTTCTTTGCAAAGTTCTGTTAATTTATTTAAAATATATTTATGGTCAGCTAAATCAATAAAATTATTAAAATCAACTACTGAATGAATTGCTCTCATTTACTAATATTAATAAACCGCCTCAATTTTGAGATTGCCTACGTATTCAATATAAACTAAATTTTATCTCTTTTCAACAATATTTGACTATTTTTCATATATTTTACTTAAATTAAAATTTTCTAACTTAAAATTCTATACACGGCTTCTATCGGCAAACCCACCACATTATAAAAATCGCCTTCAATTTTTTCCACAAAAATTGCACCATAGTCTTGAATGCCGTAGCTCCCGGCTTTACCGTCACTGCCGCCGTTTTCCACATATTTTAGAGCCGCCTTTTCTATTGTTTTGTCATATTTTCTAAACCGAACGATGCTTGTTGTTGAAAAAGTTTGAATTTCTCCATTTTTGTAGATTGAAACGCCTGTAATCACCAAATGTTTATTGCCGGCGAGTTTTTTTAACATATTTATTGCATCAGTCCTGTCTTTCGGTTTACCGAGCGGAGCATTATTTAAAAACACAAGCGTATCAGCACACAAAATAATATCATCCGGATATTCCTCTTTTATTGCATTTAACTTTGCGACTGAAAGGCTCTTAACCAACTTTTCACAATCTTTTTCGCAATTTATTTCAAACATATTTTTTATTTTTTCTTCGTCCACATTAGGCTTTACCACTTTAAAACTAAGATTAAACATATTTAAAATATCACGCCTTCTTGGTGAAGAACTACCCAAAATTATCATACAAGCTCCAATATTTCTTCAGGTGAATTCAGCTCAAGCGCCGAAAGTTCATGCTTTTCATTTGTGCCCCACATACAATAAGCATAATCTATTTTTGCATCAAGAGCCGCCATATGGTCAGTGATGGAATTACCAAGCATTATCGTTTCATCTTTTTTAAAATCATATTTTTTAATATAATAATCAATCATTTCACCGGACGGTTTCGGTTTTTCTACAAAATCCGCACAGGTATAATCATCAATTAAGCCATAAAGACCTTTTGTATTTAAAGCAACTTCAGCGCCGGCAAGCGTGCGATTTGTAGCCATACCGACATGAATATTTCTTAATTTCAACTCCTTTAAAACTTCAATCAATCCGTCAAAAACAACCACTAGATTTGTATATTTATAAAAACAATCATCTAATATTGCAGCTGATTTTTCATCAAAATTTATTCCAAGAGCCTTTATTGCTTCCATAGTGGTTGAATGAAAAAAATCTTCCTCTTCTCGTTTTGTGAGATTTCGATTTAATTTTTTCTTTGCAAACTCGTTGAAGGCTTTTACTGATGCTTCATTTGAGTCAATCAGCGTTCCGTCACAATCAAAAATTATATTTTTATATTTCTTCACTATATCGAATCACCCCGTCAACAATTGTCATCACGCATCTTGCATCCGCTTTTTCCATAAAATCCGAATTAAAAATCGCAAAGTCCGCATCCTTATCCACTTCAATTGAGCCGACTCTGTCTTCCACGCCGATTATTTCTGCCGCATTTATTGTAATTGCCTTATATGCATCTTCTTTTTTCATTCCGTTTTGATAAGCAAGCATTGCGCACATCGGCAAATTTTGCAGCGGAATAACTGTTGAGTCCGTCATAATTGCAACTTTTACACCCGCATTTGCTAAAATACCCGCAGTTTCATAACTCTTATCTTTAAGTTCCACTTTACTTCTACCGCCAAAACTCGGTCCCACAATACAGCTATATCCGGAATCTTTAATTAAATCGACAATTTTATGTCCTTCCGTCACATGGTCCAAAGTTAAATTCAAATCAAATTCCTTTGCAATTCTTATTGCTGTTGCAATGTCATCCGCTCTATGGCAGTGCGCCTTTAGAGGAATTTCTTTGTTTATAACTTTTTGAAATGCTTCTAAACCCAAATCAAATTTATGGTCTTTATCATTTTTGTATTCAATTGCTTTATATATATAATTTCTTAAAAGTGCAGCGATCTTCATTCTGGTGTATGGACTCTTTTTTTGAAACCCGCCATAAAATCTCATTGGATTTTCACCAAATGCAATCTTCATTGCTGAGTCTCTTTTAATAACCATTTCGTCTACACATGTGCCATATGTCTTCATACAACAAAATGTACCTCCTATGACATTTGCAGATCCGGGACCCGTGTTCATTGTTGTAACGCCACCCATAAGAGCATCGTTGACACCGGTTTCAAATGGATTTATACCGTCAATCCCTCTGCAATCCGCTTCAATCGGGTCTCCCGATTCATTGTAACCTTGTCCTATCGCCCCGATATCCTGTTCATCAAGCCCGGTATGACAATGCGCCTCCACAAATCCCGGAAAAATTAATTTTCCTGTACAATCTATAATATCTTCATCAAAATCAGCACCGATTTTTGCAATCTTTCCATCTTTAATCAAAATGCCGGGGTTTTGTACCCATTTGCCGTCTTTATTTAAATACTTACCATTTTTAAGATACATTACTTACCTCCTAAAAATATTATAACTGCAATATGCTCATTGGTCAAATTACCATTATATTTTCGAACTATTTATTATACATGAAAACTAAATAATTTCAAAAAAAGAGAACCTATTTACATAGATTCTCTAATATATTAGAATTTTTCTTCGTTATCTTGTCTTTGTAATTCTTTTAGAATTTCATTCATTGGCAAGTCACCTAAAATTTCAGGCTTTTCAACTATTTCTTCTTTTTCTTCATGTTCTTTTAGATATAGTGGATCGTTTTCTTCAAGAGGAACTTCCACATTCATATAACGTTTCATACCCGTACCGGCCGGAATTGCTTTACCAATAATAACATTTTCTTTTAGACCAACGAGATAATCTTCTTTGCCTTTGATCGCTGCGTCTGCTAAAATTCTTGTGGTCTCTTGGAAAGATGCAGCTGATAGGAATGAATCTGTTGCAAGAGAAGCCTTTGTGATACCGAGAAGTGCTCTTTCTCCGGTTGCCGGAATTTTCCCTTCTGCAAGAAGTTGTTGATTTTCAATTTTGAAGTCATAGAATGCAACTAGCGTTCCCGGAATAAATGAACTATCCCCGGCATCGTCAATTCTAACTTTTGAGAGCATTTGTCTTATAATAATTTCAACGTGCTTGTCGTTTATATCTACACCTGACATTCTATAAGTTCTTTGAACTTCTTTTACAATATACTTTTCAACTCCTTTTACTCCTTCAATCTTAAAGATGTCGTGTGGGTTTATTGACCCTTCTGTTAGCGGGTCTCCCGCTTCAACCATATCTCCGTCCATTACTTTAAGTGTGGATCCGAAAGCGATTTGATAAACTTTGGATTCGTCCTTGTTTTCAACTACGATTTCTCTCTTCTTGTCGTCTCCGGCAAGCGTAACTTTACCCGAGATTTCAGTAATAACTGCAACTCCTTTTGGCTTTCTAGCCTCAAAAAGTTCTTCAACTCTAGGAAGACCTTGTGTGATGTCATCGGCTTTAGCAACACCACCGGAGTGAATAGTTCTCATTGTAAGTTGTGTACCCGGTTCACCGATGGATTGAGCTGCGATAATACCAACAGCTTCCCCGATATCCACTTTCTTTCCGTTTGCAAGATTTTTGCCGTAGCACTTTGCGCAAACCCCATGTTTTGCATTACATTGAAGCACGGATCTAACTTTGATTTTGGTCATACCAAGTTCTTGAATGAGTTTTGCTTGTTTTTCAGAAATTAGTTCATCTTTTGAGCAGATAAGTTCTCCGGTTTCAGGATTTACAATATCCTCAAATGGAAACCTGCCTTCGAGTCTATCTTTTAATTCTTCGATAACTTCGTTTCCATCTTTAAATGCTGTGATTTCAATATAACCATCTGTGTGGCAGTCATCTTCACGCACGATAACGTCCTGGCTGACATCAACAAGTCTACGAGTTAAATAACCTGCGTCAGCAGTTTTAAGAGCAGTATCTGAAAGTCCCTTTCTTGTGCCATGGCTGGAGATAAAAAATTCCATAACTGAAAGTCCTTCGCGGAAATTAGATTTAATCGGAATTTCAACCGTCTTACCGGTTGAAGACGCCATAAGTCCGCGCATACCGCCGAGTTGTCTGATTTGGTTTTTAGAACCACGGGCTCCGGATGTAGCCATGATGGAAATGTTGTTGTCCGATGGGAGCACTCTCATTAATTCGTCAGTAACTTTGTCAGTCGCATCGTTCCAAATATCGATAACTTTGTTGTATCTTTCTTCTTCCGACATGAAACCTCGTCTGAAAAGTTTTTGAACTTTGTCAACCTGTTCTTGTGCATCGTCGATGATTGCCTGCTTTGTTTCAGGAACTGTAACGTCACTCATGGAAACAGAGATTGCCGAAAGTGTGGAATATTTAAAACCTGTAGTTTTAATATAGTCGAGCACTTCTGCTGTCACATTATTGCCATGTTTAACAAAACATGCGTCAATAATTGAAACTAAACCTTTTTTGTTAACAACTTTATCTATTTCCAAACTAAATGGATCTTTTTCTCTATCCACAAATCCCAAGTCCTGAGGAATTTTTCGGTTGAAAATAAATCTTCCGCAAGTTGATTCCACCGTTTTATATCTGCCGTCTTCCAAATAAACTCTAACTTTAACCCTGTCTTGCAATTCAATTTTTCTGTTAAATAGCGCAACAACCATCTCGTCGTAGTCTTTGAAAGAGTGAATTTCTTCTTTTGGGTGGAAACTGTCCATTGTCAAATAATAGCATCCAAGCACCATATCTTGAGATGGTGCTGTAATCGGCTTCCCATCTTTTGGTGCCAGAATATTGTTTGTAGAAAGCATCATGAGCCTAGCTTCAGCTTGTGCTTCCACGGAAAGCGGAAGGTGAACAGCCATTTGGTCGCCGTCGAAGTCTGCGTTAAATGGAGTACATACAAGCGGGTGAAGTTTGATTGCCTTTCCTTCAACTAAAACCGGTTCAAACGCTTGAATACCGAGTCTGTGTAGTGTAGGGGCACGATTTAGAAGCACCGGGTGATCTTTGATAACCTTTTCAAGTTCATCCCAAACTTCGCTATCCATTCTTTCAATCATGCGTTTAGCATTTTTTATATTATGTGCTTTCTTTGCTTTTACAAGTTCGTGCATAACAAAAGGCTTGAATAATTCGAGTGCCATGGTCTTTGGTAAACCGCATTGATAGAATTTGAGTTCCGGTCCAACCACGATTACGGAACGTCCTGAGTAGTCAACACGTTTGCCCAAAAGATTTTGACGAAAACGTCCCTGCTTACCCTTCAGCATATCATTCAAACTTTTTAATGGTCTGTTACCCGGACCCGTAACCGGTCTGCCGCGTCTGCCGTTGTCAATTAAAGCATCAACTGCTTCTTGGAGCATTCTCTTTTCATTTCTGACAATGATTTCCGGTGCGCCAAGCTCCAGAAGCCTTTTTAATCTGTTGTTTCTATTAATAACTCTTCTGTATAAATCGTTTAAATCGGAAGTTGCAAATCTGCCCCCGTCCAGTTCAACCATCGGTCTGAGATCCGGCGGAATAACCGGAAGAGCGTCTAAAATCATCCATTCCGGACGGTTTCCACTTAGTCTAAAAGCTTCCACCACTTCAAGTCTTCTCGTAATCCTGATTCTCTTTTGCCCCGTTGCACCGACAAGCTCTTCTTTCAATTCCTTAGAAATTTTTTCCGGGTCGATTTCTTCCAGCAATTCTTTAATTGCTTCAGCGCCCATTCCCGCTCTGAATTTGCCGGGATATTCTTTTTGATAGTCGCTAAATTCCTGCTCGGTCAAAAGTTCCATCTTTGCCAGATTTGTTTCACCCGGGTCGATTACTACATAATTTGCAAAATACAAAACTTTCTCAAGATTTCTCGGACTCATATCCAAAATAAGACCCATTCTTGAAGGAATACCTTTGAAATACCAAATGTGTGAACAAGGTGTTGCCAATTCAATGTGGCCCATTCTTTCACGACGAACTTTCGCCTTCGTGACTTCAACGCCGCATCTATCACAAATAACCCCTTTGTATCTAATTCTTTTGTACTTTCCACAATGGCATTCCCAGTCCTTGGTAGGTCCGAATATTCTCTCGCAAAAAAGACCTTCTTTTTCCGGTTTTAACGTTCTGTAATTGATGGTTTCAGGTTTTTTAACCTCCCCATAAGACCATGAACGAATTTTTTCCGGAGATGCCAGACCAATCTTAATAGATTCAAAATTTTCTTTTTCGAACAAAGTTTGCCTCCTTTTATTCTGCGTCGTCCTCGTCAAAATATTCCAAATCGTCGTCTTCCATATCGTCGTTCATATCGACATCATCGATATCGTCAAAACTTTCGAAGCCGTCGTCTTCTTTGTCTTTCAAATTATCAAGACTAATTTCTTTGTTATCGTTTTCCGGTTCATATGAATAATCTTCGTATGAACCTGTTGTGCTCATTTCCCTTGTGATTTCATTCAAATCAGTTGGTTCGTCATCCAAATATTCTTTGAGTTCAATTTCATTTTTATTTTCATCCAGCACTTTTACATCGAGAGCCAGAGATTGCAATTCTTTGATTAAAACTTTGAAACTTTCAGGCACACCCGGTTCCGGAATATTTTCGCCCTTGACGATTGCTTCATACGTCTTCACACGACCAACAATATCATCAGATTTAACAGTGAGCATTTCTTGAAGCACATGGCTTGCACCGTAGCCTTCGAGAGCCCAAACTTCCATTTCCCCAAATCTTTGTCCGCCAAATTGTGCCTTACCGCCAAGCGGTTGTTGTGTGACAAGTGAGTATGGACCTGTGGAACGGGCATGAATCTTTTCGTCAACCATGTGATGAAGTTTAACCATATACATATAGCCGACTGCAACCGGTCTGTCAAATGGTAAGCCGGTTCTGCCATCTCTCACTTCAATCATACCTGTTTCCGGATAACCGGCTTCTTTTAATGCTTCCACGATATCTTTTTCGTTTGCGCCGTCGAAAACCGGTGTTTCAACAAATGCGCCCAGCTTTTTAGCTGCAAGTCCTAAGTGAACTTCGAGCACTTGTCCCAAATTCATACGCGATGGAATGCCTTGTGGATTCAAACAAATTTGTAGCGGAGTACCATCCGGCAAATATGGCATATCCTCTTCCGGTAAAATTCTGGAAATAACACCCTTGTTGCCGTGACGTCCGCACATTTTATCACCAACCATAATCTTTCTCTTGGTTGCAATATAAACTCGAACGCTTCTGTTTACTCCCGGCGGAAGCTCATCTCCTGCTTCACGAGTGTAGTTTCTAACGTCAACTACAATACCGGTTTCGCCATGAGGCACTTTTAGTGAAGTATCTCTAACTTCTCTTGCTTTTTCGCCGAAGATCGCACGCAAAAGTCTTTCTTCCGGTGCCAGTTCCGTTTCTCCTTTTGGAGTAACTTTGCCAACCAGAATATCTCCCGAGGTTACTTCTGCTCCAATTCTTATAATTCCTTCTTCGTCTAAATCTTTGAGCATATCGTCGCCAACATTTGGAATATCTCTCGTGATTTCTTCCGGTCCAAGCTTTGTATCTCTGGCATCTATTTCATATTCTTCAATATGAACAGAAGTTAAAACATCGTCAACCACGAGCTTTTCATTTATCAAAATAGCGTCTTCATAGTTATAACCTTCCCAGGTCATAAATCCGACGAGCACGTTTTTGCCAATAGCCATTTCACCGCCGTTTGTGGATGGTCCGTCGGCTATAACCTGTCCCTTTTTGATTTTTTCACCACAAACGACAATTGGTCTTTGGTTAATTGTAGTGCCTTGATTTGAACGAATAAATTTACCTATATTATAAACATCTTTCTTTCCATCATCGGATTTTACAACGATTTTTGTGGCATCAACACTTTCAACCACGCCATCTTTTTGCGCAATAATAACGACCCCTGAATCCACTGCCGCCTTGTATTCAATGCCGGTGCCCACTAGCGGAGCTTCAGTTGTAATAAGAGGAACAGCTTGACGTTGCATGTTTGCGCCCATGAGCGCACGTTTTGCATCGTCCTTTTCGAGGAAAGGAATAAGTGCGGTACCAACAGCAACTATTTGCTGAGGAGACACATCCATATAGTCGACATCTTCCCTCTTAAACACGTCTATTATACCCTTGTGCCCTCTTGCAACAACTCTTTCTTCCACAAATCTGTTATTTTCATCAAGCTTTTCATTTGATTGAGCAATTATCTTTTCATATTCTTCATCAGCCATCAAATAAACAATTTCATCCGTAACAATCCCTTCCGGCTTTTTAACTTTTCTGTACGGAGCTTCAATAAATCCGTATTCATTAATTCTTGCATAAGTGGTTAAAGAAGTCATTAGTCCGATGTTTGGACCTTCAGGAGTTTCTATAGGACACATTCTGCCATAGTGAGAGTTGTGAACGTCACGAACTTCAAATCCGGCACGGTCTCTCGAAAGACCGCCGGGTCCCAAAGCTGACATCTTTCTCTTGTGAGTGAGTTCCGAAAGTGGGTTTGTTTGATCCATAAATTGTGACAATTGTGAAGAACCGAAAAATTCCTTAATACTTGCAACAACAGGTCTGATATTGATAAGAGCTTGTGGAGTTGCATAATCCATATCTTGGATTGTCATTCTTTCACGCACAACTCTTTCCATTCTTGCAAGCCCAATTCTGAATTGATTTTGTAAAAGTTCGCCGACGCATCTGATACGACGATTTGCCAAATGGTCGATATCGTCGACATTGCCCACTCCTTCAAACAAAAGAAGTTCGTAGTTTACGCTGGCCACAACGTCACTTATCAAAATGTGTTTTGGATAAAGCTTTCTGATATTTTGCATAACCGCCTTTTCCAAATCATCTGAATTGATAATTTCCATCATCGCAGGATAATAAACTTTCTCGTGAATACCGTATTTTTCCAGATCTATTCTGTCCTTGAAAACTGCAGTATCAACACACCAGTTGCCAACCACTTTGAGTTTCTTTCCGTTGTTGGAAATGAAAACCGAATTAATACCGGAGTCTTCAATTAACTTTGCATCTTCATAAGACAGTAATTTTCCGGCCTCAAATAAAACCTCACCCGTATTAGGATCGGCAACATCTTCTGCAAGGGTTAAATATTTTATTCTATTTGCAAGACCAAGTTTTTTATTAAATTTGTATCTGCCAACTTTTGCTAAATCATATCTCTTGTAATCAAAAAACATATTATATAAAAGGCTCGTGGCAGATTCTTCTGTCGCAGGTTCGCCCGGACGGAGTCTTTTATAAATTTCAATAACTGCTTCACTCTTATTAGTTGAAGGGTCTTTTTCAAAAGTCTTTTGGAGTACTTCAGTATCTCCAACCGCTTCAATAATATCGTCGTTAGATTCAATTTCAAATGCTCTCAAAAGTGTCGTTAGCGGAACTTTTCTGGTTCTATCCACACGAACACTCAGACTGCCGGTTGTATCTGTTTCAAATTCAAGCCAAGCTCCTCTATTTGGAATGAGTTGAGCATTTACTAATAAATTACCATTCTTATCGTAACTTGAAGTGTAGTAAGCACCCGGACTTCTGACCAGTTGGCTTACGATAACTCTTTCTGCCCCATTGATAATAAAAGTACCGGTCTTAGTCATAAGCGGCAAGTCGCCCATAAAAACTTCTTGCTCTTTAACTTCGCCAGTGTCTTTGTTAATCAAACGAACTTTTGCTCTTAAACCTGCTGAATAGTTTGCATCTCTTAATCTTGCTTCTGCTTCAGTATATTTGAGCTTTTTGTCAAGCTTGTAGTCAACAAACTCCAAAATTAAATTTCCCGCGTAATCCTCAATAGGACTTATATCGTCAAACACTTCCCTGATACCATGCTTAATGAACCAATCATAAGATTCAGTTTGCACTTCAAGTAAATTCGGCATATCAAAGACATTTTTAACACGAGAATAGCTCATTCTAGTTCTTTTGCCATACTTCACAGGATGTACCATGTATTTTATTCACCCCTTACAAAAAATAGAACCAACAAAAATTTACAACCGACTTTATTTATTAGACGCGAAAAAACCGCCCCAATGCTTTTAGTCACTTAAAAAAGTTAAACTTTTGTTTGGCTCCTTTCAATACATAGCGGAATTTAAAAATAGTGAGAATAATCCACTTTTATATTTATCCTCTTATATTATCATAAAAAAAAATTTCTGTCAACTTTTTTAACAGAAATTTTTTTAAATTTTATTTAAAAAGCTTTTCATCATAAATTTCAAAATAAGATCTCAAATGAAAATAATATTCCGAAATTCTAATTGAACAGTTCTTAAACTCTTCATCGCTCACTCCTCTTGCAATTGACAACCAAATATATAAGTGCGCAGTATTTGCATATATAAAACCACTATTTTCTTCCAGCAAAATAAATGGAAATTGATTATGCTCATTCGCCTTTTCATCATAGAAAAATTTCTCATTGCATTTATTTTTAGCGAGCTTGTAAATTTTTAGTTTTAACTCGCCGAAATTTTCTTTGATGTCTTCAAAATAACTTGAAAGCACAGATTGGTCACAAAGTTTTAGATCCACATATGAAATATATTCGCCCTCAATATTTTCTTCTATAAATTTGAAAAGCTCATCGTTATTTCTATAATATGGCTTTATAAAAAAATATTTTTTATTGTTATTTATAAAATTTAATTTATTGTTATCGTATTTCTCCAAGTCAATCCCGTATCCCAAATATCTTTTTCTATATTATATCCAGAAATATTTTTACCGATATTTTTACTTTTTCTATATCTTCTTCCAAATTAAAGTCGTCAATCTTAACTGACCTTATTTTACCCGCCGGAAAATATTTAAAGCCATCTCTGTTTGTATAATATACTTTGCCACTAAAAATACTTGTATCATATAATTTTATTTCTTCCCACTTTAAACTACCATACAAATATTTTCCGTTAATATTAATATATAATTCGCAATTTTCACTACCATAACTCCTTACAACTCCGGCTGTCAATATAGCTCCTACTTCAACCGACCTGTTATATGTTTGTGTATCATTTATAAATTCTTGATAAGAATTATAAACTCTAACTTCAAGCCCTTTGTTTTCTATAGATGCTTCAATATTAACCGATAAAAAAAAAGCCGTCAAAATTAATATAGCCATTAATTTTTTTCATTTTACACCGCACTTAACTATAATAAAAAAATTGTAGTAATTTAATTGAACTTTTATTTAACATTAATATAATAATCTATTTATTATATTAATGTTAAATATAGTATAAAAACATACTTTCAACAACACTTTAATAATTCAAAGATTTTAAAAAATAGTGAGAATAATCCACGCTTATATTTGTCCGTCTATTTTACCACAAAAAAAAATTTCTGTCAACTTTTTTAACAGAAATTTTTTTAAATTCTATTTATTTTTGTTTTGCCATTTTCCTTTTTCATAATATAAATATTACCGACAAAATTATTTATCAGTTCTTCATCGTGACTCACGCAAATCAGTCCGCCGTTATATGAGTTGATAAGATTTATCAGTGCCAATTTTACGTTTGAATCTAAATGCGTGGTCGGCTCGTCTAATATTAAAAAAATATTTTTGCTTGCAAGCAGACTCGCCGCAATTTCAAGCCGTCTAAGTTCTCCGCCGGATAGTGTGGACACATTGTTATCCCAAATATCTTCAAAATAAAATTCTTTTTTCAGAATTTTTTTGCCGCTTTCACCGATTTTTAAAACTTCGCTTACATATTTTTTCAGTTTCATATCCTCTTCAGGCGGCGTAACCATTTGTTCAATAAGCTTGATATTCAAATTTCCAATGTCAATTTTTCCGGAATCCGGCTTTATTTCATTTGAAATGAGTTTTAATAGCGTCGATTTGCCAATTCCGTTTTCTCCCAAAATAAGTGTGTGCGCATTTTCATTTAATCGCAAACTCAAATCGCGAAACACAATATTCTCGCCATATTTTTTTGAAACATTTTTGATTGAGATAAAATCCGTACCGGCACTATTGCCGGCTTCATCAAGCTGTTTAAAATTGATTTCTCTGTTCACTTCAAACACGTGCAGCTTTTTTTCCATAGCTTTCTTTTCACGTCTGAGCCTTTCCAAAAGTACCACATGCACATGAGGTATCGCAGCTCTGTCACGCTTTCTAATCGTTTCTTTTATCGCTGCATCAAGCCTTTTTATCTCGTTATTTACAGTGCGATTTTCTTGTAGTTCCCTTTCATACAAACTCTCTTGTGCTTCTTCAAACTCCACTTTTGTACCCATAAACTGCTTTATAGTTTTATTTTTAATCACAATATATCCATCCACAACTTTTTCCAAAAAGTCGTCATCATGCGACACGATTAAAAATGATTTCTGTGAATTTTTGATATAATTTATTAGCCAATCTGTTTTTTCTTTGTCCAAGTAATTTGTCGGCTCGTCCAAAAGCACCAAGTTAGAAGTTTCAAAAAGTGCAACAGATAGCCTGACATATTGCATTTGTCCGCCGGAGAGTTCAAAATATTTCCTGTTCAAAAACTTATCCAGACCGAAAATTTTGATAAATTCGTCCCTCGTTTTAAAATAATCGTTGCCGCACAGCTTTTCAAAAAGCTCCATGTCCGAAAGATATTTTAAATAAGTCTTCTCGTCATAGTTTTCCTCAATCGCCTTTAATCCTTCGTTGACATCTTCCAAAAGCTTCGTCATTTTCTTTGAAAAAAGGTCAATAATATCATTTACTTCCATATCAAAAAGCGAAAATCCAAATTGTGATTGCGAAGAAATGCTTGTGGCGTCGTTAATAAACAATTCCCCGTCGTCCACTTCCATCTCGCCTGAAATTATCTTTAAAAGCGTGGTTTTTCCGGATCCGTTCTGACCTTTTAGTGCATACTTCCGCCCTTCTTTAATTGTGAAATTTGCTCCGCTAAATAGCACATTGTTAAAAAATCGCTTTTGAATTTCTGTTGCTTTTACTAAATTCATAGATAATACCCCATTTGTTCGTCATACATAAGTTTATATTCTTCATCACGATTGATGAACGACTGATAGAATTTTTCTATTTTTATCGCTGCGATTTTGTCCACAAATCTGCAAATTCCCGGTCTGTGCGTGACGATGAGTGCAGTTTAATCTTCTGAAGCATTTAAAAAATCTTTAAAATTTCTGCCATCGGGTCTATTGCAGAAATCGGATCGTAAAAAATAAAAAATTTTGCATTTTCGATTTTTAAATTTAATTTTTAAGTAGTTTTCAATAATGTCGACGCTTCGTGAAATGCGTACAGCGTCGACAAAATAATTATGTTTTTATAACCAAATCTCCATTATTATAAAAGTTTCTACAATTAAATTCGCATTCGCCGACATGTAATACAAAACTATAAATTAACAATTCCCAAAACTATTTTAATCTGTATGAAGACATAATTTCTTCCAAAATTTCCGGACTCGTCTTAGGTGTATAACTAATTGCATTTGCACCGGCATTTATTGTCGTTTCGATATGTTCAAGTGTATGACCGCTCGTAGCAATAACCGGAAATTCGTTTCCAATTCTCTTTCTAATCTCTTTTACCATATTTGCCGTATCTTTTCCGCCTGCTACATTCAATATTTTTGCGCCCGCATTAATCTTACCTTCAATGTCATCATTTAAACTTGCCACAGTTGCCACCACAGGAATATCTATATATTCCGCCATATCTTTAATCACTTCGTTTGTCATCGGCGCATTTACAACCACCCCGAATGCTCCGTGAAGTTCAGCTTGAAATGCAATTTCAACCGACCTCTTACCTGAAGTAATTCCACCGCCAACTCCAACAAAAACCGGAACCGGTGCCACGTCCAGAATCGCCTTTGTAATCGAAAGCTCCGGCGTGAACGGATAAACCGCGATAACCGCATCAGCATTGTTGTTTCTAATGATTGCCACATCAGTTGAGAATACTAAACTCTTTATCCTTCTGCCTTTGATATTGATTCCTGAGCATTTATATGCAATTTCCGGCACCTTTTGCACATGGCGTCTCAAAGGAGTTTCAACTGTCGGTACAAATTTTTTAACCTTCTCGTCTTTTGAAATTACAATAATTTCCTGACTCATAAAAATCACCTCTATCAATTTAATAATATATATTAATTTTAATACATTTTAGCTGTTTTTTCAAGAACCGGATTTTAAAACCGCTCATAATATTTATATTTGCAATAAAAAAGCTCCAACCCGGAGCTTATAAATACTTTACACATATTATTTGATTGAATCCGGCTTCCAGCTCATCCACAAGAGCGTCCACAATGCTTAATCCCCTGCCGCCGACAAATTCTTTGTTGTTTTTTCTAATCGGCATATCCGCGAGCACGCCGTTACCTTGGTCGGCTACTACTATTTTTAGTTTTGAATCGCCGATTTTCATCTGTACGGTAATCAATTTGCTTGGATCCAATCTATTTCCATGAAGGGCAGAATTAATTGTAAGTTCATCTAAAATGAGCTTGACGTCGAAAATTGTGTCTTCATCACTTATATATTCACTTATTACTGATACCAAATTTTTATTAAATTCCTTAATCCGGTCGATATCAGTGTTCACAGAACCCGAATAATCAAGTTTCATTTTCTCACCCCTCGTGTTTTATTTACCCAAAACGAGTGCAATTTATTCACTTTTTTGACTTTTATTATATCCGCTTTGAAATTCTGTCCAAATTCTATCATAGCGTTTTAAATATTTTGATGGGTCTGAAAAGATTTCACAATTTTTCAAGTTTGAAATTTCCGGAAACAGTGCCTTGTCATTTTCCATTTCCGGTGGCAAATACTTTTTTGCTTCAGTTTCCGGAGTTGCATATTGCAAATATTCTGCATTCATTGCCGCGATTTTAGGATCGCACAAATAATTTATAAATTTATGTGCCATTTCAATGTTTTTTGAATTCTTCGGAATTGCAACCGCGTCAAACCAAATGTTTGTGCCCTCCTTTGGAATTGAATATTTATATTTTTCATTTTCAGAAATTATAACGCTCGCATCTCCTGAATAAACCATACCGATATTTGCATCTTCCATCACTAAAATATCTTTGATTTCGTCGCCTAAATATGCATAAACAAGCGGTTTTTGTTTTAGCAGTTCATACTTTGCTTCTTCCAAAATATTTTCATCGGTGACGTTCATACTATATCCCAATTTTTTAAGAGCGACCATCAGCACATCTCTTTGCGAATTGTAAAGCACGATATCTTTTTTATATTTTTCATCCCACAAGTCGCTCCAAGAGTCGAGGCCTTCCGGATATTTTTCTGCATTGTACACAATACCGACTGTGCCCCAAAAATAGGGCACGCTGTATTCATCATCAGGGTCGTAGTCCAAATGTCTAAAGCGCTCGTCAATATATTTATAATTTGGAATTTTTGAAAGGTCTATTTTTTTGAGTAAATTATCTTTTTTCATTCTTTCAATCATATAGTCCGACGGAAAAATCAAATCAATCTGGTCGTTTGAGTTTTGAATTTTAACATACAGATCTTCGTTTGAAGCAAACTCTTGATACACAATTTGAATGCCCTCGTCTTTTTCAAATTGGTGTACAACGTCCATGTCCATATAGTCGCCCCAATTGTAGATAAAAAGTTTTTCTTTTTCTTCTTTGCATCCCATGAAAAAAAGTACCGAAAATGCGATACATAAAACTTTGTATTTCCTCAATTTATGCCTCCGCTTTATCTAATTAACATCTTTTTCTTTGAAAATTTGTTGTTTCTAACATTAATTGAAACCACAAGAATTATCATAATCACAAACATAATTGCAGAAAGTGCATTTATCGCCGGGTTTATTCCTCTTTTTGCCATCGAGTACACAGTGATTGAAATGTTTTGAATTCCGTTTCCGGTTGTAAAAAAACTCACCGCAAAATCGTCAATCGAAAGCGTGAATGCCATTAGTGCTCCGCTTAAAATTCCCTCTTTTATTTCCGGAAGCACCACTTGTTTAAAAGCCTGCATTCTCGTTGCTCCAAGGTCGAGCGCCGCTTCATAAAGATTTGGGTCCATCGTTTCAAGGTGCGGCATCACGTTAAACAAAACATATGGAGTGATAAATGCCACGTGACTTAATATAATCGTGATATATCCAAACGGCAATTTTAAAGTGTTATAAAGTGCCACAAGGCTAACCGCAATCACGATGTCCGGATTTAAAATCGGCAAATAGTTTAAATTAATTAGTGCCTGTTTAAATCTGCCTCCTGAGTTATAAAGCGCCATTGCTCCGATTGTTCCGATTATTATGGCAATTACAGTTGAGATCACGCCGATTAAAATTGTATTGTAAAAACTCAACAGTACTTCTTTGCTGGCAAAGAGTTCTTTGTACCAAATGAGAGAAAATCCATTCCATTTCACTCTCGATTTTGTAGCATTAAATGAATACACAATTAAAACCGCGATTGGCAAATAAAAAAAAGCATATATTAAATAAACATACAAATTTTTAAAAAACTTTTTCATTAAATAAAGCCCCCTTTGAGTTCGTCTGCGTCACTGTTTTTGAGACTGAATCTGATCAAAATCAAAATCATAGCGATTAAAACCAAACTGATTGCAGAGCCGAAATTCCAGTCGCCTGTGAATCTGAATTGTTGCTCAATAATATTACCAATCAAATTGATATTGTTTCCGCCTAAAAGTTGTGTGATGACAAATGTTGAAATTGCCGGAATAAACGTCATAATTATACCGGTGATTAGTCCTCCTTTTGTGAGCGGCAAAATAATTTTAGTAAAAACTTGAAATTTAGATGCGCCCATATCGTAGCCCGCTTCCACATAAGTTTTATCCAGCTTTATGATTGAAGTGTAAATCGGCAAAATCATAAACGGCAAATAGTTGTAAATCATACCGATCATAATAGAAAAATTGTTATATAACATTTCAACTTTACCGAATCCGAGCTTCACAAATAAGGAATTGATTAACCCGTTTCTACCAAGTAATGTCAGCCAAGCATAAGTTCGAAGTAAAAAGTTCATCCACATTGGAATCATTATAAGCAAAATATACAAATCCCTATTTTTCTTCTTCGAAATTAACCATGAAAACGGATAGCCGATTAAAAGGCAAATAAGAGTAGAATAAAAAGCCAGCTTGATTGAGCGCCACAATATACTGATGTATATCATATCAAAAAATCTTTCAAAATTTGCTAAAGAAAAAATTGCCCGTCCGTCCACATTCACTGAAAAACCGAGCATCAAAATTAAAATTAGAGGCAGCACAATAAATAACATTGTCCACAAGCCATAAATAAATGTTGGCAGCTTAAATTTTTTCATATTATTTCCTCATAACGTGGATATTATCCGGTAAAACTGTAATATATACAGTGCTGTCTTCTGATGGTGCAATCGTGCTTTTAGCTTTCCAAATTTCACCGCCTACATTGATTAAAATCTCGTAGTAAACACCCTTGAAAATTACATTTTCAACTACACCTTCAATTGTGCTTTCGCCGGGTTCGTTTTTAATCTCCACATCTTCAGGACGAATCACAACTTTAACTTCAGCTCCCGGCTTAAAACCTTTATCTACACATTTAAAGGTGGTGTTTTTAAAGCTGACACTGTAATCGTAGTTAAAAATACCGTCGCTTATATTGCTTTCACCAATAAAATCTGCAACAAAAGAGTTAATAGGTTCATTATAAATGTCGATAGGCTTTCCGAGTTGCTCGATTTTTCCGTTGTTCATAACTGCAATTCTGTCGCTCATAGAAAGTGCTTCTTCCTGGTCATGAGTAACAAAAATAAAAGTAATGCCGAGCTCCCATTGAATGTTTATCAGCTCAGTTTGCATTCCTTTTCTAAGTTTATAATCAAGTGCACCGAGAGGTTCGTCTAAAAGTAAAATTTCCGGCTCATTTACAAGTGCGCGAGCGATCGCTACTCTTTGTTGTTGTCCTCCGGAGAGGCTTGTAACTGAACGATTTTTAAAAGTTGGCATATTTACAAGCTCAAGCATTTTATCAACTTTTTTCTTTATCGCCTTTTCGTCCATCTTTTTTAATCTGAGTCCGAAAGCTACGTTGTCATACACATTTAAGTGCGGAAACAGTGCGTATTTTTGAAACACAGTGTTCACTTTTCTCTTGTTCGGAGGCAAATTTGAAATATCTCTACCATCAAAAATAATTTGTCCTCCGTCTGAATATTCAAATCCGCCAATAAGTCTCAATGTCGTGGTCTTCCCGCAACCTGATGGACCTAGTAAAGTCAAAAATTCACCTTTTTTAATATCAAGAGAAATATTATCAAGCACAACTTCTCCATCATAGGACTTGCTTAAATTTTTTAAGGATAAAAAATTGTTTTCCATCGCACCTCCTGTTTATTTTATTTTAAAATATTCAAGTTTATTAAAAATCTCATCCTCCAATTCTTCGTACGGCATCTTTTCTTCTTCTGCAAGCACTTGCATCAAAGTCGGATTTGTCTTAGGATGTTTTGCCACAAAAACAGTGCAACAGTCTTCGTATGGCTCAATTGATTTATCATAAGTTCTAAATTTTCTTGCTAAATCGATTATTTCAGTCTTGTCATAAGTGATGAGAGGTCTTAAAATTATCAAATCTGTAATTTTATCTACCACACTCATTCCTGCCAACGTTTGGCTTGCCACTTGTCCCAAGTTTTCACCTGTGACAAGAGCGGTCCTTTCATTAGCTTTTGCTACTCTTGCTGCGAGTCTCGTCATAGATCGTCTTTGTAAAAGTGTAGTAAATCTAATATCGCAATTCTTTGTGATTGCCTCCTGAATCGGAAATAAATTTAAGGAAAACAGCATTGCGTACGGCTCGTACTCTGAACAAATCTCTGCAAGTTCTTTTGTCTTTTCAAAACTTCTCTTGCTTGTAAATGGATACGAATGAAAATGAATATAATCCACTTGAAGCCCTCTTTTCATTGCAAGAATTGAACTGACCGGCGAATCAATTCCGCCGGATAAAAGACTTAGCACTCTGCCGTTGCTGCCCACCGGCATTCCTCCTAAAGCTTTAATTCTTCCTGAAGAAACATAAGCTTTTTTTCTCACGTCAACTCTAATAATTCTTTCAGGATTTGCTACATCAACTTTCAACCCAAAACCGGCTTTCAAAATTTCTCCGCCCACCATTCTGCTAATTTCCGGGCTCTTAAATGTAAAACTCTTGTCCGCACGTTTTGATTCAACTTTAAATGTGGAAAAAGGTTCTCTGGCGAGTTCAAATTTCACCGCCTCAATAGCCGCTTCATAAATACTGTTCATATCCGCTTCAGTCTCAAATTGTGGTGCAATATAACTTATTCCAAACACTTTTTGCAGCCTTTTTATTGCAATAGCATTGTCCTCAGTATAAATAAAAACTTTGGATTGATCAAAGTGAAGATCCGGATTTAAATCGCTTAAAGCAGTTTTTATATTTTTTCTTAGCTCTCTTTCAAAAAAAGGCTTATTCTCTTTTTTTAGTGCCATTTCTCCATAACTAACGGAAACACACTTTTTTATCATTTAATCAGCTCCCTGTTTAACTTCACATATTCTTTAATCTTATTTGCTGCAAACACCGCCTCTTCAACCGTGTTGTCTTCACAAAAAGAAATTCTAAGAGTCCCATTTAAGAAATCTTCCGGAACGCCAAGTGCCAAAAGTGTTCTGGATTTTTTGTGTCCGTGACTTGCACATGCACTTGAAGTGTTTACAAAAATTTCATCGCCTTCAAGCATGTGTACAAGAGCCTCACCCTTAACTCGTTTAAATGAAAGATTTAAAATGTTTGGCAAATTATTATTAGCCACATTCACACGCATATCGGGAATATCCGAGAGCCGTTTTAACATTTCTTCTCTCAGAATTTTCGTTTTATATATAAATTCTTCTTGCTTTTCCACAGCATATTTTAAAGCTTCGTAGCTCGCGAAAATACCTCCCACATTTTCTGTGGAAGATCTCATTTTCATTTCTTGACCCCCGCCTAAAATTAGCGGTTTTATATCAGTCCCTTTAACATACAAAATTCCTGTACCCTTAAGCCCATGGAATTTATGTGGTGAAATTGAAATGCCGTTTAAGTTGGCATGTTTTAAATCCACTTTAACTTTTCCAACTGCTTGCACATAATCAGAAAAAACAAGTACAGCCGGGTTTTTAGCTTTAGCAAGGTTTGCTATTTCTTCCACGTCGTTCACAGCCCCAATTTCGTTGTTTACTTTCATAATCGCTATAAGCTTTGTATTTTCTTTCATTGCATTTAGCACATCGCCAGCTAAAATGTTTCCATCTTTTGGCTCGATAAACGTAACTTCCACACCGCGTTCTTTTAAATATTCTGCCACATTATAGACAGCTGAATGCTCATAGCTCGTGGTAATTAAATGATCGCCCGGATTCAATACTCCTCGTAAAAAAGTATTTATAGATTCAGTTGCGCTTGAGGTAAAATATATTTCTCCATCTTCTACATCAAGCAGTCGTTTAATCTTCTTTCTTGTTTCTTCAAGTTTAAAATGAATCTCTTCTCCAAAACTGTGTGGGGCAGAAGGATTTGCCCATAGAATTGTTTGTGCTTCTAAATAGGCATTTATAACATTATCATTTGGCTTGGTAGTTGCCGCATTATCCAAATATACCATATAATCACCCATATTTATGTTATCAAATAATCGTTAAAATATCAATAGATTTAAGTCACAATCGGCTTTTCATAAAAAATGCTTCAAAAAACTTGAAGCATTTATATTATCTGCTGCCGCCGGATCCTCCTCCAAACGAGCCTCCTCCGCCACCGCTAAACGATGAACCTCCGGCGCCGGAAGAAAATGACGCCGCACTGTAAGCATTGCTTACATTATTGGAAAGCGAATTTGTAAGCAAAATCATATTGTACATATCAAATCCACTATATTCTGAATCGACTTTCGGATTCACAATTTTCAGTTGTTTATAAACTGTGTCCGCAATTCCGAAAAAAGCCGCCCAAATCAAATATTCTTTCCAAAGTGCAACTTCTTTAACTTCTCTTTCGTGCAATAGTGAATAATCTTTAAGATACTTTTTAAATCCCAAAATATTATTTCTCAGTTTCAAACCGTAGTCGCTATAATCCAAACCATCAAATTTGAAAAATAAAAATTTCTTTTTAACTGTTATAAAAGCTCCCACTTCTTTTAAATATTGGTCCGAATGCTGTCTGATCAGCTCTTCAAAATTGGAGTACACGGACGGTTTCCTCTCAATATATTTGACAAATTCCTTTTCGCTTAACACTAAATCTTCGCCCGAAGCAGCAATCACCATGTTCCAAAGTTTCTCTTCCGCAGGATCCTCAAACGGTATTTTGTCGTCATGAATCTGAAGACTCAAACTGTCGTGTTTAAAAATTAATCCAACCTGATCTATCCTTTGACATAGTTTTCCTTCAAACACCCATTTCAAAATATATGCAGACACCACATTTTTGGTTTCATAGCCGATTTCACTCGCAACATCTGCAAAATTCTCTGCCGGAACCTCTCTGTAATACTCGACATCGTCTTCTTTAATTTTTTTTTCTTTAGGAATATTTTTGCCGGCTATCTTTCTAATTAATGCGGTTATAAAAAAAATAAAAAATAAAACAGGAGGAAAAAACCTAAAAACTGATTCATTTTCAGAAACCGTTTTCTTATTTCCATAATCATGCGTTTCATTTGTATTATTTATATTATTTGAAACAGCACCGTCCATCGCAAGGTTTATCAGCTCTTCGCTCGACCAATCTTTGCTATTTTGTGTAGCGAAATTCTGTCCGTCAAAAATAGAAAGCACCACCATATAGTTTGCCGCATTCATTGGCTCTTCTGTGTAAATGTGCAGATAATCTTCCAAAATTTCAGTTTGACCATGGTAACCGAATCCCCAAATTCGAGCGGTTGGATATTTGAACAAAAGACCAATGTCATTATAAATTTTTACGCTTGCCTTATCAATCGGATCCATATTTTCATTCAAAAATTTCCAATAAATGCCTTGCTTGCCATCTGTCAGATTAAATATAAAATTCGAAAAAGCGTATTCAATTGTAAAAGTGTGCGTGCCATAATCTCCATAACCGAAACAAATTTCAAATCCGTCATCTGTGTAATTGATTCCGTACTTGCCGGCCTTTTCTTCACGAGATGAATTTATGTTCCAATCGTCCCTTCTCTCAAGCTCATTGCCATTCTTGTCATACACGTGATAATCAAGAAGTTCCATATTGCCTAAATTTCCGAACGAAAGAAAGTGCTCGGTACCATCATGAGTTGTAAAAGTTCTGGTATCTCTAATAGTTGCTGATCCATCTTCGTGCAGCCTTACCTCTATTTCAATCGACTCGATTGACCCTGCATCAATCTTGGTTGTGGCGAACGAAAAAACAAGAAACAGTGATAAAATGATCGCCGATATCTTTTTCATACTTTCTCCTTACCAGGACGGCATATCCTTTTTTGATGCAGTGTTTTGAAAATAATCTTCTTTGCTGAATCCAAAAATTCCGGCCACAATATTTGTTGGAAAAGTTTGAATTCCGGTGTTTAATTTTGTAACATTGTCATTATAAATCATTCTGGACATTCTGACATTTTCTTCATATTTATCAACCGAACGCATAGTTTCTTTGTATACTTCAGACGCCTTTAAATCCGGATATGCTTCAGCCACAGCTATTAGCCTGCCCATTGCACTATTAAAAGCATTGTCGTCAGCTTCCACCTGTCCAACTTTTGACTCTTTATTGATATTTGCTCTTGCACTTGTAAGCTCCTTTAAAATGCCGGCTTCGTGTTCTGAATATTTTTTGGTTGCCTCAATCAAATTTGTTATTGCATCCCATCTTGATTCCACTTGTGCTGCAATATTTCCCATTGCATTTCTTACCATTTCTCTCATTTTCACAAGACCATTGTAAGCAGAAATTGCATACAAAATAAAAAGCACAAGAACTCCTAATATAATCCATAAAGTCATATCTTTTCCCTCCTTGTTGCCACTTCTGTTGTGACTAATTATAATATACCCAAAATTTGATTCACTAAATTGCATGAATCGTTTTTAATAAAACTATCATGTTAAAATTGCAAAAAACTTACCAACAAAAAAGCACACATAAGTGTGCTTGAAAATTTTACGCATCTATTTTCTAATTATTTCCCGAAAAACATTTCTTCATATAAATCTTTCAAATCCGCTTCATTTTCTTCGATGAATTTATCTATCTCGAGGGAATTTAATTCTTTTTTCCTTTCACTTATAATTGAATGCACATACTCCTTGTAATCGTCAAATGTTGCATCTTTTCCAAAAAGAGAAATGAATTTATCCTTACTTTCAACCCCGGAAATATCCTTTAAAAAAGACGCTGCTGAAAAATCCTTACCTTTGAATTCATCCTTATATTTTTCAAACATTTCTACCAACCTATCATAATTTTCTTTTATAATATCGGTGCGATCTGTTGCAGACAAATTTGGAAATTCTTTTTGCAATTTTCCCTTAGCATAGCTGATAAAATCGTCAACTTTGGCAAATTTATCAAATTCCATCGCATTTTCTTTTATATCATCTTCAAGTTCATCAAAAAATTCATCTACATCGCCCTTAGCTTCATGAATTTTGTAATATACATCTTCCAATCTATCTCTTTTTTTTTCGATAAATTCATCTATTTTTTCTTCGGAAAAGTCTTTAGCCTTAAAAAGTTCCGATTTTACATAATCTATAAAATCTTTAGAGTCTTTAAAATTTTGATTCACTTCTTCTCTTCCCATGGATTTGACTGAAACAATAATATCATCAAGCGCCTTTTTAATGTCTTCATCTTTATTAACTTCAGAATCTTTTTCATTTTTATTTTCATCAGATTTTTCTGTATCTTCTATTCTATTTGAGTGCATTTCGTCCCAGCCTTCCGGCTTATTAGTTCTCTCACAACCAAAAGCAAATAATGAAATACACAAAACTAATGCTAAAATTCTTTTCTTCATAACATCACCTCTACAGTTAAAATATACCCAAAGTTCCAAGCTTATAATCGCACAAATAAAAAAGCCCAGGAAATCCCGAGCTTGAAGTATATTTATAAGGTGTTATTTATGGTCAAATTCTGATGTGTAAAATTCAGTAAGATCATTATAATATTTTTTAATAATTTCTGTGTTTTCTCTGATTTTTAAATCAGGGTAGGTTTCGCTTAATTTTGCTTTTGCGTAGTCAACGAAGTCTCCGAATTTTTTAAATTCCAAATCAGTTTTCTTTTCTTTTACTTCAGCTTTTAAGTCTTCAAAGAATTTATCCAACTCAGCATCGTCGATGGCTGGTTTTTCTTCAGTAGCTTCTTCTGAAGTTTCTTCTTTGTTTTCTTCTGAAGTTTCTTCTGTTTTTTCTTCTGAAGCTTCTTCTTTGTTTTCTGTTTGTTCAGTTGCAGTAGGGTTTTTATCTTCTGTTTCAGTCGGTTTGTCGTTCTTAGCGCAACCAAAAGCAAACATCGTTACACATAAAGTCAGTGCTAAAATTCTTTTTTTCATTTAAAATTCACCTCTCTGACAAGTATAACAGATATTTTAGTATAGTACACTAAAAATTGGTTACATATTAACATGATATATATATGAATTTATATATATTTTTTGTTAAATTTATAATAAAACAATATAAAATCCTAATTATAACACTTTCAAAATAATATTAAATTATAAAAAAACAGAGCTTGTTTAACAAGCCCTGCTAAAAAAGTTACTTTTTAAATTCTACATTTCCGCCATAAGTAACGAGCCATTCTTTTGTTCCATCTGGATACAAGACTACTCTTTTACTTTCGATTGGAATTGACCCTTCGTAATATTTATCAGAATAATGATATGTGCTTGGTGCATAAGCATCATATGGAATTACCATTGTAGCCGAAACATATTTTGTATCACCAACTGGTCCAAGAGTTTTTTGCGTTTTGCCGATTCTTTCTTTTTCGATTGCATTCATCATTACAAAATAATTTTGAGGTGCAAGTCTGTCAAATGAAGAAACGGCATGGATTGTTGATACTGCAAAAGGTAGCAATAATAAGCAAACCATAAAAAGAGCTAATCTCTTTTTCATAATCTTACCTCCTTTTCGATTTCGAGATTTGGAATTCCTATCTCTACTTTAAGTATAAAACCTTATGCGATGAAAAGCAAGGATATTTATATTACCTTTATATTACATTCAAATTTTTGTCTTACTTTAAAATGTTGCTTTTTTTTTTATAATGAGTTAAACTACAACTAGAGGTGACCAAATGAAAAATATTGTAATCGTGCTTACCGGAGGTACTATCGCAATGAGAATTGACCCAAATATCGGAGCGGCAATTCCATCTTTAAAAGCAGATGAATTAATAGGCGAGGTAAAAGCTCATATCAAAGGCACACAAATTATAGAAAGAGAATTGTTTAATATTCCAAGCGGACATGTTACTCCTGAAAAAATGGAACTTATAAAAAAGGCTGTCGAAGAAGCACTTGCCGATCCCGACAATGTTGGCGTAATTGTAACTCACGGCACTGACACTTTAGAAGAAACCGCATACTTTCTAGATATCACAATCAACAACAAAAAACCAATTGTGGTAACCGGTGCAATGAGAAACGCAAGCGAACTCGGATATGACGGTGAGCTGAATTTGACCGCATCCATCGCCACCGTTTTAAATGAAGAAAGCAAAGGACTCGGCACTCTTGTAGTTATGAATAATGAAGTACATAGCGCTGCGCAAGTTACAAAAACAAACACGCTTTCAGTAAACACTTTTAAGTCTCCGGAGTTTGGGCCACTCGGTATTATCGACAATGATGAAGTGCTATATTACAGACGTGAAAAGTCGGTTAAGAAGATTTTGACTAGTCACATTGAGTCAAAAGTTGCTCTTGTGAAAATGGCTGCCGGTGTGGAAGGCGACATTATTGATTTTTATGTTGACCACGGTTACAGAGGGATCGTAATTGAAGCTTTGGGTCGCGGAAACGTACCTCCTAAAACTCTTCCTGCAATAAATCGCGCACTTGAAAACAATATTCCAATCGTGCTTGTGAGCAGATGTGCAACCGGTCGCGTGCTAGGAAGCTACGGATACTTAGGCGGCGGTAAAGGATTATTTGAATCCGGCGTTATAAATGGAGGAGCCCTTCCTGGACAAAAAGCGCGCATTGCGCTCATGGCATTAATTGGTGCCGGCAAAAATAAAAACGAGATTGAAGACTTCTTCAAAATATGATAGAACTCTTTAACTACGAAACCGATTACACGAAAAACGCTTATAACCTTGATGGTGACATATATCTGGACATTGAAACCACCGGACTGAAAAAGTATTCGGACTACGCATGGGTGATTGGAGTTGGCGAGATTAAATCGGACAAAATCTTCGTTACTCAGATTTTTATTTCTTCACAAACGGATGAAAGAGAAAGCCTTTTAGCGTTAAATAAAATTCTAAAAGATAAATCGAGAATCATAACATTTAACGGTAATATATTTGATATTCCATTTTTAAAAGCACGTGCTAAGTTCTACGGCATAGAACTCAGCTTTCCTGAAAATGCGTATGACTTGTACGATGTTGTGCGCACAAACAATCGATATTTGATGATAAAAAGAATCAATCTAAAAACGGTGGAAAAGTTTTTAAATATAGAGAGAAACGACCCTCTTGCGGGCAAGGACACTATGAGATTGTACAAAACAGTTGTAGAAACCGGCTATACTTTTTTGAAGAAAACCCTTTTAAATCACAATTATCTAGATGTCAAAAATCTACCGTATGTAATGAATATTAATCAAGTGATTAACGACACCAAAAATATTGACAGCAATTTTAAAACTGAAAATTATTATATTTTAAACGACAAGCTGATTGCAGAAATCGCCTCACAAAAAAAATTGCCAAAAATATCAATTTTTGATAAAGAGTATTCCATCGTAGGAGAAAACACACGGCTTAAAATCTCCGTGAATTTGGAATCCAAGATTATTGACGGAAAAAAAGTGTACTATTTTTCCGACAGCAAAAAAGTTGTAAAAATTGATTTTATCTTTTATCCGATTCTAAAAGAAAAAATATGTAAGATAATTAAAACTATAAAAATTTAAGGCTACGATAATCGTAGCCTTATTATTATGCCAAAGATCCCATTGGATCCCACGGTTCTAACACAATTGCTTCTTGTTCGTATTCTTTAACGAATTTTTCATCAAGATACTTTTTGTTAATCACAATTTGATAGACATATTTGTCAAACCAATCTGAACTCATTACAAAGTGTCCTTTGTAACCGAATTTTTCACCCCATGAATTTTCAATTTTAAATCTTGTAGGTTTCCCGTCTTTAATATTTACACCGGTGAATGTCATTGCGTGTGTCATGCACGAATAACCATAATCAAGAGAATCTTCTTTGCTCATTTCGAGATCTACATTAAATAGCAAATCGGCTCTTGAAGCTTTTGTATCTAAAAGTGCCGCATCTTCCGTTTTAACCATATCCTTGCCCACATCGCATCCAAACCAAACCGGATAGCCATCTTGAAGTTGTTTTACGCAAGCTTTCTTCAATTCTTCAACCGGTAAATTCAAATGTTTAACCGGCTTTCCTTCAATCACATTGCCCAAATATTTAATGGTATAGGTTTTACCATAAGGTTTATCTTTTGTTGGAGCATTGATGATTGAAATGAAATCGTCAATTTCAACTCCTATATATTTATCGAAGAATGTGTGTGGCGTCAAATCTTTTTCTTCAATCAATTTATCGTCTTTGTCATGAAGCACGAGATCGAACTTTTCCGGAAGTTCCCCAAGAGTTGCTGTGAGCACTCTGTAAATGCCGTCCAGTGCTTCTTCTTTTATAGCCATCACGTCATCTTTTAATTTACCATCTTCGATAGCCTTTCTCAAAAGAACGGTGTATTTTGCCAAAACTTTTGACAAATATTTGTTTAGTTGATAAGTTGCGCTTGAAGTTTTGGTTTCCGGATAAGCATACTTTGGAACCACGCCGTATTTTTTAACCAAGTTCACAAACATATCCCATTGTCCGCCGTCTGATAGCATATTTTCCATCAAATATTGCATTGTTCTGTCGTCAATCGGTTCGTGAGCTTTTTCAATTACCGCTTCCAAATAATAATTGCTCTTTTCTAACTTGTCTACAAACATCATATAGCTTTGCGACAATTCGAAATTTTCCAAATTGTATTTTTTCATCACTACATTTCTAAGAATGTTCAGTGAAGCAAAAAGCCAGCATCTACCGGATTGCTTTTGGTCTGTGACTGTGCCGTTTTTAATGTCCACATTGAAATTAAATGGTTCGTCTTTTAGTGCGTTTACATCAGTTGTAACTTTGTATATGCCATTAAATGTTGCAGCATTCATTGCAACAATATTGTTTTTATCTTTCAAAAAATTCTTTTCAAACTCGCTGATTTTATCTATACTTAAACTACGCATAATTCCTCCTACATTTCCCAAGGCAATAATTGTACAGGTTCTTTTTCAAAGGCTGCACGTTCGTCTTTATTTAAAAATTCCTTCTTAGGAATAATTTCAAACACATAATTGTTGAACCATTCTTCGTCCATCACAAGATATCCTGCCAATCCTAATTTTGATCCCCATGAATTTTCAACCTTAAATCTTAAACCGCTTGGCGATTTGTCATAACCCACAAACACCATTGCGTGTGTTGGAGAAATATTCATAGTTTCCATACCTTCGAGCTTTGAAATTTCAGTGTCGATATCAAAAAGCGCATCTCTATCCATAACGTTGTAAATCAAAAATCCTGATTCATGTTCATCTTTTGAAACCAGCGAATCTTTGCCCACATCGCAAGCAAACCAAACCGGTTCTCCGGCGTCAAGCATAGAAACCACGATTTCTTTCATTCTTTCGGTTGAAACATTTACATATTTTAAATTACCGCCAACTCTTTGTTGAATATATGCCCTTTCATATAACACATTTTCGTCCTTATTCTTTCCGGGATATGCACCGAGCTCCACATATTCATTAACATCGCCCTTAACAAATTCATTGAAAAAATCCATTGGAGAAATATTTCTTCTTTCAATCATCTTGCCGTCTTTATCTTTTAGAAGAAGATCAAATCTCTTTGGAGGAATGCCCAGAGCAATAGCAGTCATCTTGTAAACATCAACAAGAGCAGCTTCCTTAATCTTATCTATCATTTCATTGTCGTCTTTGTTTTCTCTAATAGCTTTTGCAGCGAGCTTTAACCTCTTGTCCAAATTGTCAATCAGTGTGTCTGTTAATGTCACGTTCTTTGAATCCGGAAATATATATTCGGGCACAATTCCGTACTTTGTGATAAGTCTTTGGAATGTGGTCCACCATGCACCGTCATCTGCAGCATAAAAAATAACCGTACGATTTAATCTGTCGCTTAAATCTTTATCTTTTAGAGAAATTACATCTTCCAGATATTGGTTCGCTCTTTCCAGTTTGTCATAAAAATAGAGATAGCTATGTGAAAATTCAATATCTGCCAAATTCCACTTTTTCATCATACTGACTCTTAAAGTGTTTAACCCTGCATACATCCAGCATCTGCCCGATTGCCTTTGGTTGGTAATTTTCCCAATATTAAGTTCCTTAGAAAATACATTCGGATTTTGTAAAATAAGCTTGTTATTTACCGATGCATCCATAATTCCCACATTTGAAACTGCATTTTGTGCAGCCTTACTAAAATTTTCTTCGTAATTCTTTTTGAATTTTAAAAGCTCTTCTTTTGTAATTGCTTTATCCATAAGTTCCTCCTTAACAATATGTAGCTATAATTCCCAAAATTAATTATAACACTATAAAAAAAGAAATTCAAATCACAAAATACGCATAAAAAAAGACGCCTAAAAAGCGTCTTAGATTAATTCTTTTTTGCAAAAATGAATTTAAACATGGAATAAATCCCAAAAATCTCAATTACAAAGAAAACTAATTTCAAATCCGGACGTGGCAAATGTCCGTCCAAAATCAAATTATAAATGATTTTTCCAAAAATCAGAACACAAAAAACCAAAATTAAAATTGTCAGATAATAAATAAATCTATTTGATTTTTTCTTATCTAATAATTCAAGCAAATTCAAAACAGCGAAAATTGAAGTTAAAACAAGCATTATAAAATAACAAACTTCTTCATAAAAACCATTCTTATTTTTTGCAGCCTTAACGCCTTTATCAAGCTTTGCAACTTCTAAATTTGCAATATCCGTATTATAAACTGCTCCCTCTTTAAACCTTTCATCATCGCTATTATTAAAAATCATATTTTCATAACTCATAATAAGCTCCGGATACTCAAAATATTGTTTTATGAAATCTTCTTCAAATGGTACAATAATTGCTTCATCCAGCTCTACATTATTGTTGGTAATAGAAGCATATTTTGAACCCGGCGTCAAAATGCCTTTAACCCTACAACTTATTTTTTCGCCTAAAATATTTAAATCATATCTTTCAGACAATTTATATTTATCTTTTAACTTATAACCCACTAAAACATTTAAATCATCGGTTTTTTTAAAGTCTTCCAGAATGAATCCTTCCCCATCTTCTATCAAAAATTGTTCGTCATCATAAAACATTTTGTTAAAATACGTGTACTGAACCTTGGTCTTATCCTCCATAATTGTTGGTAAAAATCTAAATTCTACACGAGGTTTTAAAATATCATAAATATCCAAAAACTCACTCACGGATTTATCTTTGTCATAATCATTCGGCTTATTTTTTTCATCTATTTTTTCCGCTTTAAAATAACATGCGTCCTTGCTTTTTTTATCAAGTGCATTTAAACCTCGAATTTCATTTGAAATGTCACTAAAAAATACATAAGTAGCAAAAACGACCATTGCAATGATTGCAATTGCTAAAACTTTTTTTACAACTTTATTCATTATTTCCTACTTTGTTTCATCGCTCATTCCCTAACCTGCTTATTTTATTATACCATTTATTTAGAAAAATGCAAACACTTAATAAGTATAATATAATATATTCATTTTATATTAAAAGCAAAAAAATAAGTCGAAAAATATCGACTTATTTGGGTCAACAATCAAAAGTTTTATTTGGTTAAATCCAATAAAACTGTGTTGCTATTTAAAGCGTTTTCCCTTTTGTCTACTACTCTATAACCATCCCCGACTTTTTCCATAAATACTTGACTGCCTCTTTTGTCGTTAGGATTTGCCTGGTCTTGGTAAATCCATCCTTCATAAATCGCGTTTGCGTATCCTGAATCGTAAGTTACAGTTTTTAAGTAAAGAGTTCCGCTGTATTCCCCATCAACATAGTAGAAATTGGTAGGAATATACGCTATTTTCGGATATGGTACAACATATTTTTTATAAATCTTCCCGGAAGAACTTCCAGGGCCCATTATTTCATCATCCGGGCTCTTTGCAAATACCGGTAATACTACCGACATAAGAATGATTGATAAAACAATCATTATAGATAATTTTTTCTTCATACAAACTCCTTTCTTATCTTGACCCAATATAATTATATCACCATTAATATAAATAATCAACTATACAATTATATTGTTAATTGTTAATTTCTATAAGTCTACGATAAAAATCGGTTCTATAAGGAATCACATCATCGCCAAGTGTTTGGAACTCCGATGTCTCTTTAAAATAAAAACCGGAAATAATAGCAAGAGTTATTATTAAAACAATCGACAAAATGTTTCTTTTAAAAATTTCATAACTGTTTACTCCTAATCTCTGTTATATATCATCAATACACACTATTTTCAAAAAACAATTATCTTGCCAATTAATGATTAGATTCATATTTTTCATCATCAAATATTATAAATTTTTTTCCTTTTTTTAATCCGTTACCCATATTGGAACTGAAGATTTCATATTTTCCAAGAATTTCGCCTTGTGAATTGTAAAAATTGTATTCCCCCTTTGAAGGTCCGATAATAATTTCATCATCATTTGTGTTAATAATAAAAAATGACTTTTTGACGGGAGTATTTATTTTCTTGCCATTTTTAACAGATATTATATAATTTGTATTATTAAGCATCTTTGTTATCTTTTGTGTAGGAATATTTACAGCAAATTCTTTATACAATGATACTGCAAGGCTTAGAGTTATTACAATTAGTATAATATTTTCTTTTGCTTTTTTGCTTAAAAATTCAATTTGATCTTTATTATCATTTTTCATAGATAACTTCCTTAATGAGAATTTTACTTAAATGCCGGCTCCGCATTAATGACCTGTTTGATATTGATATATTGAATCATCCGCCATTTTTTCAAAATCTTCAAATCTACTGTTTCCACCAATAACTTTTTCATTATGATATTCAATGCCACCTTCATCGGTCCAGATACATGAGCCATATATAGTTTTTCCAGCAGATATATAATTTCTATGATCAATTCTTGCTTCTCTCCAATTATTCACATTGGCAACATATTTCTCAATAAAAGTATCTTTAGCTATTATATAAACATCATATGCGGTTTTTACAACTGTAAGTACTGATTTTATAACACCTAGTGGGAGTGAAAATAGTGCAACGATAGTAGCTAAACTCGTTCCAGCTTTAAAATATTTACTTGTATCAAGATATGTTTCAAATGTTTGATCTTCGTATACTTCACAAATATTATTATCAAATGGCTTTCTAAATATTATTTTGTTAAAATATTCCGAACCGTATTTTCTCTCCAATTCATTAATTACTTCATCATTTCTGCCATTCCTATAAGTTATTGTTTGAGGAATTTCATAATAATTAGTCCATTCCAACTGATCATCAATAACCTTATTAAATAAATCTACCAAATCTTTAGTAATGATATAATCACCAACATATTCTTTTAAAGTATTATTCTGTTTATTATATGCTGATATAACCGTTGATCTATCACTAATAATCTGTACTGCTATGGAATACTTGTCATCAACATAAGTACAAAAATCTCCTTCTTTTTTAATCTCGTTTCTATTTACTCTACTCACTGTTGGTAACACCATTGGTTCATGTTGCTCTAAAGCAAAAACATTCAATTGTAGCAACATTACAAGAGCTACTATTAAACACAAAAATTTAATATTCATTTTTCCTCCTTTTAACTTAATGAATATTTTCACAAATCTTTGAACGTTTTAATTGTCCTTTTTTAAAAAAATTTTTATTCTAACTCACAACAATGTCAATCCCTCCCGAAAAATTATTTAGAATTAGTTTAAATTCCATTTGCATTACCTTTATACCCATTAATTATAAATTTAATAACATTATTTTTCCGATTAAACATAAATTCAGTCTTATCAAATATGATTTTTGTGATAAACCCAACCTCTATATACAACATATATCATATTCGGGTCATGATGAGATGCATAATGCGTTTCATAATATAAAGTTCCTGAAAAATCGTGACTGTTATAAAAATATGTTTTTGGAATTCTTGCATCTTTATTTATAATAACAGTAACTTCTTCAAAAGCTTTTCCATCTACCGGTTCGAAACCTGTTTGCTCATCAGTAGCTAAAACTGAAAATGATAGAAAACAAATTGCTAAAATAGTTATCAAAATCTTTTTTTCATTATTACCTCCTTAATTTATACTTTCTGCAAGAAAACTATTTCTATTTATAATATTAATTGCATCATCTAGAGTAATATAGTAATACGAGTCAATATCTCCGGGTGCAACAAAATTTGCTACTTTATATTTAAATCTTTCAGGTTCCGATATTACTTTATTACCATTTTTCATGCTGAAATAATTATAATAAACCAAAGGGAAAAACCCTTTTCCGCTTCTTCCGTTCATCCCCCCGATATTTTCAAATTCTCCAAAAATAATCGGAAAATTTTCATTCCTGATACTCGTATCAAATGATTTGTCAAGTAAAATTCTATTTGTTTCATTTAAAACTTCTAAATTCCCACCAACAGTAAATGACAGTCTTTTCCCGGCTTTGTATATGTCATTTAAGTTATATATATTATATTTGTTTTTTGTGAAAAAATTCTGTACATATTTCGTTGTAATTTCAGTATTAATCTCATTTCCATTTTTATCCAATTTTCCGCCATATAATACAAAAGAAATTATATAATCCGCATTTAAATTGTTTTTCAGTTCATCAAATATTTTAATCCCATATCTAAAATCTTCAGTCATATAATTATATATATTATCCGATTTTAAATATTCATCTCTTGCATTTCCATAAATATCCCGTAATCTTTTAAATCCCTCTACCGTATTAAATTCATCATTTAATTTTTCAATAAGGATATTATCAAATTCACCCTTGCTTGACAAATGCGGAGTCAAGATAAAAACAAATAAACATAATATTCTCTTATTCATCTTTGCCACCCGTAACCACCATAAAGCCGTTTTCATTCTTTTCATCATGCATTTTACACACAAAACCGTCACTTATCCAATAAGGGTATACGGAATAATATTTCAGATTGTTATCCAATTCGCCCCCCGCTGTAAATTCTTTAATATTATCTTTTTTTAAATCATAAACATATATTCCATATCTGCCGATACCGTTAAATATATAAATCTTATCTCTTAATAAAAAAGAATGTTTTAAAGCTCCTCCAAATTCACTATTTGACAAACATTTAATTTTTTTTGAATCTAAGTTATAAATATAAATATATGCTTCTTTTCTATTAGCAACTTCCCATTTTATGAAATCTTCATTCACTTCAATATTCATAGGTTTAGAATCTTTGATTTTAAGTTCATCTAATTTTTCCAAGACGGTTTCGGTTCTTTTATTATCCCAATCTAAACTTGTAATCTTGAGTTTTTCGTCCGTATCCTCTTGAAAAATATAACTTTTATTTTTGAAATTATAAATCCTTTCATATTTTCCCATACACAAATCGGGAAAATCAAAAGATTCAGGTTCAGTTTTATCGGAAGATATTCTTTTAATTTTATTTTGATTATAATCTATCCAAGTGATAAAATCTCCGGAATAACTCGGATTAATACTTCCTACCGGACTATCCCCTTCCAATTTATTTAAATTTGAATTATCATAAAAATAAATAAAATCATTTTTTAAATCATCGCATACCAAAAAAATCTTATCATCCAAACATTTTAAATAAGATATATTCATGGGGCTTTCAAATTCATAAATAACTTCAGATTTAACATCATCGCCTTTTTTAATTTTTTTTATATATGTTTTTTCAGGAAATATAGCTCCATCTTCCATTTCGTAAGATGCAAAATATACATCATTATTTACGCTTGAAATCGCTCCTATATTTCTCTCTTTTTCATCAAGTTTATAAAATGTTACATTGCTTTCAATTCTTTTACCATTACAAGAAATAAATAATAAAGAAACTATCAGCAATAAAAATCCGCTTATTTTTTTCATAAAATTATCTCTCCGGAGAAACTATAATATATCTATCGTGATAAATCATTTCATATACATCGTTAAATGAAATCCGATTAGTTCCAAAAAATCTATCATCTCTATTATTATCCATTACTTCTATTCCATTTTCTGAAGATGGTGCTCTCCAAACATAATAGACAATAGTTACATAATGTCCCCCCGTTCGTCCACCATAATATGGCATATTTTCCATTAATGAATGCAATATAGGTGCATTCCCATACCTTAATGAGTCGTAAATCAAGTTGTCTAACTCTTTTGCATTTATACGAGTTTCGTAGAAATATCTGGTTTTGCTATAATTGTTAATTGCATTAGTAAGTTTATAAACGAAAGTCCCCCCCCGGTTTATACTTGGACCCCATTGATGTATCGGCATCTTTAGCAATGGTATCTTGTTTTTCTATATAACCATTTCCTCCAACTCTATTACCACTACCTTGAAAATATAATGCAGTAAGTGCAGATGCCGGACCACAATAATAAGAGTTTTTTTGTTTAAAATGCGGAAAAGAAATACTCGGATAATCCGGATCATAACCAAATCTTTCAATATAATTTACTTCATTTTTATTCTCTCTATTTATTAGCCAATCAGTTTTCAATTTAATTTTTTCCATTGCTTTCATTTTATCTAATTTATATTCATTTCTAAATTCCTTCATGCTAAAAAAATGTTTTTCAGTTTTATCATAAATTGATTGATAATTTGCATTATCTTTTGCAGTTATATTATCTATTAAAGAAAGTACTAAAACAACTGAAACAATAATTAATAATGTCTTTTTACTCATATTAACCTCCTTAACAAATTTTGAATCAAAGACTTAAAATACATAAAATCACTTTTTAAAAAAATCGCTATTTCTATGCCTTTATATATCCAATCCCATATCATAAACCTCATCATAAAAATCACATCTGCAAAACAAATTATATCTTAGTGCCGCAATAAACAATCCGTTGAATCCTAAAATCCCCAATTTATCATATAGTCTGCTTAGTATTGTCGATATTCCTCTTTCGGAATAATTTAAATGTTCGGCAACTTCTTTTTGCGAACCCAATTCTGAATATAATTTAACTACATTCAAAGAATTATAGTTTATTTTTTTTCTATTGCATCTTTAAATAATTTTTTCAAAACTATTTCACTATCTTCTATCTTTTCACCTTTTGATACTTTTAATAAATTTATTTTTAACATCATAGGATCGGTATAAATATAAAAATATCCTTCCAATCCAAATTTTTTATAACTCAAATATGTATAATATGATGGAAAATAAGTATACAAATAAATATTCATATTTTCAAATTGATTAATACATCATTTTGAATATTTATAAAAAAACGATGACAATATTAAAATTTTATTAGTTTTTTTTATGTCTCGAATATCTTCTATTGAATTAATCTTTTTTAAAAAAAGCTTTTTATCTTCAATGATATTATTTATGTATTCTAATAAGTCTTTATTTCCTATGTAATATATATTCATTTTTTACTCCTATTGAATCCATTCCTATTACTAAAATTATATCACACATATTTTATTATATCAAATATAATTACATTTAATAAAAAATTGAATGTAAAACGCAAAAAAAGAACAGCTTATAATAGCTGTTCCGTAAGATCTATTAAACTAATTCTATAATGCACATTTCCGAAGCGTCTCCACGGCGATATCCGGTTTTAATAATTCTGGTATATCCACCGTTTCGATCAGCATATTTCGCATTATATTCAGTAAAAACCTTTTTTCCTGCCTCTTTATCAAATAAAAATGAGTTTGCTTGTCTAATAGCATGAAGATCTCCTCTTTTCCCTAGAGTAATCATTTTATCAGCAAGTCTTCTAACTTCTTTTGCTCTTGGAACAGTGGTTACTACACGTCCATTTAATAAGAGGGAAGTTGTAAGGTTTCTGAGCATAGACATTCTATGGTCAGATCTTCTACCAAGCTTTCTTTGTGCCATAATAACCTCCTTAACTTTCCTGGTCTTTTAAACTGAGACCATACTCTGACAATTTATTGATGACTTCTTCCAAACTCTTTTTTCCGAGATTTCTCACTTTGAGCATATCATCTTCAGTTTTACCAATCAATTCGGACACAGTGTTTATATTTGCTCTTTTTAAACTATTGAATGAGCGAACACTTAGATCAAGTTCTTCTATTGCCATCTTCATGTATCTTTGCTTTGCGCGGTCATCCCTAGATTTAAGAATGCCGCCTTGATCCATATTTTCACATAGACCACTTATAAGACCTAGATGTTCAATTAAAATTCTTGCACCTAAGGAGGCTGCTTCATCTGCATTTATAGTTCCATTCGTCCAAATTTCTAAAACGAGTTTGTCATAATCGGTAATTTGTCCAACTCTTGTATTTTCTATTGTAAAGTTTACCTTCTTAACCGGTGTAAACTCTGAGTCAATAGGAATATCCCCTATGGATGTGGAATCTTTTAAAGCTTCTTTATTTTTTTCTTGGAGTACATAACCCCTTCCATGTTCAAGGTCCATTTCTATAACAAGGTGGCCATTTTCATTCACTGTTGCTATGTGAGCATCCTTGTTGATGATTTCGCAATCGCTACCGGTGATAACATCGGCACCGGTAACTTCCTTTGGCCCTTTAATATCAATCAGAAGTTTTTGTGGCTCTTTTGTATAGCTTTTTACAGCTAAATTTTTAATATTTAAGATAATTTCCGGAACATCTTCATAAACACCTTCAATAGTGGAAAATTCATGAAGAACACCTTGAATGTGAATTTTTGAAATACTGCTTCCCGGAAGACTTGATAGAAGTACTCTTCTCATCGAGTTTCCTAAAGTTGTTCCGTACCCTCTTTCAAGTGGTTCAATTGAGATTTTAGCATAGCTTTTGTCTTCGCTCATTTCTAAAATTTCGATATTAGGCTTTTCAATTTCCATAAGGTCCCTCCTTGCAAGATTAACTACCTAAACTCTTCTGCGTTTAGGAGGTCTGCATCCATTGTGCGGAATTGGTGTTACGTCTTTTATAGATGTAACTTCAAGTCCTGAAGCTTGAAGTGCTCTGATAGCTGCTTCTCTTCCTGAACCTGGTCCCTTTACATATACTTCAACAGTCTTTAATCCATGTTCCATAGCTTTTTTTGATGCAGTTTCCGCTGCTTCTTGAGCTGCGAATGGAGTGCTCTTTCTGCTTCCTCTAAATCCGAGTCCACCAGCACTTGCCCATGAAATTAAATTTCCTTGCATATCTGTTAAAGATACCATTGTATTATTGAATGAAGATGAGATATGTGCTTGACCTTTTTCAATATTTTTTCTAGCTCTTTTTTTGACTCTAACAGTCTTTCCTTTATTTGCTGCCAAGATTATACCTCCTTCTATTTACCATTTCTAGGGCCTTTTCTCGTCCTAGCATTTGTCTTTGTTCTTTGTCCTCTCACCGGAAGACTTCTCTTGTGACGTAACCCTCTGTAGCAACCAATTTCACGAAGTCTCTTAATGTTAAGAGCAACATCACGGCGAAGGTCACCTTCAACCTTAATGTGTTCCATAGCTTCTCTGATTTTTGCTGCATCGCTTTCGCTTAAATCGCGAACACGTATATCTGGATTTACGCCTGCTGCTTCTAAAATTTGTTTTGAAGTAATTCTTCCAATCCCATAAATATAAGTTAAACCGATTTCGATTCTCTTATCTCTAGGAAGGTCGATACCTGCAATTCTTGCCATAATAGTTAGCCTCCTTAACCCTGTACTTGTTTATGCTTAGGGTTTTCACAGATTACCATTACTTTTCCATGTCTTTTAATAATTTTGCATTTATCGCAAATTTTCTTAACTGATGGTCTTACTTTCATCTTAATTATCCCCTCATTATTTGTTTCTCCACGTGATACGACCTTTTGTCAAATCATATGGCGATAGTTCCAAGTTTACTTTATCTCCGGGCAAAACTCGGATATTGTGCATTCTGAGCTTTCCCGAGATGTGTGCGATAACTTCATATCCATTTTCTAATCTAACTTTAAAAATAGCATTAGGGAGTGCGTCAACTACAACGCCCTCAACCTCAATAGTATTCTTTTTTGACATTAAATCTTGTCCCCCTCGTTGTACCTCTGTGTGAGTTTCCTTAAGTTCTTATTAGTTAAACGAAATTCTTCATCATTAAAAGCATTTTGATTCAAAAAATTCAAATGAATAATTTTTTTCTTCTTTGGCTTTTCAAGTGTCCTTCTATTTCCATCTACTATAAGCACGAAATTGTTGTCAACCACTTCAATAATCACAAAGTATTGAAGCTTATCATGTCCAGCCTTGCTTCTAACTATTTGTCCGGGTACTATTTTTTCTATCATAGACTATTTATCGAGTCCTTTCAAAATTTCTTCTGTAACTTCTTTTGGACTCTTGTTGCCATCAATAGTAAGGACAAGAGATTGCTTGTTATAATAGTCAATCAATGGAGCAGTTTGTGATTCGTACACACCAATGCGATTACGAACTGCCTCTTCATTATCATCTGCTCTTGTAACGAGCTCACCTCCGCAGTAATCGCATACTGAATCTACTTTAGGAGGATTAAAGGCAATGTGGAAGCTTGCCTTGCAATTTTTGCATACGCGTCGACCCGTGATTCTTTCTATCAAGACTTTTTTGTCGACATCTATATTTATTACCCTGTCTGACTTAATTCCCAGTTCTTTTAAAAACTCATCTAAAGCTTCAGCTTGTGGAATAGTTCTTGGGAATCCATCGAGTAAAAACCCGTTTTTTACATCTTCTTGTTTAAGTCTATCCTTAACAAGTTCAATTGTTAACTCATCTGGCACTAATTCACCAGAATTTAAATAACCTTCTGCCTTTTTTCCAAGTTCAGTTTGATTTTTAATATTACTTCTAAAAATATCCCCTGTTGAAATATGAGGAATATTATATTTTTGTTTGATTTCTACAGCTTGAGTGCCCTTACCGGCTCCTGGAGCTCCTAATAATATAAATCTCATTAGCCTAAAAATCCTTTGTAGTGACGCATTGTCATTTGTGCTTCAATTTGTTTAACAGTTTCAAGAGCAACACCAACAACAATGATAATACTTGTACCTTGGAAGCCGACATTCAAATGTGAGAAGTGAGCTAATAGCAAAGGTAATGAGGATAAAATTGCGAGTGCCAAACCACCAACAAATGTGATTCTGTTGACAGTTCTGGATAAATATTGGCTTGTTGGTTTACCAGGTCTGATTCCCGGGATAAATCCGCCTTGTGATTGAATATTCTTAGCATATTCTACGGTATTAAATTGAATAGCATTGTAGAAATATGTGAAGAAAATAATTAGTGCAAAATTAATTACAAAATAAATCCAAAATCCAACAGTATTACCATCAGCGGACATCCATTTTCTCAAGAAATCTGAGAAACCACCTTTTGTAAATAAAGCAATAGTTCCAGGTATTTGCATAAATGTTGATGCAAAGATAACCGGCATAACTGAAGCCATATTTACCTTAATCGGAATATGAGTTGCTTGTCCACCATAAACACGTCTACCAACAACGCGCTTTGCATATTGAACCGGAACTCTTCTTTCACCTTCTTGAATTAGTACAACAAATGCAACAATTGCAATCAAGATGATGAAATATAAAATTACTGAAATCCAAGATGTTACACCTGCTTTAGCAAGAGCAATGTTTTGCATAATTGATTGTGGCATTCTAGCAACGATACCAATGAAAATGATTAACGATATACCATTTCCAACACCTTTTTCAGTAATTGTATCTCCTAGCCATACCAAGAAACTTGTTCCGGCTACAAGTGTTACAATAATAAGTGCGTGTTGAATAAAAGTTGTTGCTGTAATAGCATTTCTATACAAACCGTAAACTGTACCAATTGCTTGAATTAATGCAAGTGCTACTCCGGTAATTCTTGTCACTTTGTTTAATTTTCTACGTCCTTCTTCGCCATCTTTAGCCATTTCTTCAAGGCTTGGAATAGCCACAGCTAAAAGTTGGATAATAATGGAAGCGGTGATGTGTGGGTAAATATTCATAGCGAATATACTCATATTGGAAAGTGAACCACCCGCCATCAAGTCCAAAAATCCTAAAACGCTTTGTCCTGCCGACTCAAAGATTTTTGCAATTTCAGCCTTATCAATAAATGGTGCAGGAATATGGCTTCCCAATCTAAAAATGAACAGACAGAATAGAGTAAAAAGCATTCTGTCTCTTATTTCCTTGACTTTCCAGGCATCTCTCAACGTTTTAAACATTAGAGCACCTCAGCTGTTCCACCAGCTTTTTCTATCTTTTCTTTTGCTGATTTGCTGATTTTATTAGCTTTAACAGATAGCTTTTTATTGATTTCACCATCTCCCAAAATCTTAACATTTTCAGCATTTCTACGAACAATCCCTTTTTCAATTAAAGAATTGAGATCAACAACATCACCATTGTCAAATACGTCTAATTCTCCAACATTGACGATAGAATATTTAGTACTCCAAATGTTTGTAAATCCTCTCTTTGGCATACGTCTGAAAAGTGGCATTTGGCCCCCTTCAAAACCCGGACGAACTCCCCCGCCACTTCTTGAATTTTGACCTTTCATACCACGTGTAGAAGTTTTGCCCATACCTGAACCGATACCTCTACCGACTCTTTTCTTCTTTGTTCTTTCTAATCCTTTTAAGTTTTGTAATTCCATAGCGTCCTCCTAGTCAACAATCTCAACAATGTGACTTACTTTGTTGATCATTCCTCTGATTTGAGGAGTATCCTTTTGTTCAACAACATGGCCAATTCTTCTTAAACCAAGTGCACGAACAATTCTTCTTTGACTTTCAGGTTTGCCAATGAGACTTCTTTTTTGTACATATTTAATAGTATCCATCAAAAGCCTCCTAATTTAACACTTCTTCTAATGTCTTGCCTCTCATCTTTGCAACGTCTTCCGGACGTTTCAAACTCTTAAGGCCTTCCATTGTAGCGTTTACAACGTTTCTTGGATTGTTTGTTCCAATACATTTTGTTCTGATATCTTTAACTCCTGCAAGTTCACAAACTGCACGAACTGCAGCACCTGCGATAACGCCAGTACCTTCTTGAGCTGGCTTTAATAAAACGCTTCCTGCACCGAACTTTCCAATAATTTCGTGTGGAATTGTTGTACCTTGAATAGGAACTTCAATCATATTTTTCTTTGCATCAGCAACAGCTTTTCTGATAGCTTCCGGAACTTCCAAAGCTTTACCCATACCAACGCCAACGTGAGATTTCGTATCGCCTACGACTACAAGTGCAGCAAATCTGAAGTTTTTACCACCTTTTACAGTTTTGGAAACTCTGTTTATAGCGACAACTCTTTCTTGCAAATCGAGTTCTTCGTGTTTAACTTTTTCTGTCAAAGTATTTCCTCCTTCTAGAATTCTAATCCGGCTTCTCTTGCGCCTTCAGCCAATTCTTTCACGCGTCCGTGGTAAATATAACCACCTCTATCGAATACAACTTCCTTGACACCCTTATCAAGTGCTCTCTTAGCAACTAGTTCGCCAACTTTCTTTGCAGCATCTTTATTGCTTGTATGTTCCAAACCCAGCTCTTTGTCTAGAGATGAAGCAGCAGCGATTGTCTTCATTTCGACATCGTCAATAATTTGTGCATAAATATGCTTAGAACTTCTTCTTACGCAAAGTCTTGGTCTTTCTGAAGTACCATTAATCTTGTTTCTTACGCGTTGGTGTCTTTTTTGTCTGGTTTGATTTTTATCAATTTTTTTAATCATCTAAAAGACCTCCTACTTACCTGTTTTACCAACTTTACGACGAACTTGTTCATCAGCATAGCGAACACCTTTCCCTAAATATGGTTCCGGTGGTCTATATCCGCGAACTTGAGCCGCAAATTGTCCGACTTGTTGCTTATCCGGGCCACTAATTACAATTGTCAAGTTGTCAGGTGTTTCAACTGTTAATCCCTTTGGAATTTCTACATCTAGTGGATGTGAAAATCCGAGGTTTAAAGAAAGTTTTCCACCGTTCATTGTTGCTCTGTAACCGGTTCCGATAATCTTTAACTCTTTTTTAAATCCGTTTGTTACCCCTTCAATCATATTAGCAACAAGACTTCTAGTTAAGCCGTGAAGACTTTTAACTCTCTTTGTTTCATTTATTCTAATAACGTGGATAACATTATCTTTAACCTCAAAGCTCATTTCATCTACTGCTGTTAATTCGAGTTCGCCCTTAGGTCCTTTAACTTTAACAAATTTATCGTTGATATCTACGCTGCATCCTGAAGGAATTGTGATTGGCTTTAATCCGATTCTACTCATTATATCCTCCTTACCATACGTAGCAAATAACTTCTCCACCAACTTTGTTTGCTCTAGCTTCTTTATCTGTCATAATTCCCTTTGGAGTTGAAATTATAGCAATGCCGAGGCCTCCTAAAACTCTTGGTAGTTCCGTTGAATTTACATAAATTCTTAATCCTGGTTTAGAAATTCTCTTAATACCAGAAATAACTCTTTCTTTCTTATTAATATATTTCAAAGCGATGCGAATTGTCTTTGTAACCCCATCTTCAAGGATTTCAAAATTCTTGATATATCCTTCGTCTTTTAAGATATGAGCAATTGAAATTTTAATATTGCTTGCAGGGATATCGACAAATTCGTGTCTTGCACTATTCGCATTTCTAATTCTCGTAAGCATATCTGCAATAGGATCAGTTAACATATTATACCTCCTTGTTAGCTTACCAGCTTGCCTTTCTTACTCCAGGAATTTCCCCTTTGTAAGCAAGTTCTCTAAAACAAATACGACAGATGCCATATTTTCTTAAATAGCCGTGTGGTCTTCCGCAAATCTTGCAACGATTATATTGTCTTGAAGAGAATTTAGGAGTTCTCTTTTGACTTGCTATTTTTGATTTTTTTGCCATTTAATCCTCCTTACTTTCTAAAAGGCATGCCAAGCAATCTTAATAATTCTTTTGCTTCTGCGTCTGTCTTTGCGGTTGTAACAATCGCAATGTCCATACCGTGAATATCTTCAACTTCATCGTAGTTGATTTCCGGGAAAATTAATTGCTCTCTAATACCGGTTGCATAATTTCCACGGCCGTCAAAGCTTTTATCGTTAACTCCTCTAAAGTCTCTAACACGTGGCAAAGCAATGTTTACAAATTTGTCTAAAAAGTAGTACATCTTGTCTCCTCTTAGAGTAACCATTGCACCAATCTTCATGCCCTCGCGAAGTTTGAAGTTAGCAATTGACTTTCTTGCGTGTGTAACAACTGGAGCTTGCCCTGAAATCAGAGCGAGTTCTTTAAGAACTGAATCTAACATCTTAGGATTGTCTTTAGCTCTTCCAAGTCCAACATTTAAAGTAATCTTTTCAAGCTTCGGAACTTCATTAATGTTTTTATAACCGAATTCCTCTATTAATTGAGGAACTACTTCATTTTTATATTTATCTAATAATCTTGGAGCCATTCTCTCTATCCTCCTAGTCTATAACTTCGCCGTCAGATTTTCTAAATCTTACTTTAGTGCCATCTTCAAGGAATTTATAGCCAATTCTCGAGCGTGTCTTTGTTGAAGGATCGTAGTACATAACGTTTGAAACGTCAATTTTACCTTCTCTCTTAATTAGTCCGCCTGGTTTTTGAGGTCCCATTGGTTTTTGATGTTTTGTTTGAATATTAACACCTTCAACGATTACTTTGCCTTCCTTAGGGAATGCGCGAAGAACCTTTCCAGTTTTTCCTTTATCTTTACCAGTAATAACAATTACTGAATCATCTTTTCTAATCTTCATGCGAAACTCCTTATAGTACTTCCGGAGCTAATGAAACGATCTTCATGAAGTCATTTTTTCTTAGCTCTCTAGTTACTGGCCCGAAAATACGGGTTCCAACCGGGTTCTTATCATCTTTTATAATAACGCATGCATTGTCATCAAATTTGATGTAACTACCATCAGGACGTCTGACGGGACGAACTGTTCTAACGATAACAGCTTTTTGAACATCTCCTTTTTTAACAACTCCGCCGGGTGTTGCACTCTTGACAGCGACAACAACTATATCGCCAACGGTAGCAATCTTTCTTCTCGTTCCTCCGAGAACTTTAATAACGAGGACTTCTTTTGCACCAGAGTTATCTGCAACTCTCATGCGACTTTCTGCTTGTATCATAATTCCTCCTTAATTAACGAGCTTGCTCAATGATTCTAACCAAACGCCATCTCTTTGTCTTTGATAAAGGTCTTGTTTCCATAATTAAAACTTTATCTCCGATCTTAGCTTGGTTTTCTTCATCGTGAGCCTTAAATGTTGTCGTACGATTTATTCTTTTCTTGTAAACAGGGTGAGCAACTTTAGTTTCTACTTTTACAGTAATTGTTTTATCCATTTTGTCTGAGCTAACAATACCAACTCTGGTCTTTCTCAAATTTCTTTCCATAAACTAAGCCTCCTTCCTGATTCCAAGAGCCCTTTCGCTCTCAATAGTTTTTATTTTAGCGATTTCTTTTCTAACTGTGCGAATTCTCATTGGATTATCAAGTCCCCCTGTAACTGCTTGAAAGCGGAGATTGAACAATTCAGCTTTCAATTCTTGAAGTTTTGATGAGAGTTCAGCATCTGATAATTGACGAATTTCATTAATTTTCATCAGATTCACCGCCTTTAGCTTCTACATCATCACGAGTGATGAATTTTGTCTTAATTGGTAACTTGTGTTGAGCAAGTCTCATAGCTTCTCTTGCTGTTTCAATAGGAACTCCGCCCATTTCAAACATAACTCTGCCCGGTTTAACAACTGCTACCCAATATTCAGGAGCACCTTTACCTGAACCCATACGAGTTTCAGCAGGTTTCTTTGAAATTGGCTTGTCAGGGAAAATCTTAATCCAGATATTTCCGCCACGTTTAACATATCTTGTCATAGCACGACGTGCAGCTTCAATTTGATTGGAGGTGATCCATGCCGGCTCTAAAGCTTGAATAGCATATTCGCCATAAGTGATAGTATTTCCCTTTTGAGCGAAGCCTTTCATTCTGCCACGATGAACCCTTCTTCTTTTGACTCTTTTTGGCATCAACATAATACTTTCCTCCTAGTTCTTAGCTTGTCCCTTGACAAATTTCTTTCTTCTTCTTTTCTTGCCTTCATCAGGTGGAGTAATTTCAGGAAGCTTTCCATCTAATACTTCTCCCTTGTAGATCCAAACCTTAACACCGATCTTACCGTAAGTTGTGTTTGCTTCTGCAAAACCATAATCGATATCCGCTCTTAAAGTTTGAAGAGGAATTGTGCCTTCTGAATATCTTTCTGCTCTGGCGATATCTGCTCCGCCTAGACGACCTGAAACTTGAGTTTTGATCCCCTTTGCACCGGCCCTCATTGTTCTTTGAATTGCAGACTTCATAGCACGTCTAAATGCAATCCTTCTTTCAAGAGCAGCCGAAATGTTTTCTGCTACTAATTGAGCATCAACATCAGGGTTCTTAACTTCTTCAACGCTTACAACAACGTCTTTGCCGGTCATCTTGCATAATTTTGCTCTTAAAGCATCAACGCCCTCACCACCACGGCCAATAACTACGCCCGGTTTTTGTGTGTAAATAGTAACTTTAACCTTATTTACAGCGCGTTCTATATCAATCTTTGAAATACCAGCTTGGTATAATTCTTTTTTAACGAATTTTCTGATGTTGTAGTCTTCAACTAAATTATCGGAAAAGTCTTTATTGTTTGCATACCATCTGGAATTCCAATCCTTAATAACTCCGACTCTAAGTCCATGTGGATTAACTTTTTGACCCATCTTAAAACTCTCCTTTATTCATCTGCGACTACAACGCCAATGTGGCTTGTGCGTTTGATAATTGGATATGCTTTTCCTTTTGCTTTAGGACGATATCTCTTCATTCTAGGACCTTCATTTGCGAAAGAGTCCTTTACATATAATTTTTCTCTATCAGCATCGAAATTGTTTTCAGCATTAGCAACTGCACTTTTCAAAACATCTGATAAGATTCTAGCACCTTTTTTAGGTGTGAACATTAAAAATGCTAAGGCTTCATCTACTTGTTTGCCGCGAATTTCCTTACAAATGAAGTGAACTTTTCTTGGACTGATTCTTACGTATTTAGCAATAGCTCTTGTTTCCATTAGTTCCCTCCTACATTCTAGCCGTTTTGGCATCTTTGCCGGCATGTCCTTTAAATGTTCTAGTAAGAACGAACTCTCCAAGTTTGTGTCCTACCATATCTTCTGTGATATATACTGGAACGTGTTTTCTTCCGTCATGAACTGCAATAGTATGACCTACAAATTCTGGAAATATTGTTGATCTTCTAGACCATGTCTTTATAACTTTTTTTTCGTTTTTTTCGTTTAAAGCTTCAACCTTTTTCATAAGGTGATCATCTACGAAAGGTCCTTTTTTAACTGATCTGGCCATTTTTCCTCCCTATTTGGTTCTTCTTCTGATAATTAAATCATCAGACTTTTTGCCCTTCTTACGAGTCTTAACTCCGTAACTCTTCTTGCCCCATGGTGTCATTGGTGCCGGACGACCTACCGGAGCTCTACCTTCACCACCACCGTGTGGGTGATCTACAGGGTTCATAGCAGAACCTCTAACATGTGGGCGCTTGCCCATATAACGGCTTCTACCGGCTTTACCAATAGTAATTAGCTCATGTTCAGCATTTCCAACAGTACCGATTGTAGCTCGGCATTCTTCTAAGACCAATCTCATCTCTCCTGATGGAAGTCTTAATTGAGCATATTTTCCTTCTCTACCCATCAATTGAGCTTCATTTCCGGCTGAACGTGCTAATTGTCCGCCCTTGCCCGGTTGAAGTTCTATATTGTGAATAAAAGTACCAACCGGAATATACTTTAATTTTAAAGCGTTTCCAACTTTGATATCAGCGTGTTCGCCTGAAATAATTTCATCTCCGACTTTTAATCCTTGTGGGTGTAAAATATATCTCTTGTCTCCATCTTTGTAGAAAATAAGAGCGATATTTGCGCTTCTGTTTGGATCGTATTCAATAGCTTTTACAACTCCTGGAACGTCTTCTTTATTTCTCTTAAAATCTATAATTCTATATTGTTTCTTAGCTCCTCCGCCTCTGTGACGCATAGTGATTCTACCATATGAGTTTCTTCCGGATTTCTTAGGAAGTGAAACAAGCAAGCTCTTTTCAGGAGTCTTCTTAGTAATTTCCTCAAAAGTAGATACCGTCATATGACGACGGCTAGGTGAGGTCGGTTTATAACTTTTAATTCCCATAATTTAACCTCCTGCTATTCAAGGCTTTCAAAGAATTCAATTGATTTTGATTCTGGTTTCAATTTTACAATTGCTTTCTTCCAATCAGAAGTTTTTCCTTCTGTCATTCCTTGACGTTTTTTCTTTCCAGTCATATTCATGATTGTGACTTTTTCAACTTCTACACCAAAAATTGTTTCAACCGCTTTTTTAACTTCTGTCTTATTAGCAGTTTTCATAACCTTAAAAGTGTATTTTTTATCAGCTAAATCGTCCATTGCTCTTTCAGTTACAACAGGACGTAAAATAACATCATAAGCGTTCATTAGTTAAATACCTCCTCAACTCTTCTAAGAGCAGCTTCACTAATAACTAGGTTATCGTGTCTTAACAGCTCATAAACATTGATTACATCTGAATAGGTTACATCAGATTTTTGAATGTTTCTTGCTGAAAGATACACGTTTTTATCTACCTTTTCAGTAACAACGAGTGGTTTTTTTGCTCCCAAGTCTTCAATCATTTTAACCATTTTTGAAGTCTTTGGTTCCTCGAAATTAAATTCATCAACGACAATCATTTTGCCATTGTCGAATTTATCTGTTAATACTGAATATAATGCAGCTTTCTTTAATGACTTTGGCAATCTGTAAGAATAATCTCTTGGCTTTGGAGCAAAAACAACTCCGCCACCTTTCCATTGCGGTGAGCGAATTGAGCCTTGTCTTGCAGAACCGGTGCCTTTTTGTCTCCAAGGTTTTCTGCCGCCACCTCTTACTTCACTTCTTGTTTTAGTAGATTGTGTACCTTGGCGTTTGTTTGCCAATTGGTTTACTACTACTTGGTGGACAGCTACTTCTTTAATATCAGCTGCAAATAACTTTTCTGAAATCTCAATTTCTCTAAGTTCTTTGCCTGTCATATCTACAACTTTAATCTTAGGCATTTTGTCCTCCTTTATTTCTTAAGAGCGGCCTTAACTAAAACTAAACCGTTTCTTGAGCCGGGAACTGCACCTTTAACAAGCAATAGATTCTTGTCTGTGTCCACACGAACGATTTCTAAATTTTGAACTGTAACTTGTTCATTACCCATTCTACCGTTCATTCTGTGACCTTTGAATACTCTTCCCGGATATGTTCCTGCAGCGAGACCACCTGGCATTCTGTGGAATTTAGAACCGTGAGTTTCACGACCCCTTTGGAATCCGTGACGTTTTACAACGCCTTGAGTTCCCTTACCCTTTGACATTCCAGTTACATCAACAAAGCTGCCTTCTTCAAAAATATCTACCTTCACTTCGCTACCAAGTTCTAATTGTTGAAATTCGTCATCTTTGAATTCTCTTAAATAACGCATCGGCTTAACACCGGCTTTTTCAAAATGACCTTTCTTTGGCTTGTTAGCAAGTTTTTCACGGATAGAACCGAAGCCCATTTGAACTGCGTCATATCCTTCTTTTTCTACCGTCTTCTTTTGAACAACTACGTTTGGTGTAGCTTCTATGACGGTTACCGGTATGAGCTCGCCGTTTTCTCCGAAAACTTGAGTCATGCCGAGTTTTTTACCCATAATGCCTTTCATTTAAGCACCTCCATATTTTATAGCGGATTGATTGTCAATCATATAAATCTTAATAGCTTATAACTTAATTTCAATATCTACGCCAGTAGGCAAGTTCAACTTCATTAGAGCGTCGACAGTCTTTTGATTCGGATTTAAAATGTCGATTAATCTCTTGTGAGTCCTTTGTTCGAATTGTTCTCTTGAGTCCTTGTTTACGTGGACAGATCTCAAAATTGTGATAATTTCCTTGTCTGTCGGTAGTGGAACCGGACCTGAAACTTCAACTCCTGTTCTTTTTGCAGTTTCTACAATTCTCTTAGCTGAACTGTCTAATAGCTCATGATCGTAAGCTTTAAGACGGATTCTGATCTTATTATTTGTGCTCATAATACCCTCCTTCGTATGATAGCCCTTACATACGACGTCAATCTAACAACTGAGCCTGGTATTTCTTTTTCCGCTTAAAAAGAAATACCTTTAGTCATTAGTTCCGCAAAACTCATTGGTTTCGCATACTCTGAGAGAATTTCCCAACTTATTGGCCACCTCTCTCTTCAACGCCATCGACTTCGGGCACCATTAAATTGTAGCATAAACTAATAAAAAATACAAGTGTTTTCGTGAAAAATCTTCATAAAAACAAAATTTAGTTTCGCCACACAGTTTTTCATTCTATCATAGTCGCATTTAGTTGTCAATAGTTTTTATGTAAAATTTATAAGTTTCTTACAATATAAAAATCGCTTTTATACTTCGGTAAATTTATAAAAGCGATTTTGTTATTTTATTTAAGAAAACAGTACAGCCACCAAAAACAAAAAAATATGCAGGCAATTTGCCACAATATAGAGTAGCATCTCCGGAATAAGCTTATATTTTTTGTACTTGATTGCATAAAAAATAATCCTGCAATTAAAAAATATAGCCAGTACATTTAATATTAAAATAATCTCAGCCACTAATTTAATGCTTTTTACTCCGTATTTTAATATCAAGTTTGAAGTTCTTATATAGAATAAAACTATGGACATAAAAGCCCAAACATTCAGCCTTAAAGTGTTTTTAATGTCTATATCCGTATTCATTTATACCTCGTTTTATTTCTCTAATGTCATTAGGGTCATCAAAAAACGAATTCCAAAGAGCCCAGTCTATATATCCATCTCCCACAATATTTGCGAGTCCTGATGCTGACTCTAATATAACTGGCGAATAATGAACGCTACCAACGAATCCATAATGAAAATTACCTATATCTTCGCCGGACATTCTTCCCATTTCAAGGCAATCGTAGTAATTGTTGTATCCTAGATAAACTTTATAATCCCAAGGTCCACCTGGCTGTACCTTGTCTATCCAATACCTAGCTATCGCTATTTCTTTCTTAAACCCTGACTGGTTATCAATAAAATATTGAAACTGTTGTACATGATATTCACATTCACTTATCAAATCAAAACTCGCTGCTCTATTTGAAATTGTTTTTTTTGTATTGGACGTATCAACAAATCTAAAATCATTTTCGAGTTTAATATCTCTACTAAATATTAAATTGTTGATTTTAGCCAAAACATTCTCGACTATTTCTTTTTCATGTTCCGTTAACAAATCACTATCTAATAATTTTACATAATTATTAGAGTCCATCATAAAACAATTTCTATGATTAACCATAAATTGATAAACATCATCTTCCCCTGTAATATCTGTTTTGTCATTTTTTTTAGCCTCAATATACAATTCATCATAGAATCTTTGTAATGAGCTTTCTTTTGACGCCGTCAAACCAACTTCTTTTGCACTAATGCTAAATGTGAAAAGTATTAGCATAGCCAAAACCAGTCCTAAAAACTTCTTGTTCATAAAATCCCTCCTTTATAATTCAGGATAAGCTTCCTCTCCTATCCTACTATTAATTATAGTCTTAGCTTTAATAAATTGCAATATAGATTAAAACTTATTTGATTTTTTTATATTTTATAATAGGTTAAAAAAGGAAGATTGTAAATCTTCCTACATTTATATATTATTTGAAATAATTTATTTCATTGAATCGGCAATCGCCTTTGCCAATTCCTCAATTTTTTCAACATTTTCCTCATCAAGCGAAGATTTTATTTGAAGTGTTTCGCCAATTTTTTCCAGTTTCGAAGAAGCCAGTATTTCTTCGGCAATCTTTTCCCCGCGTCCTCCCCAACTCATATTAGTGATGACTGATACTTTTCTATTTTGAAAACCCGTTCCTGCAAGTTCTCTTAAAAAAGCATCCATTCTCGGATATAGATCTGTGTTGTAGTTTATTGCAGTATAAACAAAATTGGAATACTTGTGCGCATCCGAAATAATGTAGCTGTAGTCGTATTCGCTCACATCATAAATGTGAATGTTCTTTACGCCGAGATTTGAAAGCTCACATGCCAAAATGTCCACTGCTTGTTCGGTGTTTCCATACATCGAAGAATAAGCAAGTAAAACACCATCTTCTTCTTTTTCAAAAGAAGCCCAAATTTTGTACTTTTCAATAAAAGTTTTAATCTTGTCCGCATCCACATGGCTAGGTCCGTGAAGGGGGAATATTTTTTTAATATCTCTACTTGAAAGTTTATTTAGAACATTTATAACAGAGCGACCCTGTTTACCTACAATATTGATATAATATCTTCTGGCTTCATCTAAAAATTTACCGTCAAAATCAATCAAAGTGCTTGTGTAATGACCTTCAATCGAACCGAAAGTTCCAAAAGCATCTGCACTAAATAGTTCTCCCGCGCTTGTTAGCACAAACATAACTTCCGGCCAGTGGACCATAGGGGCAAAAATAAATTCGAGTTCTCTCTTGCCGATGCTCATTTTTTCACCATTTTTCACTTCTACATATTTATCCTTAAAATCATCGCCGAAAAAATTGTCTATAAAACTAAAAGTTTTAGCATTTCCAATAATCTTGCAATTCGGATATTTTTCCATAACATAGCTGATTGCAGAACTGTGATCCGGCTCCATATGTGTGATCACCAGATAATCGAGATCGACTCCTTCCAGCACATGATTTAAATTGTCGCAAAAACTCTTAATAAAAGATGCGTCCACCGTATCAAAGAGCACATTCTTTTCGTCTTTAATCAAATAGGAATTGTAGCTAACGCCATCCGGCATTGGAAACATATTCTCAAATCTTGCGGTTCGTCTGTCATTTACTCCAAGCCTATATAAATCTTCTTCTAATTTTTGATAAAAATACATTGGTCTCCTCCTAACTTTATCTATATTTTATCATAATTGAAGGAGTCTATCAATAAAACAAATCACAGTTGATACATTCATTTTTTATGTTTAAAATTTTTGTATATTTATTGACAAATAATTTTAAATAGTTTATAATTTGCATAGGAGGTGTTTATAAATTATTAGTTATCTTATTTTCTTTTTAATGAAATAAGATATTAACCCATTATTCTTTTTAATGGAAATAAGATATTAACCCATTATTTTAGAATAAAAAATTACATATCATTTAATTTTAGAATAACTATTTTTAAAGGAGTAAATATGAATTCCGACACAAACCATAATATTAAAAAAAATGTAATGCACGAATACTATTTTAGGATAATGGTAACAACCGTCTATCATACAACTTGTGGCTATAAGACATATCTAGAAGCTCAGTAATTTAAAGGATTTTACCATTATGAGCAGTATAAAAAAAGAAAAGTTAAAAAAGATCCTTACAATTATGGCGGCAATTGTTTTCATACCAACCGGCTTATATTCCGTGGCCGTAAAGTTTTTATTCGAAAAATATGGATATGAGTATTTTATCGGAAAGCGAATAATTGACTATTCCCCGTTTTTTTATGTGATATTTATTCTCTCGTGGTTATATTTAATTTCCAAGTTTAGTCTAAAAAAAGAGGATGCTACTGAGCATATACAGAAAAAAACCATAATAAAAATTCTTATTTTCATAGTTTTAGTTTGCTTAATATTTGTAGCCACCAATCATTCACATATAGTTAGAATGATTAAAATGGGAATAAAGATGGAAAATTTGATTAATTAAGTATAAATTTCATAAAAGCCGCTAATATAATGCAAATTATTTTAAGCCGTTTTTTAGATTTTATTAGATAGTGTTTGAATATTTTATTCTATCCTTATATTATATTCTGTTTTCAAATGAATAAATTTGCTCATATAAAAATGTCTATCGGGACTATATCCTGATAGACATTTTTATATTAACAGATTATATTTAAATTAGAATCAGATCAAAATTTAAAATATCAATTGTTCGGTAAATTCTACATCATCGGCATTCCCATGCCTGCACCACCGGCACCTGCACCTGCCATCGCATCATCATGTTCTGTCGGCTTATCTGCAACTGTTGCTTCGGTGGTTAGAACCATTGCAGCGACACTGGCTGCGTTTTGAAGCGCACTTCTTGTAACTTTAGTCGGATCCACGATACCTGCTTTTACCATATCTACATATTCATCATGCAGAGCGTCATAACCTTCTCCCTTTGCTCTGTGTTTAACTTCTGAAACGATTACGCTGCCTTCTTTGCCGGCATTTTCCGCAATTTGTCTTAGCGGTTCTTCAAGAGCTCTTATGATGATGTTTACGCCCGTTTTTTCATCGCCTTCAGTTTCATCTAAGAGCGGTTTTACATTTTCAATTGCGTCAATTAATGCCACGCCACCGCCTGCAACAATTCCTTCTTCAACTGCTGCACGGGTTGCTGCAAGTGCGTCTTCTATTCTAAGTTTCTTTTCTTTCAATTCAGTTTCTGTTGCTGCACCAACTTGTACGACTGCAACGCCACCCGAAAGTTTTGCAAGTCTTTCTTGTAATTTTTCTCTGTCGAAATCCGAGTCACTTGCTTCGTATTGAGCTTTTAGTTGCTTTACTCTGTCTGCAATCTTAGCTTCGTCGCCAGCACCTTTTACTATAACGGTGTTTTCTTTTTCAACTTTAACCTTTTGAGCAGTTCCAAGCATTTCTATTGATGCGTCTTTTAACTCAAATCCAAGATCACTTGAAATCACTTGTCCGCCTGTTAAAATTGCAATATCTTGGAGCATATCTTTTCTTCTGTCCCCAAATCCCGGCGCTTTCACAGCCACACAATTAAATGTGCCACGAAGCTTATTAACTACAAGTGTAGCCATCGCTTCACCTTCGATATCTTCTGCTATAATCAAAAGTGCTCTGCCAGATTGAACGATTTTTTCCAGCACAGGAAGAATGTCTTGTATATTTGTAATTTTCTTATCTGTGATTAAAATATATGGATTATCTAGCTCTGCAACCATCTTTTCGGTGTCTGTAACCATATAACTTGAAACATATCCTCTGTCAAATTGCATACCTTCAACCACTTCTAAAGTTGTACCCATGCTCTTCGATTCTTCAACAGTGATAACTCCGTCATTGCCTACTTTTTCCATAGCTTCTGATATTAATGTACCAATTTCTTCATCTCCGGCCGAAACGCTTGCAACATTAGCGATTTTATCTTTTGATTCGATTTTTACTGCTTGTGATTTTAAAGATTCCACAGTTTTTTCAACAGCTTTTTTAATTCCTTTTTGTAAAATCATCGGATTTGAACCGGCTGCCAAATTTTTCAATCCTTCTTTAACAATTGCCTGTGCAAGAAGTGTAGCTGTGGTTGTTCCGTCTCCGGCAACATCGTTTGTTTTGGTTGCAACTTCTTTTAAAAGTTGTGCCCCCATATTTTCAGCTTTATCTTCCAATTCGATTTCTCTTGCGATTGTAACGCCATCGTTTGTAATTAAAGGTGCCCCATAAGAACGTTCCAAAACAACATTTCTTCCTTTTGGACCAAGCGTTACTTTAACTGTATTTGCCAATTTATTGATTCCGGCTTCCATCTTGGAGCGAGCTTCTCCTCCATATAAAATTTCTTTAGACATAATTTCCTCCTTATTCTTCTACAACTGCTAAAATATCTGCCCATTTTACAAGTAAATAGGTTTTGTGGTCGTTTTTAACTTCGGTACCCGCGAATTTACTAAAAATAATTTTATCTCCAACTTTAATCAAGTCTTTTTTCTTATCGTCATTTTTTATTTCTTCGCTGATAGCAACCACAACTGCCATAGATGGTTGTTCTTGTGCACTTGTCGGTAAAACAATACCACTTGCCGTTTTTTCTTCAACTTCAACTTTTTCGATTAACAATCTGTCACCCAATGGTTTAATTTGCATAATTCCCTCCAATATTATTATTTTTTTAAAATATTTGTTAGCAATCTATTAGCTTGAGTGCTAACAATTTTATTATACCCCAATTTTCTAAAAATAAACACTTTTTTCATAAAAATTTATTATATAATATTTATATGGAAAAGTATTATTCTCTAAACTCATATTTCAAAACTAAATATGGCGAAAAAATCGGCAAGCTTTGTTTAGACGGAGGATTCACTTGTCCTAATCGTGACGGCACAATTTCAAATTCGGGTTGTGTGTTCTGCACGAAACGCGGCAGCGGTGAATTTTGCGGTTCCATTGTCCGCAAGGATTCTATTAAAAATCAAATTGAAATTCAAAAGAGTTTGCAGCGGAAAAAATGGAATGTAAATAAATTTTTTGCTTATTTTCAAAATTTTACAAACACTTATAAACCGGTTGACGAGCTAAAAGTTATTTACGACGAAGCACTGACCGACGCGGATGTGATTGGACTTTCAATCGCCACTCGAGCAGACTCAATAAAATTCGATGTACTTGATTTGATAAAATCCTATGAGAACAATTATGAAGTGTGGATTGAACTTGGCATGCAAACAATTCACGACAATACTTTAAAGTTTATCAATCGTGGATACGACCATAAATATTTTGACAGAGTTGCCGGGCAAATGGTATCAAATGGGTTTAAAATCATTACTCACATAATTATAGGTTTACCCGGAGAAACACGCAAAGATATGATAGAGACTTTTAAATATGTTGCCGATTTGCATCCGTTTGGAGTAAAAATTCACAGTTTATATGTAGATAAATATTCCGAACTCGCTGATATTTATGAAAAAGAAAATTTTAAACTGCTTACCAAAGAAGAATATATTAATATCGTGTGCGATGGACTTTCTATTCTGCCAAAAGACATTGTTATTCATCGGCTCACGGGAGATGGCGACAAAAATTCCCTGATCGCACCAAAGTGGATAATGAATAAAATTTCCGTGATTGGCGGAATAAATAAAGAGTTAAAAAAAAGAGAGTGCAAATAAACACTCTCTTTAAAATATTGGTGGACTGCACAGGACTCGAACTTGTGACCCCTGCAATGTGAATGCAATGCTCTAACCAACTGAGCTAGCAGTCCTTACATTTGCTATTATAATACTTTTTTAATTTTAAGTCAACGTTTTTTTAATTATTTGTTGGTCATTTTAATAATTTTATCGTTTTCAAAAATTTGCGTGTTGCCGTTTGGTACGACAATTTTACCGTCTTTATCTTGTATCATAACAATCAATTCGTCTTCTCCAATATTTAAATCTCGAACTTTTTTGCCAATCCATTCATGTTTTTTCGGAATTGTAAACTCGGTTAATTGATAACCCGATTTATCGAAATAATGTTCACCACCAATAACAATTTTATCTCCAGCTTTTAAAACAGTTGACCCTTTTGGTACGATCGTTTTTCCGTTTCTCACAATTTTTGCCACGATTAAATTAAATGTCGGATTTATTTCAGAAATAGGTTGGTTCACGAGATGGGAATCTTCCGTGATAAGAGTTGTGATAAATCCGATGTCACTTCTGTCTTGATAGTCATTAAAATTCTTAAAAACAGTCTCACTCGGGTCCATAAAGTTTAGCTTCTTGCACATCACGGGCAATAAATAGCCTTGAAGCGCTGTGGACAACAAACAAATTGCAAACACAATATGGAATATATCATTTTTAAGAACCACGCCGGAATTTACGGTTAAAATTGCAAATGCAATTGCTGCTGCTCCACGAATGCCAGCTACTGAGATGATTAGTTTTTGGTCACGATTTGACTTAAAAAAGCTCATTAATCCAAATACAGCGAGTGGTCTTGAAATGATAAACATAAATAGCATTATCACAAATGCAATTGGTAAACTCTTTACCACTTTTGCAGGGTCCGATAAGAATCCAAGTATAAAAAATAATCCCACACTCATAAGTGCGGTCAGTCCGTCTAAGAAAAACACAGATTCGCGTTTTCCTTTAAATTCTTTATTTCCTATATATATTCCCAAAATATAAACAGCTAAATATCCGTTTCCTTTTATAAACTCCGAAAATGAAAATGCAAAAAATGCCGTTGCCAAAATAAATATAATAAATAACCCTGCACCGTCGAATTTTTTTACTTCAACAATTTTCATGAATGCAAAAGCCACCAAAAATCCTATAACCACACCAAATACCACTTGTGCCGTGATAAGCTTTAATGATGAAATGCTGTTGCCGAGAAGTGCGGAAATAAGTGTAAAAGTCATGGTGTATGCAATGGGGTCATTTGAACCACTTTCCAGCTCTAAAAGCGGTGCAGTTTGCATTTTTAAATTTAATTTTTGTGATTTTAAAATATTTGACACACACGAAAAGTCGGTGCTGGATACGATTGCTCCAAGCAATAATCCTTCCAGCAAATCAAAATGAAGTACATAATGACAAAAAAGACCGGTCAATAGCCCTGTGATAATTGTGCCGGCAAAGCTTAGCGTAATGCTTTCTTTTGCAACACTTCTTGCCATATAAAAATTAGTGGAAAATCCCCCTTGAAATATTATTATCAAAAGTGCCAGTGTTGAAAAATCTTGGGCTAATTGATAGTTTTCAAAACCGTTATTAAAATAACCAAAAATCATTCCAATCAAAATAAAAATAAGAAGCGACGGAATCCCCACTTTGTTTGACATTTTTATTGAAAATATGGCCAAGAATAAAATTATACATACTAAAAACAAATTCATCAGCTAATCCCTTTCTTTAAAAAAGCCGACATAAAAAACATGCCGGCTTTTTAAGATTCAATTTATTTGTATTAATAATCTTCAACAAATCTTTTGAAATATGCTTGAGCGTGTGCACATGCTGGGCATTTTTTAGGTGCCTTTTTGCCTTTGTGAATGTATCCACAGTTCAAGCAAATCCAATATGTTTCTTCTTCACTTTCAAACATTGTGCCATCAGCAACTCTCTTTGCGAGTTTTGTAAATCTTTCATCATGGGCTTCTTCAACTTCACCGATTTCCTTAAATACGCCTGAGATTTCTCCGAAACCTTCTTCTTTAGCAATTTTTGAAAATTCAGGATACATTTCAGTGTGTTCGTGATTTTCCCCTTTAGCTGCGTATTTTAAGTTTTCTAATGTTCCTTTTAAAGCAACCGGGAATTCACCTTCAATTTTAATGTCTTCTTCGTTCATTGCTTCAATCAGGAATTTGTAAAGTCTCTTTGCATGTTCTTGTTCATTTCTAGCGGTTTCTTCGAAAACTTGTTGAATTTGAACATATCCATCTTCCTTTGCTTTTTTTGCATACATTGTGTATCTCATAACAGCTTGGCATTCACCTGCAAAAGCAGCCATAAGATTTCTTGCAGTTTTTGAATCTCTTAATTCCATAAATTTACCCCCTTGTATACATATATACCCAATATTTAAAATTTTTACTACAGATTCTAAAAATCTTTTCTTTTGTAGATAACATATTTATAATTGAAGTCATTTTTTTCATCATAAATGCTATCGCTTTCGCTATCCAACATAAATCCGTTTTCAAGCGGATTTTTAATTCTGGCATCTGCCGGTAATGATTTATCCACTTCTGTTAGATATAAATAATCTATATTATCGTACATTGAATTAACTGTGGCGGCACCTCCAATTAAAATACCTTTTTTATCCATCTTCAAGCGATTTATAAATTCTGCTTTATCTTTAATCGTTTCGTCTGCACCCACCGTTTCGTGCCTTGATAATACAATCATCTTTCTTTGCAAAAGAGGTCCTGTGGATTCAAACGTGAGTCTACCCATATACAAATTTTTTCCGATTGTAAGCGCTTTAAATCTGTGTAAATCTTCATCTATCCAAAAAAGCATTTCTCCATTTCTGCCAATACCGTAATTTTTATCGACCGCCAAAATCGCGACAAGTTTCCCGCCAGCAAGCCTTTTATCCAAAAGTTCTTTTTCTAGTTGAAATCCGCTATCACGTCTATGTTCCACTCGTCATCACCTATTCCTTGTAGTTTTTCGAGAACTTTGTGCACAATATCTTCTTTTCTATGAAGATCATTCGCGCTAATCGAAATTGTAATATAGTTTGTGCTTCCGGTTAAAATGTCATGCACTCCGCAAACTCCATCCACTTTTTCAACTTCAACTTTCAGCTTTTTGTGGTAGTCGTCATCAATTTCCGGCTCTGCGTGGACTACAAGTTCAATTTTTTTATCTTTTTTCAATTTTAATGTTGCTAACTCAAGCTCCTCATGCACTTCGCCAATCGTGAGCTTTGGGTCCACTTCCACATCTGCAGTTGCAAAAACATGGTCCATTGATTTTCTATCTACATAAACATTATGAATTGAGCGAACAATATCGCAACTATTTAGTGCTTCTTCAATTGCTTGTAAGTCTTCTTCTGATGGAGCAGCGCCAATTAATGGTGCAATCGTTTCCTTCAAAGTTTCGTATGCCGTGTAGAGCAAAATGAGAGAAATAATTAAAGCTACTGCTGCGTCAAGCACTGGATAATTTTTGAAAAAAAAGCTTGAAACGAGCACCGTCCCCGAAATAACAACATCAAATAATGAATCTTGTTCATTTGCTTTAAAAATTGTACTCTTAAAATTTTTATAAAATTCCCTATTTAATATAGAAAAAAAAGATTTTAAAATAATGGATAAAATCAAAAAAGATCTCGTTAAAGTATCGATATTTGAAATGGCCGGATTAATAATTGCTTTTGTACTCTTCATCAAAAATTGCAAGCCAATTAAAGCTGTTATAATGGAAATTATAAATCCGGTGATATACTCAATTCTTCCATGCCCGTATGGATGGTCTTTGTCTCTAGGTTTTTTTGCCATTTTCATTCCGATTATTGTAATCACGGAAACAAAGCTGTCCATAAGGTTGTTCACGCCATCTGCCAAAACAGATATGGAACCTGTAATTATTCCTAATATTATTTTAGGAATTGCAAGCACAAGTGCAATCCCTAAACCAATTTCACCAATTTTATCTGAAATTTCTTTACTTTTTGTTAAATTACCAAACAAGTCTATTCCTCTTTTTCGTGATATTTGTTGTCTTCATATTCATCAAAAAAATTATTTTTTGCATCTTCATCTGATTTTTCTTCGTCATTTTGTCGGTCTAAATAATTTTCGTTTAAAAAACCTTGAAAGTCAAAGTCATCTTCTTTAAATTCATCTTGTGAAGTTAAAGAATAATCCTCCCACGGCAGTATTTCATCCACATAAATCAAAAACGAACTTGCAATAAGTGTAGCATATAAATAGGACACCGCAGCTTCTATTACGCTATAAATATAAATGGCAATTCTGCCCTTTATTCCAAGCTTTAAAATATTTACAGAATCTGCTCCAAAAAATTCTATTTCTTTAAGCATAATTCCATTAATAAAAAGAGACAAAATTGTATCAATTGCCCCAACAAAAAGCCATGCAAACACAATATTCAGCAAATGCCTTCTATTTTTAAATACCGTGTTAATTCCAATTTCCAATGCTTCCCCAATTTTTCTTTTTGGATATTCAGAAATTGCCATCTGAGTATTGGATATTATTAATGCTGTAACAACAAAAACCACCACCATTAAGAACTCGCCAATTCCCGAATTTTTAAATAATCCAAATATTATTAAAACTAGAGGTATTAAAATTAATCCAGCCATAAATCCGATTAAAAGCATTTTTAGAATTGCAATGGGAACATCGCTTGGGTTGCCCTTAATATTATTTGCTTTTTTTAAAAATTCGATAAAAAGTACAACTGAAAACAAAGTTGTTGTTAATACTTGAATTATTGCTCCGCGCGGTAGCTTAGCAATAGAGCTTTCAAGTGCAGGTAAAATTGTCGGGTCATCTGTGATTTCAATCGGCACCTGCGCAAAAAATGCCGGATAAATTCCACTTAAAAATGCAAATATTATAATCAACATTCCAACATTGTTCCATGAAAACTTAAGACTTGTTTTAAACAATCTACCAAATCCCATATTGCCTTTTCTGTTTTCAATTTTTAGAAATTCTCTATATATCATAAGCTCACCTAGATTACGAAGTCGCCATTTTCGAAAATCTTGTAAGCTTTTCCTTCAGCATCGTATCCCGTGATTTCGAGTGTTTCGTCTCCAACCATAAAGTCCACGTGCTTTTGTGAATCGTTAATTCCAAGTGCGGCAAGCTCTTCGTCACTCATTTTTTCACCGCCCTTAACACAAGTTGGATAAGCGGCTCCAAAAGCTAAATGGCAACTAGCATTTTCGTCAAACAATGTATTCATAAATACAAGTCCCGAGCGATTGATTGGACTTTCTACTGAAACAAGAGCAACTTCACCTAAATAACATGATCCTTCATCGGTTTTAATCAAATCTTTCAAGTTTTGTTCACCAACTTTCGCATTCACTTCCACGGCTTTTCCTTCTTTAAACACAACCTTAAAATGGTCTACAAGACTGCCGTCTAAATTGAGCGGCTTCGTGGAATAAACCACACCGTCAACCCTATTTTTGTCCGGAGCCGAGAAAATTTCTTCTGTCGGTAAGTTTGGCAAAAATTCTGTGCCTCTGTCATCTGTTGAGATTGCGCCAACCCAAATGTGTCCTTTTGGCAAACCGATTGTGAGGTCCGTGCCCTTTTTTGTGGTATAGTGGAGCCTGTCCAAATTCATATCGTTTAGCTTGTTAGCTCTTTTTGTCAGGATGTCCAAATGTTCATTCCAAGCTGCAATTGGGTCTTCTCTATCAAGGCGTACAGTCTTATATATTTCTTCTTTTAATTTTTGAATGCTTTCTTCGTCACTAAAATCCGGGAACACTTTTTTAGCCCAAGCTTTTGTTGGATATCCAACCACACACCAGCTGTTCATATCGTTCATGGTATACTTCATTGCCGGCTTCATAACTGCACCGGCGGTTTTTGATGCAAGAGCAATTCTCTTTGGATCAATCCCCTTTAACAGGTCCGGATCTCCACCGGTGATTGAAAGATAGCATGCGCCATCTTCCGCATAGTCGATTGCTTCATCTAAATGATATGTGCCAAAATGCGCAAGTCTTTCTTCACTCATATTTGCGGCATTCAATCTTTGCAAAATTTCATCTCTCATATTAACTTTCACTTCAGCTGCACCTGCTTCATAAGCTTGCTCTGCAACCTCACGAACAAACGGAAGTACCTCTGTATTTGCATTTATAACTAAAATTGAACCTTTTTTGATCTTCAAAGCTTCCTTTATAATTAATTCTGCGTATTTTCTATCGTTCATAATTTCTCCTTATATATTACCTGATATATTACCTGGATTTTTTGTAGCATTTTTGTTTTTCTTATGGCTCTTTACGAGCTTTAATGCACTTTCCAGATATTCTTGTTCAAAAACATATTCCTTCGGCTTCTTTCCTAATATTGATTCCGGCCTTTCTACATCATAAATCTTAAACAAAAAAGCTAGCGACTCGTCGTCATATATTTCATGATCAAAAAGATATCTATAAATATTGTAATTCTCTTTTTCTTCAAATCTAATGTCGCCTCTCTCCATAAGATCAAACAAGTCGTCTGGTCTCGCCTCAATATAATATATAGCATCAAGCATAGAAATATCGTCAAATGTCCACTTTCGTTTTGGATTTAAAAAAGCCAAAAGTTCCTCCAGCCTATCAGTGTTTACCTTAAATGAATGCTTAGCCTTGTTAATATTTCTTAGTCCATCTTTAAAATCTATCAAGCGTTCTCTATCTGCTTTTCTATCCTCATTATATTCAACTGGGAAAAAATCTATAGCAAGATTGTGAGCAATTTTCCAAAATTCATAATCGCCGGTTAATTTTACAAAATTCATTCTAACCTCCTTGACACAATAACTCTAATATTCTTTATACCCTAAAATGTTTGCAAATTAACAATAAAAAAAGATGAGTCACCCCATCTTTATAATTTTGTATAATTGTCTCCCTCTTCCAAATAGATTCCATCGAAATCAATCTTTTTTTCCTCCAAAATACTTTTTATATCTTCAATTGGGAGAGAACTTTTCCCTGAAAGTCCGCAAGAACTTGAAATTTTTCTTGGCACCGGAATAAGTCTAAAATCCTTTTCAAATTTTTTTGCTGCGTCTTCAAACATCAGTGCATCTGTGAGCTGATGAAAAGTAATGATAATCATACCTCGTAACCTCTCTATGTATATGTCCTAAAATTAGGACATATTATCTTATTTTGTTGCAGTGATTGTAAATTCTCCGTTATTTTCGGAAATTCTTACATCATAGCTGTGTGATGTCAAAAATCTCGAAACATTTTCTTTTGCCACAGTTGTATCAACTAAAACTTCGATTTTTTTGTCGCCTTTGTCTACCAATTCCTTTGTCAAAATAACTGGTTCCGGACAAGCAAATCCTCTTGTATCAAGCATTATTCTCTCCCCCTCTTCATTGTAAGTCCAATAATCACAACGACTACAAGACCGATAATTCCTGCTACCATTCCATTAGGTGTTACGCCTTTTCCGCTGGAAGCTAGTCCAAAGTTATGAGCAAAAGCGGCACCTACAATTAAACCGAGCACTGTAACAGCAGCGTCTTGATCTCCTTCGCCTGAAAGAATTGTTTGTCTAATTGGACAGCCGCCGAGTAAACATGAAGCTAAACCAACTAGAACCATTCCTAAGAAGTTCCACAATTGATTTGTGTGTGCGACAGGTTGATCTGCAAACCCAAATTTGAATTGTCCTAAAATCAAATTCAAAATAAGTGCGCCCAATACGATTCCGCAAAGTCCAAGAAGTGCTGAATAATCTTTGATTAAAAATGCATCTCTAAATCCAGCAGCTGTGCAGAGTCTTGTTCTTTGTAGAATTGTTCCCACTATCAAGCCGGCAATTAAAGAAATTATAATTGGAGCGTGCATTGAGCCCGGTCCTTCTTCACTAAATGCGATAAATTCAGGTTTTACTAATAATAAAATCAAAAGTGCCAATGCGATAATCGGCATAACATAACCACCAAATTTTGATTGTTTGTATGCACGACCCAAACTAAATCCGCGTTTTAAGAAGTAAACACCAATTAAGATACCGAAAATGTATCCCAAAAGTCCAACTACTGCGTTCATGTCGCCACCGCCGATTCTAAGTAACATTCTAAGTGGGCAGCCTAAGAAAATCAAAGCCCCAATCATAACGAAAAATCCGAGGATAAATCTAACCATTGGACTTGAACCACCGCGACTCTTAAAATCTTTACCAAAAATAGAAGCAACACATGCTCCAAGTACAAAGCCCAAAATTTCAGGGCGAATGTATTGAACTATTCCTGCATGATGTAGTCCGAGTGCTCCTGCTACATCGCGCCAAAAGCACGCGACGCAGATACCCATATTGCCAGGGTTCCCAAAGTAAACTAGAAGTGCACCGATTGCACCGATTACTAGTCCGCTAATTAGGAGCGTCAAATTTCTCTTTTTCATAAGAATCCCTCCTTAATTTGATTATACTACAATAAATCCTAAAAATCTAATAGAAAATTCCTATTGATTTTTCTTTTTCTATCAGTTTTATTAATAATTGAAATATTTTGCGGTAAATTTTTATATTTATGATTTGGGTAAAATATCCAAGTATATAATAAAAAACATTTGCTATTAATACTTGTTTTGCTAATATTATTTGTCTTACTCATTTATGTAAAATATAATACGAAAAATATATATCAATTTTAATGTTGAAATCTCTATAAAAACACTTACTTTCATTTGCATTTAACTTACTCATATAATTATCAGGTGATAATGTCTGTCAGTAAATGAATTAACTCACATTGAAAGCAAAATGTAGGATTAGTATTATCATTAAAATAAACTTAACAAAAGCCTTTGTCTTTTTTTGTTTATTAACAACTCTCTTGTGGTATAATATATTTGAACTATTTTTTTAATTGAGGTAATTGAGGTAACATGAAATATATAATTAACAAAAGTACAAACCCATCGTATAATTTTGCGCTGGAAGAATATTTTTTAAAAGAAACAAATGATTCTGTGTTTATGATTTGGCAAAATGAACCGACAGTTCTCTTGGGCAGATGTCAAAACAGAAATCTCGAAGTAAATTTGGATTACACCAGAAAAAACAATATAAATATAGTAAGACGACTTTCCGGTGGTGGCACTGTGTATTGCGATTTAAACAATATGCAGTATTCATTTATTACAAAAAGGGATGATACCGACAACAATTTATTCAAAAGTTTTGCTGAGCCTGTAATTTGGGCACTAAACAACCTCGGACTCAATGCTGAATTTACCGGAAGAAATGACATTTTACTGGATGGAAAAAAGATTTCAGGCAATGCACAGTACAAATGGAAAGACAGAATTATTCATCATGGCACACTTTTATTTGATGCTGACATGAATATTTTGTCCAATTCTTTAAAGACGCGTGAAATAAAATTTATCGATAAAAATGTGCAATCTCACAGAAGCCGCGTTGGACAAATCAAAAATTACACAGATATGAATGTGTTAGAGTTTTTAAATTATATCGCACAAAATATCGTCAAATTTCACAATATAACTGAAATCAGAGAGCCAAATACTCACGAAGAAGAGGCTTTAAAAAAATATCTAAGCGATTTTCCTGATTTAAATTTCGTGGAAGATGAAGATATGTTCAAAAAATATTTTGCAAAAAAATATCCATTTGGACTTGTGGAATATGGTTTAGTGGATGAACAGGGAAAAATAAAAAAATTGAAAATTATGGGCGATTTCTTTTTAAACAAGGAAATTGACGAATTTGTAAATAGCGTAATCGGCAAACAAATTACCGATTTAAAAAATAATATGTCAAAAAATATTGGAGACTACATCGATGGTATGACAAATGAAAACTTTGTAGATGATTTATTACAATTGACTAGAGGTGAAGAAAATGAATGAAAATACCCCTTTAAAAAAACCGGAATGGATAAAAATTAAATTGCAAGGAAATCAAAATTCAAACACTGTCGAAAAGACAATTGAGAATTATCATTTAAACACAGTTTGCTCCGAGGCAAATTGTCCAAATAAAATGGAATGCTTTGCTGCACGCACGGCAACCTTTATGATTTTGGGTAAAAACTGCACAAGAAATTGTAAATTCTGCAATGTCACCACAAAAAAACCTGAAGAGGTGAACCCTTATGAACCTCAAGAAGTGGCATTTGCAGTGCAAAAGCTCGGATTAAAGCACGCCGTGGTCACAAGTGTGGACAGAGATGATTTGCCGGATTATGGTGCAAAACATTTTTATAAGGTGGCAAGCGAAATAAAAAAAATCAATCCAAATACAACTGTTGAGCTTTTGATACCGGATATGCACGGAATGCACGAACATTTGAACACTATTTTTGAAGCAAAGCCGGACATTATAAACCATAATGTGGAAGTTGTACCAGAAGTATTTGACGAGATTTGTCCTCAGTCAAATATGACCTGGAGTCTTGAAGTGCTTAGATACGCAAAAGAAAAAGGCTTTATCACAAAAAGCGGTATGATGGTTGGATTTGGCGAAACCGAGCAGCAAGTTGTAAAATTAATGAAGATGCTTAGAGATGTGGATTGCGATATTTTAACAATCGGACAATATTTACAACCGTCTAGAAAGCACACACCGGTTAGAGAATATGTAACACCAGAACAATTTGATAGATACAAAGAAATTGGATTAGAGCTTGGATTTAAACATGTCGCAAGTGCTCCATTTGTAAGAAGTAGCTATCATGCAGAAATGCTCCATGAATAATATAAATAAAGTTCGAATTTTTTTGAATGAATATACAGCATCTTTAGAAATCGCAAACGAACTAACAAGTAGATTTAGTACGATTGGAATTTTTTCAAAACAAGTGTTTATAAGATCGTTTGAAAACGGTGGTGACGATTACGATTTAAACATCGTGGTTGGAGGAGATGGCACTTTTTTACAATCAGTGAGGATGAGCCATTTTCACACCGCACCATTCGTCGGGATAAACACTGGGGGACTGGGTTTTTTTCAGGAAATTGGAGTCAACGATATCCCAAGCTTCGTTCACAGAATCGTTAAGGGCGACTATTACACCGAACAAATGCGACTAATAAAATCTGTGGCAACTACTACTGATGGAAATGAAATTTCGTTTTTGGCTGTCAATGAAGTTTTGATTAAAGGCATAAATTCAAAAGTGATTCACATGGATGTTTATGTAGAGCACAATTTCTTGCAAAAATTTTCCGGCGACGGTATTATTATTTCTAGCTCTATCGGCTCCACTGCATACAACTTTTCTGTTGGCGGTGCAATAGTACATCCTAGCCTAACAACTCTACAAATGAGTCCGCTCGCGCCAATCTCGAGTTCTGAATATCGTTCGCTATTAAATCCGATTGTGACCCCCGGAGATTACACAATTGAATTCTACCCGGAAACCAAATACGAAAAAGGAGTGCTGGTAGTTGCAGACGGCTCTGAAAATTTAGTCAACGATATCAGAAAAGTAACCACGACCACAAGCAATACTTTTATAAATCGCCTTCATATAGACAAAAATATCTATTGGAAAAACTTAAAAGACAAATTTATTTAATCTGCCTCTTTGGCAGATTTTTATATGTTTTATTTAATATCAAAAGAAAAAAACTGACTCCATTTCTGAAGTCAGTTTAAAATATTATTTTGTTGTTGTTTCTTTTTTCTTTGGTTTATATTCTTTCCAAAGTTCGTCAGCCGTTGATTTCCAGTTTTCGGCGTATTGGTCGCACTTTGCACACAGTTGATCTACATCTTCCGCTTCAATGAGGTCAGTGGATTTTGCTCCGGTTTCCTTTACCATTCTACGCAAGAGTTCTGGATTTTCGAGCATTGGACATGGTCTAAAGTGGTTGCTGTTAAATGGTTGGTGTTCTTTGTAAGCCATAAATAATGGTTGAGCAAGCGCTTCTTTAAGAGATACTTCTCTAATGTTTGCGCTTGAGTAGTGAATAAATACACACGGTTCCACGTCCCCATTTGCATTTATATGCATATAATCTTTACCTCCGGCGATACAGCCGTTGATAAGTCTGCCATCGTTTTGGAAGTCAAATGCGACAATCGGAATTTTTGGATTTGGACATCTGATTTCTTTAAATCGGTCCACCATATATTTTCTTTGTTCCGGTGACGGCATTAGTTCTACAACAGCGTCTTTGCCAACCGGCATATAGTGGAAATACCATAATATTTTTGAACCGTTGTCTACAAGGAGTTGTAAGAACTCGTCGCTTGTAACAGTTTCAATATTTTTGCTTGTGTAGCAAACTGCGTTACCAAACAGTAAGCCTTCTTCTTTCATAAGTTGCATTGCTTGGATAACTTTCTTGTAAACGCCTTCGCCTCTTCTAAAATCGTTGTCAGCTTCGTAACCTTCAAGACTGACTGCGAAGTTCATATTTCCGACTCTTTTTACTTCTTTGCAGAATTCTCTGTCAATCAAAGTACCATTTGTGAAAATATGGAAGCAGCAATCGTTGTGTTTTTCAGCCAGCTTGATTAAATCGTTCTTTCTTACGAGCGGTTCCCCACCGGTTACAAGATAGAAATAAATTCCCAGTTCTTTACCTTGAGTTACAATGCTGTCCATTTCTTCGAATGTAAGATTTAACTTGTTACCATATTCAGCTGCCCAGCATCCAATGCAATGTAAGTTGCAAGCGCTGGTTGGGTCAAATAGAATGGTCCATGGTAAATTTGTGCCTAATTCTTCTCTGTTTTTAGCTCTAATCTTGGAACCGCGAAGAGATGCTTCATAGCCGAAGTTCATAATAGTTTTAAACAAAATATTTCTATCTATATTTTGTGCCAAGTCAATACCGAACTTCGTCCAGCCATTATCAGGATCGTCAGCGATTCTAATTGCCTTATCAAAGGTTTCGTCTTCAAATACTTTTAATTTCTTGGCATAACCCATTAAGTTTTTAAAAGTGCCTATCGGATCTTTTTCCAATTTTGTCAATTCATGATTTACGAATGTTTCAACTGCCTTTTTTTCAGCAGCTTCTTTTAAACCCATATCTTTTCCCTCCTTCATTGTTAATGGTCTTTTACCCATAATTCTCGAAATTTATGTAATAAATGGGGAATTAATGTTTTATTAATAATTACTGATAATAGTAATTATTCAAACCATTTTAGTCATTATATCATATTGCTGACTATTAGTCAAATAATTCTATCTTGAATTATATTCTATTTTATGTTAATATTAATCATATTCTATTTATGTTAAAATTAATTCAAAGAGGTGTTACTATGCAAACTGAACAAAATAAATCGAACAAGCGGGACGAATTATTAAACGCTGCTTATGAACTTTTTACTACAATCGGTTTTCCAAATACTACAATTTCAAAAATCACTGATAAAGCCGGTGTAGGCAAAGGCACATTTTATTTATATTTTACCGACAAAGAAGATATTAGAAACGCACTCATTGTTGAAAAATCCGCTCTGGTGTTAACAACAGCAATAAAATTTTTGCGTGACGAGATGGAGAAAACTAAAAATAATATTTCTTTTACTGATAAAATCTTATATATCGTAGATTACATAATTGAATTATTTAATGATAATCCTGCATTTTTAAAATTTATTTCAAAATATCTTAGCTGGGGGTTTATTTCCTCAATCTATTTAGACAGCGAAAAGATAAATCCATTGACTCAATTAGTGGATTTAATAGAAAAAAAAGAAAAAGTTATAATAAATGACCCGAAGCTACTTTTATTCACTATTATCGAACTTGTAAATTCGACATGCTACAATGTGATTTTACGTCAACAACCTGTATCCATTGACGAATATAAACCATTTTTATATAACACAATTAGATTAATAATTAATGAATCAATAATAGATGCCACTTAGTTAGATAAAAATTTATCTAACTTTTTTTCTTAAAAGGGTACTTGTTAAAATATAGGGTATAAATATATTATAAAGGAGGTTATTATGAGTTGTACAACAATTTTAGTAGGTAAAAATGTTAGCTACGATGGTTCTACCATGGTAGCTAGAAATGAAGATTCACCAAGCGGCCAATTTACTCCAAAAAAGTTTGTAGTGGTGGACCCTAAGAACCAACCAAGAAAATACAAATCAGTGATTTCAAAAGTTGAAATTGATTTGCCTGATAATCCAATGCGCTACACCTGCATGCCAAACGCTGTTGCCGGCGAAGGAATTTGGGGCGCATTTGGCGTAAACGAAAAAAACGTTTCAATGACTGCGACCGAAACTCTAACGACAAACGAGAGAGTGCTTGCAGCTGATCCTCTCGTTATTTACGAAAAGGAACAAGGCACAAAAGGCGAAAAAAATTATGTGCCGGAAAAATTTGGCGGAATCGGCGAAGAAGATATGGTTTCTATTACACTTCCATACATCAGTTCCGCAAGAGATGGTGTAAAACGTTTAGGCAGTTTGCTTGAAGAATTTGGAACTTATGAACTAAACGGAATCGCTTTCCAAGATCAAACCGAAATTTGGTGGCTCGAAACCGTTGGTGGGCATAATTGGATGGCAAGACGTGTGCCGGACGACAAATATGTAATTATGCCAAATCAACTTGGTCTAGACTATTTTGATTTTGACGACGCTTACGGCGATGAAAAAGAATTTATGTGCTCAAAGAATTTAAAGCCTCTTGTAGAAAAATTTCATTTAGATTTATCTCTGGATGGTAAATTTAATCCGCGCGATGCTTTCGGTTCTCACTCAGACACGGATCACGCTTACAATACTCCAAGATCTTGGGTTTTAATGAGATTCTTCAGCCCATCTGCTGCAAAGTGGGATGGATGCAATGCCGACTACAATCCGGAAAGCAACGATATCCCATGGATGAATACTCCTGACAGAAAAATAACCGTAGAAGACATCAAATATGCTCTTTCTAATCACTATCAAGGCACTCCATACGATTGCTACAAGAAAGATGATAGTCCAGAAAAAAACAAATATCGTTCGATCGGGATTAACAGAAATAACGTCATGGGACTTGTTCAAATTAGACCATATATGCCGGACGAATTAAAATCCATCGAATGGATAAGCCTTGGCTCAAACCCATTTAACGCCGCAATTCCATTCTACGCTTTTGTAAATGACACACCCGATTATTTGAAAAATACAACGGGTATGGCAACTACAAGCGATTTCTACTGGACAAATAGAATTATTGGCGCGCTCGCTGATGCACACTTCCACGATACCGGAGCAATCATTGGCAGATATCAACAAAAAGTTGTCGCACTAACATCGAAAATAATAAACGATACAGATGCTGAATTTGTGATAAACAAACCGGCAGACGCTCAAAAATTCTTGACAGAAACAAATGATAGAATCGCAAAAATTGCAAAAGAAGAAACCGACAAACTTCTAAATGAAGTACTCTACGTGGCAAGTAACAAAATGAAAAACGGTTTCGCTCTAAGCGATGCTTAAAATTATCAAGTAGATATTTTTCTTAAAAAGCACCTCATTTACCGATTTACGGTAATGAAGGTGCTTTTTAAGAAAAAGAAACTCTGTCCGAATCAGTTTCATAATTCTTGCAATTTATAAAATAAAGACTTTAATCATATTTCTTAATATCTATCACCTAATCGTGATTATCAGTTCTAAATCTAAAACTTCTTTCATAACTACAACAAAATCGGCATATTTTATAGTAGAAATCCTATGTGTAATAATAATTTTTGTACATTTTTCTTCTCTAAAATAATCAAATATCACTTTCCTTTCACGCATCAAAGGAGCTTTTAGCTTCATTTAGAATCTAGAACTTTGGTCTATTTATATATGGTCTTTCCTTTTACATATTTATATGGCTTTATTGAAACTTGATCATCTTTACTACTTATATATACTCCAGCAGCCTTTTATGTCATTTGCAAATTCATCATAGCTCCATGCTTTTTTTGAATTTCTAACCGAATTTGGATCGTTCATTAAATAATTTCCATTTTCGTCAATTCCAATTAAAATTAAAAAGTGTCCGCCGGTTGTAAATTGTCCCGGCTTCATAGACAATAGTACTGCTCCTTCATTATCAATAACATCTCTAAATTTATTATCCATGAGTGGCAACTCATTGGCATTTAGTCCATGAGCTTTTATAGTCCTCAAAATTCCATCCCAGCTCGTGCCAACTCCGCTAATATAGGCTTTATTATTAACCATCTCTTCCATTATATCAATCGGAGTCTTCTTTTCGCCAAATCCATTTACAATCATACTCACACAAGTTGGACCGCACCCCACACACGCAAAATATTCATCATAGTATTTATATCCAAAACGCGGATCCCACTGAATATATAGCGGAAATTTTCTGTCTAATGCGAAGCTTTCGCTATAATCTTCCACATACCTGTTTTTGTAATCATTAGTGTAGTAGACAAAATTAATTGCATCAACTCTATTTGAAGCGAGCTTTAAAAGCGCGTCGGAATATTTGGCTCTGTTTTCCAAAATCTTTCCTGCATTTTCGTTTATGCTCTTTGCCGATTCAAGATTTTTTATCCAGCCCGAAAGTTCAGTTTCTTGAGGATTTTCATTTTGAAATCTTTCATCAATGTCTACTCCGGATATATTAAAATCCAACGGTTTTTTAATTTCCGGATTTTGAGTTCCATTTTGCTTGTTTTCATTTTCTTTTACAATATTATTTTCTACAACTACATTCTTTCTTTTTGAATTTATGCTCTCCCGCACCACCAAAAATGATGCAAATACTGTCACTAAAATGGCCACAATATATAAAAAAGTTCTACGCATTTTTCCTCCCTAGCTTAGCTTTTACGCTGCTAAATAGCGAGCGAGTGTCTTTCACTCCAAGTGCCATTGTGATCACAAGATAGACAAGCATTGACACTAAAATAGTGAAGATTAAAAGCAACAGTGATTTGATTTTTCCGGTTTGAAATGGTGCCATAAATTTCCACATTTGTTTTGTAAAAATGCCCATTGCAAGTCCTGATAATATAATTTTCGCACCTGTTACTAGTGTTCCAACTTCGTTAAATTTAACTTTTTTTCTTATTATGATGTACATCACAAGCGATGTCATTAACATTGAAATTGAAGTGGCAAGTGCTAATCCCTTGTGTCCAAGTGGTTTAATCAAAATCAAATTGAAAATCACATTTAGCACAACTGTTAAAATTCCCGTGTACATCGGAGTTTTAGTTTCTTGATATGAATAAAATAAATTTTCAAAACACATTCTAAGCGATTGCCCAATAAGGCCCGGTGCGTAAAACAAAAGTGCTCCGCTTGTCAATGAAGTTGCAGTTTTATCAAATGCCCCACGTTCAAACAAAATTCCAATTATTGGTTCTGACAAAACAATTAGCCCGATTGAAGCCGGAATTGCCACAAGCTCCACCATATTTATGCTTGAGGAGAAAAGCCTGCCCGTTTCTTCTATGTCATGCCTTTGCACAGCATTTGTAAGCTTTGGAAATACAACTGTAGTGATTGCAACAACGAAAACACTAACCACAAGTGTGTTCACTTTATTTGCGTAATTTAATGCTGAAATTGTGCCCTCTCCCAAAGTAGATGCAAGCGTTTTATCAATTAACACATTTAATTGTGCAATTGAACTTGAAATAATAATTGGCACAACAAGTGCCCACGTGCGTTTTAAATATGGATCATACACATCCAATCCAAATTTGAAAGATAATTTTCTGTGCTTTAAAGCCGGCAATTGAATCAAAAACTGGGCCGCAGAAGCTATCAAAGTCACGTGCATAAGTGTGATCACGCTTGGCTTACTTGCAATAGCAAGATATAAAATAAAAATCATATTATACGGAATACCCATCAAAGCATGTGGGCCGTACACTTCATCGCTTTGCAAATATGCGTTTGAAACATATGTGATGCCTAAAAATATTGCAATCGGTAACCCTTGTCTAATCAAAAATACGATTAAATCATGTTGATCCCCTTTAATACCAAGTGCCAAAATATATGCGTAAGGACTTGCTAGAAAAAAAATCGCAACGGTTATAAAAAAAGAAACAAGTAACGTTACGCTCATTATATTTGAGAAATATTTATTTTTTCCTTTCCTACCTGAATGTGCTTTTATATCTGAAAAAATTGGAACGAGTGTCGTTTGAAGTCCGGCGCCAAGAGCACCAATCACAATTATAATTCCGCTCATCGCAGTAAAATATGCATCGGACTCTATGCCGGCGCCAAATGCGCGCGCCATCAAAATTTCACGAATAAAGCCGAGCATTTTTGAAATCATCAAAAATACGCTCACAAGCATTGCCCAATATTTTGTGTTATTATCTTTACTCATAATCTCCCTCTATCTAAATTAAAAAGAAATACCTTTTTTATACATATAACTTAAAATAATCGCCAGTTCCAAGACAAATGCAACAGGAATGAAAACTGCAAACACCGGCTTTTGTGTTTTGTGATGAAATGCTTTCATCGCAATAAAAGCTCCCGGTGCTCCAAATAAAAAAGCTAAAATAAGAAGTGTTTTTTCGGGAATTCTTGTCATATTTCTAATTGAAGCAAATTTATCGTATCCATATATTGTAATCGTTGCAACATTTATAATCAAAATTAAAAGTAAAATTATATCCAATTTTATCACCACTGGCTATATTATACCATATTTTTAGTAGATTTTTATTGATTTATATTGTACAATATATATAGGAATATTAGGGAGGGATAATATGGACTACAATTTTCCTGAAGCGGAAATTAGAAAATTTTCTAACGAAGAAAAGGAAAAAATTGCAGAAGCAACTTTTAAAAGAGCAGAATTTGACGGTATAATGCCTGTTGGTGCTTATTTGACATCACCATTTGTCGAATATATTAAAGTAAATGGCGAGATGTTATTGCCAACAAAACATCTGCTCGGAGGAGTAATTATTAAAGACGGTGACGGTCTCGTAGTAACCGAGCCAAATTTTATTGAAAAGAATGACGAAGTACTTATGGCTCCATATTCAGATATTCAATTCGGAGTTTTTAGAGACGAAGAAGTGTTTAAAGAATACGGATTAAAACACAAAAATCCTATGTACGCTTCAAGTGCAGAAACCTACAAAAAAGTTTTCTCACTTATGGAACAAGTAAAAAAAAGAGGAGGAAAAATCGCTTGGGTTTTAGGTCCTGCAGTTGTGTTTGACTACGACACCAGACTGGCTTTATCTCAACTTGTACTTAAAGGATATGTGGATCTTCTTCTTGCCGGAAATGCAATGAGTACACACGACCTAGAAGGCGGCTATTTAAACACCGCACTTGGACAAAATATCTACACTCAGGAAAGTGTGCCAAACGGTCACTACAATCACTTGGACTTAATCAACGAAGCAAGACATTTTGACAGCTTAAAAGATTTTGTGGCAAGCGGCAAAGTTAAAGACGGATTTATCAAACATTTAGTTGAAAACGATATTCCAATCGTGCTATGTGGTTCGATTCGTGATGACGGACCTCTGCCGGAAGTATACGCAAAGGTAAGTGAAGGCTTGCACAGAATGAGAACTTCTCTGGAAGATTTTGATATAATCATCACTCTTGCAACCCTTCTTCATTCAGTTTCAGCAGCTCATGTGGCTCCAAGCTACAGAGTTGTCGATGGGAAAATTTTGGGTACACCAATTTTTTCAATCGATATCACTGACTACGCAACAAATTCAGTAATTGATGAAAGACAGGCCTTCTTAGTAGATTCTATTGTTACAAACGTGCAAGATTTCTGTGTAAACACTAGAAATAATCTAATAAAATTTGACGGCGTTGGGAGGACAAAATAATGAGTTTCAAAGTAAAGAAATTTATAGAGCCGGATTTTAATCAGGATTTTCTTATAAATGCTCCTAACTGCAAATGGGAGGAATGCCCGGCGGATGGGGTTTCGCCAAGAAATTATCACGCAATGAGCATTTATCCGGAATATTTTAAGATTGATGGCAACTGGGTGCTCGCAGTGGAAAGCAGAATGGACACTGTGGCAGTTATTAAAAGTTCCACACAAGTTGAAATTGTAGAATTTAGAAATCTGAAAAAAGGCGACAGAGTTATTCTTGGCAGAACTGAAAATGGCGAAGAAGGAATTTATATGTACACCAGCGGATTTAAGACTGCAAGCGGAAACAGCGACACTTTCGCCTTTAGAACCGGTCGCTCCAGAGAAACTGCATTCTCAAAAGACTACGACGAGCTCTACGAAATCATGAAATATGTAAAAAGTGTAGGCGAAAAAATCACCTGGGTTATTGGACCAAGCCTTGTTACAGACTCTGAAGCAAAAGCTGCATTTGCAAGCTTAATCAAAAAAGGATATGTGGATGCAGTACTTGCCGGAGATAGTTTTGCTGCAATAGACATGACATTGGATAAATTTGATCCGGAAAGTCCACGTTCATTTGAAGCACAAAAGTATGACTTAATCTCAGAAATACGCGAAGCGGGTTCAATCAAAAATGCGGTTAAAAAAGGCATTGTAAAACCCGGTGGAATCATGCACACACTCGTAACTTACAATAAAGATTTTGTACTCGCCGGTTCAATCCGTGACCCGTACACTTTGCCTGACACAGTTGACAATGTGTACGAAGCCCAAAACAAAATGAGAGTTCACACCAGAAAAACCGGAATGCTAATTTGTCTCTCTACTGTGCTTCACACAATTGCATCCGGAAACATGACTCCATCCTACAACGAATTTGATGGTGAAATCAGACCGGTGTTTATTTATTCAATCGACCTACAAGAATTTAGCGTAAACAAGCTCTCGGATAGAGGAACCCTGGAAGTTAAAACAATGGTCACAAACATACAAGACTTTGTAAACCACATCAATAATAATCTTTAAATTTAAAAAGAGCTATTATTCGAAACCGAATAATAGTTCTTTTTAATATAAATAGAGCTGTTCTAATTCAAACAATTCATTTTCGTCTACGTTCAAATCAAAAATAAGATTGGTAAATCCCATTTTTTTTACAAATTCTACTTGAGATGTGGTTATAAGCTCAACTGCAATTCTCTCTTTTGGCGGATCCAGCGACAAAATGTGTCTCATGATTTCAACATGGAAACCGCTTGAGCGAACTGCGATTTTTAACTTCGGGTTTTCTTTTAAAGTGTCTATAAGCTCTGCAATGTCTTTTTGTTCACCATCAATCGCGTAAGTCACCGCTTCAGAGTCTGAATCGTAAAACACCTCTACCGGAATAAAATCATCTGTTTCTGTATTTAAAAGTTCATCTGTAGTGCTTGCAAGGTCTGTATAAATCTTCGGCAACTTCACTTTGTCTCTTTTTTTATTTGCCACTTCTTTAAAATCCACGAATTTTAACTCGCCTTTCTTTATCTCTCCGTCATCTCTATAAGTTTGATCTTTGAAGTTGTCACTTTTCCCGTTTAGAATTAATAGGTCCGGCTGACCTGCTTTAATTGATTCGAGCTCGTCGTTTGGAATATCGTCCGCCCTAAGCAAAATATTATATCCATTCTTTTTGTAAACGATTGTTTCAAATGTGCTTTTATCATCTACTTTAACAACCACGCTGTCGTGATTTCCACTTATGGTTTTTAAATATTCACTAAATTGTACCGGATTTTCGGTGTTTACAATAAACTTGTATTCGCTATAAACTCCCAAAATATCCCCAAGAGAAATATTATCGCCTTTGATATCACGGAAATAATTATTTGATGCATCAATATTGTCTACATAGTATCCATCGATCGTCTTATATAAATCAGTGCTAAAATATCTGTATCCCTCATCAATTCCAAGATTTAACTCCTCTAATGTGCTAATCATGAGTGCATCGCTTGCCTTTTCGTAGTCGTTTGCAAAATTTTTGTCTTCAACTTTGTTCATAAGTGCTTTAATTGAATTGGTGTCCAGAATCTTGTTTGAAGTTGTGATCTCACGGATAGCTTGCCTATAAAGAGACCTAGCTTCATCGTTTAGGGGCAATTTCTCGCCAGTAAGCCTATCTGTAAGCACACCATTTTCGAATTGTCCGTCGCGAAGCACGTGGAAGACAAATTTATCCGAAATAAATGAACCTTTTCTAACATATCCTTCAGGAAAAGCAGCATTTGGATGGGTTTTATCAAAAATATCTTTACCCAACATCACAAATTTACTTCTGTCAATACCATACAAATTTAAAATCGTAGGTGCAAAATCAAGCTCACTTCTAACAGAGTTCACCACTTTGTTTTCTTGTAACCCCGGGACGTGTATAATAAGTGGCACATTCATTAGAGAATCAATGTCAAAATTTCTGCCGATAAACGCGCTCGCGTCCTCAATTGCTTCTTTTTGAGAACCCGTTATTCCGTGGTGATCACCATAAATTGCAATCACGCTCCTATCGTAAAGTCCACTTTCTTTTAAACTGTCGAGAAAATCTCCAAGTGCCCTGTCCATATAGTGAATTGCATTTAAATACTTAAAGAAAAATGTGTTTTTTTTGCCAGCAATCGGCACAAGCTCACCATCATACTCCGGCATTTCATACGGCACATGGCTTGTAAGGGTGATTAAAAATGAATAAAACGGTTCTTTTTCAGATTTTATGATATCGAATGATTGTTTAAAAAAACTGTCGTCTGCAAGCCCCATTCCAATTGTTTTATCTAAATTAAAACTATCTTCAGCGTAAAACTTATCAATTCCAAGATTTGGATACATCCTGTCACGCATCCAAAAATCCCTCTTGTAACCGTGAAAGGCAAGAGTGGAATAACCTTTGTCTTTAAAAATCTTTGGTAGCGGATACAAAAAATTGTCCACATAAGCTTCGTAGGATTGCGCTCTCATCGTTGGATAGAGTGAATTTAAACTCACAAACTCTGCATCCGAGGTGTTTCCGGCTCCCAGCATTTCAATGTAATTTTCACAATAAATACTCGAATTTTCAGCCATGAGTTTATTCAAATTAGGAGTAATTTCCACTCCGTTGTATTTCGCATTTATCACAAAATTGTTCAAACTCTCAACTTGAATTTGAATCAAATTTTTACCCTCAGCAATACCTGTCAAATCATTGTGATATTCCTCAGATTTTGTTGCCACGTTTACATCAAAATCAAGTTCGTCTGAACCATTATCTTTTTTAGAAAAAGTTTCCACAGCATCTCTTATGTGATAAGAAAAAAGAGCCATTCTTGAAGCAGAAGGCAAGAATTTGTTTGAAAAAGTTATTACTAAAATTGAAATGGCTGAGACAATAATTGGAAATGTGCTTGTCCTTAGCTTGCATTTTTCTAAAATCTTTTCGAAAAATTCATCAGTGTAGCCCTTAAAATAAACATAAGCAGTTATTGGTAAATCTAAAATAAAAAACAAATTTTTAAAGTTAATTAAACCACCCACTGCATCTGTCACGCCACCTAAATTGCCGGCGTGCGATAATTCACTAATAACCGGCATACGGTTAAAATAGGAATAATAAACTACATCGGCAAAAATTATAAAACTAAAAATTGCATATAAAATAAAATTGCAAATCTTTATAGTCTTTGTGTTTTTGAAAAAAATCATATAAAAAAATGAAACCACAACTAAATCCATTGCAAGCACAAGTCCGAACTTAAAATTTACATTTGTTTGTAAATAAAACAATAACAGCTTTAAAATAGATAATAAATAAACTAACATAACCTCTCCTTGTAATCAAATTACAATATACAACGAAACTGTAAAAAATTCAAGTTATAGAATAATATTTGATACTTAATTAGAAAAATTTACTATTTCTAATATTCAATATGAAACAAAAAACTGCCTAAGCAGTTAAAATTAATGTTTATTTTTTTAACTTAGCATACACGCTATCAAAGTCATCCTACATCGCGAGTTGTCCATTAAATCAATATAAAAATCTTATCAGAGATCATTTTTACGATAAAAGTTAGAATGGTGATGATTAATTGATAGGACTCAATAATTATACAAAATTAATTAACAATAATATGAAATAATATCCGCTCAAAATCTTGATTTTTTTGAACATGAAACTCTTTATGCACTTGTAGTATTAGCAAATATTCAAGATAACAAAAATGCTGAACACTTAAAAGTCAGTTTTAACGGATAATTATTTTCATCCTAACAGTACGTCCAGCACCATCATTACTATAAATCCTATTATAATCCCATACGTTGACACTCTCTCAAAACCATTTGCATGCGTTTCCGGAATTATTTCATCACTGATTACAAATAACATTGCACCACCTGCGAGAGCTAAGACAAACGGCAAGATTGGTGCGAACACTTTTACCAGACCGTATCCTAATAGTGCGCCAATTGGTTCTACAAGTCCGGTTAGTAATGCAACCCAAAATGAAAATTTAAGCGAGTAGTTTTCTCGTGCTAAAGAAAGTGCTACAGCTAGTCCTTCCGGCATGTTTTGTATTCCAATTCCAAGTGCCAGTGTAAATCCATCAGAAATATTATTCGTTCCAAACCCAACACCGGTTGCCATTCCTTCCGGGAAATTATGAATTGTTATTGCTATTACAAATAGCCAAATTTGTTTAAGTGAACTGCTCATGTCGCCTTCTCTTTTTTTTGTGATTAGATGTTCGTGCGGTGAATATTTATCAATCATATCTATCATAAATGCGCCAAAAAAAATTCCAAGCGAAGTTATCATTACCGCTTTAAAATCTCCACCGCCTAATTCAATTGAAGGAAGCACGAGTGAAAAAGCAGTGGCTGCAAGCATTATTCCTGCTGCAAAACCTAACATTCCGTCCAGCATTTTTTGTGAAACATTTTTGGTTGCAAAAATTGGAAGTGCCCCAATCCCCGTCATAATTCCGGGCATAATCAGTCCCAAAGCTATAATTATATTTTTATCCATTCCGATGCTTTCCTCTCTTTCGAAAGTATTATATCTTATTTAAATTAAATCGTCAACTAAGGCTAACTATTTATAGAAATTTCTTATAATTAAAATTAATATTGTATTTGTTTCCGATAAATGATAAAATTTAATATTAGGAGATGATAAAATGATCGACTTAAAAAAAGAATTGCCCGAAATTTTTGATGAATTTGGCGACAAAAGGCGTGCCGCTTTTTTAGAAGTTAAAAAAGTTAAAGATAAAAATATTCCGGTGGTCGGAGTTTTTTGTACATTTTTTCCGCAAGAGTTAGCCCTTGCATTGGGAGGCACTTGTGTTTCGCTCTGCTCCACAAGCGATGAAACGATCGGCGATGCAGAACGCGATTTACCAAAGAATTTATGTCCGCTTATTAAATCTAGTTACGGTTTTGCAATCACCAATAAATGTCCATTTTTTTATTTTTCAGATATTGTAATCGGAGAAACTACATGTGATGGCAAAAAGAAAATGTATGAGCTATTAGGAAAAGTTAAGCCTGTTCACGTTATGGAACTTCCAAACAGAAACTCCGAAATGGGCTTAAAACTTTGGAAAGAAGAAATAGTTAAATGTAAAGAAGTTTTGGAGGAACATTTTGGCATAGAAATCACAAGCGAAGCAATTAGTGAAGCCATTAGAATTAAAAATCGCGAAAGAAGTGCTGTAAAAGATTTCTACAGCATTATGAAAACCGATGAGCTTCCAATTATGGGTCTTGATATGTGGCATGTGCTAAACGGTATCACTTTCACTTTTGATAAGGTAAGTATTCCGGAAGAGCTCTCTAAGCTAAAGGAAAAAGTACTCACAGAAAACAAACACATAAGCGGCAAGAAGAGAATTTTAATCACCGGTTGCCCAATCGGCGGTGCTACAGAAAAAGTTATTAAGGCCGTGGAAGACAACGGCGGAATTGTAGTTGCATTTGAAAACTGCGGTGGTGCAAAAGCTATCGACACAAATGTTGACGAAACTAATCCGGATCCATACGATGCAATCGCAAGAAAATATTTAAACATCGGCTGCGCTTGCATTTCTCCAAACCACAACAGATTTGACCTCTTGGGAAGAATGGTTAACGAATATAAAGTTGACGGGGTGCTTGAAATGCAACTCCAAACTTGCACACCATACCAAGTGGAAGGTGCGCTTGTTCGTGATTTCTTAAAAGAAAAAAATATTCCATACATGGCCGTAGAAACCGACTACGGACAAAATGATATCGGACAATTAAATACTAGAATTTCAGCATTCTTAGAAATGATTTAACAATACTGTTACGAATGAAAAGACCCCATAAGTTGGTTTTTAAATCCAACTTATGGGGCATTTCATGTATACTACTTATTCACTTTAAAAATAATTGTGTATTTAGTTAAACCATACACACCAGTTTTTTCATTTGGAACCGGAAACACTTGAACAAGTTCCCAGCCTTCTGCTGCTTTTTCATTTACAATTGTTTTGCATTTTTCAAATGTGTCAGTTGGTTTTGCTTTTAATCCGCCTTCCACAGGCACGTCAATAAATTCATACATCATAGTAACCTCCTTATTTTTTAGCTTTTTCAAATCCATGAGCGATCGCTTCTTCTTCAGTTCTAAAAAAGCAAACATTCACTGTGCTGATTTTGTCGTATCCTTGCATTCCTGGCAAATGATACTTCTTTGAATTTGCATTGCCTTTTATGACATTTTTCGTGGTGTCCACAAAGTATGTTATGCCTCGGCTTGTTACTTGTACTTTGGTTCTATTTTCCGGGACATATGTTCCAAATTGAAGTCCCCAGCCTTCCACTTTATTTGAGCTCACAACTGCTCCAACAGGTGCCGGAGCCCACATTCCAATTTGTTTTTTCAAAGCTTCATCTTGTAGATCGTCAAAAATCTTTTGATATTTAGTGTCCGGTGCATATCTCTTGGAAGACGCATGTCCGGCTTTCACTAAAATTGCATTATACATATAATCTTCAATGTTTTGGTTGGTTTCTTCCAAATTTGACTTATCTACTAACCAAATATATCTGAGCAGTCTACCATATTTATCTGTGTCCGAAACATCTTTTTCTAGATAAACAGTTTTGCCCAAGAGATTATCTGTGGTGAATTTTTTTGCCGGCGCACCATTTGGCGTGCTCATCTCAGGTGAATCCACACCTACAAGTCTTACTTTCTTTTTATCCGCGTTTATATCCACCATAATTGTGTCGCCGTCAATAACGTCACTAACATTTGCAACTTCAATTTCGCTTGTATCTTCATTTACTTCCGGTGCAATGTATCCATCACCAACAATTGCAGTCAAATTTTTAGCGTCCCAGCTAACATTTTTGCCAAAAACTTCCGCCACTACTCTAAGCGGCACAAAAGTTCTGTTTTCTAAAATTATAGCTGCCGTGTCCATCGGGTAGGTTTGGCCATTTAATTCATATTCATTTCTTTCGATTACAAATTTTACTGTTAAACCATCGCTTACAAGCGTCACCGTTTGGGTTGGCTCATCCCAAATTGGTTCAATACCAAGTTTTTCAGAAATCTGTCTTATTGGCACAACAGTCCTGTTATTTAAAATTCTTGGTCTTACATCACCAATCACATATTCTCCATCAACCCAAAGCTTTACTTCCGGTGCTGCAAAAACTGAGCACGTTAAAAGCAAAACCAGGGCGAATATCATAAACTTTTTATTTTTCATAATTTATTCTTGACTCCAAAAACGGTTTTAAAACTTCCGGAATTTCGACTGTTCCATCTTCATTTTGATAATTTTCAACCAACGCCGCAAAAGTTCTTCCAACTGCCAGTCCGCTTCCGTTTAGTGTATGAACAAATTCCGGTTTGCCGCCATCTTTTGGGCGAAATTTTATATTTGCACGTCTTGCCTGAAATCCTTCAAAGTTGGAGCAACTTGAAATTTCCACATATCTGCCGTAGCTAGGCATCCAAACTTCAATATCATAAGTCATTGCACTTGAGAAACCCAAATCTCCACCACAAAGTTTAACCACTCTGTATGGAATCTTAAGTAGATCCAAAACTTCTCTTGCATCCATTGTGAGCCTTTCGAGTTCGTCATATGAAGTTTCGGGTTTAACAAATTTTACTAGTTCAACTTTGTCGAATTGGTGATTTCTGATGATGCCACGTGTGTCTCTGCCTGCACTACCAGCTTCTCTTCTGAAACATGGCGTATATTCTGTGATATAAATTGGCAAATCATCTTCGGATAAAATTTCATCGCGATACATATTAGTGAGAGGTACTTCTGCTGTTGGAACTAAAAATAAATCATCTCTTTCGCAATGATACATATCTTCAGCGAATTTAGGAAGTTGTCCTGTGCCAATCATGCTGTCACGATTTACGATAAATGGAGTGCTCATTTCGGTATAACCTTGTTTGTTAACGTGAAGATCGAGCATAAAATCAATCAAAGCTCTTTCTAATTGTGCCCCAAATCCTTTGTAAATTGTAAATCTGCTGCCGCTGATTTTGTTTCCACGTTCAAAATCGAGCCAATCGTTCATTGTACCGATATCCCAATGTGGACGAGGTTCAAAGTCAAATTCACGGATTATACCGCTCTTTAACATTTCAATATTTTGTGAATCGTCTTTTCCTTCCGGTACACTTTCATGTGGCAAATTTGGAATGTCTAAAATTTTTTCTTTAATTTCAGCTTCTAGAGATTGCAATTTTTCGTTTTCTTCTTTAATTGTATTGGAAAGCTCTTTCATTTCAGCAAAAATAGGTTCCACATCCTTACCCTCTTTTTTTAGCATAGGAATTTGCTTTGAAATTTCGTTTTGGTGAGCCTTTTTTGCTTCCACAACGGCAATAATTTCTCTTCTCTTTTCGTCGAGTTCTTTCAGCACTTTAACCTTGAACTCCTTGCCTCTCACATTTAGCCTTTCAACCACAAAATCGTAGTTGTTTCTAATATCCTTGATATCCAGCATTTTAAATCTCCTTTATATATCTCAAATTTTTTCCAATAAATTCAACAAATTCAACCGAACCAGAAATTCTGCTAAACACTCTGTCGTCATATTTTTTTGAAAGCTGCGTTAGTTCCAAATTTGACGAATAAATTACTGGCTTATGAAGCGCTGTACGATAGTTTACCAAATCGAAAAATGCCGCCAAATTACTTGGAGTAATCACCTCAGTGCCTAGGTCGTCTATCACGAGCAATTCCACATCTTTAATCGCTGTGTATTTCGCTCGATAATCGTCTGCGTTATCCACAAAAGTGTCTTTGTAACGAAACACTTCAAACAGCTCCATGCTCGTTAGATAAATCACCGTAAAACCACGTTCTATAATACGGTTTGTAATTGCGCCGATATTAAAAGTTTTACCGGTACCACTTTTACCAAAATAGAAGAGTCCTTTGCCTTCACCTGAAAAATTTTCCGCATAATCCATTGCTAGCTTTTCTTTTTCAGCCATAAAATCTCGTAAACTTTTTTCATTTACAATCGGCTCATCGCTAAACAAATTCAAATTATAATTCTTAAAAGTGGCATTTTTTATAATCTCTCTGCTTTCACCAAATTTAAACAGCTTTTCGTTTAATTTTTTAGTTAAACAGCGACACATTTTTCCATTCACATAGCCGGTATCCTTGCAAATCTCGCACTCGTAACTAGGCTTGATCTTTTCACTCAATTTCAGCTCGTTGATTTTTTCATTCATCTTTGTATTTAACTTTTTCAGCTTTTTATTCTTTTCAATAGGATCCAAATCCGAACTTAAAATCGAGATCATCTCGTCATCAAACGCTTTTAACTCCGGCACGCTTTCTATAACACTTTGTCTTTTTTTAAAATTTTTTTGTCTCGAAAGCTCACGAATGGTGCGTTGATCGGACAAAACTAAATCTATAATTTCCAAACTATAATCCTCCCTTAATACCGAGGAGTGCCTTTAGCTCATCTTCTGAATAGTCATCTGTCTGTCTTTTATTTGAAATATAATAATCATCCATCTTGGAATTTTTATTGTAAACCGCTGTCGGCTTCTTTTCAATCATCTTTCTGGCATCGTCCAAGTCTTTCACACCGCCATCATGCCAAGCCTTTAAAACCGCGTCCACATATTTTATATTAGGCTCTCTTATATTTATCGTTTGAGCACATGCAAGGGCGATAATATCGTCCGAAAAGCCAAGTTTTACTTTCCAAGATGCAATTGTTTCGCTCACAGCGGGTGTCATTTGGGACACTTTTAAATTTAGCGCCTTTCTAACCATTTCTTCTGTCGCACCTTCCAAGTCAGAATTGTCAATTACTTCGTCCAAAGTGGTGTAGCCTTTGTCGTACCAATTTCTAATCATAGCTCCGGCATAATTTAAATTGCAAGCTTTTTTCTCTTCAAAAGTATAACTGATTGCATGAAGCACCATATCGGGTGACATATGATAATCCATCACCCAACTTAGTACCGTCTTTTTTTCTTCAGGCACAAGCTGACGCCTTACTATAAAATCCACTTGTCTAAACATTTCGCGAATCTCAGGGTCGCGGTTTGCCTCCACAAGTCTTAGTTCCGGGTCCACGGGTGATTGAACTTTATTGCCAACGATATTTTGAATTGTAAGAGAATCTGCATCGTGAATTATTAAATCTCCGTCCTTTACTTCCATAAGCCCGGTATTCACCCAATAATCAACAGCCTCACTCACCCGCTCGTGAGACATATGCAAGCTCGAATTAAACTCCTCCGTGCTCATAGCAAGCTTTTCTTTGCATAAATAATAAGCATACAAATAAACCTTAACAAAATCGCCTTCAGCGTCTTTTAAAAAGGTATCAAAAAAAATATTGCTAATTGAAGTTCTGCGCGGAATTAAATTCTCCGGTTCAATAAATCTCAAACTACCCCTCCAAAAAGTCTGCAAAATCTTCTTTTTTAAGTCTCATCAAATAAACTTTCGAAAAAATATATTCGCCAATAAACACGAAATATTCTCTCATAGACAAATCGTCTTTGTCCACATCTCCATAAAAAATCTGATAGCTCCTGCCGTATCGCTTAAAACCAATTGATTTATAAAGCTTTTGTGCTCTAATATTAAAAAAATCCACTTGAAGAGTCATATCCTTAAAGCCGAGTCCAAAATAATAATTAAAAAACTTAACTAAAATCTTTCTACCAAGTCCCTTGCTTTGATACTTTGGATCAAGAACAATCCCCAGAGTTGAAGTGCCGTTTTTGTAGTCTATATACTTCATCGAAACATATCCAATCACTCTATTTCCCAAATAACAAATGAAATAATTTGAATTGCCACTCGTTTTAACATAATACCAAAACTTACATTCAAGAGGTGTCCTTGCCGTAAAATTATAACCACTTAAAAGCGGACTCTCGTTATTTTGAAATTTACGCATTTCCAGCACATCGTCCGGAGTCATCTTTTTTATAAAAATTTCTTCATCCATACAGACATTATAGCAAAATCAAAGATAATTTACAATGAGCATCTAAAAACCCTGACAAAAATTGGCAAGGTTTTTAGATTTATTTTCATCTTTATAAAAACTTTTATCAAATCTTTTAGTGTGTAATAAATAGTTTTTGTGACGCAGCTCATGTTTCTTGACAATTTATAGAAATCTTTTGCAATTGCCACACACCTTAATTGTTTTCTTGTTGAATTATTTAAAATATATTTTAAACTAATCATAATAAGTTGTGTGAACTATACACAAACACGTTATAGATATATCATATTTTCTCCCATAACTTAATATATAATATATCTAACAAAAAGAGCACTTCAGTGCTCTTTTTTTCTAATTTACAGTTTTATCATGAGCTTCAATTTGAGTTGGAGCTTGCGGTGCATAAACCTTATCATTTTTATTATCCGGTGCATTGATTTGGTCTTCTGAATATTGATTAAATATTTCCATAAATTCTTGTCCGGTAATTGTTTCTTTTTCTAGCAAATATTGAGCTATTGCGTGTGCCGCTTCTTTGTTTTCTTCCAATATTTGAATTGCCTTTTTGTGTGCATCTTTTACTAAACTAAATATAACTTCGTCCGCTTTTCTGTGCGACAGTTCACTAACTACTACTTGTGAGCCGCCACCCAAATATGAGTTGCCTTCAGAAACGAGCGAAGCCATACCAAAATCTTCCGTCATCCCAAATTTCATAACTATTGAGCTTGCAATATTTGTCATCTTTTCAATATCGTTTGAAGCGCCCGTAGTTTCCACATTGAAGAACACTTGTTCTGCTGCGCGTCCTCCGGAAAGAGTTACCATTTCTGTCATTAATTCTTCTTTACTCATCAGGAATTTTTCTTCCTTATCAATTTGAAGAGTATACCCAAGTGCACCGCTCGTACGAGGAATAATTGTAATCTTTGCAACCGGTGCTGAATGAGTTTGGCTTGCTGCCACAATTGCGTGTCCCACTTCATGATAAGCGATAATCTCTCTTTCTCGTGGTTGAATTACCATTGACTTTCTTTCATAGCCTGCAATAACCACTTCCACGCTTTCTTCAATATCTCTTTGTGAAACCTCTGTTCTTCCTTCTCTAACAGCTCTAAGAGCTGCTTCATTAACCATATTTGCAATATCAGCACCACTTGCGCCGGCAGTTGCAAGTCCAACTTGTTCCAAGTTGATATTATCTTCATGACGAACATGTCTTAAGTGAACTTCAAAAATTGCCATTCTACCATTTAAGTCCGGAAGTTCGACAGGAACACGTCTGTCAAATCTGCCCGGTCTTAAAAGTGCCGGATCCAAAGTTTCCGGTCTATTTGTTGCCGCCAAAATTACAACGCCTTTTTTCCCATCAAACCCGTCCATCTCTGACAATAGTTGGTTTAATGTTTGTTCTCTTTCGTCATTACCACCGATTTGAGAATCTCTTCTCTTTCCGATTGTATCAATTTCATCGATAAACACAATACATGGCGCTTTTTCATTTGCTTGTCTAAATAAATCTCTCACTCTGCTTGCGCCCATACCAACAAACATTTCCACAAATTCAGAACCTGAAATTGAGAAAAATGGAACATGAGCTTCTCCGGCCACAGCTTGAGCTAGAAGTGTTTTACCCGTTCCCGGAGGCCCGACTAAGAGCACACCCTTCGGCAATTTTGCACCGATTCTTGCGTATTTACCTGGATTGTGCAAAAAGCCTACTATTTCTTTTAAAGCTTCTTTTGCTTCTTCTTGGCCTGCAACGTCTTTAAAACTCTTGCCTGTATTTGCTTCAATATAAACTTTTGCGTTGCTCTTTCCAAAACTCATAGGCCCAATTCCACCCATGTTTTTTGCCATAGAACGAGATAAAATTCTGCCGACAACGACAAATAATATAATCGGAATGACCCAACTTAAAACTGTAGCCACAACACCAGGTGCCTCCGGAATTTTTGCTCCGAAGTCCACATTGTTTTTGATTAAAATCTCTGTGATTGACGGATCGTCCCAAGGACCTGTCTTGTACATTTTTTCTTCGCCGTTTTCTTTTGTGCTGAACACCCATTGGTTGGATTGTCTTTGCACACTCGTAACAACTCCACTTTCAACTTTTTCCAACATTGTCGAATAGCTCACTTCTTCCACGCTGTTTTTGAGTAAATATGGATATAAAACCAAATTGAGTAAAAAAAGTATGCCAAGGACTATGCTGTAATATATAAATATAGAATATCTTTTTTTCGGTGGTTTATTCATAATGTTCTTTCCTTTCATTTGTTCTTAGTATATTATACCCATATTTTTGACAATATACAAATAGGCACAAAAAAAAGATAATAGGTTGACCCATTATCTTTAAGTTCTAACCGGCAAATGCTAAAGTGCCTTTTTGTTTTGTATCTAACTTTTTGTACTGATAAGTTTGTCCTTGATAGAACATATAGACATCGCCAGTGTATTTGTCTACCAGAAAATCCCATACAACCGGAATTACATAGTATCTTTCATTTTCCGATTTAACGCTAAAACCTTCATTTATCTTAAATCTCATTTCATCTTCCGGAGCGGTGCCTTCAGTTTCCCCCGCTTTCGGTGCCGTCCATTTTTTGCCGAAATTGGATTTGTAAGCTTTTTTTAGTTCATCAGTTAAAACTTTAACCGCTTCTTCTTTGGTGAGCTTCTTTGCATCATCGGGATATTTGTCTACAAAAATTTGTGGATAATTTGGAATTAGAGGTGCAATATCTGAATTCTCGTTACCTCTTGTGTATGCAACGCGGTAATCAAAATAACCAAAAAATTGTTTTAATGGTACATATACAATTTTGCCTTCTCTTGTTGGCACAAAGTCCAAAAATTCAGGCTTCCCATTTAAGTCAGCTGATTGGTCATTTAATCTAAATGTAACCTTTGTTGTTCCATCAGAAACAGTAAATTCGTCACCATTTTGTGGATTACCGTTCACTTCGCCGCCTATGATTTCAGCTAACACATCAACCGGAAGCATGGAATTACCATCAATAATATTTAAATTAGCATTTTTTACAATATTGCCATTTGCAACCAAAAAAGTTCTAACTGGATCTCCAAGAGCAATTCTATCATTTTCACCAAATTGAATATAATTATCCCCGCCTAAAAAAATATTTACTCCATCAATATTCGTGGCTTCTATTTTTTTTACTGATTTAGGTCTAAAAATTACAAATAATGCAAAAACCAAAAGCACTGCCAGAACTAAATAGACCTCTTTTCTTAATCTAATTCTCATGAAAACCTCCTCAAACAAACTCTCTCGCGTTCTTTATACCCAATTAAAGAAAAAAATAACTAATCTTTTAATTTTTTATCGTCTTCTTTTTCATCTGTTGTGTTTACAAGAGTTATTTTTACTTTTTTAATTCGCCTATCTTCAACCTCGAGCACTTTCAAATTTAGATTTTCAAATTCTATCTCCTCCACCTTGTTCGTGTTTGGAATATAACCGATTCTATTAATTATATAGCCGGAAATTGTGTCATAATCCATATTCTCCGGAAAATTTGTGCCGAGCATATCATTTATATCTTTAATTGAAGTTGAGCCTTGTACAACTGCTTCGTTTGTGGTTAGCGCATAGACTTCGGGTTCGTCTGTGTCAAATTCGTCATCAATATCCCCCATGATTTCTTCCGTCAAGTCTTCCATTGTTACAATTCCGCTAAATCCGCCGTATTCGTCCATAAGAAGTGACATATGTCTGTGCTCTCTTTGCATTTCTTGGAACAAAGCGTGAATGTTCTTCCTCTCAGGTACAAAATACGCAGGTTTTATGAGCTTTTTAACGTCTAATTTGCCAAATCCTTCTTTATAAACCATTTTAAAAATATCTTTTAGATAAATTACGCCGATGATATTGTCAATGTCGTCATCATAAACAGGAATTCTGGAATAGCGATACTCTGCAAGCTCATCCATATATTCGGACGGATCTTTATTTATGTCTATCATAAAAACTTCTGTCCTTGGTGTCATGATTTCTTCCGCCACTCTCGAATTAAACCCCATAACGCCGTCAATCATGTCTTTTTCTACTGAATTTATAATACCTTGTGCTTCACCCATTTCCACAACAGACACTATCTGGTCGATTGTGATATGCGGTTTCACATCCGGAAAATTGAAAATTGATGCTGCAAGCTCTTCTAACCATTTTTGAAATTTGTAAACAGGCATCATGAGAGTTAACAAAAAGTATAAAACGAATTTGTGATTTTCAAATTTGGATTTTGCTTTGTTTGTGCCATATCTATCCGGCATATCCACAGCAAGCAAATTGTAGAACGCGTTTATAACTAAAAACACCACGCCTAAAAGCAAATATCTTTTCCAAAATTCAAATTCAAGTAAACTAAACCATTTTCTTTCAAATAACACAAGTACGATAACAAATATCATCTTTAAAATGTCACAGCCGAGCTGCAAACACACTATGATATCTTCTTTTTTATCTCTTGCCTTTTCATCATTCATGTTTTCAGTTCCAAAATCTGCGCACATTGCCCAGGTTCTGAAAAATCTAAAAGTTGCCGCTATAACTACGTTAATTATAAAAATAATCGTAAATCGTATACACGAGTCAGTGTCCATTAAGCTCTATACTCCTTATTATAATCTTCAACCATAATATCCAAAATTTTATCAGCTGCGTATCCATCTCCAAACGGATTTTTTGCGTGACTCATATTTTTGTACATTTCTCCCTTACTTAGTAATTCTAAAATATCTTTTTTGATATCTTCGTACTTAGTACCCGAAAGCTTGCAAGTACCGGCTTCAATTGCTTCCGGACGTTCCGTTTCTTGTCTGATAACTAAAACCGGTTTTCCAAATCCCGGAGCTTCTTCTTGAAGTCCTCCGCTATCTGTAACGACAAAATCCACTTTTGACAACAAATGCACCATGTCATGATACGACAATGGTTCGATTAGAGTTGCGTTTTCCAACTCGCCAAAATATTTTTGTGCATATTCTCGAACCTTTGGTGTGAAATGCATCGGAAAAACCAGTTCAATATCCTGATTTTTTATAGCATCTCTTACTGCGCCAAAAATATCATCCAAATGTGATTGATTTTCCCTTCTATGACAGGTTAGAAGCACTACACGTTTCCCAAAAAGCTTGTTCAGCTCTTCATTTTGAAAAGAGTAATTATCTTTTTTTGAAAGCCTTAATGAATCGATCACGGTATTTCCGGTAACGAAAATCGTATCATCTTTAATGCCTTCGGCAAGCAAATTTTCTCTGGCTCTGGCCGTTGGTGCAAAATTTAGCGAACTAATCGTACTCACCATTTTGCGATTTGCCTCTTCGGGAAATGGGCTGTAAATATTACCGCTTCTAAGTCCCGCCTCAATATGACAAACTTTAATGCCATTATAAAATGCCCAAAGTGCTCCGGCAAATACAGTAGTGGTGTCTCCCTGCACAATACAGTAGTCAAAATCCTTGTCCTCTAAACTCTCAAGTGCACTAAGTGCATTTGATGTTATCCCGGAAAGACGTTGACCGGTTTCAAAAATTCTGAGATTTGTAAAATTCTCCACTTTTAAATCTTCAATCATCATATCTAAGAGTTCCCGGTGTTGCCCCGTAAAAACAACAGTAAGATCAAACAATTCGTTTTCACGCATCTTTTTTATAACCGGAAAACACTTAATAATTTCTGGCCTGGTTCCAATTATCATTACAACTTTTATCAAGTTATTCCTCCTTGTTAATGAATGCCCGTACTGCCCGGCTTATTTTCTTTTTTGAATAAACCAAACATCATTGCCAAAACTACAATCATAATTATCGTTAAAGCGCTAAGTACCATTCCAAACTCCGGCGGCACTTGCGAAATCAACAGTCCCATAAGTGAACATGTAATGGACAAACCATACATGATTAAAACAGCACTTTTAACCGAGTATCCTCTTTCTATCAATCTATGATGCAGATGCCCCTTGTCAGCTTCCATTATTTTTTTGCCGTTGATTGCACGTCTAAAAATTGCAAACAAAGTATCAAAAACCGGAAGAGCCAAAATCAAAATCGGCACGATTAAAGACATCGTCGTAACCGACTTCATCACGCCTTCAATTGAAAGGCATGCAAGTATAAATCCTATCGGAAGCGAACCTGTATCACCCATAAATATTTTTGCCGGATTGAAATTATACGGTAAAAATCCAAGTGTGCTGCCTGCAAGCGCCAGTGCCATCATTGGCACAACACCTGCTCTATCTCCTGCAAAATAAAATGTGAGTGCACTAATCGTGGCAAGTCCGGCACAAAGTCCGTCCAGTCCGTCAATAAAATTAAGTGCGTTTGAAACACCTACAATCCAAATTATCGTAAAGATAATCCCCAAAAAACCAACATTAAAAGTTTCCATAGGTTTAAAAGGATTTGTAATCTGATTTACTTTAACTCCGCCCAAAACCACTACAACTGCCGCAATGATTTGTAAAAGCAATTTTACGCGCGGTCTAATGTCAATCTTGTCGTCAATAATTCCTGTAATAACCAAAATCGCACTGCCAATCAAAATTGAAATAATTTTTCTGTTTAAATCCAAAAACATTAGCACGACCAACAAGAAAGACACAAAAATGCCTATTCCGCCAATAGTTGCAATCGGCTTGTTATGCATCCTTCGATTATCTTTTGGAATATCCACAAAGCCAAATTTTTTAGATAAATAAATATTTATTGGCGTTAACGCAAAAGTTATGCAAAACGCCAACATAAAAATATAAAAATTATTCATTACTTAGTACCAAATAGTCTATCTCCTGCATCTCCAAGTCCCGGAATAATATATTTACTGTCGTTTAATCTTTCATCAATGGAACAAACATAAATATCAACGTCCGGGTGAACTCTGTGGAACGCTTCAATTCCTTCCGGAGCCCCGATTATATTTGCCACTTTTATATTTTTACAACCCAAATTTTTTAATTCTGTAACTGCATCAATTGTGCTGCCACCGGTTGCAATCATAGGGTCCACGATAATAACCTGTCTTTTTGCAATATCTTCAGGCATCTTGCAATAGTAGCTCACCGGTTTAAAAGTTTTTGGATCTCTATAAAGTCCGATATGGCCAACTTTTGCAGCCGGAATCAAATTTAAAAATCCATCCACCATTCCGAGACCTGCTCTTAGAATAGGAACGATTGCAACCTTTTTACCTGCAATCACTTTAACTGTTGCATCTCCCATTGGAGTTTCAATTTCTTTGTCTTCTAATTGGAAATCTTTTGTGAGTTCGTATCCCATAAGCATTGCAATCTCGGTTACAAGTGCTCTAAATTCTTTTGCTCCCGTGTTTACATCTCTTAAAATTCCAAGTTTGTGTTGGATTAGCGGATGATCACAAACAATAGTTTTACCCATTTAATTCTCCTCCATTTTTGTAATTAAATCTAATCTATTTTGATGTCTTCCACCTTGAAATTCTGCATTCAAAAATGCGTGCACAATTTCAAGTGCGAGTTCTTCACCCAAAACTCTACCGCCAAGAGCGAGCATATTTGCATTATTGTGTTCTTTTGCCATTCTGGAAGAATATGGATCACTCACATGTGCGCAGCGAATACCCTTTACTTTGTTAGCAGCAATTGAAATTCCGATCCCTGTACCGCAATACAAAAGTCCCAAATCCACATCGCCATTTACTACTGCATCTGCAGTTTTTTTAGCATAAATCGGATAGTCTGCTTTTTCTCCTTCAAAAGAACCAAAATCGAACAATTCATATTTGTCTTCTTTTGCAAGAGCTTTCATAATCTTCATTTTTAATTCGTAGCCACCGTGATCGCTACCAAATCCAATCTTCATTTTTATCCTCCAAAATTCTGTGCTTTGCGCTTTTTGTCATTCTTTCAAAAAGAGCTAATCCAATTCCGTCCTTTGAATATGCTTGAACAAAAATCATATCTCCGTCCATCGTGTCGGCCACTCTAAGTGCGTGAAAAAAATCTCTGCTTGCAACGTCCGCATCGTCGTAGTCACCTAAAACAATTGAATTTTCTCTAGGCTTATTTTCCTTTGACAGAATATAAATACCGTTTAAATTGTGTTTGTCAATGTATTCATCAGTGTCCTTCGGACTCATATCAAACAAAACTGTCGGTTTTTTTGCCATATAGTGCCCATACTTTTGTCCTGGGCTAAGCGGTTTTTTCTTCGGTTTAATATCCAAATTACAATCTCCAACAACTCTTGCAATGTCTTCCCTTGTAATCTTACCCGGTCTTAAAATAACTGGCGGATAACTCGTACACAAGACAACCGTGCTCTCAATTCCAATATCAGTAGGCTTGCCTTTAATAATCGGCACATCCTTTGGGGACAAATCGAAACACACATCGTCAAAACAAGTTGGTGATGGTCTTCCTGAAATATTCGCACTCGGTGCCGCAATAGGCACTCCGCAGGCTTCGATAAAATCTCTTGCAATCTTGTGTGAGGGCATTCTAACTGCCACAGTTTTTAGTCCTGCAGTCACCGCGCTTGGAATTTCTGATTTTGCTTCCACAATGATGCTGAGCGGCCCGGGCCAAAATTTGTCTATCAAAAGTTTTACATATGCCGGATAACTCTTTGCAATCTTATCCAAATCAGTTTTTTTTGCAATGTGCAAAATTAGAGGATTATCTGCCGGACGTCCCTTTGTTTCAAAAATTTTTATAACTGCCGTATCATTTAGCCCATTTGCTCCAAGCCCATAAACAGTTTCCGTTGGAAATGCAACTATACCTCCGGCTCTAATAATTTCGCTTGCACGCTTTATGCCTTCTTCATTTGATTCTAATATTTCACTCATTAAAAACTCACTTCGTCTAACTTTCTCAAATTATTGTCTTTAATAATTTTAATCAATTTACCGGGATATTCGGAATCTGTTGCATATCCAGCTCTTCTAATTGCAAACGCACCGCGAATCGGATCAAACATCACATCTCTAAAAATTTGATATCTTTCTTTTGTCAAAAGTAAATCTTTATGATCTTGCCAGCTTTCTTCCACAGTTTTGTATGCTCTAAACTTATCGTCTATCCTGTATTTCACGCCGTTATATTCTTCCCAAGTGTTTGAAACAATGTATCCGTTTGAACCGGTTCCCTTTATTCCAAACAAATTCTTTGAAATTTTTCCACTGTATTTATCTACAGGCACATATTGTCCCCAGCCGGTTTCCAAAATAGCTTGTGCCATTTGAATTGACGCTGCCATTCCAGTTTTATTCATTGAGCTAATTGCAAGCGGTGAGAACTTTTCAATAAATTGGTCCTTAGGAACGATCGGAGTCGGACCGTATGTTTTTTCGTTATGAATTTTAACGCTAACCTTGTCGCTTGCAAGTTCGCCACTTGCTGTTTTAGTTTTAACATACACATTGTATTGACCACTTGCTTTTCCAGTCGGCGTAAAACTTGTTTTACCGCCCACAATTCCCTTTATTGTAAAACCTTGGGTGCCTTCAAAAACATAGGTAACACTCATTGCTGGTACATTTGAATCGTAGGACAAATCCAAATTGTCCGTAATAACTGCATTTGGTCCAATACCTTTCAGAAGAAGCCTCTTTCCTCCTTTTATATTAACATTTATTTTTTCAGTTGAGAGTACCTCTCCGTTTGGAAGAGTTACCTCAGCCCTTAAATAATAATTTCCATTTAATTCTTCGCCAGGATTAAAAATATATCCTCCGTACGGTAGCTCTTTTAAAAGTTTTTCTCCAAGCGGAGTACCCAAATAATATCTGGTGCTTTGCACTTCAAAATTTCTGTTTACATTCAAATTCACTGTTCCGTTTATGTTTTGTCCGGATTTCACACCAGTTAAACTAAATCTCTTTTCAGTAAAAATTGTAAAGCTGACTGGATTTGAAATATAATTGTTGCCCGCAATATCTACAGCATTCATTGTAACTTGCACATTTCTCGTTTCACCACCCGGCACTTCAAATTGCCAAGCAGCAAAAGGATCCTTATTTTCAAATTTTTGTGCTGTGTTTGTGCTGTTGTCCACCACTGTATAGCTAAGGCTGACAGGAATGAAATTTAATTCAGGCATAAGTTCAGCAGCACCATTAATAATATCTCCGCTATTTACACCTCTAATAGCAACTTCCGGCACCAAATTTGTAGTTACTTTTTTACCGCGACCAGCGACAATATTTCCATTTTGATCATAGCTTGCTACCAAAATAATTCCAAAATCTTTGCCCTTCCAAGGTGTGTAGGTAAGGTTGTTGTCGTTTGAAACTGAATTCAAATAACCTTTCTTAGTAATACTGTCCAGTAAAAACAGTTTTGAACTCTTAATTCTTGGAGCTATATTTTTGCCGGCAATAACTGTAAAATTTGTAACACCATTAACGTCATCTTTAAATCCATCAACATAATAACTGTCGTCAGGATTTGGAGTACCCTCTACAATTGAAATCGTATTTGTCATGTTGTCATAAAGAACCTGCATATTAAAACTTTCTGCAATCACTCTAACCGGCACATAAGTTCTGTTGTTTATGATTTCAGCCGGCACATCGCTCAAATAAAAAGTGCCGTCAGGAAGTTCAATAAGTTTGCTGTTAATTTGAAGAGTCATCTTGCCGTTTACATCTTCAACGATTACTTCTTTACTGTAATCTATATATCTAACTTCTTTTTGTAGTGCCTCTGAAACAAATCTGACAGGTACCAAAGTTCTATCATGCTTATTTATAGCTTGTGCTTTTTCTGTAATATCAATACCATTTACCAAAATCTTAGCCGATGGTCTCGCTTCAACTTTAGTAATAATGGTAAGTACAAATGCAAAAATCATTAAAATCTTATATAACTTTTTCATACTGCCTCCATATACATATATATATATATATATATTTATATTATAAATTAAAAACTGCTTAAAATCAAGAATTTTTTAATAATATATAATTTTATAAAAGAGAATTTAAAATTATATACTATTTTACAAAATAAAAATTAAATGCTATAATAGCTCACATAGGTGGTGATATAAATGGATTTATTAAAACAAAAAATTCTAACCGAAGGCGAAGTTCTGGATGGTGGAGTCTTAAAAGTAGACAATTTTCTAAACCATAGACTTGATATTGAATTTCTTAATGAAGTTGGATTATATTTTAACGACAAATTCAAAAACGCCGGCGTAAATAAAATAATAACAATTGAAAGTTCCGGTATTGCAATCGCAACTATCACTGCACAATATTTACACGTGCCGGTGGTTTTTGTCAAGAAAAATGTGCATATTAATTTACCGGACGATGTATATATTGAAAATGTACAAAGTTTCACACAAAAAAAAGATAACAAGTTAGTTATCGCAAAGAAATTTATCAATAAGGGCGACAAGATTTTAATTTTGGACGATTTTCTTGCAAAAGGAAATGCACTAAATGCTCTTATTAATATGGTGGAAAAAGCCGGAGCAAATATTGTTGGCATCGGTATAGTAATTGAAAAAGTTTTTCAAGGTGGCGGTGATAGAATCAGAGAACGCGGTTTTGACGTGTACTCTCTTGCAAAAATTAAATCAATGGAAAACAACCATATTGTTTTCGAAGACTAATTCGCCTTGTATGTTCACAAGGCGTTTTTGTTTTTAGATATTTGCGAAATTCTTACATATTCTTTTTCTAATTTTGCAAGTTATGATTTAAATCACAAAAATTTGACTATTAATTATAAAAACTTTATAATTAATATAGTGATAATTATAGTTATACACTACATAAATTTTTTTGGAGGAGATTATGACAGAAAAATATGATTTAAATTTTCCAAAGCCAACTCATTTTACTTTTGCAGTAAAAGATTTGCCGGATGTTAGCGTGGAGCAAAGAGAGAAGGCTTTAAAAAACACTCATTACAACGAATTTGCTTTTCCGTCGGGACTTTTGTCGGTGGATATGCTTTCAGACTCGGGTACAACTGCTATGACAAACACCCAATGGGCGGCTCTATTCTTGGGTGACGAAGCATACGGCAGAAACACCGGTTACTATGTATTATTGGACACTTTTAGGGACATTTTTGAACGCGGTGGCGAAAAAAATTGGAAAAAGATTTTGGATCTCGTTCGCACAGATTGTCGCGACGTGGACAAAATGATTGACGAAGTTTACTTACACGAATATGAAGGCGGACTTTTTAATGGTGGAGCAGCCCAACTTGAACGTCCAAATGCTTTTATTATTCAGCAGGGTCGTGCAGCTGAATCTGTACTTATGGAAATTGTGAGAAATATTTTAAAAGAACGCTATCCGGATAAAGTTTTCACTATTCCATCAAATGGTCACTTCGATACCACCGAAGGAAACATAAAACAAATGGGTTCCATCCCTCGCAATTTGTACAACAAAAAGTTGCTTTATGAAATTCCGAAAAATGGCAAATACGAAAAAAATCCATTCAAAGGAAATATGGATATTGAAAAGTTGGAAGAGCTAATCGAAAGCGTTGGCGTGGAAAATGTGCCCCTGATTTTTACTTGCATCACGAACAACACTGTTTGTGGTCAACCCGTTTCTATGGAAAACCTCCGCGAAATTCACCGAGTGTCCAGAAAGTATGATATTCCACTAATTTTTGATGCTGCAAGATGGGCGGAAAATGCTTACTTCATCAAGATGAACGAAAGTGGCTATATAGACAAGTCAATTGCAGAAATCGCAACTGAAATGTTCTCGTACTGTGACGGTTTCTGTATGTCCGCAAAAAAAGACGGCCACGCAAACATGGGCGGCATGCTCGCATTTAGAGATAAAGGTTTGTTCTGGCAAAAGTTCAGTGATTTCAACGAAGATGGCTCGGTAAAAGTTGATGTGGGGGTTAGACTAAAAGTAAAACAAATTTCTTGTTACGGCAACGATTCTTACGGTGGGATGAGCGGTCGTGATATTATGGCTCTTTCTGTTGGTTTATATGAAAGCTGTAATTTTAATTACATGGACTCTCGAGTTAAACAATGTGAATATCTAGCTCAAGGTTTCTACAAAGCCGGCATAAAAGGCGTTGTGCTCCCGGCAGGTGGTCATGCTGTCTACATCAATATGGACGAATTTTTTGATGGTAAGCGTAGCCACGAATCTTTTGCCGGTCAGGGTTTTTCTGTGGAATTAATTCGTCGCTACGGAATTCGTGTCGCTGAACTCGGCGACTATTCTATGGAATACGATTTAAAAACTCCCGAACAACAAGCAGAACTCTTAAACGTTGTGAGATTTGCTGTGGATAGAAGCAGACTCACTCAAGAACATTTGGATTATGTAATCGCAGCTGTAAAAGCTCTTTATGAAGACAGGCAATCCATTCCAAACATGAAAATCACATGGGGTGAAAATCTTCCAATGCGGCACTTTCATGCATTCTTGGAACCATACGAAAATAAATAATTTTTCAAAAAACAGGCTTTGCAGCCTGTTTTTTGTATTCTTATTATTGGTAAATTTCATGTTTCCTGATTTTCTCAATATTCGTATTGCCTAAATTTCTTCTGCTTTCAAAATTTTTTATTCTCTTGATTAAAGTGAGTGTGTTGTGTTCTATAGTTTTGCTACCGGTCGTATAATCTAATCATTGAAATACAAACACTTCTACAATATCCTTTTCTTAAGAATATGGATTTATATAGCATTTAAGTATTTCAATCGTCATTTTATACAAAGGAAATATCGCGATATATCTATTCTATAAAAGTTTATAATTACATTTTGAAAAACCATATTGCTTTTTTCTCTTTTTAACATATGTTTTTTAGCATCAAACAAAAATATATCTCACCCTGCTTGTGATACTTTAATCCAACTTTCATATCCTTTGAATCATTTTACAAATTTCACCACATTTTCTTGAGTCATTTTTATAAACTCATAGTCATGAGTTATTATAATAATAATTTTCCCATCTTCTTTCATTTCTTTTATTACTTTTATCAAATTTCTCATATTTTTAAAACAAAGCCCCGATGTAGGCTCGTCTAATATTACAATACCCTTTGGACTTGCCTTTGCAAGTGCAAGAGCAAGCCTTTGTTTTTCTCCTCCCGATAAACTCTGAGGGTGAAAGTCTTTTTTGTCCCAAAGTCCAAATTCTCTTAAAGTTTCCTCTTTTAATTTTTCATCATTTGATACAATGGAAATCTCGCTATATACCGATTCTGTAAAAAGTTGATAATTTACATCTTGCATCACAAGGGATATATTGCCTGCGTGATTTTTTATTTTTTCTTTACAATAGTATACTTCTCCTTTTTGCCCCTTATTCAGTCCGCAAATAATTCTAATAAAAGAAGATTTTCCGATTCCATTTTCTCCAATTATAAAATGAATTCCCTTGCTAAAAGATATTGAAAAATCAAATATTTCTTTTCCTCCGCTATATTTACAATAAAAATCTTTGCAAATTAATTCATCTTCCTCGTTATATGATTTGTCAAATAGTTTTTTTTCAGTATAATTATCATTTTTAAAATCCCTTTCTTCTATATTTTGTAAAATCCTGAGATGATGCTTTTTTATCAAAACATCATCTACATTATTTTTGTCATATGAAAAAATTTTGTTGTTCTCAATTACAAAAATTTTATCCAAAATATCCCTTAAATAATAAAGCCTATGCTCTGCAATTATTATAATTTTACCCTGTTTTTTTAAAATCTTTATATCTTCAGAAAGCCTGTTTATAGACTCTCTATCCAGTGATGCGGAAGGTTCATCAAATAGGTAAATCTCGTTATCCATGACAGAAACAGAAGTTATGGCAACTAATTGTTTTTCTCCCACTGATAATTTAAGTAAATCTTTATTCAGAAGTTTTTCTGTCGAAAGCAGTTTGGTATAGTATTCTATCCTATTAAAAATTTCCTCTTTTCCCATTTTTCTATTTTCCAAGGCAAAGGCTATTTCATCAAGGGAATTTATTACATAAAATTGATTTTTTGGATTTTGAAATACTGTCGATATTTTCTCGCTTCTTTTTGTAATATCACTTTCCAGTAAATTCTCGCAATTTAATTTTATATCCCCGCATATTTTTGCACTTGTTATCTCTGGGATTATACCGTTTATTAGTTTTATAAGAGAAGATTTACCGCTTCCCGATGAGCCTACCAAAGCATAGACCTTGTTTTCCGATAATTTAAGAGAAAAGTTTTCGAGTATTTTATTTTCTCCGTCATAAGAAAAATCTACATTCCTAAATTCTATATCAGTAGTTTTCATTTCCCTATCTTGTCCGAAGTTTATCTTCTTTTGCTCCATCTCTTTAAATAAATTCTCCAGATTATCAACTGCCGTATTCGCCTGAAATTGGTACATGGATACATACATTATCTTCATAGTATTTGAAAAAAACAGTCCCATAAAAAAAGTGAAAATAAAACCTTGGCACTCCACAACGCCGGACTATCCCCTCGTGAAACCATAGATAAAGCTATGAAAACAGGGCTTAATATAAAAATATTTAAAATCCACTGAAAAGCCACATAAGGAATTCTGCAGGACATGGAATATTTGTATACCATTTCTTTGTACTCAATTATTGAATCATATAGTTTTTTAAATCCGATGACCGGTGCATTGAAAATCTTCACTACGGGCATACTGCGCACATATTCAACTGCTCCTGCGTTTAACTCATCAAGTTTCTTCATGTAAGCATCCATAAATTGGGTTTCTCCCATCATCTTTTTCATTATAATTAGAGATATAAAAACAATAATCACAAAAAATATTCCAAGATATATATCAAGTGTAAATACCAAAGCCAGCATCAATAATGGTGTTAAAATAGCAGCCGTTTGATCTGGAATCAGATGGGCGACAATCATGTGCGTTTGTTCCACATTATTGTCTATTATTTTTCTGACTTTTCCCGAGTTATGTACATCAAAAAAAGTATTTGAAGCCTCTAAAAGATGCCTTATCCCCTTTTCTCTTAATCTTGTTTCCCAGTCTAAATCCCGCAAGATGAATCATCCACGTTCCTGCAAGATATAAAAGTCCATGAGAAATAAACAAAAGTAAAATAGTCATATAAATTTTTAAAGCTTCCTTAAGACTTTCTCCTAAAAAAACATCTTTAAGTAGCAGCCATATTAAATAATAAGCTGTAAATTGCATTATAATCCCTGTCATGGTTAAAATGACAGATAAAAATCCATGAATTTTTTTCTCCGGCATATAGGAAAATAATTTCTTTTATAATTTCAATACAAAACCTCCTTTCAAAAGTGTAAATATTTTGTGTATACATAAAATTGTTTCATTGTGTGATATTCTTCAATTTTCATTAGTTTTTATAATTTTCTATCTTTTTTATTCCACTCTCACGAGATGAATTGTTAAATCTATATAGAATTCTTCTGTGTAATCTCGTCATTTTTAAGCTCTTCTAATTTAATTTTCTAATTTTCATCTAACATAAGTGCAAGGAAAGGACTTTTTAATATTAAATTCTTTTATATTGAAAGTCTTTTCATATCGCAAAATCCTATCTTAGTGTGTGTAATAAGATTCTATAAAATCCTTTTTATCCAATTTCTATTTCGGGGTTTTCTCATATATTCATAGTCCTTTTATAAATTGGATTCGTTCTTATCTTCTTCATATTATTACTAACAAATTTAGTATTATTTGTTTTTCTTAATAGTTGACAACATATATTCCTCTAAACCTCCCCCTTTGCATTATAGTTAGTCTTAGCTAACTCGAAGAATAAAAAATATAGTTAGCAGAGCCTAACTATATTACACATATCTGAGGACAAAAGTCAATACTTTTGTTTATTTTTAATGATTCTTTTTTATTATGTAAACTCGTTCATGATACTATATTTATTCACTGCCACAAATGAAATCTGTATGCTTATAGTCTGCAATTATAAGAATATATTAAGCCACGGCAAAAAATTTAAAAAATTTAGACTTCTTTAATCGATTAATCAATAAATTCTAAAATCCGCTTGGTTGCGTTTATGCCACGATATAATATTAAACGCTTTAAAATTTGAAGCGCATTTTAAAGTGGTGCAGATGGGGGGATTTGAACCCCCACGCTCGCTTGAACTCATGGACCTGAACCATGCGCGTCTGCCAATTCCGCCACATCTGCATATCGGCCGGAAAGCCGATTATAATTTAATTATATTGCCGCGATCTTCGTAGTCGCTGGTTAAATCAAGATCCATTTTTCTAAAGATTTCGATGTCGGTTACATTTAGCATGTCGGTTGAATGAGCTCTTAAATCCCTTAGCCTTGATAAATTATCGATGCAAAGTTTTGCACTTGGGTTAAACATCTCTGAGGTTGCCAAGCAAATCAGAACTTCTTCCAGACTTAGAGTAGGCGAATCTTTCTTTTCTATTATGCCTTTCACTTCTTTGATTGGTTCCAAAATTGCCTTATCTATCAAGTGCAACTCATCCGGCAAGTGTGAAATGTTTTTTAGAGCATTTAAAACTGCTGCGGCTGCGGAGTCCATTAAGTCCCCGTCTTTGCCAGTGATTAAGGTGCCGTCTTCAAGCTCAATTGCGGTTACAGCGCCTACAAATCCATTTTTTTTCAGCTCAGTTTTTCTATCTCTTGCTGCCACAACTGAAGCTCTATCCGTTTCTTTTAAGTTCAGTTCTTCCATGAGCCGTTTAATTCTAAGCACTTCGGATTCGTTTTGATGGCTAACTTTATAAACAAACAGGGCCTTTAAATATCTTCTCACAATTTCTTGGCGCGATGCTTCTTTTACAATTTCTTCGTCGACAATGCCGGATTTAATTCTGTTAACGCCCATATCGGTTGGGGATTTATAAAACTCTTCTCCCATAATTCTGTCCAAGATCTTTTTTAAGATTGGAAAAGATTCGATATCGCGATTATAATTTACAGATACTTCTCCATAACTTTCAAGATGATACGGGTCAATCTGGTTTACATCACTTAAATCTGCAGTTGCCGCTTCATAAGCAAGATTTAATTCGTGCTTTAACGGCAAATTCCAAACAGGGAATGTTTCAAATTTAGCATACCCCGCTCTCACTCCGAGTTTATATTCGTGATAGAGTTGACTTAAGCAGGTTGTCATTTTCCCGCTGCCCGGTCCGGGGCCGGTCACCACCACTATTTGCTTTGCAGTTTCCACATAAGTGTTTCTTCCAAATCCGTCTTCCGACAAAATTCTATCCACGTCATTTGGAAAACCCGCTGTGTTTTCGTGGCGATAAACTTTTATGCCGGAGCCTTCCAAAAGCGTTGCGAATTTTTCCACATTTATATCATTTTTGTAGCGATTTATAACTACTGAATGCACTTCTATGCCTTTGTTTTTTAATCGCTCAATTAATTTTATTGCCTCTTTTTCATAGGTGAGACCGGTATTATTATTTAATTTATTGGAAATAATGTCTTGTGCGTGAATAGTCACAATCACTTCCATTCTATCCTTCAAAGTTTCTAAAAGCGTGGTCTTTATATCTTCATCATATCCCGGTAAAACTCTTGCTGCGTGTTTGTCCCCGAAGAGTTTTCCGCCGAATTCCAAGTAGAGTTTATCAAATTTTGATACTCTTTCCAGAATATAAGCCGCCTGTTCTTTTATATAAATTTCGTTAGAAAAACCTTTTTTCATATTCTCACCCCGAAGAATATTTTACCACAAATTTTTATTTCAATCAATTGTTATTTTTCTTTAATTGTTATTTTTTTGAATTAAAAGTACCGTGTTTAAATTTCTGCCTGGGTGTCTTAAATATTTACCATTTGCATAAAGTGCACAGGACGCACCGCCGTCTAGATTAAATGCATCGCTGCATCCCAGATTTATCATCAAATTTGCAATTTGCTCCATAGTACCGCTTGTAGTCACAAGTAAAAGTTTATTGTCCTTTGTTAATCCAACTACACTTCTTGCACCGGCACCGGTTGAAATTTTTGCTTCCATCCCCTTCATACTTTCGGCAAAAACTTTTTTACCGTCTTCAATCAGCATCGGTCCTGCTGAAATAATGTCCGTCACTTTTGATAATGAAATCTCTTCTTTGCCATATTTAAAACTGTTAAAAAGAGTTGTGCCGTCTTTTGTCTTTTTTGACATTATAAGTTCCAGTTCAACTTTTCTTCCCGGTTTAAATCTCTCCGACACATAATCTGAAGTTGCAGCATCTTTTCCATAATAAATAATATAACCGTTTTCAGGCAATTTCATTTCAGTTTCGCTTGGTTTAAAAACTCTTTTTACCGTATCATTTACAACTTCCACCACATAACCGCCATTTAATTTTGTCGGCGCATTTCTAAATGAATTATAGATATAAACTCCTGCCGTGTCGCTTGGCAGAACATTTACATACCAAACCGAAAACACATTAAAATCCATCTTGTTTTTGTCATTATTCCATTCATTTTTCCTCTTGCCGTCCAAATAACCGTTATATTTAAATGTGCCTTCTGTGAGTTTTACTTTATAGTCGTCAAACACCATAAGAGATGCGCTGTTTCCTTCCATATTCACCATTTGTTTATTTTTCATTTGTGTGCCGTAAGGAAAATTTCCGCCCTTATATGCTTCAAAATAATTTCCGTTAATCGCGGCTTTTGCTTCGTAAATATTTATGAAACTTTGAAAACTCATCACCCCAACTTGTTTGTTGTCGGGTTTTGCCGTTCTTATTTTTATCTCTTCGTTCAAATCTACAGTTACCACATTCGCATTAAGCCCTGCCAAGTTGACATTTTTATAGCTGACTTGTGCAAAAGCTGAAGAACTCACAATTAAAATTGAAATAATTACAATAATAAAACTAAAAAATTTTTTCATAATATCACCTATAAATTATTTTTTTGTTTGAAATCTTCAATTTCCCTTTTTCTGTCGCCTTCCGGTGCAATATTTATTGCCATATTCAAATATTTCAAGGCAAGTTTTTTATCGCCCAAATGTAGATACAAACCGGCCTCATTTATTAAAATTGAATAACCGAAAGATTTATTTATCTCAAAACTTTTTAAAAGCGATTTATTCTGTTCAAAAATTTTTTTCGCATTGACAAAATCTTTTTTCTTTAAATACAAACCAATCAAATTGTTAAAATACAGTGCTTTATTCGCATCATCTAAATAAAGTGGATAATGATTTTGTAAAATTTCAACAGCTTCATCATTTCGATTAAATTTTGCTAATGTATTCGCCTTGTGAAATGTAAGGTAATCAAGCTCATAATCTTTTGCTTTTTGAATTTTTTCATCCAATTTTGACAAATAAATTTCCGGATTTTCCGTTTGCAAATGGCTGATTTTTTTTAGTTCTCGCACGTTTTTTGCCACAAAAAATTTTTTTAAATACAGATAAAGCAAATTCACTGCAATAAATGTGCCAACAATTAGTGCAACCATTCCAAAAGCGGAAATTTTACCTCTTTGATATAAATCCACATATAAAAACACAAATCCTAAATTTATCATTAAAGGAAAGAATGATCTCATCAAATCACCTAATTGATTATAACATAAACAAAAAAATAAAGCCAGAAATATCCGACTTTATTTTTTAGATTAAAAATTTTCTTTGCTTAAATCTCTGATGATAAAGCTTCTTAGTAAATAAATTACTAATATTGCAATTACAAGTTCTACACCTAAATATGTGATATTGTAAGTCATTGAGTAAACCCATGGATTTTGGTCTCCGGCATAATCTGCGAAGAAAATTACGCCGGACAAAACTGCTGCCACAAATCTTCCGAGTGTGCCGACAAGTGCACCTTCAAGAACCGGCGTGATGGATTTTGTTTCTTTAAATTTTTTTGAAAACAACCCTGCAAGACCAAGCATACCAAAAGCCACCGGATAATCCAAAAACACTTGCCAAAATCCTACTACGTATCCGCCGATTGCCAGTTTTAAAAGTCCTAAAACGACGCCGGCAATAATACCCGGATAAACACCGTGTCTTAATGCGAAAATAAATATCGGGATCATAAGTCCAAGCGTTACAGAACCGCCTTGCGGCATGTGGAAGAGTTTAATTTGTCCGAGCACGAATGATAAAGCAACAAGTAATCCGCCTTCTACAATAGTTTTAGTCGCAAACTTCTTTTGCATAAAAAAACCTCCTTATCTGAGGGTATCCCAAGAAAAAAAGAGGTGTATCACTTCCCTACGCCGGCATTATCCGTACAGGTTCTTGGGGTATTTCTCAGCCTAAGCACCCCCAGTGCATATATTTAAATAATTCCTGTGAAATTCACAAGTATATTATATACTAATTTTAAAAAAATGTAAAGATTTAAATCACATTTCTATAACTTTTAACTTATTTAATTTTTTCATTGCAAAAAGATAATTTATATAATTTCCAATTGCAGCAATTACCCAAGTAATTGGATAACTGAGATAAAGAACTTTTAATGTGTGAATGCTTTGAAAAATGGTTTGAACCCAAATCACTCTTAATAAACAAACTGCCGTAAGACTTATGATCATAGGTGTGATTGAGTATCCCATACCACGAAGTCCACCCACCATCGTATCCATAATGCCGCACAAAAAATACGTCGTTCCTATAACACTAAGCCTTTCTACTCCATATCTAATAACTTCCGGCTCTTTGTTATAGAGTTTCAAAATTGTACCTGCGAAAATATATGTGCTCAATCCCAGAACGAGTCCCACAAAAATCACAACGCCTATACAAGTCCAAAAAATTTTTTTCACTCTGTCATAATTTTTTGCACCCATATTTTGTGAAGTAAACGAAAGCGCCGCTTGATAAACTGCGTTCATCCCCATATAAACAAATCCTTCTACATTACCTGCAGCGGTGTTTGCAGCCATTGGAATAGGTCCAAATGAATTTATTCCTGATTGGATCAAAATGTTCGAAATTGAAAACATTGCGCCTTGAAATCCTGCCGGCAAACCAATTTTTAACATACCAACAGCTTTGTCTTTTACAATCCTAACCTTTTTAAAATTAAGATGCATGTATCCATCTGCTTTGTATAAACTCATAAGCACTAATGCACCTGAAATATATTGTGAAATGACTGTTGCAATTGCAACTCCGGCTACGCCCATATCAAAATAAATTACCAAAACCAAATTACAAATTGCATTAAAAATTCCGGAAATTGTTAAAAAATACATTGGACGCTTAGAATCTCCTACCGCTCTTAAAAGCGCCGCGCCAAAGTTAAAAACCATAAATCCGGGCATACCCAGATAGAATATTCTAAGATATTCTTCAGCAAGTGGCATTACTTCATCCGGAGTTGCCATAAGTTTCAAAATCGGTCCTGTGGTAACAATTCCCAAAACCAAAACCAAAAATCCGCCTAAAATTGAAATTGCAATAGAAGTGTGAAGAGTTTCTTCTGCGTTTTTGTAATCTTGTGCACCAACTCTTTGCCCCATAATAACCGAAGCCCCGATTGAAATTCCCATAAAAATATTAACAAGTAAATTTATTACAGGTCCCGTTGAACCAACTGCTGCAAGAGCTGCGTGTCCAGCATATCTACCAACCACAATTATATCCACTGCATTAAATGCAAGTTGTAAAACAGAGGTTATAAATAATGGGAAAGCAAATGCAAAAATCGGACCCAATAGAGGACCTTCAAGCATATTAACTACTTTTTTTGAATTCATGCTAACCTCCTAAAATTATTTCGTGTAACGAGTAGCTCTTATTTTAGCACATTTTTTTTAAAAATACAATAACAAATTATGAGAAAATTTATTATTAATATGATACAATATAACAGGAGGTAATAATGAAAAAATCTATCGCTAAAACATTAATTTTAATCCCTACAATTGCATTGCAATTATTAGTTTTTTCAGTATTATTTGGCGTTCTTGAGCCATATAGGGAATATATTTTAGGTGCAGTAAATATTTTAGCATTTATATTTATTTTAATTATTTTGCCAAAACGAATGGAAAGCAACTACAAAGTTTCATGGATAATTGTAATATTACTCGCTCCAATTTTTGGTGGAGTGCTTTACATGTTGTTTGGAAACAAACGCTCTTCCAAGCCTATAAATAAGAATATTACAAACGCTGAAGAAGCTCTAAAGTTCAGATATAAAAACGAACTAAACTTAGACCCAAAAATAGATAGAAACTACGGTCATTTTTTGCAAATTAAAACACTTTCCAAAAGTCCTTGTTTCAAAGTACAAGATCCCATCTATTACAGTATGGGAGAAAAATATTTTAACGCAATACTTTCCGAACTTGAAAAAGCAGAAAAATTTATTTTTATCGAATTTTATATTGTAGAACCTGGTAAATTGTATGAAAAATTTATTGATGTGCTAAAAAGAAAGGTTGACGAAGGCGTGGATGTGCGCTTTATCTACGACGATTTTGGAAGTTATTTTAAATTCTCGCTAAAAGATTTGAGAAAATTAAAAGAAATAAACGTAAAAACACTAGTTTTCAACCAGTTAAGCTACATTCATCCAAGATTAAACAATCGTGACCATAGAAAAATGGTCATTATAGATGGAAAAATTGCATTTAGCGGAGGAAACAATCTCGCGGACGAATATGCAAACTATAAAGAGCGCTTTGGCGTTTGGAAAGACATCGGATTTTCATTTAAAGGGGATGGCGTAAAATCTTACACATATATGTTCGCAGCCTTTTGGAATGCCTTTTCGAGCAACAAAATTCCCGAAATTTACCTTGAGCTTGAAGCGAATTGTACTTCTCCTAATGATGGAATCGTTGCCAGCTACTATGACTCGCCTTTTTACGAAGACGCCATCACAAACTCTTTGTACTGCGACATTTTAAGCAGTGCAAAAAAATATGTTTGGATTTACACACCATATCTTTTTTTGCCCCAATCTCTAAATGACGCACTCATTCGTGCAGCAAAAAGAGGAATTGACGTCAGAATTTTGATTCCTGGCATTCCGGACAAAAAACTTGTTTACAGATTTTCTAAGAGCTACTGCCCAGACTTGATGCGTGCAGGTGTTCGAATTTACACCTATACTCCGGGTTTTTTACATGCAAAAGCACTCCTCACAGATGACGTTTTTGCTGCAATTGGCACTGTAAATTTGGATTTTAGAAGTTTGTATTTGCATTACGAAAACAATTCTGTTTTTTATAGATCAAGCATTGTGGACGCGTTAAAACAAGACATGATTCACACAATGTCTGTTTCGGACGAGCTGGATTTGGAACTTTTAAAAAGGAAAAACAAAAATATTTTAAAAGAAATAATTGATTCTGTTTTTAGAATTATTGCCCCATTATTTTAATCGTGATTGCAATCACTTGACAAAACATTTTTTAAACAATATAATAGTCACAATATATTCATCAAGAGTGGTGGAGGGACTGGCCCTATGAAACCCGGCAACCTACGCGAAAACGAGTGGTGCTAATTCCAGCGGCAACGCCGAAAGATGACGTGAAGTTTAAAGAATTATTCTACTCCTTATCTTTCGGTAAGGAGTTTTATAGTATATACGTTTAATACAAACTCAATTTCACTTTTAATAATGAATATATTTAATATAAATTTAAGGAGGTAACATGATAGATGCAATTCATTTAACAAAAAGTTTTACAAAAAATGGAATTGTCCAAAAAGCAGTCGACGATGTCAGCTTTCATGTTGAGAAAGGCGATATATATGCAATCATTGGCATGAGCGGTGCAGGCAAATCCACACTTGTTAGGCTTCTGAACTTGCTGGAATTACCAGACAGTGGAAAAATTCTAATTGACGGTACAGACATCACCACTTTAAATAAAAAAGATCTCTCAAAAGTTAGACGCGAAATGGCTTTTATCTTTCAAAGATTCAATTTGTTTAACCAAATTACAGTTTTGGACAATGTGATATATCCGCTTACAATTGGAAAAAATGCGAAAAACGCAAAAGAGTCCGCTCTGGAAATGCTGGATTATGTTGGCCTTGCAGACAAAAAAAGCTCATATCCAAGCGAACTCTCCGGCGGTGAAGCACAAAGAGTTGCGATCGCTCGCGCACTTGTCACCCGTCCAAAAATTATTTTGTCTGATGAAGCTACAAGTGCACTTGACCCAAAGAGTACCCGTGCAATAATTGACTTATACAAAAAAGCACAAAAAGATTTTGATACTACCACAATTCTAATCACCCACCAAATGGAAGTGGCAAAAGATGTGTCAAACAGAATTGCAGTTATGGAAAAAGGTAAAATTATCGAAGAAAATAGCACAATTGAACTTTTTAAAAATCCAAAAACATCACTCGCTCAAACCTTTATAAAGTCTACAAAGGATGCCGCAATTCATAGAAGCAATTACAAAGGCGTACTAAAAAGACTCAGCTACACCACAAAAACCGTTAACACCCCTGTTCTAAACGATACCATCAAAAATTTTGAAGTGGTTATAAATATTTTGGAAGCGAATATAAATAATATCGAAAGCGAAACTTTGGGATATATGGTAGTGGAATTTAGTGGCGAAGAATACGAAATTAAAAATGCTATTGATTATTTGACAGAACACAATGTAGGAGTTAGTGAGGTGTGTTATGAGTATTAGTGAAATTTTTGAAATAGTGCTTCCAGCAGTTCCACAAACTCTCGCAATGGTATTTTTGTCAATGCTATTTGCATATATCATTGGTCTACCTTGGGCTATATTTATATTTATGTCGAGAAAAGGTGGACTAAGCGAAAACAAAGTTGTATATGGTATTTTAAACGGATTGATAAATATCCTACGCTCTATTCCGGGAATCATTTTGATGATTCTAACAGTTCCTCTCTCAAGATTGATCGTGGGTCGTGCAATTGGCACAATGGCAGCAGTCGTACCACTAACATTTGCCGCAAGCCCGTTTGTAGCTAGAATGTTTGAAAATGCATTTATAGAAGTTGACAAGGGCATCATTGAAGCATTGAAATCCATGGGTGCATCGAATTTTGAAATCATAAAAATCATATTAAAAGAAACTTTGCCACCAAGAATTTCATCAATCACAATGACACTTATTAACTTAGTCGGCCTCTCCGCAATGGCGGGTGTACTTGGAGGTGGTGGACTAGGCGACATCGCAATCAGATATGGCTACCAAAGAAATATGTTAAATGTGCTTTGGGTGTCGGTGTTCTTTATAATACTGATTGTACAAATAATACAACTAACAGGGATTTTATTATACAAAGCAACGAATAAAAAATAGTTGCATCTAATATATATTTATTGCTCGCTAAAATGGCTACATCATAAATATAAAAATTCAGTAAAGGTATAATAAAATATTATTACTTCAAAATTATTTGTGAATATAATCGATGAAATGCGAAAAAAGATATTTTTTACTTCGGGTATAATTATCTCTTGAGTATTAAAAAATCAAAATTCACATCAGGTTGCGATTAATTCACAAATATTATTAACAAACTTTTATCATTGTATAACAGGTAAAAATTTTTCAATTTGAAAGGAGATTATTAATATGAAAAAATTATTTGCTATTGTAATTGCATTTGCTTTAATTATTAGTGGATGCACAAAAAAATCAAACCAAACCGGTGACAATAAAATCATCTTGGGTGTTTCCCCTGTTCCTCATGCAGAAATTGCAGAAGCACTTAAAGATGAATTCAAAAAAGAAGGGCTAGAGCTGGAAATCAAAGTATTTGACGACTATGTTCAACCAAACCTCGCTTTGGACCAAGGTGATATAGATGCAAACTTCTTCCAACACGAACCATATCTAAAAGATTTTTGCGAACAAAGAAACTTGAACTTAGTATCAGTTGGCAAAGTTCACATTGAACCAATAGGATTTTATAGCACCAAAATCAAATCCATTGACGACCTGAAAGACGGAGACAGCGTGCTAATTCCAAATGATGCAACAAATGGTAAACGTGCACTTCTTCTATTAGAAAGAGAAGGCGTCATCACTCTTAAAACTACAGAAGGTGACATCACAGAAAAAGATATTGACAAAAATCCAAAAAATTTGAAATTTGAAGCTGCTGACGCCGCAAACCTCACAAACCTCTATCAAGACGTCACAATTGCCGCAATCAACACCAACTATGCATTAATGGCGGAACTAAAACCATCTAAGGATGCACTCATCTTGGAGGACAAAGACTCACCTTATGCAAACATTATTGCAGTCAAAGCTGAAAATAAAGACTCCGAAAAAATCAAAAAACTAGTAAAGATTTTTAACTCGGATGCTTGCAAAAATTTCATTAACGAAAAATATGCTGACGAGATTTTCCCGGCATTCTAAAATTTGTTAAGTTGAAATATTATATATAATATGAAACCGGAGATTCTTCTCCGGTTTTTTATTTGTTATTTTTAATATTTTAACTGTAATTCACAGATATAAAAAGGTTCATGATAGCAATCCTGAGCCGATGTTTAATTTTCTTTCTCCATTAAAAAAAGATAAGTTTTTTAAACTTATCTTTTGATTTTATTATTCAATAATTTCGGTTACAACTCCTGCTCCGACCGTTCTTCCGCCTTCTCTTATTGCGAATTTTAATCCTTTTTCGATTGCGATTGGTGTGATGAGTTCAATTGTAAATCTTGCGTTGTCACCAGGCATTACCATTTCTACGCCTTCTTCTAGTTCAATGTTTCCTGTTACGTCGGTGGTTCTGAAGTAGAATTGTGGTCTGTATCCGTTGAAGAATGGGGTGTGTCTTCCGCCTTCTTCTTTTGTTAGTACATACACTTCTGATTTGAATTTTGTGTGTGGGTGTATTGTTCCCGGTGCTGCTAATACTTGTCCTCTTTCAATTTCGTCCCTTTGTACGCCTCTTAGCAGTACTCCGATGTTGTCCCCTGCTTCTGCTACGTCAAGTAATTTTTTGAACATTTCTACGCCTGTTACTACTACGCTTCTTGGTTCGTCTTGCAGTCCTATGATTTCTACTGTGTCTCCTACTTTTACTTGTCCTCTTTCTACTCTTCCTGTTGCTACTGTTCCACGTCCCGTGATTGTGAAGACGTCTTCTACTGGCATTAGGAATGGTTGGTCAATCGGTCTGTCAGGTGTTGGGATGTATTCGTCTACTGCGTCCATGAGTTTCATGATTTTGTCTCCCCATGGGCCTGCAGGGTCTTCCAATGCTTTCAATGCGCTTCCTACGATGATTGGTGTGTTGTCCCCGTCAAAGTCGTATTCGTTTAGCATTTCTCTTACTTCCATTTCAACGAGTTCGATTAGTTCAGGGTCGTCTACTTGGTCTTCTTTGTTGAGGAATACTACGATCTTCGGTACGCCTACTTGACGGCTTAATAAGATGTGTTCTCTTGTTTGTGGCATCGGTCCGTCTGCTGCACTTACTACGAGGATTGCACCGTCCATTTGTGCCGCTCCTGTAATCATGTTTTTAACATAGTCAGCGTGCCCTGGGCAGTCTACGTGTGCGTAGTGTCTTTTTTCCGTTTCGTATTCAACGTGTGATGTTGAGATGGTGATTCCTCTTTCTCTTTCTTCCGGTGCTTTGTCAATGTGTGCGTAGTCAACGTATTCACCGTGTCCGCTTCTATTTGCCAGTACACATGTGATTGCTGCGGTTAATGTTGTTTTACCGTGGTCAACGTGACCAATTGTACCAATGTTTACATGTGGTTTCGTTCTTTCAAAATGTTCTTTTGCCAT
>JALFRW010000015.1 GCA_022778715.1 Ezakiella sp.
GTTTGTTGTCCGTGATTAATCCATCTACACTCTCCAAAAGGAGAAATCGTATAAACTCCTCCACCTTCACCGCGAAAACAATGAGTTTTTGAAGGATATGCTCGGCTAACGCCGCTAATTAAGTAATCACCCTCTTCGTCACGCGCAAAACGCTTCTCATAAGTATCATATACTGTATCAGCAAAATCGATAATTTCTTGATAACTTCTGTAATTATAGCCAAGTTTACATTTTTTGAATGCCTTGGATTCAAGAACTTCATCAAAAATGTCTTTATCCGCGCCTCTAAATATATAAATTGCTTGTTTTGAATCTCCAATAAAGAACTTTTTGGAGGTTTTTACACGCTTAAAAAGTTGAAGTTGATCTTTATCAACATCTTGGAATTCGTCTACAAAAAGCGCATCAACATTCTCAATTCCTTCATCATACTCTTTCAATTTATCCAGAAGATAAAGTGGATAGTCTGTAAAGTCATATAAACCATTCAAACGCTTATAAGCAATATATTTGCGGTTTAAAAGCTCTAATGAACGCTTATAAGATGGCGAAACATCCATTCTTTTACTTCCCATAACATAATTATAAAGTATTTCAGGTTTTACTTTTGAATGGGTTAGAATAATCAAATCACTTAATATTGATTTTATATCTTTCTCTTCAAGAATTTTTACTTTAAAATCATACTTTTTTGCGAGTTCATTGAGTAAGTTGCGGCTCCAAACGTGAATCGTAGTCACTTCAACATCTCTAACGCCCTCAGCAATTAAGCGGCTCTCCATTTCGGCTCTAGCCGCTCTCGTATAAGTAATTGCGCAAATTCTATCAAGTGGATTTTCATTTCTATAATAAACTATTGCGGCAATCATACTCTTTGTCTTGCCGCTTCCCGCAGAAGCCGTAATAAGAATATTGTCCGCATTTGAAGTAGCAGCAATCAACTGACTATCGTCTAGCTCTGAAAGACTTGATTCGATTTTGATATTGTTGTCTAAGTTGATCATCTGTTTCTACTCCAGTTTTGATATATTGGCTTAAAAAATCGCCTGTTGCCTGTCTATTGACCATATTTAATTTGGCATCATCTGCCGTATACATTTTTTGTGTTAAATTAGCAAGTTGCGGTTCTTGAGCCGCTTTTTCCCGCATCATTTCTAAAAATTTATCTTGGTAGGAAGAACTGTCTGCGCCATCCTTATATGATACTATAAGGTCAAATTTCGCCGCGTCGACTGGAACATTACCAAATACAATTATATCTTCTTGTTCCTTCTGTTTAATAACATTATTTGCGGTGATAATTGCTTTAAGAAGCGCATCTTCCCAATTTTTTGCTTTACCAACAAGTATTGCCCAATCCATAAAACCAGGCATGTTAATACATTTTGCTTTCGTCGCGGGATCTAAAGCCGCATAAAGCCCCATTGCATGAAATACTTGTCTTTCATCTAAAGGCATGAGGACTAAAATTTTCATTTGTCGTCGTCTCCTTCTTCGTATTTTTTTCTCTTCTTAACAGCAAGAACATCTGCATAGTTATTGAACTTATTATCTGCATGACCTTTTACTTTCTCAAGTTCTACTATAATTCCTTGATGTTCTAAATCTTGAAGCTTATTAAGTAATTGTTCCCACAAATCTCTATTTTTAACAGGCGAGCGGTCACTCGTTCTCCAACCGTTTAAAAGCCACTTTTCATACCATTTATCTTTAATGCAATTAACTACGTAAGCACTATCACTAAAGATGCGGCTATTTTCGCCGTAAAGATCGATTTGTTCAAGCGCAGTTAAAACCGCAATAAGCTCCATTCGGTTATTTGTTGTCGCTTTTTCGCCGCCGCTAAGGGTATCAACAATTTCGCCGTCTTTTACGACTACACAGCCCCAACCGCCGCAATTTGTTTTAGTTGACGCCGCGCCATCGGTGTAAAATTCATACTTAATCTGCGATAACATATGACCATCCTTTTTCGACATCATCAATCCTTATAGTGAAAACATCGAATTTACATTTATAGTTGACCGCATTTTGGAGCGGCAGTTGATTACAGTGTACTTCTCGAAGATTTTGCGGCATTCCAAGACGATACTCTCTATCGCGGCGTTTCTTTGTCGTATTATTTCTAATTATTGCATCAACGGCTTGATCAACGATATACTCAAAATCATCGGGTGTCTCGCAACCGGCCACTTCAACGGCAAAGATTACACCATTACCTTCTACATCCTCCTGCTTGATATCAGCAAAAAGACCATCAATAAGTTGTTTAAACTGAGAAAAACTTAAATCAAATAAATCATCGGCTTTGCCGAGATCAATCGTCAATTCGGCCGCGTTATACTCCTTTCTAACTTTTAATTCGTTTAAATCAACAAATTTCATTATTTTTCTCCCTCAAGTTTCTGTAACCAAGTAAAAACCGCGACAGTTGCCCATGCATCATGAAACGCATTATGCGCTCCATCAAGATAAAAGCCGCACTCTCGCGCAAGGTCATCTAACTTTAAATTATTATTTCGTTTTAATATTGTCTTTGCATGACAAAAAGTACAATAACCATCAATATCTTTTAATGTTTTCTCATCATACATTAAATTAAGTTTATTTTCAAGCAAAATTTTGCGATCGTTTTTTAATCCATGACTTACTATAAGCATTTGAGATTTATCAACATCTTCCAAAAATTCGTCTAATACAACTTGAACAACATCGGTTAAACGAGTTCCATTATCTTGTAAAAATTGTTTCGTTATGCCGGTATATTGTTGAAATGGATAAGATACTTTATTTAAAGCCACATATTGATTACAACTTCTGGCTAATTGATAAATGCCATCTCCAATTCTCTTAAACAGAAGTCCGCAAAATTGCACTAAAGTGGTTTGATCAAATTCAATATCAAAGACAAGTAAATATGGATATTTAATGTTATGTGCATAAATAATCATAAAATTTTCCATTCTCCTTTCTATATATTTAATTATATCATAAATTTTGATTTTTGTCAAAATTGAAAAAAGGATGTTCGACTAAGAACATCCTCCAGTAAATTAGAAAAATATTTACTTGTTTTCTGCAATTACACTTTCAATTTTAGTATCCAAATAATTCCCGATCGGCACATTATACGTGTTTTCAAACGCTTTGATAACATCGCTACTAAGTGAATTTAAGATAGAGTTCTTAACATCAGAAAAGACTTTTTGTTGAGCTTCCTTTGTGAACAGTCCTTCTTTTTTCAGTGCATCGACGGTCGTTTGTGTTGCCGCATTAATTGTGTCGACGATTACGGTTTCACCAATTGAAAGGAGTTTTTTCACATTGTCGTTATCTGTTTTTTGCGCCACTTCCTTAATTTTTGCCGCAATCAAACGGCAGAGAAAACCAGCCGCGGTTGTAATAGCAGTAGTAATAAGAGTAATAAGGATTGGTTCTAAAATTGCTTTAAAGTCCATAAGTGTTTATCTCCCTATAATAAGCGAAACAATTGCTGTAATAAAGCCGACGACCGCAGTAATAATAGTTCCAATTAAAATATAACGAGATTTCATTTTCTCCCTTTTGTAATCATCTTGGCGTATTTGTGTACTTTCTAACTCATCGACTTTCCCTTTGTTTTCGCTTGCAAGACTCTCAACCGCATTAAGACGATCTCCGTGGTCGGTTAATACTACTCCAATTGAGCTGACCTTCTCAGTTAGATTTCGCATTTCATCCAAGTTTTCCACTACCTTGTCTAATGTCTTCTGTTGATTTTCTTGAATTAAAGATAGACGGTCTATTGCAGTTTGCATCATTCCAAGATGTTCAGTTTGTTTTTCAATGTTGACTATGCTAGTTTCAATCGAAGCAAGTCTTTCTTTTTCACTGTAATCGTGAAAGTTTTCAGGCATTTAAGATACCTCCGCCACATTGACTGTCATACTTTAGCTAAATTGTTGTTGTTCCACCACTTTATACATTTATTATAACACATTGTTTGAGAAAAGTCAAATATACAAAAATAGGCGCGGCAAAATTCCACGCCCGAGAGTAATTATAGCTTGTAATGTTATATATAATAAAACACAGAAGAATAAAAAATGGTTAATCACTTTTTACCTTCTGTGTAGTTGTTTTGGCAAGGGCAGTAGGATTCGAACCCACACCCGCAGTTTTGGACGCTGCTACCCAAGTTTTGCATACCACTATAGTTTTCACTACCAACGGATACTTTGTTTGTGGTCTGGAGTACATCTTCATCATGCCGCCGCTATCTTGGCAGTTTAGATGGACGATTATCTACTCTCTACGGGCTGCAATATTGCATTCCCTCGGTGTTGACATCATACTAGTTTTCACCGATATCATCGTCTGCACTCAACAAGTTTTCTTGCAGAGGCTCCAATTGAGCAAAATTATTTTTGTATGATTGTAATTTACTGATACTTACACGAGAACTATACTGAGAAGTAATCTCAATTGGTACAATGTAAATATCTTCATTGTCTAAATCAACTCCAATAAAATAATCTATCTCATCTTTACTATAAAGATGAACTTTATATTGTCCTTGATTATGACTTATTTTTCTTACAGGCAAAAATTTAGAATATTGGTCTTGTCCAAGAGTTTTAATTTGAAATTTAATTAAATAACCATTTTTACAAGCAATACAATCTATTTTTGTATTCTCTAAAACAGGAACATAAAGTTCATATCCCTCTTGTAAGAATTTCTTTTCGACCAAATTATATCCTAATCGTCCTTTTGTAATTGTATCCATATTTTGCTCCTTTTAAAGACTTGTGTGCTACCGTTACACTATGCCCCTATAAAACAACCTAACGTTTATATTTGGTTGTATTCGAATATCGTGGCTTCGCTACCAGCCCTTTATTCTTATGACTTCCTCCTGCTTGGATATTATATCCAAATTCACGTTCGGTTGATTTAAAGTGTGCTATCCAATAACATTCGCGCTCATTGAGGTCTTTTTCTTCACAACGTTCAAGTATC
>JALFRW010000026.1 GCA_022778715.1 Ezakiella sp.
TAGCTCGCCCACCTGTTACGCCTTGTATTCTGTTCCTGTTCGTCAAGCCACGATTTCGCTACCCGTTCTTCTCTCCTAGATGTCACCATCTAAAATTTCGGGGTCGCTATTAGATTCGTCGGTAACTACGCTCTGTAGGGAATTTCACCCCAGCATTAGAACATGCTCGTCATACTGTAAAAGGCTATTGCCAATGCAATAGCCTTTTATGCTCTATACTTGTAAAATCAATTTAAAATTTATTTATAGATACCTCAAGCACTACAACTCTTCTATCTGCATATGTTCTTTCACCGGTCTTAATTGTAACTTGGTAATTATAATAGTCTTTATCAAGTATAGAAAAAATGTTATATTCGAAATCGTATAATGAATATGCTTTGTTATCAATATAGAACTTAGTTCTTTCATCATATTCAAAAGTATTTACACCTTCGCTTATTAAATTGTTGTCATTATTCCAAGGCGCATTGTATGTGTCAAATGATATTTGATGGTTACGTGTATCAACATCAACTAATTCGCCGGAGAAAATACCTTTTTCGTACCCGCTTGTTATTCCCGTAGAATTAATTACTTCAATTTCATAGACATATCCATCTTTCATTGTGATGTTTACAAGCATATCTCTTCTTAAATTTGATATTCTATTATCTCTGCCATTTATATTTACATATACATTTCTATCTAAATCTAAATCTACGATATCATACTTTGTTGAAGATTTGTAATTCTTTGGAGATACGCTAATTTTATTATCTGTAGAGTTAACATCATAGGCAATATATCCGAAGATATGTCCATCTTTAATTCTTGAATCAAATTCGTAGTAAACTCCTGTAACAGACTTTCCGGATCTATCAAATTCAAAATTTATTGGTTGCCCTTTAACAAACGGATTTGTATTTGAGCTTCTGACTAAGTCTGTAGCTCTTACACTTTTATTTGATTTATTCAAATAAACGTATTCATTCAGTACATAGTAGTCAGATTTTCTACTGTTGTATTCCGGTTTATAGTAAACGCGCATTTCCCTTCCGCTGCTTCTAAATTCTTCAAAGAATCCGGCAAAATTTTGATTTCTCTTAGCATCCAATTTGATAGCTTTATCCATCTTATAAGTTACTTTTGCTTCATAACCCTCTTTTAAATCATCAATTGTTGCTTTATTTCCATCTAAAGTGATTGTAGCGTTTTGAACATCCAATGTAATAGTTTGAGTTTTATTATTTTCTTTGTATTCAAATTTTACATTGTAGCTTCTTGATGGAACTTCTTTAATAACAGAATCAATTGTCTTTTCAACTTGTTTAAAATCAGCCCTAATAACTGTGTCACCTTGAAGAGTCAATGTTACTTCCATCCCTTCAACAATATTAGAATCAAATGTTGGAGCTCCATTTAGAGTTTTTGTTACAGATGCGGGATATGAATAGACTTTCAAATTTCCGATTGCATCAGCAATTGTAATATAGCTTGAGAATGTGTTTTTAAATGTTCCTGTAACAGTTTTATTCGGTTGAGTCGGAACAACCATTGAACCTGAGTTACCCGAGTTGCCATGTGTTGAAACGTAATCATAAGCAATACTTAACATTTTTGAAACTTCTGCCCTTGAAAGCGGATCTTTTGGTCTAAACATTCCCTTGTCATTTCCCTTTGGATTCAAAACGCCTACCTTTTGAAGTGCGCCAATATATGGAATGACTTTATCGTTGATTTCAGATGAATCATTATATGACAAACTGGTTGGAACCGGTTGAAGTCCCATAGCTTTTGCAAAAATAATGGCAGTATCGCTTCTGGATGAAGAGTTTTGTGCTTTATCTTTAATCATTGAAGGATTTCCGGTTTTTGCAGCGGTATTTATTGTGTCCATATTGATAACGCCTTTTTGTAAGCATTTCAAAATATATGGTCTTGCCCAAGTTGCCGGTTGCAATTTATTTAATTGTGCACCATAAATGCTTTCTGCCGTTTGCATTTCAGATTCTGAAACATTTAAAAGGTTTGAAACCATTTTTAACAGTTCAAGAAATTTTATTGAGCCATCCGGTTTAAAACTGCCATCAGTATATCCATTAATAAATCCTAAATCTGCACATTTTTCAATGTAAGATTTTGCCCAATGATTTTGTTTTACATCTTTAAAATTTGCTGCTTCTATATTAACGGTTAATAGAATACAAGCAAGTATTATACTTAAAACTTTAGTGAGTTTCTTTTTCATATTAAGCCTCCTCATTTTTTATCTTAATATGATTGTACCACTAATAAAAGTCAATTGTCAATTGAAATTGCATTACATTTGTGTTTCACAAAATGTCTTTTGTGTCTTTTTTTAATCATATTACATTTATCATATTACATTTATGTGACTTTTTTCTTTTTTAATTGAATTATTGTCATCAATAAAGTATAATGAATATAGTAACAACCATAAAAAGGAGTCTGTCTTTTGAAAAAGAGCATTGCATTTTTAATTTTTTGCATAATTTTAATGCTATTAATTATTTCACCAAAAATTTCATATGCTAAAACCGATTTTTCTTCAGATGCAAAACTTTTAGAAAAAAACGGTATCCTCAAAGGAAATCCTAAAGATGGATTAATGCTGGAGTCAAACTTGCTTCGTCAAGAATTGGTCGTAATAATTGCAAGACTTTACAACGAAGAAGATCGTGCGGCAAAAATGAGCGGCTCTTTAGAATTTGAAGATGTAGATAGCAATTCTTATTATGCCCCATTTATTTTTTGGGCAGTTGACAAAGGAATAGTTCAAGGTAAATCTGAAAAGCAATTTGGTTTTGACGATAAAGTTACTTTTGAACAGATAGAAAAAGTTATTTTAAGAATTTTAGGTTACGAAGAAGAATCTAAAGATAAAGATTTAACAAATACACTGGTAATCTCTCTCGGACTTAGTGATGGTATTGATTTAGGTGAAAAAGAATATATAACTCGTGGTGAACTCTCGCGAGTACTTATAAACACGCTGAGCACCGAGAAAAAAGGCTCCACGCTTAAACTTAAAGACATTTTAATTTTAGATAATCGAGTAGGGCTAAACAAATAGCCCTCTCACACCACCGTACGTGCCGTTCGGCATACGGCGGTTCAATTTAATCTACACATGACCTGCTTGTATAGTAATCGTATGGGTCGACTAAGCCTGTTTTGGTTAGTCTTTC
>JALFRW010000004.1 GCA_022778715.1 Ezakiella sp.
GGATCTTTTCAAGTTGGAGCAAAATGACCATTTTCAACCGCACCAAGTACTTGACCTTCTTCACCCGGTTGTACTGGAGCATAAATACCATATAAATAGGCATTTTCTTCATCGGGGACAGATTGCATTGAGTCAAAACCAATATTACCAATTGCTCCATTAACAAAAGGAAAACCTGCTTGAGTAAAAGTTAAACCAAAACTTTCACCTGTATTCCCTTCTTCAGTTGATCTAAAAGTGACAGTAAAATAGAAACCTTCATATGGCAATATATTATATGTCATCTCTTCTTCATTGACAGATGATAAATAAGCATTACTTATAACGAAATAATGTTGCCAAGTATCTCGATTCTCTTCTTTTTTACCTTTTTGCTTTAATACAATGCTACCATTAGTGTAAGAAGGTCCTCCATCACCGCCCATTTCACTTGCACTTGCATCTGCAATATGAAACATTATATGATCTTCATTAATATTACCAAACAAAAGATACCCTTGAACAAGATATTCAATTCCAAACTCAAAATCAGCTACTGTTAATGGTTTTTCAAGCGTACCAACCAGTGTTTGCATACCAGAGCTTGTTCCTGCTCCAAGTTCTTTAAACTCATCATTCTGATAACGATAAATTGTACCAGGGACAAGACCTTCATTTGTACTATTTCCTATATGACGATAATAAGCCCCTTCAATCCCAACAAAACCAGTAGCATCAAGATCTTGGTTGATGATAGGAAGATTTTTAAGCATATTATAATCATTAACGCCAAGTTCTTTAAATTTACTTGTCTGATAACGATAAATCGTACCATTAACAAAAGTATCATTCGTACTTCCTATATGACGATAATAAGTCCCCTCAACCGCGGAAAAATCAGTGGATGTGAGGTCTTGATTAATGATGGGAATATTTTTAAGCATATTGTAATCATCAACGCTTAAAACTTTTCATTCCCCATTTGCGACAACATAATATTTATCATCGCTTGTTAAATGATAAACCAAGCCAGTTAAACTTGCGCTTGGGGTGGGCAACACCGCTACTTGAATGGGTGTCCCCGCATTTGCTTGTAAAATTGCTTTATTCATTTTTTACCTCGTTGATTAATTACTTGCTTCGACCATTTTGTCTGCATAGGTAGACCAATTTGTTGCGGTTTGATAGGCATTTAAACTTCCTTTTGGTACAGTAATGACTGCACTTGAAGAAATACTAGTAAATACACCTGAACCAAGTGTTGGAGGAGTTGTTGGAAGAAGAGTTATATTACTTAAAATACTGCAATATCCGAAAGCTCCTTGATCAATATTTGTCACACTATTAGGAATAATTACCTCCATCAAGTGTTTACAACTATCAAAAGCATATCTGCCAATATTGGTTACGCCATTAGGAATTGTAACATTTGTTAAACCAGATCTTCGAAAAGCTCTCTCTTCAATACTTGTTACACTATCGGGAATTACAACACTTGTTAATCTTCAAAAATTTGCAAAAGCGGAACTAGGAATTAAAGTTACACCATCTGGAATTACAAGAGATGTAACAAGTTCATCGTTAAGATATAATTCTTTATCAGAACCACCTTCTGATCCGCCATAAAATGTTAAAGAACTCGCACTTAATCCTGAAATATTACATCATGCGGCAACATCTGTAATATATATCTTTTTAATTCTTCTACAAGAGTAAAAAGCATCACTACCAATATTTGTTACACTACTAGGGATTACTACACTTTCTAATTTTGAACAATTATTAAAAGCAGACCCGCCAATATTTGTTACACCATTACCAATTATTACATTTGTAAGTCCAGTACAATTATAGAAGGCTCTATAATCAATATTCGTTACATTGTCGGGAATTGTCACGCTTGTTAAATTTGAACAACTTTGAAAAGCATTACCACTAATGCTCGTTATACCTTTTCCTATTGTAACTTTGGTCAAGCCAGAGCACCCAGAAAAAATACTATTACCAATATTTATCACATTATCAGGAATTATGATGTTTGTTAATTTTGTACAATTATAAAAAGCATAAGAACCAATATCTGTAATACTATCAGTTATATGTATATTTTGAAGATTAGTACAATTACTAAAAGCATAATTACCAATATTTGCTATACTACTAGACAGTGTAACATCTGTTAACCCCTCACACTTATAAAAAAGATATTCTCCTATACTTGTTATATCTTTTAAATCTTCAGCAGTAATTTTGGTAACACTTTTATCTATTACTCGTAAAAGATTATCGGTTAAATTAGCCGTACCAGTAACAAGCCTACCACCACTACTAATTAATTGCTTACCTTTCACTAAATCAGCCGCGGTGCCCTCATTGTCAAGCGTGGGGAGTTGATAAAATTTGCTCACTTCCCCTTCTTGCGCTATTTTATATACTTGACCATTCAAGTAATTTTCACTCTCGCCACTAAACTTAACATACATACCCAAATATCTATCGTCATTCAAGCAAGTTTCCATTTCGGCATCACTTGTAACAACAATTGGGTTATCTACGCCGCCTAAAAGCGGGATTGCGGTGCCATTGTAGCGCACCTCTCTTATTGTTTTAGTTGTGTCTATCATATTAAGCACCTTCAAACATTTTCATTATATATAATTTCTGTTCCGCACCTCTAGTAACAGTTCCTACTAAACAGTTTGGAGCAGTCATTCATAAGTTTACATCATCAACAATTTTTAAGGTTGTTGTACCATCGGCATTTACAACGGTTTCGGCATATGCCATAGCAAGATTTCCATTACCACCGCTAATTAACCCGCGATTTTTAATTTCTTCGATGGTATCATCTACCATCTCTGTTTTATCTGCTTCTGTCCAATAGTCTTCGCCTTTAACGGGAGTTTTGCCGTCTTTACCGTCTTTACCATCCTTACCAACAATTTTTACAGTTGGAGGATTAACTTTACCGCCATCATTGGTTCAACTTAAATTTCCTTCTGAATCGACAGAAGGAGTAAAGGTTGTACCATCTTTACCATCAACGCCGTCTCTACCATCAGTACCATTCGTACCATCAATACCATCCCTACCATCTTTACCATTTTGAACGATAACATCAACCGTTTTAGTTGATTGATCGGAGAATGTAAAAATAATTGATGTGGTAGTTGTTGTATCGCCAACAGTTACTGATCCTTTTGTAATACTGACAATACTTAAACCATCTTGACCGTCAGCACCCTTAATAGTAACAACATCGCCGCAAACCGCAGTAACCGTATTATTGTCTATTGACTCGATGGTTGCAATACTATATTGACCAGAATTTGTGAATAAAATAAAGGTTTCATTAACAGCAGGAGTTCGTGAAAATTGATCGGTAGCAATGGTAATTCTTGAACCACGCATTACTGGCGTACCATAAATGGCTTGATAAACTAAGGCATCTACACCATTAGTACCATCAATACCATCAGTACCATCTCTACCATCCCTACCATCTCTTCCATCAGCACCTTTTGGTATCGTAATTCGATATTTTCTATTCTGCGCGGTTGAATCAGCCAGTTCTTCGACTTTTGCTTCTGTGCCGGCATTACCAGTTCTGGTTTCCGCAATCGTAATTGTTGCGGCTTCGCCATCTCTACCGTCTCTACCATTCGTGCCATCGGTTCCTTTCGGTCCTTCTTGAGCAACTCCAAGGTCAACTCATTTTTCACCATTTCATTGATAAATATGATTATCAGCAACTACGAAGTAAGCATCGCCTTTTGCCGCGTTGGCCGGTAAATTATCAACAGTATCAACTCTATCGTTTACATAGAATTTTTCACCACGTTCACCTTGAATGCCGCTAGGAATATAAAAGTCAAATTTAAATTGTTTTTGTCTATCGTCAAAATTAGCAGAAGTTATTTCAACTCTCGGACTTTGATCTGATGCCAATTTATGGGCTGCTGTGAGTTGTTCAGCCGCAAATCCGGCCGCCGCACCTGTTTCACCTTGATAACCACGAGGAATAGTAATGTCATAAACTCTATGAGTCGCAGTTGAAGCCGCATTCTCAACAATTGACACCTCTGTGCCGGCTTCGCCTGTGTTGACGTTACGGAACTCAATTGTCGCGGCCTCACCTTGCGGTCCAGTAGCACCTTGAGCGATAATGCCTAAATCAAGCCATTTAGTACCATTTCATTGATATAAATGCCCATTATGTTCAAGATCGCTTTCATTAACGATATAATATGTATCGCTCTTTCCAGGAGTAAGTTGAGACAGTTCATCATAACTGTTCAAAATATCGTTTACAAGGAACTTATCGCCGCGCTCACCCTTCTCACCATCAGGAATATAGAAGTCAAATTTAAACTGTTTCGCCGTATTGTCATTATTCAATGAAGTAATTTGAATACGTGGCGTTTCTCCATTTGCTAATCTATGTCCTTCTGCAACCTGATTACTACTAAAACCTGCCGCGCGACCAGTTTCACCTTGAATACCTTGCGGACCGCGAATATAAATAACTTGTGCCCAAGCCCCATTTATAAGTTTATAAATATAATAATCACTTGTATTTAAAAAGTAGTCGCCTTCGGTATAATCCGTAGTTGAAGGCAAAGTGTCGCCGCTGCCCCAGACAGTATATGATGCGCCGCCTGCTCTCAGACAAAGTTCTCTTGTCCATTCAGAGCCATAATAGCCACCCATCTCATAATTATAAGCAGAAGAAGTATTACGATAAACATAATAATCTTCCTTATTCATATAAAAATCGCCGCGATAGCCGTTCACCACGCCATTTGGATTATCTTGGCCGCACGACCACAATGAACCGCGTAAATAAATTGGATTAGTTAATTGTTTAACTCCATCATTTGTCGCAACTTTATATGCAAGTCCAGTTCCACCTACTATTAAAAGGTCTCCTGGGTTATAATTATCTAAAACAGAAGGCTTTTCACTGATAAGGTAAATTGTTGAATTCCAATTTACTTGGTCCGGCACGGCATGTAAATTAATAACTTCTTCCCAGCCGGCTCGCGTCGCGGCATCGCCGTTCTTACGCTTGTAAAGAATGCCACTGTCAGTATTAACAAAATAGTCTTCAATGCCCCTTACAAAACGAGCCAATGTGCCATTTTCGCTGTTTCAAGGCTCATTAACATCCTTATACAATTGAGATGAATAAGGCAAAGTTAAATTTACATAAAGTTGTCTATTGCTATCTACTATCGCGGTAGTATAGCCATAATCGAGGCCATCAATAAAATCAACCGATCCTTGACGACGACCTTGCTTAACACCCGTTTCTCCGCGCGCGCCGTCTTTAACCGTGAACTGTTTTGTCCTATCATCATCATAAACAATGGTATATGTCTTTCTCTGTCCTTCTGCCGTGTTACCACTAACTGTTGGTCCAGTAATTTCTTTAATACCAACACCGCGTTCACCTTGAGAACCTTTTGAACCATTGTAGAAGTAGAAATAACTTTTCGTACCATTGGTTAATTCAACAGTAACTTGATTTCGACCATGATCTGCTGTACTAGTAGTTGTTTGTTTAACGCTTGCAATACCAACACCAGGCTCGCCTTTCAAATTCTTAAAAACAAGAGTTAAAATTCCCGCGGCGACACTACCAGTTACATCAACAGTACCGACTTTATTTGCGGCGCTGTCATCAATCACCACTCCATTAAAACCACCAACTTCACCAAGATCCATTGTGATTTCAGAAGTCTCAACATCAGTATAAACGATAGAGTAGGTTGTACCACTTTTATGCGTTATTGATCGAATGAATTTGCCGCCAGATCCAGTTCCACCGCCTGGAATTGTCATCGTAATATCATATGTCGTTCCATCTTTCAGAGTGACGGTATATTGGTTTTCTGTATCAGCCTTATAAATTATACTTTGTATTGGCGAAGCTCCTTCAACTGAACCAGTTGCAACTTCAACCAACTTATTTCCTTTTCACTGATAAAGTGAATCAATTCCTTTTTCATTCGGCCCTGTGAAAAGAACTCCAGAACGTTTAAAACGAGTACTAGTATCTACTGCCCAAGTGGCCCCGTTGTAAACACAAAACTCATTCTTTTCGGCATCATAATATATATCCCCGTTTTTTGCATTACTGGGTTGGGTTGTAGTACTCGTTAAAGTATAAAGTGTTGCGGCTGTATTAATTCCGTGACGAAGACTTTCATTGAATCGCACTTGAGCTAAATTTTGAGCCGCTTCTTTCTTTATCTTCTGAACTCTAGTTTGTTCAATAGAAGCCATTTATTAACCTCCAAATAATCGTTTGTTGGGTTCAGGCATATAACGCAAAAATGATGCAAAACTACATACAAGCACATTATCACGCGCTCTCGTTATTGCAACATAAGCTACATTTAAATCTTCGATATTACCAATTGGATCGTCAATGACAATTACATTATCATACTCAAGTCCTTTTGCTTGGTGAACCGTAGATACATTATAGTAACCCTTCTCCTCGATCATTTTAACTTGTCTATTTGTGCGGCACAATACCATAGGTTGTTTTTCCCAAATTTCGTCAAATACCTTTCGTGCCGTTTGTTGTCCGTGATTAATCCATCTACACTCTCCAAAAGGAGAAATCGTATAAACTCCTCCACCTTCACCGCGAAAACAATGAGTTTTTGAAGGATATGCTCGGCTAACGCCGCTAATTAAGTAATCACCCTCTTCGTCGCGCGCAAAACGCTTCTCATAAGTATCATATACCGTATCAGCGAAATCAATAATTTCTTGATAACTTCTGTAGTTATAGCCAAGTTTACATTTTTTGAACGCCTTGGACTCAAGAACTTCATCAAAAATGTCTTTATCCGCGCCCCTAAATATATAAATTGCCTGTTTTGAATCTCCAATAAAGAACTTTTT
>JALFRW010000010.1 GCA_022778715.1 Ezakiella sp.
GGACTTTGTTAATTCCAAGGGCTTCTATTACATTGGTTATGACCCTTATTGGAACAATATTGATTTCATGCTTGAAATCGAACAGATTTCTAAAATTAATGGAGGAGGTGTGGTTGCTATTATTTGTTCTAATGTTTTGAATGTTATCCCTTCTTGGATGGGCGTGAAACGAGTAGACGCTCTCTTAAAGTCTCTTGCATTTAATTATGCCAATAAGAGGTTGTTTACGACTGTTTACGAAGGAGATAAGTCTCGTATCGGAAGAGAAACCAAAAAAGATTGTTGGCAATGGAATCGTCCTACTGAATCCTATCTGTTTTCTTCTCAACAAGTCATTCGCAAAAACGTCATTACGCTCAAAGGGAGTGAACAATTTATTAAATAATTAATTTTACTCTGCTTTGCTTAAGTTCCCATAGTCAAAAGAAATTTAAAAAATATTTGGAGGTATTTATTATGGGTCAGCGTTCTCAGATTTATGTCATCTACAAGGACAAGCAGAATCGTGATTGCATCAGTGCCACTTATTTCCAGTGGAACTATGGTGAAAGAATGATTTCTCGTGCTCGTTATCTTATGGGGTGGATTAAAGCAAAAAATAATCTGTGTAGTAACCTGCATTCAGATTATCTTCCTTATGTTGCTAATAAAATCCGTTACATTGCCAGTGTGAATTTTGATTACAAAGATGTAGTCATTGGTCAAGACTTAATTGAAGAGTGGAAAGATTATAAACAAGGTGTCCCTAATGCTAATCTAAACGATTATATCTTCCATGCCGACAATAATGACGGTTGCCTTTTCATTGACGCTCGTATCCCCAAACAACTGAAATATGCTTTCACAACTTATGATTATAAGGATGGTGTCATGGGACCCGAAGCTTATCTTAAGTGGGATGGAACTCCTCAAAAGATTCGAGATACTAAATTCACTAAGCGTAACATTAATTGGATTACTCATAATGCCAAGCTTATGAAAAAGAAAGAACTTGAAGCTATTCTGAGGACAACTTACCATGTTTCTTAAAACATAAAAGAGAGACAGTTTCATTCAACTGTCTCTCTATTTATAGGCTACTCATTCGTAGTCACTTTATTTGGAAAGGAAGTGAAAATATGTAGCGAATCATTTTCGTTGACTATGTTAGCAGCATAGTTCAGGTGTGCATCATCAAGCACCGCAACTAACGAATGAGTTGACGGGAGACAGGGACACTCCCTCTCTGTCTCCCATTGATGATAATATAACACATCTTCTTGAGTTTGTCAAGAGGAAAATTAAAATTTGGAGGTTTTATTTATGGCTAAGTCTGTTAACAACAAGAAGGAATTCGCCCTGTCTCGTGAGGAATACATTCAGCATCTCTCTATGAGAACGAATGAAATCCACATGACTACCAAAAACTCTAAGACTGGCATGGGGGTTCTTGATTTGGCTGTCCCTACTTGCTGTTGCCGTGAGGATGCTCCTTGTAAGAAGGATGGTTGTTATTGTATGAAGGGATGCCAACAGATTGCTACTGTTCAGGCTTCGTATCTGCGCAACCTTCGCCTTTATAATAACGACCCTGAAGATTTCTGGGGTCAGGTGGATTTCAAACTTAAGCATTCAGGTTTAAGCCTTTGCAGATTTTTTGATGCTGGTGACATCCCTGATTATAATTTCTTTGAGGGTATGGTCAAAACCGCTCTTAGGAATCCCAAAATTAAGTTCATGGCTTTCACAAAGAAATATTTCATTGTGAATGAATGGCTCTCTGAAAACGAGAAGCTTCCCAAGAACTTAAACATCATCTTCTCTGCTTGGGATAAGAACTGGGCTGTTCCTAATCCATATAATCTTCCTGTGGCTTATGTGGATTTCAAGGATAAGTCTAAGAATCCTGAATTTCCCAAGTCTTATTCTACTTGTCCTAATCAGCATGATAAGACTATCACTTGCACGGTTTGTCAAAAGTGCTGGAATAAAAAGATTAAAACTGTTATATTCCAGCAGCATTAATATTATAATATGAAAGGAGGTGGTAATATCTGAATATTGCAATTCTTATTATAGTTTTCGTTTATGCAATCTGTAGCAATATCCCAAATAATGTTTATGGTATTAATTGTTTAGATGCTTTTATTATCATAAACTTATTAGTGGGCTTTGTTTATGGATTTGTAACATCTCATCGAAAACGAAAATAAGAAATAAAAGGAGGTGATTCTGTATCAATATTATTGGTTGGCTTTTAACTTTGGAATTTATTGCGTTTTTATGGCTTATTCACATCGTTAATTAACAACGCAATAAACAAGCTGTCCTATCGGCTATACGGGGAGAAAGGAAATTTTATGGTTACTATTGTCCAAAACAAATGTCGTTCCACTCTCAAAATCACCAACGATGAAACTTTTGAGGAAGCTACCGTTATGCTTCAAACCGATGAAGAAGCAAATACTCTGATGTATAATTTACTTCGCGGTCTTATGAAAGGAGAAAACTAATATGTCTATTATGACCAAGAAAGAATTTTTCTCGCAGAATATGTCTAATCTTTATCCCATCGCTTTCATTTCTGCTCTTGGAGGTTTGGAAATCTACAAAATTGAATACGACATCAACGATTCCCTGTTCTGTGCTGAAGGGGCTTGGATTGGAAAGAAAACCAATCCCAAATATCAGCACAAGCTTCGCATCTATTCCAACATGAATGGTGAATCTTATATCAAAATCCGTGGACAGCGTTATAAGCTTTGTGACGCTATTCGCACAGACTTTAACTAAAACTAAAAGGAGGGCCACTATAATGACAGCTTGGATTCGCTCAGATAAATTTAGCACAAAAAAGTGTCCCGTGTATTATCATCCCACTTACGAATATGCTCTTGCTAAAGAGAAATATCCTCGTCCCCATTGGTGTTTACTTAAGAAAATTGAGCATGATGAGGCACGAGGAATTTCTCGTTGGGACTACCTTGAGCATTTCTTAAGCAGCATTACTTTTAATGAGGCTAAGAGATGGTTTGAAAACAGTAAGTATAACACAAATAACAAGGAGGTTTAATTATGAATACCATTATGAACACCACATCTACGCTTTCTCTCACCGAGCAAAACAACGCCATCATTACTGAAGCTGTGAATGCTGTCTTGTCTGAAGCCATTGAGCATTTCAATCAAAGGCGCACAAAGCGTTCTACTGACGATGAGCGATACTTCTTTAAGAAGTCAGAAGTAGAAACTGTTTTGTCTAATCTGCTTCATCCTGAATGGGTGAAAGTAAAAATTGAATATGATGTTGACGGAATCACTCCTTTCTGTTATACTATGGATTATAAGGTAATCCATCGTACCACAAGAAACAGGAAAGAATCTAAAAGCGTCGCTGAAACCAATATTGAAAAGGAGGTTTAATTATGTATTGGGTTACGTTTTTCGATGGAAGTTCTAAGGTCATGTCCGATTTTGAGCTTGACGAAATCATTGAGAATGAAGATTCTCGTGATTCTATTGTCGAAATCAAAGACATGGACGAAGGTATCATTCTTGATACTCAAAACCTTATCTATAGCAAACTCCATTAAGGCGTTCATTGAAAGGAGGTGGTTTTATCACAGTAGAAGGTGTTATTATCGTTTTGGGTACAACATGGTTAGTGTTGTACTACTTCCTGAATAGGGAAGACTGATTTTAAGAGAAAGGAGTGTTGCCCATGATGGTGTTTTTATTCTCGCTTTGTTGGGTGTTCTGGTGGGTTGGAGCTATTCAGGCTGGTTTTACTGATGGCTTTATGAACCCTATCAGTTTATCCATTCTTGCGTTTATGATTGCTTTTGTCATTCATTGCGAAAGCGAAATTAAACACGAGAAGAAACAGCGAAAACAGAGAAGGGCTCAAGAGCAAGCCGAACTTCCTCCGATTATTTCTAAGAAATATGAGGATATTGAAGATTGGTTTAACTCTAAAGAGCATCACCAACTCTGTTTCAGTTTATGTGGAATCCCCTAATAAGGATTCCACATGAATCTGCAACCCAGCATTCCTAAGCTGTAATACAATGGGTTGGTAGTAGGGTGGGTGTATTACAGTTGCAAACTAAAAGAAGCCGAAAACTTGTGCTTCTTTCCTCTAACGGGGTTCTATTAGTGGGTGGCCTACCAAGGGGAAACTATAGCTTGCGAGCCCTTTTTTATTTCTCTCGCGGGGGAGATTTTTTATTCTAACGGGGCCGCCCTCTTTTTTCCGCCTTTAAAGCCCCTCTTTTTTAATCCCGCCGACTCCTTTTTATTTCTTTTAATAACGCCACGATTTTTTAAATCCACGTCCACCTATACACCTTCATTCCTTTTCTCTCCCCCAACTTAAATCTGTTCATTTTTCATTTATCTTAAATTCATTTTATCCTAAATTCATTTCTCCGCCCATCGTAATCTTTTCAAAACTCATTTAACATAAATAAAAAATACCCCAAGAAGACTCGTCTGGCATCTTCAAGGGGTACTTTTACATCTGAGCCTAAAAATTAAAAACAGACTCACATTTTAATAAAATTGTAAAGCTCTATACCTTTACATTATTTTTATATCATAAATTATCCTTTATTTCTACTGTTTTTCATTCTCTGGGAAATAGCAGCTCTCTGTTCATCAGTCAAAGTCCTCTTATGGGGCGCACTTGGGGTTTTATACCACTTCATAGGTACACTCACAGTAAGTCCATAAGCTTCGCCTGTTTCATGTCGATAATCCTTTTCAATCTTAACATCATCAGGATAATCCTTCAGAAACCTTTCCATCTTACGAACTTCGGGAGGATAATTAGAATACCAATAAGCACGTTTATCATCTCTTACCATGTTCACAGCGGATTCAAAGATAGAGGCCATAATATTTCTCCTTTTATTTGTTCAATTTATTTTAATTTAAATTAATTTATCCTGAATTTTTTCGTATTTTTTCGTATTTTTTCGTATTTATTTCACACTCAAAATTATGCTTGGAAATATATTATTATCGTTTATAAAACGCTCATATTTCGTTTCCAAATCTCAGCAGTATGTTTATACTCCTAAGACCTTAAAACGCTGTCTTGAACGATTCTATAATACTACAGATAAGGTTCTGACCAACATTTGAACTACTGTATCAGTGGAACACACAGAATGATACAATCAGAATGAAATTCAATCTCTCTCAAATTTCCTCTTAGCTCCGCCACTAATCAGATACTTATCTACAGCATCACTTAGACCTTTAGCACAGTCATTGCATAATATAGGCACATCCTCTTTAGCTTCTCTATGATAAGAAGCTACAGAAGTAAGATAAGCTAAATTAACTCTAAATGGATTAGTATTTGAGATAGGCTTTCCACATCGAGTACAAAGAGGATATTGCTTAGAGGTTGAAGATTT
>JALFRW010000020.1 GCA_022778715.1 Ezakiella sp.
GTTTGCTCAAATACAATTTCGTCAGGTTTTTCTTTTTCAATTATTTTGTAAATGCTAGTTACCATATGTTTTAATCTTAGTTCTGAATCTTTTTCTTTTTTTAAATCTACTAACTTTGTCCATTGGTATTGACCATTTATAAAACAAGAAATTCCACTACACGTTGTACTTTGGTCGCAGGATAAAATTTTATTCATAATTTTCCCCCTTTTTATATTTTTTTCAAAATAAAAAATATAGTGGCCAAACATTAATAGTATTTATCAAAGTAAAATACAACTGCAATTACTACTAATGTCTGGGCGCTAGATTTATAAATACGAATGGCCCCGCCTTTTTGGGACGGGGCACTCGCAATTTTCTTATTCGGCCTTAGTATCAGGATTTAACATAGTAATAAGCTTATTACGCTCATCGTCACTTAGCTTTCCATCCATCCACAAAATATCAATCTTCTTTTCCAGTCCTTCGGTTCGACCCTTCTTGATTAGGGCCACACTAATCTTATAATAAATAGACATGAATGTTTACGCTCCTTTCAGCATTTACTCTTCCACGCCAAGGCTAGTCAAAGAACTATCAACTGCTTGGTTGATGACAACTTCTTGAACATCTAGCAAATCTTCACCTTGTTTAGTAAAATTTTCTGCCATAACGCCAATATCCGCTTCGCCAACAACAACTTGGTCAAGTGGATAAACAATACTATGAACAGCAATACCAATTGCTTCATCGCGAGAGCAACTATTATAGCATCCATTATCTGCAATTTTTACATAATTAGGCTTTTCGCAATATGCAAGAATATCTCCTTTATATAGAATCTTATACATTATTTTTAATCACCCTTTCAATCATTTCTTGAAGAACGCCAATAGGCTGTTCTCTAATATGATTTTTCCAAAATGGAAATAGTTGACTAGAAGTTTTCATAAGACTATCTTCACATTCATTGTATGCTTGCCAAGCATCAGATTCAGAATCATTGTCCTTTTCTAAGTAATTGATTAATTCTTCGGCCAAATCATATTGATACATAGACGAAACATCATTCTTACAAAAATAATCTCTTCCATTTTGAGAATAGGTTGTACAAATAGGAACTCCATTTTTGCTAATCATATCAAAATTTTCTTCAAAAATGTCACCTTTATTTGCTTTTACTTTTCCTTTAATTCCTTGATAACTACAATTTTTCATTGCTACATATTCCATTGCATTAGCTGCCACTCAAAATGTGTTGAAATATACTCAAACACATCGAGAAATTGAAGTCCTTACGGATACTTCTTACTGCTTCTTCGTGTATGCTTTGGCGATTGCAAGCAATACGCTACTCACAAGTTCTTGTACACTCCACAGTCGTAAATTCCTGCGATAGCCCGCAGTACATACTTACGTTTGCATTCATCGTGCAATTTTGTAAGTTAAAGCATCTTTTAGGTTAAGTGCCGCATTGACATCTCTATCCTCAACATAGCCACAATCACAACGATATATTCTATCCGAAAGCTTCAAATCTTTCTTGATAGTACCACAGCAATGACATAGTTTGGACGACGGATACCATCTGTCTACGACTCTTAATTCAATACCATTTTCATCACACTTAGCTTTGAGCTTAGTTCTAAATTCATAGAACTTTTGTGACGCAACGGCTTTTGATAGATGTCTGTTCTTCATCATTCCTGATACATTCAAATCTTCAATAGTTATATAAGATGGCTTGGTTTTCACTATCTCTGCTATTACTTTGTTGATATAATCAGTACGGATATTACTTATCCTATGATAAAGTTTTTGTACTTTGAGCTTTTGTTTTTGTATATTCTTTTGAGTGGACTCTCCCTTCTTTAAATTTTCATATTTTCGTGAGAGATATCTTTGTTCTCTTCGTAATTGTTTTTCAAGTTTCTTTAGTCTTGTTGACTTGTTGATATTTTTATAAGTTTTGCCATTAGAAATAATCGCGAAGTCTTTAATGCCTAAATCAATTCCTATACCTTCGTTATTATTATTATTAGCAACCTTCATATCGGGAAGTTCAACAAGAGCTGACACATAATACCTACCTGCTTTTATGGATATTGTGCCGCTTCTGACTACGTATCTATCTTTACTGGTTGGAATATAGCCTTTTTCTTTGATGCGGACCCAACCTAAAGTTGGGATTTTTAACCTATGTCGTTCACATATACAATCTTTTGGATTATTCTTTATAAAATACATTTTGACATCAGACTTGCCTTTCTTTTTAAATCTAGGAAAAGCGCATTGATGTTTAAAAAATCTTGTAAAGGCAGTATATCCATTTTCAATAGACTTTTTTATGGCTTTTGAAGATACTTCTTTAATCCATGCTTTATCAGGATTATTAGGAATGTACTCATTATTGAGCCATACGCTAAAACTCTTGCCAGTCATAAACTTTTCACCGTTATCGTATAAAGCTTTGTTGTGACTGAGATAGAAGTTATAGACGTACCTACAAGTACCAATAGTCTTGTTAATCTTGATTTTTTGATCGACTGTCGGATTTATTTCCGTTTTGAAGCTTTTTAATAATTTCCTCATCCCTTTCTATCCCAACGTTGTAATGTTTTGACTGAGACACCCAATAATTCAGCAAAATCTTTTTGTTTTTAATTAGTGATATTAGATGTGTTCATAATAATGCCCTCCATGAGTATATTTTAACACATTTAATCCATATTGTCAATGAATTTAATTAATTAAAGCTTCATCCTTTT
>JALFRW010000014.1 GCA_022778715.1 Ezakiella sp.
TTTTTTATGGCACGTTATAAGGTAGAATGTAACTACAATGCCTCAATTATCGCAAACGTTGAGGCTAACGATGAGGGTGAGGCTCTTGATAAGGCTAGAGACTATGCAGAGGACGCTGATATTAGGCAGTTCACCATAGGAGGCGAAAGGGAATCACGTATATTGAGAACCGAATAAGTTGTTTGGCTTTCTTTTTGTGATATTGTTTGTTTAAGGGAAATCTTGGGTTACTATCTAGGGTTTCCCTATTTTTTTTTTCTTATGAAGAAATCCTGTTAATAAAGGTTAAGGAATTTGGCTAATTCCAGGAAATTTAGTACCTTTGCATCAGAAATAAAGAAACAATAAAAAATAGGAGATTGAGATTATGGTTGTAAATTATATTGACATTGACTTCGCAGCTTCTACTATACAAGAAGACTTTAACGAAGCAACTAGGATTGCCATATTAGTGGCAAAGTCTAACCCATCTGTAATATCTAAGGTTAGAGTTACTATGGTAGACGAAGATGATAAAGTTGAGTTGGTTCACGTTTTCCACGAATACAATGGAAAGATTAATAAAGATGAGTTCAAGGTTGTATACTTCAAGGAAAGAATGAAATCCGTTGGTATATCATTAACCATTAACGACAATGACATCAAAAGTTACGTTTACGTTGTGTCATGGAATCAAGTATGGGATAGCAATGAGATTTCCAACTCAAACAAAGTGTTTGCGTCAAAAGAAGACGCATTCAAGTTCTACGAAGATTTCAAGAAAGACGAAATGGAATCAATCAAGAAGAAAGGTGTTGGTGACGATTGGGTAGAGAGTGATGATAATTGGGAAAGTAAAGAGAATGGAAATGCCAGTTGGGAATACTACAAAGACTATGAGTATTCAGATTACCATTCTTGCATTTACATAGACAAGAGAGAAGTCTTGTAGAAATGACGGAAATAAATTGTTAAAAGGTATTAAAGAATTTGGTTTTATCAAAATTTCTTCGTACCTTTGCACACGTAAACAAATAACAATTAAAACAATTAACATTATGAAAGAAAAAACATCTATTAGATTATTTATCGAGAACTACAATAGTCTTGGTTACGATATTTTAATCGTATCTGGGTATCACAGCAGATATGGCCACTATACTGATAAATATATATATTATACGTTCTGCCCAACCGGTTGTATAAAGAAAACAACCACCCATATGCACGATTTATGGTCTGACCTTGAAATGTGCAAACAGGCAGTAAACGAATATGCTACAAATACTCTTATGTTGCTTACTAACAAGCAATATAAAGATTGGGTTTCAACACCTAACAGAAAAAATCAATGGGCATATAGTAGAAATGACCTTGAAGAGATAACAAAAAAATATCTTAAAGCCGACCCTATCAGACGTTTTGGATATGAAGAACAAATGACGGATGCGAACTTTCATTCATTCTGTGATGTACTTATGACAGGCGATGAAAAACAAATAAGAGATTATCTTGAAGGACATGTACCATATTGGAAAACGTATGAATGCACAATAAAGCGTCCTGATAAGCCTATAGAAAACACTCTTAAAGATACCATCAAAGAAGAAATTGAAGCATTGATGCGTGATAAATACGATATTAACTTGTCTATCGAATTTGCATGATAATATGCTATAAATGCTAAAAAACATTAAGGGAGTAGAAATACTCCCTTTTTTATTTGCATATATCATAGAAAAGTTGTACCTTTGCAGTGGGAAGACATGTATTCATACGAGTGAAGAGAAAAGAAGTTGCCATAATTTTTTTTTTTTGAAAAAAGTTGGCTAAAAGTTTGCACAATTCAAAAATTATTCGTACCTTTGCATACGTAAACAAATAACAATTAAGAGTATGGCAAAAGAAAACAAAAGCAACAGATACGTAATTGTAGGCATAAGAGATACAGGTTGCATTCCTCACTTTTTGCATAAGGGTTATAATTTTTATTGGAACATATGGAGTGGAAGATTAATGGTCTATAAAACTAAGCAAGCCGCTATTAAAAAAGCAATTAAAGCAAAGATGAAGTGTGGATTGGCATTTAAAGAAATCTATGTTCTTGCAGGAGAAGTAGGTCAAGACGTTAATGACTATGTTAGAATAGATATATAAATAGTTAATTAAATCAATTAAAATCATGAGAAATGTTAAATAAGTGTTAAAATCTATAATTGATTTCTTTTTCTTATATATTTCATGTATATTTGCAGTGTTGAAATTAAGTAATAAACAACATCACAATGATATAGAAAATTAAACAATATAATTTGAGCCGT
>JALFRW010000025.1 GCA_022778715.1 Ezakiella sp.
TAGATTTTTCCAATATTTCCATATTCTGCTGTCGATAAAAACTCTCATGGAAGAAAATGTTAAAATGGACTAGGATTAGGGGATTATTGTTAATTATGGAAGTACTGGAAAATAGGGTATGGATATGGGGATTATTGTAAATTGTAAAATTCTGGAATGTTTCATGTGAAACAACCGGTTGGGAATTTTTAAAATGTTTCATGTGAAACATTATGAGAGAATTTATAGTAAATGGAAAAAATTGGAAATTGAAAATTTATTCTATTAATCAAAATACTTTGATTAGTAATTGACAAAAGGGTAGACAATATGCTATACTTATAGTATGAAAGGGGGTAAGAGAATGACTTACGATGAAGTGAAAAAAATTAAAATTCCTTTAGGACAAGACGTAGTTATTTTTGAAGTAATAACAAATACTGGAAATAGTTATTTAGTAGCGTCAAAAAGTGTGGACGGCGCTAAGAAAAAAGTAGTGAGATATGAGGGAAAAAATCTAACATTTATTTCCATCATAGAAAAAGAAAGGGGCATATTATGAGTATAATTGTTATAAAGGGAGAGTGATTTAATGCCACGCTTAACAGACGCACAAAAAAGAGCAAGAGTAAGAGAGCGAAATAAATTAGCCCGTATAGTTAATTCTCGTATGAGAGAAATAGATAATTCAAAATATGCGTTATCTCAATTAAAAGGTAAGCCGTGGGGAGCGAACGCTTACGCAAAGAAAAGAATCAGTCAGATTTATAGGGGGAAAGGATATTACGGAAAACGAAAAAGACATACTTTTCGCACTTCCGGGGGTTGGGATTCTAAAGTTAATTCCGAAATTTCTGCTATGAGGGATTTTTTATCTATGTCAACCTCTTCCGTAAATGGAATTGAAACTAAATTTATGAAAGAAAAAAAGACGTTAGAAGAGCGTTATGATATTACTTTTGCAGATGAACAGCATTACATGGATTTTAAAAAAATTATGGATGATAAAAACCTTGAAAAGTTGATGGATTCCAAGCCGCGTGGGCGGTTATCTTCTAGGGGTTATAGTTATGATGAATTTAGACATATATATAATGATTTTAATAAAAAATCTGGCTGGAATGTGACCTTGGATGAAGTAGCGAAAGCATTCGGATATAAAAATTATATCGAAATGGATAACGCAAAGAAAAGGAAAACCCCAAAATTTAAAATAAAAAGAAAGTAGGTGTTATATATGTACTTTTCTTACCCATATATAGGTGGTGATTATTATAAGCAAGTTAATAAAGAAAAAATATATATGGGTAGTTTTAATTATCGGGTATATGAAAATATAGATTTGTTCCCGTGGGATAGGGTGAAAGAATCTGCAAAAGATTATTTACAGGATAAAATTTCACTGACAAAAAACACAAGGTTTGTATATAATCATATAATAACAGCTGATACGGAAACATGTATAGTAGAACAGAATAATCAGAAATATGGTTTTATAACAGATATATCTATAACGATAGAAAAAATTGGTACATATTATTGTCACACGCCTAAAGAGTTTACTGATTTTATTAATCGTTTTTTACATACTATATTAAACGAATATAGCGACGACGAAAAATGGAGATTAAAATTTATTATATATTTCCATAATTTTCAATATGATTATGTGTTTTTACGAAATTTTATTTTAGATATTGAACAATATAGTACAGTGAAATATCTAGACAAAAATAAAGCTTTAGCCGTGAAAAGTCATAGGTATGTAAATTTAAAAATGGGAGATATTGACGGCTATCATTATGAAAAGAAAAGCGGTAGAAAAATTCATGTAAATAATCAGTTAATAGAATTTAGAGACAGTGTTATTTTAGTACAAAAGAAATTAGATAAATTCGTAAATGACGAACAAATAGATACTGGGGGATGGAAAGACTTCTGGAATTATGATAAGATAAGAAGTCCTCACAGCGAACGCACCTATAATGAAAAGATATATGCCAATGCAGATACAATTTTTTTATGTGAAGCATTAAGAAGTTTTATTACAAAACATAATAGAACACTAGCAAGTATTGAGTTAACAAGTACAGGCATTATCAGAACAGAAGTTAGAAAAAGAATGTGCAGGAAAAAAGATATAAAAACGTACACTGGTAAAAAAGATAAATGGACATTGGCAAACTGGAGAAATGATGGGTTTTTAAATATGAAATTATCATATTCACAAAATGCACTAGCGGTATTAGCCTTTCACGGTGGTTACACCCACGCCAACCCATATATCATAGGTGAAATATTAGAAGGTTTACGTTCTTATGATTTCGGTTCATCGTATCCTAGCGTTATGTTTTATGAAAAATTTCCTATGACAAAATTTAGAAAAGTTTCATGCACTGAATATACAATAGAAGATATAAAGAAATATCAAGATAAATATGCATTTTTAGGTGTAGTGGAATTTACCAATTTGAAGTTAAAAAAGTCTAAAGTAATGGCTCCTATTTCATATAGCAAAGCATTTAAAGTTATCGGTTGTAATATACATTCAGAAGATTATGATAACGGACGTGTTATGAAAGCGAAAAAATTAAGAATCGCATTCACAGAACAGGATTTATTATTATGGTTGGAAAATTATAATTTTAAATCGTGTCGCATTTGTCATTTACAGATAGCAGAAAAAGAATATCTACCTAATAGCTTTAGAGATTATTTACAAGAACTATATTTTAATAAATGCACATTAAAAGGTGTTGATTCTGTCAATTATGCTATATCTAAAACACATATAAATTCTATGTTTGGAATGTGTGCAATGATGGTACTAAGAGAAATTTATAAAGAAAATTTTGCTACAGGTGAATGGGAGCATGAGTTACAAACACAAGAGGACTATGAAAAATATTTTAATTCGTCAACGAAATTTTTACCATATCAATGGGCATTGTGGATAACCGCATATGCACAGCGCAATCTTTTTAAATTGGGTAGTTGTTTTGAATTATGGGTATATTCTGATACCGATTCAGTAAAAGGAAAAAACCCAGACAAAAGAAAAATTGAATCATATAATAACGAAATAAGAAGAAAGTCAGAATTAACAGGATATGGAACAGTAAAGACAGATAAAAAGACATTTACAATTGGACTAGCAGAAGATGAAACAGAAGATTTTATTATATCGGAGTTTGTAACATTAGGTGCGAAAAAATATTGTTATAGACAATCTGAATATAATAAAGACGGTACAATAAATTATGATGTTTTACATATGACATTAGCAGGTGTTCCTAAAATAGCCGTCAAGCAATTAAAAGATGATATAACTAATTTTCAGAAAGGGATGATTTTTTATAGTAAATATTTTGAAATTGATAATTATAAAGGGAGTAATAAATTATCTCCAAAATATTTCATAAATAGTGAAATAAAACAAATTAAAGTATTAGGTGAAATGGTACAAGTCGGTTCTTTTATAGAATTAATACCATGCGATTATTTACTAGACCAAACAGCTAGATTTGATATTGATGAGGATATTATAGAAAATGACGAATTATGGTGAGAAAGGGATATAAAAATGAAAGAAGATTTGACACCACGGACACAAGATTTACTAAATTTTATCATTCAATTTAAACAGACGAACGGCTACAGCCCAACCAACAAGGAAATGAGACAAGGAATTAATACAAAATCACGGTCACATATTAATCAAATGTTGGATGATTTAGAGGATAAAAATTACATAAAAATCAAACATCGTCCACGTTCAACAAATATTATCAAAATTTGTAAATTTCCAGAACTAGACATGGACTAAAATTTTTAAAAAAATTTGAAAAAAGTATTGATTTTTTCAAAGAAAAATGCTATAATAAAGACAGTTAAAAGATACAAGCAATTTAAAAGAAAAGGGGAGAAAAACAATGACATATTTCGTAAATTATATTAATCCAGAAAAACAGAATTTATATATTCACGAGCAGGAATTAGAATATATGATATCCGAAATGTGGGACAAGCTTTATAACCATACTCCATTTACACCATATGACGAGAAATATCTGAAAACTTTATATCAAGATTTATTTAATTTTGATAGGGAAAATAGGTGGATTATAATGCACGCAAGTGTTAATTATGATATTTGGATGCAGGCATACAACGAACACAATCTTATAAGCAAGTTAATAGCAAAAATATTCGCTTATATTGAACCTTTTGATTATATTGAAAATTTGATTAAACCATACACAAGTGAAGAAGAAACTTGTTATGAAGAGAAATGGGGGTATTAATATGTTATATTTAACAGCTAAGAGTAAGATAACTAATGAATGGTTGGATATTAATGCGCCGATTAAAAACGTCAATGTCAGTGAATATTGCATTGACTGTGAAATGTTATCGGGTGAATGGCAATTACTGTCAAATTTATATTATTCGATTATGATAACAAATAATCCGATAAAGGTCGTGATTGACGAATGAAACTAACAGCATATTGCTATGATTCTAACGGAAAAATGTATAAAAAAATAGACAAACAATCATTCACAAAAATAGAAGATATTGGTAGCTGTATTATGGTAACTTTAAACCGATATAATACGGTATTAATCGACAAGAAAAACTTTATAAATTTTGTATTTTATGCTTGACTTTTTAGTCAAGTGTGATATAATATAATTGTAAACAAAATAGACAAGCAATTGAAGAAAGAGAGGTAGCACAATGAATCTAATTAAGTCACTGGAAAAACAGTTAGAAGAGGGTAAAAATTTAGTAGCTGAAAATGGAGAAGTTTTCGGTGCTGAAAAATTACAGAAAGTTGCATTGAAAGAGTACAATGCACTAGTCAAGAAAAAAGAAATTGACCCTATGGAAAAAAGCTTCAAAGAATTTTTCTTTGACAGCTACGAAAACTATCTTACAGTTGAAGAAGTGATAGCATTCATCAAACAGCCGTTTGAAGAAACCGAACCAACGGAAGCACCGGCAGAAACAGAAAATTAATTTTTAAAGAAAGGGAATAAAAACTATGATGGAAATTATTAGAAAAAGCGATGAAGAAATGACAAAGAAAGACATCTTTATGATGACAAAAAATCAAAAAATTAGAACAGTAAAAAGTCTGGAAAACGGAGCAAAGATTTCTGTTGTTCACTGGATTGAATTTTCCGACGTGAACGGCGGTACAGGAGAGAAAGTGGAAATTCTCTCCATGATGGATGCATCGGGAGAGTGCTTTGCCACTAATAGTAACTCTTTCAAGGAAATGTTCTTCGATATAGTCGATATCATGGACGGTGAAAAATTCACTATTGAGAAGCTTGGTGGAAAAACTAAAGCAGGTCGTGACTTCGTGACCTGTGGTCTTATCTAATTACATAACTGTTAATCATTAATCAATTTAAAAATCATGCAAAATAAGAGGGTAGGAAAATTACTTCCTACCCTATTTTATTATACGTTCGTTCTAACTAATTTCATTACTCTGGTAGTTGGATTAATTAAAACTTTTCTACCTATTTCATTATCCATACAATAATATTCCATTTGTGTTGTATCTCTCCACATTTTATTATTATTGTAATAAATAACAGCCCTACCACTAGAACGAAATACTAAAAAATAAGCATTTTTGATAATATTAAGTTCACCATTTGTCAAAGTGGTTTCTCTATCATCATTACTGTGGGCTTCTCCTGTTGCAATTTGTCCAACAAGTCCTGGAATAAGTATGTCATATTCTTGGGGTAAAAATTTGTCATATGACAAAACAACAGTTGTTTTACTTACACTAGATAATGCATTATCAATTTTACCCTCTAAATATTCAAAATATTCTAATAAACATGGATGAATGTTCTCCATATGCTGTTTGAAATTTATCATAATATAAACCCCCTTTACTGTTTCACATATTTATACTATAGTATGCCATTTCAGCGATAATTTTGCGTTGTCCGCATAGACATTATCACATGAAATGATAACCTGCATGTTATCATCAACCTGCACTCTTTTATAAAAACTACCGGCATTCTCATCCCCCGTTTTCACGAATGTTGAAGAATTGATTAATGAATCTCTAATGTAATGATTATCTTTGACTAGTGTTAATGTTAATTCTCCACTTGTCAATGCGTCGACAAAATTCGGAATTTTAGAAATATCAACAGTTCCCTCATAACCTGTTGTCCCTGTGCCAATATATCTCATGATTAAATTGTTTGTATCAATTGTAGCATAAAGTTTATTGTACAATTTACAGTATTCTTCATAGAATCTACCTAACCCTTCGTCTATCCAGTCTCCTACAATGACAACCGCATAATTGTTTAAACTTGTATCTGGATTATCACCAATGGTGAGTGTATTGTTTGACCACACAATTTTCACATTTAAAAAAGTGTGAGTTCCCGTAATGAATCTAATAAATTTTGCACCTTTTCCATCCACAATAATTAATGCATATTTTGACGATTCATCGTCAAGAAAAGGATAATTTTCTCCCGTATAAACATTATCCTCTGACTGTGCATTGAGTGTACCGACTCTGGAAAGAGAACGCTGTCCTATTTCACCCTCTAAATTGTGTAAACGTTTTTCAAAATCAACACTAATTTCATTTAATTTTTTGAGAGAATTCTCTGATTCTTCAAAATGTTGTGCCAATGCAGGAGAACTACATTTTAATAAATGAATTATATTATACATTATAACACCTCTTTTACAATGGTTTTGCAAGTTTTCCAGCTTTTAACATATCCAGCATTTTGATATTTTGTTTCGCTGTTCCTGCATAGTTTCTAATATTGTTTACCTGTGCAATGAGTGAACGATAGTTATAATTAGATTTATAACCATTCTCTTTTAAACCTGCTATAATACTTGTCTGTTCTTTTGAACACTTCTTGAAATAACCAGCCTTGACTTTATTTTTTGTACAGAACCAACGTTCAGTTTTACTTCCGGTCAGTCTATTCACGTCAATGCCACCCGTCATGAACGGAATTCTGACCCCACTTGCGTACTGATGTAAATCTACAATTTCATGAGGTGGATATGCCTTATTGTATTTAGCCGTATTTCTTCCATATCGTGCTTCCCATACACACCAACTTCTTTTATCCAGATTTTTGATTGTATTCTTATATTTACCATAATCGGAATACATATAGTAAAACAGCTTTTTTCCTGTCCAGATTTCGTCTAGATAATTAACTGCTTCTTGTACTTCTTCTGCACTGTTTCCACATTCAATATCTAAACAATATCCGATAAAATTGCTACCTTTTACTTTATTTACCTTATCAACCAAATAATTAATCTGTTTTTTAACATTTCCCCTACGTAAAAATGTGTACAAAAAATAAGGAATTTTTCTTTTTTCACATTCGTGGACAACTACAGGAAAATAGTTGTCTACGAATGTTTGCCCCTCAGTTGCTTTTGTGATTAAAAACGGACAATTTTTTTCCAGTTCTGCCCAATTTTTTACTCGGTGGTGATGGCTAATGTCGAGATATAATTTACTCATAAATTACCCCCCTTTTATGGTGTTGTTGGTGTGGTATTTGTTCTAATATCAATTAATAATGATTTACAGTCCTGTAAAATAGTATTTAAAGATTGAATACTATCTTTCAGATTTTTTAAAGAAGTTCCATCTGAACCTGTAATATCTGCAATACCTTTATTCCCACCACTAGTTAATGTCATTAATAGTTGATAAAAAGTTGCGAAACTAAAACCAGCTTTAAGATTATCAATCTGCTGGTACAAACGCTTCAAAGAATAATAAGTTCCATTATCATCGACACCTGCCATATCATGCATATAATTCCAAATTGCACTAGTACCTAACTGTCCCCCACCAGTCGAATTCATTATAGCTTGATAAATTGTCTCAATTTTGTTAATCGCCGTTGCGTCCGTGACTGGTAAATTTACCCCTCGTTCCACGCCTGCAATTTTGGTGCTAGACTGCGCTTTTAATGCGTCCAGAATCGGTTGTAAGCTTTCGCTTTCCAGATTTACATTATCAATACTAAAATCTGACAACCATGACGGGTCGAAATTTTTGTCATAAATACTGTATACCTGCAAAGTCACGTCATAGTCAGATAAAAAATAAACTTGTGAAGTTGGCGTTGGTCTGCCTACCAGTCTTGCATAGTGATTTTTTATCATAAAATCATAATTTTTTTCAGTCGGTATACTGTCTAAACAACACATAATTTTTGCATTGCTTGGATTCATAACCAACATAACGTTCGGACGCGTGTCCCTAAAGTTTAATGTGTTAACAATTCCTGCTTTGCACTCGACCAAGTGTTTACGCCAAGAACTTAACTCGTTTGATAAAACACCCATGTTTTCACTCCTTAATCGAAAGATTTAAATAATAAATAAAATGCTAAACATATCAAAACAATTATCAAAACACCTACTAAAATGTTAGCTCCGATTTCTTTAAAAATGTTTAAAAATCCACTTCCTGCATTGCTTATTCCATCACTGATATTATCCGTAATATCGGTTAATGAATCCGTGTTAATATTGAATCGTTTAATTTTATAGATATGTTTATCATAATAGCCTTTTAAATTCGTTATCTTAAAACCGTTTGCGCTTCGCGTACTTTCTGCAACTTTTCCATTACCAAGATAAATGTTTACATGAGACAGACCTTTTCTCCCGACATCGTTATAAAATATAACGTCTCCTGCTTGTAAATCGTTTTTATTTTTAACTTCCACACCCTCACTAGAATTTAATAAACCAGTGAGAGAAGTTGTTGTGATTTTTACCCCCAGTTTTTGCAAAATATAGGAAACAAAACCACCGCAATCGACTGTTATATCTGTATCAGTTGTTTTGAATGAATTTTTGTGAGAATAATCATATTTTACATGACCTTTCAACCCTTTAACTACGCCATCAAGATTGGCTGTCAATGAACCTGCGTTTGCGCCTATGATTCGTTTTGCACCAGCCCAGTGCTGTTTGTAATAATTACTGTTTAAATCGGATACTTTTGTCCCCCCTGAAGAACTGTTGTGGATGAATTTTCCATTTCCTGCATAAATTCCAACATGACTAATACCGGATTTATATGTTCCTTTGAAGAAAACTAAATCGCCAGCCTGCAATTTTGACCTGTCAACTAATATCCCTTTTGCAGATTTATATTGACCCTCAGCCGTTCGGGGTAGTGATACTCCATTTTGTTTAAAAACATATTGCGTAAATGATGAACAGTCACCCGTTCCACCTGCGCTAGTTATTGAGGATGAACCGAACGAATATTTTACTTTTCCGATTAATGAACTTGCCGTCTGCAAAACACTCATTTTAGTCCACCCCCTCGAATGCTTTTGCGATACACAAAATTCCAAGAATTACTGCTAAAATTATAAAACCAGCCGTCAAAATTTTTGCTCCTACATTTTTAGCTGTATCGGTAACAGCACTACCTATTCCACCCACGATAGAGCCTGCACTGTCTAACAATGAAGAGCTTCCTTTGTATTGCGATGTGTTATATTGTTCTAAATTATTATCATTGATAATTTTTAAAACATTACTAACGTAACCGGCATCGGAACAGTAACCCCCATTCACTATTCCCTGTAGATATTCTGCTGTTGTTGTTGCGTTTTTGGTGTGTGACGTGTATCTGTCTTTGCTTAAAAGTTTTCCGTATGCATCAAAACTTTCCGATACATTATTGAACTTCTGCCAACCATTGTAAGAACCTGCTGTTCCTGTTCCTTTCATACCGAACCAATTGTTCGCTTGTTTCGCTATATTACTTTGTCCCAATGAACTTTCGTAAATTGCTTGCCCTAACGTAACTGATTCGGGGACACCGTATTTCTCTTTAACTCCATGCGCATAATTTTCCAGTTCGGGTGTGATAGTAAAAGACATAACATCACCTACCTATTCTTGCCGTCACTTTCCCGCCACCAAAACTAGAACTAGTTACGTTATTAACTAATTTAGCTCTTGATTTCGTTTTGCCTTTACCTTTTTCTGAATTTTTTAAAGATTTACGCAAACTTTTGACCTGTTTTTTCAGTCCTTTAATCACACTATTTTTTGACTTCAAATCTTGACTTGCTTTTGTGTTTATTTCTCTATTGATAGTTTTCTCTCTTGCTAACTGCTGTTTCAATACTACGTTTTCATTCGAAACTTTATTATATGCTTGTTGATTAGCGTTGATTACATCCGTTAGAGTTTTTGTGCTGTCTGTCTGTGATTTTTTAATATCGTCCGTAGCTGTTCCAATTTTATTCGTGATGGAATCTGTTGAAGTGTCAATTTTTTCTAAAACACTTTCCGTTGAATTGTTAATGTTATCATTTAATTCATTGCCCAAATTTTTAATCTCTGCTGTGGTGTGGTCATTCACCTGACCAATAATGACGTTAGCATTCGTCACAGCGTCGGGATAGGCACTATATCCAGACGGTGCGACCATTGTTTCTTCGTCTGAATCATTCCCTAGATTCGAGATAAAAATTAGGGCAACAGCACCTAATAGAATGATACCACCATAGCCACCGAAACTCTCGTTGATTTTTTCGGGTATTTCTTTAATATTCATGCTGTTGCCACCCCCTTTTTAATAACAACCACTTGCGCTAGTTGGTTCACCTAAGTAAAATGTATTCTGCACAAAATCATCTGGTGAAAATTCACCGTCACTAATACCATATTGCGCTTTTGTTTCGTCAATCTGGTTTAGCTGTTTTGTCAAAATATTGTATGACGCATTCGTCATATTTTTATAGATTAGAACTGACTGTGGTGCTAACGATTCAGCAGAACCTACCATTAGCCGTGGGTCGGGGATTACGGCGGTTTTTGTTTTTGCTTTTAACCCCATAAAATTTAGAAACTGTTGATAATTTCTTTTAATATCAAACATTTCTTCACCCCCCTTATCTGCCCTGTAAGGTTTTTACTCCAGAAGTGTAAGTACTGCCTAACTGACCAATAATTTTCACTGTACTACCCGAATGATTTAAAAATAAATAAATTGCGATTAAGGTAAATGTACCAGTAAGTAACATTCCAATTTTACCGCCCATATTTTTACCCCCTTTTACTTCGTGTCATTGTTTAGTGTAAGTGTACCTTGAATGAATGTTATAAATGCATCCGAGTTAAAAATAATTACACTAAACATAGTTGCCAATAAAAAATATTTTAGTGCTTTGTTTCCAGCTGACATAGAAACAATTAAACACAAAACCATAAATCCGATAATAAACGTCATATCGTTATATAATTCCTGCATCAATGTGTTCCACCACTCCCCCCGAAACCGTCTGTTCCTTCTGCGTCATACGGATTGGACTTTTTATCCTTTTTCCAGTCCTCATATTCTTTTTTGATTGAATCGGGGACATCGTCCCAGTTATCTTTATTTTCTTTGTACCATTTTTCCCAAAATTTATCGATTGCTTTTCGACCGCCATCACCTGCACCACCGTAACCATGACCGCTAGGATATTTTCCAAAATCTTTCGTATTCCAAATAGAATTTCGCTCCTCTGGATTCGCTACGCTGGAAACTCCGAAAATGCTCTGCGCCATCTTTAGCAATTTATTATCTCCATAAAAAACATCGAGAATCAGATAAAAACAAGACAATGATAAAATTAGAAAAAATAAACTTTTTCCATCGTCTGAACCTGTGACAGTTTCCACGGTTTTTGACGTTGCTTTTCCTGTTTTTTCAACAACTTTTTTTGCAATTTCCCTCTTTTTCCCTGCCATATTGTCACCCCCTAAGAAGTGTATGACCTACCGTACGGTGAGAGGTCAATATTATCGTATAATGTCTTGGTATTTTTTGCTAAAGATTTAGAAACCTCTACTCGTTTCGTAGTCGGTTTTTCTACATTAGTTGCCGTGTCGTTTGCTGTTGATTCATTAGTACCGTTTGATTGCGTATCTGCTGTAGAATTTTTAACGGTATTCGAACTAGAAAATGATGTTCTAAGTCGTACTATCATAATCCATAATAACAGCAAACCAATTAATATAATCATGTTTTTATTTTTCATCGTCACCACCGCCTAATTCATGAAAAAATTGTGTGAATTTTTTTGGAAGATTAATAAAAACGGATGTATTTTCAACTATAGAAATACCCTCATTCGCAATGAAAAATGTTATAATCATTTCACGCAATCCTACATCAGGTATTAGTCTATTACATGCAACCGCAACTGTGATAACGATAAAATACACGACCTTTTTCATGATTCCATCTGCACATATTTTAGCAGATAAACATTTCTGATGAATTGCCTTGAAGATACCGCTGACAAAATCACAAACAACTAAAACACAAAACGTTTGTAATAATACATCCCAACCGCCTAACAAATAAGCGATTGCACCGCCGAAAATTCCAATAAATATTTTAAGATGAACGAGTGTTTTCATACTAACAACCCCCTCTATTTAATAACTGCTCCGAAGATAATAACCAGAATAAAAATCATTAAAATTGAAAGGAAAACACGGTTCTTCTGTGGTGCGGTAATGTCTGCTTTTTCAGAAACGGATTCGGATTCCTGTAATGCTTCTTGGTCATCTTTCTCTGGATTGGTAAGAAGTCCCGTTTCTGTCGTTGCCTGTAAATAATTCGGATACGCGTCACCGAATGCAAAATCCATTGAATTAACTGCCATAAATTTTACCCCCTTACAGGGGGGATAATCCCCCCATATTTTGATTAAACTAATCGAGCTAATGTCTCTGAAATAGTTCTGATTCTACCTGCCTTGTTGCTGTTGAAACGTAACTGGAACATTGTTAATTTTGTTGTATCGATGTAATCTCGAGTACCGCCATAGTTCGGAACTCCATTGTCAGAAAAATCGAACACATAGACGCCCTTCGGAAGTCTGTTACCGAATGCCAGTTCGTTCTTGTGTCTTAACAGGTTAGCTGGTACAGAATAGTTAACATCTGCTGTATTGAAAATGATGTCAATATTGGATGTAATATCCTCATCGGAGAATGGATTCCCGTCCATATCCTCGATAAGGAATGCTAATTTTCTATAGATAGTTCCTGTGACAAGGTCGATAACATTCTGACCATTTCCTGTAAACGCTTCAGTACGAGAAGTTACCAGCTTAATAACAGAAATATCTGGCATTGCTTCGGTAACCGCTGGAATGGAAAATGTTTCTGTAGTTGGCTGTACTGTAATAGCTTCTACCTCTACACTCCAACCGTCCGGCATTGTAATCATATTATTTTCCGTTTCAAAATCAACCTTCACTTCGATGAGAGTCTCTGGTGACTGCGCTAAAATAATACCGATTGGGTCACGGTCATTTAATGTAACAGGTAACTCAAAAACGGTGTGCATATGCAGGCTTGTTCCTTCTGCACTTGCTGTAATTTTTTTAGGACAATAGCAATATCCTGTCTCGTCCTCTGCCTGTGGAAAAACAGTGTGGCAATCCTGTCTGATTGATGATAAAATAGCGAAAGATTTACCGTCGATAACATACGGTGACCAGCCGTTATTTAAATCGATAGATAAACGTCTAATCATCTGGTATGGTGTAAGCTTATCTGTGGCAATTTCTGTTGTCTCTGATGTACCCTTTTTGACTTTCAGTTTTGCGTCAATCTCAAGCCAAACTTTCGATAAAAGGCGTGCCTTCGGAATTTCGAAAGTTAATGTACTTCCACCCTGTTTTACTGATTTACGTGTTAATCCCTGTATATTCTGCCTTGTTGCCTGTGCAAATAGTGCGTTTCTCTGCTGAACTGTAAGTGTCTGTGCCATAATTTAATAACCACCTTTCTTTTAGACTGCATCTGCAATATCTGACGCGATTGGAATGTTTACTTTACCTAACATTAATTTAATAAGATAGATAAATACCATCGTCATGAAAACACTAATGAACTGACTTAACCACCAGTTAACACTAAATAATCTACTCATAATAAAACTCCTTTCTTTTCATTATCCAGCTGTACGGACAATTTCACTCAATCCCTCTACTTCATATTTTGTAAAAATTGTTTTCAGCAAGAGAGATATTAACATAAGAATAAAATACAGACCTATGATATTTTTTAGACCTAATCCTAAAAATTTACCATCCAAAATATTATTCCCCCTTTTCCAATAATTCAACAGCAAAAACGTTACGAGCGTTATAAATTGCTATCCATGACGCTTTTTCATCTTTAACGACAACAAACCCATCATTCAACGCCCAGTCTGCCCATTCATTACATTCATAACAAACGGAATTGCCATTATTAAACGTGATTTTTAAAACATCATACATTCACATTCTCCTTTTCTAAAAATTTAATCTATCCCAGCACGGCTAATACTGGTTTTTCTGCACCCATTTTGCAAAACCAAAAATTATGTCCTTCTGGTATTTGATTTAATTCGTCAAAACCAGTTGTTTCAACCATCTTTTTTCTGTCCTGAGGTAAGTACAAGTTAAATATAAAAAAATATTTACTATTCGCTGGAACTATCGATGGTATTCCACTAGGTCTTTGCGTACAACTCCAGACCCCTATTCCTTTACTTCTTCCCATTATCATCAATCGGTGCAAACCGCGTGGGTACTTGTGTACTGTTCCTATACTCATCAACTCATCAATCCATAAAATAGTATTTTGCCTTGCATAAATCCAGTTAAAAAAATCGTCAAAACTTTCTTCTGTGTGTTCTTCAAAAACAGGTGCATAGATTATCTTGTTATAATTACTTTGTGTAACTTCTTCAAACGTGCGACAAACTTCAAAATCTTTTCCCTCTTTTAATCCTCTCCACGGGCTTAAATCGTTTTTTCTGCGCTCGTCAACTTCTAATTTTGTATCTAATTTTACTACGTTTTTATAACCTCTTAGATATTCTTCTGCTAGATATGACTTGCCCGTACCTGTCGCACCTGCTACCAAAACGTGCGCGTCTGATTCAATATAAAATTTATTCTTGTTCAACCCAATCAACTACTTCCTTAATCGTAGTCAGAATTTCTTCTAACTTTTCTTCGGTTAAATCCTCTATATCAAAGGGGATTACCGAATACAGAACTGGAGCTAGAAATGGTGGCACGTTTTCGGTCATTTTGTTCCACAAGGTTTTTACTTTTTCGATTTTCGTCGAGGGTTTTTCCTGCGCTACCAGTATCGACAGCTTTTCCTTTAAATCCATCTTTATTTTTCTCCTTTCTAACAGATATTGTCATAACGGCACGAGGTACGGTGAAACCTAAAACTGCAACCAACAGTGATAATTCTGGTGCATTGTCTGCGATAGGTTTTGCTAAATCATACTTTTCTAAAACCTGTCCCAGCGGTTCTGCAATTGCGTGCGCTTCTTGTTTTGTCATTTTCCACATTCCCATATCAGGACGTGTTGCGATAATACCAGTTGTTGTTATTAACAATTTTTCAATTGGTTCTGTGTCAATAGACTGTTTTTTTGTTCTACGTTTTCGGGTGCGCTTCGGTTTAGCTTCTTCGATAGCACCGTCACTAGATACAGATAGCTTGACGGGTTCTTTTTGTGTGATACCTGCTTCTTTTCTTTCTGCCATTTCCTTATTATATTTTTCCTGCTGTTTATCTAATTTCTCTTCATTCAGATTAGCCATGCGAAGAAGCCTTTCTTTTTCGGCTTCTGTTCTTCTGGTTCTTCCGGTTCTGGTGGTTCTGGTTCTTCCGGTTCTGGTTTCGGTGGAACTGGTACTCTGATTGGTTTGTTCTCCGGTTCTGGTTCTGTTTTCGTGAATTTCTCCATTAATTTTTTCGCCCATTCTGGCATCTCCTCACTTTCTGTATTATTTTTACTTTTTGCACTAGATTTAGAAGAACTGTCAGAATTCATTTTTTCCTCAAGTTCGTCCAGTTCTTCGAGTTCTTCTTCTGTTAAATCATCCTCGTTTTTCTGTAATAATGCTTTAAAACGCTTGATTTCCTTTTTTGTTAACATTTAGCAAAACTCCTTTCTTTTAGTTGGTTATAACCATAACAGGGGATACAGGAAACCAAAAACAGCAAAGAGAAAAATAACCAACCAGTACATATATTTCATAATGAGGAGAGTTTTTACTGTACCCCCTGTTATTGCTACAACCCTCT
>JALFRW010000021.1 GCA_022778715.1 Ezakiella sp.
TTGTGGAAGTGGAAGTTTACTGTTGCAGATGAAAAAGCAATTTGATGAACATATCATTGATGAAGGATTTTTTGGACAGGAAATAAATATGACCAACTTTAACTTGGCACGTATGAATATGTTCCTTCACAATGTGAATTACAATAACTTTTCAATTAAAAGGGGAGACACTCTAATTAACCCCTTACATAAAGATGAAAAGCCCTTTGATGCCATTGTTTCAAATCCTCCCTATTCAATAAAGTGGTTGGGAGATGCTGATCCTACTCTGATAAATGATGAAAGATTTGCACCGGCGGGCAAATTGGCACCAAAGTCTTATGCCGATTATGCCTTTATTATGCACTCATTATTCTATCTTTCAAGCAAGGGCAGAGCAGCCATCGTATGTTTTCCGGGAATTTTTTACAGAAAAGGCGCTGAAAAAACAATTAGAAAATATCTTGTAGATAATAATTTTATTGACTGTATTATTCAGCTTCCGGAAAATCTATTCTTTGGAACTTCAATAGCCACTTGTGTTTTAGTCATGGCAAAAAACAAGACAGAAAATAAGGTACTGTTTATTGATTCCAGCAAAGAATTTAAGAAAGAAACAAATAATAATATTTTAGAAGAAAAAAATATTGAAAAAATTCTTGATGAGTTTAGAAATAGAAAAGAAGTAGAATACTTTTCAAGATATGTAGATAAGGCGGAAATTGAAGAAAATGATTATAATCTTTCAGTTTCAACTTATGTAGAAAAGGAAGATACAAGAGAAAAGATTGATATAAAAGTTTTAAATAGGGAAATTGAAGAAACTGTCAAGAAAATAGATGAGCTTAGAGCTTCTATAAATGAAATTGTAAAGGAGCTGGAAGATGAGTAAGATAGATGAACTACTAAAAAATGAAAAGGTGGAGTGGAAGAAACTAGGAGAAGTTTGCGAAATTGTACGAGGAATTAGAGTAACAAAAAAAGATCTTGTAGAAAACGGAAAATATCCAGTTGTATCTGGTGGAATAGGATATATGGGCTATATCGATAAACAAAATAGAGATGAAAATACTATAACAATTGCACAGTATGGGACGGCTGGATATGTGAGTTGGCAGAAAGAGAAATTTTGGGCAAATGATGTTTGTTTTTCTGTATACCCTGATGAAAAAGTATTAAAAAAATATTTGTATCATTTTTTATTGGAGAAGCAAGAGTATTTATATTCAATATCTAACAAATCGGCAGTGCCATATAGTATCTCTAAAGAAAAAATATTAAAAATTGAAATCCCAATCCCATCCATAGAAACTCAAGAAAAAATAGTAAAAATACTTGATAAATTCACAAATTATGTTACTGAATTACAGTCTGAATTACAATCTGAATTACAATTTAGAACTAAAGGTTATGAGTATTACAGAGATATACTTTTAAGTGAAGATTATTTGAATAAGATTTCAGAAAAAATATTTTTTGAAAACAAATATGAATTGAAAAATGTTACTATAGAAGAAATTGCAAAAATAAGGAATGGAAAAGATTGGAAATCTTTGGGACAAGGTGATATTCCCGTATATGGTAGTGGCGGCAAAATGAATATCTATGTAAATAAATATTCATATAATAAACCTACCGTTTTAATACCTAGGAAAGGTTCAATAAAAAATGTTTTTTATTTAGACGAACCGTTTTGGAATGTAGATACTATTTTCTATACAGAGATAGATGATAAAAAAATAATCCCTAAGTACTTTTATTATTTTATCGAAAATTTCGATATTGCCAAGTTGAGCACAGATTTTACAAGACCAAGCCTTACACAATCAATTTTAAATAAAATAAAAATAGCTTTGCCACCTATTCCAGTTCAAAATAAAGTGGTTGAAATTTTAGATAAGTTTCAATCTTTGCTTTCTGACACAAAGGGATTATTGCCTCAAGAAATTGAACAAAGACAAAAACAATATGAATATTATCGCGAAAAACTCTTGACATTTGACGAAAATATGGTAGAGAGAGAGGGGTTACATCTCTAAGAGGTATTTAACTTTATTAAAAGAAGCTGCGGATATTGTTGGAGTTAAACTGTTTGAAGTTGAATGGAGGACATTGGGAAACATAGGAGTGTTTGAAAATGGAACAGGAATGCCTAAGAGCTTATTCAATGAAAACGGAAATGTTGGAGCAATACATTACGGTCACATTTACACGAAATACAACTTATTTGTAAAACAGCCAATCGTTAGAGTAACTAAGCAAAATGCAGATAATCTTAAAAAGGTTAACACTGGCGATTTAGTAATCGCAAAAACTTCCGAAAATATAGAAGATGTTATGAAAACTGTAGCATATTTAGGCAATACAATCTCAGTAACAGGTGGTCATGCAGCAATATTTAGACATAATGAAAATCCCAAATATCTAGCATATGTATTTAACGGCGCAAATTATTTATTAAGACAAAAGAATAAGTTAGCAAGAGGGGTTAAGGTTATTGAATTATCAACTAAGGATATGGAAAAAATAAAAATCCCATTACCATCTCTCCCAGTCCAAGAATATATTGTTTCTATTCTCGATAAGTTTAATGCACTTATCAATGATATCTCTCAAGGTTTACCTAAAGAAATAGAGTTAAGGCAAAAACAGTATGAATACTATAGGGAAAGATTAATGGATTTTCCAAGGAAAAACTAATAATTAATAATACAAATGAAAGGAGGAATTTAGATGTCAGAGAATAAAATAAATTATAATGCATCTACAATTGCCGAAATGACTGGCGGAATTATTTTAGCTAATTTTAAAAAAGACCTTGAAGTTAGAGAAACTTCCTACCAAAGTGAAGCTGAACTTGAAAGTCAATTAATTGAAAATTTGGTTTCGCAAGGGTATGAGAGGCTTATTGTAAAATCAAAAGATGAATTATATGTAAATTTAAAAATTCAAATTGAAAAGTTAAATGAAGTTTCTTTTACAAAAAAAGAATGGGAAAGATTTTTACTTGAATATTTGGATGCTCCAAGTGATGGTATGATTGAAAAAACTCGAAAAGTTCAGGAAAATCATGTCTATGATTTCATATTTGACGATGGACATTTGCAAAATATTAAGATTATTGATAAGAAAAATATTCACAACAATTTTTTGCAAGTTACTAATCAGGTATGTGGCGAAGGAAAAAACAGAAATCGTTATGATGTTACTATTTTAGTAAATGGCTTGCCCCTTGTCCATATAGAGCTTAAAAAAAGAGGCGTGAATTTACATGAGGCTTTTAACCAAATTCACAGGTATAGCAAAGAAAGTTTTAACAGCGATAATTCCCTATACAAGTATGTTCAGATATTTGTCATTTCTAATGGAACTTATACAAGATATTTTGCCAATACAACGGCGCAAAATAAAAATAATTATGAGTTTACTTGTGAATGGGCGGATGCTAAAAACAAAGTGATTTGTGATTTAGAGGACTTCACTAAGACTTTTTTTGAAAAGCGTGTCATTCTTGAAGTGCTTACAAAATATTGTGTATTTGATGTCAATAATACTCTTCTTGTTATGAGACCCTATCAAATAGCGGCAACCGAACGAATTTTGTGGAAGATAAAATCAAGTTATGAGGCGAAAAAAGCGGGCAGACCAGAAGCAGGAGGTTTTATTTGGCACACAACGGGTTCTGGCAAGACGCTTACTTCTTTTAAGGCGGCAAGGCTTGCTACATCTCTTGATTTCATTGATAAGGTATTTTTTGTTGTAGATAGAAAAGATTTGGATTACCAAACAATGAAAGAATATCAAAGGTTTCAGCCGGACAGTGTAAATGGAAGTAAAGATACAAAGGAACTTAAAAGGTGTATTGAAAAATATGACAATAAGATTGTAGTTACTACAATACAAAAACTAAATGAATTTGTTAAGAAAAATCCTGACCATGAAATTTATGATAAACATTGTGTCCTAATATTTGATGAATGCCATCGCTCTCAGTTTGGAGAGGCACAGAAAAATATAAGGAAGTCATTTAAGAAATATTATCAATTTGGTTTTACGGGAACGCCAATTTTTCCAGAAAATTCTCTTGGTGGAGATACAACGGCAAGTATTTTTGGAGCACAACTGCACAGCTATGTTATTACGGATGCTATTCGTGATGGCAAAGTTTTAAAATTCAAAGTGGATTATAATAATATTACACCTAAATTTAAAAAAGCGGAGAAAGAGGAAGATGAGAAAAAATTAGCTAAATTGGAAAATAAAATGCTACTACATCCCGAGCGAATAAGTGAAATTACAAAACATATTCTAAAGGTATTTAATACAAAAACACATCGCAATGAGTTTTATGATATAAAGCATAGAAGGCTCAATGGCTTTAATGCAATGTTTGCTGTGCAAAGTATTGAAGCGGCAAAGTTATATTATGAAGAGTTTGAAAGACAACAGAGCAGTTTACCTGAAGAAAAAAGATTGAGAATAGCTACAATTTTTAGTTTTGCACCTAATGAGGAACAAAGAGCAATTGGAGAAATAGCAGAAGAGGATTTTGATGTTTCAGCAATGGAGATGACGGCAAAGGAATTTTTGGATAAGGCAATTGACGATTACAACACTTACTTCAAAACTAATTTTTCTACTAATGGAAATGAATTTCAAAACTATTATAAGGATTTGTCTCTTAAAGTAAAAGAGAAGAAAGTCGATTTGCTAATAGTAGTGGGAATGTTTTTGACTGGATTTGATGCTCCTACATTAAATACATTATTTGTAGATAAAAATTTGAGATATCATGGTCTTATTCAGGCTTTTTCAAGAACTAATCGCGTACTCAACAAGGTAAAAACTTTTGGCAACATTGTTTGTTTTAGGGATTTAGAAAAAGCTACTCAGGATGCAATCAAGATATTTGGCGATGAAAACAGTGTAAACATTATTTTGGAAAAGAGTTATGAAGAGTACATTCATGGTTTTAAAGATGAAGAAACTGGAAATGTAGTCAAGGGTTATATAGATATTTGTAATGAGATTGTGTCTAAATTCCCTGAACCTACAGAAATTATACTGGAAGCTGATAAAAAAGAATTTGTAAAGCTTTTTGGCGAGCTATTAAAATCCGAGAATATCCTCAAAAATTTTGATGAGTTTGAAAACTTTGAAAAAATTATCTCAGACAGACAGATGCAGGACATGAAAAGCGTCTATGTTGATATTAGGGAAGGCATTTTAAATTCAGGGGGCAATGAAAATTCAGAAGGTGATAAAATAGATTTTTCCGATGTTGAATTTCAAATTGATTTACTTAAAACAGACGAGATAAATCTTGATTATATTTTGGCTCTAATATTGGAAAAGTCAAAAGAAAATGATGATGTTGAAAGTTTAAAAGCAGAAGTTCGCAGGGTAATCAGGTCAAGCCTTGGCACAAGGGCAAAAGAAGAATTGATTATGGACTTTATAAATAGCACAAGATTGTCTGAACTAAAAAATAATGACGATATTCTTGAGTCATTCTATAAATTTGCAAAGAAAGAGAAAGAGAATAAAATTATATCTTTAGTTGAGGACGAAAATTTGAAAGAAGATTCAAAACGTTTTATAGAAAGATCTATTAATAAAGGCTACGTAGAATATGCAGGAGATGAGCTAGATCGCATCATTCCGCCGACTTCACGTAGGCATGGCGCTAGAGAAAAGAAAAAGGAATCTGTATTAGAAAAAATAAGAAAAATTGTAGAAATTTTTGTTGGGATATAATTCCAGTTTATTATTTTTTATATAAGAATTGATTTTTATATGATGGTGAATAAATTGAGATTAGAAAAATTAGAAGAAGTTGATATTAAGCACCTGTAAACATGAGCAATATGATTTTTTTAGAATGGTTATCAAAAGAAGAAAATAGTTAAATGCTATGTGAGAAAATAGGATAACATTGACAGAGATAAATAAAAAAATTTTGACCTTATTCAGTTTTTAAAAAACTATGAAATTATTAAGGAAAAGAGGTTAAAAGATAAAAAGCTATAAGTGGATAAACTTATAGCTTTTTAAAATTATTTACAAATTTTTAATTCTAAACTTATTATCTACTTAAGAGATCCTGCTAGATGACTAGCAAACATTCTATAGGAAGCAATAAATCAAGAGTTAAATACTAATAAGTTCTTCTTTCATTTACCCCATATTAACCTATTCGTCCAATAATCGGCGGACAAACATGGTGTGAGTCCAATTGGTCTTAGTAATGTAGCTTTCAAAGATCTCTATGGCAGTAGAAATGAAATCAAAATATTACTTACTCCAATTAGAACTATCTTCTTGCTTAAATTCTCTTTCGTAAATCTCTTCCACTATTCTAAACTTCTTATCCTATCTACAAGACTGTTTTGACTGTGCTTATCATAGAATCTACCTGTAAATATTATCCCAATGATTATATTTACAAAGTTTACAAAGATAAGTGGCATGATTATAAATTTATAGGAAGTCCACTTAGCTGCTGACATAAAATCAATCAAGATATATTTATCTACAAGAAGCATAATGAGAAAAGAAAATAATAATCCACATAAAGAATAAATCAAATTCTTTTTCACCAAATATTTTTTGATATTTTTCTTCGTCATTCCAATTGCTTCAAGAATTGATAAGTTAACCATATTTTTCAAAATTTCAGTAGCAATAACATTTATAAAATTCAGTACAGAAATTAAGAATAATACTATAGATAGACTGTAACCAGCAAATTCTATTAGGTTTTTAAATTCCATTGTAGATTTGATCTGTTGGTCTCTTGAATCGTAGGAAAATCCTGGTTCATTTTCAAAAGATTTTAATAACTTATCAAAATCTTCCTTTTCGCTATCTTCTACATCAAATCCATAGGACATTATACTCTTATCTCCTGTGAGCTCTTTATACTCATTCGGCTTCATATAAATGTATTCCAAGCCTAAAGTAGGACTAGATTCGTCGTTTACATCTTCCTTAATTACAGGGAAATATCTAAGACCATTTGAAAAATTATATTCAACTTTTCCCATAACTTGGACTTCTTTGACCTTATTATTAAGATTGATTTTAATTTTATCACCAGCTTTAAATGCAGATTTTTTATCTCCATATTCTCCTATGATAATATAATTTCCTGTTTGCCATTTTTCTTTATCAAACTCTCCATCTATGAATTTTTGTTTGTCTATTAGATATTCATCTATACCAAATAAAATTGGTGCAGCTTTTTTGTCTTCTATTTTAATATCTGGATAATCGTACTCATAACCATAATAGTATAAGGCGCCCCCACCCTTAAAACCCTTATAGCTTTCTATTTCATCAATAAACTTTTTCTCAATTCTTTCTTCACTACCTAAATACATATATCTAAAATATTTGGGGCTTGCTATATTATAGTCCGTTACAATTACATCAGATATTCCCTTTTCTAGATCAATATTGCCTGTATAAGTTAAGACACTATTCAAAATAACAGCAGAAAGGCTAATGGAAAGAACTATGGATATAAATCTAAATTTATTGGAAAATACCTCTCTTCTAGCAAGTTTGCCCAGAGAAATATCCTCGCTTTTATATTTCTTTTTTATCGTGGTTTCATTGTATTTGCTGGCATCTATTGGAGAAACTTTTGCTGCATATCTTGCAGGTCTCATCACCGATAGAAATACAGTAAGCAAAGTAAAGGCTGTCGAAAATACTATAATTAAGATTATTACCGTGAGCGATAATTTTACATCCGTTAACATCTCATTATTTGCAAATATTTTATTTAAAATAATTTTTCCGATAGAAATTCCAACTATATCTCCAACTATTATTGACGGGAGAGAGGCTGCCAAAGACTCAAGATGAACAAGCTTTTTTATTTGTGGCTTTGTCATTCCAATTGTTTTTAAAAGTCCCAGAAGTTTAATATCTTCATTTACGGATATCTTGAAAATATTGTTTATTATCAAATACCCCGCGACCATGACCAAAATCAAAAAAGCTAAGTATGGTAGAAAACTATTAAAGTCAAAATTATTACTTCCTGATAAAATATAGGCGAAATTAACTCCGATTCTAATCTCATCGTCAGATAAATTTCCTGCACTATCAACCACTTTATAACCATTTCTCTCTGCAATTTTTATAAGTTTATCCCTTATCATAAAGGAATTCTTTAGCATTACTTCCACGTCATTATTATTTTCCGGAAGGGATAATTTATCTACATAAGCTTTTGATAAATAGATTTGCCCTACACCAACGTTGGAGTCAATAGGATTTTGAAAAGTCCCCGATATAATAAATTTCTCACTTCTTTTTTTGATAATTTCTCCAGTATAAGGCTTTTCTATATTGTATGGAATTTCTATCTCTTCTCCAATTTCTCCTTTATAACCTAATTTTTTAGCAGTAGCTATATCTATAAATGCTTCGTTTTCTTTTTCCGGAAATTTCCCTTTAACTTTTTCTATTAGAGACCATTCAAATCCTTTTTTATCCATATAGGATAGTTCAGCACTTATTTTTTCATCATCAAGTATTCCAACTTTCTCTCTTACTGAAAAATCCTTTACATCCTTATCTTTGGTTAATATTTCTACATCTTCGTCAGAAATATCTTTAAAAGAACCATGACTGATTGTGCCAATAGTTTTCATCGTTTGGGTTTCCATGCTTTTTCCTAAACCTAAGGCTACTGAAAACAGACTTGTAAATAGTATAGAAGTCAAAGCTATAGCTAATAAGAGAATATTTCTCCTACTTTTATTCGCATTTAAAATGTTTTTTGCAAGCCTCCTAATATAAGTCTTATTTTTGACTTTCATTATTTTCCACCAGCCTTCCATCTTCAATTCTTAAAGATTTTTCTGCAGCTTGAGCGACGGCATCATCGTGAGTAATCATAAGAATAGTATTTCCAAGCTCTTTATTAATCTTTTTTAATAAGTAAACAACTTGTGAAGATGATTTTGAATCCAAATTACCAGTAGGTTCATCGGCTAGAATTAAAGATGGTTTAGTAACTAAGGCTCTTGCTATGGCGACTCTTTGTTGCTGTCCGCCAGATAATTCATTTGGCATTTTATATTTTTGATCACTTATTTCAAGAATGTCTATTACAGAATCAACATATTTTTTATCTACCGTATCCCCATCAAGACCAAAGGGAATAATTATATTCTCATATACATTTAACATGGGCAAAAGGTTATATGCTTGAAAGACAAAGCCAATATTTCTTCTCCTAAAAATAGTTCTCTCATCATCTTTTAAAGCATAAATGTCCGTACCATCAATCAAAACTTTTCCGCTTGTAGGATAATCAAGTCCCCCTAATAAATGTAATAGGGTTGATTTACCAGATCCACTTGCTCCAATTATAGAAATAAATTCCCCTTTTTCTACATCGAAAGATACTCCGTCAAGAGCTCTTACTTCCACGTCATTTGTTTTATAATATCTTTTTAAATTTTCCACTTTTAACATATCTATCACCTCTTTACATTTAATATAACATTTAAGTCTTACAAAGTACTTACAAGACTTCTTACAGTTTTGCAAGAAAAAAGACTTCTCACAAGGGGAAGTCTACTGAAAATTTTATTCTATTTTCGTCCAAAGATGCTCTTATATTTCCACCATGTTTTTCTATAATTTCTCTGGCTATAAAAAGTCCTAAACCAAGTCCATCTTTATAGACTGAATTTCTTCCTCTATAAAATCTTTCAAATATCTTTGGCAAAGTTTCTTCCGATAAGTCTTCGCATTCATTTTCTATATCTAGATTATAATTTAGGTAAGATTTATAAACCCTAATATTAATAGTAGAACCATTTGGCGAGTATTTTATAGCATTATCTATTAGATTGTGAATAGCTTCTTTTAACCATCTCGCATCTAAATCAAAAATTAAGTCTTCGTCTTTTAAATTTATGCTTATATTTTTTTCGTCTAATGTAACTTTAAATTCTCCTAAAACATCTTGTACCAGTTCTTTTAAATTTGCTCGATTTTTTTGTAAGGAAATAATATCCGATTCAAGCCTAGAAGATTTTACTAGAGTTTGTATTAAAAATTTTAATTTATTAAGCTCATATTTTATAATTTCAATATACTCATCTTTTGGATTATCTTCTAAAAGACTAATATATAACGAAAGATTGGTTATGGGCGTCTTGGTTTGATGAGATATATCCGCTATTAAATCCTTTGTTTTATTTTTTTCTGTATTTATCTTCTTTTCTTTTACTTGATTTGAATATAAAAATTTAATGAGTTTTGATTTTATTTTAGAAAGTTCCTTTTCATCAAATTCGGTAATTTCTAATTTTCCCTTTAAAGCCTTGTCAATATAGTCTGAAAGCTCACGCATTTCATTTCTCAAGACAATATATTTAAATAAAAGAAATCCGTTTATAATTACTAAAATGCCTAATAATATTTCCATTTGTATCCAACTCCAAAGACTGTTTCTATAGGGTCATGTGGTTTTAATTTGTTTCTTATCCTAGAAATATTGACACTTAGAGTATTTTGGTCAATAAATTCATCATCTATTCCCCAAACAAATTCAGATAGCAATTCCTTAGTAATAACCTGGGACTTGTTTTTTATTAAGTAATACAAAATTTTTATTTCTGTCCTAGTGAAATCTATATTTTTATTATCTACATAGAAAGTATTTTCATTGAAATTAAAGTTTAGACCATCTTTATTATAAAGATTTAAATCACTGGACACTATTTTTTCAAAGGCTCTCTTAATCTTTGCTTCTAAAATACCTAAAGAAAAAGGTTTCGTTAAATAGTCGTCTGCACCTAGACTTATGGCGGAAATGATATATGCTTCTAGATCTATGGCTGATAAAACTATAATAGGAATTGATGAACTTTCTCTGGTATACTTTATTATTTCAAGCCCATCTCCATCTGGTAAATTCATATCAAGTAAAATCAAATCGACACTAAAAATGAAAGTTTTAGCTTCTCTAACCGTGCTTACAGAGAAAACCTCATAGTCTTTATTTAAAGCTATAGAAAGTCCTTTATTTAAATTTTTATCATCTTCAATTATTAATATCTTTTTCATATTTTTCGCCTAATTAAGTCCACAATTACAAATATAATATCGAATTCTTTTGTAAACCGGCACATATTTTCAGATTCAATACATCTGATATATCACCTTTAAAATACCGCAAATTCTCTCAAATATCCGGCTAACATTCTCGTCCCTTTAGCTGGTGGAGAAGTTTTGCAGATGCTTTTTAACTCTAGTTTATTCATTTTTTCATCTATTAATTTTTTCATAATTTTTCATAGGAAAATCCACAATTCCCCTAAAATAGTCTTCTATTTTATCAGTATTTCCATAATATTATAACACATTTACAAGAGATTAATCCAATACACTGAATTAGTATACTTTTACAATACATATTATCGACCGGACGCGACTAAAAGTCTTAAAATGTCCTATAATTAGATGGATTTAGTGAGATTAAAAAATAGAATGTAGTATTTTTAATGTTTGAAATATACCCTATTTGGAAGATAAGTGGAAATAATAGCAAGCTTTTTAATCTACCTATTACAGGTAGAAAGAATGTAAAGGGTGCAATCAAAGGTTCCCGAAAAAAGAATAAACTAAATAACAGTTCCAAAGAAAGCGAGTTTTCTGGCGAAGTATTGGTTTAGATTTACTGCATTCTAATAATCGTTAGTATGTTAAAAAGATTATAGCCTTATAAAAAGCCGGTCCTATGAGTTAGGATTTCTCGGTTTTGTTTTAAAATTTATTCTTATATAGAAGCGAAAACCTCATTATTAATAAAGCTCCCTAACGATTATTAGAAGTTCTCTTTCTCGAAGTGAAATTGCTTATTCTTGCATTTTATTTGAATAAGACTTGCAATTTAATTGCTTTTATGATAGACTTAGTTTTGAAAAGGAGGACATTATGGACACCGATAAATTATCTAATGCAATGAACTACAAAGAACTTGTGAAGGCGATGAGCGATTACAGCATTTATTATAACCGCGAGTTTTATAAAATAATATCCGATAAAATTATTGAAGCCGGCAAAGTTGAAGTCAAAGACAATATTTGTTTTGATTTTGCTCTATTTATCGATGGCTTGTCTAAAATTGAAAATGAAAGCATAGATACAAAATTTAAAGAGGTCATAGATGAAAATATTTCTACAAGATACTATGACGAAATTTTAAATGAAATTGCTTTTGCTCCCCGCCAAGCCTTTGACCAATTTGAAGAAGACTTGAATGAATACTTAAAAGAAAAAAAAGACTATGTTAACCAGAATATTTTGGATAACACCAAAGAAATCATCATGCACATATTTAAATCCGAAGAAGAGAGGTTGCGCGATGAAAATGCCGATGTTATAAAAATTATAAAAGATAAAAAAGCGGAATTATTAAGCGAGTAAGCACTCGGTTTTAATTCATTTAAAAATAAATCCTAACATAAAAGGCAGAAGTTTGAGCTTCTGCCTTTTATATATTGAAAGCGATTCTAAAGTAAAACTGATTGGTTTTTGCAACAGGAAGCTTATTTAGGCGTAATCAAAACACATCTAACTTAAAAGTAGTTTATCCCGCAAAAGCGTAACTCTTACAAAAATCAATTTTACTTATTTTTTATTTCTAAAATAACCGTTTCTCCGGCGCCTACGTTATCTCCAATAAATTTTTTTATCTCTTTCGTATCCGAATCCATAACGACCACGGGGCTGTCGGTGAGTTTGCCCAGAGTTATTATTTTATCCAGGTCAACTTTTAAAACCGGTTCGCCTTTTTTAACTCTGTCGCCCGTGTTTTTTAGTTTGGTGAAGCCTTCACCTTTTAGTTCCACGGTATCCATTCCAACGTGAATTAAAAGTTCTGTTTCCCCGTTTGAAATTGAAAACGCGTGTCCGGTTTCAAAAAAATTAGTTATTTCTCCGTCTATCGGTGCAACTACATCACCCTTTGTCGGCATGATTGCAATTCCGTCACCCACCATTTTTTGTGCAAACACCGGGTCAGAAATTTCAGTGATGTCCACCACTTTGCCGCTGATTGGAGCGTAGACTTTTAATGCTTTTTTAAATAGTCCCATTATTTTCTCTTCATCATTTCATCGTATACAAATTGTACTTGCGGTCCAACTATAACTTGTACCGATGTTTTGTCCGGTTTAACAAGTCCTGCAACGCCGGCAGATTTAATTTGTGCATCGTTAACTTTTGACGGGTCTTTAACTGTTGTTCTAATTCTGGTTGAGCAGTAGTCAAAGCTTTCGATATTATTTAGTCCGCCTAGCCCTGCTATAATTGTGTCCGCCTGTTTTGCAAATTTTTCTTTTTTGCTGCCGCCTGCAGATGCTGCTGTCGTTGTGCCTGCAACTTCAGCGTCGTCTTCCCTTCCCGGAGTTTTTAGATCGTGCTTTACAATCATGAATCTGAACAAGAAGAAGTAAACTGCAAATGCAACAAGTCCCATTACCATTAATAGCCATGGTCTGTTTGCAACCGGATTTTTAAGTGATAACAAGAAGTCGATTGCACCGGCTGAGAAGCCAAAGCCTGCTGTGGATTTTAATAGTGTTGCAACTGCGAGTGATACGCCTGTTAATAATGCGTGAACAAAATATAGTGCCGGAGCTAAGAACATGAATGAGAATTCCAGCGGTTCTGTAACGCCGGTTACAAATGATGCGATTGCTCCTGCGAGCAATATTCCGTATGCTGCTTGTTTCTTTTCAGGTTTTGCAGTTTTGTACATTGCAAGAGCCGCACCCGGAAGACCGAACATCATGATTGGGAAAAATCCCGCTTGATACATACCGGTAACACCTTTTACGGCAGCACCGGCTTCGAGAGCTTTTGCCCCTGCGAGGAAGTTTGTAAGGTCACCGATACCAATCGTATCAAACCAGAATACTGAGTTTAGAGCATGGTGAAGTCCGAATGGAATAAGGAGTCTATTGAAGAATCCAAATAGTCCTGCTCCGAGAGCACCAAGGTCGATCATCCAATTACCAAAGCTTACTAGTGCCGAGAACACTGGAGGCCAGATAAAGAATAGCACCAGTGATACCACGATCATTATTAAAGATGCTACGATCGGAGTCATTCTTCTGCCGCTAAAGAAAGCGAGTGCATCAGGTAATTTTTTGTCGTAGAATTTGTTGTAACTGAAAGCCCCAACAAGTCCGCAAATAATACCTGTCAGTGCATTTTCAACTTTAGCAAATCCGAGTTCATTTGAAATGTAAGCCATTTTATCTGCATAGTCAGCTGCTGCTGCGTCTAATCCTTTAAGCATAGCAACCGTATCCGGATTTAATAAACTTCTAAGTACTAAAAATGAAACAAGTCCTGATAGTGCCGCCGCACCATTGTTGTCCTTAGAAAGCCCGTAAGCTATACCTACAGCAAATAGAATTGGAATATTAGATAAAATTGCATCTCCAGATTTAATTAAGATTGCTGCAAATTTGTTTGTTGCACCCCACCCGGTTGGGTCAATCCAATAGCCGATTCCCAGTAATAAAGCGGCGATAGGAAGCACTGCAACAGGTTGCATCATGGCTTTGCCTAATTTTTGTAGATTTTTCATAAAAAACCTCCTTACTATAATTCAATGTGTGAAAGTGCTAACACACACCTCACCTATATATACCAAATTTTTATCTAAAATAAACAACTTTTCGCATTTTTTATTAAACAATTATTTTGGGTATAATAGAATAGGAGGTTTGTTATGCTTTTAAAAAATGGTTTGGTTTTTATAGATGGGAAATATGAACACACAGATGTATTAATAGAAGATGACAAAATAAAAAGGCTGGAAAAAATTGAGGGAGATGGAATAGACGTTTCAAACAAAAAAATCATTCCCGGCCTAACAGATATACACACTCACGGTGCGCTCGGCGCCGATACTTGTGACAGAGATATAAATTCGATTAAAAAAATCGCAAAATACAATTTGGAAAATGGCACAATGCAATTTTGCCCAACCACGATGACCTTGTCCGAAGAAGAACTTGTGGAAATTTTTAAAGTGGTTGGCGAATATGATGACGAGTTTGCAAAAGTGGTCGGCATACATATGGAAGGCCCATTTATAAGTGCCGAAAAAATCGGCGCACAAAATCCGAAATTTATAGCTGAACCGAACTACGAAATGGCACAAAAGCTGGACGAAGTTAGTGGTGGCAAACTAAAAATCATAAGCATTGCACCGGAGCTTACGGGCATTTATGAGTTTAATAAAAAAGTGGCAGGAAAATATATTTTGTCCGTTGCACACACAAATGCAACATATGAAGAGGCGCTCTTTGCTTTTAATAACGGCTTTTCGCATCTCACTCATATGTTTAACGCAATGCCGGGAATTCACCACAGAAAACCCGGACCAATTATAGCCGCCTATGAAGCCGGTGCAACTGTAGAGCTAATCACCGATGGAATTCATATTCACGACTCTGTAATTCGTTTTAGCTTTGATGCTTTTGGAAAGGACCGAATAATTCTCGTGTCAGATTCAAACGAAGCTACGGGTCTTAAAGACGGCGACTATATGCTTGGCGGTCAACCTATCACAAAAAAAGGCAGAAGAGCTGTATTAAAAGGCACAAACACAATCGCCGGAAGTTCGTCAAACCTTATGGACTGTCTAAAACATGCCATAAAAGCCGGAGTAAATGAAGAATGTGCGGTTGCTGCCGCTACAATTAATCCCGCCAAAAAACTTGGCATCATAAATGAAATTGGAGCGATTAAAACTGGCAATATTGCAAACCTTCTTGTGGTTGACGACAATTATAATATAGAAAAAATTATTTTAAGAGGAGAAGAATATGAAAAAAATTAAAGGCACACCGGTTTCAAGCGGAATTTATATGGAAAAAATAAAAGTGCTTGAACGCGACAACGAAATAGAAGCAAAAAAAGGTCTCGGAGCCGAGGCTGAGGGGGAAAGAGCGGCTCGTGCTTTTTCACTAGCAAAAGAACAGGTTGAGAAGTTGAAAGCAGAAATTTCCGGCGATGAAGCCCTGATTTTTGATGCACATTTAGAAATGCTTGACGACCCGACAATCACAGAAGGCGTGCAAGGATATATCGACCAAGACTACACTGCTGAGTATGCAGTTTTTCAAGCAAAAAACGACATAAAAGAAATTTTTAACCAAATGGAAGACGAGTACTTCAAAGCTCGTTCAAACGACGTGGAAGACATCATGATGCGCGTGCTAAATAATTTAAAAGGCAAAAGTGCTGAAGAAGAAAAAAACAATTTCATTCTCGTTACTGACGAGCTATACCCTTCCGAAACACTTGAAATGGATTTCAGAAAAATAAAGGGCATCGCCACACTTCGTGGCTCTAAAACCTCGCACACCACAATCCTTGCAAACAACTTTAAAATTCCTGCTCTAATCAGTATAGACTCCGTGGATTTGTCGGAAATTGAAGGTAAGCTCGCCATAATCGATGCAATAAATGGAGTGCTAATCGTGGAGCCTGACGAAGAAACGAAGAAGATTTACGAAGAGAAAATAAAAAACTACGAAGAAGCAAATGAAGAGTTGAAAAAATATATCGACAAAAAAGCCGTCACAAAATCCGGTAAAGAGCTGAAAGTGTATGCAAACATCGGCTCAGAAATTGAAGCGAAAACGGCTCTCGAAAATGGTGCGGAAGGCGTGGGACTCTTTAGAAGTGAGTTTTTATTCCTGGGCAGAAATAATGCACCCGATGAAGATGAACAATACCGCGCATACAAAGCCGCCGTCATAATGATGGCGGGTAAACCGGTAATAGTACGTACCATGGACATCGGCGCAGACAAACAAGTGAACTATCTAAACCTGAAAGAGGAAGACAATCCTCAAATGGGACTTCGCGCAATCAGAATTTCTCTAAAAGATAAACCTCTTTTTAAAACGCAGCTCCGGGCACTTCTGCGCGCCTCATACTATGGCGACCTTCGCGTGATGCTTCCCATGATAATCTCGGTGGAGGAAATCAAAAAAACTCGCGAAATCATCAATGAATGCCTAGACGAACTAAAAAAAGAACAAAGGCACTTTAAAATGTTTAAACTTGGCATCATGATCGAAACTCCGGCCGCTGCAATAATAGCAGACGAACTCGGAAAACACGCGGACTTCTTCTCAATCGGTACAAACGACCTGGTAAGCTACACCCTCGCAATAGACAGAACAAATAACGACCTTTCAAGCTACCGTGACGACTATCATACGGCAGTTATGCGCTTGCTAAAAATGATTGCGGACGGTGCGCACCAAAATGACATCGAAGTTGGCATCTGCGGAGCAATGGGAGCAGACCCAAAAATGCTCGACTACTATTTGGACATCGGCATTGACGAAGTAAGCGTCTCTCTGGGAAAAATATTAGAAACCAAACGCAATGTAATCGAACACGAGTAATATGTAAAATTTGCTGTCGGAAAATAATTTTTGCGGCAGCTTTTTCTTTTTCGCGACAAAAAAGCTGCATAAATCACACAGTATTTAAAAAAAAGCTGAATGCCTAAAACATTCAGCTTTTTTTATGACTATCTATTTGATAGAACCCAATTGATTAATCTGTTTAATGTGAGAGCCAGTTCAACTCTTGAATAATCGCTTAACGGATTGTACATTTCATCAGTTTCTCCAAGCACGAGACCAACTCCTGCCATGTCTAGAACGTCAGCCTTGCTCCATGCCGGGATACTGTCCAAATCCTTGTATTCTGGAAGCATCATTTTATCCATTTGAATTCCGTGTGCATTCAAGAATCTCGAGATAATAACGGCAAATTCTTGTCTTGAAACGTTCTTGTTCGGTTTAAATGTACCGTCTTCGTATCCTTTGAATAATCCGGATTTTACTCCCCATTTAACAGCGTTAGAAAACCAATCTGTGTCCTTAACGTCTGAGAAGTTAGCTTCGGCAATAGATTTATCTGTTGAAATTCTCATCAATACTTCTGCAACCATTGCACGGGTGATAGGAAGTTCACCTGCAAATTTATTTTCGCCAACGCCCTTCAAAACGCCCTTTGAAACCATATTCCTGATTGCTTCAGCAGCTTCACCTTCAGGCAAATCTGTCAAATCAACCGGAAGATTTTCGATAAATTCAATGATACCGAAATCGTCTTTAGCTTGTTCTTCATTTGTTTCTTTCGGTGCAACAACAGAAGATGCAGTTGTCGTGTTTCCGCTTAAATCGTAGGTCGGTTCTTTGTATGGTTTTTCCGGTTTTGTATCGGTATATTCCGGTTCTGAAGGAATATTGAAATCCTTATAGCGGTACGTTGCTACATACGAACCGTCAACGACGATATCGGTTGGGAAAGCCGGATTCCATCCAATAAATTCGAAGTTTTGATCCGGAGTTACAGTAGGCATATAGTATGCAAAATCTTCTACTGAATAACCTTCTTTAACCAAGTAAGAAATCTTTTGTTTATTTTTAAATTCCGGAGCATTTAAAGCACCCATGTGTTTTGCATCGAAATCAACTCTAACATATCCTTCATATTGTTCGTCTCCGTTCGGATCCACTGGAGCAACGTCGACTTTTGTATATTTGTATGTTAGATTAAAATCTTCGGCAAATGTTCTGTAACCTTCAGGTTTTCTTTCAAATACTGAAGGAAGTGTACCCGCTTTTTCAACAATCTTTACCGGAGTGTCAACTGGTACAGAGTCTATTTCATAAACTGTGCCATCTTTTCCAACAGCTTCATATAAAACGCCTGAGATTTCTCCCAATTCATCGCCTGCTAAATCAACTTCAACAGCCTTAACGCTACCTTTTACCACTGTTGCATTTTCTAAATCTTTTTCAAATCTTACGTTGTATTTTGAAATCTCTCCTGTTTTAACCTCAGCTTCAAATTTATCCGGATCCGCTTTATATCTGTTTGGCGCTTCAACCTCTACAGTGTATTTGCCCGGTTCAACATTTGTGAAAATTCCATTATAAGAAACTTTAACTACAGTATTTTCTGAATCGACAAGTCTGTAAACAGCCGTTTCGCCATTTAAGCCAATTTCTTCTACTTGAATTTCGCCAGTGTCTTTAACTTGTTTTGCTAAATTAATTTCAATTTCGTTAAATGCAGTTGTGAATGTTGCATCGAATTTAGAACCAAGAGAAATTAATTTATTTTTAACATTTTTATAATCTTCTGAAGATAAGAACACATCGGAGATAATTGTATCTTCCGGCAAATCAACGCTAATTTCATATGAGCCCAACGGAATTACAGTTTCAAACGGTTTTGTGCCTACAGGAACCGTAAATTTATCGGTTTCGCCCGTATTTACATTCTTAAACCATAAAGTAAATTCTTTAATTGACTTGTCGAAGTTGCCATAAATACCAATCATAAGAGATGTTTCTCTCTTAACAGGATCTGTTACAAAGTCTTTAAAACGAACCACTTGTTCAACATCTAAATTGTCAAGTGCATTAATATCATAGCTCTTTCTTTCAGGGATTAATCTGTCATTATTATTTACAACTTCCAAAGTATATAAATCTGCGGGTATATTTTCCCAAGTGGTTGTTGTCGTGGAAGGTATTTCTTCACCATAACGATTATATAAATGATATTGAGCATCTATTTGTTCCGTTGAAGTTTCTCCCGGTACATATTCTTCTTTAATTGTAATATTTGCCTTTTCATTTGTTGCAGGATAAACGTAGATCCAAGCCCAATTTGGCTTTTCATCTTTATACCCATGATACAAATTTCCTAACACGCTTGTAGGATCAACAAAATATTCTCTGTTATCGTTGATTAATTCAATTTGATAGTTTCCATCGGCAGGAATCCAGAAATCAAAACCACCATCCCATGGATAGAACCATGCCTCATGTGTTTTACCATCTGCAAATAAATCCTTTCCGGTTGCAGGGTCTATTAATCTAAATATTTTAGAAGGATCAAATGAATACTTATTATCCCCGCCGGTTGTTTCGCCCAAATCTTGAATTTTTTCTGTCAATTCCGGAACGTGAGATTCTAAAGCAAGCGGAATTTGGCCATTATCCAGAAATCTAATATTAATCCAAGCTGTGTCTTGTTTTGGAACCGTCATAGTATTTCTGCCGGAAAATGGTACTTTATTTCCACTTGAATCTAAAACTACGATTGTATAATCGCCTGCCGGCACTTTTGCACCGTAAGTTTCAGCGCCCCAGTCAAAGCTTGTGTATAATTGATATTTTTTGCCGCTTTTATCCACTGCAAAAATCTTAAATCCATTCCACAAGTTTGCGCTATCAATAACCGTAACTTTAGCCGTGCCGTATTTGTCCAAATCTTCTTTTGCAATCTTGGTGAATTTAACAACTACTTCTTTCGTTTTTTGTCCATCTTCTCCAAATGTCACTTCGGTTGGATCGATATCAACATTGTAACCTTCAGGAACATCGTAAGCTTCAATTGTATATTTACCATCATTAAGAGCGTTTAGATTTGTCATCTTATTGCCATTATTATCTAAAACAACAATCGGAGTTCCCGGATCAGTAGTACCTTCTTCTGTAGTTCTTTTAATTACAAGTTGGTTTTCACCTTTTTCATTTAAATCATATTTAACCAAGTTTCCTGCCCAGTCGGCTACATAAACAATGCCACCATCTGGTATATTCTTGAATACATATGTTTGGTCATCTCTTTCTTCAAAGCCTGTCCAATTTGATTTACCGTCCGGTGTAGGATATGCATAATAAACAACTTTAATGCCCGATAGATTGTCAGCTGCTTTTAAAGTTAAAGTTTTATTAGTTTCATCATAAACCGGTTCCTGATCAATTGTTGGCATCGTATTATCAACATATAGCTTTACAATCTTTTCTTCTGCTGGTGCTTCCGGATTGTTTGCCGGTCTTACATGCACTTTTACATAATAAGTGCCTTCAGGGACTTGATTGCCGTCTGCGTCCGTGCCGTCCCAAACCCATGGTGCTTCGGAAATCGCCTTTATTACAACGCCGTTTATAGTGTTGCCCGTCTTTCTTCCGCTCATTCTGTACGTGTTTTCAACTTTCTTTACAACGGTTTGTTGATCTGCTGCCAAAATTTCAATATAGAAATCTTCCCAGTTTCTTAAGAACACACCTCTAAATTTGAATGAGTCTTGAGATTTATCTTTAACTCCCGGGCTGATTGCAAAGTTGTCCGTAAAATCTCCCCATTCTCCTCTTCCAAGTGCACCAAAATAATTTTCGTTGTTATCATAGTATATCATATCGGATGTAAGCATTGTCGCATTAAGATCTGATACAGGTGCATTTTTGATTTTATCTACTGTTTTATATCCCTTTAACCAGAATGGTCTGTCTTTTTCAAGATCGTAGGTATGAACAAACGGTTCAAGAACTGAAAGTTCACCCCATGCGCCTTTAAATGCAAGCATCGGAATTGAGATTGTCGGAACATCTGCTCCTTGTGGAGTAAAGAATAAATAACCATCTACAAAATATCCTTTTGGATAAACAGATGCCAATTCACTGTCGTCCCAGCTAATCGTTTTTTCTAATGTTTTTTGGCTTCCTGCTGACAACGCAAAGTTTTCTTCCAGCACTCCGCCCGCCAACGGAATTGGATCATATTCATCAGGATCCAGCATAATTCTTCCGTTTTCAACTCTATCAGTTTGTAAAACATAAGAAACTTTGTAATTTACATTTTCTTTCAAATAGCTCCTTAATTTTACATTTACATCTAAAGTTGCATTGTCAATTTGCTTGAATTCAACCTTCGGTTCGCCATAAGAGCTTGCGTTCGATCTATTGTCCTCAATAGTTACATATTTTCCGCTTGTAGCTTTGTCAAGATTCATAACTCCAGCGCCTTGACTTCTAACTGAGAAATACCCCGTGTCGCTTAAAGTCTTAGCCGGGTCTGCATTATTCATCAAAACTTTCTTAACAAATGGTGCAATTTGGTCTTCTTTTAAACCAAGATTATTCATTTCTTGTAACTTTCCGCGAACTGCCGCAATTCCTGCTGCAACGTGTGGAGTTGCCATAGAAGTCCCGCTCATTGATTGGTAGCCGCCATCATTTGCAGTCGAGAAAATGTCTCCGCCTGGAGCAGTTATTTCCGGTTTAATTCCAAGACCCGGTGTTGGGCCCCAACTGTTAAAATCACTCATCATGTTCTTTACCGGTGATTCAGATTGATTGATGTCAGATGTAATAAATTTAATTTCATTTACACCATTTTCCATTTGTTTCTTAATAGCATCATAATCTTTATTGCTTAAATTGAAAGTCGGAACAATTGGAGCAATATTTTCTACAGTTATTGTGTATAAGAAATCATATTTTTGACCAGGATTAATTGTATATCCAATCAAGCAAGCTGCAGCTCCGTGAGCTCTTGCCATTGCCGATTTCTCACCAAATGTGAGGCCTCCGCGTTCAGCAATAACAACCTTGCCTTCGACATCTTTGCCTTCATAATCCTGATTAGTATTTCCTTTTCCTACAAAAACAAGATCATAGGTTTTGCCTTTTTCCAATTCCCATTCCGGTTTAGATTTTGTATAGATCCCTTTGTTTGTGTTGTATTCCGTGCCGCCAACTTCAAATAAACCTCTGTAGTAACTAATATCTGTGTTGTTATATGACGCAACAGCTAGCGATTCTTTCATTGTTGAAGGCGATCCGACTGCTGCAAAGTCCAAAATATCTGTTGGTTGGACTTTAGTGTTGCTGAATTGATAACCATCGTTGCCGCCTGCAATACAAACAATTGTTCCGTGGTCATTTGCATTTTGAACAACTTGAGTCATAATCTTATCTGAATCTTCAGAACCGGCAAAACTCCCCAAACTCATATTGATTGAGTCTGCGCCCAGAAGCACGGCATCATCAATAGCTTCAGCATAAATTGCCGTATTTGTATAGTCTTCGCCAAACGGGAAGCATCTCATAACTAAAAGCTGAGCTTCCGGAACCACACCCACAACTCCATTTGAAGGATCTTCTGCGTTGCCGGCGATTGTCCCGGCAATATGTTGTCCGTGGTCCATCGAGTCTAAAACATCGTATGTTCTGTTTGCATAGTTGTATGCATAAGGAATCTTCGGAGTTTTATATTCTCCCCATAAATGTAATTCCGCTATTTTTTGATTGATTGTTTCTTCGTTATATTTTGCATTTGCAAGTCCTTCTTCTGAAAGTCTGAAATCAGGGTGAGAAATATCAGCACCGGTATCCAAAATTGCAACCACTCTGCCTTTACCATTATAGCCTCTCGTTTGTGAAACGTTAGCTTTAATAATATTTTTGCTTGTTGCCATATTCGGAGTGTCTACCGGTAACTTGTATTCCACTGCTAAGTTGACAGATTTAACATTTGGTAAACTTGCAACTTGTTTAGCTTGTTCATATGTCATATCAAGAGCAAAACCATTTAGCAATGCTTTGTATCTTGGCATTGTCTTTAATTGGTCTGTGTTCTTAATGATTGGTTTTCTGTTATTTCTGGCTTTAAATGAGGAAGCGTTGCTCATTGCAGCATAAGAAATATTGTCAGCTTCGCGTCTGATATTTCTTTCACCAAAAATATCGGCTAAAACCTCATTTTGGTCGTTGATTCTCTTTTCAACTAAACTTTCTTCATTGCCGGCATCAACTGCTCTGTTAAAAGCCATAACAGTCATATCGGCAGAACTGTTTTGAACCGGTTGATTATTTTCGAAGATCTCGACAATAAATGTGCGTACTTCATCATCAGCCAGTTTCCCGTCCAATTCACTTGTCAGTGTTTTTAATGCCTGAGTTTCTCTTAAACTGTCGGCGTTTGTTGTAATTGGAATAATTCCAATTATCATAAACACTGATAAAAGAATTGCTAATAATTTCTTCTTAGACATATTTCCTCCTTAAAATAATAAATTGTGATGTTAATTACACCTGGTCTTATTATAACAAAAATATTCCAATAATTCAATCTTTTTTAATTGTTTTTTAAACATATTTGTATAAGCTTAAAAAAATAATTTAAAATTATTTATAAATCAAACTTTATTAAATCTTAATTTTTAAATAATTTACTCATAATAGTTCTATTAATTAATTGTCAAAAAAATTACACATAAAAGTACTTTTTCAACAAAAAATCCCCCGGTGAACCGATTAACCGGGGGACTGAAATGAAATATAAGACGTTAATGTTTAATTATACTTTTTGCTAAATATTCACACATTTCTTCGGCTGAACTTTTGCTTGTGAAATCTTACCAATAAATCTATTGCTTCCTTTCAATCGTTGCCGTAAGCTTATTGATTGCATCTTTCAAACTCGCAAGCTCTGTGTTTACTCTTGTCAAAAGATAAACAGAAATTGCAATTGGAAAGGCCTGATTGCCAATAAGCTCAAAAAATTCTTGCATTTTATCGCCTCCTAAATCGCCCTTCGAAACGTTTTCCACTCCGCCCAATCCTCATCAATCATCGACCTTGGACAAAGCTTTCCGGTAACATCGTAGTGGCGAACCACTCTCTCCGGAGGAATATTGTATTTAATCATTAGAAAATGCACGATACGAATTAGGTTTCCCTTCGCCGCAATTCGGTTGGAATCTGAATTCACACAAAGCTCCACCCCGACAGAATTCAAATTGTTGCAGCCATTTCTTGATGTGCCATCACCACAGTGCCACGCGGCATATTTCGGATCAATAATCTGTACAATCTCACGATCGTCAACAAAATAGTGGGCGCTCCTGTTCCTATTGCCACCGGAAAAATACTTGTAATGATTAATTGCATTTGCTCCGGCATGATAATTTCCCGTATCATGCACCACTATAAAACTAATCGCATTGCCGTAACGGCTGGAAAAATTGTAATTAATCGGACGAATCAGCATAAATCCATCGCACTCCTCATGCGATTAAGAGCCGTACGCTCCAAATAATAAACCCTCTGCTCATTCACCCCCAAAGCTCCGGCTGTTTCTTTTGCAGACATATTGTCAAAATACCTAAATCTGATAACATCTCTCTCCTCGGAAGAAAGCCCTTCCATTAGCCGATTAACCAAATCTCTGTTCAAATGCCCCTCAAAGGGATCGTTTCCGGCCTTCTTCTCGGCGGATTCTAAAGGCAAAGCCATGCGTCTGCGTTCGTACTTCTGCTTATTTATAAAAAAAGTGCGAAGTCTCACCTTTAAAAACCATCCCAAACTCACGCCCGTATCCTCATCATAATCATTCAAAGCACTGATAATCTCAACTACACCGTCTTGATACAAATCCTCAAATAAATGCGGATAATTTGCATATCGTTGGATTGAACTGATAATTAGAGGTCGGTAAGCTTCCAATATTTTTTCTAAATCCATATTTTACCTCCACAATTTTAAATTTCAGTTTTTTTTATTTTTAAATCGCGACTTTAAGTACAGAACCTGTATCTGTACTTCCTAAACATTATACCAAAAGTGCATTAAAAACGCAATATAAATTCACATATATTTCATATTTTTAATAATTTAATGTCGGAGAGAAAAACTCTCCGACATTCAGCTTATTCACCAAAAAGTACAGTTCTTTTAGTTTCAACCAACTGAGCCTTCACGAACTCCTCAAGCACACCATTTTTACCCTTAAAAACCCTGCTTGCTGCAATTGCTTCTCCCAAAGCTTGCGCATCGGACTGAGTGAGATTCTCCTTTACATCCGAAACACTCATCGTCTTTTTGGAACCGGAACCGTCTTTAAATCCTAATTCAAGTCTAAACATTATTTAATTCCTCCTTATTGTAAAACCTTAATATCAGTTCTTCTGATCTCTTTCTTTTCCCCGGCAAGCACAGCTGCAAAAGCATCGCCCACGGTCTTTAGTGCCACATCCCCCGCAGAATCTTCCACATTTGAAAAACTCTTGCTTCTCAAAACATCCTTGTCGTTCTTTGTCCCGACTTTCATAACCACTGTTAATCTAACCATTTCATACCTCCAAAATTTATTGTACCTGTCGACCGGTTACACTTATATATATCCTGAGAAACGATTTTTTTGAATGTTTTTTTAATTTTTTTTATTTTTAATAAAGTTCTATTTTGAATGTTATCTTAATATCCAAAATGACATTTTTGTTTTCAATGTTTCAGCGTAAGTTCCGACAAAATAAAACTGCCTTGATATGTGAGAGCTTATCAAGACAGTTTTTTCATCGAAATATTAAATTGTGATAAATTTGGCACTAAAATATGCGTATTAATGAGGCTCAATAAGATTTATCGGAGAGTTTTCATACATTCGGTAATACTGCATTTTACCAATATGTAAAAAGAACCCCGAGGGGTTCTTTTTAAAACTAATTATTTATTTAAATTAGTTGAGTGCTAATTTTAAAGCGATTGGTTCTTCAACGCCTTTTACCAAAACTTTAACAGTGATGGTTGCGTTTAAGTTTACTAAATCTTGAACTGTTTTAGTTGATAGTTCTACACCTTTTCCAAATAAGCTTCCAACTTTAGAGATAAATAGAGTTTTAATAGCATCTGTATTGTCAATATCAACAGGTCCAATTTCTCCAACGTAAACTTTTTCAACTTGGTGTTCTTTTGCAAATTGAACTGAATTTGCAATTAAACCGGTACCTTTTACGTCTTTTAAGTCAGTAACTTTAAGAGTTTTAATTGAATTGTCTACTTTTAAAGTTGCAACTTTTGTATCTTTATCAAAAGAAATTGTTCCGATTGTAACATCTGCACCTGCTTTTTGTCCTTTGATTTCTCCAAGGCCGTTTACAAATGCTGCAGATTCGTTTAAGAATTCTTCAACAATGCGTTCTTCAACAGCTTTTTTGAATTCTTCTTCAAGAGCCTTTAATTCTGCTTCTTTAGTTGCTGCTGCTCTGACTAATTCTGCGTCTTTAGCGATTTCTTTATTGTAAAGATCTCTGGCATTAACAATAAGTTTATTTACTTCATCAGGTGTCTTTCCGTCTGCAGCTGCTTTTGCTGCTGCGTCTACAGCGTTTTCAAATCTTTTCAATGTGTTCTTTTGTAGAAGATCTAATTCTACAGGTTTAACTTTAGGTGCCGGACCGTAAACAATAACATCAGCTTCATTGCCTGTTGCATATACATAAGCATATCTGTCATAGTCACCAAATTCTTTTGTATATCTTGACAAGTAATATCTGTGGCTTCCGCTTTCATTTTGGATAATGATTTCACCGTATTGTCCAACACTATTGAGTACATATCTACCTTGATCTGAAACTTTTAAGATTTCTAAGAATCTTGCAGTCTTATCTTTAGCATCTTTAACTTCTCTGAATGCAACAACATCACCAATATTAGCTTTTTTGAAGTTTACATCTGAACGTTTGTCAATGAGGTATTCTTCATATTCGTTTCTATCGATTTGAATTCTTACTTTGTTCGAATAGTTGTCAATTCTATTAATGCGTCCGTATTGAAGTGATAATAAATCAACATCTTTTTCATTAGCGTCTGTGAAGATAATAATTTTTGCTAAATCATCTCTATTTCCATATAAGCCATATCTGTCGATTTCAAGTTCGTCTTCAACAAATTCTCTTAATTCTTTTTCATTTATAACAAATGCTTTGAGATCTTCATTATCTTTGTTGAAATTAAATACGTCAGTCATTGTCATCGAAACATTGTAAGGTCTTCCATTTTTATCTTGATTTACTACGAATACTTTTGTATCATCATCATATCTGTAGTCTATACCGCCAATTGTAACGTATCTTCCAAGTCTGTCTTGGAATTTTGCATCTTCAACATTATTCAACCAACCATTTTGTTCTCTTCCTTCGAAAGGTACAAATAAAGCAATCAAGTCAGCTTTTCCTTCTTCGCCTGCTACTGTGTAAACCAAGTCAAATAGTCTAAAGTCACGAGCTGCATATAAAGCACCAGTATTATCCCATTTATTGTTTACATAGAAACTTGTTCCTCTTACTACGTCAAGGTCGTATGCTTTTTCACCGTTTGGTGCGTAGAATGATGGATAGTTAGAATTGTAGCTCTTTACGAGTCCAACTGTGTCTGTGAATTTTTCAGCTGTAGCTACTAATTGAACATTTTCAGCAACGTCAAGTAATACTTTTACATTGTTGCCAACCATGTCATTGATGAGTCCTCTATTATCTAATCTTCTGTAGTGGTCATCATCATAAGCATATACTGATGCGAGATATTTTTCTGCTCCACCTTTAACTGAAGATAGCCAGTAGTTTTCATCGTTTTCTTTTCCTTCAAGAGTTATCCATTCACCATTTCTGTCAACGTAAGTTTTAACTAATTTTGATTCAATCTTAGCGTCTTCACGAACAAGTGTTACGCCGTCCATCATGTGGATTACGTCATCTTTTGAGATGTCAGCTTTATCCATGTTGTAGAATCCTTTTTCAGCTGTGTAACCGATTACGATTGGAGCCGGAGTCATTCTGTCAACAGCGCCGTTTCTTTCGTCGTTGTAGTAGTAAACGTCTTTTCCTTCTCTCTTAACATCTGCAACAGGAGCAATGTCTTTCAATGCGTATGCGTCGATGAACATTACCATACCGTCTTTAACTGTTAAACGAACAAAGTTCGGATCGATTTTCTTATCTGCAACAGCGTCTGCAAATGCTCTGTAGTTGTAGTTTGCAACTGATGAGTTTTTGCCTGTCAGATATGTTCTGTACATTCTGTCGTCATCTTCCGGTCTGTCTTTGTAGTCGTAGTATCTTTCGTCCACTCTTACATCGTAAGCAGTTCCGTCAACAACGATTTGTTTTCTTGTAGCTTCGTTTAATTCACCATAGATATAATCATATGTTTTTTCAACGTCAACTTTTACAAGATTTCCGTTTTCATCAACTGTAGCTTTGATAACTTTACCGAGTAAGTTTTCTGAATCTCCAAGAACTAATGTCTTGTCTCCGGATTTCTTTGTCAAATTGAACTTCATTTGTGTTCCGTTTTTTGCTGTGCCTCTGTTATCAACGCTGTTTGCTTCTTGGATAACTGATAGAACTTCAGCTTTGATTTCGTCAGCTTTAAGTGTTGATGTTCTGCTGTTTTCGAGAACAACCATTGAATATACATTGTATCTTCCGAAATCCATTGTGCTGATTGTGTTGTAAAGCATGTGGAACATGTTTTGTCTTGTTGCAGCTTGATGATAGTTTTCAATTGCTGGTAGATCTTTCATGAGTTTTAAGTCGTAAGCTTTTGCGATGTAGTCTACTGGGTATGTGAATCCAGTTGTGTCTTCGCCTAAGTATCTTACTAGAGTTGCGCAAATTTCAGCATATGAAATTGACTTTTCCGGTTGGAATGTTCCTTCCGGATAACCATTTACCCAGCCTCTTCCTGCTGCGTAGCTGATGTATCCTTTTGCCCAGTGAGCTTCATTCACGTCTGTGAATCTTCCGCCTAGTTGTTGCATAGCTTTTGCAACATCGTCTTTTCCGTCAAGACGTGCAAGAAGAGTTGTGAATTGTGCTCTTGTTAATTCTTTGTCAAGCATTAAATCTCCATGCTTGTCACCTTCTACATAGCCGTTGTCTTGCAAGAATTTCACATAGTCTGGTAATTCTGCTGGTTCAGCAACTTCTTCAGCTTCTTTTACTTCTTCAGTAGCTTCAGTTGTTTCTTCAGCTTTTGGTGCTTCTTCAGCAGCAAAAACTGAAACAGTGCTGAAAACCATGACAAGAGCTAGTAATAATGATAATAGTTTCTTGTTCATAAGTCTTATGACCTCCTAATTTTTTTGATCACAGCCCAAAACGGACCATTGTGACTGATATTATTATATCAGCGGACACATTTAATTTCAAGTTGTTAACTTCATTTGTAATAGAAGTGTAATATTAAAACATTTCCGCTTTTCCCGACAATGTTTTCTTATCGGATTTGTTTTTATTATAACCGACTTATGTTACACGCATATTACACTATCATTAATTGACCGTTACATATTATAAAATTCTCTTTTTTTACAAATATCCTCTCTCAATTTCTATTATAAATATTTTTTTATTGTTAATACTTGATCGTTTTATAAAAAAATAACCGGTTTATATTCCGGTTATAATTATCGATTTGTCGTATTTTTCAATCAATGCTTCAAAGTTACCGCTAAAAAACCTGGTATCAATCACTTTAATATCTCCATATCTTTCTGCAAAAAAACCGATATACGGGTTTGCAAATGAGTCTTTTAACAGTAGCAGTGATTTGTCTCCCTTTCCCTTTATGTCGAGTTCGGGGTAGTTTCCGCCCATATAGCAAAGGTATTTATCAATTTTTGCGGTTCTGTTAAAATCTACAATTTTTTCATCTGTAGTTTTTCCGCCGATTTCAGTTGTAAAAGTGAGGTCAATCGTGTTTTTGTCATAGACCGCGATAAATGTGTCCTTTTTAATCAGTCCGCTTTTTCTGGATTCGCTGCCGCGAAATTCGCCGAAGCTTTCTGAGATTTGATATTCATTTATTCCAAAAGCCGAAAGTATTTTTTCCGCACCTTTTTCGTTGAGGTGATGGTCGCTTTTGTAGTAGTCGTCAATGGTTAAAATTTTTCTAAAGTCGATGTCGCTATATCCGCTCCATTTGTCGAAGCTTGCTTTGTAGTTTTTGTCAATTCCGGATTTTTTCAAGCTTACCGGCAGCTCTGCATAGTAAAGTTTGTACGGAATCAGGTAAACGGAAAGGTTTTTATAGTTCTCTCTTTTTTTGATGATTGGCATTAAGCGGGAATTTTTTAAAGGCTTTTGAATTAATTCATTTTTCCCTATATATATATCGTCAATTGTTCGGCTGCCAAGCACGGTTTCTATATAAGAGTTTAAAGTCTTCATTTTTTCTTTGTGCGGTATATTATCGTCGACTGCACTTTCAAAGTCTTTTTGAAAGTCGCCTGAGAGTGCAGATTTTACCGTCAGCTTCGGCAGCGGAGCAAGATTTCTATTTTCAAATTCACTAAATCCGGCTTCGGAGGTCAGTGTGAGAATTCCAATTATGGATACTATTAAAAACGTGAGTATTAAAAATGTTCTTTTCATATTTCACCTCTAGAATCTGAAATAAAGAAACGGATTAAAACTGCCGCTTACGAGTGCTGCAATTGATATGATAAAGGCAACCATAAGAAGAATAATTTGCACGTACTCTTTTGATTTTGAGAAGAGTTTTTTTGGAAGCGGTGTTGAAAAGAGTGCGCCGATTATAAATAGCGCTATGTTTTGCATGATAAAGGACACTGTTTCGCCATTTACAAACGGTTTATTTTGAATCGTCGTGAAAAAGTTTGAAATCTCGACAAGGTTTGTGGCTTCAAAAAGCAGCCAACCAAGCATGACAAGTAGAAGTGTATATATGTGACCAAATGTTTTGTGGTGCTCAAGAAAATGTTTTAGCCAATATTTTTCTATTATTAGTAGTACAAAAAAGTAAATTCCCCATAGGATAAAATTGTAGTCAGCTCCGTGCCAGAAACCTGTTAGAAACCATACCACAAAGAGATTAAAAATATGACGTGCGGCACTCACTCTGTTGCCGCCCATCGGAATGTAAACGTATTCTCTAAACCAACTGCCCAGTGAGATGTGCCATCTGCGCCAAAATTCGGTTATGCTTCCGGAAATATATGGAAAATTGAAATTTTCCGGAAAATGAAATCCAAGCATGCGCCCCATTCCGATAGCCATTTTGGAGTAGCCTGCGAAGTCAAAGTAGATTTGGAAGCTGAAGGCTACAAGCTTTAGAATTGCATATAGCCCTGACGATGCATCGGCATAGCTTGTGAGATTATATATTTCTCCGAATTTATTTGCGAGCATAATTTTAAGAAAAAGTCCACCAATGAAAATTTTCATGCCTTCATAGTATGAATCGATACCATCATCACGCTCCACAAGCTCCGTTTCTATATCGGAGTATTTTACGATTGGACCTGCGATTAGTTGCGGAAAGCTTGTGACAAAAAGTCCGAAATCAATAGGCGACTGTGAGATTTTAACTTTTCCGCGGTAGCAATCAATGGTGTAGGAGAGAGTTTGAAAAGTGTAAAACGATATGCCAATTGGCAGTGCCAGGTTTAGCGGCGATATGTTTAAACCCAGTCCGCTTAGTATGCGGACAAAAAAGTTTGCGTATTTGAAGAAAAAAAGCAGTCCCAGGTTTACTACAATGCTTAAAATGAGTACGCGCTTTTTCTTTTTTTGCGATGCATTTTGCATCATTTTTCCGTTGTTGTAGTCGAAGAATGTGCTAAATATCATGACGAGCACGTAAATAGGTTCGCCCCAAGCATAAAAAAACAGGCTCGCCAAAAAGAGCCATAAATTTTTAATTTTTTTAGGGAGTATAAGGTTTACCAGGAATACAATTGGAAAAAAGTAAAATAAAAATAAGTTTGATGAAAATACCATTGGTTCTCCTAAAAATATATTTTGCTGTTTTTCTCATTAAGTATGCCATAATATACAGACAAAATATTTAAGCACACACTATTTTATATCAAAAAAGGCGCCTTTGGCACCTCATTTTATTAAAATAGTTTAGATATTGCAGATTTTGCTTCGCTTGCGCCATCGCCAATTAAGAGCACAACGTAGTCTTGTATGGTGAAAAGTTCCGCTTTTTCCAGGAATTTATATTGTTCAACTTCATACGTTTTAAAAATATCTTTGTTATTTTGTACATGGGTTTCCACGCACTTTTTAACGTTGTCAAGTTTGTCCGGTCTGGATTTAATTATCATGATTTGCGATACAAACACATTTTTTTGTGGCATTGCATAGCGAAATTCTGAGTAATCATCGTCTTTCAAATCTTCTAAAAATACCTTTAGTATGTCGGGGTCTGTTTCGTCTGCCATTTGGGTCGTGTCCATTTTGTCTTTTGCTGCACTGAATAACTCATCAATTGATACGTCTTTTGCATCTTTGCTGCATCCTACAAATAAAATGCACATTGCACAAAGTGCCATTAAAATAGTTTTTTTCATTAATTCACCTCAAAATAATTTGTCTGTATAAATTTTAACCATGTTCTATAAAATTTTACGTTTACATGAACGCCGTCCGGTTCATAGAAAGCCGGATTTTTTTGTAAGAAGGGACGCAAGTCGATAAATTTCAGCGATTTATCTTTTGCAATTTCTGCAATTGCCTTATTAAATGAATCTATTTTTGGATTTGAGATGCGTGAAGATGCTTTTTCATTTTTCGGATTTACATTTAACACGCTTTGTAAATATATTTTAGTGTTCGGAAGATTTGCTTGAATCTCTTCAACCATTGCAGAATATGCATTTTTAAAGCTGTCAAGTTCTGTATATGTGCTGTCGTTCATGCCCAGCATAATATAGATGTTTTTCGGGTTTTTCTTTTTGATGTCGTCCATCTTTTTTCTTGTAGTTTTAATACTTTGTCCCGGAATTGCCATAACATTTTCGGGGGATAAGTGCTTGTAATAAAGCAGCCCATTTGAGATGGAATCGCCGATAAAGAGCGAATCTTTAAACACCGATTTGAAATCGGTGCCATCATCTTTTACTTCGTATGCATTGCTTTCTATCGGTTTTTCGTCCGACTTATTGACACTAGCTTTTTTTGCTTCCTTGTTTTCAGCTTCTTTTCTGGATGCCAACAGCTTATCAACGTCCATTTGCACCAGCTTAGAGCGATTTTTTTCATTTATGACCATTTCTATTTTATTGTCTATATTTTCGCCCGTCAAGTTTTCCCCTCTCGACAGTGCTCTTTTTTCAAATACCACCCTTTGTATGAAAAAGATTGCTAAAATAAAAAAACATGATAAAAAAATGGTTAGCGTTCTTTTTTTCAACTTTAGCCTCCCTCTCAATAAAAAAATGGTCGGGGTGAGAAGATTCGAACTCCCGGCCCCATGGTCCCAAACCACGTGCGCTACCAAACTGCGCTACACCCCGACTAATCAATGGAACTAACCACGATATTCATTTCATTGCCATCGGCAACAATGATATAATAGCACATAAAAATTCATGTGTCAACACTTTTTTTAAAAAAATTTTAAAATATTTTAAAACAATAATAAACCCCCGAAATCGGGGCCCCGCTTGGCCGTCACATCATCATAATTCACGCCCGCCTTGAAAAGGTGGGATAACTGTCTCAAGCATTAACAGTCCACTTAAAAGAGGCATTGTTGCCGCGAGAGAACTCGGGTATTCCCGTATATTGTTTGTCGGTTGAATTAAAACACGCAACGCACTTTGCAGGTTAAATTTATTATAACATACTTTTTTTATGATTTCAATTATTTCAATTTCTCATAATTTTTGTATCAAATTCAAATATGGAAATTTTTATTGAGTTTTTTTTAAAAAAATGGGTATATAATAATCAATATTTTAGGAAAGGATGTAAATATGAAAAAATTTTTACCTATATTAATCGTTATTGTGCTTATAGTTGCAATTTTTGTCGGAGTTTACAACAATCTCGTTCAATCCGCAGAAGATGTTGACGGCGCATGGGCACAAGTCGAAAACATTTTAAAGAAACGTGCCGATCTCATTCCAAACTTAGTTGAGACGGTAAAAGGTTATGCAACTCACGAAGAAGACATTTTCGTGAAAGTGACAGAGGCTAGAAGTAAAGTTATGGCAGCGACCTCTCCGGAAGAAGCAGCTGCTGCAAACGAAGAACTCACCCGTGCTCTAGGCGACATCAATGTTGTCGTTGAAAATTATCCGGAGCTGAAAGCAAACGAAAATTTCCTTAGCTTACAAGCTGAACTTTCGAGTATAGAAAACGAACTTTCAACCGAAAGAATGCGTTACAACGACAAGGTTAAAGTGTTTAACAAAGATGTTAAGCGATTCCCAAGGAATCTTTTGGCAAAAATGTTTGGATTCAGCCCGAAAGAATACTTCCAAATCGGTGAAGCAGACAAAGAAACTCCAAAGGTTGATTTTAACAAGTAAGACTTAAACTTTATTATAGAAAGGTTTTTAAATGAAAAGAATTCTCGCGATTGCAACTACAATTTTATTGCTTTTCAGCACCGTTATTTTTGCAGATAGAATCAGTGATTTTGACTACAATTCACTCCCGGATGCAGACTATTATTTCTATGCTTACGATGAAGCCGGTATATTGGCTCAAAGTGACAAAGATTATATCGTTAATCACTCAAACGAGCTCTATCAAAAAACAGGCGCGCAAGTTGTGGTTGCAATTGTGGAAAGCCTGAATGATATGACAATTGAGAGTTATGCTACCAGACTTTTTGAAAAGTGGGAAATCGGCGACAAAAATGACAACGGTTTGCTTGTATTGATTAAGCCGAAAACTGCAAATGAACCCGGGGAAGTAAGATTTGAAACCGGATACGGCCTCATGAAAGTTCTACCACCGACTGTGACTGACAATATTATAAGAAATGTGATGATTCCAAAATTTAAAGACGAAGATATGCGTGATGGAATAATTGAGGGATACGACACGGCGCTTGGAATTATTGCAGAGTATTTTGATGTGGAAATTTCAGGTATAGAGCGTGTGACAAACGTCGATCAAACAGATGACGAAGGCATCAATATTATTCCGCTTATCATTATAATACTACTCATCCTATTTTTAACAAGAGGTAGTGGATGGCCATGGTTATTCTTCTCCGGTAGAGGTGGAGGTGGAGGCTTTTCCGGCGGTAGTTTCTCCGGCGGTGGAGGCTTTTCCGGCGGAGGAGGAAGATCCGGTGGTGGCGGCAGCTCGGGAAGTTGGTAAATTGAGGTTAATTTATAAAATTAATTGAGTTAAATTGATATCATAAAAAAAGCATATTAAGTTTAATTACTTGATATGCTTTTTTGCTTTTTACGAAAATGCATGAAAAGCCTAAAATTCATATTTAATAACATATAAAAACGGTGCGAGTTATAAGATTTGACAGAACCTATGTCAATATTCTCAAGAAAACAACAAAAAAGAAAGTTTATCATAAGAAATTGGTTATAAAAATTTGTAAACATGATTTAATATCAATTATAATGAAAAAATACTTCAAAAGTATATAACAATCCGTAAGTCATCATGTGTATAAATTGAAATATTCCTCATGCAATATATTATTCTCTATTTCTTCTCAATCATTGTGTGGTATGCAATTATTATTGCAACGAAATAATTTTGCAAGTTGGAGTCATTAAAGTCGAATTTGCTTGAATGATGCGAACCGGCAAGTTTTGCTCCAAGAAGCAGATGTATAGCTCTGCCGCCATTTGCTTTTACTTCTTTCATATATTTTGTGACGTCTTCACTTGCTCCAAAATCCGGATTTGGAGTTGTTTTAAAGTTTTTGGCATTCAGTGCTTCGCTAATTCTTTTTGTAAGTTCCATGTTGTCTTCGGTGTAGCCAAGAGCCGATGCAACGGTTTTAAGCTGGTATTCTCCGCCCAAAGCTTCAGATGCACTTTTTGCCGCAGATTCAATTTGGTGGTACATAATTTCAATCGCATCGTTATCGACTGAGCGTGCATCTATTCCAAGAGTGATTTCTGACATTATTATGTTTCGTGCAGTACCGCCGTTTATCATGCCTATATTCATCAAGCGTCTGTGCTTTGCGTCAAATGTGATAGAACGCGTTAAATCTATAAACGCAAGCGCCATATCAAGTGCCGAGATTCCGTCCTCGGGGTTGTTTGCACTGTGAGCTGCCTTTCCCGTAAATGTTATACTGAGTTTTTTTACACCGTAAAAATCCGTGCTTCCTACTCCGATGTAGCCTTCCGGTTCGCCAAGACCGATGTGGTATCCAAGCATGGTATCCACGTCATCCGTGATACTTTTTGGCATTTTTGCAGCACCGTAAACCCCTTCTTCCGCCGGCTGGAACAAAATTTTTATTCCTCGATTTTGATAAAGAGATTTGTATGCGTTAAAGTATTCTGCAAGTCCAAGAGCGAGCGCAATGTGTCCATCGTGACCACAAGCGTGCATGAATCCGTCATGCTCACTTATAAAGCCGAGTTTTGCCGGCACGTGGTCGGCACTGTCGCATTCTTTTATAGGAAGTGCATCGATATCCGCTCTAAATAACGTGTATGGAGCGTGTCCAAATGTTATGAGTGCACCGGTGTATCCCTCGTCTATATCCTTAATATCGTTATCATCGCTCAATTCATAAAGATGTTTTCCGTAGGTGAGCGTGCCGTCAAATTTTTCAAGATATGTCAATATTTTTTTTGTGGTTTTAATTTCACAAAAATCCGTTTCCGGAATTCTGTGAAATTCTCTTCGTATTTTTATAAGATCCATATTTTTCTCCTCATTTAGATTATACCACAGAAAATTTTTTTGTGTGTTGTGAGTTAAACCACTTGACAGTTTAACGTTCTTAGGTATAAAATTTAAAAGTAGATTGGAGGAACTATTTTGAAGAAATTATACCAAGGAAAAACAAAAGACGTTTACGAAGTAAACGACAAAGAAGTTTTATTGAAATTCAAAGACGATGTTACTGGCGCTGACGGTGTATTCGATCCGGGTGCAAACCATGTTGGTCTTACAATTGAAGGTGCCGGACATTCAGCATGTCTTATGACAAAATATTTCTATGAAAAATTAAATGCAAAGGGATTAAACACCCACTTTGTTTCAGCTGATCCGGACAAGAACGAAGCAGTTGTAAGAAAAGCAAAAGTCTTCGGTAAAGGCGTTGAAGTTATCGTTAGATACAGAGCTGTCGGTTCTTTTATCAGACGTTATGGGGAATATATCGAATCTGCCACAAAGTTACCTGCTTATGTGGAAATCACTTTGAAAGATGACGATAGAAATGATCCTCTTATCACGAAAGATGCACTTGCAATTTTAAATATCATGACTCCAGAAGAATATGAAGAACTCGTTGTACTCGCAAAGAACATCGGAGAATTTGTCAAAGAAGAACTTGCTAAAAAAGATCTCGAATTATACGATATTAAATTTGAATTTGGCATGATCGATGGAAAAGTTGCTCTTATCGATGAAATTTCCGGCGGAAATATGCGTGCATATCACAATGGTGAATATGTTGAACCATTGAAGTTGGAAAAAATGCTATTGGAAGGTCTCGAATAGAATAAAATAGAAAAAGAGTGGTTTTGCCACTCTTTTTTGTTGCTAAAATTTTTAAAACTAATTAAGTATTCCTTATATTCTATGAGCCATTTAAATTACATAATAAAATTGTTCGGCAAACACTTTTCTTTCCAAATTTACGATGAACTCATTGTCAAATTTTCTTAGAGTTGTATTAAAATCTCACCCTCTAAGCATCCTACACTAAATTTTTCCTTTTCAACAGTCGTAGCTGGTCAATAAAAAATGTTCTAATTTAGATAAATTAGAACATCTCAATTGGTCGGGGTGACAAGATTCGAACTTGCGACCCCATCGTCCCGAACGATGTGCGCTACCAAGCTGCGCTACACCCCGACAAGATACAACGCACTTGCGCCGTATCAATATTTATTTGTTTGCTTCCACAAATGCTGCAATGTCATCAATAAGTGTCGAATCAATTGGTTTATCTTCTTGATACTCCGATGAATATAATTTATCAATTGGAGTTTTGCCGTCGCTTGCCTGCATCAAGTGGTTTACGCCTTTTAACTCTTTTATGTCCACATTTTCTCTGTCTCCAATCAAATCTTCCCAAGTTTTAATTTCAGTTGATGGCACTTGTCTATCAAATTCTCCAATTCTTACGAACACCGGCAATTTGTTGTCTTCATAGAGTTTAAATCCGTCATGCTTCAACAAATCTTTTGCATAGATTCCCGGCATACCATAAGGAGCATTTTCGGGTTTTTTCAATTCTTCATCACTCATTTTGTCGAGTTTTTTCAAAATCTCTTCGTTTGCTTCAATACTTTGTTTTGTATATTGAATTTGCAAATCGCGATTTTTCTTTTCTTCATCAGTTTTGGTTTCTGTCTTTTCTATTTGAGAGATGAGTTCATCTATTTGCATTTTGGTGATTTCCATGAGATTTTTCGGAGTGCCCGCGATCACAAGATATCCCTTTGCTATATCCCCCGATTCTTTGTTTATTTCAGGCAAATATGTGGCTGATTGGCTATGCCCCATCAAATATATGTCCGTGTCTTTAAGTCTGTTGTCAGCTTTTACAAGCTTTAAAGCAGCCGCCGCGTCATCGATAAATTCATCTTTAATTAATACTTGATTTTGGGTGCCTTCCATTGCAAACTTCTTTGCGTAGTCATAAGTTCTCTTATTAAAACGAACCACTGCAATTCCCTTTTTCACAAGTTGATCGCTCATGTGTTTCATTGGGTTGTTTTTTCCAATCGTCAAATTCATGTTGTTTGGTCCCGAGCCGTCAACGATAACAACTGCCGCTTTTACCTCGCCTTTCGGAAGAGCTAACATGCCTTTTAACGGAAAACCTGTGCCGGCATCAACCGTAATTGATTCTTCAAAATCGTCTGCCACAATGTCAACCATGAGGTTTGAATAGTTTACGCCTTCTACTTCCATTTTCTCGCTTAGTGCTACAATTTGGTCAATTGTGCCATGTTCAAATCTAAGCACAGAGTCTGTAATATAGTATCCTTGTTGAGTTTTATAATCAATATTTTCAAATTTTTCAAATTTGCCGAGTTGATCTTCAAATTGTGAGAATATATCAAGATCTTGACCCTCAGTTGCTTTTTTAAATTCTTCAGACAAAATTGCTTTAAAATCGTCGATCTTTCTTTCAGACAGAAGATTTGTGACTTTTTCAGTGGTTTCTTTCATTTTAGGCTTGATTTCTTCTGTGATTTCAAGCTTTTTTACCTCTTCCGCCTCTTCTTTATTATCTTTATCTTCTTTATTATCCTTATCTTCTTTATTATCTACATTTTCACTACTTTCAACTTTTGTGTCATCAGTTGGCCCTTTGTCCGTTTTACAAGCGCTAAATGTGAGAGCAATTGTTAAAAGAGCAATCATCAAAATCCTTTTCATCTAAAAATCCTTCCTCATTCCTTCCTCATAATGAATACCAATATATTATACATAAATACAATTTAAAAGTAAAGTTTTATATATTATACCTAATAACAATTAAAAAGTAAAGTTTTATATTATTATACCTAAATACAATTTAAATGTAAAGTTTTAAAAGTTCAATATTTATGGTACAATAATTTATACAGACAAAGGAGGAATAATGGAAAAATCTATTTCACTACTAAAATTTTTACGCGAGTTGGCAAATGAAAAGTACAAAACGATTGATAATGTCGATTCGCTTTCATTTTATAAATTTTTCGATGAATTTCCGAAGAATTCACCCTACATCAGCATATCAAATAACGCAAGTGAATTTTATTTTAGAATAAAGCGTCCTTTTTCTTCAAAAACAGCTGAAGACAGGCGCATTCAAGAGGTATATAGAGAGTTTTTAAATTTATATTATTTAGTTCAAAATGAGGTCGAAGATTCAGAACTTTTAATTGGAAACGGAATTTTGTACGCCAACAATTTATCAAATGTATATTATCCTATTTTTACCAAAAAAGCTAATATAACTCTGAATGCTAAGAAAGAAATAATTGAAATCACGCCTTCGAACGCCCCTTCCAGGCTTGACGTTAAACTAATTTCAAAGGTGGATAACATTAGCCCTTTAGAGCTTAAAAGAGCTGCGGACGAAGTGAGCCAAAATTTCTCGGACCCACTTATCTCTGAAGAATCCAAAAAGTTTTTAAAGGGCGTAGCAAAGAGGTTAAATTCCAACGGAAATGTGGTCAGCTATAAGGATATTGAATTTTACAAGGGTGATTTTGCGTTTATAGAGCGAAATTTATTTTTACTTGCGCCGAAGTTTAAACGTGAAGTTGAGATCTACGACACGGCTATAAATGAAGCACAAAATGGGAAGTCTAATTTTATTATAGATGCGATTTCCGGTGAAAAGAACATTGTAAGAAAATCCGGCGAAGCACTTGATATTGACCCATTATTTACAATGGAATACAACTCCGAGCAAGAGCAGATTTTGAAAAACTCTTATGAAAATCCGGTCACATTAGTTGACGGACCGCCGGGCTCCGGCAAGACACACACCGTGGTTAATATGATTGGTCACTTTCTAGCAGAAGGCAAACGCGTGCTCATTTTATCGAAGAAAAAACGCGCACTGCGGGTTATCAAAAATATGCTTGACCCCGGTCTAAACGGGCTTGTAATTTCCAGAATTAACGATTCAAACGAGGACATTAACGAGTCTCTTATTCACATAAATGATTTTATTTTAAACCACACAACTGCTGAAATGGCGGCAAAGGCCGAAAAAATCGAGAAGGAAAGAAATGATTTAATCATGCGCATGATGGACACCAAGAAAAACGTGGTCGACATTTTGGAAAGCGAATCGCGTGAAATTGTGCTTGGTGACGAAATAATTTCTCCTGTAGACGCCGCAAGATTTGTAGCAAGTCATTATGATTTGATTCAACTTATTCCGGGCGAAGTCTCTCCATTATCCGAATTTCCATTAACAGATGATGAGCTCGACTATATATATGTAACTAATAAAGAAATCACCGCAACAGAAGAACAAATTTTAAGAAAAAACATTCCTCGTCCGGAAGATGTGCTGACTCCTGAAGATTTAAGCCGCACTTTTTCAAAAATTGAGGAGCTTGAATTTTCTCTATTAAAATATTTGCCGCTCTGCCCTGACGACACTAAACTCATAAATAATGGAGTGCAGTGTGCTGGTTATGTAATAACAAGCATGCCGGAAATTGCAGATTTAAAAGAAAGATTGACGAACCTTAAGAACTACGTTCATCTTCCGATATATAAAGAGAACGCTCTTAAAGCGAGCCTCGGACTTATTGATAAAAAGGAATTTGATGAACTGTCAAAAAGAGCGCTAGCGTTGGACAATTTTAGAAACAAGCATATCGATATTATATCAGGCAAAACGCTTGACATGCCGGAGATGGCGACAAATGACATTGTAGAAAACCTGCAGGAGCTTGAAAGCATTTACAAGAAAAAAGATAAACCGGGCACTTTTGACACTCTTTTTAAAAAAAATCTAAAAAACGTGATCGCAAATATAAAAATTAACGGTGAACCAATTAGAAGTGCTAAGGACGCAAACGATGCAATCGTACTTGTAAATTACAACAAAATTCTAAATGACCTAAAGATTTCATACGACGAACTTATCGCTTCAAAAGGCGGTCCCGCTTTCGATAATTATTTTAGAAGCAAAGATGAAATATTTCAAGAACTGGACGAACTATATGCTTTCGCCGACTTTTACCGTCCACTCATTGCTGATTTAGAGAAAGTACTTCCAGCTCATGTGATAAACCGAATTGCACCGGTTGAAAAAAATCCGACAAATGAGATTTTGAGTTATCTTTCAAATGATATCTCAAATCTTTTGGAGCTAAGCTATATTTATATAAACGAACTTTTACCTTTAAAAGAGAAAATCGACAATCTAAAATACGAGCTGGACCATTATATTGATGACGACATAGCAATTATTTCAGAATTTGTCAACGATATAAATTCTAAAAATATTGCTAAATATACTTCTGACTATGAAGATTTTGTAGAACTCGATCGCAAGAAAAATATCGTTGAAAAAAGAGAAAAGATTTTACGAAAGTTAAATGTATCGCCAACTTGGAAAGAATTTATAGAAAAGAGATTTGGAGTTCACGGATTATCCGTAGTGCCTTCCGACATTAAAACCGCATACAAAACAAAGGTGCTCGACAAGGAGATCTCGAGAATCATAAAGAAGCCGTACGAAAAAATGAGAAAAATGCTCTCATGGTACAAAAAGTCCATTTTGAACTCCACAAGAGATTATGCAAACACTCTTGCTTGGTACAGTTTCATGCGTAAAATGGACGAAAATCCGGAGATCAGACAATCAATAAAGGGTCTGGAGTTGACATACAAAAAAATTGGAAAAGGCACTGGCAGTGAAGCAAAAGAGCTGTCTAAAAAAGCTGAGGAACTTCTTTCAAAATGCAGCGAATTTGTGCCATGCTCTGTTATGACAATTGACGATGCAATTGAAAATGTAATTTTTAAAAACAAATTTGACGTAGCTGTAATTGATGAAGCATCGCAAGCGGACATTCTCTCGCTTCCTATTTTATACACGGCAAACAAGATTATCGCAATCGGGGACGACAAACAAACCACTCCACTATACGGTAATATCCCACAAGAAAGAGTTAAAAATCTTCGAAAAACAATGCTCAGTTCAGATTTCCCGAATTACCATTTGATGGATCTGACCACATCTTTCTACGACATTCTAAAGACCACCTTCCCTTCGAGTTTATTAAGCGAACAATTCCGATCAGTTCCGGACATCATAGAGTTTGTAAACGACTTATCTTACGATGGCAAAATATTACCTCTGCGTGATGAAAATGACACAATTTTAAAGCCGGCCCTAAATCTGATAAATGTGGAGGCTGAAATGGACGGTAATATCAACACTGCAGAAGCTGAAAAGACAATTGAGATTGTAAAAAGAATTATTGCTGAGAAAAAATTTGACGGGAAAACCGTTGGCATTATTTCACTCCGCGGTGACGAACAAGCCAAGTTTATAAATGATCAACTTCTGGATTTGATTGATTCAATTGAATATTTCAACCGTAAAATTATGTGCGGTACGCCCATTGATTTTCAAGGTGATGAAAGAGATGTGATGATTATAAATACGGTGGATGCTCCAAACGTGGACAATTCACCTTTGCGACTCTATTCTGAGGGAGGAGATGATATCAATAAAAAGAGATATAATGTTGCTTTCTCTCGAGCAAGAGACATGGAGTTTTTAATCACAAGTCTTACAGAAAAAGACTTGAAGACGGGCGACTTAAGGCTTAAAGCGATTGAATATTTCAAAGATAAAAAAGAAAAAACCACTGCAAATAAATCGGTACTGACCCCATTTGAACAGGATATAAAATTTGAACTCGAGAAAAATGGGTTTGAAGTTTCCACTTCGCACACTGCCGGAAAAACTCCAATTCCTCTCGTGGTGTTAAACCCAAAAGTAGCAATTGAAACAAACGGTGACACGGTCGGAATTAAACGTGAAGAGATTGAAAATAGAATTGAAAAGAGTTTGCAGCTTGAAAGAGTAGGCTGGAAACTCGCACACATCAGAGAAACCAAATTCGCTTACGAAAAAGATGAGGCAATAAGCGAACTCATTCAAAACATATTAAATAAGAGATAGAGATGTTCCACGTGGAACATCTTTTTTATTTATTTTAAATTTATTTAAATATCTAATTTAATAATATATAAAAATGAAAACTCGTAAAAATAAGTTCGAGAATTGTTGAGCGAAAAGAATGCTCAATAGTGTTCCACGTGGAACATTATTAAGCTAAATGAAAAACCGACATCTTGAAAATAGTGTTAATTAATGTTATTCTATTATATAGGAGGATATTATGGCGAAAATATTGTCTTTTTTTAATCAAAAAGGCGGCGTTGGCAAGACGACGACGGTGCTGAATCTGGGTGCAGCGCTTGCGATAAAGGGTAAAAAAGTTCTCGTTGTAGACGCTGACCCACAGGCAAATTTAACCACCGGACTATTAGGAAATATTCCGGACAGGAATTTTTACACTCTAATTGTCGGAGAGAGCAAAATGGAAGTAACGATCAATAAAACCTCAACTGAAAATCTTGATATTTTGCCGGGTTCTCATGATACCTATGGTTTGGAAATAGAATTGGCAGTGGTGGGAGATTGGCAATATATTTTAAGAAATAATATTCAAGAACAAAATTCTTATTACGATTTTATATTCATTGATTGCCCGCCTAGCCTGGGAATTTTAAGCTTGATGAGTTTGAATGCAAGCGACGGTGTGATTCTACCAATACAAGCCGAGTATTTCGCTTTGGAGGGCGTAATGCAGCTAATGAACACAATTGCTCTGGTTAAAAAGAACTACAATTCAGGACTTGAGCTGGAAGGTGTGCTTCTCACAATGTGTGACCTTAGAAATAATCTAGCTGTTGAAGTTAAAGAAGAAGTTGAAAATTCATTTGGCAATTATGTGTTCAACACAATGATACCAAGAAATGTTAAGCTCGCTGAAGCACCCGGTTTTTCAAAGACTATCTATGAATATGATAAGACCGCAGTAGGAGCTATTATGTACAAAAGGTTGGCAGACGAATTTATAAGGAGATTTTTACATGAAAAATAAATCGCTTGGCAAAGGTTTGGGGGCGCTGTTTGAGCAAATTGAAGAAGTGAATAAGGATGAAATTGAGCTTCTGAACGTGACTGAAATTATGCCGAATCCGGAACAGGTTCGCGTTGATTTTGATGAGGATTTGATTGAAGAACTCGCATCAAGTATCAAAAAGCATGGGCTTCTGGAACCAATTCTCGTTACAAAGCACGGCAACAAATATATGATTGTGGCGGGAGAAAGGCGTTATAGAGCGTTTTTAAAAAATGGCGAAGAAAAAATTCCTGCAATTGTTAAGAATTTTAAGCCGGAAGAAATCAAAAAGCTATCTTTAATTGAAAACATACAACGGGAAAATCTAAACCCAATAGAAGAAGCTATGAGTTACAAAGAGCTTATGGACGAGCTGGACATGACGCAACAAGAATTTGCAAAAGAAATCGGAAAATCAAGAAGCCATGTGGCAAACTCTGTAAGACTTTTAACTCTGCACCCGGATGTAAAAAACTTAGTTCGAGAAGGAAAAATTTCTTTTGGTCACGCAAAAATTCTATCTTCTTTGGACCATAAAAAACAATTGGAGCTGGCGAAGAAAATTGTGGAGTTTGGTTTAACGGTTAGAGAAACAGAAAATGAATCCAAAAAGAAGCTTGTTAAACCGAAAAAAAACCCGTTGTATCAAGAGCTGGAAGAAAGTTTGCAAGAAAAGCTAACAACAAGGGTTAGAATTGAAGACAAAAAAGGTAAGGGTGAGATAAGAATATCTTACTTCTCAACCGAAGAGCTCACAAGACTCATTGAAATACTTGAAAGGCTTTGATATAATTTAGTAGAGGTGATATGATGTCAGAATTTGAGGTCCGTATTGTAACCGTTGACGCATTTACAAAGTGTAGATTTGGCGGAAACCCGGCGGCAGTTATTTTGGAGTGTCAAGAAATTCCGGAAGGCTTTTACCAGCCAATCGCAAACGAAATAAACCTCGCTCAAACAGTATTTGTGGAACAAATTAGTCCGGACTTTTTTAAGCTTGACTTTTATACCCCTAATGCTCAACTGTCTTATTCGGGACACGCGACTTTGGGTGCATTTTATGTGCTGGCAGATACCGGATATATTAGACCCCTTGAAAATGGAGTGAAGAGTGTACATGCGCTTATGATAGATAAAACAGTGCTCGAAATTAAAATCTCTTATGAGGGGTATAAGGTGAGCAATGTAGCCATACTTTGCCCTAAACCAAGGGTAAACAAAGAATTCAAACACACGATTAATAAGGACTTAGTCCGAAAGATTTTAAAAATAGGCTCAAATTCGATTTTAGACGTGGTAGTTGGAGGCTGTTTTCAAGACGATATTTTCGTTCTGGTCGACAACAAAGAAACACTTTATTCAATTAAGCCGGATCCATGGGTTTTAAAATCGATTAATTTTAGCACAAGGACGCAAGGTCTATTTGCTTTTACCGATGAAATTAAAGGCAATGCCACTCATAGTTATGCAAGATATTTTTCGCCGCTTTACGGCATTCCGGAAGAAATAGCAACTGCAACGGCTGCTGTTTATGCAGGCAATATGCTTTTGATTAAATCCGGCGAAAAACATATAGATATCTATCAAGGTCAAAATATGCACAGGCCCTCGAAGGTTGAAGTGGACAACATTGATGACCAATTGTGGGTTAGCGGAGTTGGAAGATTAGTTACTGATGGTATTATGAAGATATAAGGAGGAGATTTTATGACAAAATTAGTAGATTTAAGCTTGAAAGGTTATATTGACGAAGTTTGGGGAGAAAAGCCGGCACCGGGTGGCGGAAGCGTTGCAGCATATGCGGCAGCTCTTGGTGCGTCGCTAACGCAAATGGTGGGAAGTCTTACCATTGACAAAAAAGCTTTTGAAGAACTCACAGACGAAGAAAAAAACTTGATGAAAGAAAATCAGGAAAACCTTACAGAAATTAGAAATGAACTCGTGGACATAGTAGACACTGATGCAAACAGCTTCGACGACGTTATGGCTGCATTTAAATTGCCAAAAGACACGGACGAGGAAAAAGCTGCAAGAAAAGAAGCTATTCAAACCGGATATAAAAAGGCACTTGAAACTCCAATCAGAGCCGCAGAACTCGCTTTGGAAGGCATGAGACTTCAACACATTTATGCCGTTAAAGGCAACAAAAACGCTATCACTGACGTTGGAGTTGGCACGCTCTTACTACAAGCCGGACTGGAAGGTGCATTATTTAACGCACTAATCAATCTAAATTCTGTAAAAGATGAAGCATACGTTGCAGAAAAACGTGCGCAAATTGACGCAATCATGAAAGAAGGAAACGATCTGAAAGCTGACACTTTGAGAATTGTTTATTCAAAGCTTAACTAGAGGCTGCTATGATTTACCTTGACAATGCTGCTACGTCTTTTCCGAAACCGGAAATTGTCTACAAAGCATGTGATTACGCACTTCGCAACTCGGTGAACCCGGGGCGAGGTGCTTATCCGATAGCAATGGATTCGGCAAGGATGATTTTTTCGTGCAGAAATACGATTAAAGATTTTATTAATGCAGAAAGCACAAGAAATATCGTCCTTACAAAAAATTGCACTGAAGGTCTAAATATTGCAATTTTTGGTGCTCTATCCCCAGGGGATCATGTGGTCACTACTGTACTCGAACACAATTCGATACTTAGACCACTTCACGAAATGGAGATGAGAGGCGTAGACGTCACTTATGTTGAACCGAAAGGCGATCTCACAAAAGAAATTTTAAAGGCAATAAAACCAAACACCGCAATGGTTGCAATCAGCCACATTGATAATTTGGTAGGCTATTTAAAAAATATTGACACTATTGGCAACAGTTTGAATCCAAACATATTATTTTTGGTGGATGCAGCTCAATCAATAGGCCACGTAAAAATCGACGTACAGATGTCTAAAATCGATTTGCTTGCGGCACCCGGCCACAAGGGACTTTACGGACCAATGGGCACCGGCTTTTTGTATGTAAAAGAACCGGAGAGAATAACCACGTTTATGGTGGGCGGCACCGGAAGTGAAAGCGCAAACCCGATTCAACCAAACTTTTCTCCGGACAAATTTGAGGCCGGCACGCTCGCGGTTCCGGTATTTCATGCGCTGGAAAAAGGCATAAAATTTATTAATGAAGAAAGTATTGAAAAAATTGGCGGCAAAATTCACGCACTTGCAAAAAGACTTTATGATGGACTAAAAGAAATTGACGGCGTGAAGATTTACTCACTTGACGGTGAGATAACCTCGGTGGTATCAATAAATATAAAATCGCTTGACTCCGGATTTGTTGCAGATAAGCTCGCTAATGAATACGGTATCGCAACAAGAAGTCAAATTCACTGCGCACCGCTAGCTCATAGATTCTTTGGCACAATTGACACCGGCATGGTGAGATTTACACCGGGATATTTTACAACTGAAGAAGAGATAGATCAAACCGTTCTCGCCGTTAAAAAAATTGTGGAGGAAAATTGATGCCACCGGAATATTTAATGTATTTGGCACTTAGTGCCTGCTTGATAAGTGTGGTGCTTTTGGTGCTTATTTGTGTTTTATTTTATAAACAAAAAAAGCTAAAAAAACAAATCGACACGCTCACATACGGATTGGAGGGCGTGAATATTGAAAAAACTCTAGCAAGAATTGAAAAAGATATAAACGATATCGAAACTGCAAACATTCTAAAAGACGATAAAATCTCAAGACTTCAAACTGATTTAAATTTCACAATTAGAAAAATTGGATTTGTAAAATACAACGCCTTTATTAATAAAGAAGCCGGTCGCGGCGGAGAGTTGTCTTTCTCAGTTGCGTTTTTAGACGGATTTGACAACGGATTCGTGCTCTCAAGCATCTATACCAGCCAAACCAGCGTTTGCTATGCAAAGCCAATTAAAAATAAAAAATCGGAAATTCCACTTTCCGACGAGGAAATGTATGCCATTGAAAAGGCGATCACGGGAGTCTAGAAAGGAAATATAATGAATTTAATTGATAAAATTGATGTTATTGAAGATTTTCCAAAAGAAGGAATTTCTTTTAAAGATATAACCACACTTTTAAAAGATAAAGAAGCTTTCAAAGAAGCTGTTCGTGCGCTTGCAGAGCCACTTAAAAATGAAAAAATCGACTACATTATAGCCCCTGAAGCAAGAGGATTTGTACTCGGATGCCCGGTTGCGTACGAACTTGGAATCGGATTTATTCCAATTAGAAAAAAAGGCAAACTACCGAGAGAAACTATTTGCGTTAGCTACGACAAAGAATATGGCTCCGACGAACTGTACATGCACAAATACGACCTAAATCCGGGCGATAGAGTGGCCATTATAGATGATCTTTTAGCAACAGGAGGCACCATTAAAGCTACAGAAGAACTCGTTAAAAAGTCGGGTGCTAAGGTGGTGAAAATCGGATTTTTAATAGAACTTACAGAACTAAAAGGAAGAGAAAAGCTCGACTCCGATGTGTACTCCATAGTACAGTATGAATTATAGCTTTTCCATAATAAGGTTGTTATTTTTCGATTTGTTTTTTCTAACGAAACCTGCTCAAGCACATTCATTAGAAGAAATCTCACAACCTTAATATTAACTCTTTCTAAAAAGCTTCAATGATTCTTTTAATTTCAAAAAATTTGTAATATAACAATATAAACTGCATGTATTAACGAGTGGTGTTCCACTCGTTTTTTATTCATTTAGTATTATTATTTCTTATAAAGCACCACTTGCGATGAAAGCATCATCGTATTAACAAACATTTATAAATACACTAACATAATTGCGAATAGTATTGCTTTAATGTGATTGTTAGTAGGAATCGTTTATAATGTGTTCGTGGTATGCTGTTGGTATACGTCTTTGTGATCTCTTCGTTGTGTTCTATTCGTTGTGTTCTATTCGTTATGATTTTTTTGTGATTTTTTATTTTCAATCTCTTCGTGTACTCTTTCTTTCTATATTTATTTTGTATCTCTTTATTTATTTCTTTATTTTATTCTCTTCATTTTCACTCTATTCTTTTGTATTAAATGTGGTGAACTACTCTACTTATAGAAGCGGCGCTTCCTTGATTCAAACATTTCTTTTTTCACTCCGATGACGTAAATAAACGTCTTTCACATGCAACAAAGGTATGAGTTTGGTGTTTTATCCCTCATATCTATTTAATTTTTCTAAGTTTCTTTTTACAAATTCCAATATATTATTCCATATTCAAATTATGTGCTTCTCTTTTCAATACATATTTTCTTATATAGCCTGCAGCACCAACTTTTTATCGCGTTTTATTTTCTCAATCTTCTCACTAAATATATCCCTACATAGTTCATTGCTGATTATATGCAAATATCACGTTAAACACAAAAAAGGCCATGGATTTCATAGCCTTTTTGTGTTTATAAACTATTTAGAAACTGTATCTCCGATTGTGCCCACAATTTGTAGTACTTGCGCATTAGATTCAAAATAGCTTAGGTTTGTGATGTTGCCGTCTTTATCCAAATACATCAAGCATGGTACATAATTGGAGCTGATTAGGTTAAAGAGTGTACGAGCATTGTAGTGGAAATATGGTCTCATTTGTGTGAGTCCAAGTCTATTCAAGATGTTGTCAATTGAATAAGTGTTTCCGCTGGTCATTGCTTCAACCATGTTAAAGCTTGATTTATTGATGTTTACTAAGCTTTTCCAACTGCCTTGGCATCCTCCGCATTCAGGGTAACCCATAGCGATAACTGTTGGACGTCTGCCGTCCATCAATGAACCAATTGTTACCGATTGACCACTCATATTTGTTAAGGTGTAGCCCTTAACATTTGTGCCATAAGCGTTTTTAAGTTTTGGTAATAAGTCGCCGCTGGTTAGATGATTGAATTCACCTCTGTTGTATCTATCGTTATAGCTTAATGATTGATTTGACGGATCTGGATCTGGATCCGGATTCGGCTCATTTCCTACAAGCATAAATGTTCCTTCAGTAGCATTTCCACTGTAGGAGCCTGTGAGTTCAGCTTTAACAGTATATTTTCCTAATGGTTCATTTGCATTCGGACTGTAAGTTATAGATGCTTGTCCGTAGTAACTTGTAGTTTTATTGTATTCATAAGATTTTCCATCCGGGTAGAAGAAAGTGAATTTTACGCCTTCATTTCTGATTGCAGTACCGTTTGAGTCCTTAACATATAAGTTGATATTGACTCTTTGTCCCGGTTTAAAGCTTGTACCGCCAAATGTTAGATTCATAACTACGTTATTTTCCGGCTCAGTGCCAATAACTTCAAAAGTCTTTGTAACTTTTTCAGCGATGTAGTTATCGCCTAAAACTTCAATTGTAATTTTGTAAGTTCCTGTTGCAGTGTTTGAGTCCGGTGTAAAATACAAATTAGTGATTCCGGAGTATGAAGTGTTCCTGTCATAAGTTCCTGTTTGGTATGAGTTGTTTGGATACTCGAATGTGTATCTGATATTTGTATTTCTGATCGGGTTTCCATTCATATCATACAACTTAGCAGTCATCGTGATTCTTTCATTTTGTTTAATTTCTGGTTTATCAAAGCTTAAGTCTAATCTTGCGTTATAAAGAGCTGGTTCTTCTCCTCCGTCTTCAACGTCCAAATTTAAAGTTTTCTTTAGTAAACTATAAAGTCCGTCTTTATCAAGTGCACCGGCAATATTTAAGAGTCTGCCGTTTTCGTCAAGCACAACTGTATTAGGTGTGGTTAAGAATCCAAGGCGTGATGCCCAAATCTTTTCGTCTGCGTCATAGTAGATGTGGTCTTTAAATTGTTCTATATTTAAATCTTTCAAAACTCTGTCTACAAAGTCAACTGTTGATTTTACGTCTTCTTCAACGCTTGTTACAACTTCGATAAAATTGTATTTATCATGTGGTAGTGGTGCCATAGCTTTCCACATATCAACACAAGCACCGCATCCCGGGTAACCGAATACTAAAACTGTCTTCTTTTCCGGGTCTATTAAATCTTCAAGTCTGTGGTCTCTTAAATTTGCGTCTTTTACGAAATATTGAAGAATGTTTTTACCATAGTTTTTATTTAGAGATTCATATTCAAATGAAGTTTTGTCTAAGTGTCTGTATTCACCATTTCTTTCTCTGGTTTCACGTGTTGTGAATAATTCATCTCTAACGCCAACACTAAACATTGCAAGTCCGTTTGCCTTTTTAAAGTCGTTGTAGCTTGCAACTGCTTCAATTGTATAGCGACCTTGTGTTGAAATTTTATTGAAGACAACTTCAGCTTCGCCGGTGTTGCCTGATTGAACATTTTGTGTTTCAACAGTACGTCCGCTTGCATCTTTTAATGCGAGAGTCACATCAGCTTTTCTTACATAGTTTCCTTCTAAATCTGTTACAATAACATTTGCTTTAACTTGTGAGTTTACGCTGTAAACAGCATTCGGAGTTTGAATATTTAGGTCAAGAGCTTTTTCATATTCCGGGAATACTGACGGTCTGTTTTCTCTGAGCCATTTTGTCATTCCGCCATTCATCCAATAAATCTTTTTAAAGCCCATGTCTTTCATCATTTCAGCAGTTGCGCCGGAACGAACTTGGGTTCTGCAATACAATAGATAAGTTTTGTTTTTATCCAATGTCTTTAAGAAATCGGCATGATCTTTTGCATAGTAGTCATGGTGAATTACACCATCAATATGTGATTCGTTGTATTCAGCTTTTGTTCTAACATCGAATACTACAAAGTTTTCATTCCCTTTGTTTTCTTCTATCATTTTTTGAGCTTCATCGGTTTCAATCATTTTGTAGATTGTTTCTTCCGGTTCAACCGGATCGACAGGATCAACTGGATCAACTGGATCGACAGGATCAACTGGATCAACTGGATCAACCGGGTCCGGAGTAACATTTCCAAATGTTACAGTGTATTCAGCGTTGCCCGGTTCATAATTGTATCTTGTAACTTGAGCTGTAATTTTATATTGTCCGTCCGCCATTGTGTTGTTTGGTTGAATATACATGGAAGCTCTTCCATAATAGTCGGTGTATTTTGTCAAACTTGTTCTGAAGTTGTTTGGTCCTGTTACTGTGATAACGATCGGTGCGCTGCTTACTGCTTTACCGTTTCCGTCAACAACTTGAAATGTGAAGTTTGCCCTTTCTTTAGAATCATAAGCTTCTTTGTCAGCCGCAATTGTCAAATCAAGTGAATATGGGCTAATATATCTAGTAACTTTGAAAGTTGCTGTACCCACAGAATCTTTATATCCGTTCTTAGATGCAGTAACTTTTACTTGATAATCACCAATCGGTCCGTTGTTCGGGCTGTAGTTATAAGTCACAGTGCCATAGTAGTTGGTTCTGCCAGTGCTTGTGTGAACAACGCCATCAGGATTTGTGATTTCAGTCTTTACGTCAGAATAAGAAACATAACGGTTTCCATCCATCGTCTTGATGTTTAGTTTTATTTGTCCATTATTTTGGATACTGTTAACATCTGGAGTTACAGTTGTGGTAAATGTTGGACGGCCGTCTTCCACTTCAAATGTGATTGAGCTTGTTGTGGTATCGTATCTTCCGCCTGAACAAGTGATATCAACTGTGTATTCACCTGGAGTCTTTAAACTGCTTGAGTAAATTGTGAAGTTTGCATTGCCTTGATTGTTTGTATAAGCAGATCTTGCAATCACATTTCCTGTAGGAGTTGTAATTCTGATCTCAGTTTTTACATATTGTAAAATTCTGTCTTGATTATCAGCAACATTAACCGTGATAACCTGACTTTGATTTGATACTAGAGTTTCGTTTTGAACGCTTGGTCTAATAATAAATCCGTTGCCTGACGGTGTTGGAGGTGTGCTTGATTTTACTGTTACCGTTGCATTTCCTGTAACACCTGATCCATCAACTGCTGTTGCTGTGATTGTTGCAGTTCCAGCTCCTTTTGCAACTACATTTCCGTTTGCATCAACGTCGGCAATCCTTGTGTTTGTGCTGGACCATCTAACTTGTTTATTAGTAGCATTTGCCGGATAAACTGTTGGCAAAAGTCTCTTTTGTTCGCCAACATTTAGAGTTACAGAGCTTGGATAGATTGAAATGCTCGTAGCTTTAATTTCGTTAATAACTTCTTTTACATTTAATGTTAATCTGGATGAAACATTTGAGCCGTCCGTTGAACTTGCAGTAACTGTTGCAGTTCCGGCTCTTAAAGCTTTTAAAACTCCGCCGTTTACTGTTGCAACATTTGTCGGGTAAACGCTATATTTTAAATTCTTATTTTCTGCATCTGCCGGTAAAATTTCAGGATTTAAATTATATGATGCACCGACTTTTAATTCCAATGGATTTTCGTTAAATCTAATAGAAGTAACTTTTTTAACGGTTGGACTTGGTGCAGTTCCTGCAGGCACTGTCATAGCTTTAACACAAACGTTTGAATTATATTTTAAAGTTGTAAAGTCTGTCCAATTTTGTCCGTTGTAAGAAATATAAGATTCTCCACGGTTTGCTCTTGCCCTTGAAGAATAAAAGTTGATTGGGTTTTCAACCGGAATAGGATAATTGTATCCCGGTGTTGTAAGCTTTACTATAGGAGCAAATAATTGCCCTTGGCGAACAGTGTATTTTTTAATAGGAACCGTAACATATCCTGCCCATTCTGCCGTACCGGATGCAACAGGTGTCCTATCTAAAAAGCTAACTTGTCCATTACCGGATGTCAAATAAATTTCATATCTTGCGCCGTTTGACGGTACATAGAAACCAACTTCATAAACATCTTTGTTGCTGTTGACCGGTCCAAATACGTTTGCAAAATATGCTGTTTCGCCATTACCGTAGTTAGAAGTCATGCCCAAATAGTCATAGTACCAAATTTCTTCGTTTGGCTTCATATTCTTAAACTTAAAGCAAGCATTTGTTCTGCCAGCGAATGCGTCATGATATGATACATAATAATATCCGCCCATATATTGCCAATTTGATCCCCAGGAGTTTTTAATAATCCATGCACCATCTCCCGGAGGTGTTATACCAAAATTGTAACGACTGAAGTTGTCATCCCAACCCACGATTGTAACTGCGTGATTTGCATATCCTCTGTACCCAGGATTGTAACTGCCCATTGTTCTGGAATTGAGATAAGATTCGTCAGCGTTAACTGATGTATAAAGTCCACCATATCTAACGATTGTTTCTTTGATTGCATCCATTGAAAAATTGTCAAAACCATTTCTCATGTCCGGAACATTCATGATTTTATCAACGTCTTTAACTCTTCTTAATCCTTGTGGACTTGTAAAACCATAAGGTGAATACGGTTCGTCTTTTTCGGCGATTGGTCCTGAGCCACGTGTCAAATATGCAGATGCAACTTGCCATGTACCTCCTTGGTCCGGACCCCAGTCATAACCATGAGTGTTTCTCAAATTCTTTTCACTAAAATCGGTAACTTCCGGCATAAGAACGGATTCAGCGGAACCATAGGATGCGAATGCCCAACAAGAACCGTTTGGTCCTTGGTTTCTCATAGCTGTCACGCGATTTAATGCTCTCAAATCATAACTTGCAGGATAATTTCCAACTTTTAATGCTTGGAATTCTTCTTTCAAATCATAGTTCGTGTTAACCTTTAACGGGTCAACTCTCAAACCATAATTTTTATCTTCATTAGCAGTTGCTCTAACTCGATTCCATTCAGGATTAATTGGAGCTTCGTTGCCATAAAGATTGTCCACTAACTCTTCGGGTCTTACATTGCCTTCGAAGACTTCTTCGTCGTTAAAACCTGGAACTACGATATCACCAATTTCGAGTTCGTCAACTTCTGCGAAGGCTGTAAATGAACTAAAAATTAGCATTACAGTAATTAGTAGACTTGTAACGACACTTAATAGTCTTTTGTTCATAATGTTCTCCTTTCATTATAAAAAACAATTTTTGAGTTAACGTTGGTAAATAAATAATTAAAAAATCAACGTTTTTAAAAATTATTTGAACCACGCTCACTCTAAAATAATTATATCAGAGTTTTTTCAGCTTTACAATATATTTAATATAATTTTTTTTAATTTAACACAATTTAAAGATTGTTTGTCTTTACTTTTTAGCTATTTATTAAGCTTATCGCTTTATTTGAGTATAAGAGAATAATAGGTATTAAGATAAAATTTTTTTATATTTTACATAGTTTTAACATTCACAATTTATAATACAATTAGTATAGAGGTGACTTATGAAATATGCACTAATAGATATCGGAAGTAACTCCATCAGAATGAATGTCTACAATAAAGATAATATTAGAAAAGAAGTTTTTTCAAAAAAATATATGGCAGGTCTTGCAGACTTTGTAGAAGACGGCAAACTTTCAAAGAAGGGTGAAAAAAAACTTATTAAAGTACTCAGCTCACAAAAATTGCTCTTGAATTACTTACCCATAGACGACGTATATGTGTTTGCAAGTGCATCACTTAGAAATGTAGAAAACGGAGAAGAAATTGCAAAAAAAATAAAAAAAGAACTGAATTTAAATGTAGATATAATCTCTGCCGAAAAAGAGGCTTATTACGGCGTGCTTGGAGTGATGGAAAAATACGACTTTAAAAAATTTTACGCAGTTGACATAGGTGGAGGCAGTACCGAGTTTACTTATGTTAAAGATGGCAATATAAAGGACGGAAAATATTTAAAAATCGGTTCTTTGTCACTATTTAGAGATTATGTTGAAAACATCGTGCCAAACGACCGGGAACTGGAAAATATCTATAACAAAATTGACGAAGAAATGGGTGAAGTTGACGTAAAAACGGATATTCTCGTATCAACGGGCGGTACTGCAAGAGCCATCGGTAATATTTTAGAAGAAATTCGCGGCGGCTCAAATGAGTTTTACAATATAGAAGAAGTCGCAGATTTTATTAGCAAGATGAAATCAAGAAACAATAAGACCATGCTTCACACAATTATGGTTGTACCGGAAAGACTTCACACTATCACAACCGGTGCAGCGATTTTATACAGTATAATGGAAAAACTTGGTGTCCAAACGACTTATGTTTCAAAATACGGAGTTAGAGAAGGTTATTTAAAAGAAAAAATTAAGGAGAATTGACATGGAAGTGTATATGCAAAACAGGGAGTTAAGCTGGTTAAATTTTAATCAAAGAGTTTTGGAAGAGGCAACTGATGAAAACACACCTACTTTAGAAAGATTTAAGTTTATTTCTATTTTTACTTCAAATTTAGATGAGTTTTTTATGGTTAGAGTCGGCTCGATTTTTGACATTATGAAATCGAACAATAAATATGTGGACAGAAAATCCGGGATGACTGCAAAAGAACAGTTAGATGAGATATACAGAGTCATGCCAAACTTCTACGAAATGCGCGACAGAATATATAGAGATGTTATTGCAGAACTCGAAAAATATAATATAAACAATAGAAATGTGAAAACTTTAAACGAAGAAGAAAGAGTCTATGTTAGAAAATTCTATCACGAAGAAATAGAACCGTTAATTTCTGCTCAAATTGTAGATTCTTCTCATCCCTTTCCTTTTTTGGAAAACAAAAAGCTCTATATTATAACTGAAATGACCGACAAAGACGGCAATTTTGTACACGGACTTGTGCCAATTTCAGACGTGTTCGAAAGATATTTATCTCTTCCCGGGGACGGATTTAACTACATTAGAATTGAAAAAGTTATAGAACACTATGTGCCGGAAATTTTTCAAAACTATAATGTAACAGACCAAGCGCTTATTTCTGTGACTAGAAACTTCGATTTTGAAACCGAAAGCGAAATTGAAGAAGAAATTGCAGACTACAAGGCCTTTATGAAAAAAGTTTTGAAAAAAAGACAAAGGCAGGAAGCCGTTAGACTGGAAGTTTCAAACAAAAAATCGGCTTCAGTTATGGAGTTTTTGAAAAAAGAATTGGGAATAACGGATGAAATGATATTCTTAACAAAGGCTCCGATCAACATGAAATATGTTTATGGCTTAACAGATATAATTCCAACAGCTCTTATCAAAAAAATTTCATACAAAGAATTTGAACCCGTAAAAAGATATAGTCTTGAATGCGGCTCAATCATTAAAAAAATTGAGAAAAAGGACATTCTTTTAAGCTATCCATACGATGATATGGACTCTTTTCTGGATTTAATTAAAGAAGCTGCCCAAAATAAAAAAACTCTTTCGATTAAAATAACCATATATCGCCTGGCAAAAAATTCAAAACTGGTAGAATACCTTAAAAAAGCGTGCGAAAACGGCATAGAAGTAACGGCTTTGATGGAATTAAAAGCACGTTTTGACGAAGAAAACAATATCAATTATTCTGAAGAACTATATCAAAGCGGCTGCAACATAATGTACGGCTTTGAAGAATACAAAACTCACTCCAAACTCTGCCTTATTACCTACAAAGACGAGCTTGGAAACATCAAATATATCACGCAAATCGGTACGGGAAACTATAACGAATACACGTCAAAAATATATACCGACTTTTCTCTCATGACAGCAAACGAAGAAATTGCACTTGATGCAAATGATTTCTTTAAAAATATTTCGATGGGTAAACTAAACGGTAAATATCTACACCTACTGCAATCTCCTTCCACTTTGAAGTCAAGACTTTTAAAAGAAATGGACGAAGAAATCAAAAAGAGTAAAAACGGTTACATTCGTTGTAAAATGAATTCTCTAACAGACTACGAATTTTTGGAGAAATTTAGTGAAGCTTCGAGAAATCAAGTAAAAACCGACTTAATTATCCGTGGAATTTGTTGTCTAATCCCGGGTATCATGGGCTACACTGAAAACGTGCACGTTTACTCGCTCGTGGGAAGATTTTTGGAACACTCCAGAGTTTACCAATTTGGCACGGGTGAGAATGTGAGATTATATATTTCAAGTGCGGACCTTATGACCAGAAATACAGAAAAACGTGTTGAAATTGCAGCTCCGGTGTACGACAACGATGCAAAAAAAAGAATTATAGATTATCTGGACATACAAATGAAAGACAATGTAAAACGCAGAATTTTAATCAGCTCAAAAAATTATATAAAACCTGAAATTCAGGATAAACCATTTATTGCCGTTAATTATTTTATGGATGAAGCAATACAGGAAAGAACTAAACTACTTGAAGAAAAGAATAAACAATTTAATCATAAGAATAACGAAATATCCAAAAACCAGAAAAAAGCAAAAAGTCTTTTAGACTGGTTTAAGAAAAAGTAGCTTTTAGAAGCTACTTTTTTATTGCAATGACTTGTTATCTAAAATTTAAAATATTGATTGATTATTTTAAGATAATTACCGATCAAGAGTCTGTCATATAACAGCAGTTCTGACCAACAGTCAATAAGCAAGAAATATTTCTTTTTAAATTTCCTTAATTATAAATGTAGAAATCACGTTGTTTGATTGCGTATTATCATTAATTAAAAGAATTGTTGTGCATCAAAAATAGATAATTAACTAAATTTTACGCATAATCTATTGACACCAATTTGTAAATAATGATAAAATAAATCTAACAACAAAAACTTATAAATCTATGAAAGCAAATGTGTTTTTTATAAATAATATTTAAATTTTGCTTATTTGTAATATATATTTACAAATTTTGCTATTTTATATATACGGGTGTATGAATTTTAAAAAATTAATAATGAATTTTGAAAAAATCTAATATTCTTAAAATACAATTGAAAAAGTTTTTAAAAATATTTATACAAAACAAATAAAATTTAGTTTTTAAAAATAACGATTTATAAAATTACCAAATTTTTAAGGGGGAGGTATTATGGTAAAGAAAAGTAAATTACTAGCACTGGCTTTGGCCACCGTCATGAGCATGCAACTTCTTGCTCCTTATCATTCTAAGGCAGACGCCGTTTCAGTTATAAACGATGAACCTTCTGCGGAACAAACGCTTCCGACAGAGCAAAAGCAAATCGAAACTGTTTACGACGACATCTTGGAAGAAGAAGTTCCTCTGACAGATGTCCATGAAAATGCACCAGCTGAGGAAGAAACTCTCGAGTTAAGCGAAATTGAAGAGGAATTTAACCCGAATGCTTATGAAGAGGATGGACTTATGGTCGCTCCATTAAAAGTTGACACCGCCGTCTCAGGTCCAAGAGTTGGTGTTAGAGCAGCACTGCCAAAGAAGTTTGACTTAAGAGCAACCGGAATGGTGAGCCCTGTTAAAGACCAAGGACCAAATGGTTCTTGTTGGGCATTCGCAACTTACGGTTCAATGGAATCAATTCTTCTTAGAAGCAAAAAAGGGTTATTTGACTTTAGTGAAAAGAATTTAAGAAATTTACACGGATTCGACTGGGATGTTAATAAAGGCGGTAACAGAGATATGGCTGCTGCTTATTTAGCTAGCGGTAAAGGTCCTATCTTAGAAGAAGACGACCCGTATGATCCCGTGATTTCAGTGTCACCATCTAATATCAGAAGAACTATGGATATGGATAAAATCATCTATCTTCCAGATGTTGACACAATTGATGACATTGCAAATTTAAAAATTGCAGTTAGTGAATACGGCGGGGTTTATTCCACAGTAAATAATTCTAATTATTATGAAAACACAAAGACAAACTCCATGTACAACCCGGGATCAGGTTCTGCAAACCATGCAGTTACGATCGTGGGTTGGGACGACACATTCCCAAGAACGGCTTTTACAAAGCCGGCTCCCGGAGACGGTGCTTGGATTTGTAAAAACTCATGGGGCAACAAATATATGGACAACGGTTATTACTATGTTTCATATTTTGACAAGTTTATCGGTAAATCTCCAACAGTTTTCATTCCAAAGAAAACGGACTTGAGAGGAATCATTCACCAATACGACCCACTAGGAGCAACCAGAAGCGTTGGATTTAAGGGCGAGGGCTTTATGGCAAACATCTTCGTTTCAAAATACGAAGAGCTATTGCACGAAGTCGGTTTATACAATATTGCAAACCAAACAAGCTACGAAGTTTATTTGGTTCGTGACGTAAAATCTACTTCAGACCTTACAAACAACAGAATTAAAATCGCTGAAGGGCAATTCCTGTATCCAGGTTACTACACAGTTCCTGTAGAACCTTCTCAATTGAAATCAGGCGAACAATTTGCAATCGTGGTTTATATGAATTCCACCAGATCAAACAACAACACGCCACTTCCAATTGAAACCAGAATTCCGGGTTACACTTCAAATGCAAAAGCTATGGAAGGGCAATCTTATTTCTCAAGTAAGGGCACCGGTTGGACAGATTTGATTACAACTTTGCCTGATGCAAACTTCTGTGTGAAGGCAATCACCACAACAGGAGACGAAGTGCCGGATAAAGATCTAGACGAAGACGACCACAACACCGATATCACAATTGACGGCGAAGTAAAAGTTAGAAGCATTACTTTTGACTCAGGCAGCCAAGGCTTTATTTCCGTCGACAAGAAGGGGATTTTGAGATATACGGTAGCTCCTGAAAATGCAACTCCTGAATTGGAATTCGGTTCAATGGATGAAAAGACCGCAGTATTTAGAGAAGGCGGAATTTTATATCCGGTTGCTCCCGGAAACACAAATGTTTTTATTAAGACAAAAGACGGAAGTATTATTGCGAGATTTAATGTTCAAGTTGTAAACACCGGAATCAGAGTTCCCGGAAGACAACCAATTGAAATAATCGGCGATAATGACTACGTTCCGGAACCGGAGCCAGAACCGGAACCGGAAATTCCAGATGATATTAAACCGGAACCGATTGAACCTGAATACGACCCGACACTTGCACGAGATATATATATGAAGATAGTCAGCGACACAATGGTGGAGGGTACAACTTACGAATTAGAGCCAAAGATTGGCACATTCCCTGAAACAGCTAAAAGAGATTTTATTTATTTCTCCGACAATTTGAGCGTTGCAGAAGTTGATCCTCAAGGAAGAATTACTGCAAACTCAATTGGTACTGCAAATATCAGCGTTATGACAGATAACAATTTGAAGACCGTCTTTAGAATTCGAGTTGTTCCGGATAAGAGTAAACAAGTTATAGAAATCACCAATTTCTACAATTCAGATAGAAAAGTCGGAATATTCACATTGTATGCTCAAGCGACAGTTGACGGCAGACCATATAACGGTCCGGGAAAAATCACTGTTACAAGCGGCGAAAGGGTAAAAGAAGTGACTGTTTATTTCGATGCAGGTCTTGCTAAAGTTAAATTCAACGGATTTAACTTCGGAGTATGGCGTAAAGATTTTAATGCAACACTAGTTGTAAGAGACAAGATTTCAAAACTTGCATTCTCTTTCAAATAGCTATTAGATTATAACGACTACGGGCATAGTGTTTTAAGATAACCGTAGCGATTATAATAAATTTAAAAAGGAGGATTACTAATATGAAAAGTAAGAAAAAGGTAATATCATTCGTACTAACTGTTTTGATGGTATTATCCGCAGTGGTTCCTTTTGCCGGAGTTGTCAAAGCTGACGAAAACAAGGACGCATTTCTTCTTGAAATTTCAGGCCTAAGACAAGACATTAACAATGCTGTTTCCAGCGTTGCCGATATCGAACCTGCGGACGAAGAAGAAAAGGATATGCTTGACAAATATCATGAAGCTGCAAAAGATTTGAATCGTGAACTACAAATTAGCGAAGAAAGAGTTAACTCTGCTGTAGGCGGCGTGATGGACGGAGGTTCAATCTATGATTTAACAACAATCCCTGTTCGTATTCAACTCTTAATCAGAATTGGTCGTGCTATCAGATTTGCTACAACAGAACTTTCAAACAAAGTTGTGGCTGCACACACCAAAATTACAGAATACATCCTCACAGGTATTCTCTATTGTGTAAACCCATTTGCCAGCGAAGGACAAATCATGGAATATATTGACAGATTTGAACCCCTTCAAGAAGAACTCTTGAACTATCCTGATTTGAGCCCTAACGACATTGCAACAATTTACAAAAAAGGCGCTCTAAGCAGAGAATTAAGAGAAGGCAGACGCGTTCTCAACACAATTCCATCTATGATGCGCAAATTCAGAGGGCAAAAACTTCAACAAATTATCCAACAAGGAACAGCACTATGGTGGAGACTCGACGTAACATGTGGAGAAATTGATGCACTCGTTGAAAAATTGCACGAAGCAATGGAAGAAATCACCGGTCCGTCAATCAGAGTTGAAAGAATTGAATTCATGGAAGGTGAAGGCGGATATATCGCTGTTGACAAGAGAACAAAACTTCGTCCAATGATTTTCCCGAACGAAGTAAAAAATAAAGACGTTATCATTTACAGTTCCAATCCGTATGTCGCTAGAGTTAGCGGTACTGAAATAATTCCAGTTAAAACCGGCTTTGTAACTCTAACAGCAGTTGCAAAAGATAACGGCGTTAAAAAAACTTTTGACTTATATATCGTTGAACCGGGTGGATTTGTAAGCAATGTTCCTCCAATGCAACCAACATCAGACAACACCAACTTTGATGGAGGAAACAATCCGGGAAGCAATAACCCACCAATACAAGATGACCGACATGAAGTAACCACAGTTGTTTTTGCAAATGAAAAATTCACATTAACTGAAGGTGAAACACTTGATATGTCAGCTATGACTCTAGTATATCCACTAGAAGCTATTGATAAGACTTTAACATTTGGAACTGACAACGAAGACGTTGTAACAATTGATACAGTAACTGGAATGCTTCTTGCAAACAAACCGGGAATTGCAACAGTTTATGCAACTTCAAACAACCACATCACTGCAAAAACATTTGTGGAAGTAAAAGCTAAACCGGTGCAAAAAGAAATCCAAATTGTAAGCATTAAAGAATCCAAAAGAACAGCCGGAATCTTTAAAATCGACGTAGAAATCGTTAAAGGTGACAGACCGTTCAACGGATACGCAACAGTGACAGTTGAATCTAACGGTAGAGTTAGAGAAAAGACGGTTTATGTAACCGGCGGAAAAGCTTCAGTTACATTCTTAGGCTATATCAGAAAATACAAAGACTTTGTAGCAACTGTTAAAGCAGGCAAAGTAACCGCTGAATACAAATTCAGTTTTGAATAATAAATCATAAATCTTGAAAGGAGAAACAATATGAAAAAATTATTATCACTCATACTCGCAGTAACAATGTTCTTCTCAGCATTTATCCCAACAGTAGCACAAGCTGCTCTAATCAACGATGATGCTCCAGAAGAAACAGAAGAACTTCAAATAGATGACCTTGAAGTATACAAGAGAGAAGTAAAAGCTATCAGAGATGATGCTGCTGAAATCGTTCCACACAACGAAGAAAACGTTAAAATGTTGAATAACTTCAACGAAAAGACAGACGAACTTGAAGTTAGCATTGAAAATTCATTTCAACCACAACAAGCAGCAATGGGATTTGCTCAAATTTATGACCTATCTACAATTCCACAAAGACTTATGCTCGTTGGCAGACTATGTGTTGCTATGAGATTTGCTACAACAGCTTTAAGATACAAAGTTGACCAAGCACACGTTGAAATTGCTGAATACGTTTTCCAAGGTCTCGTTATCGCAGTCAGCCCGTTCCACACAATTGAAGATATGAAAAACCACATGTTGGAATTTGAAGCTCTAAAAGCAAAATTGTTAACATACCCTGATTTAACACAAAACGACACAGCAAACCTCTATGTAAGAAGCGACCTCGACGCTAAATTACACAAAGCAAGATTCTTATACACAGGCGATTTAAAAGAAGCTCCGGACTATGTATTAGACGAACTAAACAAAGTTATCCGTGAAGTTACAAGAATCAGACTTCAACCACAAGCAACAGTTGCTGAAATTTACCAAGCAGGCGATGTTCTTGACGCAGCAGTAGGCAAAGCATATAATCAATGCCAATATGACCACAGAGCAACAAAGACAGAAAAAGACGACTTAAGAGAACACAGAAGACTCGCACTCAAAGCTAGAAGAGATGGGGACAAGAGAAAAGAAGTCGGTGACGTTATCGACGCATCACAAAAACTTTTATTCGCAATAAGACCATCTAGCAGAAAAGTTCAAGAAATGATTGACACAATCAGAATGCTTCTTGACTTAGGACCAAGAGATTAATACTCCCAAAAGAAGACCGGCCACCCGGTCTTTTTTTTGTACAAATCTAAACCAAAAGGACTTTAGGTCAATTTTACAAAAGAATTCTACATTATTATGGATATAAAAATATATTTATATTTTTCTTACCAAATTTCCAATATTTAAAATGTATTTTTAAAAATAAGCCTTTAATATAGTCAAAGTTAAACATTTCTTTGATACGATATTTTTTATTAAATCTAAACTATTAACCATGTAATGCAAATGTAATTGGAAATTCAGAAATAAAATGGTATAATTATTTTTAGGAGTGATTAATAATATGAAGATTAACAAGAAAATTTTATCAATTGCCCTCGGGCTTTTGATGAGTGGCACACAAGTTATGGCTGCTCCACAATTTAAATATATCGAAAAAGAAAAATCAGAAATGGTAGCTGAAGGTCTTGAGCACAAATTTATCACGGACTTTACTTCAGACGGTTTTCGCGGAATAAATATTTTAAAATTCAATTTGGCCGATCCTAATTTGAAACTCGTTCCAATTTTTGGTGCAAATGGAACTCAATCCGGTTCCGCAGTTTCAAAGATGGTAGCAAATAAAGGTGCTGTGGCGGGAGTTAATGGAGACTTTTTTAACTATAATCCATTCTTTTCGCTCGGACTTGCAATCGAAAATGGAGAACTTATCAGTTCCAATTCAGATTCGTCAAATCCGACACCCTCAATTATCATCGGAAAAGATAACTCGCTATCTCTAGGTCGGGTTGAAATCTCGATGAATTTAAGAGTTAACGACAAGGTGATTCCGGTTGGAATTGTAAATAAACCTAATAATTATGGCTCGACAGGAATTTACACAAGACGTTACGGCACTAAAACTCGCGGTGGCAAGGTAAACAGCCAAACTGAAGTGGCCGTTAAAGACGGAGTAGTCGTTGACCGTCAGGACCAAGGCGGACCTATGAATATTCCTGAAAACGGTTTTGTTGCAAATATAAAAGACGGCATGCCCCTTCCAAATGTTGGGGATAAAGTGAGTTTTGAAGTAACGGGAATAAATCTTGCCAATGTGGACTTTGCACTTGGAGCCGGTGCACAGATTTTGAAGGATGGAAATGTCGTAAAAACCGGCATTTCAATCGAAGGCAGTCACCCAAGAACGGCGATCGGCTTTAATAAAAATACTCTCGACTGCGTAATTTTGACAGTTGACGGTCGATCAATTTATCATGGCATGAGTATGACAGAAGTAAGCGAATATCTCTTGAGCCTCGGTATGACCGATGGTTTTAACTTCGACGGCGGCGGTTCCACTACAATGGCAATAAGAAATGTGGACAGTGGCGGAGTTGACGTTGTAAACTACATCGAGAGCGAAAGAGCTGTTGCAAATGGTGTCGGAATAATGAGCTCGTCACAAGTTGGCGCACCTGCAAAAATCGTAGTGGACACTGTGAACGAAAAAATGTTTAAGGGTACAAGCCAAACGCTCACTCTAAAGATTTATGACGAAAAAGGTAATCCTTTGAAAACGGACAGAAATCTCTTAAGCATGACTTCCAATTTGTCATCCGATATTTATGGCACAAAAGTGAAACCTCTCGATTCCGGCGACATGACTCTTACGATAAATTATGCAAACCTTGTGGCAACGCAAAATATAAAAGTGCTTGAAAGTCCAACTGCACTGATTTTACCAAAAGAAACTATCTCCCTATCAAAAGGCGAAAAATATAAAATTCCGTCCGTTATCGGTATCGACGGTGTTGGAAACAGAGCAAATATTGCCCCAAACGAACTTAACATAACAGTTACCGGCAATATTGGTAAGGTTGACGGCGGAGCATTTATTAGAAATGACAAAGCGGAAAATGGTGCAATCGTGCTAAAATTCGGCGATGCAATGAATAGAATTGTGGTTTCAAAATCCGCAAGTAAAACTGCTCTAAATCCACTATCAAAGACTGACGGTCTCTCTGCAAATGCAAGTCCAAATGGTGCCAGAGCTTCACTTCAACAAATAAAAGACAAACAGGGCAATGCTCTTCGCTTGTGGTACAATTTTGAAAGTGTGAAAGACGCAAAGACTGCATCGGTCAACTTCAAGAATATGGTTTTGCCTGAAGATTCCGCAGAGCTTTCAATTTTCCTCGGACACGTGGAAGACGAAAAAATTACTGCTACTCTTTCTCTTAATGGCGAAGATTTTTCAGTGGACTTCACAAAGTATCAAAAAGTGGGCGACTACAACGAATGGAGAGCAAAACTTCCCGGTGAAAATGGCATCGTGTTAAAGTCAATTGCGATAAATGAAGAAGAAGGCAAAGGTGCAAAAGGCTATATCGATATGAAATATTTGGCAAGCGTGATCTCCCCGGACACTTCAAAAATGTTTGCGCATCTTAGAACCAATTTTAACGATCACTTAAGAAACGACAATCTAAATTCAAAAGACATCGTGATCGCTGTAAGCGGTAAAAATACGCCGAACGAATTGATTAAAAAGAACACGGCAGACCACAAAGTGGTATCGGTGTTGGGGAAAAATTACGCTGCAGAAAATGTTACCGATCAAATGATAAATACAAACGAGCACACTCTGATCGCCAACTTTAAAAACACAAAGGGCGGACTTAGAGCAACAAATATAAACCAATGGAACGAACTTTTAAATACAGTCGAGAACAGCACGGCAACCAATGTTATCATCACAATTGACGGAGGAAGCAAAGACGAGCTAGGACTCATAAACCCAATTGAAAGAAATCTTTTAAAGGAAACTCTTGAAAAAATGGTTCAGACGGGGAAGAGAATATTCCTTATCACTAATCTAAAGCACCCAACTTCTTCCCGATTTGAGGAAGGCGTTAGATATCTAAACCTAAACCCAAATGACAAAGATTTGATTTTACTAAATGTAAATAGAATCGCCGACAACATCGTTTACGGAATTAAGACAACCAGATAATGCAAAATTTTAGAAAATATTTAGCTTTAATTCTAGTAGTTTTGTTTTGCGCGGTCGGGTGCAAGCAAAACAAAACTACAACGAATTTAGTTGAGCCCGACTATGTTAATGTGGTCTCAAGCGAAAAGCACGCTGATGCTCCGGATTATGAATGGGTTAGCAATTCGGAGATTTTATTCGAAAACGGCAAGCCAACCGAATTTATAAGGCAAACTCATATCTTTGACAGCCCTCTTGCCGAAGTGGAAGTAGACAGAACCTGTCACTACTTTCAAAAGAACCCTCTATTCATATACGAAAAGACGAACACAAAAGCAAAATGGACCAAAACGAAATCCAAAGAAAATGATGAGTATTCAGTTTTAAGAGATTTATTTTTAGCTTTATTAGACGAGTTTAAGATAGAAGATAAAGATAATTTTTTCGTATACAGCGTAGAAAAACCTATTGAAGAGGTAAAAAACATTACTCCTGTATTTAACGATGTTAAAGCGGAAAAATTAAATTTCTCGTATAAGCTGGAAAAAACTGACGATAAGTACACTCTAAAAGAAGTGCTCGTCGAAGGTAGAAATGAGTCGGATGTAGTTTACACAAAAAAATATTTCATCTGGCATATCAACGAAAAAAATCACATTGAGCCCCCAATGGACCTGATAAAAATGCTGATTAAAGACGGTGGCAAAAAATACGACAATAAGGAGAGTTAAAATGATTGAAAAAGAAATTGTAATCCAAGATCCAATCGGAATTCACGCAAGACCGGCAGCGCTTTTGGTGCAAACTTTAAAGGAATTCAAAAGCGACTTTAGCCTTATTAAGGGCGACAAAAAAGCTTCTGCAAAGAGCCTCATTCAAATTATGTCCCTCGGAGCAAAACAAGGCGACACACTAAAAGTAACCGCTGAAGGAGAAGATGCCGAAGAAATGATGAACGCATTTCTGGCATTTGCAGAAAAAAACTTATAATGGATTTTTTAGTAGTAATCTTAGGCACTGACATCAACGCCTATTCGTTTGTGCGCTCTGTGCACATGGAATACGGACAAAAATCAGTGGCGCTGGGAGTTTCGAATTTAAAATATACCGGCAATTCAAAAATCGTGGATGTTTACACTTTCGATGATTTTGACGGTGGCAAATTTTTGGACGGCATTGACTATTTTCTTAAAAATATTGCACCAAAATACAATGCAAAAAATCTGATTTTGGTGCCATGCTCTGATGGCTACACCAAACTTTTAATTGAACATAAAGATATTTTAGCTAAAAACTTTTTGTTCAACGTGCCTAGTCTTGAGCTTCAAAGAAAACTTGAAAATAAACTTGATTTCTATAGCGTTTGCGAAAAAAACAATTTGCCATATCCCGAAACACACGTGATAAAATCAACCGAGGAATTTGAAGCACTCAATTTTAAATATCCAATCGCAATCAAAGCAAACGACTCCGTGGTATATGCAAAACTGCATTTTAGCGGTAAGAAAAAAGCATACAAAGCTGAAACGAAAGAAGAAGCGCGTGAAATTTTGCAATCTGTTTACGCAGCAGGATACGACGATGAAATAATAATTCAAGATTTCATTCCTGGAGCGTCGGACAAAATGGGTGTATTAAACGCTTATGTGGATACAAACGGAGAAGTTACCATGATGTGCTATGCAAAATGTGTGCTGGATGAATGTTTACCAACTCAAATCGGCAACTACAACGCACTCTTTACAATGGATAACAAAGAACTGTATGACCAAGTGGAGAAGTTTTTAAAAGATGTGGGCTACCGCGGATTTGCAAACTTCGACTACAAATTTGACGAACGCGACGGCAAATTCAAACTCTTTGAAATAAATCTAAGACAGGGCAGAAGTTCTTTTGTGGTGACAGCTGCCGGTGCAAATCTTTCAAAATATCTCGTGGAAGACGTACTAAACAAAAAGAAACTCCCACAAAATAGAGTGAAAAATCATGCGCTATGGCTGTTTTGTGCTAAGTCGATCGTAAAAAAATACGCCTCAAAAGAGGACAACAAGCTAATTGAAAACTATCTAGACGGTGCAGTTTACACTTGCTACTACAAAAAAGATATAAATCCAAAAAGACTCATGAGTCATTATCGCAGAATTTTATCCACAATTAAATACTATCCAAACTATTTTAATAAATAAAAGCCGGAGATATTCCGGTTTTTTTATTTAGGATACCTAAATAATTGATTTCATATTCTAAATAATATATAATAAATGGATATGGAGATGATTGTTTGAATAAAAAGTATTATAAAAATGCACTGGAGGTGGCTTGGCCTTCAGTTTTGGAGAGTTTTTTTGTAGTTTTAGCAGGAATTATTGACACTTATATGGTTTCAAGTTTAGGAAAGGAAGCAGTGGCGGCAGTTGGTTTAACCAATCAACCTAAGTTTATAGCGTTTTCTTTTTTCATGTCTATTAACGTGGCAGTATCCGCTCTCGTGGCAAGACGGAAAGGTGAGGACGACAAAAAAGGTGCAAACACAGTGCTTGTAACCGCACTCACTATGGCTGCTATATTATTTGTAATCGTCATGAGCGTATTTGTATCTTACTCGCGCACTATTTTAATTTGGGCGGGAAGTAAATCTGACACAATCGACATGGCGAACACTTATCTTAGAATTATTCTGGGTTTTTCTTTTTTCAATATATTCAGCATGATAATAAATGCTGCACAAAGAGGCAGTGGAAACACACAAATAGCATTTATTTCAAATTTGATTTCAAGCATAGTAAATATATTTTTTAACTACTTACTTATCGGAGGCAATTTAGGCTTCCCGGCTCTTGGAGTGAAAGGGGCTGCAATAGCCACAATTATCGGTACGGTTATGGCTTTTATTTTAAGTTTGAGATCGCTTTACAAAGAAGCGAGCTTTGTGAGCCTTCCATTTATTAAAAACAAAAAAATTAAGCCAAAGGCGAAAGAATTTAAAGTTATCACAAGTCTTGGTTCGAATATGCTTGCTGAAAATATGGCAATGAGAACCGGATTTATGGCGACAGCTTGGGTGGCAGCACAACTTGGCACCGATGAATTTGCCGCATATAATGTTGGCATGCAAATACTATCAATCGGATTTGCATTCGCAGACGGGATGCAAATCGCTGCGGTGAGCCTCTCCGGACAAAGCCTTGGCTCCGGCAACAAAGAAGAGGCAAAACTCTATGGACACGTTTGCCAACGAATCGGAATGGCAATTTCGTTTGTGCTCTCAATAATTCTGTTTACACTCGGCAAAGACATGTTTAAGATTTTCTTCAAAGAAGCACACATCATAGAGTATGGCGTGTGGATAACGAAAATGATAGCATTAATCGTAATTTTGCAAATTTCGCAAATCATATATGGCGGCTGCTTGCGTGCCGGCGGCGACGTGAAGTACACATTGATGGCAGGCATCGTGAGTGTTTCGATTATAAGAACCGCTGCAACATTTATATTTGTGTACTTGTTCCATTGGAAATTGTTTGGAATTTGGGCAGCGGTTATGTTAGATCAATTCTGTCGACTTCTTTTTATGAGTATAAGATTCAAACAGGGCAAATGGGTAAACATAAAAATCTAGTAAAGTCTACTCTCTAGATCGCAATTTTTGAATTGTTTAGATTTTTCTCATTTTTTTAATTGATGAATTGCAAATAATATTGCTACACTTAGAGCAAACTAAGCTCGTGCATAAATATATTAAAAATATTTTATTTATACTTGCATCACCTTCTATTGATTTTTAAGACTAATTTATCTAATGTAGTAGCTCATCTCTTTTCTGCCTTTTGATGTTTAGAGCATTAATTTAACTTTTTCATCTAAAAATGTAAATGGTCGCTGGTTATTAATAATTAAACTGCTTACTGAAACTGTTTTCTAAAATTGTTTTTTACGCACACATAATTAAAATTATTTTATTTGTGAAATACATGTATAAGTATTCAAAAAAAAAGTTTAATATGTTAGAATATACATGTAACTAATATTAAGGAGTGTAATTATGATAAAAGTATATTCTGAAATTGGTCCTCTTAAAAAAGTTATTTTAAAGAGACCCGGAAATGAACTTTTAAATCTCGTTCCTGAAATGCTTGAGGAACTTTTATTCGATGAAATTCCATTTTTGGAAGATGCACAAGCTGAACACGATGCTTTTGCAAATATTTTCAGAAAGAACGGCTGCGAAGTTTATTATTTAGAAGATTTAGCCGGCGAAGCTATCAAAGACGAACAAGTTAAATACGAGTTTATTGACGAATTTATTTCTGAAGCTCACGTAGTTGACGAAAGAGAAGTCAAATATTTAAAAGATATGTTAAACGAGTTTGAAGGCAAGGAACTTATCGAACGCACCATGAGCGGTATCAGACGCGAAGAAATGCCAAAGTATGAGCCGGTTACTCTGTATGATTTTTTAAAAAAAGACGATTTTTTTATTACAAAGCCAATGCCAAACCTCTATTTTACAAGAGATCCATTTGCACTGATGGGCAGCGGTGTGTCTTTAAACAAAATGTGGAGCGATATTAGAAATCGCGAAACCATTTATGGTAAATATATTTTTAAATATCATGACGAATTTAAAAATTCTCCGTTCTATTATGATAGGAACAATAGTTTTTCAATTGAAGGCGGAGATGAGCTCGTGCTTTCAAAAGATTGCCTAGCTATCGGCATCAGCCAAAGAACGTCACCAAAGGCACTCGAAACTTTTGCTAAAAATGCGCTAACAATCGGTGAATTTAAAAAAGTGCTTGCTCTTGCAATTCCAAAGAAACGAGCATTTATGCACCTTGACACTGTTTTTACAATGATCGACGTAGACAAATTTACAGTTCACCCTGAAATTGAAGGTCCCCTTGAAGTGTTTGAAATTGTAAAAGACGGCGACAACATCAAAGTTACTCATGTAGCAAAGAGTTTGGAAAAGCTTTTGTCTGACGAATTGGAAAGAGATGTAAAATTAATCAGATGTGCAGGAGCAAATCCAATCGACTCAAGACGTGAACAATGGTCTGACGGTTCAAACACGCTTGCTATAAAACCCGGCGAAGTTGTAGTTTATGATAGAAATAATGTCACCAATGAAATATTGGATAAAGAGGGAATCAAACTTCATGTTATGAAATCAGGCGAGCTAAGCCGTGGCCGTGGAGGCCCGAGATGTATGAGCATGCCTGTAATTAGAGAGGATATATAAGGGGGACTTTAGGTCTCCCTCTTTTTTAAGGTGATAGCATGGCTTATAGAAGAAACCGCGAAAAAACAGTTATTATAAGATTTTTTTTACTGCTAGTTTTTATTTACTATTTATATTATCTATTTAAAACTTCACTTTTTAATCGATATATAGCAAACAACTCCATGCGTGGACTGGTGATTGCCCCATTTTCAAATTATTATTTTAAAAAAAATATGCTATTCACCGTCAAAGGTTTTCGCGCGATTGCCGGACCGATTCTCGTGTTCATTCCTATGGGACTTATGCTCCCGCTTTTACACGAAAAGACCAAAAAATATTGGCACGTACTTTTAATAGGACTTATGTTCAGTTTTGGAATTGAATTTTTGCAATATATAACCAAAACGGGAATTAGTGCAACCGACGACATTATTTTAAATCTACTTGGCGTGAGCCTTGGATTTTTGAGCTATCTTGCTTTAAAGGAAGTGTTTTTATATGCATAAAAAAAGATTACTCTCGTTTGTTTTATCAATATTTATAATATTAAACAGTTTTGTGCTTGTGAAGGCAAGTGAGCTCACCGATATTGAAGGCGTGGACATTCCGTATATGCTTTACGACCTTTCTGCTGATAAAACACTCATAGCAAACAAGGCCGCCCAGCCAATTGCAATAGCGTCCATAACAAAGCTGATGACAGTTTATCTCGTGTACGAAGCTTTGGAATCAGGAAAAATTGGTTTGAACACCAAATACACCTACACTCAAGAAGAACTTGATTTGTACCTTCAAGGCTCCGATGTTCCGCTTGAACGCGGTGCGACATTGAACGTTGATGAACTGATGCATCTGTTATTGATTCGCTCTGCAAACAGCTCTGCGCTTGCACTTTCAAAAGTGGTAGCAGGAAACGAAAAAATATTTGTTAATATGATGAACGAAAAATCAAAAGCACTCGGCATGAAAAACACGCATTTTATTAACTGCCACGGGCTGCCAATCCTTAGCACGGACGAACAAAACATGTCCACAATTGACGATTTAAATATTTTAGTAAAAAGTTTATTAGAAAAATTTCCGCAAATCACGAAGATAACTTCCCTTCAAAGCTACAACATCGACAGATACGGAATTAAAACTGTTAACACAAACACCCTCCTTGGACTTAAAACTGTTGACGGTCTAAAAACCGGCACCACCACAAAAGCAGGTAGATGCTTGATTTCAACTGCAACCGAGGACATGGAAGGAATGGAGGGCAAAAGACGAATAGTATCGTACGTATTTGGTGCGACAAACGACAAAGAGCGTACAAATATTAGTGCCAATCTGATCAATTACGGGCTTGACAATTATGTTTACAAAAGAGTACTAACTGGAAACGAAACTTACAAGATCAACCTTGATACAATCAATTTTAAATATGACAAAGTGCTTTTAAAGCCGACCGGCTCGATTGAGGCGCTCCTTAATACAAACGAAACATACAATCTAAAAATTGAGTATAAAGACGTGGGTGTGGAAGCGATAAATAAAGGTGACATTTTGGGCACGGTAAAACTATTAATTGACAACAAATTGATCGAACAGGTAAACCTTGTGGCAAATCACGATGTTGAAAGAAACAACTGGTTCATGAGATTCTGGTTAAAAGTGAAAGCAAAATTTTAGAGGTGAATATGAGCATTTTAGTTTTATACAACTCAGAAACGGGCAACACAAAAAAAATCGCGAATGCAATTTACGAAGAATTCCATGATGCAGACATTATGGAAACCAAAAATTTGAAAGACGTGACCTTGTTGGATAAATATGAGTATGTATTTATAGGATTTTTTGTAGACAAAGGCTATCCGGACGAAATCACAATGGAATTCTTGCCAAAAATCAGGAACAAAAAAATTGGACTTTTCTCAACTCTTGGCGCATATCCATACAGCCTACAAGCTTTCAAAGTGTTCGCACGTGCAAGCAAAATGCTGGATGAATCTAATAAAGTGGAGGGCTGCTTTATCTGCCAGGGCAGAGTGAGCGAAGAGAGCCTAAAGCGAATTGCCGCTCTTCCGCCGGATGACCCAAAACGTTCAAAAAAATCCACATTGAGGCGAGAAATCGGCATGACTCATCCTGATGAAGAAGATATTTTAAATGCTAAAAAGATTTTCAAGCAAATTGTAGAAAGAGATTTAAAAGGATTTTAAAAAATAGGAGTTAAAATGAATATCAAATTAAAAAACATAGCAAAAATTAGTACTGCCGACGTTACAATCGAAAAAATCACTGTGATTGCCGGCGAAAATAGCTCCGGCAAAAGTACCATTGGGAAAGTTTTATATAGCATTTTGGAAAATGACAAAGAAGATTTGGAAACGAGATTGAATGCGCATTTTTTTGGTACTTTATTAAATCTACACAAAGATAGCTACGGATTAATCGATTTCAATTCCGACGACTTTTCCACAAAAATTGAAATTAAAAACGACATATTTAAAATTGACACTAGGGGAAAATCGAATGTAAAAGTAGTTTATATCGACGATCCGCACATATTAGATATTCCAAAAAACGTGCTAAAAAAACTCATCGGAATCTATCCTGAATACAGAATTAATCTTGCAAACACCCTGTTTTCTAACAAAGACACTAATGAAAATGAATATGTGACAGCAATTGCAGACATAGTAAATGGCAAACTCGTGATAAAAAATGAGGCATTTTTTTTAAATCTCAATGGCAATCTAATCGATATAAAAAATGTATCATCTGGAATGAAGACGCTCCTGATTTTGGAACGCCTCATCGCGCTCGGCAAAATTGACAAACACACACTTCTCATTTTAGACGAACCGGAAACACACCTGCATCCGGATTGGCAAGTGTTTTTGGCAGAATTTGTGACAGCACTTGCTGCTAAAGAAAATGTGAAAATTCTCATTAATACCCACAGTCCGTATCTATTAAATGCTATCGAAGTGTTTTCTAACAAAAATAAAATCGTATCCTCTTTAAAATTCTATCTCACGGAAAATTATGAAAACTCTTCAAACATTGTGGACTACACCGAAAATGTGGAAGAAGTTTATAAAAAAATGGTGGTACCATTTTTAAAATTGGACGAAGAGGCTTATCTCAATGAATGATATTTTTGAAAAAAATATAAGAGATTTAAAATCTATCTCAATTGACAACCACGACCCAAAACGCATGCAATATATGACAAATTCCAAAGTAAATGCAGTAGATTTTGACGCAGTAAAAGACAATTATGTGGACAAAATGAACCTGTTAACGGTGCCACCAAGCGTGGACGCACTAATGTTTTTAAATGACGGTGATATGATGATTGAATTTAAAAATGGCGTAGTGGACAAAAAACTCTTGGAATCAATTGTAGACAAAATGCTAAACTCCGTTATAATTTATTCCGACATCACCAAAACTCCGATTTCAGAAATTAGAAAAAATGTGGATTTTATATTAGTTTACAACTACCAAAAAAATCCCGGCGCAAACAATTTTTCAAACAACTTTTATAGAGATGAATTTGTAAAATCGCTCTCTAAAAAAGCTAACCGACGATACACACAGTTTGGACTTTTTCGCTATGAAAACTATATTTTCAGAAACATTTACACTTATTCAAAAAGGGATTTCAAAATAGAATTCACGGATAGACTGGAAGAAACATAATCTTAAAAAATTTTCGCCCAACATGATAAAACTTTTGGGCGAAATGCCGTACATACTAATAGACCGAGAACTTTTTTAAGGTTTCCAAGGAGCAATATGATGCTCTTAAAGATGGGAACGATTAGGAAGAGTTTAATGGTATTACTTGGTAAATATGCCAAGCACACTTTTAAAAAAAATGTATTGAAAGCTATTATTTCTTAAAAGAGAAAAATATCACTTCATTATCCGAACTGAAAGCAAGTACATAAGCATTAAGAGATAAGAATTACAAGAACACAAGAGATATTAAAGATACTGAAAAGAAAATAGATGACAGAGTACAGCTTATCGACCACGCCGAAAAATATTCGAAGCACAAAAATACCTACAAATCCTATATAAAATTAAATAAAAGCAAACAGGAAGATTTTTACAACGAACATACAGCAGAGATTATTTTATTTGAAAGTGCCAAGAAATATCTGAAAGAACATTTAGGAGAAAGTAAGACCTTAAATGTATCTAAATGGAAATCAGAAGCAATAGTCTTGAAGAAAGAAAAAGATAGCCTATATAATCAAATCTTAGATATGCGAAAAGAGGTTGAACAAGCTGAAAAAGTTAAGATTTGTATAGAACAGTTACAGGAACATTCAAAGGAACAGACGCAGAGTAGGAATAAAGATTTTCAACTTTAGAAAAAACGGAAAGCATACTTGACATTTTTGAAAATAATGATTATACTATATGTAAAGTCAGCTTGTCATTTGAAGAAGGTGGTTTAATGTGAAGAACAGACTTGAAGAAATAAGAAAAGCAAATGGAATAACGCAAGAGGAGTTAGCTTCTATTCTGGAGGTATCAAGGCAGACGATTGGTTCTTTAGAAAACGGAAGATATAATCCTTCAATTATTTTAGCTTTTAAAATTGCTAAGTATTTCGGTTTGACCATTGAAGATATTTTTATTTATGAGGAGGAATAAGATGAAAAATAAAATTGAATATGAAATGAAGATTGGTAAGAAAGTAGCTGTTCTATTTATTTGTATTGGTGTGTTATTTGCCTTACTTGGCGGAATACTATTTGCTAAGAAAGATATTTTACAGATATTTCCAAGAATGGATATTGCTTGGATTGGATTTTCTGTTGTTGCTTTTATTCTATGTGTTAGTGGGGTATATTTATTTTCAATTTCTGGGAAAAAGCAAGAATGGATAAATGAAACTGATGAAAGAGAGTTACTAATTACTGCTAAGGCTAGTATGGTAGGGTATTATATTCAAACAGTTTTATTGGGAATAGTTTTTTTCCTATTAACTTTTATGGGATATTTAAATAAAGCTTCAGGATTTTCTATAATCGGAGTCATTTTGATAAGTGGTATTGTGTCTTGGATTTATAATTTATATTTACGAAAAGTAGAATAGATAACTAAAAAGTAATATTTATTAGAAAACAGTAAATCACAAAAAGGTTTACTGTTTTTTCTTGTTCAAATGTTAAAAGAAAGAGCGTCAATAAATCAAAAAAGGTACTTGACAAAACGCTTCCTGGGGAGAAAGTAAGGATATTACTCCATATATTGACCCTAAATTTGAAAACAATGTACTAATAACTAATACCGAAAGACTAACAATGAACTCAAGACCTAAAAATCCTAAATATGCTAGAAATAAAAATGTGTTAGTAATAGGTGGTTCTGGATCAGGTAAGACGAGATTTTATGTAAAGCCAAATCTAATGCAAATGCACTCTTCCTATGTAGTAACAGACCCTTAAGGATTAACCTTTTAGGGACAGAGAAAATAATAAAACTTGGAAAGGAGGTAATTCTCTTGTCAAATACGAAAAGAACAGGACAAACAGCCCTTTATGAGCGTTTAAGTCGTGATGATGAAATGCAAGGAGAAAGCAATTCCATCACCAATCAAAAACAGCTACTTGAAAGCTATGCGAAAAGAAACGGCTTTGTAAATATCTATCACTATACCGATGACGGAGTAAGCGGAACAACCTTCGATAGAGAGGGATTTCAAAAGATGATAAAAGCAGTAGAAGAAAACAAAGTATCTACTGTGATAGTAAAAGATATGAGTAGGTTTGGCAGAGATTACCTCAAAGTTGGCTTTTACACCGAAATACTTTTCAAAGAAAAGGGAGTAAGGTTTATCGCTATCAATAACGGAATAGATTGTGAGAAACAAGCAGAAAGCGACTTCACCCCATTTCTAAACATTATGAACGAATGGTATGCAAGAGATACCTCAAGAAAAATACAATCCATCTTCAGAGCAAGAATGGAAGAGGGTAAAAGAGTATCACCAAGCGTACCATACGGCTATTATAGAAACCCTAAGAACAAACAAGAACTACTTGTCGATAAAGAGAGTGCAAAGGTCGTAAAACGCATTTACCATCTTGTAATAGAGGGATAAGGAGTAACACAGATAGCAGATATATTAACCAAAGATAAAGTCCTTATCCCATCAGCTTATGCAGAAATACATTACCCCGAAAATAACCATAGCTCCAAGAAAAGAGGAATAGAAGACCCGTATTTTTGGACACCAACCACAGTAAGCTATATCTTAGAAAAGCAAGAATATATGGGACATACTGTACTTGGTAAAACGATATGCCTTGATTATAAGACCAAGAAACGAAGAAAGGCGAAAAAAGATGAACTCATTATCTTCAAAAACACCCATGAAGCTATCATTGACGAAGAAACATGGAACAACGCTCAACGACTAAGAAAAACAGTGAGAAGAAGTCCGAAGTATGGAACAACCTCACAACCATTTACAGGGCTTTTAATCTGTTCCGATTGTGGAGGTAAGTTAAGCAATCGAGAGCCGGCAGAACATAAAGAAAAGAAATTTGATAGCGATTGCTGCTTTATCTGTCAACATTATAGGCAACGAAAAGACACTTGCACAATGCACTATATTAAGCTAAAAACAATCAATGAAATTCTCCTAAAATCAATCAAAGAAATAACCGATTTTGCAAAAGAAGAAAAGCAAGAATTTCTAAAAGTGATGAACAAGTTATCCGATGAAAAACGAGAAGAAAAGTATCGAGAGAATAAAGAGAAATTAGAAAAACTGTCATCAAGGAATGAAGAACTAACAACCTTAATTACAAAGCTATATGAAGACCACGCACTTGGAAAAATCCCTGTAAAACACTTTGATAGATTATTTAATATCAATGATACAGAGCAACAAGATTTAGAAAAGCAAATACAGTATTTTGAACAAGAAATAGAAAGCTATCATCAGAGAAAAGTTGACACCGATAAATTCCTAAAGATGATAGAGAAATATACCGATATTGAAGAACTGACAGTACCAATGATAAATGAATATATAGAAAAAGTTGTAGTTCATGAAGCAACAGGAGGAAGAAAAGGCAAAGACCGAAAACAACAAGTTGATGTTTACTTTAACTTTATAGGAAACTGTCAAGTGCCACAGAAATCTGATATAGAAAAAATGGCTTAAAAATGGTATAATATTACTAATTATTGAGATAGAAAAATTAGAAGTTGTGGAGGATTAAATGAATAAAGAAGAATACATTATTATGATAGTTTTTTTTGTTTTAGCAACTCTTTGTGCGGTTATTTCTGTACGACAATTTAAGGAGAAAGGCTTTTTATTTAATAATGCATATATTTGGAATTCTAAATTAGGACGAGAAAAAATGGATAAAAAGCCACATTATAGGCAGTCAGCGATTGCTTTTTGCTTGCTTAGTATTATATTTATATTATTCGGAATATCCATTATTTTTAATAACGACAAAATAAAATATTTGAATATTTTATTCATAATTGGACTTTTGATATATGTAATTATCTCTTCTATAAAAATAGAACAGAGTGTTAAAAGATAAATTTCAGTTTGTCTAACCTAAACAACTAAATACAAGCTATAACATAGCAGTTCACAGAACAGTAAATCACAAAGGTTTACTGTTCTTTTCTTTGCCAAAAAACAGAAAGGAGGACACATGGAAGAAAAAAGGAAAATACAAGCACCACCACATAAACAGTTAATTATGGATATTGGAAAGACAAAATACACTGTAAACCTACATTTCAAGCAAGGTACAGGGGAAACATACAAGGATAAAATACTAAAGCTAATCAAGAGAGAAACAGAGAAGATATAAATTTGTCAAAGAAATTTTGTTTATGTCCTTGACAAATCTTCCCAAAAGGGACACTTGTGCTAGAGTGTGGAAGAATGCTATATGAAAATGGATATGACATAAAGATTTTAAATACAATAAACTTTAAAAAATCTATGAAATACAATCCCTTTGCATATTTGAGAAGTAAAAAAGATATTTTAAAGCTTGTCCAAACTATAATAGCTAATACCAAGGGAGATGGAGAAAAGGCAGGTGAAGATTTTTGGGTGAAAGCCGAAAAACTCTACTATACAGCACTTATCGGATATATCTTCTATGAAGCACCAGAAGAAGAAAAGAACTTTAAGACACTTTTAGATATGATTGACGCAAGTGAAGTCAGAGAAGATGATGAAACCTATATGAACCCAATTGATAGGCTCTTTGAAGCTCTTGAAAAGAAAGAGCCAAATCATTTTGCAGTTAAGCAATATAAGAAATATAAACTGGCAGCAGGTGTAATAAGATGAAAGAGACTTTTTAGTACATATTAGAAATTCTCTTTGAGCTTATTACTTTTAGGTTCAAATACAGAGGAAAGGAGCAGAGCATGAGTAGCGAAAAAATAATCGCATTGTATGAGAGACTAAGTCGTGAGGATGAGAACTTGGGGGAGTCGTACAGTATTCAAAACCAGAAGAAGTTGCTAGAAGATTTTTGTAGAGAAAAAGGGTGGACTAGGTTCAGGCACTTCACTGATGATGGAATATCCGGTACAACCTTTGAAAGACCGTCCTTTAAGGAAATGATTAGCCTTGTGGAAGATGGAGAAGTGGAAACGATTGTGTTAAAAGATATGAGCCGATTAGGGCGAGATTATCTTGTGGTCGGTCAGCTTCGAGAGTTCTTCCGTAAAAAGGGAGTACGGCTGATTGCCATTAACGATAACCATGACAGTTCCAACGGAGATGATGATTTTCTTGTGTTCAGGGATGTTATGAATGAAATGTATGCAAAAGACATCAGCAAGAAAATCCGGTCTACCTTTAAATCAAAAGGTAAGTCGGGCAAGCATGTGGCAAGCGTTACTCCATACGGTTATCTGAAAGATGAAAATGACGGTAATCACTGGATAATTGATGAAGAAGCTGCCGAGGTGGTTCGTCTGATATTTAAATGGACTATTGATGGTCTGGGTCCTTATCAGATAGCTAATTTATTGCAGGAGAAGAAAGTGGAAATACCGGCAGTACACATGGCACGCTTCGGGCAGGGTAACAACAGGCACAAGCAGGTAAAAGACCCGTATGGGTGGGGTTCATCTACGGTGGTCGGCATTTTGAAGAAAAGGGAGTACTTAGGACATACCGTAAACTTCAAAACGCAGAAGCACTTTAAGGACAAAAAGAGCCATTATGTATCGGAAGATAACTGGGTAATCTTTGAGAATACGCAGGATGCCATTATAGACCAAGATACCTTTGATACGGTGCAGAAGCTTCGGGCGAATGTACGAAGATATCCGGACGGATGGGGCGAGCATCATGTACTTACCGGTCTTATGTATTGTGCTGATTGTGGTGCTAAAATGTATGTTCACAGAACAAGCAATGGTAAGAGAATTGCACAATATACTTGTTCGGCATATACCAAAGTTCCGTGCGGTACGCTATGCAAGACACAGCACAGAATTAACGAGTCTGTGGTGCTGGAACTGATAGGGGATATGCTGAAAGCAATCTTTGAAAGTGCCAAGTATGACAGAGCAGAGTTTTTGGAGACGATAACAACCGCACAGTCCTCACAAGAGGATGCAGAGGTAAAAAAGGTCAAGGCAAGGATTAAAGTGGCTAGAAATCGCTGTGAGGAGCTTGAGAAGCTAATCTGCCGTATCTATGAGGATAACATTCTCGGAAAGTTGCCGGATAGCAGATATGAGGTTCTTGATAAGCAGTACGCAAATGAAAAATCGGAACTGGATGCGGAAATCATGGAGCTTGAGAAGAGGATTGCAGAGTATGACGGAAACAGAAATTCAGCAAGCCGGTTCATGGCACTGATTGATAAATACGAGAAATTTGAAGAACTTACACCGGCAATGGTTAATGAATTTGTTGATAAGGTGCTGGTGCATGAGAGAGACAGAAAAGGGAGTATTCAGACCACGCAGGAGATTGAGATTTATTTCAATTTCGTAGGTCGGTATGTACCACCGGCAATGGAAGTGGAACTTACACCGGAAGAGCAGGCGGAGATAGACCGAATTAACCGGATTAAGGATAAGAGGCATCAGCAGTATCTTCGCAGAAAAGAAAGTGGCTGGCAGAGAAAATATGAGGAGCGTGTGAAGAGTGAAAAGCGTGAGAAACTGCAAGCCATGAAAGAAGAAATCCGTAAGCAGGATAGGGAGAACGGAGTGTATGCAACGGTGGGAAGCCTTGCATTAAAACCGACAGTCGGAACACCTGAATAGGATTTCGGAAAAAGCACTTGAGAGATAATCTTGAGTGCTTTTTTCATGCCCAAATTTCAAAAGGAAATGCAGGGCATACCGAAGAAGTTGAACAGTGCTACCGGCTATTTGGTGGCAGTTTTCAACTCCTTCGGAGCAGAGTACAGAGGTGCAACCTTTGTCGGAGTTGAGAGGCAGAGCCTTCATCAGGTCAAGGGCGGAAGCCTTGCCCAGTTTATTGTCGTTTCGACAATAAGTACTGGGTATTACTTGTCGAAAAAATCTCAAGTAATTGGCTTCGCCACGGAAGTTAGTTGAAAGGAAAAAGAAGAAATGAGCAAAGAGAAAATGAGAGCTTCAAGGCACAACGGAAGAAGCGGAAAGCATGGTGTTTATGACGTAAAGCACAATGACAGAAACTTTGATGTAGCCAACAGTGAGCATATTGATGCCGAGAGAACGAAGCTGAATGTTTACTGGGACTGCTATCAGGGTTACTGTTTGAACGGTGATACATCGGAAAGGAAAATGACTTTCACGGAAATTGAAAAAGCATATTATTTTGAGCATTACGGAGACCATGTGGATGCACAAAATGAAAGAAATGAGAAAGCGGGTCACGCAGAACGGAACAGAACGACAGATGATGTTCTGAAAAATAATAAGACCTGTCCGGAAGAGAGTATATTGCAACTTGGTAATATTGATTGTTCAGTGACACCCGATGTATTGGCAAAAGTGGTGGCAGAGTTCTTTGAGGAATTTGAAAAAAGATATGGTAGCCATGTTCACATTCTTGACTGGGCATTGCACTTGGATGAAGCCACTCCTCATGTTCATGTAAGACAAGTCTATGATGCCCTGAATAAATATGGGGAGCTTTGTCCACAGCAGGAAAAAGCACTGGAAGAGTTGGGGTTTGAATTACCTGACCCGACAAAAAAGAGAAGTCGATTCAATAACCGGAAGATGTGCTTTGATGCAGAGTGCAGGAAGCTGTTTTTGGATATTGGGCAGAAGAACGGTGTGGAGCTTGAATATGAACCGGAATATGGTGGAGCAAGCTATTTGGAGAAGCAGGACTATATCATAGAAAATCAGCAGAAGAGAATTGCCAAGATGCAGGCGGCTTTGGATGACATTACCTTGAAGGTCTTGGATATGGAAAATATGGTGGAGCAGATAGCGGATGATGCCTATGAAAAAGCGTGTGAGGTCGTAGCTGATACAGTGGCAGAGCATACCAGAGCAGAAGATATAGCAGAGCTTCGCAGTTATAAAAAATGGCTGACTTCGGATGAGCGGAAAACTCCAAAAGACAAGAGAGATTTTGTGGGGAAGTGCCTTGACAATTTGGAAGCACGCTTTAGAAAAATGGCACAGGCAGTTGCAAAGAAAGTGCTGGGAGCCTTACAGAGTCCACAGATAAAGGAACAGAAAAAAGAAGAAATAAAGGAAAGGGCGAGAGTGTCTGTCAGAGAGAGGCTGGCAGAACATCAGAAGCAAGTGGAAATGGAAAAGCAGAGAAAAGCGGAACTTCCAAAAGTGAAAAAGCAGAAAACGGAAGAACTTGGATAGGAGGCTGTTATGAATGTTTTTGCAGTGGTAAAGGATAATGTTACCGCAAAAGATGTGGCTATGAGATATGGCATAAAAATCAATCGGAGCGGGCTGGCTTGTTGTCCGTTTCATAGGGATAAGACACCCAGTATGAAGATTGATAAGAGGTACTACTGTTTTGGTTGTGGAGAAACCGGAGATGCTACTGATTTGGTGGCAAAATATTTTGGACTTGCACCAAAGGAGGCTGCAATGAAGATTGCCTCCGACTTTGGTCTAAACTATGATGCAACCAACCGTCCATTACCAAAACCGGCAGTACCGCAGAAATCGAAAGAGCAGATATTGGATGAGGAACAGAAGAAATGTTTTAGGGAATTATCCGACTATTATCATCTGCTAAAGGAATGGAAAATAAAATATGCACCGAAGAGCATGGATGAAGAACTGCATCCGCTCTTTGTGGAAGCCCTGCAGAATATCAGCAGAGTGGAGTATCAGCTTGACACTCTTCTTGAAAAAGATATTCCTGACAGGGCTTTTGTTATTTCAGACATAGGAAAGGGGGTAAAGAGCATTGTCGGAAGAATTGAAGAGTATCGAAGAAGTGAGAGAGATGCTGGAGTGCACACAGCAGGGAAATGTAAGGCAGACTGCCGGTAATTATCGTACAGTTTTGCTCCATGACCCACATTTAGGCGGAGCATTCCGTTTGAATATGTTTACCGATAAAATCGACATTACAAGAGATTTGGGCTGGTATCGGGAAAGTGAAAATCTGACAGATGTTGATTTGAAATTCTTGGTGCTGTACTTTGAAAAGAATTATGGTCTGGCAAATGAAAAGAGAATTGATGATGCAATCAAGGTAGTGGCAAATGAAAACCGTTATCATCCGGTGCAGGACTATCTGAATGCCCTGCAATGGGATAAGGTGGAGCGTATCAGATATGCCCTGCATTACTTTTTGGGGGCTGAAATCAGTGATTATACCTATGAAGTGTTGAAACTCTTTATGCTGGGAACAATCGCAAGAGTTTTCCGCCCTGGCATTAAGTTTGAGGTTATGCTGTGTCTTGTCGGTGGGCAGGGTGCCGGTAAATCCACTTTTTTCAGATTTCTCGCCATGAAAGATGACTGGTTCACGGATGACCTAAAGAAAATGGATGACGAGAATGTATACCGGAAATTGCAGGGGCATCTGATAGTGGAGTTCCCTGAAATGGTAGCAATCCTGAATGCGAAGAATGTAGAGGATACCAAGTCCTTTATGAGCAGGCAGAAGGATACCTACAAAACACCGTATGACAAGCATCCGAAAGACCATAAGAGGCAGTGCGTATTTGCCGGTTCGTCAAATTCTCTTGATTTCCTGCCTATGGATAGGTCGGGGAACAGAAGATTTCTTCCTATTCAGTGCAATGTGAATGAGGCAGAGGTTCACATCCTTGATGATGAGAAAGTATCAAGAGAATATATAGCACAGATGTGGGCAGAGGCAATGGAGATATACAGAAGTGGTAATTATATGCTGAAACTGCCTAAAAAGACGCAGGAAGAGCTTTGTGAGTATCAGAAGAGATTTATGCAGGAAGATACCAAAAAGGAGCTTATTCTTGATTATTTGGAGCATTGCAAGGGCAATATGGTGTGTTCCCGATTGCTTTATGCAGAGGCACTGGGGAATGACGGAAGTCCGGCACAGTGGGAAATTCGGGAGATTAACGATATTATGAATAATTGTAGTGGCTGGATAGCATTTACTAATCCGAGATATTTCCCAAGCCCATACAACAGACAGAGAGGATGGGAAAAGCCCGACAACAAAGAGAGTGAATTTCAACCATTAACCGAAGAACAGATGCAACAGTTATCGTTGCCGGAAGAGTGGATGAAGTAAAAACTGCCCGGTAGATTGTCGGTCTGTTGTCGCTTCCGTTGTCGGGTTCGTTGTCGGTTCTATATTTCTATAATCCTTATATTTCCTACATTTTTTAGGGATAGATACAGTTCTGACAACGAAAGCAACGGAATATTTGAAAAAAAGAATAAAAGCAGAAAAGTAACTATAAATGATAAGGTTTAGGAGTTTTTAGGTGTCCGTTGTCGTTGCCCGTTGTCGAGAGATAGAGGCACTTCCTTATCGGGCATTAACAAAAAAGGAGAACAAACAAATGGAGAATAAAAAAACAAACACACCGGTAGCATTAAGAAAGCAGATAGGCGGTACAACCTATGTAGTCAGGGTGCATTTCAATGAGGATGCAAAGGAAAGCATGAAGGACAAGATAAAGAGGCTGATTGCTAATGAGGTCAGGGCTTCGTAGCACACTGCATAGGTCAAAAAGCATGTAGAATAATAGTATATATCATGATATAATTGATGGTGTTCGAGGAGAACGAAAATTTGAATTTTCTATTATCTTTCTTAGTTTTATTAGGATTCTGGCTTTGCGTTTGTTTACAACGCTCTGGGTTATGCCCAACCTCGCCCCGACTTCACGCTCGGAAAGTCCGTCAAAAAAGATTGCCTGTATCAGCTCCTGTTCAC
>JALFRW010000036.1 GCA_022778715.1 Ezakiella sp.
TACCCAGTAAATAATAATTTTGGTTATTTTTCACTAACTACTACAAAATTTGAACAAAAGAAAAAAGGCTCTAAACATTGGTTTCAAGCCTTTTTGAATGGTGCGCCATCAGGGACTCGAACCCTGGGCACCTTGATTAAGCATCATATTCATAGCCATACGCACACGATTGTCCATACACATAACGGCGTGACACATACCCATGTGATTACACATAAACATGAGCATAATCATCTCAGAAATGAAGATAGGCATGATCACAAACATAAAGACTATATAAATAGTGAGGAACATAGATTGGCACATGCGAAAGGATTATAAATTCCAGTTTCTCTATCTAAACAATTAAAAAGAAACGTAATAGGCGATAGAAATTAAAACTCTATCGTCTTTTTGGAATGACGGAGTGTTTTAATCCTGTATGGAATTTCATACATACTGTAGTCACTGATGAATCTAACAAGATTAGTGACCCTTTGATTATAATAAGAGTGGTCACCTGTAAATCAAACTAAACGGTGTATGAGGAAACTGTATGTATGGTATTGCGAGGGCTAATTTAAGATTACAGATTTTTAAATATTCATGATGATTAAAATCGTGTACTAAATTATAGAAGAAAGAATTTAGAATGAATAGTTATAGAATCGATTAAATCTAATGAAAAATATAGATAAGTATTAATCAAATTTCACAATTAAAATATAGAACAAGTATGGAATATAAAATTTAACTATAAGAGTACCATTAGCATAATAAGTGCAAAATGCCGAGATATGAAAAAAATATATTGATATAACTCTTCAATTATAGAAAGTCAAAAGACCAAAGGTGGGTTGGAATTTTTCTTACAAATTTTACTAATTTGTAAAGTTTTTTTGTTTTAAAAATTAAATTTCGGGTATATTATATCTAGTTAGATATAAATGAGGTGAGGGATGGATATAGAATTGAAAATTTTGATTGCACTTCACAGGACAATCAATAAAATTGATAAAAAAACAATTAAACTTGCAAATAACTCAGGACTAACATTTGGACAGTTTATGGTGCTTGAAGCACTATACTCAAAAGGAGACATGAGCATTGGCGAAGTGATGGATAAAATATTAAGTAGCGTTGGCACGATATCTGTTATTGTAAACAATCTTGTGAAGGCCGGTTACGTGGAAAAAATTCCATACGTAGAGGATAAACGTGTCACAATGCTTCACTTGACAGATGACGGACGAGGGGTGATTGAAAAAGTGATTCCCGAAAATTATGAAATGATTGCGGAGTCATTTTCAATGCTTACCGAAGATGAAAAAGAGAGCTTATTACTTATTTTAAAGAAAATTGGAGGTTTTTATGGAAAGAAAAGTAATTGACAAAGTACAAGGTTTTAGAACAAGAGATGGTGCAGGTGTTAGCTTAGTACGAGTGCTGGGGCACGACACAGTGAAAGATTTTGATCCGATTTTGATGCTAGATTCATTTGACAGCACAAATCCGGACGATTACACAGCTGGTTTTCCAATGCACCCACACAGAGGAATTGAAACTATCACATATCTTTACAAGGGCAGAATGGTTCACCGCGACACTCTTGGTAATGAAGACGGAATTGGTGACGGAGAAGTGCAATGGATGTGTGCAGGCTCAGGCATTGAGCACGAAGAAATGATACCTCCTGCTGATCGCATGATAGGCGTGCAACTTTGGCTAAATCTCCCGGCAAAAGATAAAATGAGCCACCCAACATATAGAAACATCAAAAAAGATGAGATTGAAGAAATTCAAATTGACGGTGGATTTATTCGCTTGATTGCAGGTAACTACAAAGAACACAGCGGATTTAAAGGAGACCATTTGCCGCTAGATTACTATGACATTCATTTGGAACCAAACAAGGAATTTACCATTGAAACGCCAAATGACAAATCAGTCATGATATTCACGCTCGCCGGAGACGTGTATGTTGGTGATGAGCACATTGAGGAAAAGACAGCTGCAAAGCTTTCTAATGGAGATAGTTTAACGATTAAAAACAACGACAAGTATTCTCAAGTGTTATTTATGAGCTCAGACAAATTGGAGGAAAGCGTGGCTTGGGCTGGACCAATTGTAATGAACACTACAAAAGAAATTCAAGAGGCTTATGCAGATTTAAGAAACGATACATTTGTGAAAGAAAAAATTGATTTTAACGCATAATAATAATAATAATAATGAAGCAGCAATTATGAAAAGATTGCTGCTTTTTTATTGTAAAATATATTACAGGGAATTGGATATGAATTATTTTCAAAATTTTTGCTATAAAAATGCATATTTAAAGATCGGCAAACGGTTTTCATTCTCAATTTTAACTTTTAAAAATAGTTGTAGATGAATAATAAATTTACTTTAACTTTTTCCATAAAACACCAGCTTTATGTGATAATAAGCACAGTTTTAAGCATTTATGAAAGATTTTGAGGATAATTTACAAATAATCTTATTTAAAAACTTAATAAACGTCTAAAACACTTGAAGAAATCTAGTAAAAGAGTGTATAATATAAATATATGAATATTAATTAGCCGATTAATCTGTTTTAGAATATATGTTTGATTGGAATAAGGAGAATAGATGAGAAGAATTAAGAACTTATTAAATAGGCCACCTAAGACCTTGGCACTTGGTTTTTTTGCACTGATTATTTTAGGCACGATTTTGTTGTCACTTCCGTTTGCATACAGAGAACCAACGGACACACCGCTTTTGGATGGATTTTTTACAAGTACATCAGCTGTTTGCGTTACTGGACTTGTGGTTAGGAATACCGCATCACACTGGACAGCATTTGGCAAGGGAGTAATTTTGGCGCTAATTCAAATTGGCGGAATTGGGTTTATGACTGTGGCGACTTCCTTTTTTATTTTTTCAGGTAAGAGGGTGTCGCTGAGAGAAAGACTAATTATTAAGGAGCAATTCAATTCTAACCAAAGGAGCGGAATTGTTAGACTGACAAATATGGTTATAAAATATACCGTAGTGATTGAGCTTGCTGGTGCACTTTTGTTGTCGACATATTTTGTGCCGAGATATGGCATAAAAACGGGATTGATTTACGCGTTTTTCCACTCAATTTCAGCTTTTTGCAATGCCGGATTTGACATTTTGGGAAATTCGCTTATTGGTTACAACAATGCGCCAATTCTCATCTACACGATTTCAATTCTAATTATCGCAGGGGGACTTGGTTTTTCAGTTTTAAAAGATATCTTAAATACAAAAAAATTTCACAAGTATTCAACTCATTCAAAGCTTGCAATTACAACTACCGGAATTCTTTTGATTATTGGTTTTGTATTTTTCTTAATTCTTGAGTTTGACAATGGAGCAACTTTGAAAAAAATGAGTTGGGTTGAAAAGATAAATGCCTCGGTTTTTCAAGCCGTGGTTCCAAGAACTGCAGGTTTCCAATCTATTAACTATAGATTGGTTAAGGATTCCACGCTTCTTGTTACGATAATTTTGATGTTTATTGGAGCGAGCCCCGGCGGAACGGGCGGAGGTGTTAAGACTACAACAATCGGAGTGATTTTGGCTTCTGTCTTGAGTGTGGTTCGAGGCAGTGAGGACACTGAAGTTTTTAAAAGAAGGGTGCCGCAAGGCATAGCAAAGAAGGCTTTAGCCGTGTTTTTTATAGCTATTATTTTGATTCTTATGGCTTCTTTTACTATCACCGTTATGCAGCCGAATATTAGATTTATAGATGTTTTATTTGAAGTAACGAGTGCATTTGGCACGGTAGGGCTTGGTGTTGGCGTGACAGACAAGCTGACCGCTCCGGGCAAACTCATTCTTTGTTTTATGATGTATGTTGGTAGAGTTGGTCCACTAACTTTGCTCTATACGATTAATATTAAGCAAAAGCACAAAACAATTAGACTCGCCGAAGATGATTTAATAGTGGGATAGGAGGATATATGAATTCATATTGTGTTATAGGACTTGGCAGATTTGGCTTAAATGTTGCAAGGGAACTAATAGAAATGGGCCATGAGGTTATGGTTATAGACAGAAGCAAGACGGCTCTTATGCAAATTAGCGATATTGCAACTTATGCGATTGAGGCAGACGTATTAAACGAAGGCACTTTGCAAGAAGTTGGTATCGGAAATTTCGACTGCGTTATTATTGCAACAGCTGTTGAGCCACAAGGAGCGATTATGGCAACTATGATTGCAAAGGAAGCCGGCGTACCACTTGTAATTGCGAAGGCATCAAGTGATTTACATGCAAGAGTGCTAAAAAGAGTTGGCGCAGATAAGATTATTTTTCCGGAAAAAGAAACTGCAATCAGACTTGCACATCTTTTAGACAACAGAGGCATTGTTGACTTTATTCCGCTTGGTAACGATATCACGATTGTTGAAATGGTGCCTCTTAAAGAATGGGTGGACAAAAAGCTGAAGGAACTAGATTTGCGCCAAAAATATCACATTTCAATTGTGGCAATTAAAAAAGGCAGTGAAGTTAACACGGTTCCACACGCAGATAGTAAAATTGCCAGAGGCGACACGCTTATAGTTATTGGTAAGCAATCAGATATTGAGTCGATAAAATGATAACTTCAAGGCAAAACCAAAATATAAAAGAGTTAGTAAAGATAATCGAAAGAAAATCAGATCAAAAGGATTTGTTCTTTTTGGAGGGTTTCACAATTTTTGAAGAAGCTATTAGAGAGCGAGTAATTATAAAAGAAATTTATGTATCGGCTTCTAAAGCAGATTTTTTTAGAAACAATTATGATTTAGGTTTTGAAATTGTAGATGATAATCTTTTAAAGTCGATCTCAAATACTAAAACCGGAAAAGATATCATTTTTCTGGTGAAAAGCGAAAACAAAATTGAACTTGAAAAGATGAGCGAAGATTTGGTTATTCTCCTCGATAAAGTGCAGGATCCGGGTAATTTTGGCACAATTATAAGGACAGCTGACGCATTTGGTATAAAAAACATTTTGACAATAAATAATTGCGTGGATTATAGAAATGAGAAAGTGCTCAGGTCTTCAATGGGCTCAATTTTAAGAGTGAATATTAAAAAAGTAGAACTTGAAGACTTAAAAAAACTAAAGCAGATAGGTTATAAAATTACAACTACTTCGCCAAAAGGGAAAAGGTTAAAATATTCCATCACTAAGACGATTTTAGTGCTTGGCAATGAGGCGAACGGTGTTTCAAAAGAAATTATGGAACTAAGCGATAATATTGCAACAATTCCAATGAAGGGCAATACAGAAAGCTTAAATGTAGCGATTGCTGCCGGAATTGCAATGTATATTATGACGGAGGAGCATTATGATTGAAGAATTAAAAAAGTTAAAAGACGATTTTATGGCGGAGCTTGAAAATATAACCAGTATTTCGGAACTTGAAAATTTAAAAGTTAAATTTTTAGGCAAAAAGGGCAAGCTTACTGAAATTTTGAAGAATATGGGTAAGCTGAGCGCTGAAGAACGTCCAAAGATGGGAAAAATTGCAAATGAAGTTCGAGACATTTTGAATGCAGAAGTGGACGAGATTGAAAATAATTTGAGAGAAAAAGAATTAAATGAAAAGATGAAAGAAGAATATATTGATATTACTTTGCCTATTAAATCTGCAAACTATGGACATTTGCATCCATTAAAGGAAACCATATATGAACTAGAAGAACTTTTTGAGAGCATGGGTTTTATGGTGCTTGACGGACCAGAAATTGAAACTGTAGAAAACAATTTTGATTTGTTAAACACTCCAGATGATCACCCATCCAGAGATTTGACAGATACTTTCTATTTTGACGAAACACATCTACTTCGTTCGCAAACATCTCCGGTTCAAATTCGCGCTATGAAAAAATATGGTGCACCAATAAAAATGGTTTCAGCTGGACGCACATTTAGAACTGACGAAGTGGACGACACTCACTCCCCGATGTTTCACCAAATTGAAGGTCTTGTGGTTGATAAAAACATAACTTTGGGTAATTTGAAGAGCACAATTGACACAGTTTTGAAGAGATTGTTTGGCGATGAACTAGAAACTAGATATAGACCACACTATTTCCCGTTCACTGAGCCAAGCCTAGAAGTTGACGCAACATGCGCATTTTGCAAGGGTAAAGGCTGTGAAAAATGCAATCACACGGGATGGAGTATGGAGTTAATGGGATGTGGTATGGTGCATCCAAATGTGCTAAGAAATTGTGGAATTGATCCTGAAGTTTATCAAGGTTTTGCATTCGGCATGGGAATTGATAGGCTCACAATGGTTAGATGCGAAATCAACAATATTCGCCTATTGTATGATAATGACAAGAAATTTTTGGAACAATTTTAGGAGGTTTTTATGTTTTTATCTTTGAATTGGTTAAAAGATTTTGTGAGTATAGATAAAAATCCAACCGAAGTTGCAGCGATGCTCTCTGAAACGGGTACGCATGCTGAAAGCGTTAAAGAATTCAAGGGCGCAGTAAAAGGTGTAAAGACAGCTCTTATCACAGATGTGAGAAAGCACGAAAACGCTGACAGGCTTTCTATTTGCGATGTGGACTTTGGCGACAAAAAAGATGTAATTGTAACGGCAGCAAAAAACATGAAAGCGGGAGACAAGGTTGGTGTTGCAATTCCAGGTTCGGTTTTAGCCGATGGTACAGTAATTGAGCCTCACGATTTTAGAGGAGTTATTAGCAACGGAATGTTTGTTTCATTTGAAGAAATAGGTTTTGAAAAAGATGTTATTTCTAAAGAAGATCAACTTGGCATTTTGATTTTGCCGGAAGATGCTCCACTCGGAGTGGATCTTATCAATTATTTGAATCTTAATGGTGTGGTGGAATTTGAAATCACTCCAAATAGACCGGATTGCTTGAGTGTCTACGGTCTTGCACTTGAAAGTGCTGCAACTTTTTCAAGTAAAATAAAAAATGTGTTTGGTGAATTTGATTTAGTTCCGGAAAAAGATTTTAAAGCAAGTGTTGATACGGAAGACGTGAATGCATATTGCCTTGGAATCGTAAAAAACATTCAAGTGATGGATAGTCCTCTTTGGCTAAAAGTTCGCCTTATGGAATCTGGCATACGTCCGGTTAACAATATCGTGGACGTTACGAATTATGTTATGCTTGAACTAGGTCTTCCAATCCATGCATTCGATAAAGACAAGCTTGCTACAGATGAGATTGCGGTCAAAAGTTCAAAAGGCAAAGAAGAATTAGTTTTGCTTGACGAAAAGCAAGTGCAAACAAAAGCTGGAGACATCTTGATAACAAATGGAGAAATACCAATCGCCCTTGCGGGCGTGATGGGACTAAAAAACAGCGAGATCACAGCAGAAACTAAAAATATTGTAATAGAAGGTGCACATTTTAATAGATATCAAATTAAATCCACTGAAAAAAGACTCGACATAGGAAGCGATGCCGCAGCTAGATTCCAAAAGAAATTAGACGAAACTTTACCAAAAATCGCAGTAAAAAGAGCTATTGAGCTTTTAGCAGGTATGGGATTTAAGGAAGCAACTTATTTAAAAGTGAAGACATCTAAAAAAGAAAAAAGAACTATCGAAACGAGGTATGCAAGAGTTAAAAAGCTTCTTGGGGTGGATATCGATAGAGATTTTATTATAGAAAAGCTAAATCTTCTCGGCGTGAAATCTGAATTTAAGGGCGACGTGATTGTCTCTGAAATTCCAACATTTAGAGACGATTTAAATGTGGAAGTGGACATTATTGAAGAAATTGGCAGACTTTATTGCTATAAAAACATACCTGCAACTCCAATTTCTACCGATTTAACTGTTGGTAGCGTTACACCAATGAAGAATCTTACAAACAAGATTCGCTTTCACTTGAAAGCAAATGGTTATTGTGAAACTCTCACATATTCATTTGTTGGGCCAAAGCTATTGTCTAAAATTGGATATGTGGACGAAACTAAACTTTTAAAGCTCATTAATCCGCTAGGAGAAGAATTTTCAGTTATGAGACCGACAATGAATGCACATTTCTTGCAAGTGGCAGAAAAAAATTTCAACAGGTCAAATGGTAGCATTCAAATGTTTGAAGTTGGACATGTGTTTAAAAATCACGAAGGAAATTATGAACAAACAACTTGCTTAAATCTTCTTCGTTTAGGAGTTGGGGATTTCTACGATTTGAAAGCAACTGTTGAAAGACTGTTAAATAATTTAAGCATAGATGATTTCAAATTTGTTAGAAGTAAAAAAGAGTTTTATCATCCCGGCGTGAGTGCCGATATATATGTGGGTGACATAAAAATCGGTGATTTCGGAAGAGTTCATCCACTTATAAGTAAAAACTTTGGATTAAAAGAAGTCTATATGGGAGAATTCTATTTGGAAGAAATATTGACTTTGGCTGATAAAAAACACGGTTACAGAGCTAAGAGCAAATTTCAAGCCGTTAAAAAAGAACTTTCCTTTGTGCTGGATAAGCAAGTAATGTATGGACAAATAAGAGATGAACTTTTGAAAATTGATTCAGAAATTTTAAAAGACGTTTATTTCTATGACGTATATTCAGATGAATCATTAGGTGGCAAAAAATCACTTACTGTGGGACTTGAAATGTACGCTGACGACAGAACCCTTAAGGATGAAGAAATCAAAAATATTATGTATTTGGCGATTGAGACAGTGAAAGATAAATTTTCTGGAAATTTAAGATGAGGTGATATCTTGAAAAAAACACAAATCGATATATATGGTAGAAAGTACACAGTTACGAGTAACTATGAAGAAAAATATATTGATCATCTTACTGGATATGTGAATGGAAAAATTGGCGAATTGGTTTTTAAAAACAACAGACTTGACTATGCTGATGCTTGTGCACTATGCCTTTTAAACGTGGCGGATGATTACGTGACTGAGCAACAAGCAAAGATGCATTTTGCAGACCAAGTTAACCAACTAAACAAGAGCTACAAAGAATTGCACGATAGACTTAAGATAGCTGAAGCAAGCGTTGATGAGCTAAAGCACGCTAAGAGCTATTTGGAAGAGGAAGTTAGAAAAAAAGACAACGAAATCATAAAACTAAAATTAGATTTGGAAAAAGCTTATGGAAATGGTAACAAACTTATTGAAAATGCAAAGAAGCCAATTGAAGAAACAGTAGCAAAAGAAGATGCACATGAAGCAGATTTAGCCAAGAGTTCGCAAATAAAACAAAGTATACCAAGAAATAAAATAGACGCAAAACAAAAAAATACAGACCAAAATAAGGATTGATTTTATTGACTAGAGACACTGAATTATTGAGCCCGGCAGGGGGTAGAGAAGAATTTTATGCCGCAATGAATGCTGGAAGTGATGCAGTTTATACTGGATTAAAATTGTATAGTGCAAGAAAAAACGCAAAAAATTTGACCTTAGATGAGCTAAAGGAGATTACTTCTTATGCTCATCTAACTTGTAAAAAAGTTTACATTGCACTGAACACTTTGCTTTTTGATGACGAAATTAAAAAATTAATATCAATTATGCCTAAAATTTTAAAAGCTGCACCGGACGGAATTATAATTCAAGACATGGGCTTATTTAGTGTGCTTAAACAATTTTCAAAAGGTGTAGAACTCCACGCTTCAACACAAATGACGGCAGATAATTTTTTTGCAGTAGCAACTCTATCGAACTTCGGATTTGATAGAGTTGTTGTCGCACGTGAGATGAATATTTCCGAGATAAAAGATATCAAAGAAAATCTTGATGTGGACATCGAAACTTTTGTGCACGGAGCACTGTGCGTGTGTTATTCCGGCGAATGCTATTTTAGCTCGGCACTTGGAGAACGCTCTGCAAACCGTGGAGATTGCGCACAGCCATGTAGAAAGAGATATCAACTGATGGTGGATGGCAATTTAACGGGCAAAAATGGCTTTTATCTTTCTATGAAAGATTTAAACACGAGCGAAAATATTGAAGAGATTGCAAATTATTCAGACAGCTTAAAGATTGAAGGCAGGATGAAAAACAAAGAATATGTGAAATTTGTAACCGAATATTATAGAAAAAAGCTTGATGGAGATTTTATCACAAAAGCAGATGACACAAATGTTGTTGATATTTTTAGCAGGGGTTTCACAAAGGGGTTTGTACTTGATGCTAACAAAGACATGATAAACCCAACTTCACCAAAGCATATGGGTAGTTTAATTGGAAAAGTTGAAAAATCTGGTGATAGATTCTCAGAAATCACTCTTCAAAACAATTTGTATAAAGATGACGGAATTACTTATGAGCTTATAGACGGCAATAAGTCCGGCACAAAGGTTGAAAGAAATATAAAATTAGGTGAAACACTTAAGATTTACAAAAAGTTAAAGCTTGGAACAAATGTTTTTAGAAATTATTCAGCAAAACTCTATGAGCCAAATAGCAGTGCATACGATATAAAAAAACTGCCCGTCGCATTTTTTGTGAAGGCACAAATTGACGAAAAATTTGCAGCATCGGCACTTTGTGGCGATAGATTTGTGGAAGTTACAACTGACACAATAACGCAAAAGGCAAAATCGGACGTAAATTTTAAAGATATTGCAACAGAAAGCTTTTCAAGACTGGGAGACACTTTTTTTAGGCTGGACTATTTAAACTACGAAGGTAACGAAAATGCGTTTGTGCCAAAATCAGTTTTAAATGCTGTTAGACGAGATTTGGTGAAGAAATTGATGACAGAAAATAGTACATCTTTTGAGTTTAAAAATGGATTAGTATCTTCCGACAAAACGAAAAAGACACCTAAAATATCTTTAAAAGTGAGCAATAAACTTAATAGCAAAAATCTAAAAGGCATTTGTGAAATTAGAATAGATTATCTAGACAAAAATAAAATAGAACTTATGAAATATTATAGAGTACTCGGATTTGAACCAGTCATTATAATGCCGGCGATTATGAATAAAGACGATGTTATAAACGCGAAAGCATTTATAGAGGAATACAGTGTGACAAGAATTGTTGCGAATAATTTTGGCATTCTGAATGCAGATTGTGAAATTATAATTGGAGATTCATTTAATGTGGCAAATAGGTTTGCGATAGAATTCTATAAAAATCACGGTATACATGAGTTTTTGCCATCAAGAGAAATGACTTATTCTCAAATTTTGGATACTTTTACCGATGTCACTTTAAGACTTCCATATTACACTAAAACTGTTTCCATGGTTGCAAAAACTATAGCAGAGGATGTTGGATTAGCACTTGAAAAATCAGATAATGTTGCGATTGTGGATTTAAAAAACGAAGTTTTCAAAGTGGAAAAGAAAAATAATTTATATTATATTTATAACAGCAAGCCGCTATTTATGGCAAAAAGAATAGATAAAGTAAATTGCGATATATTGGAGATAAGTTACGACGAAAATTTTGATAGTATAATTGAGTTTTTATATAATGGCGGAGAAATAGGTTTTTCATACACAACCGGTCATTACAATAAGGGGGTGGCAAGGTGAGAGAAAAAACTTTAAGAACTTTAGAATTTGATAAGGTGTTAAATAAGATAAAGGATTTTGCTTGCTCTGAAATTGCAAAACAAAAAATAGACGAACTAAAGCCTTCAATTTCGAAATTAGAAATCGAAGATGCATTAAAAAAACTTTCAGATGCGAGTTATCTATTAAACATAAAAGGATTTCCGGACATGACTTTAGTGATGGACATAAGAGCGGATATTCATCGTGCAGCGATTGGAGGGAACCTTTCTATTTCCGCACTATATGATACAATGAATCTTTTGGACACATCAAGCGAAGTGAATGGTTTTTACAAAGATATCGAAGAAAAAAACACTATAAAAGAGCTTGCGGAATTGATTTATGTTAATAAGAGTTTGCTCAATGATTTAAAAAATGCAATTTTGGACCGAGAAACCATTTCTGATTCTGCAACTCAAAAACTTGCATCGCTTAATAGAAAGAGGGTAAATTTAAATGACAGTATAGGAATTAAATTGAAAGAATATGTGACTTCGCAAAAGAATTCAAAGTATTTGCAAGATGCAATAGTGACGGTGCGCGATGGAAGATATGTGATTCCCGTTAAACGCGAGTACAAAAATTTTGTAAAGGGAATAGTACACGATGTGAGCGGGAGTGGAGGCACATATTTTATCGAACCTGAGAAAATTGTAAATTTAAACAATGAAATAAGAGTTGTGGAGAATGAAATAGAAGAAGAAAAGAGAAGAATCATAAAAGAACTTTCAAATAGAATTGGTGCGGTTGAAGAGAGTTTGATTTATAATATCGAACTTATTTCTGAAATCGACTTTGTGTTTGCAAAAGCAAGATTTGGCACCATGTTTGGATATTCAATACCAAACTTTTCGGAAAAATTCGAACTCGACTTAAGACAAGTTTTTCATCCGCTGATTGACGATAAAAAAGTGGTGCGAACAGATGTGATGATTAACGAAAATACAAAAGCTCTGATTATCACGGGACCAAATACTGGTGGTAAAACAGTTATTTTAAAAACAGTTGGACTAATAGTACTGCTAGGTCAGTCTGGATGCATGATTCCTGCATCGGAAGAATCAAAATTGCCAATTTTTCAAGAGGTTTTTACAGATATTGGCGATGAGCAATCGGTTGAACAATCGTTGTCCACTTTCTCATCACACATGACAAACATTATAGAGATTTTAAATTATAGCCGCGATAAATCGTTATATTTGTTTGATGAACTTGGTGCTGGCACAGACCCAATTGAAGGTGCAGCTCTTGCTATGGCAATTATTGACGAGCTTGTTCAAAACAATGTAAAAATGGTAGTATCCACACACTATGCCGAGCTTAAGATTTATGCAATGCAAAAAGACGGTGTTGTAAATGGTAGCATGCAGTTTTCTGTAGAAACATTAAAGCCAACATATAAACTTCAGATCGGGATTCCCGGTCGAAGCAATGCTTTTGAAATTAGTAAAAAGCTTGGACTCGACGATGCGTATATTGAAAAAGCCAAAAATTATGTGGATGATAATTCACTAACTTTTGAAAATGTGCTTGAAGAAATCGAAATTAATAGAGAAAAGATAAATAAATTGAAACAAGACAGTCTTGCTGTTCTTAACGAGGCTAACAAGATTCGAAAAGAAGCTAAAGAGTATGCTGAAAAAAAACGCTATGAAGCAAATGATATCATAGAAAAGGCAAAAGAACAATCAGTTCAAATTTATAATGACGCAAAGAGCGACTACGAAAATTTAATAAAAGAGGCAAAAATTATTATTAACAATGTGGATTCAAATAGTGCAAGACAAATACAAGAAACAAGAAGCCACATCAGAAATAAGATTGATAAGTTAAGCCAAAAGAAAAAAACAATAAAGTCGAATTTAAATATTGAGGATATTATTCCGGGAATGACCCTTAGAATAATTTCTCTTAATCAAACAGGAACTGCAATCGACAGTCCGGATGCCGATGGTAATGTGCAACTTCAAGTGGGTATTTTAAAAGTGAATTCAAATGTGAATGATTTAGAAATTGCTTCACCTGAAAAAGAACAAGTGGTCGAAAGAAAAAAATATAGAGTGGAAAAGTCAAAATATATTAGACCGGAAATCGATCTTCGTGGGGTTGACCAAGAAGAGCTTTACGATAGGCTAGATAAATATTTGGACGACGCTTTTATTGCTGGACTGAAAGAAATAACGATTGTTCACGGCAAAGGTACTGGCGCTTTAAGAAAAGCAACAGAGAGCATGCTAAAGAAAAATGAACATGTCGAAAGTTTTAGACTCGGCAAAGTTGGAGAGGGAGACACTGGGGTTACTATAGTTAAGTTGAAATAAGGAGGATCTATGGATTATAAAGCAACTCTGATTGATATATTAAAAGAAGTTCCAGAGCTTAAGGATATTGATTTGGAACCAATTATTGAGATACCAAGTGATGAAACAAGGGGTGACTTTGCAATGCCTTGTTTTGTGCTTGCAAAGACAATGCACAATGCACCGCAAAAAATTGCTGAGGATTTACAAGATAAACTAGATATCGCTCCGACATTTGAAAAGGTGGTGGCAGTTGGACCGTACTTAAACTTTTTTATTGCAAAGAATGTCTTGGTTAAAAATTTGGTTAAAAAAGTTGAAGATGAAGGTGATGAATTTGGAAAGAGCAACATGGGTGAAGGGAAAAGTGTAGTTATTGACTATAGCTCACCAAATATTGCAAAACCATTCCATATCGGACATATTAGATCTACTCTAATAGGGAATGCAATTTACAGGATTTCAAAAAGACTTGGGTTTGACGTTACAGGAGTTAATCATCTTGGCGACTACGGCACACAATTTGGCATGTTAATTACTGCATATAAAAAATGGGGTGACAAAGAAGCGATTGAAAAGAATCCGATTGATGAGTTTTTAAAATTATATGTAAAAATTAACAAAGAAATTGAAGAAGACCCAGAAAAAAGAGAACTCGCACATGAATGGTTTAGAAAACTTGAGAATAATGATAAAGAAGCAAAAGAAATTTGGCAATGGATGCGAGATTTGAGTATAAAAGAATTCAAAAAGGTTTACGAAAGGCTAGACATTAAATTTGAATCTTATAACGGTGAAGCCTTTTATCAAGATAAAATACCTTCTGTAATAGAGGAACTTCACAAAAAGAATTTACTTGTGGAAGATGATGGCTGTGAAATCGTGGATTTAAAACCCTATGGATTAACACCACTCATCATTACAAAATCAAATGGCACTTCAACTTATGCAACCAGAGATATAGCAACAGCTGAATACAGAAAGGAAACATATGATTTCTATAAGAATATATATGTAGTTGCAACAGAACAAAATTTGCATTTTAAGCAGCTCTTTAAAACATTGGAATTAATGGGATATGAATGGGCAAAAGACTGTGTGCACGTAGGATTTGGCATGGTAAGCATAGAAGATGGCTCGCTCTCAACCAGAAAAGGGAAAGTGCTATATCTTGTAGACGTTTTAAATAAAGCAGTTGAAAAGACATTGAAAATAATTGAAGAGAGAAATCCAGAACTTCAAAACAAGGAAGAAGTGGCTTCAAAAGTCGGTATTGGTGCAATAAAATTCCAAGAACTTTACAACCAAAGAATCAAAGATTATGTGTTCGACTGGGATAAAACTCTATCATTCGAAGGCGAAACTGGTCCATATGTACAATACACATATGCTAGAGCAAACAGCGTAATTGAAAAATCTGGAATCACACCTTCATTTGAGGACATAAAAGTGGAACTTATTAACGAAGACGAACTCAAATTATTTAAAGAAATAAATAAACTCCCAAGAACACTAGTAGATGCATTCGAAAAATTTGAGCCATATTTAATTTCAAGACAACTAATGCAAGTTGTAAAAGAATTCAACAGATATTATTACAACAACCCATTTATCTCAGAAGACAAAAATCTGACAAAACATAGAATTGCAATTGCAGAACTTGTTAAAACTGTTATAAAGTCACAATTGTCACTTCTTGGAATAAAAACAGTGGAGAGGATGTAGATGCGTGATATATTTCGCGTTGCCAAAAAAACCATATACGATACCGGTAACGCCATTAGTAAAGGTGGAATAATTTTTGTTATATTATATATAGTAGCAAAAGTTTTGTTTAATTTTTTGAATAATATTGCCGGAAAAATTCCTATTGCCGGATTTTTTGTAATATATTTACTAGAAATCTTTCAATACTCCCTATATGCAAGAGGACTAAACGATGTAACATTAACAGACAAAATTAGTACAAGTAACTTTTTCGTGAATTTTGGATCGTATTTTTACAACATCATGAACACATACTTTGTTATCTATGTGCTAAGAATTGTGCTTGGAATGTTTGCTCACAATTATATTTTAAGATATAGCTATACGCCAAACTATATGTTAACTGTTGCTTTTATAGTAGAACACATTCTGTTTTCAGCAATTTTTGAAGCAGTATATATTGATCATGTGGGCGGAATTGCAGCATTTAAACAAAACTTCAAATTTTTAAAAGAAAACTATTTACCATGGTTTATCTTAAACACACCATATCTATTAATGCAATATATATTAACTCTCTACCCAATGGATATCATAAATGAAAATTTGTTACTCTCAGCAGGAGTTCTAGTAATTCCTCCATTTTATCTAATATTCAGGGGGAAAATGTACTTGTATTTATCAACCACAAACAAAAGAAGAAGAGCATTTGAAAATGAATTCGAAAAAATCAATAAAACAAGAACAAAATAAAATAGTTAAGAACATGCTTTTTATAAAAGTAGATATAACCAAAAATCCATTTAATTATTTGGAAGAAGAAATATATGTACCAATAATTAGCGAAGAGATAAAAAAAGATTTTGACAACATGGCAATTGCTATTGAAGTTGCAGATACAATTATAGCGTCAGGAGTTTTAATAAGCGTACTGAAGGATAAAGAAATATATATAGAATATATTAAAAAATCGATCAAAGAGCTTGATGACATAGATAAAAATCTTTTAATGAAGAAACTAAATAACAAATTTGTTGGATTATTTTACACTGAAGGACTATATAATAATAGAAAAATAATTGGATTAACTGAAGAAGATACTGCAAAAATTTTGGATAAACTCACTTATTACGAAAGATATATACTTGAAAACTATAAATTGGAAGAAACGGAAGAACTTATAAAAAACTATCAAATTCATTTAAGCGCCGCCTATAATATTACAAGTAACGGTAAGTATATGTACTATCTTGGAAAGACATATGAATACCAAAACCAGTTTTTAAAAGCAATGCTCATATACAAGAAAGCATTGAATGAATCTTGTGTGAAAGTTTCACAATATGAAGAAATAAGGAAGGCATTGGAAGAGTCAATTGATTATATATATGAACAATCAGAAAAAGAAAAACTTGACTATATGAAATCAATGAACTGGATAGACGATAATTAACTATATGAGAAATCATATAGTTAATTATCTAAAACGCCTTAGATACTAAATAAAATGAAAAAAAGAAAATAAATTAATAATTTACATAAAAAAGCTTGACATTTAATAAAACTAATGGTATACTTAGAAAGTTGTGAGAAAAACAACAGTCACATCATAATTTAAAATTTTTTTAAAAAAATTTTTAAAAAAGCTTGACAAATATATAGTGATGTGATAAAATAACAATGTCAGCTTGAAAGAGCTGAAAAAAGGAACCTAAACAAAGAAATACATGAAAAGTAGACAAGAATAAACCTAGAAGTTAATTCTAAGTGGAGAGACCACTATAAAAAACGAAAAACAAGAGCTTGGCTCAAACTTTCGACTGAGAGTTTGATCCTGGCTCAGGACGAACGCTGGCGGCGTGCTTAACACATGCAAGTCGAACGATGAAGAAGAGAAAGGAAGCTTCGGCAGAAAATCTTTTCAGATTAGTGGCAGAC
>JALFRW010000031.1 GCA_022778715.1 Ezakiella sp.
AGGATTCATCAGGGGTTGGGCTACAAAACTCCGGATGAAGTTTACGAAGCAGGTTTGATAACAAACAGATTGAAGACAAAACCTATGGCTGCTTAATTCGTTATTTTTGGAAAAAAGTGTCTGGACAAAGGGCTTAGCATAGACAAACGAATTGGCGATAGAATTGCTGGAACAGAAGTAGTGGAAAAAAATGCAAACTAGCTCATCATAAAGATTGCTTAAAAAAAAGTTAGAGAGTTATATGAAAAAGTATATATGGCATTCTTGAGGAGTTTTATTTATGAAAAGAAAAATAATATGTTTTTTACTGTTTTTATTCGTATCTAGCACAATATTTTCTTTAGAAAAGAATATTTCGGGAAAAGAATTAGAGGCTTTAAATAAAGTTTATATTATTTATTGTAAAGATTTTGAATTCAAAAAAGAAAATATAGATAGAATAAACTTCAGCATTTTAGAAAAAAATGGTAATTACTATATCACTATTTCAGAGCGTGGTGTCTTGGGAGGCGTAGAAATGTTTGTCTTAAATTGTAAAACACTTGAAATTATAAAAAAAACTTATGAAGAGTAAAGTTTTTGGGGATGCAACTAAACTCGAAATTCAGACTAAATAAACTTGATTGTGTACCATAAAAGTGATACATTATTAATATGAATGCAGACGAATGTGTAATCTATAAAGGTTCGTTTTTTCAAATTGAGTGGTATTATGATTCAGATGGGAAAAGTCAACCTTATGATTATTTCCAGGCCTGTGATTTATCTCAAAAAAGAAAGTTCTTGATGTTATGTCAAAGAATGGGTGATTTTGGAAAGATTCTTGATGAACAGAAATTTCGAAATGAGTCAGATGGAATTTATGCTTTCAAACCACAACCAGACAGATATCTATGTTTTTTCAAAAGAGGAAAGAAGATCATAGTTACTAATGCTTATAGAAAACAAAGTCAAAAACTTCCAAAATGTGAAAAGAATCTGGCATTAAAGAATATGGCAGATTATCTTGCAAGAAATCCTAATACGGAGGAAACAAAATGACAACTTTTGATAAATTTTTTGAAGAAAATCCTGACCAGAAATCTATTTACGAAAAAGAATATAATGATTTCCTGCTTTCGGAATTTATGTTAGAAAAGATGGCAGAAGAAAATATCTCAATTCGAGAGCTTGCAAAACAAGCAAATGTTTCGCCAACAGTTATTCAAAAACTCCGTTCCAAAGATGCTGAAAAAGTAACGCTCACAACTTTTACTTCTGTTTTACGCTGTCTTGGATATCAGATTAAATTGGAAAAATGTCCATCCCTTTAAGTATAAATAAATATTTTGTATAGGATTCCGATGTTTTGATTGGACTTATAATATATATTCATTAATCGAAAAAAAATACTATGATAATGAAGATGATGAATAATAAATAGTTGTAGAAAATAAAATCAGAATTAATAAAATAAGGATAATAAAAAAAATTTATTACTACTGCTTCGTCCTCTTGTTGTATCGGTACTATACTTTCTAATGAACTTTATTTTGAACCCAGTTACATTTTTACTTGATATTCGAGTATTTATTCCATTGCTTTGTGCATATTTTCTTTTATTTATAATATGCCTGTTTCTTAGGGGAAAGACGTTATTATTAGCAAATCTTATTTCCAGCAGTTTTTTTACAGTTTTATTTGTTATTAATAAATTGGCTAATCAAGGATATTAAAGAGTTACAAAGTTACAATGAAGATTAAACCAAAGGTAATATTGAAACTAAGTCAAAAAAATTTGAATACCAAGTAAGTGAAATTGGTAAAGAACCCATTCGCCGTGCAGGACGGCAGATTCTGAAAACTTGTCAAAATAACAAAGGAAAAAATCACACGGATTCGAGTTTGCTAACGCAAACTCTATTTCCAAATGAAGAAGAAAAATCGTAAGATTTTTCCAATCCGTGTGACAATAAAAAAATCGACATCGGTTTTTGCGTCCTCAAATGCGATGAAAGATTCTTCAATGGCAAACGACAGCGTTGCAACTAACTTTGAGCAGATATTTACAACATACAGTCCTGAAACAATACGTAAAATACTGTAAATAGGTTTATTTTTATATCGAAGTATGAGATAATACCGATATGAAACTAAACTTTGGAAGGTAGCGACATGGACGAGAAAATTATTGCGACTGCAAAACAGAACGGAAATCTCATAACCACGGCACAAGTTCGTACCATCGGACTGTCTAATACCATGCTGTCAAAATATGTGGACTCTGGCTCTTTAATCCGTGTGTGTCATGGAATTTACGCTTTGCCTGATAGTGT
>JALFRW010000019.1 GCA_022778715.1 Ezakiella sp.
TAATTCACATTGTGAAGGAACATATTCATACGTGCCAAGTTAAAGTTGGTCATATTTATTTCCTGTCCAAAAAATCCTTCATCAATGATATGTTCATCAAATTGCTTTTTCATCTGCAACAGTAAACTTCCACTTCCACAACAAGGGTCTAAAACCTTATCTGTTGGTTGTATATCAAGCAATTCACAGAACAAATCTGTTATATGTCTCGGTGTTAAGATAATACCTAAACTCTGTCCATCTCCTCCAGAATAAGACATAAATTCACCATAAAATCTGCCTATATAATCTTCTGTAGATGAACTATATTTTATATTTGTGAAGATACTGTTATATAGAACCTCTGTAAAATATCTGAGTGGTGTTTTCCCAAGATTGGAATTTTTTTCATTAATTTTGTTGTTATCTTTTATGATATTAAATTGGTTAAGAAGCTTGTCTCTTTTAACTTCAGGGCTAACATTTGCTCTTTTTAAGTTATCTTCTATTGCCTTATATATTTTTGAACCATCCGTTCTTATTTTATCGCCAATCAAATCAGAGATATCAAAGTTTTTATGTTCAATTTCTGATAATGCAAGTAAAATCCCAGAAACAATCAACGGTTTGTTTTTATCTTCTAAGTTTCCGTAATTTCTCAAATCTTCATGAAGAGAACGAGCAACTTTTAATAATTCTTCTGTCTTTAATTCATCATTGGTTTTGACTTCTAATATTTCTCTTTCGTAATATTCATTGATATTATCGGCACTGAAAGATATAAACGTTTCAACATCATCAAGTTCCTTATATCCACCTCTTTCATCAACAAACAAAGGTGAAATTCTATGGTTTTTCTCATTACCACTTACACCAATTGCGATTATTTTTTTATAAGTTGTATTTTTTGCTAAATGCTTTCCATAGAATAAAGCTCCATTCACAGCATAATCTGTAACAGACTTAACATCTTCAGCAATTAAATCATTCTCATCTCTATTGAGATGTTTATTCAAGCTTGCTTTATCTTCTATTACAAAAAGAAAATCATTTATTACGCCAACATATTCTGGAAAACCCACATTCCCTGTCCCTTTCTTGGATGCAGTTGCCAATGCTTCATCTATTTCTCTTATATTACTTCCCTGAGCAGAAAAATCATTTTGCACGCCAATTTCTTTAAGCATGTCATACACCCAAAGATCTGTCATTATTTCTTTCTTAGCCATTATTTGCTTCCTCCATGTTATCAATATTCTCTTTTGCAAAAGCTTCCAATAAGGTATTAAGCTTTTTTGTTTGAGTTCTTGTTAATCTGCATTTATTTTTTCTAATAGAATCAAAAATTTCATTATTCATTAACATAAATTCGCATATATCAGGTGGCGGTGTCCCTCGAATTCTTGAATACAAATAATCCATTTTCTCTCTATCTTTAGAATTTGGATTAAGCTCAATCATGATTTTTTTGTATATTTCAAAACTCGGAGCATTTATCCCATCTTCAATATATTTAAGGTTAGAGTTTGGCAAATCTATAGCTTTAGCAAGTCCACGCTGACTTTCTCCTTTTGCTATGCGATTAAATTTTATTAACTGTCCAAGCTCTTCTTTCAGCTTTTTTTTATTATATATATCTTGATTCAAAACGCTCCTCCTTTCTTTTGTTCTATGTTCTATAACATAGAACATTATATCATATTCACCAATATTTTTCATCCCTAAAATTAAAGACCTGATGACATAATTTCCAGCATCAGTTCTCCCAACCTTAATATATTATTTATTTAATTCCCTTGTTCTCTTCAGTAATAGTGAATGTATATCCCACTGTTCTTTTGCTATTTTTGCAATATCATTCTTTATTTCGTTAATATCTGTTTTATAAATTACACCTGTTTTATTTACCCGCCTTGCAATTTGATTTATGTTATTATTTGCAATCCCCAAAGAACTTTGTAGCTTTATAAACAGTTCTAAATCTACAATGTAAATCTCTTTTTTCATAACACACTTCCTGATAAAATGGCTCATCGTTCTGCATCGTGCCATCTTCATTTTTGTTTCAAAAAGTTCCTTTTCTTCCTCATTCAAATATATTTTAAGCTGGTTATTTCTACTTCTATTTTCCATACTTTTAATCTCCATTCTTATATATTCTTGGGTTTTAGGGCTTGCCCTAACAAGTTAGAAATTGATATAAATACAGCGATTGTAAAATCCGAATTTATCAATTTTTGCGTAGATGAGTACTCATCTACTGTGCTTGCTATTAAAGTTAATGTTACATTCCATTTATCAAGCTTTTTCATACTCTTAACTATCACAGAAATACTCCGTGATTCATTTCCGTAAATTCTATAAAAGTTAAAAATTGTCGCTACCACTACCTCACTACCTTATCTTACGGGTAGCAAAGTAGCGGTAGCGGACTTTTTCAAAACTATTAGAATGGTATGTCTTCTGAATTAACCTTAACAAACTCTGTATTAATACTTCGTTTATAAAACTTCTTACTGACTCGAACCACTCCGTCAATTCTTACCTTCTTACTTTTGACAGACGGTTCCAGTTTCCATTCATCCGCCATTTCGTTTGCCATCAATTCCGAAAATACTTTTTCATTCGTTTCAGGATACCTGCTTGTAAATTCGGCAGAACATAGTAAATCTGGAGTATCTGATTTTGTAGATTTCCATTCCATGAAGTCCAAGAAATTTTGCACATGTCTATTCTCACTCTTATGAGTTTGAATAACATAATCTAAATCCGTTCTTAACTCTTTAGGTAAATAGAAGTCATGAAGTTTGTTTTCATAAAGATATACCGCTTCTGCGATAGCTCACTCAAAATCATGTTGAACAATATTGCGATGTTCTCCTCTTGTGATAGTTTCCAGTATAGGAAAGTTTTCTACATCATACATGATTGGTAATTCAATATTTTCGCTATTCACTTTCACAGGTAGATACCGTCTTTCACCGGAAAAATCTCCTAAAAATGTTGCATCATTTGTAGTAGCAATCAAGATACAAGTTCTCTTTACATCAGCAGAAAACCGTTCGTATGGAAGCCTTATGGTACTTGTCCTTGCAGATATAAACAGTTTAGCTTCATCAGCACTTTTCGCATTCCTAAGAGCTACAAATTCTTCCAATTCCACTACAACTTTTCCAACAAGATTATTTACCGCATCCTTACCTTTGATATTGTTTAAGGAACAGTACCATTCAGGAAGTAATGCAAGTTTCTCTATAAAAGAGGTTTTCCCCACACCTTGAATTCCCGTAAGAACCATAAGCTCGTCAAATTTACATCCGGGATTAAAAACTCTTTTTACCATGCAGACTAACATATGTTCCATAATCCAAGCATTTAATTTTGTATCTTCCGCTCCATGATATTTTGGTAGCAACTTAGGAATATATCTCTCGACATCATACAGAAGCGACTTCAAATACATAGCAGGAAGATTTACTGCCTATTCTTTGCAGGGATTCATCAATTTTTATGGTTTCTGTCTTAAAATCAAATTTCTCTTTAGTAAGAGCAAGAAGCTCTCCCATACGAAGTCCACACCAGTATAGAATTTCAAAAGCATAATATGAATGAGGTTTATCTTTAACCGCCTTAATAAAAGCTTCATACTCTTCCTGTGTCCAAAAGAGCATTTCGTCTGCTTATTTTTCTCCCGTAGAACCAACATCACGAGCAACGTTAGTTTTTAAATTGTAATACCTACAGGCATGATTTAAGATGCTAGATAACTGGGCATGAATAGTTCTCAAATAAGTAGGAGAGTAGTTCTTCCCATTCTTATCCTTAATCTTCATAAGCTCATTTTGCCATTGAATGATGGTTATATTATTAATCTCATTAAGCATTAAATCACCAATATAGGGAATTATTTTTTGATTTACAATTGCTTCTTTTGTCCTCCAAGTATTTTCTCTTATTCTTGGTTTTCTATCTCTCTTGTAAAGTTCAAAAAACTCCCTAAAGCTCATCTCAATTGATTCAGAATGTTGATTTAAGAATTCTTGTTCCCATTTTAATGCTTCTTTTTTTGTTAAAAATCCGCGTTTTTTCTTAGTTAATTTTTCTCCTTTCCAGTTGGTGTAATTAAATTTACAAAACCAAGTCTTGTTCTCGCTTTCATCTCTAAATGCTGGCACTTTAAACCTCTTTTGCATTTGTTGGTTTATAGCAATACTTTTCCATAAAGTATTCTCTATTTACCTTTCCTCTTTGCACACGATAACCTAATTTAAGTAGATCTTGATTCATATCGTTTATTATTTGATATGCTGTTGTCCTACTTACATCAAGAAATTCTTGTACATCTTTTGCATTCATAAAAATACCTTTCATAATGTCCTCCTTTTATAGTTTGTAAGGTTCTACATCCTCAAAAAAGGCGAGCATTAATTTGTATGTCTTACATTATCCGTTCATTATCGAACGGCATGTATATATAACAATAGTTCACATTTGTTCTGTCAAGTTTTTTCTGTTTATTTTTTTCTAAAATATTCAGATGCTTGCAGATATTTGTAACAGAACAGTTTTGTTGAGCTTTTGTTCGTTTTGTGATAAAATATTTATAGTTATTGAGAAATAAGGAGGAATTAGTTTGATTTCTGGAGAAAAATTAAAAAGTTAAGACTTATGCGAAACTTAACTCAAAAAGAACTTGCCATTAAGTCTGGTTTGACAGATGCTGCTATAAGAAATTATGAGCTTGGGAATAGATCTCCAAGTAAAGAACAATTACAAAAAATATCTGAAGCACTTGATTGTGATATATCAGCATTAATCAATCATGAACCTAATTCTATTTTTGAAATAATGCATATAATTTTTGATTATGAAAAAGACATGAAGTTTAGACCGTTGGCAGATGATGGAGAAATTACTGGACTTTTATCAAATGATGTAGACTTCAATAATTTTCTTATAGAATGGAATGAGATGAGAAAAAAGCATTACAACGATGAGATAACAGATGAAGAATTTGAAGATTGGAAATTATCTTATCCCAAAAAATCAAAATTTTTAAAGTAGAGTTAATTATGTTAAATACTAGTGGATTATTATTTACACTCAATTCTAATGGATCAGCCGAGATTGGGTATGAGGATTATGATGTAGAAATCTTTGATGGAGCTGACTATGAAGTTATGTATTATTTAGACAAAAATAATTTTAAATTATTGCTTGATGCTCTCGGCATATCTAAAAAAGATAATATTGAAAAATATTTAATTAATGAGTTTGATAAAAATTTCGACTCCAATAAATTTGAAGATTTCTGTAACGAAAAACATATAGAATTTAAAAGGAATATTCATATTGGATAAAAATAAAGACCGTAGCTTGAAACTACGGTCTAATTTTTTGCCCTCATGTAAACCACTTGGAACTATTATTAAGTTTATTCTTTTTAACTTACAGTACCATTTGAGTACCAGTAGCCATTTTTCATTCTCTATATAGCTTGTAATCAATCCATTTTAGAAAATTTTGCGACTATTCCCATTCAATGGTTCCCGGAGGTTTACTTGTTATATCATACACTACTCTGTTTACTTCTGGCACTGCGTTAATTATTCTTCTTTGTGCTTCGTCCAGAAATTCCCATGTAAATGGGTAGCTTTCAGCTGTCATTGCATCTTTTGTTCTAACGGCTCTTAGTGCACACATGTAAGAATAGGTTCTGCGGTCACCTTGTACGCCAACCGTTTTGATATCCGGCAGCACTGCGAATGCTTGCCAGATTTCGTTGTACAGATTTTTTTCGTGCAGCATGTCGATATAAATTTTGTCAACTCGACGAAGGATGTCGAGTTTTTCTTCGGTGATTTCGCCGATGATTCTGATTGCAAGGCCGGGTCCCGGGAATGGGTGACGCATCACCATATTTTCAGGAAGTCCCAAAATCTTACCCGCACTTCTAACTTCATCTTTAAAGAGCATTCTTAGCGGTTCTACAAGCTCGAAGTCCACATCTTCCGGGAGTCCGCCAACGTTGTGGTGGGATTTTATTACGTCGCCTTTTTTGAGTCCGCTTTCAACTACGTCCGGATATATCGTGCCTTGAACCAAGAATTTTGCGTTGGTGCAATCTTTTTTAGCGTCTTCAAATACGCGGATGAATTCTTCGCCGATGATTTTTCTTTTCTTTTCAGGCTCGGTTACGCCTTTTAGTTTTGATAGAAATCTATCTTTTGCGTCAACTTTTATGAATTTTACATTGAATTTTTCTTTGAAAACTTTTTCAACTTCTTCGGCTTCGTTCATTCTTAAGAGACCATGGTCCACGAAGATGCAGGTGAGCCGCTCGCCAATTGCTTTTGCTACGAGAGCAGCAGCGACTGATGAGTCCACGCCACCTGATAGGCCAAGGATTGCGTATCCGTCACCGATTTGGGATTTTATGTCTTCAATTGCCTTGTCGATGAAGTTGTCACTGTTCCAGTCGGGAGTGATGTTTGCAATTTTAAATAAAAAGTTTTTGAAAATTTCTTTTTGGTGTTCTGTGTTATTAACTTCCGGGTGGAACTGAGTTGCATAGAATTTTCTATTTTCGTCTGCGATTGCAGCTGTTGCACAATTTTTTGTGGTTGCAATCGGTTTGAAGCCTTCCGGCAATTTATCAATGTAGTCCATGTGGCTCATCCAAACAACTCCGCTTTCGAGTCCATCGAAAAGAGGAGAGTCTTTATAGGTTGCAACGGCTTTTCCGTATTCAGCTTCGCTCGGGTCGGCTTTTTGAACAACGCCTCCCAGCATATAGCTCATTAGTTGCGCACCGTAACAAATGCCGAGCATCGGGATTTTAAGTGTAAACAGATCTTTGTCCGGATGGATTGCGTCTTGTTCGTAAACGCTGTCGGGTCCACCGGTCAAAATGATGGCACTTGGATTTTCAGCTTTTATTTCTTCAAGGGTTGCATCGCCGGGTAGAATTTTACTAAACACACCGAGTTCACGCACACGTCTTGCTATCAGTTGACAATATTGACCTTTAAAGTCCAGTATTATTACGCTCATTTTACCTCCTAAATTTTTATTCTCAATTATATTATACATTTATATTTTTATGCAATCAAGCGTTAATTCTCATGTTTATAGATTTTTTGTTAAAATATGGGTATATATGTGCTGTGGAGGGATATTATGAAACTTTTATCTATTTTACTATCTTTAATGATGTTTTTTACGATGACGATTAATACTTATGCTAAAGAGCCTGAAACTGCAAATTTAAAAAATGATATAACGGAATATGTTACACGGGCTAGAGATATTTTTGGAATTAGTATGGATTACGATAAGGTGGATAGCAATTTTGACGATAATACAGTTTCAATTTATTGGCAAAACAAAGACTATTATGGCAGAAACGAATCCGTTATGTTTGACAAGAAATTAAATGTCTTAAGTTATTATAAAGACCTGGAATATAAAAAATTTGTGAGGACTATTGTTTCAAGAGAGGATGCAAAAAAGACGGCCGACGAACTGGTTAAAAAGATGTACCCTAACAACGATGTTAGGTTTGAGTCAATCGAAAACAGAGGGACAGATTATCTTTTGATTTATCGTTTGTATTTTGATAATGTACGCGCTTTTAGGGCAACGGCAAGTGTAAGTATGAACCGTGAAACCGGCGAAGTTAACAATGTGAATACCACAAATGAAATGCAATTGTTTTTAAGAAGCAAGGTGAAGGTGGATGCCGATGACGTGAAGGGAGAAGGCGAGGCATTTGAAGCTATGAAAAAGGAATTCCCACCGCGTTTGGATCTTCTAGATATGAATTCGGGAAAAATGATTCCCTATTACACTTGGAACGATGCTCTAATTTTAGATGCAAAATCTTTTGAAAAAGTTTACTATGAAAGCCATTTTGATTTTTATGCAAACGATGAAGCTAAAACCGAAGAAGCACGATCACAAATGAGTGATGTGGAAATTGCGGAAAATGAAAAGATTCAAAATTTAAAATCAAAAGAAGAGGCTTTGGCAAAAGCTCTTGAGATTTTCAGCAATGTGAAAAAGCCTTATTTAAAAAACACATCTCTTACGAAGCAATACAATTCAGAAAAATACAATTACAATTTTTCGTTTAATGATGAAAAGGCAAAAAATTATTACACAATAATCACTATTACAGCAGACGAATTAATTCCAACTCACTACTATTTTTCGGACGACAACAGAGATGAAAAATACGATGGGCACGATATGGACGACCAAATTGCAAAGGTCACAAAGTATTTGCCGTTTTTTGATGAGTATGAAGAAGTAAAGCCTAGGTTTGAACAGCATGACAAAAATGAATACAATAAATCCAAGAGTTTTATGAGAAAATTTGGAGAATATTATATCCCATCTGATACCATAAGTTTTGTGGTGGGTTCAAAAGGCTTGATTGGATTTGACGCAAATAGAATTTTTGATGACATAGAATACGAGAAAAAAGAGATTTTACCTAACGAAGCATACAGCAATTTGAATAAGAAGTTTGGCACCAGACTTTATGTGCTCCCGATTATCGATCAAGATTTAAACACATTAAAAGAAACAAGGCTCGTTTATGCAGTTGATGCAATGAATTACAATATAAAAGTTCGTGCAACTGATGGTAAAATTGGATACAACGAAACTAAATATTTGTTTGAACCGAGCGGAGACAATGATGACGCTTGGGTGAAGGATACGGTGATTTCAGGATTTGGGGTAATAGATTCAAAGAGTTATGAAGACTTAACCACAAACAGAGATTTAATGTACAATTTAGCATTTTTGGAGGGCTATAATAGCCTTGAAGAAGAAAGACTCGAATTCTTATTAAAAGACATTGAAAAGTATGACGTGTTTACTAAAGACAATTTGGACGACAATGTGACGCTTGAAACTATTGCAAAGGTGCTTGTGTTGAACAAATTAAACCTTGTGCCGAAGGACATCAAAACAAATGTATTTCGAGATGAGATGAATCCTTATTCAGCACTTTTTATTATGCTAAGTGGAGATTTTAAGAACGAAGACTTCACTAGAGATGCAACAGTTTATGATATGCTAAAGATGATCTCTTCCATCATATTCGACTGAGTTTAAACTTTTTGGGAAACGTGAAACGCCGGAGAAAGCTTACTTTACGGCGTTTTTATTTGCAAAATTTGACTTAATAAATAAAAAGTGGTAAAATTATTTTTGTCAAAGAGACAGTAAGGAGGAAATATGACTCGTAGATTTTTATTCGCCATGCTTACTCTTGTAACGATCATCACTTTTTCATTAAAAGTGGAGGCAAAAGAATACAAGGTGGAAGTTGATGGCAAGAAAATTACTCTCGATGCAAAAAATCAATCGGAATTAGAGGAAGCGATTGACAAAAAGTATCCCGGGTATAAAATCACAGCTATTTCAGATGATTTAGTAAAAGCAGAAAAGTTTATATCAATTATATTTTCAGATGGCGGAAAGGAAAGAGAAGTTAGCGTTCCGAATATAGAAGTTTCAGGTATTCTAAAATATCTAAATGTAAAATTGAAAGGGGCAGACTTTGTACTGCCGGAATTAAATGAAAAGCCGTTTGATAATAGAGTTGCGGTATTTCGCGTTGAAGAAAAAGTGGAAGAAAAAATGGCAGATGTGGATTTTAAAACTATAGAGGAAAAGTCCACAGACTTTAAACAAACGAAGGAAATAGTTGTACAAGAAGGGAAGAAAGGCTTGAAAAAGGTCTTTCAAAAAAATAAGTATATAAATGGAATCATAACATCAAGCGTCGTGGTTAAAGAAGCTGTTATTTATGAAGCGGTTGACAAGATTGTGAAATTGCCGCCAATAGGCGCAGATATTATTAATCGTGGTGATCTTCGCTCATTTGTGATGAGTGCCACTGCTTATGAAGCAGGCCCGCTTTCAACCGGCAAACGTCCGGGACAAGTTGGATATGGAATCACTGCATCAGGCACACGAGCAAGACGCGGAACGGTTGCTGTGGATAGAAAAGTTATTCCTCTGGGCACAAAATTGTATATAAAGAGCCTTGACCCGGACGTGCCGGACTACGGCTATGCAATCGCTGAAGACACCGGCGGTGCAATCAAAGGTATGAAGATAGACTTATTTATGGATACAGTGTATGAGTGCTTCCAGTTTGGAAGAAGAAAGGTGCAGGTATTTATACTTCCGCCGGACACACCGCGAACATTGTTCCGTTAATGTGAATTTTTATCACCTGTTTAATTGTGATAAAAATATATAAATAATAAGATCGAAAAGCCGGAAGTTTAAATCTTCCGGCTTCTTTTTTTAAAAATAAATTGAATTTATATTTGAAATCTTAGTTATGTTCGCATAAATGGTGACGTCTATCGTTTATTTTAAGTTTTTTTTCGCGTGCTAAATTTTTGTTAAATTTTTTATTTTTTGATATTCATTTGAAAAATGTGGTATAATTAACTTAGTAGAGGTAAAAGATATGGCAGTATTAAATTTAGAAAATGTCGGCGTAAATCAAAAAGTTTTTGAGATGAAGAATAGTTTACTTGAGATCATCATTTATGATTTGACTTCTTTTGCAGATTTGTCGGGCGATGATGATTTCGCTGATGGAATTGATGAGGTTATAGATTTAGTTTTTGCTTTTTCTTTAAATTTAAAAGATAACACTTTGTTCGAGTATGGTAAATACTGTAGTTATAAAAGTGCTAAAGGCGATTTAAAGACAAAAATTTTAAAAGAGATTGAATGTAATTTGAGTGAACTCATTGAGTTTATAAAAGATAATATGGAATTTGTGACTTTGGATATGGTTACAGGGTATTATTTTGCGTATGAGTATATTTACGCGGTTTGGCAATATTCAAAAAGTTTACTTTAATTTGCAGTGTCGTTGCGACTATTATTTTAAAATAAATAATTTTTACAAAACAAACCACTTCCGAAGTCAAAAAATTCGATTTTGGGAAGTGGTTATTTTTTAAACAAATATATTTGCTTATTATTATATTTTTTTGGGTAATAAAAGCTTAGGTGAAAGACGAACTTTCAAGGAGGATTTTATGATGGAAGAAAGAAAAAATATTATCACTTTTATGAACGAACCGGTAACTCTTTTGGGAAAAGGAGTTAATGTTGGTGACAAGGCTGAAGATTTCAAGGCAATAAAAAAAGATATGTCCGAATTCGATTTGAGCGAACTGAAGGGTAAAAACATTTTGATTAGCGTTGTGCCGTCAATAGACACACCGGTTTGCGAAGAACAAACAAAAATTTTCAACAAGGAAGCTTCAGAATTAAAAAATATTCATTTGATTACGATTAGCTGTGATTTGCCATTTGCTCAAGCAAATTTTTGTGCTGCAAAGGGAATTGAAAATTTAACAATGCTTTCCGACTACAGATTTCATGATTTTGGTGAAAAATATGGTTTTCTCATTAAGGAACTCATGCTTTTAGCTAGAGGAATTGTTATTATCGACAAGGATGGAGTTGTCCAATATGTTGAATATGTGCCGGAAGTGACAAATCTTCCAAATTTTGACAAGGCACTTGAAGCAGCGAAAGCTTTATAATTTTTGCCCGCTTTTTGCGGGGTACTTATGGGAGGCGTTATGAAAAGTTTTGAATTTAAAAATCCGGTTAAAATTATTTTTGAAATAGGTGCAATTGAGAGGTTGCACGAAGAAATAAAAGATTATCACAATATTTTATTTGTTTACGGCGGCGGCAGTATCAAGAGAACCGGAGTTTATGATAGAGTTATAAAAGAGCTTGGAGATAAAAATGTGGTTGAGCTTTCCGGAATTGTTCCGAATCCCGAAACCGTCAAGGTTTACGAAGGTGTGGAGCTTTGTAAGAAGCACGACATAGATTTTATTTTGGCAGTTGGAGGCGGTTCTGTAATTGATACTGTGAAGGCGATTTCATCTGCCAGATATTTAAATGGGGATTTTTGGCAGAAGCTTTATATAGATCACGAAGACATAGAAAAAGCACTTCCTTTTGGCACAATTTTAACCATGGTGGGCACCGGCAGCGAAATGAATTCAGGTGGAGTTATCACAAATCCTGATGTAAAGATTAAATGTTCATACGGTCATGAACTTTTGTTCCCACAATTTTCACTTCTAGACCCAACTCTAACCTACACGGTGCCAAGAGAACAGATGGTTTCGGGCATCATTGATATGTTCAGTCATTTGATGGAAACTTATTTTAGTTTGCCGGACGAGGATAATGTGAGTGACTCGATTGCAGAAGCACTTATGGCAGGAATTATTAGAAATGCAAAAGTGGCATATGTAGATATGGAAAACTACGATGCAAGAAGCAATTTAATGTGGACAGCAAGCCTTGCAATTAATGGGTTAACTGCGGCTGGTAAGGGTGAAGATTGGCAGAGCCACACCCTTGAACACACGCTTAGTGCATATTACCACATTCCACACGGTTTGGGGCTTGCAATTGTGCATCCGCACTATTTAAAATATGTTTACAAGGGACACTTTAAAAAATGGAAACGTTTCTTAAAAGTTGTGTTTGACACGGATGCAAACGAAATGAACGAAGAAGAAACTGCAAATCTTGCAATTGAAAAGATTACAGAATTTTTCAAGTCGCTCGGTGCACCGACCAAGCTTTCAGAAATCGGCATTGACGATTCAAAACTTCGTGAAATGGCAGAAAATACCATGGAATTTAAAGTAGATTATTCTGATTTAAAACACGAAGATATTTACAATATTTATAAATCAGCTCTCTAGGAGAATTCATGACAATTATTGCAACTTGGGAAATGAGTTTTGAGGGAGTTAAAATCGCCCAAAAACTTTTGAAAGAAAACAAATCTAACGAAGACGCAATTTGTGCACTTATAAATGATGTGGAACTAAATCCGGAGTTTCATACAGTTGGATACTCCGGCTATCCGAACGAAATTTGTGAAGTGGAGCTGGATGCGGCGATTATAAATGGCGATAATTTGCATTTTGGCGCCGTGGCGGCAATGAAGCACATAAAAACGCCCATAGATGTGGCGCGACTTTTGATGGATAGCGAGTACAGCAATTTTATTTCCGGAGACGGTGCGCTTAAGTTTGCACTTGAAAATGGATTTAAGAAACAAAATCTTTTAACCGGCGAAGCAAAGGCGAAGTATGATGTAGAAATTGCAAATAAAGAAAATGCCGACAAAGGCCACGATACAATCGGCGCAATTATTGCAGGAAATGGTCGCGTGGTGTCGGCAACGAGTACTTCGGGACTGTTCTTAAAGCGCGAAGGCAGAATTGGAGATTCACCGCTCGTTGGTGCGGGACTTTATGCAGATAGCAAAGTCGGCGGCGCAACTGCAACGGGAGTTGGCGAAGATATTATAAAAGGGGCACTCTCTTTTCAAGTCGTAAATTTAATGAAGAGCGGACTTTCCGCACAGGAAGCTGCCACAAAAGCTGTGGAAGAATTTGATGCAAACCTTAAAGATCGTGGCGAAACGCCACGAGATTTCTCGATAGTGTGTTTAGACAAATACGGCAATTGGGGAGCGGCTTCAAATATTTCAGAATTTCCATTTGTTGTATCGGACGGGGAAGAAACAAAATTGTATGTTTCAAAGAACTATGGAAGAACAATTGAAGAAAAATAAAATGCTAAAAGAATCGAAGCTATATAGCTTCGATCTTTTAGTTTTAACATTTTGATATTAAGAATTATGACATAAGTAACACAGTTAATGAAATGCACAGAGTGATTGATTTAGTTTAATTTGTTGATGTTAATAAATCAACAGAAGGATATTCAATAACTATTTATGATGGTACTGCGGATGTATATCAAAACAGTAGAGCTGTGAATATTTTTACATTTGTTCATACTGAAAATATTGAATCTTATTTGAAAAATTATGATATGGAAAATGAAAAGAAATTGTTAAAAAACTATAATAAATAAAAAAACTTAAAAAATTTTATTGACAAATACCGTTTTAAAACAGCATGTTCATTTTGAAATTTAGTTATAGCTGACTTAGCAACTAAAATTACATATTAATTGACAATAATTTGTTTTATATGGTATAATTCTAAATGTAGAGGTGATTTTATGAAGCGCACACCGGAAGACGTTATGAAGTCAATTATGAGAGTTGTGGAGTACACGATTTGTGCTATTATTTTGGCTGGAATTATAACGGGGTTATGGGATTTAATTAAGTATGTTAAAGAGTTTGCACTAAATCCTTCTTCCAAAGAAAGTTATGATATTTTTTCAAACTTTTTGAAGCATGCGCTGATGCTTGTGGTCGGAATCGAGCTCATTTATATGATTATTAGCCACAAGAATGAAACGATTTTAACTCTTGTACTTTTTGTTATCGCTAGAAAGATGCTCGTTTATGCAGAAGGCATGACAGATATTTTGATTGGTACAATTAGTATTGTGCTTGTTTTTATTACTATGAAGTTTATTTTGATAAAGGAAAGTTCCGTGAAAAAGGCAGACGGCACTTTTTCTGCAGGGATTAGCTTGACTGATTTAAATAAGCTCTATAAGATAAATATTGAGGCGAAAGAGCACACTTTGGGTGGACTAATTGTTCGTATCGCTGCTGAATCCAACGTTCCTCTTTTTGAAGGTGGGGTTTATTCTTATGGTCCTTATACTTTGAAGGTTATTAAGATGGCTGATGGTGTTATCGAAAAGGTGGCCATTGAAGAGATAGACGGATAGTTTGCACTTGTAGCTCAGTTGGATAGAGCAACGCCCTCCTAAGGCGGAGGCCGGAGGTTCGACTCCTCTCAAGTGCGCCAATTTTTAATCCAAAACCCGGCTTCACATAGGGGTGCAGCTGATGATAAAGAAAAGGGGTTACCTTTTCTTTATTTGTATTTCATAAGTTTGGATAAGCGAATGTAGCTCAATTGGATAGAGCGTTCCCCTCCGGAGGGAAAGGTTGGGGGTTCAAACCCTCTCGTTCGCGCCAACTATATAAAGGAGGAAATTTTGAGCAGTTTAGTTTATGTTGTTGATGACGAGAAGACTATAACCGATATTGTTAAATTTAATTTAGAAAAAGAAGGGTTTGAGGTTAATACTTATCCTAATGGCAATGAGGCTTTGGAGGCTGTTTATGAAAAGCCGTGTGACCTCATGCTTTTAGACGTTATGATGCCGGGACTGGGGGGATTTGAAGTTTTAAAAACTCTTAGAAAGACTTACACTTTTCCGATTTTGATGCTTACCGCAAAGGAAGAGGAAGTGGACAAGGTGCTAGGTCTGGAGCTGGGAGCGGATGATTATATTGTGAAGCCTTATTCAATGCGTGAGCTTATAGCTAGAGTGAAGGCTAATTTGAGAAGAGTGCAAACGCCTAATATCTCTGGCGATATGCAAAAGTATGGCGATTTGGTCGTGGATTCCGGCAAGTATGAAGCTACAATTGACGGTGAAAGTGTAAATTTAACTTCTCGCGAGTTCGAGCTTTTGAAATATCTGGCAGATAATCAAGGGCAAGTGTTTACGAGAGAACAACTTTTACAAGAAGTTTGGGGCTATGAATATTTTGGCGACATTAGAACTGTCGACGTTACTATTAGACGCCTTCGTGAAAAGATTGAAAATCCGGGAGAAGAACCAAAATATATTATCACAAAAAGAGGAATAGGATACTATTTCGGAGGTTAAGATGCGTTCAATTAAGTGGAGATTTATTTTAATATATTTTCTGCTGGTGCTATCCGTGCTTTTAATTGTTTCTGCATCTATTATCGGTAGGCTGGATTTTTCTTTAACCGAAGACAAAATCTCTAATGTTAAAAATCAAATAAATTCTCTATTATCAAGCTCAGGATACTTTTCGGGAGAGCTTTCCGATGAAAACTTTCGCGGAATCAAGGCTTCGTTAAATGAAAGACGTTTTTCAGATACTGACGATATTTTTGTGCTTTCCAGCCAGGATTTCACAACTGTTATTGCTTCAAAGACTGTGAACATCGCGAACTTCGACGGAGAGTATGCTTATAATATAGAGGAACTGAATGTGTCCCTTATTAAAGATGGTTATGACGCAAAGACTAAAAATATTTTTATCACTGATCCAAAAACAGGGGTGAAAACTTCTCATTTAGTCGTGCCAATTATTGGCGAAGATAATCAGGTTAAGGGGCTTTTTTATGCGATTATAAATTTGGAGGGGGTTAAACGCACGATTTCACGAGCACAGAATATTATTTTTGACTCGGGTCTTGTGGCTTTAGTGGTCACAATTGTGCTAAGCTATATTATTGCTTCCGGCATTACCGGGCCGATTAGAAGCGTGACTAACGTGGCAGAAAACATGAAAAAGGGCGATTTCAGCGCTCGTGTAAATGTGAAGAGCAACGATGAAATAGGTCAGCTTTCAGCGATGTTTAACAATATGGCGGACGAGCTTGAGGCCAATTTGAATAGGATGGATTTGGAGCGAGCTAAACTAAATACAATTTTCAACCAAATGCTTGAAGGCGTTATTGCAATTAATAAAGATGGCAAATTCATTCATATAAATGATAGAGCAAGAGAAATTTTCGATATTCCGCTTGATTTGCCGATTGAAAAGATTGACATTAGTTTAAAAACAATGGGTTTAATAACACTCAATTTTAAAAATCCGTTCACTTTGAATGGAGAGACAGATTTTACAATTAAAGATAAAAACTACAGAATTTTGCACGCTCCCTTTGAAGACAAGGATTTGAATGTGGGCGGCGTGATTGCCGTTTATCAGGATATGACAAAGGAAAGAAAGCTGGAAGACATGCGTCGCGAATTTGTGGCAAATGTTAGTCACGAGCTAAAGACGCCAATAACTTCTATCAAGAGTTATGCAGAAACACTCATGAAGTATGACGTGGATGCTGACACGGCAAAGAATTTCTTAAAGGTCATTGATTCAGAAAGCGACAGAATGGCTCATATTGTACGCGATTTACTTGTTCTAACCACTCTCGACTATAAGACGGAGGAAAAGAAATTAACCGGCGTTGATTTAAATGTAATTTCGCATACGGCTGTGGAGAGAATGAGGCTGACGGCCAAAGAAAAAGACATGACAATCTACGAGCACTACGGAGATGATATTTTCGCTTTGGCTGATGAGGACGATGCCCTTACGGTTGTGATAAATTTAATTTCAAATGCAATAAAATACACTCCAAACGGCGGAGTAATAAATGTGGAATCAAAATTAGAAAATGCGGCAGTTTATTTAAGTGTATCCGATAATGGTCCCGGGATCAAACCGGAGGACCAAAAAAGAATTTTTGACAGGTTTTACCGTGTCGAAAAGAGTCGTTCAAGAGCATTGGGCGGAACGGGGCTTGGACTTGCGATTGCAAAAGAAATGATGGAAAATATGCAGGGTGAGATATCTGTTCACAGTGACGGCAAAAATGGAACAACCTTTACATTGAAGTTTAAGGAAAGTGATGAGAATGGAGAGATTTAAAAATATTTTGCTTGTTATTCTGGTGGCACTTGCTTTATTTTTCTCGTACGAACTCTATTTTAAACAGGACGATGTTGTTGAAAGAAGAGCAAACCCAGAATCCGAGGATGTGATCAGCTATGCACGTTTTTTCTCCACAAATCCGCTAAAAGAGAATTTGGACAAAATTCCGAATGCCGAGCTTTCGTTATTTCTGGCCGACAATTTGAACGGCAAAAAAGAATTTCAAAAATTGGATTTCGATTTAAATTTAAAAGACAACTCGGTTTATAGTCTGCCACAGTTCAAGAATAGGGGATACCTTGTAAAGAGCGGGTTTGACGTGCCGTTAAAGCTTTTAAACTCTTCCACCAAGAGAAATATCAGAAATCTGCCTTTTGCAAGTTTTGATTTATTTTATATAGACAATGAAAACAGGAAGCTTTATATTAATACAAACAAAGGGTTATTTATGACTGAAACCGATTCTGAATTTGCGTTTGACGAGTTTACAAACTATATAGAATTTGATGAGAAAAATTTGCCGTCAAAGACGGTTGGCATAAATGATTTTGCGATTTTAAATAATCCAATCGAGGAATATGGAAAAAAAGACAGACAAGTGCTGGCTGAAAGATTTTTGGAAACAAAAAATATATATGAAATCGAGGAAGAAAATTCTTACACATATTCTTCAGAACAGGCAAGCATTAAAATCGAGAACAATGGCAATATCACTTATTACAAGAGCAGCGGAAATGCGACTGCAAAGCCGGATATTTATCTTAGTCTGGTGGCATTTAAAAATTTCGTGAAATCCAGTCTTTTAAGTTTTTCGGATTACCGGATTTTGAGCATGGAACAGGGAGAAGACGAGGAGTATAAAATCACTTTCGTGCAAGCAAAATTGCCTCATTATATTTTAAATGACGAATTATATGAAGCGAGAATTAAAAGAAATATAGTGACTTATTTTAAATACAATTCAGTGTCTGCAAAAAATCACGACAAAGTATTTAGAGATCCGTTTTTGGGTGAGTATAAAGCGGATTTTATAAAGGGCGAAGATGCGATTTTAATTTACAAGGGCACAAATGTGGCACAAGTATCGACGCTAAAATTGAGGTGAGCTTATGGATTGGAAAAAAGCAAAAATGCTAATGATTTATTTGTTCATCGTGCTGGATATTTTTTTGGGTTATTATTATTTCGAACAAAAAAGAGATGTAGTCGACAATTTTGACGTTGAAGAAGTGCTTGGTGAAAACAATATTAAGCTGGACGCAAAGATACCGACGAGCATAAGCAGGAATTTGCTCGAGGTAAACTACAAGCTTTTTGGAGAACAGGATATTATTGATATGTTTTTTGATGAACCGGACATTAAATCCACAGGCGGCTCAACGATTTTTACTGAAGGCGATAAAAATTTGGTACTTCTAAACAAAAAACAATTTATTTTTAATGACACTCCGAAAGTCGGACAGGTCTCAATAAATAATGAAAAAGAGGCGCAAAAGTTTGCAACGGAATTTTTAAAAGATAGGGGACTTTATATAAATCTCCTGCCGGTTAATGTAAAAAAGCAGGAAGAAAATTTGTATTCAGTGGAATACGAGCAAATTGAGCTGGAAACGGGATTTTTTTTGGAGGATTGTTTTTGCATTGTGTATGTAACAAATAATGGCATTAGGACGATAAAATACCAGGTGTTTGACTCTGTTAAAAAGACACAAGACGTGATGAGATTGTCACATCCAAAGAGAAAACTTTTAAAAATAGTGTCCGAACCGATTGCGAAGGACCGCACGATTGTGGGAGTTTCGATTAATTATTCTTTTAATCCCTCAAACCTGCCACTAGTTGAAAATGTGGACAAAATAACCGGGGGAATAGCAAAGCTTGCACTTCGCGTGGAGCTGGACAATGGAGTAATAATACAGATAGAATAGGTGATAATTTGAAGTTTTTTTCATTGCAGAGCGGCTCGAATGGAAATTCACATTTTATAAAATCGAATAATGCCGGCATTTTAATTGACTGCGGACTTTCGGGAGCGAAGACAAAAAGACTTCTGGAGGAGAGCGGTTTTTCAATAGAAGACGTGGACGGTCTAATTGTCACGCACGAGCACATTGACCACATCAGCGGGGTCGGAGTGCTCGCACGAATGTTTAGAATACCGGTTTATGCAAACAGAGAGACGATGTTTGTGACGATAAACAAAGTGAATTCTTTTGACGCGAGCCTAATGCATTTTATTTACGAGCCATTTACGATTGGCGATATGAAGATTACGCCTTTTCCGGTTTCACATGATGCAGTGGATCCTTTTGGGTATTTGGTGGAAAGCGATGGCAAAAAAATTTCGTTTGTGACGGACACGGGAATGATTTCGGATTATGTCTACGAGTTAACTGAAAATTCAGATCTTTATTTTGTGGAATCCAATTTTGACCCGATTATGCTTAAAAACGGACCATATACTAAAGATTTACAAATGCGAGTGGCAGGTGAATTTGGGCATCTGTCCAATTTTGAATGTGCACATTATTTGATAAACTCTATGGGAAACCGCACAAAGGCGGTTATGATTGGACACATTTCATACCAAAACAACAATGAAATTTTGGCAAAGCTCACCGTGGAAAATATTTTGGCTGAAAATGGTTTTGATGTGCCGGTCTATGTATCCAGCAGATTCAATAAAAGCGAGGTTATATCAATATGATAGAGATAATTGCAACTGGTAAAATTCCAAAAGAATATCGCGTACTGATAGACGATTTTATAAAAAAAATTTCTCCATATGAAAAAATGGTCTTGACGCTTTTTGACGAAGTAAAGCTAAAATCAGATGACTCCAATTTGGAAGAGAAGCTTAAAACTGAAACTAAAAGGGCGATAGAAAGAGCAAAAGGCAAAATTATTTTTTTGGACGCAGATGCCAAGAATCCAAACTCGGAGGAATTTAAAAATATTATAGAAACATCGAAAAATGTTGGTGTAACTATATCGTTTGTGATCGGAGGCAGTTACGGATTTGACCACAAAATGATACAATCATATCAAAAGATTAGCCTTGGAAGAATGACCCTGCTTCATCACATGGCAACTCTGTTTTTGTGCGAGGCGATTTATCGTTCATACAAGATGATGCAAAATGGGTCTTACAATAAATAGCGGAGGAAAAATGGAAAAGATATATATAACCGGCCACAAAGTGCCGGACACCGACAGCATTTGCAGCGCGATTGCGTATGCAGAACTCTTGACAAAAATTGGAAAATATAATGCGGAGCCTATACGACTTGGCGATTTGAATAATGAGACCAAGTTTGTACTCGATTATTTTAATGTGGAAGCGCCACGCCTAAAAGAATCAATTCAACTAAAGGTGCACGATTTGGAACTGGACGAATCCATTATAATTTATAGCGATACGCCAATTAAAAAAGCTATTGAGCTCATCCAATCAAACGGCGCTCAGCTTTTAAGCATTTGCGATGAACACCACAAATTAAAGGGCGTACTAACTCTTTCCGACATCACAAGTTCATATATGAACATCTGGGATGATATGATTTTGCACCGTTCAAATACGAGCCTTAATAATATCGTGGACGTGCTTTCGGCAAAAGTTTTAAACGCAGGCGACCATGCCCTCAACGGTAAAATGGTAGTTTACGCGATGGAGCCGGATGCACTTGGAGATAGAATTAATGCCGGTGACGTTGTAATCGTGGGCGACAGAGATGACGCTCAGCTAGATGCGATTAAAAGAAAAGTTAGCCTAATTATCGTCTCCGGAGGATACGAAATGAAGGAAGATGCGCTTAAGCTTGCAAAGGCAAACGGAGTTAGCGTAATTTCAACAGAGCTGAACAGTTTTATGGCTGCCAGAATTTTACCGCTTTCCGTGCCGGCAGAATTTGTTATGACAAAAGAAAATATCGACTATATAAGCATCAATGATACACTTCCAGAGGTGAAAGAAAAGATGTCCAAAACGAGGTATCGCTCATATCCGGTGCTTGAAAATGACGGCGCTGTGATTGGAAATCTTTCCAGATATCATCTTTTAACAGGCAAGCCCAAAAAATTGGTGCTCGTGGACCACAATGAAAAAGCACAATCAATTGATAACATAGAAGAAGCTGAAATTATAGAGATTGTCGACCACCACAGAATTGATCCGGTAACGACTAATCAACCGGTTTATTTTAGAAACGAACCGGTTGGTTCAACCGCAACTATTATAAGCGAAATGTATTTTGAGCATGGTGTGCGACCAACAAAAGAAACTGCCGGACTTTTGGCATCTGCAATCATTTCAGACACGCTACTATTTAGAAGTCCAACAACTACCGAAACCGATAAGAGAATGCTTGAAAGAATGGCAATCTACGCTGAAATTGAACCGGAAATTTATGCGGAAAAAATGTTTAAAAAGGGCACATCGCTTGCAGAAAAAACTCCGACAGAAATTTTAAATATGGATGTGAAAGAATTTAAAATCGCGGACAAAGCAATAAAAATTGCGCAAGTGTTTACTTTGGACAAAGAGCAAATCTTGAATAAAAAAGCGGAACTACTAAAAGAAATGGGAAAAATACGCGACGAAAAATTGCTTTCAAACGTAGTTTTAATAATCACAGACATTTTTAAAGAAAGCTCTATTGTATTTGTGGTTGGTGAAGATGATGACAAAATTGCTGCCGAGTTTGGTCAAAAAGTTGAAGAGAGCGAATTTGTTGCAGAAGGACTGATGAGCCGAAAAAAACAAATGGTTCCAAAAGTCACTCTCGCATTAAAGAAAAATTAAAATGGATAGAAAAGACTTAGACAATGCCGAACTTGGTGTAGAACTTGAAGAAGAGCTTCACGGAAACTTTAGCCCGGGCTCGGTAATCGGTTCGAAAGATTAATGAATGGTGCACCAAAATGGCTCCAAATAATAATAGGATGGATATTAATTGCAGTATCTTTCATTGTGATATATTCTATGTTTAAATGACCACGGACACCCGTGGTTATTTTATTTAAAAATATCGCTTATTAGCATACCACTGAAAGATGCTTTTAGAAATATCATTCATAACAAACTCTTAAGATTCTGTAGAAACAATATATAAAAAGAGAATAGGAGATTCTAATTTACCGTGGAAAATGGATAAGTTGTGTTAATTTTTAAAAGTGAATTTTTGAATCTAAGCTTTTAAGGTTAAATTAATTTGGTGTTTTATATTTTTTATAATTGGGTATAAAATTAACGAATGAATTTGACTAGACTCACTTGAGGTAATATTAAATTTATTTAGAAGGAGGATTTTATGAAACTTTATTATGCACCGGGTACATGTGCTGTATCAGTATGGATTGCTCTTCATTGGGTGGGAGCAGATTTTGAGACAGAAAGAGTCAAGTTGGACTCTGTTGAATACAAGAGGATTAACCCTTCCGGAGCTGTTCCTGCGCTCGAGACTGAAGACGGAGATATAAAAACTCAAGCAGGTGCGATACTATCATATGTTGCACAAAAGTACAAAGAAAAAGATTTAGGACCGGACGAAGGACTTGAGGATGAATTTTTATTTAATCAAATTTCAGCATTTTTGTCTGCGGACTATCATCCGGCTTTTTGGCCAATGTTTACCCCAAAAAATTACACAACAAGCAGGGATGAGAAAGAGTTAGATAAGGTTGTTGAAGCGGCATATAAAAATATTGACAGCGTTGCAACAATTTTGGATAGTATGCTTGATGGAAAGACGCATATTTACAAGAATAAAAAAACTGTTCTTGATGCTTATGCTTATATTTTAAGTCGCTGGCTTTCAAATACTCCAAAGTCTTGGACTGAATATCCAAATTTAAAGAAGTTCATGGAAACCATGGAAAATGACGAAGAAGTTCAAAAGATTATAAAGCTTTCTACAAAAGAAATTTAAAAGATTTTTTGCGGACTTTAGCATGATTTTTTAAAAAATCACACTTGAATTGTGCTAAAATTTTTTATAAAAATAAGCATCTAATTAGATATATTTCACATTATTCAATTAAGCATAGGTTCTTAAAAAAAGAATGGTGGAATAAGTTGGGCATATTAACAGCAATAAATATTCCGAGGATGTGAGGATAAGCATTATCGCTATTTAATTTTCTTATATACAAACATTTGGATGAAAGCCGGTTAAAAGAAATTTATAGAAATTAAACATTTATAAATGGAAATTGATTTTATAGCGATTAAATTATAAAAACTAACTTTCAGCCACTTATATATGTTAAAAAGTTCAAAAATATTAAACTTAAGATGTTTATTTTTTAGTATAAAGGAGAAATAATGAGATTCGTATTTGAAAAACAAAAAAATAGAGCTGCACTTTATGATGAGAAAGACAATCTGGCGGGGGAGTCTACTTTCTCACCATCAGATGATAAATGGATTATAGATCACACATATGTGGATGAAAATTTAAGAGGCAATGGATATGCTTCAAAGCTCGTAGAAATGATAGTTGAAGAAGCAAGAAAAGAGAATATAAAAATTATTCCATTATGCCCATACGCAAAAAAAGAGTTTGGGAAAAAGCCCGAATATAGCGATGTGGTTTATAAATGGGAGAATAGATAATGAAGGTAAAAAACTATGTCGAATTACAAGAAGCTTTAAATTCAAATGAGGATTTAATTGAAATTTATAATTCATTTACAATTCCAAACTCAATTACTTTAAAAAAAGGAAAGAAAATCATCGGGAAAAATGAAAATGTTCTTATAAGTTTTGCTAATGGTGGAGGAATTGGGCTTGAAGGAGATAATGCGATTGAAAATCTTGCAATTCAAACTTCACATAATGAAAGGGCCATTTTCATAAATTCAGACCTAGAGGATCTGAAAGATATCAATTTAAAGAACTTAACAGTTACCGGGGTAGTTCAAATTCTCACAAGAGGGAACAATAAGTTTTTAAACTTAAATGTTGAAAATCTTGATATTGTGGCTGCCGATGCAAGAGGCTTTGCAGAAAGGCCTATGAAATATGGAGTAATCGTTTACCAAGGAGCATTTACAATTTATAACTTTAACCCTTCAAAGGATAGTGAATTAACTGCAAACATTAAGGGACTAAAAATGGGCAGAGAACTTTCACCTGTCTTTGGAAGCGGAGTTTTTATATCGGGATTTAATGACGAGGGCGGAAAAGTATCAGTAAATGAACTTGAAACAAAAGAGATATATTCAAATGGAATGATTCCAACGGGTCAACCCAATTTAATTACGGGGGGAATATTTATTGTCTACGGTGCTCACGCAAAAAAGATTGTTTCAAATGGCGTCGTTAAAACATATGGAAACAATGATATGGTTCTTGATGTATGGGGAGTTGTGGATGATTGGACAACAAATGAAAAAGTAATTAGCTATGGTTCAAGCGGTATCGGCTTTGTAAATTTTGGAATAGTTAAAAAGTTTCTGGCAAATAAACCAATTGAAACATATGGCAAAGGGGCTAGAGGGTTTAATCAATATGACGGTACCATAAATGATGCCACATTTTATTCAATAAAAACTGTTGGAGATGGATCCATTGGTATGCAATTCTCAAAACCGGTAGGTAAGATTGCTATCACTAAATCGGTTGAAACATTTGGTGGAGAAGGAGAAACACTTGTAAAAGGCGTTATAAAAACTTTAAAAGCAGATGGAATAAGCGTGCTTGAAGGTGCAGTAATAGAAGAATTATTTGTCGGAGAAAATATTGTAACAAATGGAGACGAAGTTACAAGTTTTAATATTGATGGCGGCGAAGTCAAACAATTTGAAATAAATGGAGAAATTATTGCAAAGGGAAAAGGCTCAAAAGAAAGAAATATATAAGTAAATAAAACGCAAATTATATAGTGAAAAAAGTTTGTATCAGCTCTTCCGGACAGGTTGAGTTGATTTTTTTATATCAAAAAAGCAATTTAAAAGTAATAGAGAACTAAAAAAAACAAAAAATGAATAGTTAAATGTTAGTTTTGATAAGAAATGAATAGTGTTTTAATAAGGGGAGGCTTTTAACGCATAAAAAAACTGACGGTAAAAATATTGACCTTCAGTTCCTTTTTATTTTTTATTTTTTCTTAATGCGAATCGACTCTAAAGTGCATGAGAATTTTAAAACTTAAACCGAGCAGATGCCGCTTTCTTTGGTAGTTTTTAAAGAGAGACTACCAAATTCGCTTTTATTCATCGGGTTAGTTTCTCATGCAAAGTGAAAAAAGCTTTATCGTGATTCAGGCAAAAGTTTTTGTTAAACTTCTATTATTTTCACCTTGTTGCACAACACATCACTATATGAAAAACTGGTTATATTGTCGTTTGTGTCGCTTAAACTATACTCAAAAGTAAATATGCCGGGATAGGCGTTTACTATTTTTCCTTCAACTCTTTCTAAATTATTTCTTCCGTGGTTTGTTTCTAATTCTACAGTTTCGCCAACTAAAGTTGCAATTTTTCTTTTTATATTATTTATATTTTGCATAAAAACCTCCCGTACACTTTTTTATAATAGTATTATATCATATAAATAAAAATTTATCAATTATATAAATATAAGTATACAAAATATCGGTATTGAAAAAAATGCCGGGAATCTTTAAAACGGAGTTTTTAAAAAACAAAAAACCCTTAATAAACTAAACATCATGAGTGTATTAGGGTTTTGTATTTATTTATAGAAATGAGATTGAATTATTTAGCCGACACAATTAAAAGTCTTATTGTTTTATAATACTGTCCGACCAAAAGTAATAAATGCAAATTTATTTCGGATATTTATTCAACATTTATTACTTCATCTGAAATTTGTGTGAAATCCTTTTTATGACTGATTACCATAAGAGTGATATTATGTTTCTTTGTAAATTCTTTTAAATTATTTACTAATCTTTGCGAAGTTGCCTCATCAAGTGCACTTGTCGGTTCGTCCATCATAATTAAATCAGGCTTTCTTAAAATAATCCTTGCAATAGCAATTCGTTGTCTTTCACCGCCGCTAACATTAGTTGCGCTCGCATCAATTATAAAATCTTTGCCTTTATTTTTTATAATATCATCAACACATGCCGCTTTTAAAGCTTCTTCAATTTCTTCTTCCGGAAAACTGTCTCCAAGCAAAACATTTTCAATAATTGTATCATTAATTGTTACTGAAGTCTGATCAATCTGAACAGCAATATCATAAATATCATTATCGGAAAATTGATCAAGATTTTGATTGTTTATTTTTATTTCAACATTTTTTTGAGGCAAAAATTTAGAAATCAAATTAAAAATTGTAGTTTTACCGCTTCCGCTTTTACCGACAATAGTATAGATGTTATTTTTTAAAACATTAAATTTTATATTTTTCAATATTTCTCTTTCTCCGAGATTATATCCTTGTGAATTAAATAACAGATTATTGAATTCAATATTTTTTACCGGAATATTTTCATTATGATTTTCAACAAGAAACATATCTCTATTTTTTTCGATAAGTTCTTTTGAAATATTCAATGCATTTAACACTTCGCCAAATTGTGTAACCGGTTCTGTAAGGCTGGCGGCAATTGACAAAATACCTACTGCATCACCCACAGTCATACTACCTTTCATTATAAAAAACATTGACATAAGTATTGTAAGAAAAGGCATCGTATTCATTATAAATGAAAAAATATCAACGTAAAATGCATATTGTCTGGCAAGTTTTCTTGATGCATCCGCTTTATCGTCCAGTATTATTTTATATTTTTCCAAGAAATAAGCTTCTTTTTTTAATTGTTTAACTGTCCTTATTCCATTAATGGTTTGTAATATCGAGCTTTGTTCTTTTCCTGAAATTTTTTGTAATAATACCGAGTATTCACCAATTTTTTTTGAAATAAGCTTACCGATGGAAGCACCAATCAGCACAATAGCAAGAGATAGAACAGCTACATAAATATTAAAATATGCAATGATCGAAATGGTAATTATAAATTGCAAAGAAAGTATTATTGCAGAAACATAACTGGTCGCATATAGTTTGGATATTTTTTCGGTATCACTTGTTATAGATGTCAGGATATCGCCGACTTCCACTTTTGAAATTTCAGCATATTTTTTGGTTAAAAAATTTTTGAAAAAATTTCTTCTCAACTGAAAACTTCCCACATAATCAATAGTTCTAAAATTATATTGGAAAAAGAAACCAAGTACAGTCGAAAAAATCAAAACTATAAGAAAAAACAGTCCCGTCTCTTTTACGGCGTCATAGTCTCCGCTTATAAGGGCATCTATTATTTTTTGAATCAAAATAGAACTGCCAATCATAACTATATTATCAAGTGTACCTAATATAATTGCAAAAATTTGCATCTTTCTTATTTCTGAAAAATATTTATTTATCTTCATTATTCCAACCTCAGTGTTATATCATATAAATTTTGCTCATTCATCAGCTCTTCAAATCACAAATATACCATATTATATTTTATTGAAAAAGTCAATAATTTTAATAAAATTATTATTTTTTAGTCTATTATTGTCGAACATATGTAACGATGCTCATTAAAGCAATTTGTAAATCACGCAGTTTTTTAAAATTACAAGTTATTCCGGGTTCTAATCGGCATTTTAAAACATTTTTATAGAATATTCAGTTATCTTTTTTGTTTTTTCTACGTCCATATTGCCGTGAAAGTATGTTTTTATGTCACAGATCAATATAAAAAATATCTATGGTTTCCCATAGATATTCTTGCTATCTTCTTCTGTTTTTCTTCTTGCTGTAACCGAAAATCTTTCTTGCAATGCTGATTGATACGAAAAATTTGATAAATTTTACAATAAATGAGTCTTTATTTTTTCTTGCCATATTTCCTCCTTGTTAATTTTTCTTCAGTGGCGTTGAATTGAGTTTTTTATCGCTATCTTGTTCAATTTTGTCGGCTTTCAGTTTCATCGCATTCCATATAATTAACAGTGCGATTATTAAGGTAATAAAGTCATACATATAGGATAGATTTTTTTTATTGTAAGCGAAAATTGAAAGCAGAATCGCAACAGCAACAACTGCAAATGAGAGCAAAGCAACAAATTTAAATATATCTGCTCTGGTTAATGGGTTCTGAAATGGGTAGCTTTTAAATCTTAAACCTTCGCCATTTGTCTTTTTTAAAATTAAAATGCCGACAAGAAAAGCGGCATATGAAAGCAGAACCAAATTTCTGCCTTTTTCGTCCGGGGCTTCGCCCATCGGTACAAAAAATGATACGATTAAGTATACCGCAACAAGTGCAATCAACAATTTTTTACCCATTTTCTACTCCACAAAAATTTTATAATCGCTGTAGCCTTCTTTATCCATGTCTTCCAGCCGTATAAATCTAAGACTTGATCCGTTGATGCAATACCTGAGTCCGCCTTTTTCGGTTGGTCCATCGTTAAATACGTGACCCAAATGATTGTCGCCAAGTCGACTTCTAACTTCGATTCTGTTCATTGAGAATGAGGTGTCATTCTTATAATTTAATGTATCGCTCATGATTGATTTTGAAAAGCTTGGCCATCCGCAACCGGCTTCAAATTTTTCACTGGACGAGAATAGCGGTTCGCCGGTTAACTTGTCCACATAAATGCCTTTTCTGTATTCGTTGTTTAACGTACTTGAATGTGGTTGTTCAGTTTTATTTTCGCGCATAACTTTGTAAGAAATTTCGTCCAGAAGCTTTTTTTGCTCCTCCAAATCCGGATTGCTATAATCCTCGTTAAATAGAGGTTCACTTGTCAGTGCCAAATTCACGTGGCAGTATCCGCCGGGATTTTTATACAAATAATCTTGATGATATTCTTCGGCTTTTACAAAATTTTCAAGTGGCAACACTTCCACAGCGAGCTCGCCATGAAGTTTTGTTTCGTAACTCATAATTTTTTCTATAATCTTTAAATCTTTTTCATTTGTATAATAAATTCCGGTTCTATATTGTCTACCAACGTCGTCGCCTTGCTTGTTGACACTTTTCGGATCAATTATTCTGAAATAGTGTAGTAAAATTTCTTCGAGACTTACAAGTGAAAAATCGTAAACAATCTTAATAGTTTCCGCGTGACCGGTTTCCTTTAGATGTGTATAATTAGTATCATTTGTATTTCCGTTTGCATATCCTACTATTGTACTAACTATTCCATTAATCTTTTTAAAATAAGCTTCCACACCCCAAAAGCATCCGCCTGCGAGATAGATAGTTTTATAATTATTTATTCCCATAGAAATATTGTCACCTCATTTACTACTTATATACCCAAATTTAATTAGTTTTAAAATCGCAACTTCTTAAAACAAGAATACTATGTAAAAGAGAAGATTATAAAGATTTTTCTAATGAATTGTTATAATTATAACATGATATTTTTTAGAAATATCTTTGATATATCTAATTATGCAACTTTTTTTAAAACACATTTTAATTTGACTTTCTTGCTTATTCATAGTAAATTAAAATCTAACAGCTTGCGGGTGAAATTTAGCTAATAGTATGTGAAGCTATAATTAATACTTGTAAAATTGTAAAAGACTATTCAAAAAATATTTCTCCACTTATCTTGCCTGAAGCCTATATTAACAGCCGGTGAGAAAAGATGACCTTTAATTTGTACAGTAACGGTATTTATATTTTCAGAAACAACTTATTGGATAAGTAGTCGTTAGTAGTTGCTTTTTGCTCAAAAACAATAGGGAAAATATCATGATTAAGTAAAGACCGACAGATGCCTGCTTTGATAGGTGTAAAACTAATTGTGATACTGGAAAAACAAAAAACTCATACTAACTTCGTATAATGTTAATAATTACAAAACACACGAAGGATAATATGAGTTGTGGAAATCTACTATAAATGAAAAAAAGATAGAGATACTAATTAAGAGGCTATTCTTCCGGAAGAACAGCGAAAATTTCAGGGTTTTATAGATCCAATATATCTAAAAAATTTAAAGGAGTCTAAAGAGTGTGATGCTATTAACCGGCGAGGTGTACCGAGAGTCATATTGCAGCGAGGGGAAAATCGAATTTCCAAAACATTGATTTAGATAATTTTAATCTATATCAAATGTGCGGAAGCCCCTCCCCTTAATTTCTTCCACATCACTAATTCCAATAAAAGCATCTCCATCAATCTCTTCGATCAAATTTTTAAGTACGGAGATTTCATTTCTTTCTACATAGAGATAGAGTACTTGACCTTCTTTTTTGCTCCAGCCGCCTACAGATTTGAGGGCTGTGACGCCACGGCTCATTTTGAAATTGATAGCTTCTCGAATTTCCTCATTTTTAAGTGAGATTATCGTTACACTTTTTAGTTTTCCTTTCGATAATTGAATTTTATCGAGGACATTATAAGAAATAAACATTGCAATAATGGTGTATGCGCCTTTATCAATTCCAAACAGATAGCTTGCAATCGAGATTACAATAGCGTTTAGCAGCATAAGTGCGGAGCCGATTTGCATATTATATTTCTTTTTCATGACTGCAGCCACTATGTCAAACCCGCCTTGACAGCAGCCGTTTTTAAACAAAATTCCCATTGCTATACCGTTTAGTGTGCCACCTGCTATTGCAGATAGTATCGGGTCGGCAAAGTTTACGTAGTTGCCCACATTTTTAAAAGCGATCATCGTAAATGATTGTACTACTGTGGAGATAAATGCGTATCCCAAAAATTTTTTAGAGAGCGTTTTTAGTCCAAATAAAAAAAGTGGTAAGTTTAGAATAAACACCGATATACCTGCTGCGATGCCGGTTAAGTATTGAACCATAACAGATATGCCTCCGATTCCGCCGGATAAAAATTTGTGCGTTGTATAAAAAGCGTTCACGCCGAATGAAAACAGCAAATTCCCGATTATGATTGAAATCAGCTTTCTTCTAAATTCAAATTTTGAGCCAAATAAGTCGAGCAGTTTTTGATTAGATTTGTAGGTGAAGATATTGTTATTTGTGGTTTGCATCTACAATCTCCCCGACAAATATCACGTGAGCTTCAGTGTCTTCTCTAAATTGTTTTTTTATTTCTTCATCCAGATAGTCTGCTTTTTTAAAATCAAGGACAGCGATTTTTTTCATAAATAAATTGTCTTTTGCTCCAACAACTTCAAATCTATCGCCATCAATTTTAAATTTTACTCCCATTTTTTTGTTTTTATCTTCATCTCTGCCGGAAACGGAGCCGTAATATTGCATAGCTTCATCACTAAGAGTTGCGGTTACAAAATAATCCGCTTCTTGCAAAAATTCGTAGGTGTAGCGTGATTTTCTAACAAAAACCATCTTTACTCTTTTGTTGAATAGTATTCCATCGGTGACCCAGCCACAGGTCATTGCGTTTATTGTTCCGTCTTTTTTCTTTGCGAATAATACAAAATCGTTTTTCATTTTTCACCTCGTCTATTTTAGCCCAATTATAACACAAAAAACTTAGTTTGTCACTTGAATATTAACCGCTCGTGTGATAAAATTAAATTATGGATATATTTGTAAATGATTGGGCAAAAGTGCTTGAACCCATTACAGAAACTGATTACTTTAAAAATCTTATGCACAATTTAAAGCTTGAATATGAGAGTCATGTGTGCTTTCCGCCATCTCATGAGGTGTTTCGCGCGTTTTATTTTTGTACTTTTAAAGATACAAAGCTTGTGTTTTTGGGGCAAGACCCTTATCCGACCAGAGGTGCGGCAAATGGACTTAGCTTTTCTGTAAACGAGGGGGTGCGGGTGCCGCCGAGCCTTGCAAATATATTTAAAGAAATAAGCGATGAATTTGGGGAGAAGCCGACTACGACAGATTTTAGAAAGATAGCAAAGAGCGGAGTGCTTTTTTTGAATACGCATTTGTCGGTTCGTGAAGGTGAGCCGATGAGTCACGCTTATTTAAACTGGGAAATTTTTACCGATTTTGTCATTCAAAAATTGGGAGAAAGAGAGGATGTTGTCTTTTTGCTTTTGGGTCGCGAGGCGAGAAATAAGGCGAAGTTTATAAAACATAAAGAAAATATTGTAACGGCTCCACATCCTTCGCCACTTTCGGCATATCGAGGTTTTTTTGGAAGCGGAGTTTTTAAGCAAGTTAACGAAAGGCTTACAGTTATTAATAAAGAGCCTATAAATTGGCTTTTATAGGAGGGAGTAAGAGTGGAATTTGAAATTAAAATCAATGGGAATCCTTTAACTGAGCTCGTTCCAATTGAGCCCGCTAAAGTAGCAATAATTTTTTATCACGGGTTTTCTTCTTCAAAAGAAAGAACACTTTTTAGAGCGAGAATTTTGTGTAATTTGGGCTATTATGTGCTTTTACCCGAGGCTATCGGTCACGGGTTAAGACGCCACGAAATGGAAGTGGACTATTCAAAACCGGATAGACATTTTTGGGATATTTTGATTAAAACTATCACGGAAAGTCCGGATTTAATAAATTATTTGTGTAAAAAGAGAGGTTTTAAACCAAATCAAATTGTTTTTGCAGGTCACTCTATGGGTGCAATGGCAGCGGCAGGAGTTTTTGTAAAGTCTCCAATGGGTAAGCTTGCGATGTTTAACGGGGGACTTGATTATTGTGCACTTGCAGACTATTATAATAGAATTTTCACAAAATACGACGATAAGACAAGACAAGAAATTATGGATAAGATAAGATATTACAGTCCAAAAGAATTTTTGTCGAAATTAGAAAATAGAGATATGCTTTTAATTGATGGTGATAAGGACGTGATGGTTCCAACCAAATATAATGAAGCGGTGATTAAAAGTCTTGCTCCATTTTTTAAGGATAAGAGCCGGCTAATTTACACCGTGCTTCATAGAACCACACACGAAATGACAATTAAATCTTTTGAGATATTCCACAATTGGTTGCAAGAGGTTATGAAAGATGAACAATAGTTTAGCAAAAAAAATAGCAAAATATATGGCGATTATTCTTGCGGTTGCGATGATTATTGGTGCATTTTATTCGTTTTCCTCGATTTTTGTAGGCTTGTAGGTGATGATATGGGTAGATTTGTAGTTATAGAGGGACCGGATGGAGTTGGCAAGACAACTGTTATAAACGGAATCAAAGAAAGATTGCCAAAAGATTTGAAGTCCAAATTTATCAGAGAGCCGGGCGGGTCGCCTCTTGGTGAAAAAATCAGAGAAATTCTTTTAAATAAGGCTTTAAATGTTTCTCCGGAAACAGAAGCGTTATTATTTGCAGCAATGCGTTCAGAAAATTATGCGATTTTGAAGAAAGATTTGCCGAATTATGATATAATTATATCAGACAGATTTTTACCATCGTCTCTTGCTTATCAAGGAGCAGGGCTTGCACTGGGAATGGAAAATATTGAAGATATAAACGATTTTTTCTTACATGGATACAGACCGGATTTGACGATTTATTTAATGTTAAACAAAAATACAGGGATGGAACGAATTAAGAAAGTTCGCGATTACGACAAATTTGAATTGAGGGATAACAGCTTTTTTAGCGCCGTAAATATGGCATACGAAAAGCTTTCAAATTATCCAAATTCTGTTGTGATAGACGCATCAATGTCAGAAGAAGAAGTTTTGGACACTGTTATGAAAGAAATTAATAAATTGCTTTAAGGAGGAAAAAATGAAATTAGTTATAGCAATTGTACAAGATGCAGACGTGAATCCACTCGTAGACGAGCTCACAGAAAAGAAATTTGGATTAACCAAACTTTCCACAACCGGTGGATTTTTGAAATCGGGAAATACGACACTTTTAATTGGTGTAGAAGACGAAAAATTGGACGAATTGTTATCAATTATAGAAAAGAATTGCAAACAAAGAGAAATCACAACTTCGCTTCTAACTGTTACAATGCCTGGAGATGCTTTTATTCCATATCCACTGGAAGTAAAAGTTGGCGGTGCGACAGTTTTTGTGCTTGAAGTAAATCAATTTGTTAGAATTTAATGGATATTATTGGGCATAAAAAAGAAGAGCTCAGACTTTTAGAACTTGCAAAAAAAGATAGTTGTTCTATTTGTTTAACAGGAGTTGAGGGCACAGGTAAAAAGCTTGTTGCTCTTTCTTTTTTAAAGGGCGTTTTAAACGATACTGAAAATCTCAACATAAATCCGGATTTTTTTAAACTTGAAAAGGGCGACGAACAGATTAAAATTAACGAAATTAGAAAAGTAATAGAATTTGCTTCGATTAAAAGTTATGGCGGAAAAAATCGTGCAGTTTTAATAGATAATGCGCAAAATATAAATTTAAATGCACAAAATGCACTCTTAAAAATTTTGGAAGAACCGCCAAAAAAATTGTTTATAGTGCTAATCACAAACGATTTCACGTCCCTAATTCCAACGATTAGAAGCAGAGTCACAAATATTTATTTTGATAGATTAAGCTATGAAGAACTAAAGCAAATTTTTCCGAAAACGGACGAGGAACTCTTAAAAATAGCAAATGGCAGCGCAAAGATTGCGCTTAGTTTTAGTTCAATCGATTCGAAATTAATGAAAAACTTTGCAAAGAGTTATATTTTAAGCACGGGAGATGCCTTCTTAAATGGTGAGGAACTGAGTTATCTAAATTTAAAAACTTGTGGAATTTACACTGAGGCAATAATTTTTGATATAATAAAATATAACGAGGAGAAAGTTTGTGATTATAAACTAACTGAAAAGTTGGTGAAGCTAGGAAATTTTGGTACAAACTATCTCGTAAAAAAGAGTAAGAAACTCGACAAATATATTAAGCTTTATGAAGGAAGTTACAACAAAAAAGCATTAATAACAGATTTATTTTTTACAAGTTAAAAGGAGGTGAGAAGATGTTAAATGCTGTAGGAATCAGATTTAGACAAGCCGGAAAGATATATACTTTTAACAGTTTAGATTATGATATAAATATTGGTGACCCCGTGATTGTGGAAACGATTAGGGGGAAGGAAATGGGGTTTTGTGCAAAACGAACTACCCCGTTTGACGACAGCCAAATAGATTATGAATTAAAACCGATTTTGCGCATTGCAACTGAAGAAGACAAAGTTAGATATAGAGAAAATGTCATTAAGAGTGCGGAAGCTTATAAAGTATGCAAAGATTTAATTAAAAAGCATGAGCTCCCTATGAAGCTCACCGATTGCAATTATACTTTTGACAATCACAAGTTATTATTTTATTTTACCGCAGACGATAGAATTGACTTTAGAGCACTTGTTAAAGATTTAGCGTATATTTATAAAACCAGAATTGAACTTAGACAAATTGGAATTAGAGATGCAGCGAAGATTTTAGGTGGAATTGGAAGTTGCGGACGTGAATTATGCTGCAAAAATTGGATAAGCGATTTTAACAATGTGACGATTAAAATGGCAAAGGACCAAAATATTGCACTTACACCATCCAGAATTAGCGGAATTTGCGGTAGACTTTTATGCTGTTTGAACTACGAAGAAGAGTACTATGAAGAAAAAATGAATGAAATGCCAAAAGCAAAAGCGTTCGTGAAAACTCCAAAAGGACTCGGCACTGTGATTTACACAAATCTTTTGACAGAAGAAATCACCGTTCAACTTCAAAGCGATGATGGCAGCTTTTCACAAGAGATATTTAAAATCTCAGATGGCATAAGAGAAGTGAAGGACAAAAAATGCAACTGTCCAAATACTACAATCACAATGATTAATCCAATGGAAGAGCTTAAGTACGAAGAAGATGAATTTGGAGAAATTGCATACGAAGAAGACGTGCTGGAAGTTACGGACCTGGATACGGACGATTTGGATGTGGAAAAGAAAGACCAAAATGAAAGCAAAAAAGAATTCCAAAAAACACAAAGAAAAGACAGAAAACCAAGAGAAAAACGCGATTACAAAAACAAAGACAAGTTTGAAAAAGGCAAAAACGAAAACGACGAACGCAGAGATTTCAAAAATCCACGTGGATATAAGAGCTTCAAAAAGGAAGGCGACAGACAGGAAAACCGCCAAAAACGCGAAGATAAATATAAAAACAGACAGGAACCGGGCAATAGACGCAGTAAGAGACTGATAGACAGAGAACTGAATGCCAAAAGAACGGAGAAAGAAAACGAAACAGGTTCGCCATTCAGGAAGATTCAAAACGAGGGCGATGACTCAAAATAGAAACCGTTTGATAAAATTGCACTTGAATGCCCGGAAAGCGTAAATATAAATATTAAAAAAGAATCCCGTTAAGAGCGTTGACAAAAGAAAATAAGCAAAAATCCGATCAACGCTTTTAAGTGCAGCGTGAAAGCTTGTCAGCTCAAAAAATTGAATAACTAAACGACAAAAGGGATGTTACCGCAAGGCAGCATCCCTTTTCAATGTCAGTTCCTCTGCGGTCACAATGACACGCAGCACAATGTTTCTCGTCAGTGTTTGCCATTCGTTCTTTGTCATTTCCGTTTCCGATAAGGGTTTGGATTATCCTAAAAAGCAATGCGACATGAGCTCGGAGGGAGGCTCCACTCCATATTCTTGCTGCGGTATCTCTTTTCTTAATACTACGGTGAACTCACTGCATTTTTCCAAAATCAATACGAAAATTTACTAAAAAATACTAAACAAGCGTGGTGCAAAAACTCAAAACTATATGCTATAATTATTATGTATATTTGTACCCTGATTGAAAAACGCCGGACAAAATATCAATTTTGCAAAGGAATGTTTATCGCTTACTATGTAACAGACAAACATCTCTGCCGGCATAATTTTTACGGAAAGGAGCGAGGAAAGTGAAAGCCAAGAACAATAAGGCGGTTTGGATCATTGTGGCTGCCGTCGTTGTGACAGCCGCTGCGATCCGCCTTGTAAACAATCAAAACGCCTCTGATGATGTGCTGTTCACGGACTTTATCCGGGCTCTTTTACATATAGGGCTGATTACGGCATGGGGCTTTTCCCTGTACCGGAGAGTGGTACAGAAGCAGGCACGTCACTATCTGTGCGGCATTGCCGTCCTGATGATCCTTTGGCTTAACTTTAAGGTTCTGAAGTATTACATTTGCATGGACGCGGTTGTCAGACGGTATCTTTGGTATCTTTATTATCTGCCGCTGGTCGGAATCCCTCTGTATATGTTGTTTGCTTCCATGTTTATCGGCAAAACGGAGGATTATAAGCTGAAGTGGCAGCTAAAACTGCTGTATATACCGGCGGTTCTGCTTTTCCTGATGGTTATGACCAATGACCTTCATGAGTTTGCCTTTTCCTTTCCGCAGCACGATTTCTCACCGGACAACTATAAATATGGTATCGGTTATTTCATGGTGTTCGGCTGGTTTGCACTGTGCACGTCAGCCTCGTTTTATGCGATGTATTCCGGCGGTAAGATAAAGCGTAAGCCTCGCACCTATGCGCCGTTGATTGCAACCTTAGTTCTGACAATTTGCTATATTATTGCCTATATGGCCGAGAATACCGTTACAAGACTTCTTGCAGGAGACCTATCCTCTGCGTGTTCGCTGCTGTTTGCCGCTGTGTTTGAAAGTTGCATCTATTGCGGACTGCTCCCCACCAACACGCGGTATGACGAAATGTTTGAGGCTTCAGTGGGCAGCAGTGCGCAGATCGTGGACGAAAATTTTGATGTTCGGTATGCTTCCGCCTCTGACGAGCCTATAAAAGCAGAACAAATAAAACAGGCACTTAATGCTCCGGTAGCCTTATCCGAAGGAAAGCTGCTTCATACATCTCCCATCGGCGGCGGCTATATGGTTTGGACGGAGGATATATCCGAACTGACCAATCTGCGCCGTGAGTTGACCGAGACCAAGGAAGAACTGGAAGAACGCACCGCCATGCTGAGGCATGAGTATGTGCTGGAAAAGGATCGCAAGGTCACTGCGGAGCAGAACAGGTTGTATGACCTGCTTACGACCTCCACACAGAAGCAGATTGATCGCATTGCGCAGCTGATGAAGGAATACGAGTTGGCGGACGGAGACACGGAAAAAGAAAATGCCATTTTGTCCAAGATCGCCGTTCTGGGCGGATATGTCAAACGCAAAAAGCACCTGACCCTTTCCGTTCAAAACGGGTTTGAGGTTCCTTCGGGCGAGCTTAAAAACGCCATTGAGGAATCTGTACGCTATCTGAAAGCCATGGGAGCACGTTGCGTAGTGTTTGTCGACACACAGCGTGACTTTTTGCCCGGTGAGATGGTGTCCGTCGCCTATGACTTTTTCGAGGATGCGGTGGAAGCTGCATTGGACACTATAACTTCCTGTGCGGTATCGGTGGGTGTGGTGGGCGGCGTGCTTCGTATTCGTGTAACCGTCGGTTGCAAAGAAGATTTGAGTCCGCTCGGCAAAGAGTGGCAGGACGCTTCGGTTTCGTTGTCGGACGAGGACGAGTGGGAACTGATTCTGCATCTTCAGGGAGGTGTCGGCCGATGACCTGCTTTTGTAAACTATCTCATTACGCACAAATGGCGCTGATTATTCTAACATGGCTTTGCTTGCTTGCACAGCTCGTTCTGACTCTGTACCGGTTTTTATATCGCCGGTCGGTGCTGCATACTATACAGGACGGGTTTTTGCTTTACGGATTGCTTGCACTGCTCTGCTTTCTTGTCCGGAACAATCAGCATGTCCCAAAAAATGATTTTCATCTGCCGGTGCCGGCTCTGATTGGGTTTCTTGTCGCCGCCTTTGCATATTCCGTCATAAGTCTTATCGCGGAATTTGCACACAACAAACGGGAAATCAACGAATGGTCGGTCAAAGAAGCGATTGACGATCTTCCGGTTGGACTTTTGTTTGGGGATGCGGACGGACATATCATTCTTATTAATCGGAAGATGGCTGAGCTGTCCCACTTACTGATGAAGAGACTTCCCCGGACGCTCACCGACATGACGGATGCCCTTGCCTCACCTTCGCCGGAAAGTGGGGTGGAGGCTATGACGGATGTGGCGGATTGCTACCGTTTTAGGGACGGTATGATTTACCGTTTCTGTCACGGCAAACTCGACGGCGAGGGACTTTCAGGCTATGTTCGGCTTGACGCCCATGATGAGACCGAACTCTATGAGGGTAATGTCCGCCTGCGATGGAATAATGAGGAACTGAAAAGGGTAAACCTCCGGCTGCGAAAGATGTATGCGCGCATGGAGGACGAGGTGCGGGAAAAAGAAAGCCTAACTCTGAAGGTCTGGCTTCACGACACCCTCGGAAGCAGCTTGCTCACCATTCAAGATGTCAAGAACAGCTCCTCTATCGAGACAAGGCAAAAACTGAAGGATCTCAAGGACGCCGTGGGCATGCTTTCGGCAAGCCGTTCCACGGCAAAAGGAACCTTTGAGGAAGCACAGCAGAAAGCCAAACAGCTCGGCGTCAAGGTAACGCTGGACGGCTATATTCCGCCTGAAACCGTGGCGGAGCAGCTTATAACGGCTGCCGTCCGTGAATGCGTCACCAATTGTATCCGTCACGCCGGGGGAGACAGGGTCAATGTCAAGATCACAGAAAAAATCGGCATCCTGCGGGTGCAGATTACAAACAACGGCGCAGTGCCGAAGGACAAAATAGCAGAAGGCAGCGGCCTTTCCTCCCTGCGCAGGAGTGTAGAGGCTTCCGGCGGTGATATGAAGATTTCTCACCGACCCGCATTTGCCCTTACTTTATATCTTCCGAGGAAGGAGGAAGACAATTTATGATCAATATCCTGATCGTTGAGGATGACAAATATATACAGGAGCACTTTGTCAAGTTGTTTACAGCAGACGAGCGTTTTCATCTTGTAGGTGCCCTCCGGGATGCCTTTGAAGCAGAACGCCTTTGCAGCGAGAAGATTGACCTTGTGCTTATGGATGTGCATACACTCCACCGCCATTCAGGGCTTGCCGCCGGAAAGAGGATAAAAGAACAGTATCCCAACACAAAAGTGGTCATTATGACTTCATTGGTAGACCCGGAGGTGCTTTCCAAGGCAAAGACGGGATGTGCCGACGGATTGTGTTATAAAGACCACGGGGACGGCGAAGTGATGGAGGTAATTGAGAAAGTCCTTAAAGGAGAACGCAGTTTCCCCGATGAAACACCGCCCGTAGAGCTGGAGGATATTATTTCCAGCGACATTAAGCCGATACAGCTTGAAATCCTGCGCTTATATATTCGAGGCATGAGCTTCGGAGAGGTCGGGCAGAAGCTGGGTATCACCGGCGATGCCGCACGGTGGCATATCCGCGATATGGTCAGCCGATGCGGATTTGACAGCAAGGAGGAGCTGATGGCGGCAGCCATAGAAAGCAAGCTGATCGTTACAGCCCTGAAGGACGAATAAAATAAAAATCATTTTCCCGGTTCATCGGACTGACGGTGAGCCGGGTGTTTTTTGCCTTTTTAAAAACCTCCGTTTTCGGAGTGAAAAATGCGAAAAAAAACTATATAATGTACTTGACAAATTGATTTTTTTGTGTATTGACTGGGAAGCCACCGTTTAAGCGGGTCAGAACATAATTGCTTTGTGTAAATCATACAGGGTAAGCGGTACATACGTGCTTTAGGCGTCTTAAATGCACCTTTTCCTGTATTAATAGGCAGGTTAACTGACAAGTAAAGAGCGAATGTGAATGCACAAAATCTTATTGATATGATTCGAGTTCCGCTTTCAATCGGGCTTGAAAGCCTTCATAATCCGCACGGGGGCCATACGCCGGGCGACAGAATGGAAAAAATATGAAAATTGATTATCAAAAGGAGGAAATCTTTATGAAACAAAAAACACATAGGCTGCTCAGTCTCTTACTCTGCTGTGTGCTGATGCTGGGTCTCATACCGACTACGGCGTTAGCGGAGGATACCCGCATAGCGGTTGATACCGTTAAAGCCTCAGCGACCATGGATGAACCATCTTATGGTGCACCGACCGATTATCCGGTATTTACAGTGACAGAAGGCAGCCCTGCATTTATTCCGAGTACGATGATTCGCTGGGAAAAGAAAAACACAGTGACAGGAAAATGGGATACTGTTTTCTCCGGAAATACGTTTACAGAGGGGAAATGGAGAATTTCTGTCCAAGTCCGCATAGACAATGAAAACGGCGATTACGGCAAAACCCACAAGCTGTCGGAAAATCCGAAACTTTTCGTCAATGGAGTAGAGTGGACTATTAGTGGGAAACCTAGTTTTTATGAATACCAATTTGTATCTTTTGCTTTTTTCAAATCTCAGGAATTTGAGGTGACTGCTCCACCGTTGGTTTTTACAGACAGTGAAAGCTATGATATTAAACACAATTACGTTGGCACGGAGATTAACTCTTATTACGTAGCAGAAGGAGCAAAATACGGAACAAAGCCGTATACATTCAGCAAGGTCAGCGGCCCTGATTGGATTACGGTTTCACCGGACGGAAAAATCAGCGGTACACCGACAACTGTCGGACCAAACGATGAATTAGTGGTAAGAGTGACAGATAGTTCAAGCGTTCCGGAAAGTGCTGAAATTTCGATTTATGTGGCGCCAACTGAGGTAGACACTCGTATAGAGATTGACACCGTTAAAGCCACAGCGACCATGGATGAACCATCTTATGGCGCACCGACCAAAAATCCGAAATTTACAGTAACAGAAGGCAGCCCTGCATATATTCCGAGAATGATGATTAACTGGCAAAAGAAAAACACAGAGACAGGAAAATGGGAGTATGATTACTCTGATACGTTTACAGAGGGAACATGGAGGCTTGTTGTCCAAGTCCGCATAGACAATGAAAACGGCGATTACGGCAAAACCCACAAGCTGTCGGAAAATCCGAAACTTTTTGTCAATGACGCAGAGTGGACTATTGACGGGAAGACTTTTATTGAATACGACTATTCTTGTGTTCTTTTCCGTTCTCCGGAATATGCGGTGACATCCTCAACATTGCCGCAGATATATAATATTACCGTAACACACGGTGTGGCTAGGGATAAAAATGATAAAGAAATCACAAAAGCGAAGCCGGGTGATAAAGTGGTGTTGCAGGCGGATAATAGACTGGATGAAGGTTGGAAATTTGAGAAGTGGGTTGTTAACGGTGTCACCGTTGACAATGAAAAGGAAATGAATACGCAATTCATTATGCCGGAAAGTGATGTAACCGCAAAAGCAACCTATATCCCTTGTGATATATCGATCACGGCTGTTGATCTTACACTGAACAACTATGTGCTCGGCAAAAAAGCCGGCGATATTTCCGCTGGAATCACGACGCCGAACGTAGACTTGTATGATGGCGACGCTTATTATCAATATGATGATGAGGGTCGCTGGGAAAGCGGCAGCTATGGAATATTCCATAGCGACGAATCTGATCAGCTTGGGGCGGAAGATCCTTTAGAGGCTGGCAAACCGTATAAAATCATGATTGATGTTAAACCTGAAGCAGGTTATACACTTGTAGGTCTTTCGAAAGAAAATGCAAAGTTAAACGGCATAAAGGCTTATTCAATATATTTTTATCGCGGTGGTGCAACATTATGCTTCGATCTTGCACCGCTTGAAGCTTCGCACATCCACACCTACGGCACCGAATGGAAATCCGACGCCGACAACCACTGGCATGAATGCACGGATGCCGACTGCCCGAACAAGACAGACAGCGTAAAGGATAAGGCGTTGCATACCCCGAGCGGCTGGATAGTCGATACGGAGGCAACGTCTACCACCGACGGGACGAAGCATAAGGAATGCACCGTTTGTCACCGTGTACTGGAAACCGGTAAGATTCCGGCAACCGGAAGCGATTTCTCAGGAAGCGATTTCTCCGGCGGCGTTATCGTTACCGACTATACGCTGACATTCGATACGAACGGCGGCAGCAGCATTTCCACAATCATTAAAGCAAAAGAAACAACTGTAGATCTTGAAAAGTATGAGCCGACAAAAGAAGGCTACGAGTTCACAGGCTGGTATAGCGACAAAGAGCTTACAAACGAGATCACAAGCATTAAGCTGACAAAGAACACCACCGTTTATGCCGGTTGGAAAGCAGTTAAAGATAATCCGAAAACCGCTGCTTTCCCATTCGTTGACGTTGACACGGACGATTGGTTCTTTGAAGATGTAGCGTATGTATATGATAAAGGTCTGATGAATGGCACAAGCGCAACCATATTCGCTCCGCACATTACCACCACAAGAGGTATGATAGTTACTATTCTTTACCGTTTGGAAAACGAGCCTGCCGTTTCCGGCAGTTTGCCTTTTGACGATGTGAAACCAGGCAGCTACAACGAAAATGCAATTATGTGGGCTGCGGAAAACAACATTGTAACCGGTTACGGCAATGGAAAGTTCGGTCCGGAAGATCATATTACAAGGGAGCAGATGGCGGCTATTCTCTGGCGTTATGCCAAGTATAAAGGCTATGATGTGAGCATTGGCGAAGATACCAATATTCTCTCCTACGGTGATGCTCTCAGTGTTTCCAAATACGCTATTTCCGCAATTCAGTGGGCTTTCGGCGACGGCATTATGAACGGCACGTCTGCTGCGAACATTTCTCCGCAGGGCAATGCAACACGTGCACAGGTTGCAGCTATTCTGCACAGATTTTTTGAGAAATTAGGGAAATAAAAATTAGCCGGACACCCTTGTGAGCAACTTATCAGGTGGCGTGGGAAATAAACCCCGCGCCCCTTTTGTTATCTCTTTTATTCTTTTTACGGGAGATAATATTTATTTTCATAATGATTTACAATCTGAATAGAAGTCCGGCAATGTTGCGGTTACCCACCACCTTTAAAGGAAGTGCGAGTAAAAGCAAATTGCGTATGTACAAAAGCGTAGCACCCGATTCAAGCTTATTTACTTGAACCGGGTGCTTTTCTTTCTACGGAGAAGAATGTCAGTTGTTGAAGAAATCCGTTAAAATATGCGAAATTTTGCCGCTTGTTTTATAAGGGGCTTGTTAATAAAAAGGCACACGTCTTGCTGTATATCTTGAGGAAAACATTTCTCATAAAAATTCTGAAATTCTTGTTATTTTAGAACAAAATTTATGATTGTATCAATTGCTCCTGCCAAATCCGCCCTCGTCACTTCTCCGTCAAATTTATTTTCACCATCTTGTGAAAATTCGAGCAAACCTTTATTAATGGTGTCAATTACGGCATCACGACTCCAGTCCGGAAGGTAATTCATGGTTTCCGGAGAAACTGTTTTTACATTTGGTATATTGATATTGAGTTCTTTTAGCATTCTGGAGAGCATGACAGCGAGTTCTTGCCTTGAGATTTTATTATTTGGTTTGAATGTTCCGTCTAAATAGCCGGTAACAATTCCGTGTGTCATAGCCCATTTTACCGAGTTGTAGTACCAATCACCGGGTTTAATATCTGTCGCAGTTAATTCATAGTTTATTGATTTGTCACTGGATATTCTCATAAGAATTTCTGCAATCATTGCTCTTGAAACTGTTACTTCCGGCTTAAAAAGATTGTCTCCCATTCCGAGTAAAATTCCCCTTGAAGCTAAATTTTTTATAGCTTCCGCTCTATTATCTTTAGGGAGGTCGGAAAAGTTTACCGGTAAGATTGGAGCGTTTACGGTTATAGGCTTTGTTTCGTTTATAACATTTTTTACAGGCGTTTTAATTATAACCGGTTCATCTTCTTTTATTATTTCTTTTTTAGGTTCAGCCGGTCTTAGTTCAAAATCCGGACTTGGTTCCGGTTTATTTTCGTCGTCGGTATTATCAGGAGGTTTATTTTCGTTGTCGGTATTATCATGAGGTTCATTTTCGTTGTCTGTATTATCATCAGGCTTATTTTCATCTTCTTTTAAAATTTTAACTACATTTGACACTAAAAACTCCGTATAGCCATTTCCAAGGTCTTTTGACAACTTAATATAAAAAGGTTTGTTATATTCAAATTTTGCAGAATGATCGTCGTCTAGCGGAAATTCGTTGTTTTCTTGAATTATTTTTCCTGAAAAATCACAATTATCATCGCTTATAATTGCCAGGGAATTATCCTTAATCACTGCAATAAAATTTGAATTACAACTGATGGCTTGCCAAGCGATAGAAGTGCGATTGTCTTCTTTGTAAGAATAGTCTTTATAACTGTCTTGATCCTCGCTTGTGAAAGCATCGGCTATATCCAGAATCAATTTATCGACATCAGCAAGTTTAGAAGTTACTGCATCCATGCTTAGAAGTTTATCGATGAGTTTTGAAGTATCCAGTTCGCTTTTATAATGTTCTCCGTCTTTTTTAAATCCAAGATTCATTAGAGTTTTTTCAATGCTGTCCCCAACCATTCCTGTAAGAACTTGTTTTACAATATTGCCGCTGATGCCCATAGCACTAAAGTCAATTATCTCTGAAGGCAATGGATCATAGTTGATGCCTTTAATAACATCATTCAAAACGTCTGATAGAGGATTTTTTACTTGTTCAATTATATCTTTAATTACACCTTCATTTTTTATTTTATCCGTAGCCGCTTGCATTTCAGGAGAAAGAGTTTCATTTCCGGCTAAATGGTATAAATAAGAATAGTTTGCAAAGTCTTCAATTGTAATTTCATCTGTAATATTTGCATCTAATAAAGGTTTTGCCATATTTTTTACATAACCCAAGAGAGCTTCTTTATCTTGAAGTTTCTTTTCAAATTGAGTGAGCAGGTTTTCCACAAAAACACATAAGTCTTCTTTTGATACACTGACATTTAAGTTTGCCAAATTTGCCGTTACAATAAGTTTATCAGCTTCAACTTTTATTTCTATATTTGCTTCAGCAAAATTAGCAGAGGCAATTTCTTTAATCTTAGGAATAATTAAATCGTCCAGATGTGCCCATAGAAAATCGCTCAACTTTTGATGCCTTAAAGCCGGATCCGGAATATCCTTTTCCAGTAATCCGGTTATGGTTAATGTTAAATTATTGGATAAGTTTTTATAAAGTTCTGAAGTAAATAATATTCCGCTTGCACCGACAAGAAGATTTTCGTTAATCAAATTGCTTTTGGCAAAAGTTGTTAAATCATCAATTTGCTTTAAACCTCTATCTTTAGGATCGGTATATTGAACTTTTTTTATTAACTCGGTGTCAATATCCAAATTGTATTTGCCGCTATTTGAAATTGAGTTTGTGAGTTTAACATGACGCACCGGGCAAGGGTAAGTGACTGTAGAGCCGGTTTCTATATCGTAGATTGTGTTACCTTTTTTGCTGGTATATTTAGCTATATCCTGTGAGTGCATATGACCGGTAAAAATATAACTAACTCCTAAATCTGCAAATGCTTCGGCAGACCTTTTTCCGTCGTAAGCATTGTCGTCATCCCATTCATTTAAAAGATACTCTTTTAATAATGATGGCTCTTTAACAAAGTGAGGAATATATCCGTGGTGACTTAAAATAAAAACAACGTCATTTCTATTTTTTGCTTCAATAATTTGTTTCTTTGCCCATTGATATAAACTTTGTCCAATAGTGCCTTCAGTCATATGAGAATCTTTTCCACTTGGATTAATTTCAGCGGTATTTATACTGGTATCAATACCGATAACGGTTAGACCGTTTTTATTTTCGATTGACCCGTCCAAATCAACGTGTTTTGCGTATGAACAAGCACCGTGACCCTCTAAAAGATTTGGATAGTTACTCATATATTCTTTGTATTCATCAGAATCTTTGTAAAGAACAGCATTTTCGTATAAAGAACTATACATGTCAATTATATCTTGGTGATTTGTTAAGCCGGCCAGTTCAATCTTTCCGGTAGCATCATCATAAGTTGTAAAATCGTAACCGTTATAATTGTTGATGTCGTGATTTCCGGGAATAACAAAATAGTTAGCTTTTTTGCCTTCGGCTTCTCTTTCTTTTTTCCATGCTTCCAAATGTTCGCTTACATATTTGTGAGAAGGCTTTTCACCATCTTTTGTAATATCTCCGGGAATCATAATAATTTCCGAATCATTATTCTTAGCAAGCCAAAGAGCGGAATCAAAAATCCCCTGGCTTTGTGTAAATAGCTTTCTATCACTGTTTTCTGCAATTGTGTATGCAGGATTTTCCGCTATTAATTCTTCAGGCAGCACATGAATATCGGACATAATAGACATTTTCAAACTGCTTTCAGGATATTGAGCGGAAAAAATTATTTCTTCACTACTATTTGCCGCATTTTCATAAATAGAATTTGTTTCATTCGAATTTGCCATCACTTCCGTTACGGGAGCGATGACTAATAGGAATGCCAACAAAAATGTCAACGTTTTCTTAAATAAATTTTTCATATTAACCTCCGAATGTAGTATTTTTTAGTTACATATTTATGATACAGGTAAATTATTAATTTATTATTCACTTCATGTTAAAAAAACTTAAGGAGTATTAATGCGGCAATTTAATTTGAGGAATATACACAAAAAAGAACCTCTAAAAGAGATTCTTTTTTTAAATTATTATTTATAGAACTGATAACACAACAATCCAACTCAATCAAGTTCTAAATTTTTGTTAGTTTCCGTTAAAAAAGCTGAATTATATTCTAAAAATGACACTCTAAAAGTCCATTTTTTAACAAGCGAATTTAGAGAACGTTTACAACTTCTCCGATGACAATAATTCCTGGCGTTTTGATATCATATTTTTCTTTCGTTTCCGCCGCTTTCAATAATGTCGTCTTTGTGATCCTCTCGTTTTTCACTGACGCGTTTTCAATAAAACAAACTGGTGTTTTTGGGTCTTTGCCTTTTGCCAGGAGTTTATCGCAAATTTTTTTGGTGTTGCCAATCCCCATCAGTATTACAATTGTGCCGTTTAATTTTGCAAGTGCTTCGTAGTTTATGGTGTCGTCTTTCATTTCATGCCCAGTTAGGACTGTGAAAGATTTTGCAATGCCTCTATGAGTGATTGGAATGCCGGCAAGTAGCGGTGCCGAAGTTGCCGAGCTAACTCCCGGAATAACTTCCGGAGTTATGCCCTTTTCTTTTAGATACTGATATTCTTCACCGCCTCTGCCAAACACAAAGGGGTCGCCGCCTTTTAAGCGCAGCACATTTTCGTATTCTAGAGCGGCTTTATAAATTAACTCATTTATTTTGTCTTGTTTCATGGAATGTTTGCCGGCACGTTTGCCCACGAAAATTATTTTCGCATCATTTCGTGCGTATTTTAAAAGTTCGTCCGACACGAGTGCGTCACAAAGTATGCAGTCAGCTGTCTTTATTCTGTCTAAAGTTTTAAGTGTTACCAGTTCCGGATCGCCGGGACCGGCACCGGCTAATGTAATTTTTGCCATTTTTTCTCCTTGTTATAAAATAGTTGTGTAAGTATTTTTAATTATAAAAATAATAAAGTGGTATAATATAGACCTGAATAAATAGTTTTGTTAATAATATTTATATTTTATATGATAATATTGATATTGTAAAGATAAGGGTGTGAGATATGTTTATTTATGTTGATACTGAAAATGTGGAGTCCGGTTGGGTTGACATTTTGCCTAAACTTACTGGTGATGACACAGTGTATGTGTTTTATACCAAAAATTCTAAGGGAATTGATGTAGGCAAGCTCGATATGATTAGAAAAACAGATGTGGATATAGAATTTTTCGAAAGCTCCACAGGAGAGAATGCACTTGATTTTGTGCTCTCAAGCTTTCTTGGCAGCCGAATAAAAAAGAGCGACAAACACATCATTTTAAGTGCAGACACGGGCTATTCGCCTTTGGTGAAATTTTGGCGTGATTATGCGGAAGTGATTGTGATTGCAGACGAAAAATCGCTAGCGGAGTATATTGAAACGGGAGAGATTCCAACGCCAAAGACTATTTCAAGCGGCAAATTAGTCACTCATATAAAAGTATCCGAGCCGCAAAAACGCCAAGTGCAAAGTATTTTGGACAAGGTGGGCAGCGAGGATTTAAATGAGATTTATCAAGCACTGACCAAAAATTTTGGGCAGGATGACGGCGCAAGTATTTATAGACAAGTTCGTTTTCAATTAAAAAAATAAAGGAGTTTTTATGTTATTAAAAGTTAAAGATATTTATGCAGGAGCAAACGACAGAGAAATTTTAAAAGATTTATCTCTTGAAGTTAGCGAAGGAGAAATCCATGTTATCATGGGACCAAATGGCAGCGGGAAGAGTACACTTGCTCATGTTATTATGAATACCGGCGGATACGAAATTAATTCCGGCAATATCTTTTTCGAAGGCGAAGATATCACCGAACTTGAAACTGATAAGAGAGCAAGACTCGGACTTTTTATGAGCTATCAAGCTCCACCGGAGATTCCCGGAGTTACGCTTGAAAACTTTATTCGTGCAGCAATCACAGCTCGTGATGGAGAAACACCAAGCTTTTTTGATTTGCGTGATAAGATTGAAGAAATTATGGACGAACTCCATATTAATACGGACTACAAAGAAAGATATGTAAATGTTGGATTCTCAGGCGGAGAGAGAAAGAAGAGTGAGATTTTGCAGCTTTTGATGCTTGAACCCAAGCTTGCAATTTTGGACGAAACAGATTCCGGTCTTGATGTGGATGCTGTTGAAGTAGTAGGCAAGGGAATTGCAAGGTTTATGGAAAAGAAATCTCGCAGTTTGATTGTTATCACTCACCACCAAGAAATTTTGAAATATGTTAAACCGGATTTTGTGCACGTTATTGTGGATGGCAAGATTGTGACAACCGGCAAGGCAGATTTGATGGACAAGATCGGGAAGGAAGGATTTGCTCAATTTAGGGGGTAACATGGCTAAGAAAACTATTGTAGACGATATAGACAGAGGAGTTTACGACACGATTCAAGAGGTGGGCTTTAAGACAAAGTTAGATGCTGGCCTTACAAAAGAAATCACCGACAAAATTAGTGCCGAAAAAAATGAACCGGAATGGATGCGCGATCTTAGGCGTCGTGCTGTTGACATTTTCTATGAACTCGACAATCCTGTCTGGGGTCCGGATTTATCCGAAGTGGATTTAGATAATATCGTCACATATATAAGTCCGGATGCAAATATGGAAGACGATTGGTCAAAAGTTCCGAAGGAAATAAAATCTATGTTCGACAAGCTTGGTATTCCGGAGGCTGAAAAAGGTAAATTGTTGTCGGGCGTTGGAGCACAATACGACAGTGAAGTGGTTTATCACAATGTGCAAAAGGAGCTCACCGAGCAAGGTGTCATCTTCTTGGATTTTGACACAGCGGTTAAAGAACACGAGGATTTGGTTAAAAAGTATTTCCAAAAGGCAATTCCGCCAAGGCTTCACAAGTACACAGCACTTCACTACGCAGTTTGGAGTGGGGGTACATTTGTTTACGTGCCAAAAGGAGTGCATGTGGAAGTGCCCCTTCAAACATATTACCGCTTGAATGCGCCGGGTGCAGGACAATTTGAACACACAATGATAATTGTAGATGAAGGTGCAAGCTGCAGATTTATCGAAGGCTGCTCAGCTCCGAAATATAATGTGCTTAACATCCATGCAGGCAGCGTTGAGCTTTTTGTGGAAAAAAATGCAAAATTAAATTTCACATCCATTGAAAACTGGTCCAGAAACATGTATAACTTAAACACCAAGCGTGCAGTTGTGGGTGAAAATGGAAGAATGGAATGGGTTGGTGGATCGTTTGGCTCAAAGGTGAGTATGCTATATCCGGGCACAATGCTTAACGGTGAAGGCGCTGTAGTGGACAATGTGACACTCACATTTGCAGGCAGCGGACAAATTATCGAAAATGGTGCGCAAGTGTTTCACAATGCAAAAAACACCAAGAGCAATATCGACTCAAGGTCAATTTCAAAATCCGGAGGTGTGAGCGTTTATCGCGGACTCGTTAAGATTTTGCCAAATGCAGCCGGCTCTGTGAGCACAGGTTCGTGCGAAAGCTTGATGCTAGACAGCGAATCTCGCGCAGATACAATTCCGGTTATTATAAACGAATGTAAGGAAGCTACAATTGGTCACGAAGCCTCAATTGGGAGAGTTGACGAAGAGGTTGTAAATTACATGTGTTCTAGAGGGATCAGCGAAAATGAAGCAAAGGCAATGATTGTTAGAGGATTTGCGGACCCGGTGGCTCGTGAACTGCCACTTGAATATGCGGTTGAGATGAACAATCTAATAAACCTGGAACTAGAAGGGACGGTGGGTTAGATGACGACTAAAATAAATGAGTTAAAATATAAAACATTCAAACATTTAGGCGTAAACGAACTCGGAAAGGCAAGCGATAACATAAAAGAAATCCATGAAGTATTGGGTTATGATTTTGGCGAAGAAGTCATTTTGAAAGAAAAATCTCAAATTTCCACCGAATATGAAGTACATGACACTTGGGCAGTCACTAGAGACAGTTACGCAATTGACAAAAACGACAGTTTTGAATTCGGCATTTGTTATACGGGCGACATGAATCACGCTGTAAACTTGAGATTACACATAAAAGAAAATGCAAAGGCAAAAGTTTGTTTAATTTTTAATATGCTCGACTGTGACCTTCTTGGAAAAATCGACATTAAAATCGAAGAAAATGCCGAGCTGGAATTTGCACCGCTTTTCATTATGGGCGAAAATGTGATTATGAATATTCACATGAGTTTGGCAGGTGAAAATTCAAAATTCCACATGGAAGGCGGCTATATTTTTGAAGGCAATAATATAGCCGACATAAATGTGCAGGCAAATCACTCTAAAAACTCTGAAAGCATTATAAATATGCATGGAATTTTGCTTGAAAATTCAAAGAAAACTTACAAGTACACTTTGGATTTCCCGAGAGGTTCCACAAATGCAAAGGGTTCTGAAAGTGAAAGAGTCATTGCACTTGCAGATAATTTTAAAAACATCGTGGTTCCGGTTTTGTTAGTTGGCGAAGATAATATTGAAGCTAGCCACGGCGCTGAAATCACACAATTTGATAAAGAAAAATTAGACTATATGTACTCTCGAGGAATCAATAAAGAAACGGCTGAATTTATGTCCGTGAAGACGGAGCTTTCTCCGGTTATAGATATGAACAATGCTCGTGGGAAGGAAATAATAAAGAATAGACTTTTTGAAATATTTCCGGGAGGAGATAATGAAATTTAATCCAGAAGAAATTAAAAAGGATTTTCCGGTCTTAAAAGAGGGATATATTTATTTGGATAGTGCAGCTACCACGCAAAAACCGATTCAAGTGATAGAGGCAGTTTCAAATTATTATTTAAACGACAATGCAAATCCTCATCGCTCCGCACATCTTTTAGGCGTTAGAGCAACTGAGGATTTTGAAAGTGCAAGGGAAACGGTTAGAAGATTTATAAATGCAAAATCAACCGATGAAATTGTGTTCACCAAAAATGCGACTGAAAGTTTGAATATTATATCAAATTCATTCCTAAAGAAATTAAACGCAGGCGATGAAATCTTGGTGACGATTGCAGAGCACCACGCAAACTATGTCAACTGGTTAAATGTGGCAGAAGTTACCGGTGCAAAAATGAAGGTTGCATATTTAAATGACGATAGGACGCTTGATATTGAAGATTTTCTAAGCAAGATCACGCCAAAAACCAAAGTAGTGGCTTTTCAAGAAACTTCAAATGTGACAGGCGCAATCGTAGATGTAAAATCGCTTATAAAAGAAATTAGAAAAAAAACCGATGCAAAAATAGTAGTGGACGGCAGCCAAAGTGTGCCTCATAAAGTGACGGACGTTCGGGATATGGACTGTGACTACTTTGCTTTTAGCGGACACAAGCTTCTAGCTCCAATGGGAATTGGCGTTTTGTACGGAAAAGACGGTGCGCTGAATGAACTTTCGCCACTTCTTTATGGCGGAGACATGATTGAATATGTGTATGAGACACATGCCAGTTTTTTGGATGCACCGTTTAAATTTGAAGGAGGCACGCAAAATGTTGGTGCTGCAATAGGTTTGAAAGCGGCAATTGAGTATCTCGAAAAAATCGGCATGGATAATATTGCGAAGTACGAAAAAGAAATATCAAAATATGCATACGAAAAAATTTCAGCACTTGATGGTGTAGTTATGTACACCACGTCAAACGAAGAAAGATCCGCCGTTATTTCTTTTAATATTGATGGAGCTCATCCGCATGACATCGCTACAATTCTCGATTCAAAGGGAATTATGATTAGAAGCGGACACCACTGCGCACAACCGCTTCACAGATATTTGGGGCGACCTTTTAGTGCAAGGGCAAGTTTTTATATCTACAATACCATAGACGAAGTGGACAAATTAGCAGAAGGCATTAATTATGTTAAGGAGGTGCTTAAACTTGGAATTAAATAGTGTTTATTCAGAAATAATATTGGAGGCGGCTAATTCAAAAAAGAATTTTAGAAAATTGGACAATCCAGATATTGAAGAGTTAGGGCACAATCCATCTTGTGGGGATGAACTCACAATTTATGCTAAGATAAAAGATGGAGTGATTGAAGACGCATCATTCACAGGAGAAGGTTGCGCTATAAGCAGGGCCTCCACTTCGATCATGATAGATCTCATAAAAGGCAAAACAGAATCAGAGGCAAAAGAATTGATAAGTATTTTTCTAGGCATGATTAGAGGCGAAGAAATTTCAAAAGAAGATTTTAAAAGATTAAAAGATGCTAGAATGTTTGAAGGTATTAAACAACTTCCCGCAAGAGCAAAATGCGCGACTCTTGCTTGGCATACACTTGAAAATATAATAGAAAAATAATTATAATAAAAAATTAAGCACCCTTGTGGTGTTTTATTTTTTTTGGGGTATAAATAAACATTAATATTTACGGAGGAATTTATGAGTATTTATTTAATGATTTTGATTTTTGCTGTTGGCGTCGTGCTGGTGGTAAAAGGCGGAGATGTTTTTGTGGACGCAGCGAGTAAAATTGCTACGGAGCTTCACATTCCAAAGTTTTTGATTGGGGCAACAATTGTTTCACTCGCAACCACACTTCCGGAACTAATGGTTTCAAGCTTTGCTGCAGCCGGGGGTCAATCGGACATGGCAGTTGGAAATGCCGTGGGAAGCGTTATTGGAAACCAAGGTCTTATCATGGCAATTGCAATGATTTTTATGGATTATGTATGTAAGAGGAAAGATTATTTTGTTCAAAGTTTGATTTTATTAATTTCAGTTTGTTTACTATTTATAACAGGAAGAGACGGTAGCGTTTCGCTTGCAGCAAACATTGTCTTTGTGATTTTGTTCTTCGTATATATGTATGTGAATGTGAAAAATGCAAAAAATGCAATGAAGGAAGGGAAGGCAAACGAAGACGAAAATATTGAACAAAAAGCGTTGGGTAAAGAATTTTTGCTCTTTGCTTTGGGTGCTGTAATGATTGTGTTTGGATCAAGATTTATGGTTAATTCCGGAACGGGAATTGCCGAATATTTCAAAGTGCCGGAACGCGTTATCGCAGTTACAATAGTTGCAATCGGAACCAGTTTGCCAGAACTCGTAACTACAATAACGGCAATCGCAAAAAAAGAACCGTCGCTTTCAATCGGAAATATCATTGGTGCAAATATTTTAAATGTGACCATGATTATGCCGGTGGCTTCATTTATTTCTGCCGGAGGACTTAAAATTAGTGAAGGTGCTATGACACTTGACCTTCCATGGATGGTTGGAATAACAATTCTTGCAATTGTACCGATTATGATTAAAGAAAGAAGTTACAAACTCCAAGGCTATTTGATGTTAGCTGCTTACGCAGTTTATCTTGCAATGGTAATATAGTTTGATTTTAAAGTCGTGAATTTCACGGCTTTTTTATTGCCATAATCTTGCCTTTAATTAATTTTAAAAATAATATATAATATAATAAAGAAGTTTAAATATTATGAGGTGAATAGATTGAAATTAGGTATAGTAGGGCTTCCAAATGTCGGAAAGAGTACCCTTTTTAATGCAATTACAAACAATAAGGCAGATGCACAAAATTATCCTTTCTGCACGATAGATCCAAATGTGGGGGCAGTAAATGTGCCTGACGAAAGGCTTGATGTTTTGGCTGAGCTAAACCATTCAAAAAAAATTGTGCCGGCAGTTATTGAATTCTATGACATCGCGGGTCTTGTTCGCGGTGCAAGCAAGGGTGAAGGTCTGGGAAACAAATTTTTGAGCCATATTCGCGGAGTTGATGCAATAGTACACGTACTTCGCGCTTTTGACGACGAAAATATCGTTCACGTGGACGGTAGTGTGAACCCGGTTCGTGACATAGATACGATTGAAACTGAACTCATTTTGAGCGACATTCAAATGATTGAAAATATATTGCCAAAGTTTGAAAAAGTGGCGCGTGCAGACAAGAGTTTGGCAGGCGAACTCGAAGTTTTAAAGAAAGTTAACGAATGTTTGAACGAAACCAAACCTTTAAGAAGTTTGGATTTGGATGAAGATGAAAAGAAAATTTTAAATGGCTACCAATTTTTAACTATTAAGCCGCTTATTTACGTTGCAAACGTGAGCTATGACGATTTAGTGGGCGAAGACAATGAATATGTAAGGGCAATAAAAGATTACGCTGCAAAAACAGGCGAAGAAGTTATTACCGTTTCAGTTAAAATCGAAGAAGAGCTAAGTGAACTTTCAGCGGAAGAAAAGAAAGAGTTTTTGTCCGAAATGGGTCTAACAGAATCCGGACTCGATAAGCTGGTAAAAGCCGGTTACAAAACTCTTGGACTCATGAGCTTTTTAACTACCGGAGAAATGGAAACTCGTGCCTGGACCATTAAAGAAAACACAAGAGCACAAGATGCAGCAGGAAAAATCCACTCCGACATTGCACATGGGTTTATTAGAGCCGAAATTGTTGACTATGACACACTTGTTGCGCTTGGCGGTTCGATGGTTAAAGCTAGAGAAGAAGGCAAAGTTCGCCTTGAAGGCAAAGATTATATTATGCAAGAGGGCGATGTAGTTCTATTTAGATTTAACGTGTAATGAAAAAGTTATTTTTAATTTTAGCTACGAGCTTTCTTCTGTGCGGTTGCAGTGTGGTGGAAGAGTATGGGCGTGGTACTTTGGAAAAGCCGAATGTGGATTTTTATTCAGATGAAACCATGGACTTTTTTCACGGGGAGGACGAAATAAATAATCCTGGCGGGACAGATGAAACTGCACCAAAACAAGAAAAGAATTCTATTTTTGTTAAGACAAAAGAAGAAAAAAAAGATAAAGAAACTCACGAAGTTAAAACGAAAGATGAAAAAACAAAGAGAGATTTAGAAGACGAGAAAATAAAAACCGACAAAAAGGATAATATTAAAGAAAGTAACGAAAATAAAACTGACGAAAAAGATTTAGATAAAAAAGATTCGACAGAAGAAACCAAAATAATAACTGAAGACAAAGAAATTAAAGATGCGGCGAGCATCGTGGAGAATTCTCAAAAGAAACCGGCTGATGTAAAAAATCCGGTGAAATCCGGCAAAGGAGTCGACGAAAGTTTGTCAAATAAAAGTAATGGTTGGTGGTTTACTCCAAAAAAGGCAGGAACAAATGGGAAGAGTACAATTCCTGCCGATACGCAAAAACTGTTGGAAAGCTACGGGGGCATTTGGCAACAAAACACAAGCGACAAGGTAATATATTTAACTTTTGATGAAGGCTATGAGTTTAACAATAACACCGCAAAAATTTTGGATGTGTTAAAAGAAAAACAAGTGCAAGCCACATTTTTTATAACCGGCGCATATTTAAAGCAAAACTTGGATCTGGTGAATCGAATGATTAACGAAGGCCACGTAGTGGGCAATCATTCAAACAAGCATTTAAATCAAGTCAAGGCGATCGAAAATGGCACTTTGGCTGAAGATATTACTTCACTAGAAGATATGTACGCGGAAAAAACCGGTGCAAAGATTTCAAACTTCCTGCGCCCTCCTGAAGGAGTTTATAGTGAAAGAACGTTAGCATTTATAAAAGATCAAGGTTACCGTCCGGTGTTTTGGAGCTTTGCATACAAGGATTGGCTGACCGATGCACAGCCAAAAGAGACCGACGCACTTAAAAAAATTGTGGAGCAATTTCATCCCGGCGAAGTGATGCTTTTGCACGCAGTTTCAAACACAAATGCCAACATCTTGAGCAAAATTATAGATAAAGCATGGGCTGAAGGTTATAGTTTCGGGTCTTTAAACGACATATAGCAAAGGAAAGAGAATGGAGATTTCGGGTTCAATAACGCAAATTATATATAAGAACGATGAAAACGGATTTGTCGTTTTTCTTTTTGATGCAGAAGATGATGTTATCACTTGTACGGGAAACATTCTCTCTCCTTATGTGGGAATGCAGCTTGAGCTTTCGGGCGATATTGTCTACCACAATCGCTATGGCGAACAATTTCAATTTTCTGCTTATAATATTGTGCACGATACCGGTGAAGCAGGAGTTTTTAATTACTTAAAATCAGGGGCGTTACCGTATATCAGCGAGGATATCGCAAAAAGAATTATGGAAAAATTTGGCGAAAATGCGCTCGATATAATCACAAAAGACACGGACAGGCTGCTTGAGATTTCAGGAATTGGACCGAAAAAATTAGAGAAGATTAAATTGGCTCTCGAAAAAAACAGTTATTCCAGAAACACAATCGTGGCACTTTCAGAACTCGGCATTTTTGGTAATGATGCATATAGAATTTACTCTGTCTACAAAGATGACGCGAAAGCAAAAGTGATGGAAAATCCATATCAACTCATTCGAGATATCAAGGGATTCGGCTTTTTAAAGGCGGATAGAATTGCACGGACACTCGGCATTGGAGAAACGGATATCAGGCGAGTAAAAGCTGCAATAGTGTATCTTTTGTTTGAATCAAGACTAGAAGGTCATATTTTTTTGTACGAAAGCGAGCTTAAGAAAAAATTAATTCAACTTTTAAAATATGACGTGTCGGATTTTGATATTGCAATTTTAGAACTTACAATTGCCGGCGATGTTTACAGACAGCCAAGTGAAACTGAACCGATGATCTATCTTTCCGCTTTAAATCGCGTGGAAAACAAAGCAGCAAAGATGACGGCCAACTTAATCACAAAAGAAGCGCCGTATAGATTTGGAATAGACGAGGCTTTTGAGACGATTTTTGCAAATCCAAACATCGACTACGACGATAGCCAAAAAAAGGCAATTAAAATGGCACTTACAAACAATATTGCAATTATAACCGGTGGACCGGGTACCGGTAAAACTACGATTGTTAGAGCTATTTTAGAGGGTCTGAGGGAAATGAATCTTTCATACATTTTGGCTGCACCGACCGGACGCGCTGCAAAAAGGCTGGAGGAAAGTTCAGGTGAAAATGCACAAACTTTGCACAGACTTTTGAGCCTAAGACCAAAGGATGAAACCGAAGAATACAATTTTGAAGTTGAAAAGCTTGAAGTAGACATGATAATCGTGGACGAAATGAGCATGGTAGACATAAGCTTGTACCAAAAACTTCTAGAAGCTTTGAGTGACTACACCACGCTTGTGATGGTGGGCGATGCTGACCAATTGCCGTCTGTCGGACCGGGGCAAGTGTTAAAAGATTTGAGTGAAATTGACAAAATTCCAATTGTAAAATTAAATACAATTCACAGAACCGGCGATTTAAGCAATATCGCAGTGGTGGCAAAAAATATAAACGAAGGCGTGGAACCGACGTTCAATCAAAAAGATTCGGACGTGTTTTTTCTAGATGAAACGAACGAGCGGGATTTTTTAAATGAAGTTTGTGAACTTGTGGAAACGCGACTGCCAAGCTATTACGGTTTCAATCCATTAAATGACATTCAAATTATGTCGCCACAAAAAAAAGGAATGCTAGGCGTGATAAATCTAAACGAAGTGCTTCAAAAAAGATTAAATACTAATAAAAAAGCACTCAAATACAACGACAAAATGTTTAAACTCGGCGATAAAGTTATGCAGATTAAAAACAATTATGACAAAGAAATCAAATATAAAAACATTGAAAAAAGTGCAACAAACGGCGTGTTTAATGGCGATATTGGAATTGTGACAGAATTGAATGAGGAAGAAGGCTATCTAAAAGTGCTCTTTTCTGATGACTACTATGCAGTCTATTATGACGACGAACTATCGGAACTTCAACTTGCCTATGCTATCACTGTTCATAAATCTCAGGGCTCCGAATTTCCGTGCGTGATTTTTATTTCATGGATGAAAAATATTTTTCTAAACAACAGAAATCTTTTGTACACAGGTGTTACGAGAGCAAAAGAGCTTTTGATTGCTATGGGAAGGCGAGATATTTTTAATGAAATGATTAAAAACATATCTATTCAAAAGCGAAACACAACTCTAAAAGAAAAAATTTTGAAGGTGCTTAATTTTGAAAAAAACCTGTTTGATATGTAGTTCCGGGGAGTACCCTATTTGTGAAAAATGTTATCACGAGCTGGAATTTGTAAAATATTCGCGGAAACTTACCTATATAGATGACTTAAAAATTTTGATGCCATATGCAAAAATTCCAAAGAAATTTATGATTGATTTAAAATTTAATCACAATTATGGATATATTGAATTTTTTTATGCTATAATACAAAAAGAATGTGATTTCAAGAACATTGATTATTTGATTTACATTCCGGATGACATACTTCGCCGAATGAAACGCGGAACAAATGTAAGTCACGAAATTGTGAAACGAATTTCAAACGATTACCACATTCCAATCGCGAAAGTATTAAAAAGAAAAGGTATTTCAAAACCATCACACGAAATGACCGGTTATGAACGCGCGAATAAAAATCACAATTTTTATATAAAGGGTGAAATCGAAAATGCGAATTATCTTGTGGTGGACGATATATTAACTACGGGAAAAACTTTGAGTGACGTGGGAAAAACTATAAAAATGACGAATGAAAAGGGGCGTGTGAATGCACTTGTAATTTTGGGAGAGGGGGGAGCAGTATAAAAAAGATTGCACTGATTTTAAGCACAATATTGATAATTGGACTAAGTGGTTGTGCTACGACCTTAAAAAGGCATGAACTCACATACTACGATTATTTTGACACAATCATTGAAATTGTTTACTACGACAACAAAACAGACACAGATGAGATGAATAAAAAGGTAGAACAAATTTTAAAATATTGGCATTATTACATGTCGAACTATCCGGGCGGAGTCATAGAAGCCTTAAACGAAACGCGTAAAGCGAATATACCGACACTTATACCCCTATTTTCTAAAGTGTTGGAATGGGAAGAAAAAACAGGCTATGTGATAGACATTTCAAAGGGCGATTTGTTTATGCTTTGGAAAAACGCGATAGACAGAGAAACTTTGCCAAATGAAAAAGACATAAAGGCGGCCTTGGAAAAGGGCGGACCGGAATCAATTGTATTAACGAACGAAAGCGTAGAATTAAAAGATGGCGCAGATGTAGATCTCGGCGCAGTTTGCAAAGGCTATTTAAACGAAGAATTAAAAAAGTTTTTTAAAGATGAAGGCATAAAAAATTATATCATCTCAGCTGGAGGCAACGTTTCAGTGCTCGGCAAACCGCTTGAAAAAAAGAAAGACAGATTTTCGATAGGCATTGAAAGTCCATTTGAAATTGGTGCACCATTTGATATTATTTATGCAAACGATAAATCTCTTGTAACGAGTGGGGACTACCAAAGATTTGCATTTATAAATGAAAAGAGATATCATCATATTGTGGATTTAAAAACCGGATACCCGGCAGAAAATGGCAAGCGCTCCATCACGATCGTGGGAGACGATGCTTTTTTGTGTGACTTTTTATCCACCACACTATTTTTGAAATCAGACGAAGAAATTAAAGAAATTATAAAAGATTTTCCGGGCTATGAATACTACATTATTTATGCCGACGGCTCGAATTACGTAAGTGAAGGACTAAAACCGTATGTAAACTCGCTTGGCGCTAAAAATTAGGAGAGAATATGAGAGATATAAAAGACATATTATTAAATACTTCCTATTCCAAAAATACTGCGGACAAAATGTGGCTCTTTATCGGGCTTGCGATCCCGGCAATTTCTTCAGCAATATTTTATGGATTTTCTCTGTTATTTGACACGACCGGGGTGTTTTCATTAATATGGACAATATTAACCTGCGTGGCTTGGTATATTTATTCATACAAACTTTACGTTCGTGATATAAAATTTTCACGCGCGTTTTGGTGGCTAAATGGAGCTCCGATTGCACTTAGCATATTTTCTTTTATCACAATCATAATGTGGCCGGACACGCCGGTATTTTTGAAGAATATTTCCTCAATGCACTCATTTTATATGTTGTGCTTCTCGGGATTTACCGTGCCGATAATTTCTCACATCTCACTCTTGTTTGAAAGTGTAAATTATTACAGATGGATGCCGATAGCACCGATAATTGCAACGCTTTTAAATATTGCACTATTTAGCCTGGGTTTTGACAGGGACTTAAACAAAAACGAAAATAGAAAAGGAATTTAAGAAAGGTGATAAAATGGAAGATAAATTTGAAGCAATCAGAGAAAAAGCTCATAGAGAACTGGACGGTCTACTCCACAAACTGGATACCGTTTACACTCCATCTAAAGCAGAAAGACGAGCATTAAAGACTACCGAAGCAGAACGCATGGACGGACGAGACACAGAGATTATGGATTTGAAGACACGACATAAGTTGCAAGAAGAGGAGTTACGCAAGAAAGCAGAAGAAAACCGGGACTAATTTATTTTTAAAAACTTTAATCTACGAAAATCCGACTATTTTCATCAGGATTTAATAAAAGCACAATGTCTGTCGATAAATAGGCTGCATAATCAATTATCATAATTTAATCGGGATAAACTGTAAATTAAAAATAAAAAAAAGATTTCCGCGAAAAAGCGCGAAAAGCTAAGTTTGATATGAAGAAATTTACTACGTTTCTCGGTATAAAATATATCCTAATTAATCATATTAAAAAGCATAGAACATATGGCTAGTTAAAATAACCACTTCAATTTTGATATTTATTTGCGTGTCAAAAGGAGCATTTTATTAGAAAAATCTTAATTTTTAAAGTTAAGATTATATGCTTATAATTTCCCGCCTTTTGACCGCAAATTTATATAAATTAATTCATTACAGTGAAGCACAACTATTTTACTTATTTTTCGGAGGTATATTATGGAAAAACAGTTCACAACAAAAGATGTGTTTGTGACAGGGTTTGCATTATTTGCAATGTTTTTAGGTGCCGGTAATTTAATTTTCCCACCTAATATCGGGATAAATGCCGGAAGACTTTATCCCTTAGCAACGTTAGGATTTTTATTTACAGGGATTGCAATGCCGTTACTTGGCATTATTGCAACCACAAATACCAGCGGTAGCATGCTCAGCTTTACAGGAGTTGTTTCCAAAAAGTTTGCACTAATTTTTAATACTTTAATTCTCATGTGCATTGGACCTTTCCTTGCAATTCCAAGAACAGCTGCCACAACTTATGAAATAGGTATCGTTCCGATTTTTGGCGATTTACAGTGGGGGACGCTCTACGGTACTCCGGTTTCCAGAATCGTAGTTTCAGCAATTTATTTTATACTAACTTATATATTTGTAATTAAACCATCAAAAGTTATTGACGTTATTGGTACTTATTTTACACCAATACTTTTAGTTTTATTGATAAGTTTAATCGTTAAGGGAATTATTGACCCAATCGGAGTTCCAGGCGAACCTAGAGTGGACAATGTGTTTACTTTAGGCTTTAAAGAAGGTTACCAAACCATGGACGCAATTGGAAGTTTCGCTATGGCGGGCGTTGCCATCATGAGTATAAAGCAAAAGCTCACCGATGAAAGAAGAATTCAAAAAGCAACAATAGGAGCAGCAGTTATTGCAGCCATCGGTCTATTTATAGTTTACGGAGGATTTATTTATCTTGGAGCTACCGGATCAATTCAATTCAAAGATATCGCAAGAACGGAAGCTACAATTAAACTCGTGGAAGCAATTGGTTCAAATTTAGGAAAAACACTTCTTTCAATTTCTATGTGTTTTGCATGTCTTACCACATCAATCGGACTTATGACCACAATTGCAAACACATTCGAAGAAATGAGTCATGGAAAGATTTCCTATAAATTCACAGTTATAGTAGTTACAATTATTTCATTCTTCCTGTCAGTTAAAGGAGTAAACAATATCATAAAATTATCAGTGCCAATTTTGAGCACACTCTACCCGGTTGCAATAGTTATGATTCTTTTAAATATATTTAGACGTCATATTAAAAAAAGGACGATTTTTATTGGTGGAGCATATGGAGCACTCATTATTGGACTCCTCTACGGAATTGAAGCAATTAATAATAATCTAGCCATTATACAAAATTTCCTTTACAAATTGCCTTTGGGCAAAGATGGATTTGCTTGGGTGTTTACAGCGGTTGTTGGAATGATTATTGCAGCAGTTTTAAATCAAACGGTTTATAAAAATTCGAACAAAATGGATATAGCAGACTTGAAATTTTAAAGCAGGCTTTTAAAAAAGCTTGCTTTTTTTCGTAAACATTTTTTACTGAATTTTATTAGCTTAGGTGACACATATCACAATTATTTTTGAAAAGCTTGACAGATTATCAATAATAGTATATAATTACTCATTGATGGGGCAACCCTGAATTTTTAAAGGAGGAATTTAAAAATGTCCAAAAGAATTTTAGCACTACTTGTTGCAGCAGTAATGTCAACAAGTGTACTAGCAGGTTGTAAGAAAGACGATAAAAAGCCTGAAGAACCTACAACCACAGAAACAACAGAAGAAACAAAAGAAGAAACAAAAGAAGAAGAAAAGTCTGATGACGAAGCAAAAGCTGATACAGAAGAACTTGATGCTGACCAATACATCAATACATTCGACTCAGCATGGCCTATCACATTCGACCCGGCAACCGGTGACGATTCTTATGGTAATGCCGCTTTATTTAACATCAGTGAACCACTCATTCGTGTAGCTGAAGACGAAGCTGGTAACGCAAAATACGTTATGGCAGGTGCAGAAAGCTACGATGTAAGCGAAGATGGACTTACTTACACATTCCACATCAGAAAAGGCATGAAATGGACAGATGGAGACGAATTAAATGCACAAGATTATGCTTATGCTGTTCGTCGTTGTGCTGACCCTGAAACAGCTTGCCCATATGCTAACATGGTTTACCTCGTAAAGAATGGTGAAAAAGTTAACAATGGTGAGTTGAAAGTTTCTGATTTGGGAGTAGCAACACCTGATGATTACACACTTGAAGTTACACTTGAACAACCATGTGCTTACTTCATCGACACTGTAACACAAAGAATTTACTTCCCACAAAGAGAAGACTTAGTTGAACAATTAGGTGACCAATATGGTTCATCAGACATCAACAACATTCCTATTTGCGGACCATACAAGATTGCTGATATGACCATCAACAACGAACTTGTATACGAAAAGAATCCGGATTATTGGAATGCAGACAACGTAAAAGTTGAAAAAGTAAATTTACAAATCTTAAAAGACTCTAACACAATTAACAACGCTTTATTAACAGGCGAACTTGACTATGCAGGTGTTTCAGATCCAAAATGGCAAACACAACTTGCTGACACAGGGGAATACCAAAGAGTTACTCTTGTTAGACCTTGGACCGGATATTGGTTAATGAACTACAACGAAGGTTCAAATGTTTCAAATAACAAGATTACAAGAGCACTCGGCGCAGTTATTGATAGAGACGAAGTTATTCAAAATGCTTGGGACGGAGCTCCGGTTCCTGCATACGCATTTGTTCCACCAACAATCTCTATTCAAGGTGAAACATTCAACAAAGAAGGCGAAGGACCAGCTCTTGACCTTATGAATGACTACAAAGACAAAGCTAAAGAATTGTTCGAAGAAGGCTGCAAAGAAATGGGCAAAGACCCTGCAACAGTTACAATCAAACTCTTAGGTTCAGATACATCTGATAAGGGAAGAATTGCTGTTGAAGCTTTCCAACAACAAATTGAAAAAGCTCTAGGATGTAAAGTAGAAGCTACAAACGCTGACTGGAACGACTTCATTAACAGATTAAAAGCTAACGATTATGATATCGCATGGCTAGCATGGGGTGCTGACTTCAATGACCCATCAAACTTCTTGGAAACAAACTATTCTAAGACACGTGCATATCCTACAGGTTGGACAAACGAAAAATTCGACTCATTAATCGAAGAAGCTAAAAAATCAACAGATGCTAAGGTAAGAGCAGAAGCTTTACATGAAGCTGAAAGAATTCTTATTTACGAAGATGCAGCGTTAGTTCCTATTAACCATGCAGTTTCTAATATCTTCAGAAGAAACTATATTAGAGGAGCTATTAACAACTACTTTGCAACAATGGGATTCCAAGCTCTTTACACAGTAGGAAGAGATAAATAATCGAATCTTAAAATAATAATCTAGGTAATGGGAGAGGTCAGTGTATTAATACACGACCTTTTCCATATAACCTACATAAGGAGGAATTATGACAAGATATGTAATAAAGCGTATAGCGTTTATGTTATTGGCCATAATTATTGTTTCCGCAGCAACATTCTGGATGATGCACTCAGTTCCCGGCAACCCGCTATTAACACGTGCAAGAAAGAACCTTCCTAAACAAGTGCTCGATAACTATAATAGAAAATATGGACTTGATAAACCGATTAGTACGCAATACTATTTATTTGTAAAAAATGCAATAAAAGGAGACTTTGGCGAATCCATTGTTTACCCTGGTATGAGAATTTCTGACACAATCAAAAAAACTGCGCCTGTCAGTGGTAAACTTGGCTTGATTGCAGTTTTATTCGGCTTTGTAATTGGTGTGGCTTTTGGTTTTATTGCTGCATTAAATAGAGGTAAATGGCCGGACTTTTTGGTTATTTTTATAGCTATTTTAGGGGTTACTATCCCATCATTTGTTATGGCAAGTTTGCTTCAATACTATTTCGGTGCAAGACTAAAATTATTGCCTATAACATATAGAAAAGCAAACTGGAAGAGCTTTATCATGCCAATAATTGCATTGTCATTTGGGACTGTTGCAACATACGCAAGATATATGCGTTCATCAGTTCTTGAAGTTATTAACTCCGACTATGTTTTAACCGCACGTGCAAAAGGAGTTACAGAAATGGGAATCTTATTCAAACATATTTTGAAAAATGCTATGATTCCAGCAGTTACAATTTTGGGACCTCAAATCACGGGTGTTTTTGCGGGCTCATTTATTATTGAAAAAATATTTAATATTCCGGGATTAGGTTATTTCCTTGTTCAAGCTATCCAAGGAAGAGACTATCCTATGATTATTTCTAGCACTGTATTATTTGGATTTTTATTTGTAATATCACAACTTGTAGTTGATATTGTTTACGGATTCTTAGATCCAAGAATCAAACTGGCTGAGTAGGAGGTTAACATGGAAAAAGATATTGAAAATGTTAATGTAAAAGTAACCCCTGAAATGTTCAAAAGAATCCCAAGAGATGATATTGAAGCTGAAAAAATAGCTCGTCCTATCATCACTTTCTGGGAAGACGTGTGGCGTCGTTTAAAAATGAATAAAGCTGCGATGATTTCAATTGGAATTATTGTATTATTAATTGTAATGGTTATTATTGGACCACATTTAAATGGTTTCTCATTTAAAGAACAAGACTCTGCATCCAGAAACATTGCTCCAAACAGTCTACACTGGTTTGGTACCGATTCCGCTGGTCGTGACATATTCACACGTATCTGGATGGGTGGTCGTGTATCTATCACAATCGGCCTTGTCTGTGCATTTATCGCAATGATTGTTGGTGTTGCATACGGGTCAATCGCGGGTCTTGTAGGTGGTAAAGTGGATACTATCATGATGAGAATTGTTGAAATTATCTCTTGCTTACCTTACTTGTTAATTGTTATTTTGGTGACACTATGGATGGATAGAACGGACCTTGGAAGTATACTTCTTGCACTCTCTGTCACAAGCTGGACAGGTACAAGCCGTATGGTTAGAGGACAAGTTTTATCAGTAAAAAATGAAGAATACGTATTGGCAGCGAGAACTCTTGGCGTGCCGACATGGAAAATTATAACAAGACACATTATTCCAAATGTACTTGCAATCGTTATTGTCGGACTAACATTTGATATTCCGGGTTTCATATTCTCTGAAGCATTCCTATCCTACATGGGTATTGGACTTCAACCACCTGATGTATCTTGGGGCATTATGTCATCTGAAGCACAAACACAATTATTGTTCTTCCCATACCAATTGTTCTTCCCAACACTTGTAATTGCACTCACAATGTTATCATTCACTCTATTAGGCGATGGTCTTCGTGACGCACTTGATCCTAAACTTAGAAAGTAGGTACAACGATGGAAAATAATACAAAAAAAGACGATGTATTGCTAGATGTTCAAAATTTAAGCGTTTCTTTCCACACCTACGCCGGAGAAGTAAAGGCAGTAAGAAAGCTTAACTTCCATCTAAATAGAGGGGAAACACTAGCATTTGTTGGAGAATCTGGATGCGGAAAATCAGTTACTGCGAAAGCATTAATGAGAATTCTTCCAAAAGACTCATCAGAAATCAAAAAAGAGTCAGTGATTATGTATAACGGTGAAAACGTTATGGACATGAAAGGCAAGCGACTAACAGAATTAAGAGGCGGAGAAATCGCTATGATTTTCCAAGACCCTATGACAAGTTTGAATCCAGTTTTAACAATTGGATTCCAAATCACTGAAGCTTTAAAAATTCATAGACATCTTTCAAAAGCGGACGCTAAGAAAGAAGCAATTAGATTACTTGAAATGGTTCAAATTCCTGAACCTGAAAAAAGATTAAAAAGTTACCCACACGAATTATCTGGGGGTATGAGACAAAGAGTTATGATTGCAATGGCTATATCCTGCTCACCGGAACTCTTAATTGCAGACGAGCCGACCACTGCTCTCGACGTAACAATTCAAGCTCAAATTCTCGACTTAATTATGGACTTGAAAGAACAAATGCACACAGCAGTTATACTTGTTACACACGACCTCGGAGTCGTTGCAAACTTTGCAGATAGAATTCAAGTTATGTATGCTGGAAGTATTATTGAAGAGGGTACGACAGACGAAATATTCTATGAATCTCGTCACCCATATACGTGGGCTCTTCTAAACTCCGTACCGAAAATTCACGAAAGAGAAGAAGAACTGCGTGCACTTGGTGGAACCCCGCCGGATCTTCTATTGCCACTAAACGGATGCCCGTTTGCACCGCGTTGTTCAAGAGCAATGGAAATCTGTAAACAACTTCCACCACCACTAACCAAGCATTCTGAAACACACAACTCATGGTGCTGGCTCGAACACGAATATGCCGGCGAAATTGACTGGCAAAATATGAGAGAAGGTGGCTATTAATGGACAAAAAGAATAATAAAGTATTAATTGAAGTTAAAAATTTAAGCAAATATTTTAACGTTGGTCGCCACGTAGTGCTAAAAGCGGTCGATGACGTAAGCTTCAACATCTATAAAGGGGAAACATTTGGTGTTGTGGGTGAGTCAGGTTGCGGAAAAACTACATGCGGACGTACCGTACTTGGAATGTATAACGCAACGAAAGGTTCCGTGCTATATGAAGGCGTAGATATACACCAAATGGACAAAAAAGAAAGACACGACTTCAAGAAAAAAGCACAATATATTTTCCAAGACCCATATGCTTCTCTTGACCCAAGAATGACAATTGGAGATATAATTGCAGAAGGAATGGATGTACACTTCAAAATGTCTACTGAAGAAAGACAAGCTAAAATTGATAGACTACTAAATATCGTAGGACTAAATAAAGAACACGGTGCTCGTTTCCCACACGAACTCTCCGGGGGACAAAGACAACGTGTCGGTATCGCTAGATGCCTGGCAGTTGAACCGGAATTTGTAGTTTGTGACGAACCAATCTCTGCTCTTGACGTTTCAATTCAAGCACAAGTTGTAAATTTACTAAACAAACTCCAAAAGGATATGGGGCTAACATATATGTTCATCTCTCATGACTTATCAATGGTTAAACATATCTCTGACAGAATTGCGGTTATGTACCTTGGAAGCGTTGCAGAGCTTGCACAAGCTGATATGATTTACGAGGACAGTTTGCACCCATACACAAAAGCCTTGATGTCGGCTATTCCTGTTCCGGATCCGGAAGTTGGAAGAAAGAGTGAAAGAATTCACATCGAAGGGGAAGTTCCTTCTCCAATCAATGTGCCGCCGGGATGTAAATTTGCCGGACGTTGCCCACAAGTTATGGACATCTGTAAAAAAGAAGCTCCGGTTTTACGTGAAGTAAAAACAGAACACTATGTGGCTTGTCATTTATATGACGGGAAATAGATATTATTTTTGATATTTAAAGCTCTATATGAGAAAACTCATATAGGGCTTATTATTTTGAATTTTATAATACTTTATACACTATCTAGCATATTGCATGAAAATTGTTAAGGTTAAAAAAACAAAACGAAAAAAGAGCGTATAGTGCATGTATGGGGATAGATTTATAAGGATAAGTTATTCATTTTATAATTTTATAAAAGCTAGCATTACTAAAATGAATTTGAAGCAAGTGTACATCCAAGCGTGAGAAATGAAAATTTTGTGGGTAAATGGACGAATATTAAATTTTAAGGTAATGATTGCCAAAATAATTATGAATCAAATTTTAAATAAGAAAAAAATAATCTATTAACATGAGTTTTAGTTTTTTTAAAAACTTTTTAAAATTCCTAAATTGTATTATATAATTGAACTCTTTTTACATCTCCTTAACCTTAAAGCGTTTATCATTTTACATTCAAATTTTATAATAAAAGCATATTCTAAGGAGGTAAGTATGAATAAAGTTTTTAAAAAGTTCAGTTTGGTGCTTACTATATTTATGATTTTAGCATTCGTTGCACCAACAAGTTTTGCTAAGGAAGAAACAAGTTTGCCGGTTAAGTACATTTTCTTATTTATTGGCGACGGTATGGGTTATGCTCAAATAAATTTGGCTCAAATAATGGACGGAGGTAATGAAAAGAAAGGGGAAACTGCAATTAGAGAACTCAATTTTTCAAAGTTTCCTTATACAGGAATTGTAAACACTCACGACCACACAAGTTTGATTCCGGATTCAGCTTCAACAGCTTCTGCTATGTCAACCGGTAACAAGATTTACAGTGGTGTTATTTGTAAAGACACTGACCTTATGAAGAGTTTTAGAACAATTGCAGATATGTATCATGATGCGGGTGCAAAGGTTGGCATTTTATCAACTGTTACTTTGAATCATGCAACTCCGGCTGCTTTTTATGCAAGTGTGGATTCTAGAAAAGAATACTACAAGATTGGCGAACAAATGGCAGATTCCGGTTTTGATTATTTTGCCGGCGGTACACTTTTGGACAGAAAAGGAAAAGATGGAAAGAGCAAAGATTTATATGAAATTTTAAAATCAAAAGGATATAAGATAACCGAAACCAAAAAAGATTTTGAGAATATAAAGAAGGGTGAAAAAGTTTATGCTGTTTCTGAAAGGATTCAAGACGATGGGGCAATGCCATATACTGTAGACCAAAAGAAAGGCGATATGACACTTGCAGATATGGTTAAAAAAGGAATCGAAGTTATGGACAATGATAAGGGATTTTTTATGATGGCCGAAGGCGGAAAAGTTGACTGGGCTTGCCACGCAAATGATGCAAGAGCAGCTTATGGAGATGTGCTCGGTTTGGAAGCAGCTGTCGCAGAAGCTTACAAATTCTATGAAAAACATCCGGAAGAAACTTTGATTTTGGTTACTGCTGACCACGAAACAGGCGGCATGAGCCTTGGTTATTATCTCACCAATTATGACACGCATTTAGATATTTTAAGATCACAAAAGATAAGTCAAGTAGAATTCGACAATAAGATTAAAGCTCTTGGAGAAAAGGTTACATTTGAACAAGTTAAAAAAATTATCACACAAAACACCGGTTTAAAATTTGAAGGTGAAAAAGATGATATTTTTGTTTTAAACGAACGTGAAATAAACATGATTAAAAATTCAATTAAAAGTTATAATGACGGAGACAAAGTGGAAAAAGATGATGAATATACTTTAAAATACGGCGGATATAATCCAATTTCTATCACAATTACAAAGTTAATTGCTAATAAGAGCGGGTTGAATTATAGTACAAACGCCCATACAGCAATTCAAGTTCCTGTTTATGCAATTGGTAAAAACGCAAACTTATTTACCGGAACATTCCACGACAGTAAAATTTATAACAAGATGTTAAATAAATAATTTTTTGGATTATATTCCTCTGAGCCGCATAAAATGCGGCTTTTTCTTTTTATAATAAGCTTTTCGATCTTTCAATTTTTGTTTCTATTTGTTATAATGTTTATGAGGGGGCAATATGGCAAAAGTAAGTCGATTTACAAATGAAGGAATGTTTGTGGAAGAAAATTTCAAAACATATTTAATTTTAAGAGGTGGTTTTCCAACTAATTTAAAAATTGGTGAAGAGGTGGACATATCCGTTGTGGATAAGAAAAAGAATCTTGCAATTTTGGACGATTACAAAGTTGAAGAAGGTAAGGTTATGTGCTTAAGAGTGAAGGCAAAAACTGCGGTTGGTTTCTTTTTGGATACTTTTACCGATGATGATTTATTTATGCCGTTTGCAGAAACCACGGGCAGAGTGAAGCCGGGCGATAAAGTTGTCGTGAAAGTTTTGCGTGACAGAAAAGATAGACTTTGTGCATCTATGAGAATCAGCGAACACGTTTCAAATAAACACAACTACAAGGAAAATGATGATGTGAACGCTATTATTTATAGTGTTAGACCGGGTCTTGGAGTTTTCGCTGTGGTAGATTCGGACATTGATGGCAGAATGGAGCCGTATGAAATGAATCGAGCATTCGAACCGGGCGATGTGGAAAAGTTTAGAATAAAATATGTGCTGCCGGACGGAAAGCTTTGTCTCACCAAGAGAGAAAGAGCTCACATTCAAGTGGACAAAGATTCTTTAGCTATTATGGAAGCACTCATGAAGAATGGTAAGCTGGCAGTTGGCGACAAATCTGCTCCGGACGAAATTATGGAGACAACGGGGCTTTCAAAGCAAGCTTTTAAGCGAGCATGCGGGAAGCTATTAAAAAAAGGTTTGATTAAAATTTCAGATAGAGAAGTAAGAAGGGTTGAGGATTAAGATGAAGATTAATATTAATGCAGAAGTTGTGGAAATGATGATCTTTTACTGGTCAAGCGTTGCAGAAAAGGAAAAAGTTGCAGAGCCGTATATTATTTCAGTTGCTGAAAGGCCTGAAATGATGATGATTTATGACGAAGAATTTGATGAGCAAGGTGTTAGAAGAGTTTTGTCTGCAATTTCAAACAGAGAGCTTTTAAACGGTGGTAGCAAAAAGGAAAAACGTTTCTGGAACAATAATATGTGGATGATGGAAGATTTGGGCGTTATGCAAGCTATGATAGATCCAATGAAACAATTAAGCCTCAAAGATGTGACAGACACTTTGGCCACAAAAACCGGTCTTGATGAGGTGAATGTAATTTTTGTGCCGGGCACAACAGAATTTTATAAGATATGTGGAAACAATTTGATTTTGAATTTCTTCAAGATCGCGGTTGATATTTTCGGCGGTACAGGTGCTGTTACATTTAATGAAAAACCGCTTAAAGATGCTGTTGTAGAGCTAATTAAAGAAATGTAATTTTTAAAGACACTTGATATTTTAAGTGTCTTTTTTATGCGTAAGTATTAGATAACTTAGAATAATAATGAGTCCGAGCGAGTTAATATGGGTATAAATAGGTTAGGAATTGTATATAATTAAAAAGGAGTGAGTAAAATGATTTTGATTGGTTATTACAAATGCAGCACATGCAAAAATGTAGAAAAAATGCTTAATGAGAGAAATGTTACATACACTTTTCGTGAGATAACAGAGGAGGTTCCGGAAGCCCGTGAGCTTAAAAAATGGGTGAAGGAATCAGGATTGGACATTAAAAGATTTTTTAATACTTCAGGAGTGCTCTATAAAGAAATGAAACTAAAAGATAAGCTTGAGGATATGAGTGACGGGGAAAAGTTTGAGCTTTTAGCAAGCGATGGAAAGTTAATTAAAAGACCAATTCTAGTTACAGATGATGGAAAGTTTTTGGCAGTTGGCGGAAAAGATTCGCGGGTTTATGTTGAAAACTTGGATAAATAGGAGGACATTATGAATTTTTATAAAGAAATTGCAGGTATTTATGATAAATTGTTTCCGGTAAACGAAAACAAGATAAATTTTTTACTTGAATCAGGCAAAAAGTCAGGCGGAATTGACGTGCTTGATGTGGGTTGCAGCAACGGAAACGATGCAAAAGAGCTGATTAAAAACGGATACAATGTAGTTGGAGTGGATGTAGAAGAAGAAATGGTGGAGCGCTCAATCGCAAACGGAATTGACGCTGAAAAACTCGATATGCTTAAAATTGACGAACTAAAGGGCAACTATGACCTCATTTACGCGGTAGGAAATACACTCAGCCATTTGCAAGAAAAAAAAGACGTGATTACATTTTTTGAAAAAGTTTATAGCAAACTAAAAAACAAGGGAGTGTTTGTGCTTCAAATTATTAACTACGATAAATTTTGGAAAGATGACGCTACTAATGGGCAATACTTAGGTAGTTTGCCGGAAATTAAGGGAGAAGATCTGAAATTCACCAGAGATTATTACAGGCGCGATGACAAGATTGGATTTAGAACAACTGTAGCGTACAAAGATAAACATATGATAAATGAAGTGCTGCTTTTGCCTCTAAATCAAATAAATTTGATTGAAACTCTTGTGTGTCTTGGATTTAGTGAAGTTGAAGCTTATGGCAGTTATAAGAAAACTCCGCTTGGCGATGGCGATGCAGTTATTATTAGATGCAAAAAGAAAATAAGTTAGGAGAGGATATGAAAAAAATATTAGCATTTCTGCTTGTTTGTGCTATGCTTTTTAGTGCGTGCGCAAAGGTGCCACGGACAGAAAATAGGGAAGAGGAAGAAATAAAAACGGAAGAAAAAAAAGATACAATAAAAATCGAGAAAGACGAAGAAAAACATGTGGAGAAGGTAAAACTGGTGGACTTTGACACTGACATTGACGAAAGTCTGATTTATCCGGAATACAAAGAGAGTGATGTTAAGGCAAATGTGCCTCCATACGAAATCATGAAAGGACTAAAAAATGTTGACGGTGCGGATGATGTAAAATTTGTTTACAGTGAAAAAGCACAAGATGCACTTTTAAAAGACGGTTTTGTAGTGAATTATTCTGTAATGAATCAGCCGTTTGCCATTTATGAAACAAATCAATACACTTACCAAAGCTCTTTTGTCACTACCGACAGCGTCATGCATTTATATCACATAATTTATCTTGGTATACTTGAACAAATTGAGAAAAATTATCTGTCTGAAAAACTTATGAGCGTGACAAACAAAATGTATGACAAACTTTTGGAAGACTACAATGCTTCGGACGAAGATTTTAAAGTGACTCAACAAGCAAATTTAACATTGTTTGCTATTGCCAAGAAACTTTTCGGCGAAGCAGTGAAAGATTTTCCGGAAGAACTACAAACAATGATGCAAATGGAAATGGCAAATATCGAATCCGAACAACCTGCACAATCTGTTATCACGGGCAAAGTGATTGACTATTCGCAATTTAAACCTCGCGGAAATTATACGAAATCCGAAGAGTTAAAGAAATATTTTAGAGTGAATATGTTATTCTCGCAAGATGCGTATACATTAAGAGATGCAGATAAAACTTTGAATAAAGCTCAGATTTTAAGCTCATTGCTTCTTACAAGAGCACTTTATAGTGACGAAGAGCTTTACAGAGATTATATTGATTTTTATGCACCAATCAGCTTTTTGGTGGACAAGGCCGAAGACAATTCACCTCTTACTATGTATGAAATGCTCGGCGAAGTGGTGGACAATCTGGATATTGACACAATACGCGATGACAAAACCGTTGAAAGCATTGCCGAGAAGATTGCGGCTCTTCCTACTCCACTTATAAATAAAAAGGCGGGTACAATTTTTGCATTTATCCCACAAAGAGCCGTGATTGATAATATTTGGCTTCAAAATGTGATCGATGACAGGGATAGTAGTGAAAGACCGGTAGCTTCAGGCGTTGACCTTATGGGCGTGATGGGAAACGAGCTTGCTGATAAAATGGTTAAATCAAATGAAAAGAATAAACGTTGGGATAAATTTGAAGAAAAATACGAAGAAACTAAAAAGCTGGCAAAACTGGATGAAAAGAGTGAGAAAGAAAATGTGTATCGTGCCTGGCTATGGATGTTAAAAGCTAATAACGAAATTTATGACGATAGCTATCCGCTGTTTATGCAAAAAGAAAAATGGCAACTTAAAAACCTAAATTCAAGCCTTGCATCTTGGGCACAATTAAAGCACGATACGATTTTATATTCAAAACAATTTGGTGCAGAAATGGGCGGATTTGATGGCGAAATGCCAACGCACTATGTTGAACCGAATGTGGAACTTTACAATCGTCTAAACTGGATTGTGGATTTTACTCTTGCAAATGCCGACAAATACAATTTGTTAGATGACGACCACAGGAATATTTTGGAACAATATAAAGATATGCTGGAATTTTTGATAAAGGTTAGCATGGATGAACTAACAAAAGAAACTGTTTCCAAAGAAGACAACGAAAGATTAGACTATATCGGCGGCGAAATGGAAAACATTTTCATTGGATTTAATGAAGCAAAAGATGGCGAGGATTATGTTGCACCATCTGATAGAGACACCACAAATATAGCGGATATTCAAAGAGTTGGAAATAATGTTGTGGAAGAGCCGGAAGGACATTATCTCGAAGTGGGCTCGGGAAGATTTTCGATAATCGATGTTGTGTTTAGGTTAAATGGCAAATACTACATCGGCAGCGGTTCTATGATGAACTACTACGAATTCTTATCTCCTGAAAGAATGACTGACGAAGAATTTTCCGATAAATGTAATGGCTTTAATTTAGAAACCGGGGAAGAAGTTGAACAGGTAAATCCGTTCTTTATTGAATTATTTGACCAGAGAAATTAGCAATTGAAGAAAAAAATAAAAATCGCCACAATTTTTATAGCGATTGTACTCATTATATATTTTTCGAGGAATGTCAGTGAAGTTTTTTTTCTAAACGACAAAATAAATGGCGATTTTACTTTAAAACTAACGAAAAGAAAATATCAAAAGTACTACAATAAAGTCACCATTAAAAACGGCGACGAACAAAAAACTCATTACTTTAAAGATAAAATGACGCTAAACATTTGGAAAACTGATTGGGGACATATCAACAATGAAAATAAAACACTGGATATAGCCTTTGGTGTTTATAATATTGCACCGCACCATAGAAAAATGTTTAAGCGCGTGTTTATATATAAGGTGGAAGGAGTAGAACTCGTACCGAAATTTAGATGCTCGCGCCTTGCAACTCCGATGGTCGATTTTATGCTCTACGATTATGATGAAGATGGTTATGACGAAATTGTCTCAATTGAAAAGCATAAAGGAAAATATACGATTAATGCTTATAAAGAATATAATCTAACGATTTTGAGAGTTTTTACAAAAGAAATTAAAGAGAGCGAATCGGACATTAAAAATGTAAAACATTTATTAAAAGACAGATGATTTATATCATCTGTCTTTTAATAAATGTTTTATAATTTTAGGAAATTAGGAAGAGGTAATAGAAATCCAAACATTAATAATCACAGATATTAAGGCAATAAAAATCTTGTTGTCGTTCACCAATTTGGGAGCGTTATTGCAATATTATTAGGCAAGGGTTTTCGTTTGTAAATACTTTGCTCATTTATTTTTTATTCAATTTTTTGGATTAGAGATATTTCAACTGAAATTTAGCGGATAATGCATGTAAATGTTTTAAAAGTTCTTATGCTTTATGAGATATCTTGCGTTAGTCAATTTTTGTGTACGTTTTATGTTTGGCCTCACTGAATTTTTATTGCCTTCCTTTGAATAGCGGTCGAGGTCATCATTTTTAATTTTATATTACAGAAATTAAATTTAAAATCAATTTGATATTAATTTGATATTAATTTGATATTAATTCTTTCACCTTATCTGTAGTGAATACTATTTGTAATTTGAGTAGGAAGTCTTTCGTTTTTACCGTTTTGCTTTATAAGGCGATTGATAAATTATAGATTTTATATTTTTAAATGACTCAGAGCTTCTATTCTTAGATCCACAGAAAGAAGAGAGCTTTTTGTTTAGAACTCTAAATCCAAAATAGTGGATTGGCAGTTAAAAATGTCAAAATTGCAGCGATATAATTCTCTTAAATGCAATTGCTATAGTAACGATAATCGTGATGATATTTTAAACCAATTTTTAATCACGTCAAAATAATAATTTGCCCAAATTTAACTTTATTCTATATAGAGAAAAATTTGCGGCTGCTACGGCGTAGCTCGTTAATTTTTATTGTTATCTGGTAAATTTTATGTATTTCGCATCTTTAAAAACAAAAAAGAATGTGCAGAAAATTCAATTTCTACACATTCTCGATTTACTATCGATCGGAAAGTTGGACTGCATCTTGTCCCTCAATTTCTACTACATATCCTTCCGGTAATTCTTTTTCGTCAAGAATAATTGTAGTTGAAGGATAGCTTATTACTTGAGTCACCATTTGTCCAGCCGGCGGAGCTTGTATTTTTGGGGTAATAATAATTCTATTACCATTTCGTTCTACTTTATCTGTACTCAAACTATATCCGCCTGTATTTACTTTAACTGAATAGGTGATAGCGATTTTTCCGTCTCCCGCATCTTTTATTAAAAGAATGGTTTGATTTTTGGTTTCTTCTGATTTAACTTCTCTAAAATTAATTTTTCCGTCCATCAATACTCCTTTTTTTACTAAACCTACAATTCTTGTTTCTTTGTTCCATGATGTATCAAGCCCTAAAGCTTCTGCCAAATCACGAAGTCTAAAATAATTGTATCCGGCAACATTGATTTTTGAAAGCAAATAATCTCGGTCATTTACAGACACTGCTTCGTTGCCGATAACGGTGTCATTGAAATTTAAGTCGCTATTTAACTCATCGCCAAGTGGTTCATATTTTCCGGTAGTTATAATAATTTTGCTATTTTCTTTATTAAATTTCACACTAAAATCCGTGTAATCCATTAAAACAAACAGCAAATCGCGAAGCTTCACATAATTTTCACTTTTGTACATAACAGTTGTGAAAGTATGCTCTTTATTATCAATATCCAATTTCATTTCGTTTTTGGAAAAATAATTCGGCTTAGCGCTTACAGAAAATACAATTGAGTTAATCAAAACGGAAACGACAAGTAAACCGGCTAAAAATTTATTTCTCATAACTACCTCCTCTAGTAATATTCTACCAAATAATTATATACATTTGTTAAAAGTAACACAAATGTAATTCAAATGAAATTCAAATGAAATCTTATCTGGCAATATTATTTACGTCATCAACTTGACGTCTTAAATATGAGCTCTTGTTTATAACTATCATGAGTGCGTATGAAATTGCAACTGCAAACACAGCGTTAACTAAACTTGCAACGGCTTTTGTTCCTACGACTGTCCATGCGCCTTCTTTCGGAACGCCGAATAAAATATTTAATGACAATAATGTTTTTCCTAAATATAGAACAATATAAGTTAGTTGTCCAAGGATTCCACCAATAAGATTTTTCTTATTGCTTAAACCTATTTTTCCGTCGTTTTTAGCAACAACACCGCACATCGCGCCCATTAAAAATTTAAAAATAAAAGTAATTGGCGCACCAGCAATGTACAGAGGATTAGTTAAATCCAAAAACACACTGCCAAGTCCTGCTGAAAACCCACCCCAAAGCGGTCCTAAAATAATACCGGACAACAAACAAAAAGCGTTGCCCAAATGAATTCTAGTTGGAGTTCCAATCCCAACCGGAATGTAGAACGAAATGAGTGAGCCCACAAAAACAAGTCCTGCCATAAGTGCAATGAGTGCAATTTTTTTTGCAGTAAACTTTTTTTCTTTCATTTAAACACCTCCATAAGTACCAATAAAATTATAACATAATGAATTTATTTGTCAATGAGTTCAATAAATCTATAGTATTATTTATAAAATTTCAATTTGGAGTAAAGTATGATATAATAAAAGCACATTGAATTGTTATACCCATTTTTGAAAATGGCTTCATCTATTATTACAAGTGTTTTACAAATCATGCAATTTTTGATTAAAGTTGGCATAGTTGGGTAATATAGTAATAAGAATAACAATTCAGCCAATTCATATGAAGGAGGAAAATATATGAAAAGACTTATAAGTATCTTAATAGCATTGGTAATGATTATAGGATTTATTCCTACATATTCTATTCATGCAGAAGATGATGTTGAAACCGCTAGACAAAATTTAATAGCTTTAATTGATGAAGCTTCTGCTCTTAAGGATAAATATCCAAAATCTACAGCTGAATCAACTGATAAAGGCGAACATTTTGTTACTGAAGAAGATATTGCTGCAATCGGCGCAGCTATTGATGAGGCAGTTCGTGTGCGTGATGCAAAAGACCCTGCCCCAACATTGCAAGAATTAAATGATGCTATTTCTAAATTAACTGCCGCATCAGACTTGTTTAAACAAAAATATGAAACACAAATTGGAACAAAAGTTGTTGACAAAACTGAATTAAAAGCTGCAGTTGCTGCAGCTGAAGCAAAACTTGCTGAAGTTCAAGAAAGTGAAGTAACTGAACCAAAAAAAATTGAAAAAGGGAAAAAAGTTGCTTCTAAAGAAAATATTGAAGCATATAAAACAGCTATAACAACTGCAAAAACTTTTTTAGGCGATGAAAAAACTCTAGAAGAAGTAAAAAAAGCACTTAGTGATATAAAAGCTGCAACAACTAAATTTGAAGGTCAAATTGTAATTGGAACAAAAGAACCGCAACCAACAACACACAAAGTCACCGTTATCAAAAACATATATGCAACTGTAAAAACAAACCAAACCGACAATGATAAGGTGAATGTTGGAGATGAAGTCCAAGTTACAGTAACTACAAAAGATGGATACAAATTTGTAAGCTCAACTTATGAGTATACTGTTGACGGTAAAAAAACGACAGAAACTGTAAAGACTGAAAAATACAGTTTTAAAATGCCGAATGCTGATGTCACAATTAGTGTAAAAGTAGAAAAAGAAACTATTCCTACACCTGACCCGGGATATAGCTCAAGAGTTCCTCGTGCAGTTAGAATTACAATTAAAAATGCAGAAGATTTGCAAGCATGTCCGGGATTTGACGCTTTATCTAAGACGATGATTAATTCTTATGAAAATGCATTGGATAGATTGAAAAATATTGCTGATGAGTTTGAAAAAGGATATTATTACAACGGATATTACAATGACAGATATTACTACGGGGACTATTATTACGATGATGGTTACTATTATGTAAACGGCATTCCATACACTTATAATGAATTCTACAAAGAATTCAATTATTATCCAAATGAATATTATGGCTATGACGATGAATATTATGATTATTTCGAATATGGTTTATATTACAAGTACGGTAAAGGTTACACCTACAACGAATATAGACGTCATTTCGGAGTTTATCCAAAATACGATTTAAGTGATTATGACTATCGTTATTGGAACCCGGATAATAGATATTGGGACCCATACTATGGAAACAAATATTATGGTTATTGGAATGGTCGCTCACTTAGCTATTATGTAGAAGACATGGTAGACGAAATAAGAGCAGCAGCTAAAGCCTTATATCCACCATATCTATGTGCAGAAAAATATCTAAACCTATCTTACCCAAACTATAGCGATTATGACGGATATTATGATTTCTATGGATATCGTTATGATTACGATCGTAAAGATAGCAGAATTAAAGAATTAAAGCAACTTATTGACGAAGCTGAAGAACTTGCTTATTCAAGAAAAGACAGCGCTTGGGCACCGTACAAGGCAGAACTTATTAACGCTGCAAACAATGGAAGCAAGGCTATTAAAGGTAGAGCATCAATTGCAAGTGCAATTAAAGATTTAGAAGCTGCAATCAAAAAAGCTAAAGAAGAAGGCACAAAAGTTTATATTAGAAGAGGCTATATGCAAGGAAACACTTCTAATATGTTTAATCCGGAAGGCTCAATGACAAGAGCAGAAATGGCTCAAATCCTTTCAAATCTTTTAGACCAATCAGGCAAGACTGCAACTTATACGCACAACAACTTCAAAGACGTTGAAGAAGGAAGATGGTATAAGAAAGCTATTGACCACGTTGCAAGCTATGGATTAATGGTTGGTGATCCGGATGGCAACTTCAGACCAAACGACACAGTTTCAAAAGAACAATTGATTGTTATCGCTGCAAGATTGGGCAAATTCTCACCTAGAAAAGGCAATATTTTCGGAATCGAAAAACACTACTGGAGTGTTCCATATATTCAAACAGCTTATGAATATGGTTGGATTGGAATGGAAAAATTCAATCCGGTAGATCCTATTACCAGAGGTCAAACAACTCAAATTTTGAATCGCTCAATGGGTTATGGCGTGGACAAAGATTTCATAAATAAATATGGCTCAATTATGAACAAATTCACAGACGTGAATAAGAATAGCTCATATTATTATGATATTTTAGCAGCAACAAACACTATTAGTTATACGCAAGCTGAAAATTCAAATACCAGAATTTGGAGATCAGTTTTAACGACTAATGGTTGGTCAAATAAGAATTATACAGATGGTTCATATGTAAAACCATATAAGGGAATGTAAAATTTTCTTTGATAGAAGCTATTTATATAGCTTCTATTTTTTTAAGATTTTCTTCAAGTATCATATTTATAGAAAAATTGACATATGTTAGGAGAAAAAATAGAAAAGTTGGAAATATTTTATTAGATTTTTGTAAAACGAATATTTTATCTGGTGAAAAAATCGAAAGCAAAATATATTATCATTCTAAGAAATAAATTGCAAATAAAAAAGCTCCACAAAAGTGGAGTTTTACATATTATATAATCATTTTATATTATCATTGAGAGGGCGATTTGTCCTCTTTTTTTGTCCACGTCTAGAATTTTCACTTCGACAGTGTCGCCAACTTTGCAAACTTCGCGCGGATTTTTTATGAATTTGTTGCTCATGTTTGAGATGTGGCAAAGTCCGTCTTCTTTTACACCTATGTCGATGAATGCACCAAAGTCAACCACGTTTCTAACAGTGCCTTTTAGCACCATGCCTTCTGAGAGGTCTTCAATTGAAAGCACGTCTTGCCTTAGAATTGGCTTTGGCATGGATTCTCTCGGGTCACGACCGGGTTTTTTAAGTTGCTCAATAATATCCACGAGCGTTGGTTCGCCGACGTTTAATTCATTGGCAAGCACTTTTACGTCGATATTATTTAAATCATGCTTGATGATTTTTTTTGCGATTGCGTAGCTTTCCGGGTGAACTTCAGTATTATCCAAAATTTCATCGCTTTCCGGAATTCTTAAGAAACCGGCACATTGTTCAAATGCTTTTGGTCCAATGCCCTTAACTTTTAAAATTTCTTGCCTATTTTTAAATGGACCATTTGCTTCCTTATAGTCCACGATGTTTTTTGCTGTGGTTTTTGTAATTCCTGAAACATAATTTAAAAGTGCGGCACTTGCAGTATTTATATTTACGCCAACAGTATTTACACAGCTTTCTACAACTTCTTCAAGGGATTCTTTAAGTTTTTTTTGATTTACATCATGTTGGTATTGACCGACGCCTATTGATTCGGGAGAAATTTTTACAAGCTCGGCAAGTGGGTCTTGAATTCTTCTGGCAATAGAAATTGCACCTCTAATTGTGACGTCAAGGTCAGGGAATTCTTGAATTGCTAGCTTTGAAGCGGAGTAGATGCTGGCGCCCGCCTCATTTACGATTGCATAAAAAACCGGACGGTCCACTTTTTCTATTAAACCGGCAATAAATTGTTCAGTCTCTCTGGAAGCAGTTCCATTGCCGATTGCAATTAGTCCAACATTGTATTTTTTAATAAAGGATAGAATTAATGCGTTTGCAGCTTCGATATTTTTCTTTGCATCGGTTACATAAATTACCCCGCTGTCTAAATATTCGCCGAAACCAGATACTACTGCCACTTTGCAGCCGGTACGATATCCCGGGTCAAGTCCGATAATCGCAGTGTCTTTGATTGGTGGCTGCATTAGATATGGTTTAAGATTTCCTTTGAACACTTCAATTGATTCGTCATCAGCTCTATCTTTTAATTCATTTCGAACTTCTGTTTCAATTGAAGGCACGATAAGCCGCTTGTAGCTGTCTTTCACAGCTTTTTCGACAAGTTCATAAGTCTCAAATTGATCTCTTGCAATTTTTCTTTTGATTTTAAAAATATTGAAGTCATCATTTAATGTAAAGCTAAGTTTTAAGAAATCTTCTTTTTCACCTCTAAATAGCGCCAAAATTGAGTAGGATTTTAAATCTCTAACCCTTTGTGAAAAGTCGTAATAAATTTTGTATGTTAAATCTTCATCTTCATTTTTTTTCTCGGATTTTAAAATTCCGTCGTTATAAAATGAGGAACGCACAATATTTCTAACAAATTTGTCCTCTGAAACTTTTTCGGCAATAATATCCAAACTCTTTTCAATCGCTTCGTCAGCAGTTTTAATGTTTTCGCCGTCAACCATTTTTTCAGCTTTTGATTTTACTTCATTTAAGGAATGAGCTTTGTCGAAAATCATGTTTGCAAGCGGTTCGAGACCAAGAGCAATTGCGATACTGCCACGAGTTTTCTTTTTCGGTTTATATGGCAGATAAATGTCTTCAAGTTCTGTCAAAGTTATAGCTTCTTCAATTTGTTTTATAAGTTCGTCTGTCAATTTTCCCTGTTCATCTATAAGTCTTCTTATATCTGCTTTTCTTTCTTCCATGCTGCGTAGATAAGTAAGCCTTTCGTTAAGCTTTCTAAGCTCTTCATCGGTCAAATTTCCGGTTACTTCTTTTCTGTATCTCGCAATAAATGGAATTGTATTGCCTTCGTCCATGAGCTGAACGGTTTTTGTTAGATTGTTAATGTTGATGTTTAATTCTTTACTTAATTGATTTAAAATGTCCATACTTATCCTTTTAAATATATTTTAGTTAAACTCCGGAATGTTACCCGTTGTTTCCGGTGGAATTTCTCCAACGTTTAAATTTTTGAAATCCATATCCATAAACTTGGTTTGCTCGCCTCTGTAAACTAATTTTACAGTACCGGTCTCACCGTTTCTGTGCTTTGCGATAATAACTTCACCGATGCCCTTTAGTTCAGAATCTCTATTGTAATATTCGTCACGATACAAAAACATTACAACGTCTGCATCTTGTTCGATTGCTCCGGATTCTCTAAGGTCTGACAAAATTGGCCTGTGGTCACTTCTAAGTTCCGGTGCACGAGAGAGTTGGGAAAGAGCAATTACAGGAATTTGCATATCTTTTGCGATAGCTTTTAGTCCTCTTGATATTTTTCCGATCTCCTGCGTCCGGTTTTCCGATTTACTGCCTACTTCCATGAGTTGCAAGTAGTCAATTAAAACTAAATCCACCCCATCATGCTTTAAAGCAAGACGTCTTAATTTGGAGCGCAGTTCCATCAAGGTGACACCGGATGTGTCGTCAATAAAGAGTTTATCTTTTGACATCAAATTGGTGGCTACATTTAATCTTTGCCAATCTTCTGCAGAGAGGTCGCCTTTTAGGAGTGAAGACAAATCTACATTTGCTGCTTGTGAATAAATTCTCATTCCTAGCTGTTCTTTGCTCATTTCAAGCGAAAAGATTGCAACTTTTTTGCCGGCTTTAGATGCTGCAAGTGCAAAGTTTAGCATGATTGCAGATTTACCCATGGAAGGTCTTGCCGCAAGCAAAATCAGGTCGGATTTTTGAAAACCGGAGAGCATATTATCGAGATCTTTAAATCCGGATGTAACTCCTGAAATTTCACCTTTTAATTTGTATCGGCTTAAAAGTTCGTCGGAAGTACTTTTCAAAATGGATTTAATAATTTCCGGTTCGCCTCTTGAAGAATTTTCGCCAATGTCCAAAATGCTCTCTTCGGTCTCGCTAAGTACATCTTTTATATCACCATTTGCTGTTAGGGCAGCATCTTCGACCTTTTTTGCAACTTCATAGAGCTTTCTGTACAAATATTTTTCATGGACAACTTTAATGAGATCTTCTGTATTTGAAGATGAAATAAAACTGTCAGAAATTTTCAACACATGTTCAACTCCACCAGCTTTTTCAAGCATTCCGGAAGTTGAGAGGTGGTCCACTAGGTTTACTCTGTTTATGCCGGAGCCTCTTTCACTTAGACTCAACATTGCTTCAAAAATCAAGCGATTTTGCGTATAATAAAATTCCTCCGAATGGTGGATAGTTTCTAAAACAATATCCACACTTTCGGAGTCGGATAGCATATTTGCAAGTAGTGTAATCTCGGCCTCAAGTGAGTTTGGCAGAATTAATTCTTCAACCATTAGACCACCACTTCAATTTTAATATTTGCTTCTACCGGGCCGTAGAGTTTTACTTTAACATTATATATTCCTGCTTGTTTGATTGTGTTTTTTAGTTCGATTTTTCTCTTGTCGAGCTCAATGTTTTTTTGCTCTTTGAGCTTTTGTGCAATGTCTATATTTGTTACGGAACCGAAAAGTTTGCCGGTTGAGCCGCCTTTAAATTGCATTTTAATAACCTCTTTTTCGAGATCTTTTTTCGTTTGTTCAGCGAGCTTGGTGTTTTTTTCGTCAAGTTCTTTTTTTGCAGCTTCTTCCTCTTCCCATTGTTTCAAATTTTGAGCATTTGCTTCAATTGCCAATTTTTTTGGTATTAAGGAATTTCTGGCGTAGCCCGGTTTTACTTCTTTTATTTCTCCCTTTTTTCCAACGTTTTTAACATCTTCAAGCAAAATAACTTTCATATCAATTCTCCTTTTCGTAATTATCTATTGCAGATTTTAGTTCTTCCTCTGAAGACACAATTCCCAGCTTTAATCTGGCACCGGCTTGTGCAAGGTGACCGCCCCCACCAAGGGCTTCTGCGATAAGCTGTACATTCACATCGCCAATGCTTCTTGCACTCAAATGAGTCTCCATACTATCTATTTCTGCTAGCACAAAGCTTGCTTTTACGCCTTCTATTTTCAACAAATCATCTGCAACTTGTGCTGCAATCACAATTGCATTGTTAGTGTGTTTTACATTTGCTATGGCATATTTTTCTCTATAAATTTCTGTGGTTTCCGTTGCACTTGCCCTAGTGATAAAATCTTCATAATCATCTCTAAACAAGAGCTTAACTTCTTCTGTATCAGCTCCCATTCGTGTTAGCATTCCGGCTGCTTCAAAAGTTCTAATGCCGGTTTGTACAGTAAAATTTTTGGTATCCAGCATTATTCCGGCTAAGAGTGCGCTTGACTCAAAATGTGATAATTTTTTATCTTCTATCATATATTGTAAAATTTCAGAAACGAGTTCGCTCGCACTGGAGGCAAGTGGTTCCAAATACGTGAGTGCAGGGTTTTGAATAAATTCATCTGCACGTCTGTGGTGGTCAATAACCACAATGTTGTCAGCTCTTTCAGAAAGTTCCATGGATGGACTTAGGCTTGGCTTGTGATGGTCGGTTAAAATTAATAGATCGCCCGTCTTATATTTTTTTTCTGCTTCTTCCGGAGTGATTATGGAATTATAAATCTCAGGAGATTCATCTTGCATCATTGTGAGAAGTCCGTTAATTGCACCGGTGTCATCGCCCAATATAAGCTCTGCCTTTTTACCCATGAGTTGAACCGCAGCCATCATACCGACTGCACTGCCGATTGCGTCCATATCAGGATTTTTGTGACCGGAGATATAAATATTGTCTGCATCTTTGATAAGTTCTTTTAAAGCATATCCAATAACCCTTGCTTTAACTTTTGTACGCTTTTGCGCAGCTTTTGTTTTGCCGCCATAATAATCATAGCCGTTGTCGCTTACAACCACAGCTTGGTCTCCACCGCGACCGAGTGCTATATCTATTGCACTTCTAGCCTTAGTGTATTTTTCAAGTGGAGTTTTTCCAATGTCAGAACACCCTATGGAAAGAGTGATTGGAATTGTGTTTCCCACTTCGATTTCGCGGATTTTATCCAAAATGTCGAATTTTTTATTTTTGATTTTGTTGTAATTTTCTCTATCAATTGCTATTAAAAATTTATCTGATTCATATTTTCTTGTAATCCCGTTGTAGTCGGTAAAATAGTTGGTTACGCCTGTGTCTATCACGGATTGCACTTTTGCACGATAAGATTCGTCACCTTGGGCTTTCACTTCGTCCAAATTGTCGACAAACAAATAAATTGCAACCAAACCTTCTCTTACATAAAGTTTTTTCAAATTTAAAAACTCGGTAACATCTGTAAAATATAGAATGTATCTATAAACTTCGTTGTGTTTTATAACTTTGTCCACGATAGCTTGGTACATTTTGTCCTTGTAACTAAATTCAAATTCTTCATTTTCTTTTTCAAGATTGGAAAGATTTATAGCCGGAATAATATCAAAAATCCTTGCGGTTCTTGAAATTTCACCAACTACATTTGAAAATTCACTGTTTTGCCAAGTGATAACACCTTTTTTATCGAGCATAACCATTGGATAAGGCATGTTAAAAATTGCATGTTCTGTAACGCTTTTTAGCTCGCCTTCTTCTTTTGCACCGTCTTCAATTCGTTTTTCTTCATCAAAATTGTACATTCTCACTTCTACAGAAATGAGATAGATTAGAACTACAAGTCCTATGCCGCCAAGTAATGGAATGTAAACAAATATTGGTATGAATAACACCAAAAGTAAAATAATGTATGGATATGTGTGCTTAAAATATTTTAATATCCAATTTTTACAAGCACGAATCAGATTGTTCATATATCCTCCTTATAATAAGCAGTTACAATTAATTTAATTATACAACAAATAGACATTTTATTCAATTTTATTAAAATAAATTAATTTATTGCAACAAAAAAGTCGTTCGAAAATAACTTAAATTCCTGTACGCAAAAACCCGCTTGGTAAAGTGATGACATCGTGAATATCTCTTGAAAGTTTATTATCTAAAAGAGTGGACGCAAAAGTGATCTTGTTTTCGTATTTTTGATTAATTTCATACATGGCTCGATCCACTTTTACATCTTTTTCGTGGCGTTTAAAATCGTAGAAGAGGGAAGTTTGCGAAGAATCTTTCTCATCCACAACATAAATTGCTCGGAGAGTGAGAGCACGTACGCTGTAATTCCAAGAATACTTTTCTAAAAACAAACTTAGAGCCTCACGGTAAAGCTCAATACTTGCTGAAGTGGAGAATGGAATTTTTCTTTGAAAAGTTTCCAAACTAAAATCAGTCGTCTTAATGTTGATTTCAATTCCATTTGCAAGTTTTTCGAATTTTTTTAAACGGTCAGCCACTTTGATGGCGAGCACCAAAAGAATTTTCGCAACATCGTCTTTATTTTTTAAGTCAGATTTAAAAGTTGAACCATTTCCAACTGATTTTATTTCTGGTCTGTCATAAAAATCAAGCACTTCGCTGTTGTCCTTACCGTTTGCCATATTCCAAAGTTTAATGCCATTTATCCCCAACTTTCTTTGGAGAATCTTAGGATTGGCAGTAGCTAACTCGCCAATCGTATGAATCGAAAGCAGATTAAGCTTTTCAACAGTTTTTTTGCCAATGCCGCAAATATTTGATGCAGGAAGTGGCCAAATTTTTTCTTTCATGTCTTTTGAATAGAGCGACATGGTTTCATCGTAGCTTGCAAGGTCGGAACCCAGTTTTGCAAAAGTTTTGTTGTCGCTTATGCCAACGCTTATTGTAATACCGAGCTCGTTTTTAAATCTTGTGCGGATTTTTCGTGCGATTTCTATATCGCTTCCAAATTGAGATGAACCAGTGATATCCAAAAAGCACTCGTCAATACCAAAACTCTCGACTTTGTTTGTAAAATCATAATAAATATTTCTGGCCTTTTTACTCACAAGCAAATAATCTTCAAAATGAGGAGGCACAACAACCAAATTGGGCGCTTTTATTCGTGCATTAAAAAGAGTTTCACCGGTTTTTATTCCAAGCGCCTTTGCCTTTTTATTTTTGGCAAGTACAATCCCGTGGCGATCTTCCTCACTACCACCAACCACCATAATTTTTTCTTTTAGTTCCGGATTTTTAATTTCCTCAATTGAAGCATAAGCATTATTCATATCACAATGTAAAATTATTCTATTCATATCTTACCTCGAAATTCTATTGCAAAATTTAATATTTTTACGTAGTCTAATCTCTTTATTTTCATTATAAGAGTTTTAAAATCAAATGTCAAGCAATTAGAGAATTTTAAATACAAAAACTTAAACCGCATATTAATAAATAACAAAAAATAAAATGAAAGAATTTTGTTAAACTAATAAAATGAATATTTTAAAATTACAATTATAGTTTTAATACTAAATATTATAATTAATTTATCTGCAACTATTTCGAATAATAGAATCTAATTTTTAAAAAAGATAAAATTGTAATTTAAATCTAAACAATGTATAATATTATCAAGAGAAAAGAGTCAATTTGCTGAAAAATGATTTTAAGAGTATTTATTAAATCATTTTCAGGGTAATAATTTGTTTAAGATTATAAGTGTTTTTGGGAATAGTATGATACTTTAAAAATTATTAAGTAATAATTAAAGGATTCAAAGAAAAATAGGATTTTACATAGGAGATTGTTTTTGCGAGAGATAAAATTAAAAGTTGAAGTGCTTTATTATGTTTGATTATATTAGTTGAGATAAAAATACTATTAAACAAATTTCCCCATTTGATTTTTATTGCTGAGTGCTTTTACTATATGAAATTACATATAAACAAAATAAGAGTAAATAAAAACATTATTTTATAGACTTATAAATGCTTGTATGATAAAATAAATAAGGTAATATTTTTTTGGAGGTTACTATGGAACAAAAAGGTTTTAAATTAGTTCCTGCACTTGGAAAAGAGGTTATAATCTTTTTAGTCGTCTTCTTTGCAATTTTTATTGGAATTGGCAGTGTGATGGGTGGCGTAAATATGATAAACACTCTTATGAACAGTGCTTATCGCTTAATTATGGACGTTTGCTTTTATATAATGGCGATTGCAGTGCTTGCTGGTGCATTCAGCAGCCTTTTGTCGGAGTTTGGTATTATTGCACTTATTGATAGATTTTTGTCGAAGTTGATGAAACCGCTCTATGATTTACCGGGTGCGGCAAGTTTGGGAGTTATTACTTGCTATTTGTCCGACAATCCGGCGATTTTATCAATGGCAAAGGACAAGAATTTTTTGTCATATTTTAAGAGATATCAATTGCCGGCACTAACCAATATAGGCACTTCATTTGGAATGGGGCTAATTATCACCACCACAATGATGGGGTTAAAATTGGACGGTGCAATTAAAGCAGCTCTAATTGGAAATTTAGGCGCAATTGTTGGCTCAATTGTGAGTGTGCGACTTATGCTTCATTTCACAAAGCAATATTATGGTACCGATGATAATGTTAGTAATTATGCAGAAATCGAAAATCGCAAAATGCGTTTTGTACGCGAAGGAAGCGTTGGAAGCAGAGTTATAAATTCACTCATTGAAGGTGGCAAAAATGGCGTTGAAATGGGAATGGAAATTATTCCCGGCGTGGTAATTATTTGCAGTTTCGTTTTGTTGCTAACAAATGGACCGGGACCGGAAGGCTACACAGGTGCAGCAAACGAAGGCGTGGCATTTTTGCCGTGGCTCGGCAAAAAAATTGCATTTATTATTAAGCCGCTATTTGGTTTTACAAATCCTGAAGCAATCAGCGTTCCAATCACTGCTCTTGGTAGTGCCGGAGCTGCAATGGGTCTTGTGCCAAGTTTGGTGGAAAGAGGACTCGCAACAGCAAATGATATTGCAGTTTTCACGGCAATTTGCATGTGCTGGAGTGGATATTTATCTACACACATAGCAATGATGGATGGATTAAATGCTCGCGAACTCACTGGCAAAGCAATTCTTAGCCATACGATTGGAGGTTTTGCAGCAGGGATAAGCGCAAACTTATTTTTTAGATTATTTTCGTTATTTTAATCCGCTTTTTTAAGCGGAGTACATAGGAGGGGGACATGGAAGTCTGTGCAGGGGGAATTTTGGTTGATAAAAACAAAGTTTTACTTTTAAAAAAGAAAGATGGCTCTTATTGTCTCCCAAAAGGTCATGTTGAGGAAGGTGAAACTCACGAAATGACTGCAATTAGAGAGGTTAAAGAAGAAACCAATGTAGATGGAGAAATTTTATTTTATGTTGGTGATGTTAGCTTTTCTTACAGAGGAAACAATGGAAGAATAACTGATAAAACAGTTTATTGGTATTTAATGGAGCCGCTAAATTTTAACATTAGTCCGGAGCGCAAAGAGGGTTTTGTTTGGTGTGGCTTCAAATACTATAAGGCGGCGATTAGACTTGTAAAATACAGCTCGGAGCGCGAAATTATTAGGGATGCGATGATGATTTATAGGGAACTAAAATGAATTTTACTTCTAAAGTTAAAAAAAATATTAAAGATTATGATTTTGAAAGGTCGGACGATTTTTCTGCTTTTGCGATTGGGTTTTTGTCTGCCACGGGATATATTTACAAAAATGTGTGCAAAGGAAATTTTCAAAAAAACGATGAATTTTTAATTGAAAAAGGCAAAGCTTTAAGATTAGATGACTTTTATTTTGCACCAAAGCTGGATGAGAATTATAATTATGTTGGGATGGATTTTATTTCTGATTCAGACATTAGAGAATTTATAATAAAAGGAGACCTATCAGTTAGAAAATCATATTTAAAAGGAGCATTTTTGTCAGCAGGCTCAATCACGGACCCCAAAAAGGCTTACCACTTTGAAATCTCAATGGCAAACAAGGATGAAGCCAATTTTTTGCAAGAGGTTTTAAAAAGCATGGAGATTGATGCAAAACTGATTGAAAGAAAAAATCAGTCTGTCGTGTATGTAAAAGAAGGTGCAGAGATCTCAGACATTCTAACTATGCTTGGAGCGATAAACGAAACACTTTATTTCGAAGATCAGATGGTTATAAAATCTGCACGAAACGATACCAACAGGCGTGTTAATTGTGAAACGGCAAACATTTCAAAGACGATAAATGCCGGAGTGAAACAAATAGCAGCGATTGAAAAATTAAAGGAAAGCGGAAAAATTGAAGTGCTTGATGAAACTTTGTATGATGTTGCACTTCTAAGAATGGCAAACCCGGACGCCACATTAAGCGAGCTTGCAAAGCTCTACGGCAATGGAATCTCAAAAAGCGGAATTAATCACAGACTAAAGAAAATAATGGAATTAGCGGAGGACTTATGAAGACATTAGTTACTAATAATAAATATGTAAGAGATAGATTTAAGGACAAATTTGAAATAGTTTTTATAGAAGACGAAAAGAGCTATATGAGCGTCCTACACAAAGTCAGAGATTTGGTTCATGGAGGCTACAAACTTTTAACTCACCCACTTTCCGGCTCGGTTAAACCCAATGAAACTCCATACAAGAGTGTGATGCTTGAAAAAATTGAAGATGGCAGCATGGATATAGATGGAACCCTTCTAATTGAATCGGCAATCGATACAATGAATAAATTTCAAAACAACGAAAGAACGCCAAATTGGACAGAAAAAGTGCTGGACGACTTCAGGGTTATCGACCTCGATATCATGGTTTGCACAATAGAAAGGCTTGGACACTTTTAATGCTTGAAGGCGAAATAATAGATATAACAAATGACGCTCGTGGAGTAATAAAAGCAAACGAAAAAGTCACATTTGTAAAAAACGCTCTACCCGGAGACGTTGTGATGGTGAAAATAACTAAAGACAAGAAAAAATATTGCGAAGGCGAAGTATGTAAGTTTTTGAAATATTCAGATAAAAGGATTTTCCCAAATTCCGAAAATCCGCTCGGCAGCGCCTATCCTTTGTATGCTCTAAAATATGATTTTGGCTTTGAATTAAAGAAGAATATTGTAAAAAACAACTTTAAAAAATTCTTAAATCGTGAAATAAATATCGTGGAATACGCAAACGAAGATTTCAGAGTGAACAAATTGCGTATGCACAAAAAAGGCAATAAGCTCGGACTCTACAAAAATAACACAAATGAAATTTATGTTCCGGACATGAATGTACTACTAGGCGAAAATGGAGAGGAGCTTTATTTTGATGCGACAAAAAATATAAAAGGGGGCACCTTTGTCACAATAAGGCGCGCGGACAATGGAGATTTTCTTGCAACTGACGGTGAGTATATCGGAGAAAAATTTAGAGGAGTAACAGACAAAAATAAAAAAACCAATATCTTACCCGTTATGAATGTGGCAGGAAAAAATTACGAAATGGAAATTGATGGCTTCTTTCAAAATAATCGCTTCGGCACAAAAACTGCACTTGAAATTATAGGAAAAAATCACCCGGGGAAAGTGCTGGACTTGTATTCCGGGGTAGGACTAATCTCTCTTTATGTATGTGATGGCGCAAGCGAAGTGACCGGGGTTGAAATTTGGGAACCATCTGTTATAAATGCAAGAAACAACGCAAAACTAAATGGCATAACAAATGTAAAATTTATCGCACAAGACACAAGTGACTTTGCAAAGAAAAAACTCCCTAAGTGTGACACGATAATTGTGGATCCGCCAAGAAGCGGACTAGTACCGGAGTTGATTGACCGAATAAAAGAAGCCCAGCCAAAAGAAATAGTTTATATGAGCTGTGACCATACTACGCAAATCAGAGACTTGAAGCTTTTGTTAGACAATTACGAACTTTTGGACAACACAGTCCATGTGATTGATATGTTTCCCGGAACAACGCATGTTGAGACGGTAGTATTGATGTCAAAGGTTAAAGGAGAATAGGCGTGAAAGCCCAGTAATACTGCGGTTTTCGAGCAATCGGGCAATTTGGCATCGGACAGACAAAACGCTTCTCGGTAACTTATCCAAGGGCAAATCTGTTCAAAAAGTGTGAGAGTTGAGTTGCCACGATAGATGTCACTATGTTGAGTTGCCGAGTTAGATGTCGGGGAGTTGTGGCTGTGAGATAGATGTTACTTGTTGAGTGATGAGCGAAATATTATTAAGGGAGGAGAGACTATAATTGACAGAAATTGAATATAGAAAACTACTCATTGATTCAGTGCGTGCCGGAGATTACCCTGAAAAAGATGGACTGCTTGAATTGTTGAATATTTGCTCATTAAGGTTTGAAAAGACTAATGTTTTTACCAGAAACTTATGGAATCATTTCCAAGAGTATATTCATATTTGTATCGTTCCAGAGAAGATGATTGAGTTAAAGAAACACGCCGATTATCTTAAAAAAATGATATATGAGATCTATCCTCCAAACGATGATTATGAGCTGTGGGGAGTGGAGATTAAACCGGGAGCTATGCCTGACACTGAAGATATTAGTCAAGAAATACTATTTGAAAATATCAGGAATCAGATTATTGAGGAGATCCGTGCTGCAAAATATATGATCTGGATTTCTGTGGCTTGGTTTACAGATCCGGTTTTATATCAAGAATTACTCAAGAAAAAACAGCAAGGACTGGTTATAGAAATTGCTCTTGATGATTGTGATAGAAATCATAATGCGGAATTCTCATTAGAAGATGACTTCCCGGTTTACTGGATAACGGTTCAATCTTACTATCAGAATATTATGCATGAGAAATTCTGCGTGATAGACCTATATACATCAATACATGGGACTTTTAACTGGACGAAAGCTGCAAATTATAACAAAGAGCATATTAGTATTGATAAGAATCATTCAACAGCAACTGCTTTTGCAGATGAATTTATGAAATTAAAGAATAAAAAAGTTTGGAATTCATAAGAAATAGCTCCCCATCACTGGAAATCCAGTGGCGAGGAGCCTTTTTATGCTTCGATTTCGATTGCAAGTCCGGATTTGAACTCCACGGTGAAGTGGTCGGCAAAGACGGTGATCTTTTCGATGAGCTTTTTTACCAGAGCTTCGTCGAACTCTGTGATGTCTGTTTTCTGCTTGGCGATAAAGTCCTGTAGCTCTTTGATCCGGTTCATGGTCTCTTCCCGGTGGTGGCTGTCAACTTCGGACTGTTCCTTCTGCTCCCGGAGGCGGAAAATCTCATCGGCGATGGCGTCGTAGTCCTGCTTGTTGTTTGCCTTCTTGATAAGCTCTTTTTGCAGTTCTTCCAGCCGAGCTTGGATGCCGTCCGGCGAGAGGGTGTCAGCGCTGACTACAGCCTTGGCGATATTGGCTTGCAACTGTTTTAGTAAGGTATCGCTCTCAGTCAGAATCTGATTGATGGCTTTGACCGTGACTTCCTGAAGCAGGAGCTCATTTACCGTCCGGTTGGTGCAGTTCATTTCTGCCGAGCTCGGCTCCAAGCGGCTGATGCAGCGCCAGACGATAGACTTGCAGCCGTGATTGTTCCAGTGGACACGTCGGTAAAGCTCACCGCAGTCACCGCAGAAAATCATCTGGGCAAAACAGTGATTGCAGGAGAAGCCTCGTTTCTTTCCGGTCGGGCTGATGTGAACTGCCCGGCGACGGACAAGCTCGGCCTGCACCTGCATGAAGAGGTCTTTTGGAATGATCGCTTCGTGGTCGCCTTCAACGTAGTACTGAGGTACGGTGCCGTTGTTCTTGATGCGCTTCTTCGTCAGGAAGTCCGTGGTGTAGGTCTTTTGAAGCAGCGCGTCACCCATATACTTCTCGTTTCGGAGAATCTTGTTGATGGTGCTTGTGTGCCATTTTTCTTTTCCTGCGCCGGTTAAAATGCCGTCAGCCATAAGACCGGAAGCAATCTTGTCCATGCTGGAGCCTTCGAGGTATTCTCGGTAGATGCGTTTTACGATCTCGGCCTGTTCCGGATCAATGACAAGGTTGCCGTTCTCATCCTTGGTATAGCCGAGAAAGCGGTTGTGGTTAACCTGAACCTTGCCCTGCTGATAGCGGTACTGAAGGCCGAGCTTTATGTTCTCGCTCATTGATTGGCTTTCCTGCTGAGCAAGGCTCGCCATGATCGTAAGGAGCACCTCGCCTTTGGCATCCAGCGTGTTTATGGATTCCTTCTCGAAATAGACCGGAATGTTCTTGTCCTTGAGCTGCCGGATGTATTGGAGGCAGTCGAGAGTGTTTCGGGCAAATCGGCTGATGGACTTGGTGATGATCATGTCAATGTTCCCGGACATGCACTCGTCAATCATGCGGTTGAACTCGTCACGCTTTTTGGTGTTGGTACCGGATATGCCATCGTCCGCAAATATGCCTGCCAGTTCCCAGTCGGGATTCTTCTGGATGTACTCCGTGTAATGCGTGACCTGCGCCTCATAGCTGGTTTCCTGTTCGTCGGAATCCGTGCTGACTCGGCAATAGGCTGCGACGCGGAGCTTTTTCTGCTCGGATTGTTTTACCGTGTTCCCGACCTGCCTTTTGGCCGGGATGACCATAACATTTCCCATTAGATCGCCTCGCTTTCAATGAGGCTGTACAGATACTCTGCCTGCAGCCTCGGATCTTCGTATTCTTTCTCCGCTTCTGCAAACCAGAAGTGTGTCGGAACCTTTATAGGCTTTGAGCTTTTCAGAAGATTCAGCCTTCCGAGCTTACCGGCACGTTCCAGACGAATCGCTTCTGCCTTGTCGAAGGTCTCCTGATCGATGATTGCCGGGTAGAAATCATCGCCAAGGTAGTGCCTGTTTTGCATTAGGCGCTTGGCTGAGCTGTGGTAGGTCTCGATGCCTGCCTCGATGGCAGCTTTTGACTGTGCCATTCCGGCGATGTAATTCTCGTATAGGCTCCTGATTTTAGCGGCTTCTTCTTCGTTAATCACAGCGCAACCGCTCTCAATTCTGTATCCGTATGGTGTATGTCCCATATCCTCACTTCCTTTCCCTGAGCGTCAGGCCGCATTTCAGTTCAAACCGGATATCGTTTCTGGAATGAACGATGATGCGCTTTACATATCTGTCAAATAAGTCTTTGTCGAACTCCTGAAGCATGGCGCTCTTTTCTGCGAAATGAATCAGTGCTGTGGTTTCGGTGACTTTATTTACATCCCCGGAGACTTCATTCTTCAGGGCTTCAATCTCATCTCGGAAACTGTCTGCCTGTGAAAGCAGTTCGTTTGTTTCCTGACTGTAGAGTACGGGATCAATGATTCCCTGCGTCATGAGCATTGTAAGAGTCTCACGCTTTTCGGTATTCTGAGCCAGAAGGGTTTGAATCTGCTGAATACGATGAAGAGAATCATCTGACGATGATGTTTTCAATGATTCTAAGTAAGGCTTCAGGATTTGACGGTGCGAAAAAATCAGCTTGTTCAGCATCGTGGTGAATGACTGCTTTAGCGCATCGTCTCTTACAAAAAGCATGTGGCACCTATCCTTGTCTTTGATATGGGTGTTGCAGCACCACGCGATGTATTTGTGATCGGTGCAGCTATGAATCCGGCGCTTGAAGGTGTCGCCGCACTCACCGCAGATGATCTTGCCGGAGAAAGCATATCGGTTTTGGTATTTATCGGTGCCTTTTGTCACGCCTTTTTCGGAAGCCCGCTGACTTATAAAAATCCTTGCAGCTTCAAAATCCTCACGACTGATGATCGGTTCGTGATGATCCGTGACCATGTATTGCGTCTGCTCACCGTGGTTGTTGTGTCGGACAAATTGTGAATCAGAATAGGTTTTCTGGAAAAGGCAGTCGCCGACGTATTTCTCATTTGAAAGCATGCCGCGTATAGTTGTGGCTGTCCAGCGTCCGCCTCGCTTGGAAGAAACGCCGCGACGGTTCAAGTCATCCGCGATGGCGTGTGTGCCTTTGCCGGAGAGCAGAGCTGCGAAGATTTCTTTTACCACAGCTGCCTGCTCAGGGTTGATTACCATCTGTTCGCCATCCCAATCATATCCGTAGGGTGGGTAGCTGCATTTGAAGGTTCCGTTTTCGAAGCGTTTCTGAATTGACCACTTGCTGTTTTCTGATATGGAAACAGATTCACTTTCGGCCATGCCGGAGAGGATTGCCAGAAAAAGCTCGCTCTCCATCGAGCCGGTGTTGATGTTCTCCTTCTCGAAGAAGATCGGAATGTTCAGATCAAGCAGCTTTCTGACCAACTCTAAGCAGTCCGTTGTATTTCTGCTGAAGCGGCTGATAGACTTCGTAACAATGAAATCTATCCTACCGGCTTTGCAGTCACCGATGAGCCGCATGAGCTCCGGACGCTTATCTTTCTTAGTACCGGTGATACCCTCGTCGTAGTAGAGGCCTGCGAACTCCCAGTCATCACGGGAAGTGATGTAGGTTTCGTAGTGCGTCTTCTGAGCCTCAAGGCTTTCAAGCTGTGCATCGGAATCTGTGGAGACGCGGCAGTAGGCGGCTACCCTGATCTTCTTGAGCTTGACTTTTGTGTTCGCTGCTTCCGCGATTTTTGTTACTTTTTTCAAGGGAAGTCCCTCCTTTCCGTACGTCTATACATCACTCTAAAGCCGCTACATATCAAGGTATTTCTGGCATTATTTCCGCGAACAAGGGAGAGAAAGTTTCCCGATTGATGGCGGTTAATTTGTTGAATTCAGCCACAGAAATCAGGCCGTCATCGAGCATCTTTTTGGAGATATCCTGCGCCCGGCTATAGTCCAGATCGCCTTGAATCCGCTCCTGTGTAAAATATCCAGATTGAACATTTGTATTTTCGTTTGGCATAACATATCCACCTCCAGTTTCCACTGGAGATTGCAGGCTGTTTTGAGCGGAGGAAAATAAAAAAGGCTCTGTCACAACAAATGGTTGATTTTTGACGAGAAATAGCGTATAATAATAGTAAGAAACAGTACCACCGAAGGAGGTAATTGGATATGCCTACTATCAAAGACGCATTAGATATTATCGGTAAGTTGACTGTCGCAGAGCAGGAAAGCCTTAAAACAATGCTTTTAAGTCCTGCCTTTG
>JALFRW010000024.1 GCA_022778715.1 Ezakiella sp.
GACCTTTTAGTGTTCCCATCGCTTATTGAGTGGGCAGAAAAGTCTAAAAATTCAGAAGATGTTAGTGCTATGCTGAAAAATAAGACATTTCTTGGTCTATTTATTAAGAAAACAAACCTAAAATCCATTATGATACAAAGCATAAAGACTGATTTGTGCTTTGAAAATTCTAATTTTTGTGGTATCCCGTTTAAAGAGGTGCCAAAAATGGAAGAGGACGGTCGTATTTATTCTGAAGACGAAGAAATAGCATATGCAACAGAGCCAGAAGATGAAACAACTGTAATTACCCGAAGACAACTTAAAGAATTTAGGGACAAATTCGGCAATTATAATGACGATGACCTTCGCTGGCTTGGTAAGAAGTATCTTGAGTGGGACGAACACTATGATATTTCTGAGCTTAATAAACAAAAACTGATTATACAACTTGTCTGTGATGAATTTTCAATCGTAAAGAAGAGGGAGCAGGGCGAAGATGTGTCCAAACAGTGGAAAACATTTATGGACACGATGAAGCAGCTTGAACTTACCCCAAAACAGCAAGCGAAAAACTCTACTGGTACTGGTTTTGCTTCTTTAGGCGACTTCATTAAAGAGGTTGAGAGAACAAAACCAATTATTAATCGTGACCCAAGGTTTGAAGATGTAGACGGAATAAACAAGATAAAAATAGCTATGGCTGGCGCTTTGGCAAGGACTCTTGGAAGAGAAAACCAATATTCAAAGGCTTTTGAAAAGATTTATAAGCAATATAGCTCCGATATTCTGTCAACATCCTCATATGATGAAGACGATGGCTAACCAAAATAACAATAAGTATTCAGAACAGTTTTGGGACAACTTTAATGATTGGATTTCTTATTACAGACAAAACATCCATAGATTTATAACAGAATATTTAGGAATAAACTTGTATTTCTTTCAGAAAATACTTGTTTATTTGATGGATTTTACTGGCGAAAAGAAAATTGGCACATTTGTATTCTTCGCAAGCCGTGGACTTGGTAAATTAAAATGCTATTAAGGAGATTTGTTTTATTATGAGTGAAGTTTACTTCAGAAACCGTAAAAATGGTTTAACAATAGAACAAAAGAAATATATAATTGAGCATTATAGTGATGAAAAAACATCTTGTATTGCTAAAAAATTGAATTTAAGCTATAAGCAAATAAGAGACTATGCGAGTAACCTAAAAATAACAAAAAATAAAAAGTCATTCGACAATTACATTAAAGAAAAAGATGAGTACGGAAGCTGCATTTCAAAATTGTGTATCGTTAAAGAACCAAAAGTTGATAATTTGTATAAAAGCAAATACGGAAAGTATGCAGTAAATGATAATTATTTTGAAAAAATAGATAATGAATTTAAAGCATATTGGCTTGGCTTTTTAATGGCTGATGGTTATGTTAATGAGCAAACGCCATGTTTGGAATTAACATTAAAATCAGAAGACTTTCAACACATTAAGAAATTTAAAGAAAGCTTACAATCTGAAGCAGAAATAAAAAATAAAAGAATAAAGTCATATGAAGCTTCAAGAATTAGCATATGTAATAAAAAAATCGTTGAAGACTTAATAAAATGCGGTTGCGTTAATAATAAGTCGTTAATAATTGAAATGCCAGATTATAATATTGTCCCTAAAGAATTTTACAGACATTTTATAAGAGGTTTTTTTGATGGCGACGGATGCATATATTTGAACAAGGAATTAAAAAAGATTTCTGTATCTTTTATAAGCAATGAAAAGTTTATATCACAATTAATAGAATTTTTATCAAAAGAATTAGACATTATAAAATGTTCAGCAGAAAAGAAAGAAAATAATAAAGCTGTTGGATGTTTTTGGTTTGGAGTTGAAAATTGTTATAAATTATTCAAATATATGTATGAAGATAGTAATATTTTTTTAGATAGAAAATTTAAAAAATTTGATAGCATTTTTTGCCTAAACTAACTGAAGTATGGATAGGTTAGTTCGTAAACGAGCAAAATCGGTGAACCCCAGCTTTAAAAGGGAATACCGAGGTAAGCAATTATTCTAAAAGATAATTGCCACCGTAACGGGTAGTGGTTGAAACTGTGTAACAGAATATAATACCACCAAGAGTGTTCGTCGCACACCATATTTTAGTGCGGAAATCTACCCTGAACTTACGAGGGAGCTTAATCGTA
>JALFRW010000003.1 GCA_022778715.1 Ezakiella sp.
GGTGGTATTGACTTCGTCGTCTTCGGCGCGGCCGAATTTATCAGTGAACTAGCAAAAAATGGCACAAGCGATGTTACAGTTATTGGAATCGCAAATATAAACGAATGGATGGGTCGCCGCTCTATCCAAGTTATGATAAAAGATATGAATATTACGAAAACCACTAGCGGCTTTGGTTTAAGGAGTCTTATTTAATGGAAAAACTAATTTCTATTTTTGCAAGTTATGATATAGATATTGAGAATAAAAGTTTTCTTGAGATTTTAGATGAAATGTATCTGAAACTCAATCGCGATCAACTTCTTGAACTATTTGATATGATCGCATTTTATGACTTAGAAATTTTTGGAGGATTAACAAATGAACGAGAACGAACAAAATAATGAAGTAATGCCCGCCGATGCGGCCGCGATCGAAGAGAACCAAGAAGCGATCGATCAACCAAGTGACAACGAAGAAACAAGTGATAACGAGGAACAAAATGAACAATCTCAAGAAGAAGAACAATCTCAAGAGGAAAAACAATCTCTTTCGCCAGAAGTAATTGAAGTTGTTAATAATTTTAGTTCTCTTTTGCCAATTCAAGATGAAGTAAATAGCGAAATTGGTAAAAAACTCGAACATCAACCTTCTTGGAGAGAATATATCCTTGCTTATAACTGCGAGCTTTATGAGGCTCTTAATGCAATCGGTACTTGGAAATGGTGGAAACATAGTCATGTTATTGAAAAAGATCGTGTCCTCGATGAAGTTGCAGATTGCTTTGCTTTCATTTTAAGTGCTTTCTTAAGTATTGAGCCAGAAACGCGCCTGAACCTCATGATTAACTTTGCAAGTCGCTATGTTGACTTCAGACATCAATTCCTTGACGATTATAAAGATAATTTAGATCAACTTGTTCGAGATCTTATCGTTTTTGTGGGTACTGCAAGTGAACTTCAAGGAGATGAACATCTTACATCTCTTGATAGCTTTGCACTTTTGCTTATCATCACTGAAATTGCCCTAAGAGATGAAAATATTGATTGGGACGACTTTATTTATTACTATAAGAGAAAAAGTAAAGTTAATATCAAGCGTCAAAAGGAAAATTATTAGTTAGAAGGGCCGCTTGGCCCTTCTTTTTCTCATATAAATTTGACTTTTTACTAAAACTATTATATAATATTTATATAAAAACAAAAAGGTGGTAAGAATATATATGAATATAGGAACTTATAGTAGTCTCCATAATCACACAGAATATTCGAATTTAAAACTTATCGATAGTATTAACAGAAGCGAAAGTTTGATAAAATACGCATATGAACTTGGATTAAAAGGCGTGGCAATAACTGACCACGATAGTTTGTCTGCGCATCTTAAAGCAATCGAGTTTTACGAAAATTTTATTGAACAGAAGTATAAAGAAATATGCGCGGCGCAAGGAATCGAACCAAACGATAATTTGTCAATTGAGGAAAAAATTAAAGTTGTTGATTTTAAACTTGTTCTTGGAAACGAAATCTATTTAACTCGTGATGGTCTTGATGAAGCAACGGCGGCGCCGGGTGAACCATTCTATCACTTTATCCTCCTGGCAAAAGATAAAGAAGGTCATAAACAATTAAGACAATTAAGTAGTAGAGCTTGGGAAAGAGCGTGGTTTAGAGCGATTTTAAGAACTCCAACCTACTTAAGTGATTTGGTAGATATTGTTAAGGGCGGCCATCTTGTGGCAACAACTGCATGTATTGGTGGTTTCACCGGCAAAATGTTTATGAATATGCGGGACGATGATCCTTCACAAGAGTCATATTATCTTGAACGCATAACGAATTTCTTGAATTGGACAAGAGAGTTATTTGGTATGAATAACTTTTTTATTGAGTTGCAACCATCATTTAATGAAGATCAAATTGAATATAACAAGTTCATGATCGAACATTTTTGGGGCAACTTCAATTTTACTTTTGCGACAGATAGCCATTATTTAAAGAAAGAAGATCGTGGTGTTCATAAAGCATTTTTAAATAGTAAGGCAAGTAAAGATCGCGAAGTGGATGAATTTTATAGCGCGGCATATATGATGAGCGCAGAAGAAGTTTATTCATATATGAAAGATTATATTGACATTGATAAGTTTAATATTATGGCGGCAAACACTAATAAAATTAAAGATATGTGTCAATATTATACATTGAAACAAGATCAAGTCGTTACAAAAGTTGAATATGAACCAGTAGATGATGAAACTTCAATTTTTGATGATGTTGATTTTGAAACGCATCCATATTTACATTATTATTTGACGACTTCTGATGAGGCCGACCATTATTTCATTCAACTTCTTGCAAAAGGTTTTTGTGAAAAATATGAACCTGAATGGGATTTTGATAAATATATTGATAGATTGGAAGAAGAGTTGTGGACAATTCACGAAATTAGTAAAACAATTGGTAAATCATTGTCAGACTATTTTATTAGTATGCACAAAATGATTGATATCATTTGGAATGAAGCGGATAGTTTTGTTGGACCGTCACGTGGTTCTGCTGGCGCGGCATTATCAAACTATTTGTTGGGTATAACCCAAATGGACCCGCTTAAACAAGAATTGGTTTTGCCGGTTTGGAGATTCCTACATCCTTCTAGACCAGACTTGCCCGATATTGATATTGATACCGAAAGTTCAAAGCGCGTGCGTGTTTTTAAACGTGTACAAGATTACTTTAAAAAACTTGGTGGAAACCTTGTTAATATATGTACTTTTGGTACAGAAGGAACTAAAAGTGCGCTGAAAACCGCGGCCAGAGGTCTTAATATTGATGATGATGTTATAACATACTTAACAAGCATGATCCCGAATGAGCGCGGCTTTGACTGGACACTTGATCAATGTTATTATGGTGATGACGAACATACTGCTATTAAAGCATTTAAAGAAGAAATAGATAATTATCCACAACTTTGGGAATTGGCGAGAACAATTGAAGGATTGGTAACAAGATTGGGCGTACATGCGTCAGGTGTTGTTGCGGTTAACTGCCCATTTACAGAGTATAATAGTTATATGAAGACCAGTAAAGGTCAGATTGTATCAGCATTTGATCTACACGATAGTGAAAAAATGGGGTTGAAAGTTATAAAATAATTGACCCAAAATCTACTTAACTAAAGACCATTAGTGTACACATATTTTTATAAACTTGACTTTTCATCAAGAATGATTTATAATTATATTATAAAAAGATGTGTGCATCGGACGAGACTGACCATGAAAGATGAAGCCAGGTCCGAGCCAGAACGTAGTGAGGTAGAATATGTATATTTATTTAATTACTAATTTAGTTAACAACAAAAAATATGTTGGACAAACAAACAATTTCCAACGAAGAATGAATGAACATCGTAGCGGTCAGGGCACAGTTATTGATCAAGCTATAAAAGCATATGGTGTTAAAAATTTTTCATCAGAGATTATTTGAGAATCCGATAATCAGAATGAAATAAATCAAAAAGAACAAGAATTTATTATTTATTATAATAGTTTAGTTCCAAATGGTTATAATATTCAAAAAGGCGGTTTAAATAACAGTATGGGAGAACAAAATCCCAATGCTATTTTAACTGAAGATGAGGCTCAATGAATATTAGATAATCGAGACAAACAACAAGAACTATTATATAATATTTGTCCTTTTAAAGAAAAAATTTCATATACACAGTTTAAAAATATCTATAATGGTCTTGAATGGGGACATTTAAAGACTGAAGTTAAAAAAGCTAATAATTTAAGTCATCCTGGTGAAAAAAGTGCTAATTCACGATATACCGATCAAGAGGTTTATCAAATTAGAGAAGATTATAAAAATGGTATCTATTACAAAGATGCTTGAGAAAGAAGTGGTAAAAAGATTACTATTGAAAGTTTTTATAATCTCTATAATGGAAAAGGATACACAAATACTCATATGGATGTTTACACAGAAGAAAATCGAAAGAAACATAAACCAGATCACAGCGGCTCAAATAATGGACGAGCCAAGGTGACAGAGGAAGATGTGAAAAAAATTAGAGAGTTAGCTTTAACAATTAGTAAACCTGAAATATACAAACTCTACCCACAATTATCAAGTACGTCAATAAGAAACATTATTGATAGAAAAACTTGAAAAAACGTTTAGTGTGTATCGACTATCCCCGACCGCAGGCAGGGAGTACATCCGTTATTGGTACACGGATCGCTTTTAGGAAACGAAGGCGAAGTAATTGGAAAGAGTAGACGCTTATTAAAGCGAATATATAGTCAGCTCTTATAGAAATATAAGTTTTAGCGAATTAAATATGACTTCTTGACGGTCTCAGCACTCGATAGAATTCGTCAAACATTTAATTATCTTCTCGAAGATAAAATTATAACTTGGCAAGGTGATTTGCGCTCAACTTATAATAAATATTTGTCTCCTGATAAACTTGATTATACAAGTCCAGAGATGTGGGATATGGTCGCGCAAGGAAAAATAACTTCACTTTTCCAATTTGATACAATTACTGGTTCACAAGCTATTAAGAAAATTCAACCGACTTCTTTGACTCAACTTGCAATCGCAAACTCGGTTATGAGACTTATGGGAGATGGTGAATTACCGCTTGATGTTTATACAAGATATAAAAATAATATTAATCTTTGGTATGACGAACTTCATCGTTATAATCTAACTTCTGCCGAAATTGCAATTCTTGAAAAGCATTTGCTTAAATTGTCCGGCGTTGCTGATTCACAAGAATCAGTTATGATGTTGGTAATGGATCCGCAAATTAGTGGATTTGATATGAAAGAGGCAAATAAACTTCGTAAGACAATCGCAAAGAAACAATTTAGAGAAATTGAAGCAGTTAAACAGTTATTCTTTGATAAAGGAACGGCGCTTGGAACTTCTCAAAACTTGTTGAGCTATATTTGGTTTGTGCAAATAAGTAGACAGCTTGGTTATTCATTCTCGTCAATTCATACAACGGGTTATAGTATTATGGCGGTTCAAGAAATGAACCTTGCATATAAGTATCCTATTATTTATTGGAATACGGCTTGTTTATCCGTTGATGCGTCCGCAACAACTGAAGAAGATTTTTATAATCTTTTGGATGAGGGTATTCTTGACGTTGCTGATGAAGATGATGTCCGCGATTCTAATAAGATGGACTATGGTAAGGTTGCGTCCGCAATAGATAAGTTCCGTGATCAAATAGATATTGAGCTTCCAGACATTAATGAAAGTAGACTTGGTTTTACTCCTGATGTTAAGAATAATAGTATATTGTATGGTTTAAAGGGTATTACAAGAATAACTGCTCCAGTTATCCAAGAAATTATGTTAAATCGTCCATTTAAATCTCTTGATGACTTCTGCAAAAAGGTAACTAAACGAATCGTCACAAAAGACAAAATTGTTAACTTAATCAAAAGCGGCGCATTTAATAAACTCGAAGGAAAAACTACGACAGAAGTGTTAAAACAATTTATATCAACAACTGCTGATCAAAAACAACGCTTAACAATGCAAAATGCAAATATGTTGATTGATTGTGATCTTATACCAGATGAGTTTAAACAACAAAAAGAACTTTATAAATTAACAAAAGAACTTCGTAAAAATCGTGATCCAAACAAATGGTATTATATCCCAAGTCATGTTCAAGTTTCAGAAGAACAAAAACCCATATGGTTAAGTATGATATTGCAACATGGTGAACTTCGTGATATGGTTATTGCAGGAGAAGAAGTGAAGGTTATAGATTCAAATCGTTGGGATGCTATTTATTACGAACCTGAAATGAATAAAATCCGCAATTACATTAAACAAAATCAACAAGAATTGCTTGAAAAACTTAATCATAAATTGTTTATGGATGAATGGAATAAGTATGCAGAAGGTGATGAATTATCTTGGGAACTTGATAGTATTAACTTCTACAAGAGCGGCCATCCACTTGATAAAGCCATTTATGAACTTCCTGTTGAAGTAACGCCGCTTAAGGAAATTGAAGAAAATGCTCAAGATGGATCTTTCTTCATTAAAGGCAAAACAATTCCAAAGATGAGAATATATGCAATCGCGGGAACAGTTATTGATAAAGATAAACCAAAAGGACTTGTAACATTACAAACGCCGGATGGTATTGCGGAAATTAAAATCTATAAAGATTTGTTTGCAATATATAATCATACAATAAGTGAAGTTGATGATGATGGTGGAAAAACTGTCTTAGAAGATAGTTTCTTTGAAAAAGGCACACATTTGCTTGTACATGGCATTTTGCGCGGCGCAACTTTCTTACCAAAGGTTTATAAGTCTACTGGTTATAAATCAATATTAAAAATACAATTAACACCTGACGGTCATTTTGATAGATTGATCGAAAAGGCGGAGTAAAAAATGCAAATAACAATTTGAGATTTAGATTACTATTATGGCAATTCTAAAACTGTTAATGTTGACTGCATGAAAGTATCATCCTATCATCATCAAAAAGGTGATGTAGTAACTTTTGTGCAGCATGAAGTTGACACGAAGCGTCCATATGATATAATCTATTTAGCAAAACAATCTACTGACTTAAGAAATCCTCCTGCTGATTACTTCGACAGGAGGACAAGATTGTTGGGTAAAGGGTTTAAATATCTTGGATGTTGGAAAATGCCGCCGGTTGTTTTAGCGTGCAGACCGGATTATTTATTGTATCCTGATAATATACTTCCAAAGATTCATTTTGCTCAATTTTTTACTGAAAAAGGTGCGCGGCTAAATGTCATTCAAGACTATCATAATGCCGCGGATACAAAAGAATTGTATCAAACACTAATTGTTGATCGTGCTTTCTGAAAAGCCTCAGAAAAAAACATAATAGCGGTCTTAAAAAGCCTCAAAGATGCCTGAAAAGTTTCATTTTTAGAGCCAATTTCACTAAAAAAGTTAATGTCTAATAAAGAAATCAGGGAAAATTTTTTGCGGCTAAAATTGCTTAAAGATAGCGTAATTACCTTTGAGAACGATATTGGTAGTACACTGGAAGATGCGGCCGCGATAGTAGATTTTTTGAAAGAATTGAAAAGTGCGCGACCAACGGTAAAAATTCGCCCCATCCAATTTCAAATTATCCAGAAGGAACATAAAGGAGAGGCGGGAAAATGGAACGCATATCAAGATTTTGACCGCGATTTAAAGATTATAGATATGGGAAAACAAGTTGGTGTTCCTTTTGAGTTAACTGAATTTTGCCGCACTGATACACCTTATTTTGTTGCATTTGAAACAATACAGTGGTGGTCGGCAAAAAGGCCGCAAATCAGTTTATTAGAGTGCGTTGCCGCAAAAACAATGAAGCGGTTTAATTGCAGCTTAGAGGAAGTTTATAGTGATAGTAGTAAATGGGATGATCCCGCGCTTTTTGAAATATTAAGCATACTTCACTATCATCAAAATCTATTCCCTTATGCAATGCATCGTTGGAAAAATAAATTATTAAGTATAGCAAAAATAGATTGAGATAATATTAAGGAGAGTAACTTTTAATGGTTAAAATATTTTTTGATTTTGAAACGACTGGATGTTATTGGAACTTCGATGCTCCAGTTCAAATTGCGGCGATTTGTGAAAAAGATGGCGAAATAATTGATTCTTTTAATGAATTATGCCGCACTACTGTGGCTATTAGCCCGCAAGCCACAAAAGTTCATGGCATCACACGAGAAATGATAAAAGATAAAAGAGGAGAGGCAGTTGTACTTCGAGACTTTGTGAGATGGATAAGAAATCACAATTGCGATATGCTCATTGGTTATAATAGTAAAGCATTTGATTTGCCAATGCTTGAAATTCGTTGTGCTAAATTTGGTATTCCTGGAGTAAGCGATATTAAACATATGGATGGATATTATAATTGCGTAAAATTAGCGAAAGATCGCAATTATTATAACTTGAAAACTATTTTGGGCCGCAAATGGAATCTTGGTGCAGTTGCAGAAGTACTTGGATTTAATAAGGACGGCGCGCATGATGCCCTCACAGATGTAAAAATGTTACGTAATATCTGGAATAAGGTCGAACATGATTATCCAGATTTGATTTCTTAACAAATTTGTGATATAATAATATTAAGAAAAAATAGGAGAATTATATTATGGTAACGTCTGAAAGCATTGAAGAGTTTGCACTCTTTTGTTCAACTAAAACCAAATCAGAGCTTCTGGAAATGAAACAGGAGTTAGAAGAAAGAATGGCGAAGATGGAACTTGATGAAACCATTATCCCAAAACTTGCCGTAGTCGATGCCATTTTAGAAGTATCTAATGGCTAAGATCTCGCATGAAAACCTTATTAAAGAAATAAACGCTAAAGGTTTTGTTTTAATTAATGACGCAGATTATAAAAATATGCAGTCACCAATAACCATACAGTGCCTAAAAGGACATACAATCGATACCAACCTTGAGACATTTAGGAAGGCGAGTTTTGTGTGTCCTATTTGTGATGGAGCGACAGATTTTCATAAGCCGCTAAATGTTCCCGCAAAGGAAGGATTTAGAATTGTTGCATTTGACCAGGCAACCGAAAAAATGGGCATAAGCATTTATGATGGCGGCCAACTTGTATATTGCGATTTAATTACTTTTTCGGGCGATGTTACTACTCGCTTGTGTAAGATCAGGAGCTTCATTGAGGATACTGTTATTGCTCGATGAGAACCCGATTTTATGGTATTTGAAGATATCCAGTATCAACAGAATATTATGACCTTTAAAATTTTAGCAATGTTGCTCGGTATTTGTGAGACTTGCGCGAGAAAGGCCGGCATTGATTATGAAGTTGTGCTACCAAAGGTTTGACGCTCTGGAATTGGATATAGCGGCAAAAACCGCGCAGAAGAAAAAAGACTTGCAATCGAAACAGTACAAAAAATGTTTAGAATAAATGTAAGTGAAGATGTCGCAGAAGCAATTTTGATTGGGAAATATGCTACTCGACAACATAAAAGTACAAAAGCTTTTTAAAAAGGAAAAGACAGGTTGTTACGCCTGTCTTTTTTCAAATTCAATCATATTAAAATCACAATAAGATTTATATTCTGGTTGCCGCACTAATTCACTGTGCGGCATTTTTTTTAATTCTTCAAAACGAAAATGAGATACTTGTTCATTAAATGCGTAATACTCATTAGGATTATTTAGATCTTGCCTACTATAACAGTACAGGAGGTTCAAAGAATTATAGCATTTTTTGCAATGAAAACAATTTGTTAAATTTTCACTTTGCTTAATTTCATCACACGCGGTTAAATTATACGCATCGTAGAGTTTTTTGCCGCACTGTTTATTGTTTGCCAAACTCATGAATTGATCAAACTGCTGCGGCGTTACGATCGAGGGGTTAAAGAAAAAGTTTCGATAAACAATATAGAATGCATTAGTTTTTTCAAACGCGGTAAAATTGCCTTGGAGAAGGACATCAGCTAGCCTTTCGACTTCAATGCCCTTCTCAAGTTCCTTCTGATTAAATAGCGGGATAAATTGTTCTACCACGTCGCAAAATAATAAACGCAATTTTTTAGTCGTTAGCTTCGCCATTTACCTCTCCTTCAAGTCGTGCTTGAAGAGCCTCAATTTGTTTTTGTTGCTCTTGTACAGCTTTCCATAGGATATATATCATTTTTGATTCTTTAATTTCATAATAGCCACCACTGCTTTCTTTCACAAGATTGAAGTCATTGATGTTTTTATTAAGAACATCTTGAGCCATAATACCAATGACTGGAACAGTTGGATGTTTCTTGTAATTGAAGGTGTAAACTGGAGTAGAGACAATAAGTGGTAATACGGAGTTTTCAATCGCATTAATATTGGTTTTTAGACGACGATCGGAAGATGCATTAAAGAATGGTGCGGTGACAGAGACATCAGAAATAAGTGCACATTTAAAGGTTGCTATATCAAGGTCAAGAGCATCTGATTTGATTTTAGAAAAAATAAGTAAATTATCACCATTAAAATTCTTAATTGTGGAAACCTTGATACCCTCTTTAAAATTTGGAGTAATATTAAAATTAGTCTCGCCTCCAAAATTAACAATAGTTAAAAAGGAAGTTGTTTTATTACCGGGGTTACCACTTACTCCAAATGTATTATTGCCTTCAAAAGTATTATCGCCCTTCTCTGAAACAAAATAATCTATATCAGTGGCATTACTTGAGCTTGAAAAATAAGGTCGATTATCTTTTTCTCCGCCTTGATTAAAGAAAATATATTGAGCTGTTGTACCGTCGCTCATATATCCTTTTATATATTTATAAAATGCTGCCATTATTCACCTCTATTTAATAAGACTTACTAATTTTCTAATTAGCTTATCTTGATATTTAATTGTATTTACAGTTAGTTTTATATCTCCATCTGAACGCAAAGAATATGAAATCTCTGAAACAAATAGAGGTTGATTGATTAAGTCTTTTAACTCATCCATCTCATCGTAAAAATCTTGACCTGCAAGACGAATTTGATCAGTAACTTGAATTTTTTGATTATTATAACCTTTTAAACTATATATATCAATAACAGAAATATTATATTGCTTTTCAGGAGCTGCTTTATCTTTGAAGTAATTGCTCGCTGCGATATAAAGTTCTTCCGCATTAACTGCTGTAGAATTGCTATAACTATTTTCAAGAATCGCATTGCCGTAAGTATTATAAATGCGGTTCCAAACTGCATCATGCTTCTGTTGAGCTTTTTCATATTCTACAACCGTGTCTAATCTTACTTCATGCAGAAGCTTATAAAGCATAATCGGATAAATGCCGCCAAAAACATATTTAGTAGGAGTCCACTCATTAGTCTCTGTAAAACGACTATCATATTCATTCCCGGCCCCTACTGGTGTTGTAAATCATGTCTTGGCTTCTGGATCGTTGAGCCAAAAGCTTACCAAATCATTCCATTTTTTACCGCCTTCTGTAACAATATAGTAATTTTTATATAATTTTTGGTTTTTATTAATTACAATATGTTTTTGTTGATTTTTGTCTTTAAAAATTTTAGAATCATCAGAAAAAAGATCTTTAAAAATAGGTTTAATTGGTTTAACTAAAAGCGCATCGGTCGTTGTTTGCGTTTCATCGTATTTAAAACTATAAACTGGGAATTGATCTTTTTCTATTTCTTTCGAAGTCTCTGGGTCTATTGAAGGCTCTGAATAAATCTTAACAAGTGGAATGTAGGTGTTGTCAAGTACTGCGGTTTTAGTATCAAATAAATATCTATTATTTGCTCCATCTTTACCAAAAGGATTATTTCAATATTCGGGAAGGAAGTAATCACAGAAGCGACTTGAATGATAAGCTTGATCCCAATAATTTGTAAGTTCTGCTTGCATAGATGCAAAAGCTAAATTATCATTTTCGGTGGGATTTCCATCTTTATCAAACTTAACAAAAACATACCACTCACCATTTGTCTTATTCATTGCTTTTGCAGCTTCAATATTGCATTTAGTATTCCAAAATTTCCTAAAGAGATATATATTCTTCAAGAAGTTTTGCTGTGCATTGAAGTAGCTTGTCATTGTAGAACCGATCGTTATGTCTGCAGAAATCATTGGAACCGTAGAACCTGGATTTGCCTGATAATAAATTTCTTTTAACGCGGCTTCGGTTAATGATGATGCCTTATCTATACCAATAAAATTACTTATAGCTTCGCCATTTTGATAATGAGAAATAATACCATCTTCAAAATTAGCAAAATAGTTATCAACCATAGCGTCTAAATTTGCAAGATATATGGTTTTTTGCCGCAATGATTCATAGTATTGCTTACGATAGAATAACAAGTAGCCATTTGCAATACGAAGATTTTCCTTTATAAGTTTAAGAAGGTCTTGATATTGTTTTTCAGTTAAAATACCTTTACGAAGGAAATATTCAAAGTTAATTAATTTATTTTCAAGCCAAGGAATTCTATCTGCTGCCTTTGCAAATTCAAAGTCTTCTCGTGTATTGTGACGATAGAAAGTAATTTGTAAGAAAGGAACAGAAGTAAAATCAGTTGATATAAATAATGATTCATTTATTGGACGGACACGCAAATAAACTTTGTCATTTCTATTTTCCATAGTTTTAACTCCGTCAATAACACGATTTTCACTTAATTCGTAATCATCTATTTCATTTCCGTTTTTATCTGTTTTTTTATGTACAAGATGATATTTAAAATCAGAATTTGAAAAATAATAATTAACCTTATTAACTTCAAAATAAGAAGAAGATGCAATTTCGAAATTACTGTAAAAATTAGGAATTGTTTCATAAGAAAAAGTTCCATTAGAATTGGTTTTACCAAGTGGAATATCAATATATTTGATTACTTCCTTTCCATCTACCATTTCTTTTTTCGATATTATTCTGGATATATCATAAAATGATAATGTTCTTTCAGTAATTAATTTCTCAAACATTCCGTCGGCATAGGACAAATAATCAACGTCATTCTTTTTTTCAATATCTCCTACTTTAATTCCTTCTGTTGAATCATCCGTTGACGGTATATTTTCTAATGATATATCACCCCATTCATCGCGGCTAAAAAGATCATAGAAGAAGTCTGTTATCGTTGGAATAAGAGTTACTTCTGAGTCGTCAAAAGTTGGGCCTGTAACATTTAATAAGGTTGTTAATGATGCCGCGTCTTGAGATATATCAAGAGATTTAACATCTACTTGAGGAGAATAATATAAACCGCTAAATTCGGGATTCTTTTGAGGAATGAAGTAGTAAATTTGATATTGATCGTTTACTTTAATCACAAGTCCATTATCATTTGCAAGAGTAATATTTGCATTTAAAGCATTAGAACCTGAAATTGAAAATACAAGTGCGGGATTGTAGTCAGGATCAAGAGGTTCACGCAAAATTTTGTCAACTACAGCTGGAATTTCTATATCTTTATTGTTTTCATCTTTTATTCTATCTGCAAGTCTTAGCCAATGTTTGCATTTTCCAGTATTTTTATCTATCCAAATATACTCATCAGTAGGAATATACTCATATTTAATTTTGCACTCATTACGAATTTTTGTTGCTCATTCGTCAAGTGTTTGACTTCCAATAAAATCTTCAGAAGTCTCATCATTAGAAATTGTATAGCCACTATTTTGACGAGTATTTTTATAAGAAAATGAATCTACGCATTCATAGGTTATTTCAACATTGCTGCGTTTAATAGCATATTTAGGGGATGTGACAGTAAAAATGTAGACTTGATTATCTTTATCTGTAAGCTTAATTTGGCTACCACCCGAAATTATCGCCGCGAATGGATTTACATTATATCTCCCATCATGTTCAATATATTTTAACATTTTAAATGTTAATTTATTTTGACTGTTTTCACCAAGGGTTAAATTTTCATCATAAGAATATGAAAAATTACGATTAGTTTTTACAGTTTTGTTGTAGTTTGACATATATTTGTCAAGATCATAAATGTCTTCTCATTTAGATAAAACATTTAAACTTGTATCAAGGTCATAGTTGAAAGAGGTGAAGACATCTTCTAAATAACTATCACCATTTGATATTAAAAGGGCTAATTGAAATTTTGCCATAATTCTTCTCCTCTAACGAACTAATTGATAAAATGATTTCGCAGAAATAGGTTTTTCATGCAAAATGACAAGATTATTTTTTAATATACCATTTATAACCTCAGAACGGAAATACCAAGTTTGATCATCATAAATTTCTTCATAGGTGCTGCTTATCATTTCATTATTTTCATTTTTATTATCAAGTTTTTTCATTGTATATAAATGAAATGGTGCTTCCATACCGTAATTTTCACCGCAGTAGTTGGATATATTCTCATTGACATTTCGAATTACATGATCGCGATAACCGTTTGAAATAAGTCGGAAATAAGTATAAGGTGAATCAAGACGTTGCATAAAATTAAAATCAAAAGTACTACCGACCTCTTTAAAAAATGCTGTTTTATAAGTTGCAATCCAACGTTTACTAACAGGATCAATAGTAAAATAATAACCAGAAGTTGTTGGATCTTTAGTGATGATAAAATTACTTCCATCATGATAAATTAAATCACCAACAGAAAAACGCTTATCTTGCTTTTCACCCTCTTTGCTATAACAAACTGCATTTTGTTCATTAATGCGAATGCCAAAATGATTCGGAAGATTATAAAGATAATAATAAAGTTTATTGTCGCTTTTTCGTTCAACAATTGTCTCATTATTATATGTTATAGTTTCTCCTGAAAAGGTTAATGTTACACCATATTGATTATATGATTCTCCAGTTGATACAGTAATTTTACTTATATTGGTTCAATTTTGATTATATTCTTGCCACTGTTTATTAAAAGCATTTATTTTTGCTTTTAAAATTTTAATTGCGTCAGATGTTTCAGTAGTTACTTCATTACTCATACTTCACCTCTAACGAATCATAAGATAATTTACACAAGAAGGAATATTTGAAACAGTATATTTTTTACTTTCTGCTGATTGAGTTACTTCTCCCAAACTTACTATTATATCTGCTAAAATTTCCTCATTACTTCCATTAAAACATTTTATAATAGGAACAAGAGAATGTTTTATTTCTTTAGTAATTTCTTCTCCATTATCACTAATTTCCTTAATTTTTTCTATTCAAACTTTTTCTTCAAATGAAGTGCTTCAAAAATTACCTTCAAGATTTTCTTGTTTTATTTTTTGCCCATAACCATTAGAAATATTTGCATCAGGAATAGTTCTATACAACAACAACTCTGCCTTATTTCCGTCCGTCATTTCAACTGGCTGTGGATCAGTCCCATCACTAGGTCTTGTTGGCTCATCTTTAGAATACACTCAAATAAGTTTTTTACTCGTACCTTCTTCTTTCCATCTCGGAAAATAAATACCGTGACTTGGAGCATCCAGTTTTTGCATTTGGCCATTACTCAGTTTTAATAAAAGATCTCCTTGATAAAACTCCTCGCCATTAAATTTAACACTTGGAACACCAATACCAATAGCTGTATTTGGATTAAGTTGTGCAAATTTTGAACCAATCTGAACCATATCTTCAGGAGTGTTAACATATTCAGTAATTTTGTATAAATCAAGATATGAAATTTCACGTTGATTATTAATTAAAAGATTATATAATGCATTATATTGATCGTTTAACTCTACAAAAGAGGTCGCATTTTCATTGCTTGATATAATAATATCATAAGGATTATTCATTAATCGGTACCTCCTTGTGCCATAGGAATAAGACATTTATCTTGACGATAAACTGTTATTTTACTATTATTGTTACTATCGACTAAGGGTAGTTCTGCTCCATTCTTAGTATTTTTAATAGTAATCAAAAAACTGTATTCTATAATAGTTTCTATATCATCTATCTCTGTTGTTCTTGTAATTATACTAGTTGTAATACCATTTTCTGTCTTAGAATTTGGTTGACTGTCGCTTAATCTTTCGTTTTTCTTTTTTATATTTTTTACTCCCGCGCCGTCTTCTAAAATAGATGGAATAAATTTTTTAACTACAAGCATACTCTCTAATACACGCTGTCCAGCATTAGAAGTTAATAATGAAAGAGGCTCCCCTGTGTCTGTCTTATATAAAAGACCTTCTGCAGAAGAATATTCAAAGGCTGTTCCTTGGGTTAAACGAATATTTACTATTTCTTCATCTTTTTTTGTCGTAATTGTATCTGTAGTTGTAACAGGATCACCAATAAGAGTAGGTTCGGACTCTGTAATAACAGGTTCTTCCGTAGGAGATCCTTCAACTGGTACTTTCGTAGTAGTTGTAATAGTCTTTTCTGTCGTTGTTGTTGTTGTATTTATCGTTTTTACCTCTTTTAAAGAGGTTTTAATTATATAAGTATCTGGTTGAGCATCTCTAACAATTATATTAAAAAAAGATCTGAAGTTACACGGTTTAAGTTCTCATTCGCCATCAATATTACTAACAACTGGCTCTTCATGATAAACATAATTATCTTGTGTTTCAAAAACAACCTTTAATTCAATGATATATCTATCTTGTCCAAGATAATTAACTGTACTATCTCCGATAGAACCTATCTTAGCCTTATAAAACCAACTATTCTTATAGTCTGTAGCGGGTTTTATACCAATATAAAGTCTTCCAAGTATTTGAGGATTTAACCAAACTAAAAATTCTTCATATTGAGCCATCGTAACGTCATATAAACAAAGATTCATTGTAATACTTTTATTTTCAACAGTAGTACCAAGAAGAGTCTTGTTAACTCCAAACATTGTTGAAGAATATTCGTTCTTAATTGAACCATAATTCGACCAAGTTAAACCCCTTTTATCAGAAGTAATAAAGCAGTTATAGTCTTCTCAAGAATTTTTACCCCTTCAGACGAAGGTGGTAAATTTATCGCCGCGAATTTGCGCATCAATCCAATTTTTACGTTCACCTGTTCGCAAAAACTCTGCGGTTGTAGTTGATTTTAATGTACTCATTTTTTACCACCTCGTCTAAATGGCTGATTGACCATTCTGTTGTCTTGCCGCAGAAAAGAGAGTTACCAAGGTATTATATGCTTCCGGGTTATCTTTTTCATTTAAAACAAAGCTGCCAATCGAGATAATGCCATTTTCCATTTTAATATAATCATCAAGTTTAGATAAATCTGCTCCTCCTGATACCACAGTTGTAGTTAAATCATTAATTGAATTATATTTAGAACCAGTTAGTTTTCCACTCTCTGTAATCGCCATTAACATATTATTAAAAATATTTTTACCAAAAGATTCACTTTTAATTGTATTAAGTAAATCTTTTTCGTTATTAAGTTGTTCTTGTAATCTTTTTTCAATATTTGATACTTGATCGTCAAGACTATTTAATAATGCATCTTGTGCACGCTGACGAAGAGTTTCACGACGTTCTTTTTCATTCTCTTTAAGAGTTGACTCAAGAGATGCAATTTTTGCCATAGATGTGGCATCTGTCCCAGCGCCAATTTTTCCAAGATTTTCTATTAACAACTGTTGTTGTTCCTCGTAATCTTGATCCTCATATTCTTGATTAATTGCATCAAAATATTTTTGATAAGCATTTTTACGATCATTTAAAGCATTTTTAAGATCATCGGTTTGTTCTTGCAAATACTCTTTATATTTGTTTACTGCGGCTTGTTCGCGTTCTAATTGCATTTCAAGACTTGGAGAATATAATGAGTTTGCTTTTTCAAGCGCGGCTTTTTGTTGGCGCAATACCTCTTTTTCAGCTTCATTATTTGCAGCTTCAATTGCTTGTTCAATACGTTTAATAAGATTTAATCTTGTTTTTTCAAAGTAACTATTTGAATTTTTAATCAAATCTGTTATATTACCACCGCTAATAAATGCTTCATAAAAACCTTCTTGATTAAATATATCTTGATGTTCTGCGATATAGTCAGTTCACTCTGAACCCTTAAGTTCACCGCTTAAGTATTTTTGTTGAGCTTCGTAAATACCTTCAATTTGATTTTTATAAGATTGAACTTCTTGACCAATTGTTTGAAAACCACCTGTAATGCCGTCTATAACATTTGTTCAAGCAGAATTAAATTTTGCCGCGTCATAACCATTCAGAGTTTTTGCAAATTCTTCAATAGATTCTCTTGATTCTCCCGCGGCCATTTTTGCAATAATTTTAAGAACATCTTCAGTTTCAAAGCCAGCTTTTTTAAACTTTTCTATAGATTCTGAAAGCTGATTAACACCAATACCCATACCTTCTGCTCAAGTAACAACTTGACTATCTCGTCCAAAAGTATCTATAATATCTTTTAAACCACCAAATTCTTCATTTAAAGCATTTACTTCTTCAGAGGTATCACCAAATTTCTCTACAAGTTTTTGATATGCATCAATTTGATTTTGGAGGCCATAATCATCAGTTGTAAGAATATCAGAAGCTAAAACAGCCTTACCATTGATATCTATTGATGAATCAGCAACCTTACCAACTCATTGTTTAACAAGATCATCTTTTGTCAAACCACCTGTGACATCAGTTAATAATTTCTCAACTCTACCTTGATCTGCGCTATCTTTATATATATCAGTTAAAGCACTTCAACCTTTTTCTTTGATTTTCTTAGCGTTTTCATCACTATCGTCTAAACCATAGCTTCTTAAAGTACTTTTAATATTAGACTTGCTTTCACCTTTTCCAAGATCGGAAAAGTTTTTATCAATATAATTTGTATAAAGCTCATAAGCATCCATATTACTAATAAGCTGTTTAGTAAAACGACTCATGTTATCAGCTTCTTCAGAAGTAATTTGGCCTAATTCTTTAAGTGAATCTATATATTCATAAGCTTTTTCTGTTATTATATCAAAAACAACGGCTTGATTTGAAGATTCTTTAAGCATCTCAGATGCTCCGGCGTTATTTATTGTTTGAAGTTGAAGTGCACGTTTTTGTGCGATAGCTTTTTCATTTATTTCTTTAACTTGTTTCAAATATTCAAGTTTTTGATTATCACCAAGAGTATTGTAATATTTCTTTTGTTCATCGGTTAAAGCATTACCACCTTCAGTAAGTGCTTTATTCATTGCTTCAATATCTTCTTTTGTCTTAATAACTTTTTTATCAAGATTTTCAAATTCACTAATTGCAGTTTTAATTGCCGTAGTAGATTTTTGAAGATTATAAATTTCAGCACTTAAAGATCGAACATCTTCTGTTGCTTTTTCTGTTTCAGACTTGCTATTTTTAGAAATTAATTTTGGAATAGTAATAGCAAGTGCAATACCAGCTGCTGCTAAACAAGCCAACGCAATAGCAATACCAGCAACGGGAATTGATCCTGCAGCATTTTTACCTGTTTCAAGTAGAACTCCTGTTGTCAAATTTGCATTTTCTTTTTTTTGTAATGCCAAATTGGCTTTTCGTTTTAATAAAAGAGCTTGGAATCCAGTAATAATCAATCCAATAATTCCAGGAACAGTTGATAAATTACTTTTTAAATCTTTTGATACTTCAAAAGACTGTTGTTGAAGACTTAAAGATTCTCCTTGAGCTATATTATATTCTTGTTGAGCTTCATTAATAGCTAAAGTTGCTTTGGCTATTTCTTCAGTATATGTTGCTTTAATAGCTTCAATAGGTTCGCCAGTTCTTTCTGCTTGAGCAAGTTTTGCTTGATATTCTTTTTCAACACTTATCTTGTGTTCTATCGCCTTGCGTAATTTTCCTGCAGCTGTTAGAGCATTTTCTTGAGCTAACGCAATTTTACCTTTAGATAAACCTTCTTTCTTTTGTTTTAATATATCTATGTTATATGCAGCAATTTGAGCATCTAACATTTTTTCTCGGATTTTATTGGCTAAAATAACTGCTCCAACTGCACCTATAGCGACAAGTGTTGTATAAACAAATGCTTCGTTTTCCGCCATAATTGCAATACCATTAACTAATTCGCCAACAAAATCAACAATAGAAATTAATGCTTCGCTATTTGTTAATGCTGTGATAAGTTTTTCGCCCGCAACAGTTACTTTATTAATCGCAGCTTCCATTCCAAGCATATATGTCGCTGCTTGAGCTGCAGTTGCGCCATTTGAACGTTCTGAAATCTGAACTAATTCAAGAGTACGCTGATAATCATTCATCATTGAAATCAAACGTGATTGTTGACGAGTACCAGCTAATGAACGCGCAATTGCTGCTTGTTGGTTAGAACTCAATGTATCCCATTTACGTCCCAATTCATCTAAAACATCTTCTGTTGAACGCAATTCGCCGCTTACAGTGCGTAATTGAATCCCAACATATGACAAGTTTTGTTCAACATTGTTAATATTTGTTTCACCATCGAGAGTTTCACCATAGTCACTAATTTCACGCATACGCGCAATAACTGTTTTTAAAGCTGTACCAATTGTTTCAGGAGCCTCTCGAGTAGTTTCAATACCTTTAGCCAACAAACCTAATGTGTAATCCATTGACATGCCGGCCAAATTAGCTTGTGATGCGGTTTTACTTAATGCAATAGCCAATTCTTCGTAACTTGTTGCTGAAGATGCAGCCAATGCAGCGAAACGATCTGATACATCCATAGCATCTTGTGCAGACATCTTAAAACCATTAATTGCGGTTGTTAAATAGTCAACAGAATCCGAAGTACTAATAGATGCCACTTTTGCAGCTTTAACGGCCGCTTCAGTTAATGTTAATGCTTCTTCTGAACTTTTACCTTGACGGAAGAATTCAGTTGCGACAGTCGCAACTTCTTTAGTTGTAGCACCAGAAGCCATAGCAAGCTCTTGATAAGAAGACAATAGTCCATAAACTTGCTCACGGGTCATACCAGACACCATTGCTTGTTCGGTTAATGCCTTATCGAGAACTTGAATAGTTTCAACCGCATTACGAAGAGCTTTCTTCATCGTCCCAAGAACAACAGTATAAGAAATAAGATTTTTTGCTGCCTTACCAATAATACCGGTATTCTTATTTTCCTTCTTTGTTTCACCTGCAAGTTTTGGAACATCAACCGTTTCTTCATCTGGGGTTGTAACTGCATTATCTTTTGCCGCAGCTTTACCTTGCACAATAGCGTTATCAATTTCAACCTTACCACTAATAGTTGCACTAACAATTTCTTGTGCTTTGAGTTGATCAGCACTTAATTCGCCGCCTCCATCTTTTGCATCTTCTGCGGCTTTATTTAATTCATCAACCTTTTCTTGACGTTGACGATTAAGATCATTAAGAGTATCTGATAAACGCTTAAATTGATTTGCATTATCTTTGACTTCATTATTAAGACTGTCAAAGAAACCGCGTATTGCAAGCATTTGATTCTTGATTTCCTCTGTAGGTTGTTCAAGACTTTCAAGTTGCTTATAATATTTTTGCAGCGATTCATAATTTTTAATTGGATCGCCCTGTTTTGCGCCTTGCGACGCAACCATTCGTGTAAAACCTTGACTTTCAGTACGTTTATCAGCGGTTTTCTTATAAAGGAAGAAAGTACCATCTTTATCGATTTTACCGCTTTTCTTAATTACGTTTAAAGAGTTTGTTGTTTGTTCAATACGTTTATCAAGATCATCAAGTTGTTTTTCAGTCTTTGCTAAATTAGCTTGAACTGCAGTAGGAAGAGAACCAAGTTTTGCAGCAAGTTGCCCAAAGCCCGACAATAAGCTTTTTAACTCACCACCAAGATTTGAAAAAGCTTTTTCAGAAAGAGGCTTTTCAAGCGCATCTCTAATACCAACTAATTTAGCTTGGAGTTGCTCAAACTTCTTCTGAATATCTTTTTCGCCTGAATTTTTAACTATCTCACCTAGTTCCTTCTGTATATTTTCAACTTTCTTTAATTCAGGTTCTAGATAAACCTTTAATTCAATTCCATTTTCAGCCATCTAAAACCTCTACTTGTTATCTTCTGGAGTCGTTTTGCCGGCCACCATCGATACAAGATCTTTTAAACCATTCCAAGAGCTATTTAAATCTTCAATTTCGCGATCAGTATTAAAACCAAGAGTATCAACAATATTTTGAATATTAGATAAATCAAGATTGTTGATTTTTTCTTGAACACGATCGAAAATTTCATCAAGATTAGTAAATGAATATGCTCTATACTGCCTTACAAGACGATTTAAAGAAATTCTTGTTTTCTTATAAAAATCTGACTTTTTATATTCTTTATTGAAATTTTTTAACGCCAAAAGGAGATCACAAAAATTTTCATTTTCGCTCATTAAAGTGTTAATCTTTTCAATTATTTCTTGATTAGTCATCTTCCTTCCTCCTTTTTAAATTTTATTCAATTATAAAATAATTTTTATCATATTTGCGGCTATCATCAGAGACAATCTTAAATGTAAGATTTACCGTATTACTACCCGCATTATCAAAGTAAAGTTCTTTTCCAGTTTTTAAAGAACATTTATCTAATTTAAGATAAATTGAACCGCCATTATCGTCCGTATTACCTTCTCCCCAAATATTTAATGTAAAATATCCAAAATCAGGAGTATCAAGATTGAATGATTTGGACATATCAGGATCAACCGCATATTCATAAAAACATAAATACTTGTTGCCATCGATAAAATTATCTGATGTAACTTCATTTTCACTATGCTCCGCAAATCCAATCATTGTAGAGCCATCTTCATTATATACATATAAATTAAATGCTTCTGGATGATGTAAATAAATTTTCCCATCCTGCGCAGTGAAATACTCTGTATAAGATTTAAGTGCCGCCTCGTCGCACTCTTTAAAAATTAATTTTGAAATTTTTTCAGTTAAAGGGACTGCATGAAGAGTAATCGAATCAGGATAGTTATTATTATCGTATAAAAGCGTTCCAAGCTTTGAAACTTGTTTATCACTTTGACCATAACTAAAGTTAAGAGTAGTATTTTTTATAAGCGTATAGGGTTCTCCCGCTCCAAAACTCTTATCTCCAATATTTTGCGGCACTGCTGAACGAATTAAAACGTCTACTTTGCCTCCATACTTAAAAATGCTATTAAAATCCATATTATATACCTCTTCATCATATATATAAATTATACCATATTTTTTATACGATGTCAAATGTAAAAAAATACATAAAGAAAAAGACCCGTCACATGGACAGGTCTCGTAGTTGTTAGTTTAATTATATTATTTAGGCTGTTTGAGTAATTGGTTTATAATCAAGCTGAGGAAGGATCGAATAGAAAACGTTCATTGTCGTATTTTTAGTACCGTCTAAACCAACACAGATTTCTTTAGAATTTAAAGAACCATTCATGTCGAATACGGTCGCATCTCCTTCTGCATCTTGAGTTAAATTGAAAATTGAATCTGGGAGCATTTCATAAATTAAAATATAAACTTTAATTTGTTTACCAGTCTTTTGATCAACAAAGAAGCTTTCACCAAGAATGGGTTTCGGTCCACCAAATTGATCGCCAAAGTGAATAACTTTTGTATAGCCTTCTGCAATGCCCGCATTTGTTTGAGATTCATTTTCTCCGGTTTGCTTTTCAAAAGTTTCAACGGTTGCACCGCCTAAAAGTTCAAGTGCATCAGCTCTACCAAGAGCATCTTGGATTTCAATTGTTGCGGTTTTACCATATTTAAGCAAAGCACTTCCTGTTTGACCGCCGGTAATTGTTTTCGTAGGACCATCTTGATTAATATTTGCAATCTTAAGAGTGTCAAGCTTAATATAGTTAACTGATGTTTTATTATCTAAAGCAATAAGCTCTTTAACAATATCATGAGCTTTTAATGTAGATAAATCAACTTCTGTTTCTCCTTTTTTCAAAAGATCTTCAATTGGTTTGGTAAATACTCTTGCATTCATAACAGTAACAATACCAAAACCATTATTAAGCATTTCATCAAAAGTTACAGTACTAACAGTAAGACCTGTTTTACTTTTTAATTCTGACATTTTTACACCTCGTAAAAATTATTTATTTTTCTAAGAAAAATTTAAGCTTTTTCTTCATATTTCCCGCAGCGAAGGCTTTTTCTTCAATAGAATAATTAACACCCTTCGATGCGTATTTTTGTAGCCAACTAATTTGATACATCGTTTGATCCAATAAATAATCAAAAGTCATCATTGGAAAAATGTAACAAATTGTTGCAAAGATTTTTAATAGATCATCTTCTTTTGCAGATTTATTTTGCCCTTTAATTCTTGCGACCTTTTCGTTCATTTTATTCATCTCATCTAAAAATGCTTGTTCCTCAGGAGTTTTTGCTATCACCGGCGGTTGAACTGATTCTCCATTCAGTTTTTTCAGAAGGTAAATAATTACATTAAAAAGTCCTTCATCAAGAAAAACATCATCAATATAAATATCATTTTCTGTGCAGGTCAGCTCATGTTTCTTAAATAAAACCTTAAATCCTTCCCAAACATTTGTTTTTAATTCGATGTACTCACGATAAACGCCAGCTTTCGTGATTAAAATTACAAAAATATCGTAAAAATTGCGCGGCTCTCAAATCTCAAAAGCCTTTTGTAATTCAGTATATGTTTTCTTTAAAAATCCAACGCAAATATTAAGTTGAAAATTAGAAATTAGATCTCTTAACGACGGCGCGGAAAAAGTAACTAACTGTCCTGTTTCAGCGCAGCTCAAGATTATATCTTTAGTAGCATATAAGTTTAGAATATTTAAATTATCCTTCCACTCTAACACTAAAAATCAACTCCTTTACCCATATCGGTTGTTACTACTTTTAAAGTATATCCATATACTTCTGTATCAAATATTACTTCTTGCATATTAATTACTTCAAGTTTTCCAGCCGCGGAACATTTTGCACCATCCAATAATTGTAAAGCACGATTAGCAATTTCTATTAAACGCAATTTGTTATCATTCAACATATAATGATCGCGATCCGTTATACATGTCACTAAAACTCCCGCAAAAATATTGTTATTACCAGAAGACACATCGAGGTCAGTCAACGGCAATGTAATTTGAATATAGGTATTTCTACCATACTCTTTAACCCCCTTCTCCATAATGGGAAACAAAGTAATATAATTCAAATCTTTGCCGGTGTCATCTGTTAACAAATCTTCAACAGAAGGAACTTCAGTTTTATTATAAGCGTCTTTCGTATCAAAATAAAGCAATTTACGAATAATTTCATCATGAAGTAAAATATCTCTAATCTCAAACATTGTAGATTGAAAATTCAAAAGATTCTTAATCATAATTACACCACCTTAAAATTGCGCTCAATAATAGTTCCATCTTGCTTAATTTTTACTGTAAAGTTCTTAATTCCTACTGGGACCTTAAAATTAATTTTATCAGAAGTAACTTTGAGTTGAATTAATTTGCACGTTGATTGATAAAAACCTCCTTCAGTAGGCAATTCTACTTCTTGAAAGGTTGTTACTGATATACGATCGTCTAAGGTTGCGGCTAAAATACTTTCATCGCTTTTTAAAACTGTATCATCCTCTTGCAACTCATCTTTCGACATTGTTGTCGCTTTAAGTGAATAATATCCAATTTCAGGACTACTAATAGTATCACTTTCAATAATTAACCATGGACGACCATTAACTTTAACTTTATCATTGATATTAAACCTACCTTGACGTGCAACAAGGATGGGTTTTTGTTGAGATATTGCGGCTAAATCTTCCTTCATAGATAGGTTAATATAGCTTTCTTCAGGTCCTTTAAAGTAACCCCAGTCCCACTCATCGAACTGTGTATTGCACAATAACGCAAGATATTTATTAAATTCAACATCTTGCATAATTATGATTTGTTCAACGATTAAAAAATGAAGGCCTTTAGCAATAAGAACTGTTCCGATTGCAAGCGGTTCATCTTGATGTGTATAAATATACGCCATATCTTTTTCTTGCTTATTAACTACGCAAGCCATCATTGTATCGTTATTTTCTAAAGTAATTTCCACAGAAGGCAAACCATTAAATACGAAACGAGTGTTTACTTCTTTTGCGTAAGCCTTCTTGCGTGCATTACGTTTTCTAAAATAGTCAAAATTACTCATCTTCGTTTACTTCTCCTAATGCGGGTTTACCGGCGAGGGTAACGCGAGAATAGCGGTTTTCAAGTTCTTTTGCCTCCTGTTTATAAGTGGTATAGAACTTAATAAACTTATCCATTGCGTTTGCACGAGAAAAAGTTTTTATATTTGAGTCTGTATATATATCAACATAATTGTCGGCATTTGAAGCTTGTTCTTCCGCCCAGTAAACCTTCATCCAAGCGATAATCACTTCAATTTCTCTATATGTTACTTCATCAGAAGTAAAGAAAGGATGAATATCATTCCAATCATCTGCGGCCGTAACTTCCTCTTCAACGTCTTTATGATTTATTGATGTAGTATGTTTAGTATACTTAGCATCATAGTCAAGTGGAAATTTTGGAAACTTAAATGCGGCAATTGCGCGACAAGCTAAATTATAAAGCTCTATACGTAACTCGTTATCTGTGAGAGTTGTGTAATAATCGCCGCTCACGGACGCTAGAAAATGAGGGTATAAAACTTTTTCTCAATACTTAGCCATTTATTATTCCTCGTCGTCTATAACTAATTGAACTCCAAGTTCTTTTTCCAAGAATGAAATCACTCCTTTAGTTAGTTGCTGGATATTGTCGTTTGCTACCGTCAAAACACGTTGTTTATCGGTTGACGTAGTCATAAACGCATTAATTTGATCTTTCTTACCAGACAAAAGCGCGTCTAAAATGTCTTTTTCAATGGAAAGCGGTGCCGGCGCAAAATCAAGTTCTTCGCCGAAATACACTTGTTCATCTTGAGCAAGTTGCAACACTGTATCAAGGTCGTTGAATGTAAATAATCCTTTTTCAAACATTTTAAATGCAGTTGGGTTAAGGAATACACCTAATGCCCAATTTTTGGGAAGTCTCGCTGTAGGAGCTTCATTAGTAAGTCTGATAACTCTATGTTGGTCAGAATTATCAATTGGACTGAGATCAAAATAAACTTGTCCAGGAATTGTTTTTGTAAGAATGAAATAATCTTTATTCATTTTGTCCTTCTCCTTTTTTAATTATTTTTGGGCAAGAGGGCGGGACAAACGCCCTCTCACCGCTTTGATGATTGATTAAAACTAATTAATTAGTCTTGAACGCAATCAATAACGAAGTAGTTATTATTCATAGCTACGCCGACGCCCATGAGCTTGTGAGCTTCCCACTTTTCAGAGCCAGTAGGTTGTTTGTTTTCGACGATCGTGAGTTCGCCTTTAAGAGCAACTTTAACAGGTTTTGCATCCACGGGGATGACATAGATGTATTGATCATCAAGAACCCATTTGCTGTTCGTGCTTTCGTCTTCAAGGTAGTTCGGAATTTCAACAACTCTTGTACCTTTGTAAAGCGTGATATGACCAATGTTACGCACATCGCTCAAATCCTCTTTAGGAATATCGTTTGCAAATGCATTTTGAAGTTGAGAAAGTTGGCTGGAGAATCCCATGATAATCGGAGTGCCGTATTGTTTTACGCGTGCAACTGCATCATCAAGTGCTTGAGGAAGAGTTAAACCGCTTACTCCAACATATTTCTTGTTGTCGCCATGGCTTACTGCCGCATTGGAATCCGTGAGAGCTTTAACTGTTTGTTTATAAACAATTTCCTCAAAACCTTCAAGAATATTTGCCCAAAGTTCACCAAGGGTATATGTTCCAAGGATGATGTCTTCAAGAGTTACATAAACTGCAACCGTGTAAACTTCAACCGGAACTTGGAAAGATGCAGAATCTAATCTTGCTGCACGGTAGATACCACCGCGAGCACCCTTAACAATCGAAAGGCGAGCGCGAGCTTTGCCGAGTTTGCTAAGTTTGAAAACAACTTCTGCGTCACGTGCAAATTGCTTTACTTCTGCAAATGCACCAAGAACATTTTCAAGTCTCTTAGGAAGGATTTCGTCAACTGCTTCTTCGATCAAAGCGAATGCTGCAGGAGCGATTGCACGGATGTCACGAATGTTGGAATCCATATTGATGCCAAAATGTTCGCAAATTGCGTTTACAGCTGCACTATTTGCGTCTGCTGCAGAGAAATCTGCGCTTACTTCTGGTTCGAGACCATTTTTAATAAGAGTAAATAAATCTTTTCTATCCATTATAGTTCACCTCTAAAGTTATGCAATGCAACGATAAGTCTTTGCTGCGTCTCCATTGGGAAGAGTTGCTTTATCGTTGATGCAAACAATTTTGCCTGCTGCAATTGCTGCTGCATATGCGTCGCCGCTTGCTTCTGCAACGTTAGTAGTCCATTCAGATCCGGGAACAACCATAACAAGACGAAGATAAGTTTCATCTTTTTCGCATTCTACTGCAAAATATTTACGATCGCCAAGGAAAGTGTTGAGTTCTTCAGTGAAGTGGATAAACAAGGGTTTGTTTGCGGTCCAATCTACAATTTCACCCTTTTCGTCGAATGTGCAAAGAACACCGTTTTCGATAAATTTGTAGCCATTTTTTTCAACTGTTCTAACACCGTATGCTTCGGGTTGTGCTTCAGGGCTAACGACAGCTGCGGTATATTTTACAGGAGCTTGTGCTACTACTAAACCTGCTGTAAGACCAAGCAGATTGTCTGGTTCGAGTTGTCTAAACTCTGGTAAATAACGAGTAATCATATTCTCTTTTCACCTCTATATTATTTGGTTTTATAACGATTTACTAAATCTGCAAGATGTTGCGATTTAGTTTGAACTCCTACTATAGGAGTAAATGAAAAAGTTCTCATGGTTGATTGAACCGGTTGAACCTTTTTATTTTCTTTTGAATAGGAACGATACTTTTTCGCAAGCTCTGCTTCAAGGGTTTCAGCATCAAAATTGTCAATTTCTGACATAAATTGATCTAAAATTTCTTGCGGCAGATCTTCCTCATAAGAAGCAATTATTTGTTCTTTTTGTTGCTTTCTAAGGGCTTTAAGTTCTTCTCGCTCACTTTCAGTAAATGTGGAAGGGTTTGCGCTTGCTGTCGCTTCATTTTGTTTTGCTGTTGCTCCTTCTTCATTATTAATATCAATAGGGTTTAATTCTTCAGAAGGTGGATTGCTTTCAAAGGTCGGCTCTGCTGCGGCTTCAGGAGCCTCCGCGTCGCCTTGAACGTCTTCATTGGCAGGAGCATCTTGATTTTCAGCTTGAACAACTTCCTCTACTTGAACTACGGGCTCTTCTTCGACAACTGGTTCTTCTTCAACAACTGGTTCTTCAACTGCAACTTCTTCAAAACCATTTTCGGCAGGAGCAACAACATCTTCAGTTGCGACGACATCTTCAGTTTCGTGATCTGTAGCTTCACTAACTTCCGCGGGTTCAACAACATCAACATATTCAACTCTTACTTTAACTGGCTCTGCGAGTTCAACTTGATTACCATCTTCATTGATAGAAAAATCAACTCTAAAGAGCGCGGATTCTTGAGTCTCTTCGCTGTAGATATAGGTAATAACTTTATCATTATACCATTCTATAGGATAAACACAATATTGTCCAAATTTTTCTTCAAGTGCTTTATACACCAATTTACTTTGCTCGGACCAAGAAAGTTCCACGAAATTAAGAATTGTTACATCCATATCGTTACCTCTCTTGTTTTCGCAATAATCCCTCAAAATATCCATTTTAGCTTCAAAATCGCCGCGTTGGCTTGCTTTAAAGAAATGAGAGCCGCTAAATGCAGGCTTTTGTTTATCTCCAAGCACGCTTACGCCAACAAATTCGCCATCTAAAAATTCGATATTTTTGAGTTTCTTTTTACTGTCATAGTTGACAGTATATCGTACTGTTTTAGGATCAAGTTCAAGAGAATGTTGTTTTCCAACAATCTTACTTGCAATCTTTCCGGTTGAATCTGGGCGCTCGGTGTACAGTACAACATCACATGTCGCCCATGTCTGCCCATCTTCTTCTTCGAAAGTGATTTTCCCGCAGGGATCAACTATTCCATAAATGTTTTGTTCGGCCGCATGCCCGACAAAATCATCTTCATCCGCGTCATAAGAACTTACAACAGGAGTATAAGGAAGAGTTTTGATAACCTTTTTCGCAAATTTTTCTGTGAAAAGTCTTTTATCAGCCGTTTCGCCAATATAGAACACTTTCAACTTTGCGCGCGAGAATTTCTCATTCGGTTCTGAGACGAAGTCAGAAAGATAAGCAGGTAAATTTGTTTGAACTTTTACCTTTCTCATTTATTCTTCGTCCTCTCTACTATTTTTCTTCTTTTTTAACATCGTTTGGTTGCTCTTCTTCTTTTACTTGACTCGTCTTATCGGATGGAGAAGCGTCTTTTTGAGACTCGCGATCGGAACTTGTCTGCGTATACGAAGATTGGAGCGGCACAATTTGAGTTAAATCCAAGAAATTTTCAAGGTCAAATCTGTCTTGAATATTTTTCTGCTTTACACCAGAAGCGACCATAAAGTCAAGTTTTCCAATACCCAAGGTTGCATTATCGCGATAAGTTTGAATGTCGTCATTGTAAGTATAACTTGAAACTTGTAACATAGAAATTTCAGCTTGATATTTTTCAAAATCAAAGTAATTGTTTACAACAATATTGTAGAAATTCATAAGTTGTTCAACATACTTCCAAACCGTCGCTTTGTCGCGCAACACCGAGTATTTTAAAGCTTCCGCACTATCACCTGTGAAAACAATATCATTAAGACCAACATTGTTAAAAATTGATTTGTATGCATTTGCCAAAGTTTTATTCTCGGTTGTTTCATCTTCACCAATCTTTTGGAGGCTAATTTCACCATAGGTCGTCATAAGTCTTGCTTTGTCAGATGTATTTACGATTTTAGATAGGCTCTTATGAATTTGTTTAACTTCATCCGTTTCAAATATAAGTTTATCTTGATAAAGTGGCATTTTGTGAACAACAATATATTTTAAACGGTTGTTGCTTCTTTCCAATTCATTATCGCCATACTGTTCATAATCAAGTAATGAACCCAATGCGTAAATTAAATTTGGTAAAGCTTTTTCATTTAGCAATACACAAGATGAGTAATGCGGATCCAAGGTCTGTCAACGATTATTGCTCATGTCATTGATGTATGCTTGGTAACCCTCTTGTATTTCAGGTGTAAAACTTTCTAAAAATTGTTGTTTTTGAGCCTGTGTTAGACCCAGGGAATCGAAATAACTAAAGTCCAATTGAATTATTCCGGTACCGAATTGGGTTTCCCCAACTTTGCGGCAATATTTTGAGGGGAACGTGATTGTATCGATTGTTATCGATTCTTCATCGCAGTAGGTTGTAAAATATGAACCACCCTCAATAAAAAGTTGAGTCAAAATAAGAGGAATTTTTATTTCAAGACCAAGTCCTGCAACAACATCCAACATTAACTCATATAACTCTTTAAATTTATTTTCTTTTGCCGTCTTTTTATAGCTTAATTTATGAGGAATTACAACATAACGCCACATAAATAAGTTTGAAAAATAATCTACTAGGCGGGAATAAATAGGATTCACCGCGTATAGTTTTCTTGAGGTTTCAATTAAAGTACTTTTGTCGCCGCTTGCCGCGTCTGATAAAGCTTTTCTTACTTCTGCAGCAGTTGAATAGGTTTGAGCAGAGAAACCAGCCGATTTATTGTAGTTATTTTTCGCACTTGTCGAATCAGAATAAATTTCTTTAAGATCTTTTATCCTATTCTTTTTGAAATTGGTTGTATCTTCAAGTGTTGTACTCATGTACTTACCTCCTATTCAAAGATAAATGCGCCAAGACGATCTCCGCCATTAGTTTTCTTCTTTTTGTAGTAATCAAGTTCAATATATTGATTAACTGCATAGACAAGATATTCTGCTGCAGAGAAAAAGTCCTTTTGAATCGCCGAATTTCGCCGCACAATTTTAAGCTTATTCGACATTTTATCACTTGTATTAACAATATCAAGATTTTTAAGTTCTTCTTCCATGCGATCCATATTTTTATATGGAGCTAAAATTTGCTTTTGCTTAGAGGGAGATGCTTTAACAAATCCTTTATTTTGTTCATACAAGTTAAGTGCTTCTGCGGTTTTAATGGGGAAAGTAATACATCCATTACTCATTCTCGAGAAGAAGAAATAGTGTATTTGTTCGCCCTTTTCGCCGCCCGATTTTATTTCATAACAAATGGTTCTGTCTTTTGGATAACGAATTAAATCTTTTTCAGATGAGGGAGGAGGATTAATAATACCTAATCCGCCAAGCATTTCACCGCGTTCGTTGACTGTTGGTTTATTTAACCAGTCTCTCATTGCGGCGCCAATACCGTTAGCATCGTAAATTAACATTCGAACATTATATTTTAATGCTTCTTCTTTAAAGCGGTTCGCAATGACCAAATAGTCGGTCGAATCAACTGAAAACAGATTTACAACTTTATAGACAAAATAAAACTCTCTTGCGAGAACTTTTGCTATAATTACCGCGGTTCGCGCGCTACCATCTTTTGCCATATCGGCGCACATTACATAAAAGCCATTAGATAAAAGTCTTTCATTTTCAGTTAAGGAGTCTTTAAATTCAACTTTCTTAACTTGGCGCAAACTACTAACAACAGATGAACTAAACGCCGCACCAACCGGCGCATTACTCCAAACAGAGCCATACTCTCTTTCAAAAGAGTCCTTTTGAAAAGATGGAGATGAAATAATATCTTCAATTTGTGATGGGGAAGTAAGGCCGCACATCAAAGGAATACGATATGAACCAGTTAATACAGAGTATTTTGTTGGTTCAAGAACGCTTCGACATAAAATTTCAATTAATTTTTCATAGGCGAAGGAGTTTTGATATCCTGCGGTCGTAATATAGATTTGTTGAGATTGTGGTTCATAAGGATTAATCAAACCAAACGCATTTGCACGCGGTTTGTTAAGTAATGGTAAATAAACTTCGTTAACAAGAGTTGCATCTTGTTCAATAATTTCTTCGAAAATAATTGATTCTCGACGAAGACCACGAACATTACCTAAGCCAAGGGAAGAACCGTTTTTAAACTTAAACTCAACATAATCTTTCCCCATATTATATGCATCTTGAATTTTTCCAGCAACTCGTCTTTTTTGCATCTCATTTGATAAGAGCGGGAATTTTACCCA
>JALFRW010000006.1 GCA_022778715.1 Ezakiella sp.
ATAAGTTTCATAATCGGCATCGTAGGCTAAAACGACATATCTAACATCCAAATCCAGAAGCAATTGAATTTGTTCTTTTGAGATATTTTGTCCTAAAGTCGCAAGTGCGATATTATTTTCGCTGCCATAATAAGTTCCAAACTTCATTACAGATTTTTCGCCTTCGAAAATAATTGCCATTTGTTTCTTTCTTATTGCCTCCTGGTTCTCATAAATGCCGTAAAAAGTTTTACTTGTGGGATGACTTAAACATTCACCTTTTAACCAAATTGGCGAATACTTTGCTTTAGCATCTGGATCTAAGAAACGACCGCGCACACCAATTAATTCACCCTTGATGTCAAAATTTGGAATTATGATGCAGTTTTTTGCCGCGTCAAATCGGATATTAAATCTTTGAAGCTCCTGAAGATTTATTCCCTCTTGAATCCAAGGTTTGATGCCGTTATAATCAAAAGTAAAGTTATTTAATATTTTTTTATCAAGTATCTTAAAGTTTAATTGCTCCGTTGTAGTAATCATTGACCCCGATAACTCTTGCATATATTTATAATCTTGCATGATTTCGGCTAAATCACTATTTGGAACTATTGAACCATCCAAATCGCATAATGAAATTGCTTGTTGAAGTGTAATCTCTTTGCCGCGCAAAGCGTACATCTTCATAAGAAGTGTAAATATGTCAAACAATTCATTGCAATCTGTATAACACTTGAATAATTTTGTATTTTTATAATAATAGAGCTTTGGACTGCCACCTTCTAAGTTGTGGCAACAGGTGGGGAATATAATAAAAGCATCACTTTCATAATGCGGCTCTACATTAAATTGAAGTAGTATATCTTTAATTTGTTGATCTGAAACCTCTTGTCGTAATTCTCGAAGTGTATACATTATAATTCACCTCTCGCTTTCAAATCTTCAAATTTATATACATGTTTTTCGTACTTCAATTCCCCAATTTCGACCGCTTTATAACTTGTATCAGTTATAAATAAGTCTTTTGCGCGGCAAGTTGCATGATCAAACCATCTAAATATCTTTACATAACTCATTTCACCGCGTCTATTTTTATAGAGGTCTATGACAATATTTGGTTCATGATCAAATTTAAGTGGATTACTCTTTCTTAATCCTTCATAGACTTCTTTTATTTTATCTTTTTCTTTTTCATTTAAACGAGTTGCAATCATACCAATGTCAACTTTATCTACGATTGCTTTTGAACCTCTAATGCAATTTTGATCGCGCAATCCTGTTTCTATGCGGGACCAATTGTCATTCAACTGTGTTGCACTTTGAATAAATACTCCATAAGTCATTGCGACTTCTTTTAAAGTATTTGACAACATCATTAACGCGACATCTTCACGAACATCAATATCACGGAATTCACTTAAAAGTCCTGGACTACTAAAAATATAATCAAAATAGATAAATTCAACGCCATCTTGAACAATATATTTTGCAAGTCTTGCCTTAATCATTGCCATACTTGGATCTGGAATTGATTCGATGATAAAATTATTATATTTTTCAATAATATCCAACGCCATTTCAATTCTTTTCCACTCATCAGGAGTATAATTACCAAGTAGAATATTTTTTTCGTTTACGCCGCTAACATATGCAAGTACAAGTGTTTGAATTTCATCCGCACTCATCTCAGTAGCAACGAAAAGTACTTTTTGAAGATTGTCTCGAATGACAACATTCATATTTTCATCGATATATGGCATACTTATTGCGCATGCATTACCTACCATATACCTCGTATTATGAGTTACGATGAAATCGTTCATTAAGAACAAATGTTCTTCGTTATCGACCAAGAAACATGTCATTGGCTCGGAATAATCAAGTTCTTCGATGTTGACAATTGGATTCCAAGCATTATTTTCAAATCGTTTTGTTTTATTAAGATACTTTTGTACTTTTTCTACTTTTCTTTCTAATCTAAAGAAATCAAGTTTTTCAGTGGGACTAGAAAGAATATTAACACCATAACAAATTTGTGTTGTGTACTTTTCTCTCTTGTCTTCAACAATATGAGTTTTGTATCCTAAACTGCGGCATAATTCAACAAAATTATCTGTAAGTTCTTTTCCAACAGAAGTAAAACGACATCTACCTTTATCATCAATACTTCCATCTGTATCCATAAGTCCTTGTAATAATGCTTTTCGTTGTTGAATATCTCCTAATAAGTATTCTTGAGGAATAAACTTATTATAACTATAAGCATTAACCAACTCGGCAGGGATAATATCTTCTACATGCACATTTTTGCCGCCCTTTGAAAAATAATAAGAATAATTGAGTGAACTTGCTTTCTTCACTTCCCATCCCATTATTTCTGCAATTTTGTTTGGCAATTCATCTGTTGCAGAAGAAAAAGTAAGACATTTATTAGTATCTTGTTGTCTAAAACTACCATCTCCCAATAAAAGTCCAAAAACATATGGATCGATTTTTAACGTTTTGGTTGGATATTCAACCGCACCATTCATTGGAACGAGATATCGATATCCACCTGCGGCATTATAATATCCGCCATTTTCTTTGACCTTCTGAATAAGTTCAGCCAAAGTTGTTGTTATATTTTTATTATATCTAACATCTCCCTCATGATATGTCCAGAGATGTTCATCATTGCATAATGCCGTTCTACCATCTTTGAAGGTAACCTTAAAAACTTTTCTTTCTCCTTGCGGGAAAATCTTTAATACACGCGTAGGTTTGCCGCATCTATCAAATAATTGATCACCAGGCTTAATATCCCCTACTTTCTTCCATCCTTCTGTTGTTGGAATTGAAACCGAGTTAGGTAATGCTTTGCCGACGCCGCTCGGCGCGCTGTATATATACAATTTTCCGCTACGTGCGCCTCTTGTAGCATAGTTTAAAATATCGCCGTCTAATGGTAAACCAACTTCTGGATTCTCTTTTAACTCATCGACTAATGCTCTTAAGCCTTTTGCCGCAAGTTGTGATGTTCCTTCTTCTTTACCGATATGACGATTTTCAATTTCAACAAGTTTTTCTCTAATATGATTCGGAATTTCAATTAACTTAATATTATTAAGTTTCTCGTCTTCCTTATCACGTGAAAGAAAATCTTTTGATGTATCATAAAATTCTTTAATATCAAAGCCAAGAGCATCTAAATCTCTCAACATTGAAAACTTTTTAAGTCGATTATAATAAAATTCAAATTGTTTACAATCTGAACCTTCTGTTAAACGATGAGTGCTTAAAAGCCAATCATAACCTTTATTTTGAGTATAATATTCATATTGACTTGGATATTGCTTCAAATAAAAATCAATATCTTGCGGCGAAATTGTGCTTACACCTTGTTTTGCCAAGTTGAAAATCGCATAATACACCATTTGTTGAAGAGGTTGACAAAAATCATTCTTCGTCAATACATACTCATCATTTTCAATTAAAAGTGGCTCACGCATTAATGTACTTAATACATATAATGAGGCATTTTTATCGTATAATTGTTTATCTGCCATCTTCGTCGCCATCTCCTAAATCTATTTCATTCAAGTCTAATTGCGGAATTTTGCGCTTTTTAATACGTCCGGGTCGAATATTAAAGATAATATTATTTTCTTCATATTCAATCGCCTTTTTCGCTTGCTTGACTTGTTCTTCTCTTTCTAATTCAAGTTGCTTAAAATAGTCTGCCGCAGGTTTTCTTATTGAAGGTACAATACCTATCCCATAGGCCGGAGATAGAGATTGCCCTCTTACTTCAACCCAATAAACCAAGCAACGAGCAATCTCTTTGAAAGACATTCCCAACTCAAGCACATATCGTTGGATTTGACCTTGTATCATTGGTGAGAGTTTAGTTTCTCCCGTTAAATCTTTAATTAAATTAACAAGGTCTGCCTTTACATAATCTTCCATACTACTTATCCTATTCTCCCAACGCAGTTAAATATTCCTTTGCGGCCAAAAGTTGCGGGATATGGGAAGTTGTAGTTTGACTAATTCTTACATCTCCAAAATGTTCTCTGATGTAACTATCAACCTCTCCCTCATAATCTGAACCAACATATTTGATAATTAAGTTGGCAACCTCTGATTGCAAAGTTGCAAGTTTATTTTCTTCAAGACTATTTTCGTCAATTGCGGCCGCATCACTACTATCTTCAGGAAGATCTTCACCTGCATACACATACAAACCAACACCATGACGCGCAATTGCTTTTGTTAACGCACGTTGTATTGCCTTATTTACTTGTGTTGAAGTGACTTCTCCCGCAAGAATTGCTTGATTGCGGTTATTCATAATTGGAAGTTCTTCAATATGTTCAATGCCTTGAACTGTAACTCCCACTTTGACCCATGCTGTTCTACCATCTGTAAAGTAGTTAATGGGAATAACTGTCTTTTTAACAATCGTGACCTCTGATTGCGGACTTTCAGGAATTGCATTCGCAATATCCATTTCCTTCTTATCATAATGGTCAACTTGAGTTGTAATAATTTCTTGATCTCTCTCGTAAATTTTATAAGTTGCGTCGGGGAATCTCTTCTTGAGTTCACCCCAAGCCCATGCCCACGAAACATAACTTAATTTGTCTTTTTTCTTAATTTTGTCTGATAAATTGATACTTGATAATACTTTAAAATAGTTAAATTCTTGTTCCATTTTTATTTTCTCCTATTGTTTCGTGTAATCTTAAATCGGCATAAGGGGAGTTTTACACTCCCCTGACCTTTCTTAATTTTTTAGATTAAAGATGTTTGTCTGCTTGTAACAGGTCTTGCAGGTGCTGCCGCCGCGGCCGTTGCATTTTCAGCGGTAATTTGAATGTCTCTTGCCGCATATGCTTGAGTAAGAGTCATAATTGCCGTCATATCATACATTCCTTCGCCTACGATCGGGTTATCACCAGAAGTGATATTGTAGGAACGAACGAGGTTGGTATATGTTTTAACTCTTGCATCACCAAATGCCGCCTTTTCTTCAACTGTTGCAATTTGAACGATCGAACGAATGTCACCTTCAAAAGAAACAGTTGCATTTACCGGATACATGCTCGTAATTGCCTTAATGATTTCAGGCTTTGCAGGATCAACATTGAAGTGGAACACATTCATGTTCGTGCCGTTATAATTGCTTTGCGCAACTTCAAGATCATAAGTGTAAATTTCGTTGTCTTTGTTGGTCTTTGCTACCAAACCCTTACGAACGAATCCACCAAATTCAAATCTTGCCTTATCAGGTGTAACACCTTTTTCTGCACTAACGAACTTACCAGAAATTCTTTGAGCAGAAGCCATTTGATTGGTAGTTTTGTTAAAATAACGTTCCTCACGAAGTTCGCCGGAAACACGCACTTTCTTACCAACCAAGTCTCTCATCTTGTCATAAGACTCAAACAATTTGCTTTCTGCGCCGTTTTGTGTAAGTTTCTTTGCGAAGAATTGAATCGTGAATTCATTAAGTTTGTCATCCAACATTGCATCTACCTTGATGTCGCCGGAGATGAATTCAGAACCGTTTGTTTTGCTGTTTTTGATTTCAAGATTGTACTCTTTAAGTGTACCAATGATTTCAACTCTGTTTTTTACAATTTCGTTTGCCATAATGTTAATTTTCCTCTTTAATAATAGTTTTTTAATTCGCGTGTTTGTTAACCTTTTCTGAGTCAACCTAGTCTAAAATGTAATTTTTGCCCGCGTCCGTAAGATAATACGTGACATATTCTTTTGGCATCGTAATGCCTTTGCTATTTGTAAACTCTCTTACAACTGCACCTTTCGCCGCAAGTTTGCGAATTACAAGTGAGTTCATAACAGGGTGAATACCTTTAATGCCAGCTGCGTCCGCGAGATCGGAACCGACTCATTCACCCTCATGTTGTTGTAAGAAAGACAATGCCTTAATACAGTTGTCGGTCAACGGACCGATTTCCTTTGTTGTTGCCATATAGTTTTCAATCCTCAATGTTATTCTTTATTTTATAATATAATTATACACCAATTTTGAAAAAATGTCAAATTATATTATTCTTTCAATTTCCTTCTGCGAAATTATTGCTCCAATAGAGTCTTTACCCTTAAGTGATACTTTATCGGCTTTAAGCGGCGTTATTTTATTCTTGCTGACTAAGTAAAACTCCTCTCTGCCTGTAGCCAAAACAATGAAACGAGTATTTTCTGCCACTGATTGACCTTTTGAACCGCGGCTCTCATTTGTAAAGTCCTTTACAGATGTAATTTTACCTTTATTATCTTTGTTAACCATCAGCAAATAATCGTTATCACTAACCACTAATGCCTTTTCGATGCGGTCAAAACCGCTCTTCACACCTTGAGTAAGTTTACCTGCAATATTAAGCTCTGAAAGCGGCAATTTTAATACTCTTTCACCATTAAAAAGCATTAAGCTGTCTTGCGGCCCCATTTCTGCCGCGTAGACCAATTCATCGCCTTCCTTGAGTTTGATACCTTTGTTCTTCTTTTTGAAATTATACTCAGATTGAAGTGTTAGTTTCACATTGCCATTTTTCGTTACTGTTACAAAAAACTTCTTTGATCCAACTAGCGCCGCGCCAATTACATCTTTCGCGCTACTTTCCGGCATAAACTCACCATCTTTATTGTAGAATGTCATTTCTGCCGTACTGCGAGCTTTTAGAACCGCAATTGTTGATGCTGTCGCACCTTTATCGTTTGCACCATCAGGAGTAATAAAGAAATTGTGATTTGTAAGTTGTTCAAGCGGCAAACTATTTTCATCTTGATCGATGGTTGTAAGCCTATCGTCGCCGCAAATTCCGCGCATTTCTTCTAATTGACTTCTGATGATTTTGTAACGAGTTTCTTCATTCTTGACGATGTCTCTAAATTTAGCTACTTCATTTTCAAGTTTCTTTTCATCGTCTTGAAGTTCGGCAATATCAAGTTTAGAAAGTCTTGAAAGTTTAATATCCAAAATTGCGTCCGCCTGCTCATCATTAAGATAAAAATGCGCTTTAATTGCCGTTTTTGCCGCGTCCCTATTTGCCGCATTGCGAATTAGACTAATAAGTGTATCAATATCACTTAAGCACTTCTGCAAACCAATCACCACAGTTAGTTTGTGTGCCGATTTTTCTAAATCCGCTTGAGCGATTGCCCCAATAACCTTGCTACGATGGTTTACATATGAAGCAATCATTTGTTTAAGATTATAAATCTTAGGTTCGCCGTTTACAATAACGGTATTGTTCATTTTTATTGTTGTCGCCAATTTAGTTTTGGTAAACAACATATCTAATGTTGCGGGAATATCCGCGCCTTTGGTCAAAATAATATATACTTGCGGTCTTCCATTCGTGATTTCATAATAGAAGTCATCAAATACATCAACTCCTTCTTCAAGAACTAACTTTTTAAGCGGTTGAATTATGCCGCCTTCAAGTTCAGTCATGTAAGGAATATCCGTGAAGACCAATTTTGTTTTCCCATTAGTAAGTTTTTCGATAGTATAATTACTACGAAGTTTGAAGTTGCCTTGACCAGTTGTATATGCTTCTCTTAAAATCTCACCATTAATTATCTTTCCTCCTGTTGGGAAGTCTGGACCTTTAATGAATTTAAGAAGATCATCAACAGTACACTCATCTACATGATCAAGATAGTATTCAATTGCAGAAGCAACTTCATTATAGTTATGCGGCAACAAGCTTGAACTTATACCGACTGCGATACCACTGTTACCATTGCACAATAAGTTAGGAAATTTACTCGGCAAATAACAGGGTTCTTTTTCGCTTTCATCGTAGTTAGGCTTGAATGGTACGCAATTTTTATCAATATCTTCAAGCATAAGATCTCCGACTTTAGACAATTTACATTCGGTATATCTCATTGCCGCGGCGCTATCACCGATAATGTTGCCGCTATTACCCTGAACATAAACTAGAGGATAACGCATTTTCCACCATTGACTCAAACGAATCAACGCATCGTATATTGAAGTATCTCCGTGAGGATGGTAGACCATTGCGGCTCCAATTACGTTAGCGCACTTTTTTGTCTTTTTCGTTGAATCGAGTTTTAACTCATGAAGTGTCCACAAAATACGGCGATGAACAGGTTTTTGATTATCTTCAACACTACTAATAGCACGAGACTTAATAACGGCGTTTGCATATGTTAAAAAATCTACTTTAGATTTATCGTTAATGTTCATCTTTTTCCTCCTGTGGCGTTACTTTAAAGAAATTTTGTCGTAAATTATTTTGTTTTTCAAGTTCACAAAGTCGTTTATTTAATGAATTGATAAAAAGAAGAAGAACGCTAATTGGGGTATCTTCGTCAACTTGAAGTTCTTCCCAATTAACTTTTTGATTAGTTTCATCATTTTCGTCTTCTTCAAAGGTTGTTGTTGTTTTCGCAGGATATTCACTAACATCTTCTGGTGGGATCATACCCACAAAAGTATCATTTAATTCCATTATTCGTCATCTCCTTCACTATCAAACAAATCTACATCATCTTTATCAAGTTTTGAAAGTTTATTTGCTAAAATGAAATCTCTACGTGCCTTTGCACTTGTTCCCATAAGAGTTTCATAAAGATCCATTGTGTTATCAAAGTCTTCAGTAGTAAGTTGAATAAGATGGCGTTTATCGGGATTCATGGTTGTATCGTATAATTCGGCCGGACTCATTTCTCCCAATCCTTTAAAGCGCGTAACTTCATCAGTCTTTTTTGCAACTGCTTTAAGTTCTTCGTCGCTATAACAATAAATTGTTTCTTTCTTGCGTTGAACTCTATAAAGCGGAGGGACTGCAGTATAAATTTTTCCCGCCTTAACTAGTTCTGGCAAATGTCTCAAGAAAAGTGCCGTTAGAAGACACGTAATGTGGCCTCCATCCGCGTCAGCATCGGCCATAAATATAATTCGTTGATAACGCAAATTATTTATATTGAAGTTTTCACCGATACCGCATCCCAAACACGTTAAAATGTCTTTAATTTCTTGATTATGAATAATATCTGCAAGTTCTTTATCGAAAGTGTTTAAAACCTTACCACGCAATGGAAGCACTGCTTGAGTTTGTCTGTCTCTTGTTTCTTTTGCGCCGCCGCCCGCGGAATCCAAATTGGACGGCATTTTCTGACTATTTCTTCAATCTTTCGATTGTCTACTGTTTCGAAGTGCGTACCAATAGCACCCCTACTCTCCAACAACGGAGATAGTCGATACAGGTATGATTAACAATGAATTATTAAATATATTTAGGTTCTTGACCAAGTTCTTCTCGATAAGCTTGAATTCGACGTTGAGTTTCGCCATTTTTATTTCTATAACGACGAGTGCTTTTGTTTCCATAAAGCTTTTCTACAATTTCTTTACAAGTTTTTTGAAAAGTTTCTCAATCAATTTTTTCTTTGAAATCATTATAAATAATATTATATTTTATTTCTGGACCATATCATTTAAAATAGTCCTCTAAGAATGAATAATCTCTTTTTTCTAATTTATTTTTAAAGATATAGGAATAATTATTTTCTGGAATAGGATAGTTGTCTTTATATTCTGGCAAAACATCAGGTCAGCTTTGATGTAATCAAATAGCACTAAATCCGGCTCTTTTTCCATTTGGCATTTTATCTTTATAATCTTCATAAACTTCAGATAATCTTTCGCCATTCATTCGTCTAATACGAATATTTTTAACATCTTCAGCAGTTATCAATGCTCGAGGATTATTTTCTCCCGCGGTATCGATAAGATGAGAAACATCATCTCCTCCTCAAGTTGCATTATAACCTTGAAGATAAGAATTATATTTTTTAATGTAAAATTGTTCTAATTCTTTTGCATGTTCTCTATCTTCTGTTTTGTCAATTATTTCATAAGAAAAATGTTCTCAACCGTGTTTGTTTATTGCCTTATCGATTGGAGAATTTTTAATATCATGTCCTAATCGATGTTCATCCATCCTTCTATTAATATTATTAGTTATTCCTATATAGATTTTATTATTATAATCATTTCAAATTTTATATATATAATTCATTGTTAACCTTCCCACGAGACTCACCTAAAAGGCTTACCCTCGTTAGCAAGTTTATTAAAAACTTACCCCCATGGTCATTGGGTTAAATAGATAAGGGCAATTCCATTCACCCTCACAGAAAAAGATTTCTCCATCTCGACTTGTGCAATCCGCCAATTTAACCGGCAAATCTTTCAAGGCGTTCATGTTCTTTCCGCCCTTTGCAATCTTATTTGCTGCCTCTTTCGCTCTTTTTGCCGCGTCTTCCGCTTTCTTTTCAAGCAAAATCTTCTTTATAATTTGTTGAAGAATTGTCTTTGGCAATTCCATTTTCTTAACTGCCTGGCTACAAGCTGTTCGCGCAGAAGCCGAAGTAAGTTTAAGTTTTGTTTGTTCTGCAAATTTAGGACGCTCATTCATCTTGATACTCAAGATAAGCAATAATCCCTTTCTTACTGTGTCTCCTGAAAAATTATCATCTTTGTCGCCCAAATCGCCGCTTTCACGAGCCTTGGTGTTAATATATGATGTATACGCTGTCTTCCAACCCGTTACATGTTCACCAAAGTCGGGGTTGTAGCCGCCATTTGTGAAGGCATAAATACTTTCAGAAGGTTTATCAATATATTGAAAAGCAAATTCGATATTAAATTCGTTTTCTTGATCTTGGTTTAATATTGTTTTAAAGTAATAAACATCAGTTATAGGCTTTGCGTCGCCGCGCTTGATATCAATCATATCTTTAATGCCGTTTGAGTAGCAATAACTTACTACTGGATCGTTATTAAAGTACAACTTAAATGTTAAACCATTATTTAATAGCGCGTGAAGCTGAAGTTCTTCCGCAATAGTTTTCTTATCCCATTTAAGCGGTCCAAATATCTTTGTATCAGGGATAAATTCTACTACTGTTCCTGTTTTCTTTTGTTTGCCATCGACTATTTCTGGATCTTCATAACTGCCATCGATAACAACAAATGAACAAGTGCCGTCTTCTCTTACGCTATCGATTGAAAAGAAGCTACTCAAACTTTGAACGAGTGATGCGCCCAAACCGTGCAATCCCAATGAACTTTTATAGTTTCCAGCACCCTCAAATTTGCCGCCGCTATGAAGTTCAGTACACATTTCTACGATTGCGTACTTTCCATCTTTATTCATTCTAAATGGAATTCCACGTCCTTCATCTATTACAGAAGCCATATTGTTTGTTGTGTTAATTTTTACTGTTATCGTTTTGCCAAATCCAGCCGCGGCTTCATCCATCGCATTAGCAACGATTTCAGTTAATAGGTGATGCATACCTCGTGAATCATTATCACCGATATACATACCCAAATTTTGCCGCACAGCCTCTCTAGGATCGAGCGTTACAATACTATTTTCATCATATTGATTGTTTGTTATGCTCATTAATTTTTTATTTCCTCCTGTAAGAGATATTGGGTTAGTCATTCAGACGGACGGTCGCTTGTAAAATATATGTGTGATCAACTTTCTCCGCTGAAACTAACTAACCCAACTTTTTTATTCATTCTTTATATATTTATTATAAACCAAATTAGAAAAAATGTCAAATTTACTCCTATAATTTTTGAGCATATTGATTGTCACTAACTAAATTTATACCTAAAATTTCGTCAAATTTTGAAGGTTTATTAGGTATGTAACGACCAAATTTTACTATAATATTATGTTGCGCCGCCAAAATGGGCAATTTATCCGCAATTTCTTCGGGATAATAACCTGTGTAAATTACAACAGGATCATCACGATATTTGCGCAATTCTTTAATAAAGTTAACTACTTCGTCAAATTGCAACATTGGCTCTAAACCGCCGATTACAACCGCAGAAGTAATTGGATTATGTAAATAGCGCGTTACGATATAACTATCAGATATATCAAGCGTTTCTTCTTGCATTATTTGTTCATTTTGACAATTACTCTTTTCCAAGCCAAGTTCTCTCCAACATTTTCCATCACAGAAGCAAGTTGAAATAAACATACTAGGAAGCTTATAATCTTGAAAATTTTCGTCTTGAATGGCTTTAACCCGCATTTTCTTGTTCCTCCTGGTCTTCTACTATTTTAATGTAAAGTCCGCAATGACATTCGCCCGCGGTTTTTTGGTCTCTAAACCATTTACACATACATTTATTTTCGGGAAGATGCTCTAACTGACAAGGGCAATATCCTTTATTATCAGCTAGAGCCGCTTTCACCGCCGCGACAATTTCCTTGTCGGGATTAATGATTATCTTCATGGTTGATATCAAACCAAGTTCTTTCAGTGAATTCTTTTTTACGTTCAGAACTCCAAGAACTTACAGGAGTCAAGAAACCTACTATGCGGGTATATTGGTCTTTCATTTGTTTTCCACAGCGCGGGCATTTGCCGTAACCAATCCAAGCATGACCATCTTCACAAGTATTGATTTTTACGTTGTATGCAAAGTAAATAACGCCTTGAGATGCAATATAGTTAAGTAAGTTCCAACTTTGTTCATGATTAACAAACGGGCCAGAAATGTTTATGTGGCTTATTTGGCCTCCTCCGCATTTTCTATCTAATATTGCTCCAAGTCGTATTTTTTCTTGAAGAGTACATTTATCTTTTAGCGGTATCCATTGATTGCCGTAAATATAGTGTTGATAAGCATTAGGATAAAGTAAACTATCTTTTCTTGCGAGTTTGGTATTAGCACTTTCGCCAGGGATGAACTCTACGTTGACACTATAATCAACTCCTTCTGCCCATTTATCTTTTTCTTCATTGATAGTGTCCATAATTTTAATAGCAAATTCAAGACCTTCATCACTATAACTCTTATTGCCGAATGCATCGCAATCAATAAGTCCGAAATCGTCAAGGGCTTCAAACATAGCCGTGCATCCAATTGTGCAATATTGTTTTTCCATATCTACAAGACCGAAGGTGTAGTTAGGAAGGAGTCCTTTTTCTACATTGCGCTTAATAATTGCTCTTACACGGTCAAGCACCATCAAGTCAAGTTTTACACGATGACGTAAAATTTCAATATACTTATCTTTATCTCCTTCGGCTTCAAGAGCGATGCGGCGCAAATTGATTGTTGACACTTTTACACTACCAATTGAAAGGCTTGTGCCGCCGATAGAATTAATAAAAGCGTCTAATTTGCTTGTGTCACTAATAAGGCGGCAGCAGTTACTTAAACTTGTAACACTATTGCCAACATAGAAGTTAGAATCGTACCAAGTATCATTATGTTCGCAGCACCATCTTGCAAATTCTTCGTCTACAAACTTACCATCTTGATAAAGTAGACTAAACGTCAAAACGGGGAAAGTTGCCATCATTGTCTTGCGGATCTCTGATAAAACCTCTAAGAATACTTTTTGGTGTTCAATGATGTCGTCGATATAATCCATTACCGGAGAACCATCTGGATATTCTCTACCACCAAAAAGCTCAATCAAGTAATTGTGATCCATGATGGAGAAATTTGTGAAGGCTGATTGGTTAATGCGTAAGTAAGGCTGATTAAGGTCATAGATAATTTTTTGGAAATGTTGGCGACGGTAATACTCCGGATCCTTCATATAATATCCTTCCTTTACATCTTTGTTCCAGAAGTAGAAAGAATACACAAAGAAGCTAGGCCACCCTACTGCGCCAGACTGACGGTTCGAAAGTCAACCTGTTGCCTCCAAAAAATGGTCTGCGAAGGTTGATAAGTGTTGTGCAGGACCGGTTTTGAATTTATCAATAAAGAATAATCCTTTTTCCGCAATTTGATCAAGGTCTGCCGCCCAGCAATAGGGTTTGAAGGTTGAAGACGGTGCGTCATGTAAATAAAGTGCGCCGTTAAAATCACTTTCAAGCCACTCGTTTGCAACATCGCGGCCATATTTCTTCGTTAACTCGTAAAAAATCTTATTATACGCAAGAAGTTTACGATGCGGCTCGGTAATATTGCTTTCAAGATTTACAATATCTTTCGCAGAAGTATTTGCAGAAGGATTAATTGAAAGGTCGGCAAGATTTTCACCTTTATCAATAAAATTATCAATAAACTCGGTGAAGTTGAGGTCACTTTCGTGAATACCATTCAACTTCATAAATTTCTCGCCATATTTCTTTTCAAGGCGATTTAAAGCCGCGACAAATGATTTATTTAGTTTTAATGAAAAATCCATTATTTAACCTCCTGCATGGAAATATACTTCCAGGCATCGGCAAACTCAAGAATATCCCCTTGCGGCGTTTTGATCTTTGGCATCGAACCTTTTAGACCCATCTCTTTCATTGCTTCAATATCATCGATGATCTGATACTCAAGTCCTTTTGATTGCATCTTTTTTTCAAGTTGAGTACATTTAGGACAGTGAGTAGAAAATAAAGTTATCATGTGTTATTTTCCTCCATTTAACACATTATCAAAAAACCAATCTGTCCAAGGTTCAGCCGCAACTACAGTTTTTCTAATTTCTTCTGCCAAATCTTGTATTTCTTTTTGAGCATGTGTCGTTTTATTTCTTAATTTATAAAAGTTTAGTAGACTACGTAAATTCATCGTCATTGTAAGATTACAATCCGAACACTGCGGCAAAATTGCCCTTGCATCCTCCGCTTTTACGCCATGAGCAATAAGTTCGTCGTATGCCGTCTGAATCGCCGCAAGAGTTTGATCAATTATTTGGCGGCTTTCAACTTGGTCATCTTGTTTTTCCAAGTAGGTTAGATCAGGAGCAATAAAACGAGCTTTGCCATGTTTGCTCTCACTATTTTGTTTTACATATCGTTGACTTTGTACGCTATAGCTGGCGATACGGTGTCGAGTCAGTTGAGCCAAACAAGCGCGGCTAATTCCTTCAATAGAGAAGGTAAAAACGATATGTTCCAAAGTAGATGTGTGGCCAGATGAGACAATTTGCCGCATTAGACGGTCTGAATCCCGCATCTGACAATGATTTTCGTCTTCTACGATTTTTGCTTCATATTTGTCGAACTCAGTAGTATAGAGTTCATAGGCGGTTAATGGACTATAACAGCTCCTAATAGCCGCAAAAGCCACACGCTTAGCATTAGGTGTGGCAGCAAGTAATTTAATATTCAATTTTGTTCTCCTGCGCGCTAAATTTCTTGTAATAGATCGTCAATTTCAGCGCATATTTTACTTCTTTCACTACGGATGAGTCGTACATAACCTACATATTCGCGATCCATAAGTTTATCTCTGACTTTTGCAAAATCGCATCCGGATGTCTTTTGACCGCGCTTATCAATTTGATTAGTACTTCCCATTAAAATTATTTTACTATTTTCGCCAAGACGCGTTAAAACAGTTCTTAAGGTGTTTAAATCAAGGTTTTGTGCCTCATCAACCAAAATAATTGAATTGTAAAGTGAACGGCCGCGAATGAAAGTTATCGGTTGCACTTCAATATACTGATGCGCGACTTCAACTGTAATTTGTCCGCCAATTCTTTCAATGGCTTCCAAACTATCATCGAGGCACGCCATATACGGATCTACCTTACTTTCAAGTCCTCCTGGTAAAAAGCCTATCGGCTCGCCAACTTGTACAAGATCCCTTGTATAAATGATGCGGTCAAATCGGCCATCAATGAAGGTTTGAAGGGCAGAAGCGATTGAAATGAAACTTTTACCAGTTCCGGCGTTTCCTTCTACAAATACTACTTTGATGTTCTTATCAAGGATAAGATTAATTAGGTCTGCTTGTTCTTGATTTCCACGGGTGGTTATACCAACTACACTCATTCTCTCCTCGCTGGAAGATTATTTATCTTCTTTTGCTGTTGTATTTTCCAAGATGTCGTAAATCATATCCTTATCGTCGTTCGACAAGAATTTCCATTTGTCCAACAGGAGAGTTAAAAGTTTCTCATCTGCTATGGTTTCTATATCTTCCGCGGTATAAAGTATATCTGCGGCATCATTGACATAAATAGTTTTATCTGCACAAGCATTTATTGCGGCCAAAATGCGGTCTTGAACGGACATTTCCTTGTTATCGCGAGTCGCTTCAAGAACGCCGATAGCAACTTCTTCACCGCTACCAATGGCACAATACTCATCAACGGGAATTACTCCACCCGAACTATCAATAATGAAAGCATTATCATCAATTGCGAAGATAAACATACTTTCCATATATTCGATTTCATTATCTTTGTCTCGGTAAAGACGCTTTTGTTCTCTTAGCGCCGCAAAAATGCGCGGCACGAGACAATTTATAATCCATATTTCGTTAATTTCGACTTCGCTTAAAAATTCAGTGGGCAATATAAGTGCAGAAGCCCGCACAATTTGAATATCACGAAGTGATCCAACGCCACCCATGATAATTCCATCGCTTATCTGCCAGATTTTGCCGCACGAGGAAGGCAATGTCATTTTAAGTTGACCTCTAGTTACTTGTCCATCAGCACCAAGTGCAAAGCGTTTATTTTTTTCATCTCTTAATGCAATTACTACACTCATCTTTATCCTCCTGCCGCGTTACATGTCCACACGAAGCCGTATTAATGATGGATGTCGAATACTTTTTCCACCGTTGCGGTTTTCAGTTTCTTGCATGCCCTTAACTTCGGCATAAAGTTTTTCTTGTTGTATATATTCTTGTGCCTCTTTTGTCGACAACCAAGCCGCATCTGCGTCGGTTAAACCGCTTGACACTTTGACTTCATTCCCATCGAAATCGATAATTACACCAACTTTCCAACCATAATAATAGGGTTTAGTTACTCTTTCCCACTTTAGGTTAGCTTCCATATCAACATTGCCGGGTTCGTGATCTATAAGCACTTTTTCGCCGCTATCTTGGTATGTACCTTCCCAGAAGCTCCAAAGTCCCGCTTGGATACCATTGTATAAACGAGTGGGATTTAAAGTACCTGTGACTTTATATTCAGCAGAAGGAAGTTTTTGTTTAAGTTTTAAGGTTTGCCAAGATGTGCGCTTGCCAGGCTCATAAACATGAGAACGAACCTGTATAACAAGTCCTTCGCCGCCTTGAGCGATGATATTATCTGCTGCTTCGGCAAAATCGCTATAAAAGGCGTTAGTTAAAGTAAAAAAGCCATTAAAGAAACCATTTTCAAGTTGATCATTTAATGCTTCCCAGCGGAGATCAAATGGACTATTGATATATTCCTTTCCGTCCCATGCTAAAATATCGAATACCTTTACTACAAGTTTTTCGTCCTTCTGTCTATCAACTGCCTTTTGCGGCAAACAACGAAGTATTGTTCCCACATCAGTCGCAATTTTTCCCATTTCTGCCCAACAAACTTCTCCAAGAATAACCGTTCCAAGCGGCCAATCTTCAATTTCATGAAGAAGATGCGGCAATTTTGGCATATAGTTTTCATAATCGCCTTTAACATTTCGACTGCGGCCGCGAGCATAAATATTGCCTTCGGTATCTTTGATAAACATCATCCAGTTGCCATCCCACTTTTGAGTTGCAATGTAGGCATTGTCTTTATTGTTTATCATATTATACTTTTTGACCAGAAGCGTATCAGAAAGTTTATTATCATCAGGTTTATCGAAATAGCGCATGGCTTCCATATTGTAGAATTTTTCAAAAAATGGTGTACTCATATTTTCTTTTACTCCTGTTCTTTATACCACGGATAGTCTTCTTTAAATTCTTCTTCTATTATTTGAATATCTTCGTTTAAATAATTGTTTTCTACAATAAATACTAACAGATCTTTAAAATAATTATAATAATTTTCTTCTTCAATCGTCATGCTCATATTTCGTTTGTCCTTTTCTTTTCTTTTATATAATTATTATATCTTACTTTGGATAAAAAAGCAAGTTTTGATAAAAAGATGATTTTTGATAAATAGGTATTAAAAAAGCGCGGACAAAAGCCGCGCTATGGTGGGTTGATAACCTTCAAGTACATATCTCCCTATGGCATGCCTTTTTATTTAGACTCGAAGGTTAAATTTTAATTATATTTAAATTAATTTGGTAAAAATCAAATTTTAGGTAGGTGTTTTTTGAGATTTGGTAAATTAGTTTGAGGAATTTTATCAAATAAGCCAAACAGCTCCATTTCCACCTTTTCCACCGTTTCCAACATCTACTCCGCCTTTTCCGCCGCCGCCTCCGGCGCCAAGACCTCCATCATATCCATTATTATGACTACTAACTCCTCCTTGTCCGCCAGAGCCAAATAAAGAACTGCCTCCTCCGCCTCCGCCTGGTTCGAAAACATTAGCAGTTGAGCCTGCATAACCGCCACTATGAAAATAAACTATTATACCATTTGTATTATTAAGACTAGTAGTGTCAAGAGCTTCTTTAAGAGACGGACCATCTAATATTAAAGCAGAATCAAGACTTTTATTCTTATTATAGCTATATTTGACTTCTTCTAATGAAAGACAGCCACTAGTATTTCATCTCATTACAATATCTTCATCTGAGCTTGCGACAGAAGGAGCTAAAAGATTCTTAAAAGAAGCAAAATAGGCTTCTCCTCCAGAGGTAGATTTTTGTGTAACTCCATATCCTCCTTGTCCTCCACCCCCACCTTTTAGACAGAAAAGGGGTTTAAAATATAAACCTTTTAAAATAAATAATGGCTTATTACTCCCATCTTCCTTATAATATCCAAGAGTCTTTGGTGCTTCAATTAGACCTGTTCCAGCAGTATTTTTTGATCTATCTTCTGTTCCACCGCCTTCGCCTTCTATTTTCAAGAAGTTTTCTAATTTTATATATTCATAGTGAGGAGTATAATCGTACGGCACAAAAGTAGGATTTTCTTCACTTGCAAAGGAAGTTAATTCAACTGTTTGATTTATTTTAATATAGGAAGATTGTCCATTTTCATCCGAGTTTCCACCTTTACCAACTTGAATTGTAAAAGTTGAAATATCTCTACCCAGGAAACAATTAGCAGCAATAAATCCTCCCGCAGCTCCGCCTCAACCAGCATATTTTGCAGGATGTCCTTTCCCCCCGCCACCTCCGGCTCCTTGGCAGCAAACAGTTATTGTATGCGGGACATCGGTATAACTGTCTATAACATTTCCAGAGTTGTCATATATTATTAACTCTTGAGTATCATAATCATATTTACATTGATATGTACCAGGAGTTTTAAGAACAACTCTATCTGAAAATCATTGTCTACAGTTAGGTTTTAAAAATAACGTATAAGGAATTTCATTTTTATTTTGTCGATAAGCTCGATAAAGGTTGCTGGCTTTTTTGTTTGGATCTGGACCAAGATTTAGTCCTGGATCTCAATAATACTTTTTCTTTTTCTCATCAAACTTAAAATTTGGAGAGGATACGGCCAATACAGGATAATAGTCTTCAATATATTTTGATAAATATATTTTATTATCTTTTTTTATTTCATAACCATCTCTAAATAGTATATCATTACTATCTGGTCTAATATTTGGTCCTTCAAAAAGAGTGTAAAGATTTTGATTATTATATCGATAACCATCATTTTCTGCCTTTTGCAATATACTTAGCAAAGTTATATTATAAGTATGTCTTGTGTCTGTTTTGATAATATATTCTTGATTTAAATTATATTCATTTATATTACAATAAGGTCCAACATCTTTTTCACAAGTAAAATAGCAAATATTTTGATCTTTTACTCAAAAAGTAAAAATTCATAATTCTTCGAGTCCTCATCCGTTATCCTTACCTGAAATTCATTTTTTCTTTTCGTCATAAAAATATAACTGATGATTACCTTTATATCGAATAAACATCTTACTCCTCGACCTCCATCTTCTCTATACATCTATCACAACTGAATCAATTAAGTTTCATCATCATTATTTTTCTCCTCGCTCAACTTTTCCAAGTTTATCAGCCCATTTTTCAGTATAGAACTCATAATAACTAGTATTCGTTTTTACTCTATACCCCTCAAAAGCGCCGCACCATATAATTGAAGGCAATCCAACTATTATCAACCAAAGCGGGCCGAGCATTGCGCTTTGTAACGTATGACCATATTCATGATCAAGTGTCTTTTGGCCCGCAAGTGAGTTGATAAATATAAAATTACCCAAAGTTAAACCGCTCCTTAATTTTCAATAAGTTACAATGCGGTTTTTATAAATCTTCGATTGTCTACCTGCAATTTTCAGGAGTAAGAAGAAGATTAAGCCGCATAAGTTTTGTAGTAGAGACCATGTTGCGGCAAGAAAGACTTCACCGAAGGTTTTTAGTTTATTGTTGTTGCTCATCTCCTTCATTATATTGTGCCTCCTGTAACATCTCTAGAGTAATTGGATGTACAGTACGAGTGTTTAAATCAATATAATACTCATTCATAAGCAATCCAAAATACTCTTCTTGTGTTACTCTCATAGCTGTTTTTGGATCTTTGATAGGATAAGTTGTAAAACCCCACTCTTCTGGTTCAAGTAAAATTTTCCCATTCTTGTCAATGGTTAAATTATATTTTTCTTGCATTAAATCAATTAAACTCATAAATTATCTCCTTTTATATTTCTTCATAATAAAGTCCTGCTCAACTTTTTATATAACCTTTGGCATAATAAGCACCCATATCAGATCCTTTAAAAGTAACAGTTCCAGTACCACCACTTATATTCATATTCATACTAAAAGAACCAGTTCAGCCAGCGTGTTTTAAATGGCCACTTCATCCATTAGTATTTGTAAGAGTTTTATCCCCCGAGAATGCGGTTTGATTCTTTTTTGTACCAAATGACATTCAAGATACACAATGAATATACCATCGATAACCACTTGGAGAATTTACCCCACCATTTTTAAATATAACTCCATTAAATTCATCGCCATCACTTTGAAAGAATTGTTGTGTTGCGCTGCTATTTCTAATTCAACCAGTATGACGGTCTCCACTCCATACAGTTTTTCAATTTTTTGCTTCTCTACAAGATACACTAGGAGAAACATCTTCACTTACACTTCAACGATTTGCTAACCCTGGCATAGGAAGGAACCGATAAACTAAAGTATAACAACTATAATCAACAGACTGTTCATATCAAATTTCTTCATCTTCAAAAATAGTTGCTGTTTTTTGTGTCGTTCCAGCTGTTAGGATTGTATTTTTTGTACCATTGGTACTATTCCGATATCCATAAACAGTGGTATGAAAATAGGAGTTAGCTAATTTAGGTCAGGTTAATGTATATAATCGTTTTGCTGTGACCGTTACTTTAATTTCGGTTCCACTTGCGGTCAATACAATAGATGTTCTTGCACCTTTTATAAAATGTGATCCATCTGCAATTTGACTTGTACCATTGATTGTATAATCGTATATATAATAATTAGTAGCAGGTGTAATAGTTAATTGATATGTATCTTTATAACGTAGAACAGTGACTGTTCCGATGTCTCCATGATGTCAGGGGGAAGTTTTTCGATTGATAGTATAAGTTGCGTTACTTCCTGTGCAGGTTAAAGGTATATGCCTACTTCAAACATAATCACTTCCCACCTTAATCGCGTCTAAGGAAACTTCTGTTTGCCCCTGTTTACATTTTACTATTAGGGGATCAACTCCGCTGATATTTAGTGGCATAATTTCCTCCTTTAAGCGAGAGCGAGAGTTAAGATTTTTTTATTCTGATCTAAACTTGCCTCGGTAATAGGTATTTTAATTGTCATAGAAGTATTTCCAGTTTGGTTCACAGTAAAACTATATGCAGTTTTATTAACTGTAATAGTAATTTTACCATTGCCGATAGTAGGTTGGTTAAGCAAATCTTTATAAGAACCTGTCTTTGCAATTTTATGGAGATGAATTGTTCCTGAACCGACAACAGATTCGTCTCCAACCGATTGCCCAGTTGTGTTGTTAGTATTGATGGATTTTATACTTTGGTGAGTATTTGGATTAGTGGGCAGTTTAACTGTAAAGTCTACTCCACCAATTGTACCAATCGAAATTGCAGTGTTTCAAGCAAGAGTAGGATTGGTTGGTATAAAGGAATAAGTTGTATCTTTTGCAGAAATAGTATTCCCGCTTATTGTGATATTTGAGCCTGCTGTAAGTTTATTTTGCTTTACACTCAAATCATTAACAATTGTATCATTCCATTTAGAATCACCACTAGTTATTGGGCTAGGCACACCATTTGTAAATGTAACAGAAGACATTTGATTTGTAACTGTTGCACTCGCCAAAGCTACACCATAGATATGTACTTTATTCTTTGACCAACCATCAAAATTACAAAAAACCTCAACCCAAGACCTGTTATTAACAATGGCTGATTGATAGATAACAATTTTAGATACTAAAGCACCAGTAGCATCACCAAATACTTTTGCTTTTTTAATTACACCGTTTTGAGCTGCAATAACAAGCTTACCGTTTATTGAAGCGCTTGTAGTTGAACTAATATCAAAAGTAAGTTGTGTATCGTAAATATAATAACGACCTAAAGAAATTGCTCCGTTACTACCTGCAGCAAATTCTTTATTCCATTCATATGTTGTTTTGTCAAGTTTACCACTTATGTCAGGTATTGTCGGTTTATTAAGTAAATCATTATAATTTCCTGTTTTCGATACTTTATGCAAATTAATCGTACCACTGCCAGTAATAGCTTCACTTGCATTAACAGTTTGAGCTGCCGTATTATTAGTATTAATAGATTTAATATCTTGATGTGTTAAAAAAGTTGTTTCTCTTGTTAATGTTAATTTACGAGTTTGAGGATCATAAGACGCCGTGGTAACCGCATTTCCTGCACCAGTAACTCCTACACTAGTTGCGCCTGTGTCAGCATTTGGTGTTGCCCAGATTGGTGTTTTGTTTACGCCTTGTGATGTGAGAACCTGTCCAGAAGTACCACTTGAACCTTCAATTTCCAATGAGTTTTTAATATTTATACCATCGCTAAAGGTTTTGTGACCGGAAAAGGTTTGACTATAATTATCACTCATTGTTTGCTGTTTTATCCAAGACACCCAAGTACTACCGGAGTTTGATGAATAACGGACAAAAGACGTATAAAAAGTATACGTACCAAGATTCATTTGATACAGCGTCTGTTTAATAAAACTCGTTGCACTCCTCTCAACTTCAAGCACAAACGGAATACCTGACGTAATGTCACTCGGTCTATTAGTGCAAGTATTACCATCCATAGCCCGATACCAACCTGTGTCTTTAATCGTGTTCAAATTCTCATCTGTGAGTTGAGTGTATCTATGCTTTGAGTTATCAGGTATGTCTGACTTTAAAGCCAAATCGAAACCATTGAATCTTGGACGAGTTCCGTTACCTCTGAATTCGAGTGGATATGCGGTATGACCAAAAGTTGTCACATCATTCACAAGTCCAAATAACATTCTATTTTCTGGACCATTTAATCTTCCATCGGAACCGAGATATAAGCAATTAGCATCACCTTGACCAAGGTTGATTTTCTTGTTAAACGTGACCTCACCAGTGAATGTACCGCCAGATTTTGGCATAAAATCTATTTCCTTAGTTAAAGTTAATTTACGAGTTGGAGGATCATAAGACGCTGAGGTGACCGCATTTCCTGCACCTGTAACTTCTACACTAGTCGCGCCAGTATCACTATCTGTTATTGAAAAATTTGTATCTCCCGCCTGGTTCGCTGTAAAGGTATGTGCTATTCCATTAACTGTAATGGTTAACTTGCCATTATTCGGCGCTGGAGGAAGTTCATCAACAATAACTACTTTTTTCAAATCTGTGCCATCACAATAATACATGCGACCTTTGATATAAGCAGAAGTTGTTGAACCAGTATGCTTATAATAGGTATTTGCAACTGGTGTGAACCCACTCACCGTGAGGTCTTGATTGATAACTGGGATATTTGACAAGTCGTTATATGAGCCAGTTTTCGATACTTTATGCAAATTAATAGTACCACTGCCAGCAATAGCTTCATTTGCATTAACAGTTTGAGCCGCTGTATTGTTAGTATTAATAGATTTAATGCTTTGATGGCTTGTGAATACCTCTTTTCCACCGCTATATAACTTTGTAGCGTATAGATAACCATTTAAGTTTAATCTATCCGTTCTTGTTGGATTTGTAGTAGATGTATCAAACGATAATTTCGATTGTTGAGAAGTGTAGGGCTTATAAGTAATTTCTGTTCCACTATTTGAGCCATCTAAAATATTATCTGCTGCAGTAGCTGTATTGGTATTAGTAGAGCTAATTATAATTTCACCTGAAGTTGCTGAAATAGAAACATTAGTACCAGGTTTAAAGTTTATAGTTTTATCTGCATTTTGTGTAAATTTAATCGCTTCAGTGCCATTGCCTTTAATTTGTAAATAATTAGTATAATGTGTATCAGAAGGAATTTGCCAAGTGCCATCCTCTCTTAAATATTTTGAAGTACCTGAACCAATTCCTAATGCAGATTTAACTGTATCTGTCGTTACGTGTATACCGTGAGAACTTGGCGCGGCACCGATAGCACTAGGAGTAATATTAATAGTTTTAGCTGCAGATCCATTAAAAGTAAATAAGTTAGTACCTTCAGTTGCGCCGCTATTTAATTTAACAATTAAATTAGAATTAACTTTATTAGCACTTATAGCTGCGCCGCCTGGGGAATTTGATCCTGCGTAATTATGAGCATGGTTAGATTTAGCCGCATCAATATTAGCTCTTGCTTGGATTTTTTGATCGTCAGTAAGAGTTTGAACAATGTCGAAACGGACCGCACCGCTGCCAGCTTTTAAATATTCAAGTTGTTGTCAAGTCTTTTCGCCGTCACCAACTTTACCTAATAAAGTATCGCTTTCTATTCCGACTTCTCCCGCGAGAAGAACTGGGTTTTTTGTCGCCCAGTCCGCCGCGGTATCATATTTTAATCTTAATCGAGCATTTAAAGTTCTATTTTCTGCCATTTAGCAACCTCCATAAGATGGGTTCGCTACTAAAGCACCGTAGAAGCTGTACCACCATTTAAGATTAATACGTCTGTATCGGCATTTAAATCCGTTACAACGTTGTTTTTAGTATAAGTAACTGACACATTAATATTGCCATAATTGCTTACAACACTAATATCCTTTTGACCAAGAACATTTTTTCTCTTTGGAGTAATTTTATGTCCTTCTGCCGTCATTCCTGTCAAAACAGTTGTGCCAGTATCAGTTACAGTTTCTTGATCAGCAACTTGAAGTTGGCTTTCAGCGGTTTCATCTGTCCATGCGGCTTTACCATCCTTCATACGGAGAATTTGGTTATTTGCTCCCGCAGGAAGAGTTTTAACACTTGCCGTTCCAGCACCTAAAACTACTTGACCTTCTGTAAGTTCTTCGGCGTGATAAACATTACCATCATCACCAGAAGGAACAAGAACCCATCCGAGATCTTTTGCATAGATAATAATATCGCCAACACGCGCAGCTAAAGTACCATAAGTACCATCACTTACAACCTTATAAGTATCACCAACTCCAGCTCCTTCAGGAAGTGCCGTAACAGTTGGATTTTTATCTGCTGTGCCAATTGTTCCGCGGAAGACCATTGCATCACTTGCAGCAATTCCGCCCGCAACGTATTTTTTAATTGCGCCGATATTCGCAATCTTATTGTTTTCGTCATCAGTGCCGCTAATAGTACCTTGAGTAACAACACCAATAACAATTTTGCCATCAGTTAAACTAATAGAAACATTGTCACCTGGCACAAATGCAACGTCTTGAGAAGTTGAACCAGCCTTATTATCAGTTAATTTAACTGTTACACCGTTGTTTTCCGCAACTTTACCAACTGTATAAACTGTATCAACTGCTTTAATCTTAATAATGCCATCTTCAACTGTTAAAGTAACATTGTCACCTTGACCAATTTTTACAGTAGATGTTTTATTAAGATTATCTGTGAGGGTAATTGTGGCTACATCACCTGCAACTGTGCCGGAAAGAGTATATGTGGTATCTTTAGACTCTACGACGATATTCTTGCTTTCATCAACACTTACTGTTGAATTCTCTCCTGCAACGATATTTACCGTTCCAACGGCGGTATTATCTTTATTTAGATTAATAGTTGCTCCACCGCCTGTTTTCGCCGCAACAGAAGTTGTATATGCAGGAACTTTAACAGTTGATTTAAGTGTTAATGTACCATCTTCAGCCTTGTCAACCGCAAGTCCTTGACCAATTTTAATAGTACCTTTTGTAGTACCACCTTTATTATCGGTTAAGATTATTTCGATCGCGCCATCTGCATTTTTTGTCGAAGAAAGTGTATAAGTCGTACCTTCAATAGTGATTTGACTATTGCTACCAACCGCGGTTTTCTTAACCGTAACACCATTAGCACCTAAAACCGGCACTTGAAAAGCAGTTCCACCAGCAGGAGCTTGTTCATCTCTATCTTGAACAAGTTTAAGGATTGCACCATCCGTACCCTCAACTGCTTCAATTCTATAACGACCAACTTGAATGTTGATAGTATTTGCATCATAAGTTACATCGGCAATACCAGTACCTTTAATTATAACTTCTTCTTTAGTTTCTGTGCCAACTTCTTGATGAATAATTTTTGCACTTGGATGCGGGATTTCATTTGAATGCGCGGCATCACCCGATGCACTCATCCTATATTTCGTATCCTTAGCACTAATTGTAATTTCCTTTTTAGCTGCATCGGCTCCAATAGAAACATTGTTACCTGGCACAAATTTAACTTCTTGATTATCTTTACCAGGAGCACTGAAAACAATCTTAGCTTTATTGCCATCTGCTGCAACTGTGACAGTATAAGATGCTACAGTTTGCCATGCAGTACCATCATAAATCTTCAAACATCCTGCTGTGCTATCCCAATAAATATCGCCGCGAACTGGAGCCGCAGGTGCTGTTCCAACAGTTACTCGTGTTGTGTCTGCAACCCATGCACCATTAACTCTTACATAAAGAGTATTTTTACTAGCATCAAACCAAATATCGCCATCTACAACGCCTGTGATTGTAGTAGAAGGATCACTTGCACTTACATAAACGCGATTTGGCATTGCTAATGCCCAGTCAGTACCATTATAAATCTTTAAACATTTACTAGTGGTATCGTACCATGCATCGCCAGTTTGTGGATTAGCGGGTGCTTCCGCCGCTACAGTAATTGAACTTCCTTGATAAGGAAGGTTTTCCCAAGTAGTTACGCCATCACCGACTTTCCATTTTCTAGTGTCGATTTCAAAACCAACTTCACCTTTTAAAAGGACAACGGCTTTTCCGGCAGTACTACTTCAATTTGCCTTCGTATCATTACGAAGAACGATTTTAGAATCTAAAATTCTGTTAGCCATCTATTGCGCTACCTCCATTAATAAGATCGACACTTTCAATACCGAGAGCAATGCGTTTAAAGGTTCCATCCCATATCCAGATGCCGTCTTTTTCTGTTATATAAAATGTATTTTTTTCTCCAACGAGTGGAAATTCATAAATTGTCGACATAGTTACATAGTTTTTTAAGTTATTATCCAATTCACCTAAATCAGTAGGCTGAATAATATTAACTACACCATTAACTATTTCAATATCTACTCCATTGACTTGGATGCGTTTAATTTTGCTACCTTGTTGAGTTGTTGCATTAATGACCGCGGCTAACGTAGGAGCAAACTTGGCATCCAGTTTAATCAAAGGTTGATTAACCAGTTGCGCTTCTACATAGGCTTCTAATGGCATTTTTCCACCTCAATGCGGCAATTCGCGCCAATCGTGCGCACAAATTCACCCTTGTAACGAATACAAAAACTATACTTGCCGGGAACGAATCTTTCGCTCACTTCTTCAGTAAAGTCTATTGTCATAGTATTGTCTTCAGGAATATTTGTACAAGTTGCGGTGAAAATTAGCTCTTCAGGTCGTTTTGTATCGAAGAAAGAAATAAATATCTCATCTTCCGGATCAAAAACGATCGGAGCGCCGCTATCCTTATCTGTTAGATTGACTGTTAAAGTAAATGGGAATGTATCCATATAATACCAATGAATTACTCCCGTCTTTTCATCAATCCAAGGGCTAGGATGCGCCGCGGCAATATTGCCTTGTTTAATTTCATTATTCATATTTTACCTCTACCATCAGGGCATACTATCCCCCTTTTTATAATTTAATTATATCATATTTTTCGTCTCTTGTCAAGTTTAAAAAAATGCGAGAAATAAAAAAACGACCAAGCAAATTACTTGATCGTAGACCGCTATTTTAAGAACTTATGAGACCATGCATAATCTCTTTTCCAAGGTTGCGCAGTTTTGCCGCGCTTAGAGCCGCTTTTAGCCGCGCGTCTTGTTTTCCGCGAAGCGACATCTACCCATAAGTTAGGAATTGCCATTTGATTAGTTAAGTAAGGATCGATTGCCGTTGGGGAAATTGTCGCAGTTACTGTATTATCAGGAGGACTTGAAGTGGTAGTGTAGTAATCATATTGACAAGGTACATAAAATCCCATCTCTTCTTGTTACTCCTGTTAGCGGTCAAATTGACGCTGACGATGATATGAATAGCATTTTTCACCTTTTTGCGGCTTCCAATTCATCCATTCGTCAAGATGTTGTTTACTTACGACATAAAAGCCATCATTATAGGATGCAATGCGGTCATTAGAAGAATCAAATTCATCTTCGTCATTATCGGCATATGCAACAACAATAATCTCATCTCCCGAAAGAATTTGTACAAAAATTTCTTCGATTGGCTTATTTTGTGTTTCTATTTCTACGGGTTGGTCCGCGTAGTCGTAAATATTAAACTTCATTATCTTCTCCTTTGGCGTTTTTGTCGCGATTGATATATTTGCCAAATATCATATATTTTTGATCCATTTGAGGATACTTATTATCAATTGCATCAGCTAAAAGGTCTACAACATCAAAATTTTTAGCCGCGAAGTCATCAAATAATACTGTCGTTATCTCATATGTATCTACTTCTTTTTCCTCCTGATCATCAGTAGGCTTAAGAACATTAAGTTTAACAATATCTTGAGCTTGTTTTAGTTTTTCTTCCGCAACTTCCAATTTATCTTCAAGATCCTCGGCAATAAGTTGCCACTTGGTGGGTTCCAACGCGGCCGCATCATCGGGACGCGACGTCTTAACTAGATCATACTCTATAAGAGCTTTTGCAACCTCTCTTGATGATGGAGAATATCCTTCAACCCACAAACCGCCAATCCAGTAATCGATATTGTCGATAATATCCTCAACCGCCGCATTCGGCCGCGCTCCATCTGCAAGCTCTGCTTGCGCATTAAGTTTTTGTTTGGTATCAAGATGCGCTTGTTTCTCGTTATGCAGGTTGTCTTTAAGATGATCAATAATGCGGTTAAGTTTACGAATTCTGGTCTCATAACTATTTATTTCTTTCTTTGACTTCTGTAAATCACCTATACCGTTTTCATCGAGTAATTCGGCAATTTGTTCACATTGGTCGACAGAGAGATTTAAATCTTTATCATCGAGTAGAATATCTATTATTTTTTCAATGTTATTCATTTTCTACCTTCTTGATTAGTTCATCTATATCAGTTTCTGTTGCCAGTTTTTCACCTAAGAAAGTGTAGCCGATGACTCTCTCTTTCAACTTGTTCAATATATCGATTTTGGCTTGTTTGATTCTTTGCTCTTGATACTTTTGATTTTGTTCTACCACTTGTCCAATTATAAGAGCAAGAGCATCTTTTAGTAATGCTTTGTCGCAATGATGGTAGTCATAGTATGGGCATTCTCTGCAACCATCATCTTCGGAACATATTTCTAATGCTTTTTTAATATCTTGAATTGTTGTCATTGTTTTTTACCTCCGCGGCTCTACATTCATCACAACGTTCAAATTGTCTTTTTACTTTATTGTAAACGAGGGGTTGCTTAAATACGCGACATTTTTTATCTATTTTACTAAATTGACGACAAGATGAACAAAAATTTTCCGGCACGGTGATTTCTATTGGAAACTTGGCATTTCCATTAGCATTTGCTTTCTCACACTCGTCACAAGGAGAGTAGTAATTAAGATGACCATAGTCAAACCAAACTACACAAGTTTTAAAATGCTCGCAATAACCACCTTTTTTATATCGATCAAAAAATCTGCAACCAGAACAATCGTGTTGATTAACTTTGGTATTAAATACTATTTTTGGCATCTTTAATCTCCTTTTATTTTATATATATAGTATAATATAATTTTGATAAAAAGTCAAAAATAAAACCCGCCAGTATTTGCTGACGGGTAGAGTTGTTTATTGTTTATGCGGTTACTTCACTTGCTTTGTATATATAATTTGCATATGTTGACCAATTTGATGCTGCTATCCACTCGTCGTAAAGACTGTCGGGGACGATTATCTTACAAATGCCGTTTATGCTATTAAAAGCATCCGTGCTCGATAATGTTGGTACGCCTGTATGTTGTGAAAAGTCGTAGTTTATTAATGAATAGCAACTATTAAATGCATAACTACCTATACTTGTCATACTATTTGGTATAATTAGATTTGTTAGTGAAGAGCAATTACCAAATGCATAGCTGTCTATACTTGTCACGCTATTAGGTATAACTACATTTGTTAGTGAATAGCACCTAAGAAATGCAAAACTGCCTATATTCGTTACGCTATTAGGTATAACTATACTTGTTAGTGAGGAGCAATCAGCAAATGTACTCTCGTCTATATTTGTCACACTATTTGATAGAACTACATTTGTTAGTGAGTAACAACTATTAAACACCCTTCTGCCTATACTTGTCACGCTATTAGGTATAACTACATTTGTTAGTGAATAGCAATAGTAGAATGCACATTCGCCTATACTCGTTATGCTGTCTGGTATAACTATGTTTGTTAGTGAGTAGCAATAGTAAAATGCATAACTGCCTATACTTGTCACACTATTTGGTATAATTACATTTGTTAATGAGTGGCACTTATAGAACACATTTTTGTCTATACTTATCACGCTATTAGGTATAACTACATTTGTTAATGAGTAGCAATTACTAAATGCATTCTCACCTATACTTGTCACGCTATTAGGTATAGCCATACTTGTTAGTGAGTAGCAATCGAAGAACGCAAAACTGCCTATACTCGTCACGCTATTAGGTATAATTACATTTGTTAGTGAGTAGCAATCGAAGAACGCATTCTCGTTTATACTTGTCACACTATTTGATAGAATTACATTTGTTAGCGAGAAGCAACTATCAAATGCATAACTGCCTATACTTGTTACTGCCGCAAATCTTACCGCTGTGCAATAGTATTTTCCCCTACCATTTGTTTGTCCAAATAATCCCGCACTTGACGATGTTGTCATAGTCGTGCCGTCACACTTAATTGTATAATCACCGCGTGTAGTATAGGTATGAGATGTTTCCGTGTTGCTCGTACCGTCACCCCAATCTTTTGTGCCGTTCATATTGAGAGTGACCGACAAGCCCGTGGCTTTAGTCAAAGTAATATCAAATTCGTTTTGACCGCTTGCCGTAGTATAAACCGCACCTGCCATAATATTATTGTTATCTATAACAACCTTGCCGTCGGTAATAGCACAACTTGCGCTCCATTCTTGGAATACCAATCCCTCGTGAGATGGCGCAGGAGGCAAATTGAAACTATCTCCGTTATTGCCACGTTTCTCGAGCAATACAGTTCCGTCATAGTCTATAACTTTAACCCAAAAATCGCCAGTACCTACTTCAGTCGCAATTGTACCTGTACCAGTAACAACTTCACCGCTACTACTAATTAATTGCTTTCCGGCCGCTAAATCAGCCGCAGTACCTTCATTAGTAAGTGCAGGAAGAACTACTCCTTCATAATTGCCAACAACAAATTCACCATTTGTATTAAAAGCACCTTTACCCTTTTTAATATCACTTGCCTTTGCGACAATTGTATTTTGTGCGGCGAGATAGTGGTATTCATCATAGGTACTCATTGGGGTAATACTATTAATTGTTAATTGATAACCACTTGCTGCAGAAGAAGCGGAATTAATAACAAATGTTGATGCCGAACTATTATATTGACCTTGATGATTCGTATCATTGAAATCCATACAGTCTCCAATGAACAAATTAATTGTTTCATTATTACCAAAATCAACATTAATACCATTAGTGTTTCCACTTGTTCAATCTAATTCAACAAGAGTTTGTGAACCACCTATTGAAGTACCATTTAAAACAGGATTTGTTTGTTTAACAACTTTATTAACAGTTGTATTACCAAGAGTTAAATTTATAACCCACTGACTATTTTTATCTAACTTTAATGTATAAGCGAGGTCAACTGAGTTACCCGATCTACAAGTTAAACTTACAGGAGAAGTTAAAACATTCTTATCAGGCTCACCAATTTTATAATATTTGGATTCCCAAGCGTCTTGTGTTGAAGAAACAAATGATTTTCATAAATCTTGACTCTTCATTGCCTTAACATGAATTGCTTGGCCCATCAAACTATTAATTGAAAACACATTGTTTTTAATACCTAGCCAACCTAATGTTTTTAATCCAGTATAATTCCAACCAGGAACGGGGTAAAAATCTGGGTTGTTTGCATGTAAAAATTCATTATCCGTTCATAAAGTAAATCAACTTGCAAAATTAAGCGAATAACGATAAGGATTAGCTGAATCTTGATTTGAACAATCATATCGTCTAACAGTTATACCATCTCAACTAATATCTTCTTCACCGTTATTAAAATGTTCTTCACTTTGGAGGATATTAATTACTAAAATACCATCCCTTTCATAATCAGGATTACTCCAATTAAGATTCGAAAAATCAGGAGTAATTGAAGTATTAAAGTAAAGTTTTGAAATAGCATCTCCAACCGCAATTTCAGTTTCCACGGTTTTAGTTAAATCTTCAACTTTTACAATCGCATTTTCATATTTCCCATTACAATAATTAAGCAATTCAGTTGTATTTTTTGCCGTGTAAGGGTTATCTACTAATTCAAGTGTACCGTTAATTCTATTTCCTTCTGCGTCAATTGCTTGTTTACCTTTAACAATGTCTTTTGCGGCCGCAGGAGTTGATAAAGAAGGTAAAGTTGTATAGTAGATCATATCTGCTGCGGTGGAAATATCTTCAATAGTGACAGTTTTTCCTACGAGAGTGTATAAATTTGAACTAACGCCTACAACAGATTTATTAGGTGTGCTTTGCTTTGGATTACTTAAATCAAAATTATCAATAATAGATGCAGCATTCCACCCATATGGAAGAGGACAACTAGGGTCTAACGAAAAGAAAATTCCATCAGGTTTTCCATCACTAGTTACATTATATAATTGATTTGCTCCTG
>JALFRW010000022.1 GCA_022778715.1 Ezakiella sp.
TCACGATTATTCAAAAATAATTAGAAAGCTTCTGAGCCACTGGAACATAAGCTAATAGATGTGCCTTGGGATAAAAAGTCCCAAGCTTAGAACGACTTATACATGGATTTAACACAAGCTAAGGTGTAAACTCATTTAGATTCTGAAAAATAAAAAAAGGCATCTGATTATGCGATTTCCACATAATAAGATACCTATATTTCTAGACGTTTTATGTCATTTATTAATCATTTTTAATGCATTTAGCCTGCATATTTTCTCAGCTTCTTCCTCTGAAAAGTCCATTTGACTAAGAATTTCAAAATATTTGTCATATATTTCGATAGGTTCAAGTTTACGATTATCAGGATAATCAGTAGCAAATACTAATTTTTCTACATCTAATCTTCTTAAGATTTTATTTGTACCAGCAATACCGTACTTGTCTACCAAATCTGGCAAAATAGCAGAAATATTAAAAAACAGTCCAAGGTCAGTTAACTCTTCATATTGGAAGCCTCCAATATGAGCAATTGACATACGTAGCTTCGGATATTTTTTTATAATATTTTTTATTCTAGTCGGAGAACACATATCATCCATAAGGTGTGTTCTTGGATACGAATGTATCTCAACTAAAATATTATTTTTATTTGCCCATTTAAAAATCTCATCATAATATATGCCATCAATCGGATAACTGGTATTTGCTGCATGTATTTTCACGCCTAATACCTCTTCCCTTCTCACTGCATCTTCTAATATTTGAATTGTCTTCTCTATATCATTTCTGATATCGATATCGGCAAAGCAAAACAATCTATTTTTTGCTTTGCCACACATATCAAGCAAATTATTATGAACGGTACATACATTAAAATCCATAGATAACATGTATGGATCATTGAACGGCATTATAAATGCTGACTCAATATTATATTTATCCATTATTTTGAGATAATCTTCCACATCTCCAAAATCTATAAAGTTACCACCATACTCTTTATTTGCCTCAATAACATCTGATGGCATTAAATGTATATGTGCATCTATCTTTTTTATATTTGTCCAATCAATCATCCTATTCCATCTCCCTTTGTTTAAGTCCATCAACGGTTAATTCGTATATCTTTTCACATACCTCTTTTATATATTTTCTGTCGTGCGAAATACTGATTACAGCACCGGGAAATTCCTGTATCATTTTTCTAATAACCGGCCCTGATAAAGGAGAAAAATTTCTAGTGGGCTCATCTAATATCAACACATTTGCCTCAGACATACTCATTTTAAGCAAGAGAACTTTCGCTTTTTGACCTCCTGACAACTCTCTGATTGGATGATCCATCTCATCTGCCGTGTATTTTAATGAGCCAAGATAGGTTCTGATTTTTGTTCTTTCTTCCTTTTCTCCTGTTTTATCCAAAAAATCCACTGGTGTCATATTTAAGTCTAATAAATCTTCATAATTTTGCGGCATATATTCTGCTCTGATATCAGTTCTGTTTAACAGGTCTTGTGCCATCTTTCTTAAAAGAGTAGTTTTCCCTGCACCATTCATACCAACTATACATATTTTTTCCGAGCCTTTGATATTTAAAACAATATCTTTTGATAATATCCTATCCTCATCTGGTGTATATAATTTGTCCAGGCTGTATTCTACAACTGTTTTTCCTGCAGGGATTTTTGATGTTTCACTTCCAAGTTTAAAAAATATCGCAGTCTCCTGTTCTGGCATCTGTGTCATATTTTCATCTTCTTTTTCAAATCGTTTCCCCATAGACTTTACCGTATGCATCTTATCCTTTAGATTTTTTGCTACTGAAGGACACTGCCTTGAGCAATCCTCTAAAGCATGCTGCACACTATCTAAAACTCGTCTATACTTCTCATCTCTGATTTGCTTTTCACGTTTGTCGCTTAAAGCCTGCTGCTCCTGTTTTTCAAAAGCATTGAGTCTTTCTTCCACATATTTTCTATATCCCATCTTTGCAACAGTATACCTGCATTTTGTTTTTCTCTGAATCTGCTCAATATGGACAATCATATTTGCAGTATTCTCAATTAATGTCTCATCATGTGATATAAAAAGTACGATGTATTGCCACTCATTTATGATTTTTTCCAAAAGCTCAAGACTGGCAATATCAATATCATTTGAGGGCTCATCCATTAAAAGTACAGTTGGTTCCTGCATTAGTAATTTCATAAGCTGAGCCTTTACCTTCTCCCCTCCAGAAAGTGTTACAAGCTTTTGTTCACTATAGAAAAAGTCTACAGACACTCCAAATTTGTTTGCATATTCTCCCAAATCCTTTGGCGTCTGATTCCAAAAACAGTCCATTTCTGAAAAGAATTCATATAGACTTTTTTCCTTATCCTTGTCTTGAAGCTCCTGGGGCAGATAACCAAGTCTTTCATTTCCAAGTATTCTCGTCCCCTCTGCTTCAATATAATCTTCCACAATTTCTGGATTATATATCCATTTCATAAGTGTTGATTTACCATTTCCTTCTTCACCTATGATTGCAGCTTTATCACCATAGTTTAATACAAGGTCAAACTTGTCCAATATTATCCTTAAGTCTTTTTTATGTGTTAAATTCAGTCCGTTTATTTGTAACATATACTTCACTCCCTTTTTGACAGAAGCAAAAAAGTCTGTACTTGCATACGCAAATACAGACTCACACACAAATTTATCCTTATTAAATTTCATATCACGAAATTAAAAAGAAAATGAACTATGCGATAATCTAAATTAAGCGTACACAAATAAGACTGCCTCTGCAGCATCAACTTCTTATTTGTTTCACCTAAATTAAACTATCTATTATTCATTTCCTCACCATACACATAAAATGTGCTCTTTCTCTAAAATCTATGCCTATGGTAGCACTATATTTATATGTTGTCAACCCAAACTAGCTTAGCAATACCATGTTCTATTTTATTTTCATTTTTCCATATTTAACAATAGAAATAACACCCTTGCAGAACCATGTAAAGGTGTAAAACCTTGACATGCATCTACAGGGGTGTTGTATATTAAACAAGCACTTAAGGCTAAGTGCATATAGATATTATATCATCTGAAACGCCTTCAATGCCTCCACAATAGCATCCTCTTTTTCTTTCGGACACTGTGGTTGCTTAGCATTCTCAGATTTAGGCAAATTAAAATTCTGTCCTAGCTCAATTCCACATTTCTTCTTCACCTGCGCAATATAAAGGTTAGATACCTTCATCCCATCATTATGCTCTGCAACATATTTCTTAATTTCTTCATATGTAGCCTTAGTCTCTGCGCTAGTAGCATCAAGCTCATCCAAGTCGATCTCTACTTCCAGATAATCATCCGCTTTTTGTTGGGACAAAAGAACAACACTCTC
>JALFRW010000027.1 GCA_022778715.1 Ezakiella sp.
GAAGAAGGCGTAGAAATGGTAATGCCTGGTGACAACGCAAGATTTACAATTGAACTCATCACACCAATCGCAATCGAAAAAGGATTAAAATTCGCAATAAGAGAAGGCGGAAGAACGGTTGGAGCAGGAGTTGTAACCGAAATTATTGAATAATAAAATCAAAAGATAAGTTTAAAAAACTTATCTTTTTTTAATTGAGAAAGAAAATTAAACATCGGATCACAGGCTAGCCCTCATGTGATAATGGACACATGACTTACAAACTACACACCAATCATCACAAAGGCACAATATTGAGCACTTAAATCAGCTAGGTGAAAGTTAGTTAGATATATACGACATCTGAATAATAAGTACCAAAATAATATAGCAAAAAATTTAAGAGGTTTTAGTTTATATATTTTTCATTAATAAGTATCATGATAAAAATATTGAAATATATGTAAATTTTTTTGTAATGCAATGATATACTGATTTTATTGTAATTCTAATCAGAATTTATGCATGATATTTAATATATAGTTAAAAAAAAGAAATAATTATTATTTGAAATAGTTATTACAAAGTGTTATAATAGTCTGGAGGGGTTATAAAAATTAATTAGGGGGTTTAAAATGGATTTTAACGAAGAAAGAGAATTGAATGGTGAAATGAACAAGAATCTTATCAAAGCTGCACCAGAAATGATGAAGTCTTTTGGCGATTTACATGCTGTTTATGAAGCCGATAGTGCAACTTCAATTGTTGAAAAAGAAATGGTTGCAATTGGCATTTCAATAACCATTAAATGCATTCCGTGTATGTTAGCACACATTACAACTTTCAAAAAAGTTGGAGGAACAAGAGAACAATTGGTTGACGTTGTTAAGACATGTATTTTGATGAATGGCGGACCTGGTACTGCTTATGGAGCAAAAGCTTTAGCGATGTATGATGAATTAAACTAATAAAAATTTTAGAGCTCTTAGAATAAAATTTAATAAAACAGACAAAAGTACGAAATTTTTAAACATTTGCACTTTTGCTTGTTTTATTAAAACAATTTTTGGGTAGTAAAAAACATGAGGAGGAGAACAAATGAAAGCAAATAAAGTTGTTTTAGCAGGTGGTGGTGTACTTGGTGCACAAATAGCTTTTCAATCTGCATTTTGTGGAAAGGATGTCACAATTTGGCTTAGAAGTGAAAGCTCAATTGAAAGAGCGAAGCCAAGAATTGAGGAATTGCACAAAACATATCTAGCAGAGTTAGAAAATCTTGATAATTTGAAGGGAAAGGTTAGCAATAATTTTCCAAGGGGTTTTGTGGATAACACACAAGATTTAACAGAAGAAGATATTAAACATTTGAAGGAAAAGATTGATGCAGCTTATGAAAATATTAAGTACGAATTGGACTTAGGAAAAGCAGTTTCGGGAGCACATTTTATCATTGAGGCTGTCGCAGAAAATGTGGAAGAAAAACAAAAATTCTATGGAAATCTTTCCGAAGTTGTGGATGATGAAACGATTATTTTGTCAAATTCATCTACTTTTTTACCGTCATTTTTTGTTCAATATCTTAAAAATCCTGAAAGATTTTTAAATTTTCACTTTGCAAACAAAATTTGGAGAAACAACACAGCAGAAGTGATGGGTCACAAGAATACTGATAAGAAATGCATAGAAGAAACTGTAGAACTCGCTAAAGAAATCAGAATGGTTCCACTTCTTTTGAACAAAGAACAACCGGGTTATCTTTTGAATTCGCTTTTGGTTCCACTTCTTGATGCCGGCTTGAAGCTTTGGGCAAACGATGTGGCAAGTGTTGAAGATATTGATAAAGCATGGAAACTTGGCACGGGGGCACCAGTTGGACCATTTGGAATCATAGACGTTGTTGGACTTAGAACAGTCTATAACATACATTCCAACGAGGCAGAAGCAAAAAATCCAGATTCAATTGAAGCCAAGGTTTTAACAAAACTTAAAGTTTTAATCGACGAAGGGAAAATTGGAGTAGAAGCTGGAGAAGGTTTCTATTCGTACAAAAAATAACTATATAAAAAATAGCGGGTTGTTAATGATGTGTACCCATAAAACTGGACACAATATTTAATTAATTAGTTGTAGTGGATGCTAACCTATATTTTGTAGGTGGCATCCATTTTGTTTTCTTCTGAATTCTTTCGTTATTGTAATAATAAATATATTTTTCTATTGC
>JALFRW010000037.1 GCA_022778715.1 Ezakiella sp.
ATGAATGATTAAAACAATCCATCAGTCAGCACCTTCTTTCCGCTCTCCGTAGGAGCAGAAGTCGTCAGGTTTACGGCTCAACGGAGCTGCGGTACTCATTGGATGGTCGCAGTGATGGTTCTCTGGGTCACAGTGATTGCAGTCCCAGCATCTGACCACCGGAACAGCGTCAATTGTGGGGGCTTCTGAAATTTGTTTTGCATCCACATATCCATATGCTCCATCAGAATTAGCCTCATACATCAAGGCATCGCCATCAATCAGTCTCATGCTTGTCCTCCTCTCCGCCACTTCGCCATCTAACATACGCTTTTTCCGCATTATTGACTTGCTCCCAGTCGATTCCAAGCTCTACACAAACAGTTGTCATAATTTCGGTAGCTTCTACAAATCTTCTCACATCTTCCATTCTCTTGATGTAGTACCATAGGCATCCAAACAAGAAAACTATACGTTTCTTTTTCTTACCGAACAGCATCAGTCAGCACCCTCCATTCCCGGCCTGTCCTCAACACCGCCACGCCACCAGCCGACAGATGTTTCACCAGTTAGCGTGTTGGTCAGAATCTCCACTGTGCAGTTCTCAATGACCTCACATTGGTCATACATGTTCAGTTCCATCATTCAGCACCTCCGTCCATCTTTGCTCCGCAGTTTGGGCAGTAGTTCCCATCGCCCATCGTTTCGATATGACAAACACTACATTCACATGTTAAGCCAAATTCATCATCGTGCATAATCCACCGCCCATGCACCACCGGGGCAACGTCGTCGTGTGGCATAGCTACAATGTATCCGGTTGGCACAGCGTATAAAACATGTCCATCCTCATCGTAAACATCTGTCTTAAATTTAAGCAATTTATCTCTCTCGATATACTCAGCCATCACACATTCTCCTTCTTCCACGGCGTATCTACGCACAACGCAATCATTCAAAATAATCAAATGTTTTTTTGCCTTTTCTCAATGGCAAATCATTCATCTCAGGCATCGTGTTTTCCATCAACGTCGTGGTTTACATTCAATCCGCTTTTACTTTTCAAAAAACCGGCAGTACCAACCGGCAACTCCACATGAACGCCCGTATCAATCACAGCAGAACCTTTTGCCGGTACTTCGATACAAATCGGGCTTCTTAAATCAAGGCCAGCATCAGTTTTATGCGCCCTTGTTGGTGCGAATGCGCCACTATCAAGCATCAGTTTCATTTTTAGTTCTCCTCAAAAAATTTTACTCCGTCAATCGTTGTAATATACGTTTGGCCTTCGTGGAACTCGCTATGCCCTGCAATGTCAGGATTATACATCAAATCGGCGTTTCCAATGTCGTAATATTCCTCGCCAAGTAAAAACACCCTCTCACACGCATTCAAAACGCTGTCAGACGCTTTTTCTGCTGGCGATGTATAACAACCCCTGCAAACTTCCTCTGGGTTTTCCAGCGTCTTTTTACATCGATTTACTATGGCCTGACAAATTGCAAGCTGCAACTCCTCACTATGCCCACCAGCTTCCGCCATAACGACACGGCAAACATAATCATAGTCATATCCTACCACGATTTTTGCTGGCTGTAAATACTCGTCAATATCTTCGTATTTGTTTTCTTTAATTTCTGCGAGTGCCTCTATTTCGCATTTTAAGGCGCCTTCCTGCGGTTTTAATTTTGGCTTAGCGATTTTACATACCATAGTGCAAAAAGCCAACACAGCGCACGCAAACAGTAAAATCGCGGCTATTGTGTTGCGCATGTCTGCTTTTCGTTGCATTCGTGTGCAATTATCTCGCCTTTTCCGTTGCATTTTGCTTGCCTCCTAAAATTCTATTTATCTGTTGGCGGTTGTTGTCTACCGTTTATAATTTTTAGCGCTTCTTTTTGCAATTCAATCATACAACTCGGATAGCTTGAATGACCGCTTCTTTTGTAATATATTCAGCCATTATTAATCCTCCTGTTCCAAAGAGCAGCCATATATTGGCGATAACCGCTCTCGTTAAAATATTTACGAAGAATACCACCAGCAGATGGAATTGTAGCCTTACACTGTGAGCACTGAGGAGCTTTATTCTTCTCATCCCATTCTGCTTTACCGCCACAGAAAGGGCAAGGGTCTAATTCAGTCATTATTTTGCCTCCTTAATCGGTCTTTTCAATTATGGTATATATCAAACCTTTTTGTGTTACAATTTCATATTTAGAATTAAATTCATTAAAGTTCACATCATCACTGACAGTTACTTCGTATCTTGTTTGATATTTATTTTCAGGTAAATGAGTAAATCCATGAATGGACACAAAAATGCTAAGAAGTGTAAAAAGCACAATAATAACGGAAGGAGTAAGTGCGTCCTTTATTCGTTTTGAATCAAGCAGTAGATAAATAATAAGAGCTATTCCACTTATTGCCACAAAACTAAAAACAATAGCAGAAAAAATCGTATCGTGCCATTCAGGAGTTATAATATCATAACTATTTAAGACTGTCACACCTTTAAGCATCGTGCAATACCTCCTTAGCAAACTTAAATGGGTCGCCAAAGTCCTTAATCATGTCTTGGCAATCTTTTCTCTGAGCCTGGTTCAATTCAGTCCAACGGTCTTGAAACCAACCTTGCTGAGCAGTGGTGATGTCTAAGATACTTCCTTTATCATCACGCGCTCTTTTGTATATATCACTAATACGAATACAGATAAACCCTCGTTTTAACAAAATGTCTTCCGCGTTATCTTTCTTGTCCTCAGAAAGCCAACCATTATTCTCAACAATACGTTGTGCGGTGCTCAGATGACTCCAGTAAGGAGCATTGTAGAAAGTTCCATCAGGAGAAAGATAACCACTAAGCATCAATATAAATCCTCCGAAAACAATTCTTTCTCGCCCCTATCACGTTTAAGTTGACGAGCAGTAGCACTCATTTGACCATTATTCATAGCAATATCATATGCTTCATAACGGTTATAGAAGTTATTCTTTTCATCGAGGAAACCCTCAATTGCGGCACCCTTAGGAGGAGTAATACCAGCATCATGCATAGCGGAGTAAATGCTGCCATGACGGATACCGCCAAATACTGCGCCAGTTCGAGTATCTTTAATTGCCGCGCAAATAATCATAAGTTGGTTACTCCTTTTTTTAAGGTTATAGAAAGTATAACATAAGATTGAAAAGAAGTCAAGAGGTTAATTGAACTTTTTAATTTTTAAAATTAAAAGTTTAATTAAATAAATAAGGTTAAGCTAAAAAATTTAGACAAAAAAGAAAACCCTAGAGAATAATATCTCTAGGGCTACTCCAAAAGCGGTAGGACTTTGCAGAAATCAGGTAGGAGGTTGAATCTGTAAAAACTTTTGGAGTGTTAATCTTTTTTTTTGAATAATGCAAAAGTACTATTGTTTATGTGAGGGGGATACCCTCTGGTGAGACTGGGGGGATTCGAACCCCCGACCAATAGCTTAAAGGGCTACTGCTCTGAACCAGCTGAGCTACAGTCTCGAATTATGAGGAGCAGTTTAAAGTGATGCTCGGCACGAAGAAAAATTAATTGAAAACTGGCTGTTGCGAGGTGAACTACCCATTGTTTTTAAACAAAGGGCTTCCTGCTTCTTAGACCTCGTGACCTACTATCTCCACAGGCGTTGATTTGGACAGTTCCTGCCCTATATTTTTATATTATTGTCGCAAACCTTCTGCTAATATATTTTTTGCAGCATTAATATCTCTATCATGCTTTGTCCCACAAGAAGGGCACTTCCACTCTCTTATTGATAAATCTTTTACCTCAGAGTTTTGATAACCACAAATAGAACAAATTTGACTACTAGGAAAAAATTTATCTATTTTAATATAATTTCTTCCATTCCATTTCGCTTTATATTCTATTTGTCTTGTTAATTCACCCCAAGAGGCATCGCTTATAGATTTTGCCAAATTATGGTTTTTTACCATATTTTTTATTTGTAAATTTTCAGAAACTATTACTTGGTTTTCGTTAACAATTTCATGAGAAAGTTTATGCAAATAATCTTTTCTAGTATTTGTTATTTTTTCGTAACATAGTGCTACCTTTTTTCTAGCTTTATAATAGTTTTTGCTTTTCTTTTTCTTGTGCGATAACTGTCTTTGGAGTTTTACTAATTTTTTCTCGTATTTTTTAATAGTTTTTGGATTTTCGTATTTTTCTCCGTTTGAGGTAATACATAAATCTTTTAATCCTAAATCTATTCCTATTTTTTGTTTTGTAGGTGGTAGTTTTTCGTGTTCTGTTTCTACTAAAATTGATACATAATATTTTTCACTTGGGGTTTGAGATATTGTCGCAGACTTTATCTTTCCATTAAACATTCTGTGTAATTTTATTTTTACTTTTTTTAGTTTGGGTAATTTTATTTCTCTTTTATTAAAATCCACAACTATATTTTCATTTGAAAAATTTGTCGTATATGATTGATGATTGTCATGTTTATTTTTAAATTTTGGATAGCCAGTATGTTCTTTAAAAAACTTTTGATATGCTGAATCCATATTATAAATTGCATTTGTTAAAGCGAATTTATCTACTTCTTTTAACCAATCATATTTTTTCTTTAGCTCTTGAGTACAATAATTATTGCAATCAAACTTGCTTACAGTTCTTTTTTCTTTTTCGTAAATTTCTTTTCGATATGCCAAAGTTTTATTATATACAAATCGGCAACAACCAAAAGTTTTTATTATTTGTGTTTCTTGTTTGTTGTTAGGATATATTCTGTATTTATACGCTTTTAACATTTACTACTACTTCCGTGACTTTTTTGATTAATATTAATTTCAGAACTTCAAACAGAAGAAAAGTAATTAATTTTTTTATTGACGCTAAAATTTTTTTAAATTGTTTTTTTATGGAGCGGGTAACGGGAATCGAACCCGTGTCCCCAGCTTGGAAGGCTGGTGCCCTGGCCGTTGTGCTACACCCGCGTGGTTTGAAGTGCTAGACGCTATGTAAGAAAGGAGAACATCAATGAAAGTCGCAACATGAAAACTATTAGTTTAGAATTTTTTTATCATCAAGTTTGCTGTATGCGTCTAAAAACTGTTGTTTATAATAGATTGTAGATTATTTAATTGTAGGAGGTTATAGAAAGAAATGGCAGAGGCGGTAGGAGTCGAACCCACACGTGCTGATTTAGAGTCAGCTGTCCTAGCCGTTAGACCACGCCTCGAAAATGAAACCACCGCGAGACACATTTTTTATTATATCCAAAATAAAATTGTAAAGGTTGCTTTTTGTGTCTGAGTTTCTATTGCCATTTAGTTTGACTATTTACTGTTGTGGTTACACTATACCACAAATACAAATCTTTGTCAAGTAGTTAGCTACAATTTTTAAAAAATATTTTATTGAATTGGGATGGCTTGGAAGCTTTTGAAAAAGTACGTGCGATGAACTTTTCTTTTGATGCAAGACACTTTTTTGAAATGAAATAGCGAATATTGGTTCCCCCAAGCTTCCAAGCCGAAATAATCGCTAATGAAAAACATATTTATATGTAAATTTTCCTAGAAGGTTGTTGCTGTAAGTGTCTTTATTTTGTTAAGTGTTTTACTGTTGATGGTTATAGTATAACACAGGAGTAAGTAAAAGTCAATAGGTTAAATGATTTTTTTGAAAAAGTTTTTGTAGAT
>JALFRW010000009.1 GCA_022778715.1 Ezakiella sp.
GAGCATCATCAATTTGAATTGGACCAAATTTCTTAAAAACTTCTGTTTTTGACATAAAAATACCTCAACTCAAATTATACCATTTTTTTTCTTTTATTTATATAAAAAACAAGGCGCCCCAGTGCGGGCGTCTGCATAACATAATTTTAAACCGCATTGCACGAATGTGCAATGTCGGCTTTGAAAATGTTGTTATGTGATTTTTTTCACAAAAATAAATCTTCAGATAATAAAGTTTGCAAATCTGTTAATGACGGATTAGATAATTTTGCTATTCTATTTGCCTGTTTCTTAATACTATTTTCAAAGAAATTTCTGACTGTTCTAGCATTTGCATATGAATCAGTTCTATTTTCGTATAACTCATTAAAATAATTCATTAATTTTGAAGAAATATCATCTTTTATCATATAGTTATTTTTTTCACACATACCCATAAATATCTTAAAAAGATCATCTGGAAGATAATCTTCAAAATCAATAAATGTATTAAACCTAGATTCAAGTCCTGGATTAGATTTTAAGAATTTTTTCATTAAATCAGGATAACCAGCTACAATCACTATAAAGTCATCCCTCATATCTTCCATCGCTTTTAAAATAGTATCAATGGCTTCTTGACCATAATCATTAGAACTTTCTGAATTCGATAATGAATAAGCCTCATCTATAAACAAGATTCCACCTTTAGCACTATCGATTACTTCACTTGTTTTTATTGCAGTCTGTCCAACATAACCGGCAACTAAACCAGCTCTATCAGTTTCAATCAATTGCCCTTTTGAAAGTACACCGATTTCTTTGTAAATCTTAGCAAGAATTCTTGCAACTGTAGTTTTGCCGGTTCCAGGATTTCCTGAAAAAACAAGATGAAGAGACAAAGGAACTTGTTTTAATCCTTGCTGCTCTCTTAACTTTCTAACTTTAATAATATTTATTAAATTAGTTACTTCTTCTTTTACCTTCTCTAAACCAATAAGAGAATTCAATTCTGTTAAAAGATAATCAATATTATCTTTTTCACAATTTTCTGTTGGAATAGAATTTGAATTTACAGTTTCATTCGTATCACTTAAAAAAGTCTCGTTATACAATTTTGTAAAATTATTAATAGTTTCTTGTGCAAGAACAATTTCACTTTCTGAGCCTGGAATTTTTCCATATGCCATAAATTCATTTTCAAACATTGCTAGAAAAACGAGATAATAGTAGGCTAAAACATTACCAGCTTTTTCTTCATTCTTTTCCTCATTAATTGCATCAATTACTGTTCCTAATTGGATTAAAAAATTAAATGTATTCGGATCAGCATCTAGTCTTATTTGCTCATTTATTGTTATCTTACTTTTTTCAAATTTCTCCGTTAAGAAATCTGAAGCCATATTTAAACTTTGTTTACTAAAATATGGAATAAAGAAATCTGCTAATTGGAATCCTTGTTCATAATTTTTTGAAATTCCTTCCATTCTTGAGCACATCAGCAAAATTTGCATATCAGCTTGTACAAGTTCAGATAATGGTACACTTAGTACAGGAATATTGTATCTGTCATAACATTTTTCCAATCTTTCATCAGTAGTTTTTTCATGTATTTTTTCTATAAGCATAGATGAATAAGTATCTATGTTTTTTAAATAACCAACAAATTTAGATTTTAAGTCCTTATCAACGAAACTTTCATCCATACTTCCTCCAAGCACCCCAGTGCGGGTGTCCACATAACTAGCGTTTTAAACCGTAAAAACGGTTTTGCCCGACGGGCAAAATTGGTGCAAAAGTTGCGGTGGCGTAAAGCCACGAAAAGCAACTTTTGTGACAAAGTTTTTATCGGTTTTGAAAACCATGTTATGTGCTTCTACTTCGCAAACGCAACTTCCATATGTTTCTTCTCTTTTACACAGTCAAGAAGATAATAATTAATAATATTCTGATATGGCATTCCTGTCTCTTCTGCCATTTTCTTAAAATATTCAATTACCTGTTCATCAAGACGAATTGTTATCTGCTGTTTGAGTTTTCCAACATAAGGATTTTTTACTGCATTTGAAAAATCGTACTCTTCTCTCATTTTAGTTTTCTCCATACTGTTTCTTTTCGTTTGTAGTTGCTTTTCGAGCTGAAATGATTCTGATTACTTCATCATTTTCCCGATAGCAATGACAAACAACCAGCACTTTAGAATTACTACTTATACCCAAAATAATAAATCTATCCTCTTCTTCCGAATGGTCCGGATCTGCAATTAATTTTGCATTAGGATCATAAAAAACAGTTTTTGCTTCTTCAAAAGAGACATTATGCTTCTTAAGATTTATTTCTGCTTTTTCAGGATTCCAATCAAACTTTATTTCCATAATTATAATATAATTATATTTTTTTATAATCGTCAAGCATAAAAAAACGCGGCTTGACCGCGTTTTTTCGATTTACTTATTAGGTATATTTTTTAATGCATTTTTTAAGGCTCCTTTCATATCACCTTTTAAATCCATTCCCATTCCATAGGAACCTTTTGATAATATATATTCTTCTTCTGTTTTTACATCTACAAGTAAAAGTGTTACTACAGATTGTATTTCACTTGATTCACAACCACCATAAAGTATCATATCCGCATTTTCTATTTTTTGTGTCACTTTATATCCTTTTTCGATTAAAGAGTTTTTTACAACTATTCTGTTTTCCAGTGTGTTAAAAGAAGCTGTATCTGTTCCCGCAAAAAATGTATTACCAACAACGAATCCACCAGTATTTACAGTTGCTTGCATATTATCAAAACTTATATATATTGTTTCTTTTTCGCTAGGTATTGTTGTGCTTGAAATCAATTTTGCTGAAGTACAACCTATAAAAAGTAAGCAAAGTAAAATTATAGAAAATATTTTTTTCATTTTTCCTCCAAGCGCCCCAGTGTGGGCGTCCACATAACAATGGGTTGTACCGCACGCGGCTTGACCGCGTGTCGGCTACGAACCTCTTGTTATGACAAATTATATTTCTTATACATAATCTTCTTAAATCTTTTCCTTTAAGAAGATTATGTATTATATTTTAGAAGCAATGCTTCTTTTTGTAAATTCTAAGCGGCGTAAAGCCACGTACAACCGCTTCTTTGCGTAAACCCTAAAGTTTAATAATTCTATTTTTTCATCGGGCTTGAACCGATGAAAAAATGCTCCTTTATTTTCTTTGGAAGGATAAATTGTACTTATAAAAAACAAATTCTAAAAAAATAAATTCTTCTTCTTTTTTTCTAAAATTCTAAAAAAAGAGCAGGCCAGTGTGCCTGTTGTCATAACCTATGTTATGACAAATTATATTTCTTATACAGAATTAGATTTCTTAAATCTTTTCCATTAAGAAGATTTTGTATTATATTTTAGAAACAATGTTTCTTTTTGTAATATTCTAAGCGGCGCAAAGCCGCGTACTATCGCTTCTTCGTCCCAGCCCTAAAGTTTAATTTTATTTTTTAATCGAGCTTGACTCGATTAAAAAATATACCATATTAATTATTTTCAAAGTAATCGGTTCTTTGTTCAACCCACTTTAATTTTAATTTAGCCATATTTACTGATTTTATACTATAGATGTATTCTTTAACTATAATTTCCCCACCATTTTTTATGTAATAATCATAGATTATAAAATCAATATCAGACAATCCATCTTCATATGAATTTATTATATCTCGACCAACCGCAATAATTCTGTTGTCTCTTACCCAGCAAAATGAATCTATTCCTTTTGAACTCCCGAAAAAATCTACGAAAAGTAAAATTTCATTTTTATCAAATATTCCGAAAGCTGCGTCAGGTTCTCCATAAATTGAATATTTGCCACTTTTATTTTTTTCAAGACTTGCGTATATATCATAATAAGCAAATTCGTTTCCAAAGTAATTCCATTTTTTTAATACAGGATATAAACGGTTTTTATATGATATTGGTGCATCCTGATTAAGAATGGAACGTTTTTCGGAAAATTTAAAGTTTTCGATTTTAACATTTTTATCAATCGATTGAATTTCAAATATCCACCATTTTAATTCTGGTGGAAATGGAAAATCCTGAGCGAAAAGATTAATATTTAAAAACCCAATTAATAATATTATAAAAAGTTTTTTCATATATTTTTTTTAAAGGGCAGGCCAGTGCGCCTGTCGTCATAACTAGACTTTTAAACCGCACAGGCCTTGAGCCTGTGTCGGCTTTGAAAAGCATGTTATGCCTTCTTACTACAAGAATATATCTTTTAGCAACGGCTTGACCGTTGCGTAAAAATAATTTCTTAATACAGATAGTATCTT
>JALFRW010000013.1 GCA_022778715.1 Ezakiella sp.
TCTCTTTTCTTTAACTCCTTCAGGCGTATCTGCCCATTTTCCTTTTCTGTACAATTGTACGCATTCTTTTTTAAATTCATAACTATATTTCATAAAAATACCCTCCTTACCGGGTTGTCCAGTAAAGAGGGTACATATCATTATCTTAGGACCATTTTTATTTATTCTCAAAGTTACGAATAAACTCTTTCGTTTTAAAATCAAACTTTATTATTTCGCAGTTTTTTATTGGATCAATTAATTTACCATATGAAATTTCTTTTAAATACCAATAAATGACAAATCCATGTGTAACAACTAACACATCTTTAATTGGATTGAGCTCATGAAAAAATTCATCAATTCTTTTAATCACTAAATTGTATCGCTCTGGGACGGTTCCAGTGTAAGCCTTTGGATTTGAATAGAATACTTCGTAGTCCGGCTCTCTTGCACGAAGGTCACTATAAGTGTGCCCTTGCCAGCGGCCCAGATTGATTTCGCGAAGACGCCTGTCGTGTATTATTCCTCCTGTATCGTGATCGCGAGCAATTATTTTTGCAGTGGCATGTGCACGAATCAAATCCGACGAATATATTTCATCCAAATGAATATACTTTAGCTCTTTGGCGACTTGAAGCGCATCATTCATCCCTTCTTCGTTTAATGGAATATCAATTTGCCCTTGGAGTCTGCCTTCTAAATTATATTCAGTTGTCCCATGTCTAACAATATAAATCATCTTTCCACCTAATAATTATATATTATACCATATTAATCGATATAAAAAACTAATTAAATTTAAAATATTATTTTTTAGAAAAACACTTGATTTTTGTGTTTATTTATTGTAAAATAAGTATGTTAATCATAAGGAGGTGTATCACCAATGGCACAAGTATGTGAAATTTGCGGCAAAGGAAAATTGTTCGGCAAAAAAGTAAGCCACTCACACAGAAAATCACCAAAATCTTGGGCCCCTAACCTAAGAAGAATTCGTATTGAAGAAAACGGCACTCCAAAGAGAATTAAGGTATGTGCAAGTTGCTTGAAAAGAATGAACCAAGATGCATAAAATAAACCCATAGAGTTTAAAGCGTTCTTTAAAATATCTATGGGTCTTTTATTACAATAAATCATTCGTGGACTTTTTACTCTTCTTTAGGCTCAATTATCACAAGAAATGGTTCCCCGTGGCAATTTATATATCCAGTTTCGATAGCGTAGTTGCTGACTGTAAGGCTGCTTGCCACTTCTAATCTTCTGTTTGTGAGATCCCAACGAAAGCCTTTTAGAGTTACGAACGAGTCATCTGTAAATGGAACAATTGATACATAAACACCCTTTGGAACGCGCAAAGTTTCTCCGTCACCAATAAATTCCAATCTAGTGTAATATTCTCTAACGGCAACTTTTTTTCCGGATTTTTTTAATTTATAAAATAAAGCTAAATTCACAAGTTCATGTGAAAGTCTACCGCCTAACACTCCTGTAAAATCAATTCTGTCAAAAGATTTTGTACTTAAGTAATCAATTGAAAGTTCTAAATCTGTGTAATCTTTCGTGATTGGATACTTCAATATTTTATTTAAATCCATTTTTTCTCTGTAGATTTCTCCAATCGAATCGAAATCTCCAATTGCCATGTCGTAATTTAAACCTTTTTCAATGAATGCTTCAGTTCCTTTGTCGCAAGCTATTACAAAATCATAATCCGGCAAGATTTTTTCAATATATCTTGGTGAAAAGTTGGATGCTCCAACCACTAATGCTTTGTTATTCATTTATAACCTCATGGAAAGCCTCTAGGTTTTCTTTAAAATTTCCTTTTAGCAGAGATGATCCACTAACAATAATATCTGCTCCGGCATCAATCAAGCTCTTTAAATTTTCTTTTCCGATTCCACCATCTACTTCTATTTTGGTGCCAAGACCCATGTTTACAATAATTGATTTAACTCTTTCTATCTTTTTTAATGCTGAGGGAATAAACTCTTGTCCGCCAAAACCCGGGTTTACACTCATCACAAGTACCATATCAGCAGCTTCAAGCACATATTTTATATTCTCTTCAGGCGTTGCCGGATTCAATGCAATCCCAGATTTCATTCCAAGCTTTCTAATTATTTGCAAGTCTCTTTCAATATGAGTGGAAGCTTCTGAATGGATCGTCAAGTATTTAACACCAATTTCTTTATAAATATTAAAATATCTGTTTGGTTCCACAATCATTAAATGTGCGTCCATATCGACATTTGAAATCTTTCTAATTTGCGATAAAATCATTGGTCCATAGCTTATGTTTGGCACAAAATTCCCATCCATAATATCCATATGGAAAAGTTTTATTCCTGCATTTTCCATCATTTTTATATCGCGCTCTAAATTTAAAAAATCAGCACTTAAAATACTTGGTGCAATCGTTACCATGTTTTTCCCCTTTCTAATTCATCATACAAAATTAAGTAATTTTGATATCTCGACTTTGCAATTATCCCTTTTTCAACAGCTTCTTTTATCGCACAATTTGGCTCATGAATATGCGTGCAAGTGTTAAATTTACATTTATCTTGCAATCTTTTCATCTCCGGAAAATAATTGCTAAGTCTTTCGTGCTCGTTCATTACTTTTAAATCAAAACTCGAAAAGCCGGGAGTATCTATCAAATAAAAACCATTGTAAGAAAAAATCTCCGCTTGTCTTGTGGTGTGCTTGCCACGGCCAAGCTTTTTACTTATTATATTTGTGCGTTGCAATTCTTCACCGTGCATATTATTTAAAAATGTACTCTTACCAACGCCACTGTTACCAACCAAAAGCACAATCTTACCTTTCAGAACTTCGACTATATTTTGATAATTATTTCCATCCAACCTACCCACAAATGTTTTGATTCCAACTTTTGTATATTTTTCGCAAATCTCTTGTGCGAGATTTTCGTTTATATCTGCCTTTGAAATATATAAAACCGGTGTAACAAGATTTCTAATCGCTGTCACTATCAGTTTGTCAATAAGATAACTATCAAATTTGGGTTCTTCTATTGATTGCACAATTAAAAAAATGTCAATATTAGCTGATTTCGGTCTAATGAATTCATTTTTTCTAGGCTCAATCTTTAGAATTGTGTTGTAATTTTCTTCGTCATAATAAACAATATCGCCCACAACCAACTTTTGAGCTTGCTTTATCTTGCCAGGACTGTGAAGGCTCACTTCGAAGCCTTCCTCGCATAGCCCTAAAAAGATTCCCCCCGATGCACTTTTTATAATAGCTTTTTTCATAAATCTCTTTTGAACTCTATTCCCCCTTTAATTTAATAAAAATATTTACTATTTCACAGTGAATGTTTCTGCAAAATTATCATTAATATAAAGTTCCAATATCTCTCCCACCGGCTCTCCTTTTAAACTTACATAAACAACTTCTTCGCTTTTTGAATAGGTTTGTTCAAAGACTGTAGTTCTTTGTCCATCTACAACCTTAACAAGTTTAATCAAGCTTTCGTCCACATCTTGTGGCAGTGGAACTGCTACTTTGAAGTCTGCAGTTTTTGGTTTTGTTTCTGTATTTTCTTCCGGCTTTTCTGTTTCATTTGGCTTTTGCTCCGGTTCTTCTTCCGGCTTTTCTTCTGGACCTTCTGAAACAGTTAGTTTAATTTTGTCGCCTTCTTCAAACTTTTCACCTGCTTGAATTGATTGTGATATAACAGCGTCTTTTGCTGTTTCGTCGCTTTTTGCATATTCCGGATCCAAAACTATGAGTCCTTCACCTTCCAAAGTACTCTTTGCAAGTTCAAACTTATAACCTAGTACATTCGGCACCGTCTTTTCTTCTGCGCCTTTTCCGTTTGACACTGTAAGATAAATTGTGTCACCTTCTGTGTATGTGGAACCTGCTATTGGATTTTGTGAAATAATTGTGTTTTCCTCTTCTTCACTATCCACATACTGCACCTCAATTTTAAGTGCCATTTTACTTATTTTATTTTCGATGTCTTCAATTTTTTGTCCGACAAATGATTCTAATCTCTCTTGATCGCTGTCTACATTTAAAACAACGTAAACTGTGCTTCCTTCTTTAACATTGATTCCTGCTTGTGGTTTTTGATTTAAAATACCAAATGGTTTTGTGGTGTCTGTAGTTTCGCTTTCAATTTCCATTTTTAAATTTAATTCTTCAAGAGCTTGTCTTGCATCTGCCTCGCTCATTCCAATTAAATTGTTGAGTGTAACTTCTTTTACTTCATTTGCTTTTTGACCTTGTTTTAACTTTGTATATCCCACATATAAAGCAGTCGAAATCACAAATGCCAAAATTACGCCTAATATTACCGGTAAAATTCCGCTTTTCTTTTTTACTATTCTCTTTTTTTGCTTATCATCATAGTAATAATCATCGGTGTCTTCAAAATCGTCATCGTCATCATCTAAAAAAATGTTTGATTTTTTCTTATCCAAAATATCTTCAACCTCAACAGTATTAATAATTCTTGTTTGTTCTAGTGATTCATCTATGTCTTCACTTGTATAGAAACTTCTTGCACCGCTTTGAATAGCTGATAGGTCCATAATCACTTCTTCAGCATTTTGATATCTTTCAGCTTGTTTTTTCATGGTGCATTTTAGCACAACTCTTTCTATTGCGTCTGAAATTTCCGGATTCAATTCGCTTGGTGGAACAATTTCTTCTTGAATATGCTTCATTGCGATTGTAATAGGGTTTTCACCAACAAATGGACGAACTCCCGTTAACATTTCGTAAAGCACAATACCAAAAGAATAAATATCTGTTCTTTGGTCTGTAAATGCACCGCGAGCTTGTTCCGGACTGAAATAGTGAACAGAACCAATCGCATCCATTGTAGTGGTCATTGTGTGGTTGGTAGTTGCTCTAGCAATGCCAAAATCCGTAACCTTTATAATTCCGCTCTTTGAAATCATGATATTGTGAGGTTTTATATCTCTGTGCACAATTCCGTTAGCATGAGCTTCTTTTAGAGCTTCTAAAATTTGAAGGGAAATATTGATTGCCTCCGGTTCGGAAATTTTGCCTTTTTGAGCAATCAAATCTTTTAATGTGATACCATCAATATATTCCATCACAATAAAATATAGTGGCTTGTCATTATTAGTTATTTCATGGAAGTCGTAAATACCTACGATATTTGGGTGATTAAGTTTTGCAGCGGATTGACATTCCATCATGAATTTTTTCACAAAATCTTCGTCCTCTGCATACTCGCTCTTTAAAGCTTTTATAGCTACAAGTCTATCCAGCGTGTGACATTTTGCTTTATAGACTGTTGCCATACCACCCTCACCAATTTTCTCTAATATTTCATATCTATCTAATAAAATAGTACCAATTTCCATACTAATCTCCAATCTCTGCAACCAAACAGGTGATATTATCTCTTCCTCCTGCGTTTAGCGCACAATCAATAATATTTGAAACAATTTTTTCTGGTGTTTCGTTCTTCATGAGCTCTTTTTCAAGAGCTTCGTCGTCCAGATAAATATTAACTCCGTCGGAGCAAATCAAAATCTTTTTAACATCATATGCATCCATCACGCTTGTTTCTGTTTCAACCACTGAAGATGACCCAACTGCCCTTGTTATCATATTTTTTATCTTTTTTTCTTCATCTTCTTTTAGTACAATTCCTCTGTCTTTGAATTCATTTAAAAGCGTGTGGTCTTTTGAAATCATTTTCATTTTGTCTTCTAAAACATAAATTCTACTATCCCCAACATGAGCCATGTAAATTTTATTTCTGTAGTACAAAGCCATACTAAAAGTGGTTCCCATTCCTAACATTTCAAGGTTCTTCTTGCCTTTTAAATAGATTTTTATATTTGCATGATAAATCAAATCTTTAATGTAGTCCAAAATATCTTCATCGGACTTTCCATCCAGATTAAATTCAGCACTGTCCACGTGTTCTATAGCCATCTGGCTAGCAACTTCACCCTTATTATGTCCGCCCATACCATCGCAAACAAGGAAAATATAAACTTCATTTATTTTTTTAGCTAAAAAGGCATCCTCATTATTCGGTCTAATTTTCCCAATTTCACTCTTGGCATAAAATTTCATTCGCACATTCCTTCCTTGTATTTTCTTCTAAGCTGTCCGCAAGCTCCTTCTATATCTAAGCCTTTGCTCTTTCTAAGCGTTGCATTCACTCCTATTTCATTCAAGTAATTTGTAAATTCTTTTGCCCTATTTTCTATTCCCTTATTGCTGTACTCATCAATTGGATTAAGCTCCATTATATTAACATGCGCGCCAATTCTCTTCGCCATATTCTTTAATCTGTGAGCATCATCTTTAGTGTCATTTTCACCACCTATTACCATGTATTCAAAAGTAATTCTGCGATTCGTCTTTTTATAATAATATTCTAACGCGCTCATCACTGATTCCAAATTATAAACCTTATTTATTGGCATAATCTTGCATCTTTCTTCGTCAGTTGTGCGATGTAGGGAAAGTGCAAGCGTAATTGGGAACTCATAGTCTGTAGCAAGTTCTCTAATTTTATCTGGAAGCCCACAAGTGGAAACTGTAATTTTTCTATAAGATTTATTTCTTCCTCGCTCGTCACCAATTATTTCCAAAAATTTCACTAAATTTGAAAAATTATCCAATGGTTCTCCTTGACCCATAACAACAATGTTGTCAATTCGTTTGCCATTGTCTTCTTCAATCATATAAATTTGTTTTAGCATTTCAGATGCCATAAGATTTCTAGCTTTACCACCTTTGGTCGATGCACAAAAAACACAACCCATGTTGCATCCTACTTGCGAAGAAATGCAAATAGAAACACGTTCATCATATTGCATAAAAACTGCTTCCACAACTTCTTCATCAAATAATTCTATCAAATATTTTTTAGTAACACCATCTTTTGATTTAAAAACTTTTAATATATTTAAATTTGTTATTTTATACCTATCATTTAATTTTGCTCTTGCATCTTTTGATAAAACAGAAATTTCATTGAAGTATTTCACATTATGCACATGTAAGAATTCAAAAACTTGCTTTGCACGAAATTTTTGAAAGCCTTCTTTAATCAGCGTGTTTTCAAGCATCTCGAAATTCATATTGTCTAAATACTCCATATATCACCTTTTTAACAAACTCACAAAAAATCCTTCATGCAAGTCATCAATGTCCATATATTTACACCAAACCACGTTTAATCCAAGTGCTGACTTTGCATATTCCAAAATCGCTTCATTTTCGTACTTTAAAATTGAGCAAGTAGAATAAATAATATATCCATCCTCTTCAACATATTTATTTGCAACCATTAGAATTTTCTTTTGAATCACATTTAGTTGTTCAACCGCTTTTTTGTCTATTTTGTATTTTAACTCCGGTCTTCTTTTAATTACACCGCTACCAGTGCATGGCACATCACATATAACCAGATCGTAACTGCCCCCTTCATAATTTGTGGCATCTGCTAGTTTAGATATTGCGTTGTTTAATCTCCATTTTTGTAAATTTTTGGTAAGTAATTCAACTCTTTTATTATTAATATCTTGCGAAACAATTTTAGGTGCATTTAAATAATCTGAAATAAGAAGCGTTTTCCCTCCTGGCGCTGCACACAAATCAATCACTGTTTCAATTTTTTTGTTTCCAATATGGTTTAACGCATCGCGAACTGCCGATGTTGAGTAATCAAGAATTGCAGCATCACCATAGTTTAAATAGTTTCTTAAAATATCATAGTTAAAACCTTCTAAAATTAAAAAGTCGTCTTTTTTTTCATAATTCACTTTGTTTTCTTTTAAAGTATTTTCGATTTTTTCTATATTGCGTCGCACATAAATGTGTACATTTGGACTCTTTAGGCTTTGTACAAGCATTTTTTCTATTTCAGTATCGCTATATTCTTCTTTTAATAATGCATAAAATTCATAAGAAACTGAGTACTTCACTTGTGGACTCAAATTATTAATCTCTTCTATTAGTTCACACTTTGTGCGCTGAATTTGCCTTAAAATACCGTTTATGAATTTCACCGCACCGACATGGAAATGTTTTTTTGCAATTTCGACTGTTTCATAAATTACTGCGTAATCCTTGCTCTTAGTGTAGCACAGTTCGTAGATTCCCATGAACAACAGCACACGAACTTTGTCGTCCACCTTTTTGTCCGGAAGCTTTGAAACACTCTTAAAAATATAATCAAGCGTGACTTTTCGTTCCACCACACCATAAACGCACTCAGTGATAAAAGGCATATGCTCACTTTTTACATGGCGAAGTGTTTCATTTGAAAACCTTCCGTCCAACAAAACGCTACAAAGTACATTGAATATTATCTCTCTATCATTTGGCAATTTTGGAGTTTTATTTTTATTCATTTAAAACACCTTCAATTTTTTTGCCGCGCAAAAATTCCTCCACTTTTAATCTCTTTTTACCCTGGGCTTGCAGTTCGAACACTTCTATAGCGCCATCTGCCGTGCCTATAAAAAGTCTGCCGTCTTTAGTTTCAATTTTCCCTACCGGCAATTTTTTATCTGTCAATTTCGCTGAAAAAAATTTGTATCTATAATTTCCTAGTAGTGCATACGCACCAATGTGCGTAGACAGACTGTTTATTAGATTTTTTACTTCAGAGCTTGGTTTGTTAAAATCAATCAGCGTGTCGCTTTTTAAAATTTTCTTTGCGTAAGTGAATTTGCCAACTTGCGGTTTAGGCTCAAGTCCCAATGTAATCTGATTAATTACGTCCACAATTGTCTCTTTGGACTTTTTTAAAATCTTCGCTTCAAGTGTGTCAAAAATTTCATTTTCATCAATTGCGATTTTAAAACACTTGTAAACATCCCCCTCATCAAGACCTTTCGTCATCTTCATATAGCTCACGCCCGTTACAGTTTCGCCATATCTTATTGCGCTTTCAATCGGACTTGCTCCGCGCAATTTTGGCAAAATTGAAGTGTGAATATTTATTGGTGCAATAGTTGGAATGGCAAGCACTCTTTCACTTAAAAGCGCACCATAGGCCACCACCAAGAAAAAGTCCGGCTTAATTTCTTCAAGCTTTTTTGTTGCTTCTTCATCTAATCTGTCGTATTCCATAACCGGAATGTTTTTTTCGAGTGCAAACTTCTTAACCGGCGTCATTTCAACTTTGTGTCCTCTGTTTTTCACCTTGTCAGTTCTGGTAATAACTGCTTTAATTTCGAATTCTGCGTCAACAAGTGTACTTAAAATCTCTTTTCCGAACTCTGTCGAGCTAAAAAATACTATACTATTTCGCATAGTCGCCTATCATTATATCTTTGTACAAAATGCCATTAAGGTGATCAATCTCGTGACACAATTCTCTAGCATGAAAATTGTAAGCTTCAATAATTTGCTCTTCACCATCTTCATCTTGATATTTCACTTTGATATATGTCGGTCTGTTCACAAGTCCAAGTCTACCGGGAATCGAAAGACAACCTTCATAATCTTCTTTTTCTCCTAAGCTATCAATGATTTCCGGATTAATGAGCACTTGATAATCAGGTTCTTTATCAGCATTCTCTTTGAATTTTTTATCATTTTCTATAGATTTATTCTTTGTTTCTTCGCTAGCTTCCACGTCTTCAGCAACTTCGCCTTCTTCGTAAATTGGGTCAATCACAATTACACGCTTTAACACTCCAACTTGAACAGCTGCAATTCCAACTCCGTCATTTTTTTCCATTGTGTCAATCATATCGTCAATCAATTCATATAATTTATCATCAAATTTAGTAACAATTTTAGATTTTTTTCTTAAAATTGGATCTCCGTCAGTTCTAATTATTCTAATAGCCATAATTCTCCTTTACATCATATTTATCGGGTCCACTTCAATTGTAACATCCGTTTTCCCGAAATTTTTCAATATATCTAAAACTTTTTCTTTCTCTTTTGGTGCAACTTTTATAATAAATTGCCACCTATAAATGTCATTAATCTTAGAAATTGGACTAGGATTTGGATGCAATGCCACCACATCTAATATTTGTATATTTACCTTCAGCATAAATTTATCATATATATCTTTTAATCTATTGTACGCCCTAATATTGTCTTTGTCTTCACTTCTGATTAGGATTATCCTATAAAACGGCGGATATTTAAATTCTTCTCTAATCAAAATTTCCTTTTGGTAAAACTCCTCAAATGAAGAATCCACGGCCGCTCTAATTGCGTAGTGGTTTGGATTATAAGTTTGCAAAATCACTCGTCCTTCCAAATCTCCGCGACCGGAACGTCCTGCAACCTGACTAATTGTAGAATAAGTGATCTCAGGCGCTCTATAATCCGGAAGCTGCAAACTCAAGTCTGCGGCAAGAATTCCAACTAACGTAACATTTTTAAAATCAAGCCCTTTTGCAAGCATTTGAGTACCTATTAAAATATCTATGTTATTGTTATTCATTGCATTATATATATTTAAATGCGAATTTTTTTTTGTTGTAGTATCCCTATCCATTCTGGCAACTCTTGCCTGAGGAAAAGTTCTCTTTGTTATTTCTTGCACCTGCTCAGTGCCAATTCCAAATTCTTTAATCTTTTCTGAACCACAAACAGGACATCTATCAGGTAGTTTCTTCGTTCTTCCACAATAATGACAAATTAGAAGATTTTGCCTCTTGTGATACGTCATAGAAACGTCACATTTTTCACATTTTATCGCCTCACCACAAGTTCTGCAACTCACAAAGCCAGAGTAGCCACGTCTATTTAAAAATAGAATTGTTTGCTCCTTTTTCCCTAAATTAGTTAAAATTGCATCATATAATAAATGGCTAAAAATAGAAGTATTTCCATATTCTAGTTCTTTTGACATATCGACTACTTCGATATCCGGTGCTTTTTTGCCATTTGCTCTTTCTAAGAGTTGTAAAATTTTGTATTCACCACGTCTACCTTTGTAAAAAGTATCAATTGATGGTGTTGCACTGCCTAAAAGTAAAATTGCGTTTTCTCTCTTGGCAATATATTTTGCTACATCAACTGTCTTATATTTCGGAGTTTTTGATGATGTGTACGAATTGTCATGCTCCTCATCAATCACTATTATACCCACATTTTTAAGCGGTGAAAAAATAGCACTTCTTGCTCCAACCACTATTCTTACTTCACCGTTTTTAATCTTCATCCACTCGCGAAAACGTTCATTTCTATTTAATCTTGAATGAATGATAGCTATATCTTCTTTAAATCTGCCTTTAAATCTTGCAACCGTTTGTGGCGTAAGTCCGATTTCCGGTACTAAAATTATCGCGTTTTTGCTTCTATTTAAAACATATTCTACGAGCTGCAAATAAATTTCCGTCTTTCCGGAGCCTGTAACTCCTTGAATTAGAAAATTGTTTTGCAAACCTGCTTCATAATCGCTCTTTATTTCATCTAAAACCTTTTTCTGCATTGAATTTAACTGAAATTTGTTATATGCATTATAATTTTTTCTTTCTTCTTCAGCTTCCACTGTTCTAATTTCGACTAAACCTTTTTTAATAAGTGTATCGACCACGCTTATTGAAACACTTGTTTCTTTCGTAAATCTAGTTTTTGTGAAATTGTTTTCTTTAATTTTTTCCAAGCAATATTTTTGCTTTTCGGTCAAATTTTCTTCTTTCAAGCCGGTAGCAAACAAAATATTTTCAGTTTTTATCTTTGGTTCATCTTTTAATCTATAGTATCTTTTAATATATTTCTTATTGAGCCATTTTTCAATTTTATTTTTGTCATCTTCACAAATCTCGTCATCAAGTAAAATTCCATTTTTAAATAACGCATCGTCTTCAAAATCGGTAATTTTCTTATAGCCACTTATAATTGAATCAAAAGTTACTGGTGGGAAAAAAAGTTTTAGTGAATCCACAAAGTTTGCACCTGTTAGCCTTGAAACCTCTCTTGCAATATCAGCTTCAGCTTCGGAAATAAACGGATCTCTATCCACAATTTGTGCAATCATTTTTATGTTTTTATATTCGACCTTACCTTCAATAATTTTAACTATAATTCCGCTCACTAATGTATTATTTTTGCCAAACGGCACAATCACGCGTTTGTATAATTTAACATTTGGCTCGTCATTTGCCGGCACCAAATAAGTAAAACTCTTATTTAATGATTCATTGCTTCGATTAACTACAACACTTACATACATAGATGACTCTTTGCAAAATCCAAAATTTGCTTTGCGATTTTTTCCTTACTTTCTTTTACGAGTTCAAGCTCGTCTCCATTTTTCGACAAAATCTTTCCTGAATTTGAATCCCCACCAAACACACTTTGTTCTTTTATGTTATTTATAAAAATTATATCCATATCCTTGTCTGCGAGCTTTTTTTTGCCATATTCATAAGCATTTTCACTCTCTGCCGCAAAACCAATCACTTTTAAATCTCCCTTTTCATCTTTGATGGAATTTAAAATATCTGGCGTTCTTCTCATCGTAAACTCCAGTACATTGCCTTTTTTAATCTTCTCGTCAAAATATTGCGTAAATTCATAATCCAGCGGAGCCGCACTCATGACTAAAATCTCGTTTGTCTTCATATTTTCACGTACAGCTTCAAGCATTTCATTCGTAGTTTCTATATGAATGTATTTTAAATTTGTTAATTTTGGCTCAATATAGCTAATGTAAGTGACTTTCGCTCCTCTTTTTGCAAGTTCACTGGCAAGTGCTTCTCCCATTTTTCCACTTGAACGATTTGTAAAAATTCTAACCGGGTCGAGCTTTGAAATAGTTGGCCCACCAGTAACCATAACTTTTTTGTCTTTATAAAAATCGTCCGGAGTTTCAAACGAGTTCAATACTTCATTAAAAATTTCATCAGGTTCTTTTAATCTGCCAATTCCAACTTCTCCACAAGCCAAATACCCACTAGCCGGTTCAATAATGTGAAAGCCTCTTTTTCTAAGCTTTTCTATATTCTCTAAATTGATTTCATCCATGTACATATTTTTGTTCATAGCTGGAGCAACATAAACCGGACTCTTTGTAGCCGCCACCAAATTTGTTAAAAGATTATCGCACATGCCACAAGCAATCTTTGCAATTTCATTTCTAGTTGCAGGTACTATCAAAATAAAATCTGCCTTAGACAAATAAATATGGGGAACTCCACCATTAATACTTTCAAAAGAATCTGTATAAACCCCGTCATGTGTAATGGCCTCAAAAGATTTTTTTGTAACAAAATTCAAAGCTGCCTCAGTTAAAACAACTTCCACTTTAGCACCTGCCTTTATCAGCATGCTTGCTAGGGTTATCGACTTAAAAGCCGCAATACCGCCAGTTACACACAATACAACTCTTTTATTGGATAGCATTATTTTGTGGTACCTCAAATTTTATTTTTCCTGCGCGCACTTCTTCAAGAGCAATTGAAATTGGATTTGTGAGTGTTGTTTTAACTTTTGCTGGAGATCCGGCAACTAATTGACGAGCTCTTTTTGCAACAACCATTACAAGGGTGTAACGGCTAAAATTTTTACCTAAAATATCTGCTGATGGATTAAACATATTTTCCCCCCAATACTTTTTCTTTTACATATTTAAATCTTTTAACTCTGTGCTTTTCAGCTTCTATAATTGCGTCGATATCGCTTACCGCCTTATCAACTGTTTCGTTTACAACAAAATAGTCATAGTCGGTCACGAAATCAAGTTCTTTTAGTGCGTTTTTCATTCTAAGGTTTATATCGGCTTCTGACTCAGTCTGTCTGTTTTCAATTCTATTTCTAAGCTCCATCATATTTGGAGGAAGAAGCATAACAAACACAGCTTCGTCAAATTCTTTTTTTACTTGCATAGCACCTTGTACGTCAATTTCAAGAATAACAACTTCACCTTTTTTTACATTGTCCATAACAAATTTCTTTGGAGTACCATACTTATGTTCATGAACTGTCGCATGTTCCAAAAATTCACCGTTTTCAACCATTCTTCCAAAATCTTCTTCAGTGTAAAAGAAGTAGGATTCTCCATCGATTTCTCCGAGTCTCTTGTATCTCGTCGTTGCTGATATTGACAAAACTAAATCTTTCCTTTTTTTTAAAAGCGCTTCACACACTGTACCTTTTCCTACTCCTGAAGGTCCGGATAATACTAATAAAAAACCTTTAGACATTTCTAACCACCACCTTTTCATACATACTCCTTTTCTTTTTAGTTATATTATATTCTTTAATCAAAATATTAGCAAGATAATTATTAAGTTTTCGAAACATTTGAAGCTAGATTCTATTTATTATATAATATTATTAGAGGTGATAAATATGAGTTTGAGTGGTATATCACTTTATGCACTTAAAAACGAAATGAAAGAACAGCTCATCGGTGCGAGAGTTGACAAAATATATCAAGAAAATAAAGATTTAATATTTTATTTAAGAAATAACAGACAGAACTTTGTGCTATATTTTTGTTTCTCAGCAGACAATCCTGCATTTTATGTAACAGATAAAAAATTCGACAATCCAAAAGAACCTCCAATGTTTACAATGCTACTTAGAAAATATTTATTGAATAGCAAAATCGTGGACTTTAGGCAAATTGGTTTAGACAGAGTGGTTTCTATTGATTTTGAAACTTCAAGCGATGTGTTTGAGTTGGACACTGTAAGCCTAAATTTTGAAATGATGGGTAAATACTCAAATTTAATTTTATACAACCCTGAGTATAACACTATTATAGACGCTTTAATCCGAGTCTACCCAGATATGAGTAGCATTCGTCTGGTAACCCCAAAAGAAAATTACACTTTGCCAATCAGCGAAAAAGAAAATATTTTAAAGCTCGATAAAAGCGAAATTTATGCGATTTTTGATAAAAATAATATTGAACCACTTTCAAAGGCTATTTATAAATATCTAGAAGGTTTTAGTCCTGACGATGCAATGGATATCATGTATAGGCTTCAAATTGATGATAAAGTTAATTTTTCAAGTTGTAATGATCATGAAAAACATGCGATAGTAGATGAAATTCTAAAGATAAAAGAAAAAATTGAAAACAACGATTTTACACCAACTGTTATTTTTAACGGCGACAAACCTTCAAAAATTCTCGCTTTTAACACCTTACGACCTGTGAAACAAAAATCTTTTGAAACTATGAACGAAGCAGTTAGGTTTTTCTACGAAAAGAAAGCTTTTATAAAACTACAATCCTCTAGAATTCATGAGCTCGAAAAGAGTTTAAAGAAGAAGATTGAAAGCTTAAACAAAGCACTTGAAAACAACGAAAAAGATTTAATAAGAGCACAAGACCGAGATAATATTAAGCTAACTGCTGACCTCCTCGCTGCTAATATCTATAAAATTAAAAAAGGCGACAACAAAATTGTAGTTAACAATTTCTACAGCGTAAACAACGAACAAATAGAAATTAAATTAGCAAACGAACTCTCTCCAAAACAAAATGTGGAAAGGCTTTATAAAAAATACACCAAACTAAAACACGCAGAAGAATTTTTAAAAAATAGAATTCCAAAATTGCAAAACGAAATCTATTATCTTGAAAGCGTGATTGTAAACCTCCATCAAAGCGAAACTTTGCTTGAACTCAACGCTATTAGAGACGAGCTCATTAAAGGCGGGTATATCAAAACCAACACCAAAAAAAAGATTAAATCACCTAAAGTTAGCTTTAGAGAATTTGTATCACCTAACGGATTTAAAATTCTTGCTGGCAGAAACAATATTCAAAACGATGAACTAACTAATAAACTGGCACACAAATCTGACCTCTGGTTTCACCTTAGAAATGAACCAGGCACTCACGTAATTTTAAAGTCTGCAAACAAAAAATATACAGATGATGACATAATGTATGCTGCAAGTATTGCTGCAGCACTTTCTGGTAAAACCACAAAATCTGACGTGGACTATGCGGAAGTTAAATATGTAAAAAAAATACCGGGCGCAAAACCAGGACTTGTAACCTACAAGAACTTTAAAACAGTGACAGTTGAACCATTAAATTTTAAAAAATAAAAGCTTTCTCTATGATGTTAGAAAGATGCTTTTTATTAATATCATATATGTAAAATAATAATTCCGATCAATGGCCGGAATTATTTGCTTTTAAAAAGTAAATAATTTAGTTGTTATATATAATAGCTTTTATTTCTATATTACACCCATTCAAATTATGCATCACCCTTTTTATTTGGAAGATTTTCAAAGGAGCTTCACCTAGCATCTGTGACTGGTTTCTTTTTATTTACTGAAGTTTTTCTCAATTAATGTGTAATATTTATGTCCTCTACTTTTAATCGTATAAATTGGAAGCAGCAATAGTAAAAAAATATAAAAAACCTAAAGCTGCGCTTTTTTGATTGCATCTACCATATCCTTAAACATAGGTGCTTTCACTTCAATTTTATCTCCATTAATCGGATCCATAAATCTAAGGTAGTGAGCGTGAAGCATTTGTCTATCAGCTAAAATTTTATTTTTAATGCCATAGAGCTTGTCTCCTACTATTGGCAAGTTTATTGAACTTAAATGTACTCTAATTTGATGTGTTCTTCCCGTTAAAATCCTCACATTTAAAAGAGAGTACTCTCCGTTTGTGCTAATAAGCTCTACATTTGAAATGGCTTCTCTGCCTCCTTCTACGATTCCCATTTTAATAGGATTTTTGCTACGACCAATTGATTTTTTTATAACAAATACATTTTCTTTTGGCACACCATATACAAGTGCATAATATTTTTTTGTTATAATTTTATTTTGGAATTCAGCTTTAAGCTTTTGATGAAACAAATCATTTTTTGCAATTATTATTGCTCCGCTCGTGTCCGCGTCAAGCCTGTGCACAATTCCGGGCCGATATTCATCTTCGCCAGTACTAAGTGTAAAATTATTATCTCGCATATAATCGACCAGCGATGCTTTTTTATAGCTTTTTGCACGATGTACTGCCAAAAATGGTGGCTTATTTAGCACATAGCAATTTTCATTCTCAAATAAAACGGGCACAAAAATGCTCTCTGTTGAATATTTTTCTTCTGGCAAAAATTCAATCGCGATTGAATCAAAGCATCTCAATTTGTAGTTTGCCTTAATCGGTTTTCCACTCACTTTAACTAGTCCGTTTTTTATTGTTTCTTGAAAGCTGGATCTCGATTCAAAACCAAAGTATTCGAAAAAATTATCTATTCTTTTGTCGCTATCTTCCAAATATGTGAACTTAATGTCTTTCATAAACTAATAAACTAATAATAAAAATAAAAACTGCTATGCTAACATAAACATCAGCAAAATTAAATACAGGAAAATCATACATATTAAAAAGTCTTACAGAAATAAAATCCACTACATATCCATTTACGATTCTATCTATAAGATTGCCAACGGCTCCAGAGAACAAAAGCATAGCCGCCCATTTTTCAAGTATGTTAAGCATTTTATAATTTTTAAATAAAAATATTGCCAAAAATAATGTCACAAAAACCGTCAGCACAATAAAAAATGTTTGTCTACCTGCCATCATTCCAAAAGCAGCGCCTGTATTTTCTATATAATCAAGCTTAAACCAGCTATTAATAGCAATTGGTGCTTTTTTAAAATGATGAGACGCATAATATTTTGTCCATTGGTCTAAGAATAAAAAAAATGGTATGAGTATATTTATCACCTATATTCCCCCTTACGAATAGCTAATTTCAAATTGCCCTTTTGGGTGCTTCCACTAACTTCGTCTATATATACTCTGCCATATCCTCGCACACTAATAAGAGCTGGCAATTCAATTTTTTTATCCACATCAAATGTTTGCCTATAGTCCACTTTAACAAGCCCCTTTTTAATCATATTTACCGCAATATTGCGTTTAATATTATAAACGCTAGCAACTATTGCATCTAACCTCAAAGAAGGTACAACTACAGTTTTATATGTCACCTTGAGTTTAGTTGCGCTTATATTTGTTCCGTCCACTTGCTTCAAAGTGATTTCATGTCGTCTGATTTCGCGAAACTCTGCTATAAGATAATTTGAAAGCGAATTTTTCACCGCTATATAACATTTTCCATCTCTAATCACAATGTCACCAATAGCTTTTCGATTTACACCAAGGCTCATCAAAGTGCCAAGCACATCTTTGTGCAAAACATCATCTGGCAGATCAAACGATAAGCACGACAAATAATCCTCACTAAGAGGATTTTGTAAAAAATCGGAATAAATAATTGCGATTTTTCTCTCTGCATCATTAAATATACCAATAAATGAAGATTTCATTCCAATATACCGATTTACAATGGACTGTAAAATTTTCTGCCAATATGGATCTAAAAAATCCGTCTCTACATAATAGTCCTTTTCATAAGCGAGATTAACTTTTTTGGAGAGTTTGGTATATTCATCTATTTCATCTCTGTTCAGAAAAGAAAAATCTTCTACCAAGAGTATAATCCGCTTTCAATAATTTCTTGTTTAATTCCTTCTATTGCAACTCCTTTAGGTGCAAGAATGAAAATGTCGGAAGTTACTTTTTGAATTCTTCCTTCAATGGCATAAATTCCTCCGTTTATGAAATCAAAAACTTGTCTTTTTAATTCCGGTTCCAAATGTTCAAAATTAACCACAACAGCATCATTCATAATCAAATTGTCGATGATTTTTGGAGCATCGTCATATTTTAATGGGTCCTGAATTTGTATTTTAAAAGAAGCGGTACTACTTACTGTTCTTTTTGCAACAACACTTGGTCTAACAGTTTCTTGTGCCCTAACTGTGGTTGGTGCGTAACTTCTTTTGTCTTGTTGCTTTTCCTCCACCTCTTCCATATCATCTTCATATTCTTCATCTGAATCTGGAGCAATAATTAGATTTTTCATCTTGTCCATAAAGCTCATAATAATCCCTACCTTTTACCAAAAATTTTTGTACCTATACGTACCATAGTAGCGCCTTCTTCGATAGCAATTTCGTAGTCGCTACTCATTCCCATTGACAAAATATCTGCACTAACATTATCAATATTATACAACATCAATCTGTCAAATTCTAGTTTCATTTTTTTAAAATCATCGCGAATAACATTCACGTCATCCGTGTTATGTGCAACGCACATTAGTCCCTTGACTCTAACATTCTTATAATTTTTAACCATTTTCACAAATTCAGGCAAATCTCCAATTTGCACTCCTCCACGATTTGAATCATCAGTCAAATTTATTTGAATTAATGCATTTACCAGTCTATCGTTCTTTTTCGCTTCTTTGTCCAACTCTTTTAAGAGGCTTAGCCTATCTAGCGAATGAATAAGTGATACATGATTTATTATATATTTTACTTTATTTGTTTGCAATTGTCCAATCAAATGAATATTTACATCTTTTGGAATATATTCTAGCTTATCTCTAAGCTCTTGTACCTTATTTTCCCCAATATTATTAATTCCAAGTTCGATAGCTTCCAAAATTCTATCCTTGTCCACCGTTTTTGTAACAGCACAAAGTGTTATATCTTCCTTTGTTCGTCCGCTTTTTTTTGCTGCTACATCAATTATTCTGTGAATTTCATCTAAATTATCTTTAATGCTCATACTAACCTCCAATCAATTAAAAACATCTCTAAGGTAAATATCTCCTATAATATCTTCTCTCGGAGTTGTGATAACATCTTCAAAATATCTTAGTGTTTTAACATTTTCTTCACTTCGAACGATATATCCATTTTCATCGCCTGCCGAAATATAAGTGTCTTTACCTTCTCTTTTTAATAAATCTACGGGTCTAAATTGAATAACACCATTTACGTCTCTTGCTAGCACGCCCATTTCACCATTAATCTTAATAAGGGACTTAGTTGGCACAATTAGAGCATTCATCTCGTCAAATATTACATATATTTTCCCCTTGCGATTTTTATAAATATCTTCAATATGGTTATTTATTTGAACCCCAGCAACTCCATTTGTGGAATAGTCAGCCGGAATAATAAGTTTTCCAGTGCCAATTGTGTTTAGCCCATCAATGCTATATGAAATATATTTTCCGTCGTGTGATCTAAGCATCTCATTGTTCGGAAATAAAAAAGTTGCTATCGCATTAAAATTGTCAACAATTTTAAAATCATTCGAGTTTGTGCGGACGATCGGTCTATTAATAATAGATTTAAAATCGTCACTTGTCATAGTGTAAATATCATTTGTTTTTAAATCTTCAAATCCATCTAAACTATAACTTATTATACCAGGCGGATTCCAAATTACTTCGCCGGCCGATTTATTTATCTTCTCTAAAATTATACCCTTTTCTTGCTCCAAACTCTCAACATCCATTTTCCCGTCAAAACCATCGTTATTGTACGAAAAACTTCCTACAATATCACTGGCCGCTATGAAATTTTCGCTTAAAATTGAACGCCTTAATTCTTTATCCACATCGTTTATCTTATGAGTATATATAGAAAGCCTATCATCGATTTCGGCGAGCTTTTTGGATAATACCGCATACTCTCCGCTCTCTGCTTTTGCTGCCTTTATAACACCAAAGCCAAGTCTTGTACCCTCATCATAACCCATTGGAGTAGACACACTGTTATAATTAAATGTTATTTCATCTTTAATTAAAACATAATCCGTTTCAATTCCATTGTGATAAGTGGTTTCTTTTGGAGTTACAAACTTTCCATTAGTCGATGAAATTATTGGCTTAACATAAAAATTTAAAAATAAAATATAAAAAATCGAAATTGTAAAAATAACATACCAATAATTCTTCGAGTTTTTTTCTTTATCGGCCATTATAATTTCATCTCTTCCATAAATTCGTGCTTTTTACTCCTAGTCATAAGTTCTAAAATTGCTTTGTGAACATCCTTGTTTGCGTACACCCCCTCGTAAATTGCTTCAGTGATTGGCATCTCCACATCTAAATCTTTTGAAAGTTTGTACATTGCCTTAACAGTCTTTAGTCCTTCCACAGTTTCTCCCACAATTTTTTCAACTTCTTCAATATTTTTGCCCTGACCTATTAACACGCCAGCCCTAAAATTTCTAGAGTGCATAGAAGTTGATGTCACAATCAAATCTCCAACTCCAGCAAGCCCCATAAAAGTCAGCGCATTGCAGCCCATTTTTTTACCGAGTTTTGCAATTTCAAAAAGTCCTCTAGTAATAAGAGCTGCTCTTGCATTGTCTCCTTGTCCCACACCATATAAAATTCCGCTACCTATAGCAATAACATTTTTTAGAGCTCCTGCCACTTCAACGCCTTTAACATCTGAATGGATATAAACTCGGAAGTATTCATTCATAAATAAATCCTGAACGATTTCAGCTGCTTCCAAATCATATGAACACGCAACCACTGACGTTATCATCTTTTTTGATACCTCTTCCGCATGAGATGGTCCACTCAATACTACATATCTATTTTCCGGAGAAATTTTATTTGCATAATATTGACCAGTTTCGCATGTTTCCACATTAATTCCTTTTGAAACATTAACTAGAATTGCATCTTTTTTTATCTTTTCTCTAATCTCTTCAAGCACAACGTCAATTTGTTGAAAAGGAGTTGCAAGCACAATAATGTCATGACAAGAAACCACTTCCAAATCATTCGAAAGTTTTATATTATCAGGAAAAACAAAATCCTTCAAATATTTCATGCTCTTCTTGTTTTTTTCTATATATTCTTTTTGTTCCTTACTTCTCATATATATTGTAACATATCTATTATTGTCAGCTAGTACACTTGCAAGTGCAATTCCCCAGCTGCCGCCACCGACTATACAAGTTTTCATCCTATTTACCCCCGACTTTAAATTTATTCTCTGTATCCGTTAAAATACGCTTTATGTTTTCCTTGTGCCTGAAAAAAATCATAAACCAAATTAGAACAATTGCAATAATATCTGTCAAGTCCAATTTTTCGTAAAATAAAAGATTAACCGCAACAGCCGATACCATTGTAATGCTTCCTAATGACACGTATTTGGTTAGATAACATAAAACGAAAAACACAACAAAGCCCAATGGAAACACTCTTGGAAACAAATATATTACCCCTCCGACAGTTGTAGCAATGCCTTTGCCACCCTTAAATCCAAAAAATATTGGAAAACAGTGGCCTAAAACAGTGAAAAAGAGGGCTAATACAGGAGAGCCCAAATCATATTTTCTGAATAAAAAGACCATTAAAGTACCCTTCAGCATATCCAAAAGTGTGGTTATAATTCCAAGCACAAGTCCAAAATTTCTAGTAACATTGGTCCCTCCTGCATTTTTGCTGCCAGTTTCTCTAATATCATCACCTTTAAATAGTTTAACCAAAATATATGAAAAACTGATGCTTCCAACTAGATATGCCAACAAATAATATATATATTTCATTGCTCTCCTCTATTTTTATAAATAATTGAAATAGGCACGCCCTCGAAATCGAAATTTTTTCTTATCGCATTTTCTAAATAGCGAGTATAAGAAAAATGCGTTAGTTTTGTGTCATTAACATAAAAAATAATAAGTGGTGGAGCTGTTGAGACTTGCGAAGCATAATAAATCTTAAGTCTTCTTCCCTTATCTTGTGGAGTGACATTTAACAATATTGCCTCTGAAATAATATCGTTAAGCACGCCGGTTGAAATTCTCTTGTTGTAATTCTCGTAAACTTTTATAACTGTTTCAATTAAATTGTCTACTCTTTGACCGGTTTTTGCTGAAACAAAAATAATTGGTGCAAATTGTACATATTGGATTGTGTTTCTAATTTCATTTACAAAATCCCTTTGGGTATAAGTGTCTTTTTCAACCAAATCCCATTTATTTACAGCAATTATAATTCCTTTCTTCTGCTCATAAGCATATCCCAAAACCTTTGTATCTTGTTCAGTTGGTCCTTCCATGGCATCAATTACAAGTATACATATATCGCTCTCGTCTATAGCCGATAGAGTTCTGACCACAGAAATCTTTTCCACCTTTTCAGTGACCTTAGATTTTCTTCTAATACCTGCTGTATCAATAATTCTAAAATCTCTATCCCTGATAGTTGCATAAGTATCGATTGAATCTCTGGTTGTCCCTGGAATATTTGTGACAATAGCTCTTTTTTCACCTAAAATACAGTTTAAAAGTGAACTCTTCCCTACATTTGGTTTGCCAATAAGAGCAAATTTAATTTCATCATTATTTTCTTCATTATCATCATCTTTAGGAAAATACTTTACAACCTCTTCAAGCAAATCCCCAACCCCTGTGCCGTGGGCGCCGGAAACTTGTACCATATCCGGTATACCAAGCTCATAGAAATCATAGAAATTTTCTTGTGATTCCTTGCTGTCGAACTTATTTATAGCAAGCACAATATTAGGATTCATCTTCCTTAAAAGTGCTAAAATCTGTTTATCAGTGGAAGTAACACCTGTAATTCCGTCAACTAAAAAAATAACCGCGACAGAAGACTTAATAGCCACTTCTGCTTGTTCTAAAATTTTCGGCATAAAAAAATCATCACTTTGCGGATCAAGTCCACCAGTGTCAACTAAAGTAAATTCCTTATCTAGCCAACTAGCCTTTGCATAAAGTCTATCTCTTGTCACACCAGGTGTATCCTCAGTGATAGCTAATCTATTATTTGTTATTCTATTAAATAAAGTAGATTTTCCAACATTAGGACGACCTACTAAAGTAACAATCTTTTGACGCATATAAACTCCTCCTACTTTATTATAGCACATAACCGCTCAAAAATAAATAACAAAAAACTTTAAACTACGCGAAAATACACACAAATTTGTATATTTAACTATTAATTGTAAAATTTATATATTTAAAAAATAAAAAACGCTTCCGAAAAATGGAAGCGTTTAATTAAAGTGAAAAATTGAGTTCAAATTATATCTTTATATTATTTGCTTAGTAAATCTTCGACACACTTTCTAACATTATCCATGTCTTCTGTTGGTTCAAAACGATCAACAACATATCCTTCTCTATCAATCAAAAATTTTGTGAAATTCCACTTGATATACGCCTTGTCACCAAAAATTTTATTATTCTTCTTTGCAAATTTATCAAGCGCAATATTTTTTAAACCTTTGCCAAAACCTTGGAATGGTTTTTCAGTCGCCATATAAGCAAATAATGGTTCAGCATTTTCACCATTTACCTCAATCTTTTCAAATTGTGGAAAATCTGCTCCAAATTTCAATGTGCAGAATGTGTGGATTTCTTCAGCATCTCCAGGTGTTTGATTTGCAAATTGATTACATGGGAAATCCAAAATTTCAAATCCGCGGTCCTTTAAATCCTTATACATTGCCTCAAGCGGTTCATAATGTGGAGTAAATCCACACCCAGTTGCTGTATTAACAATTAGCAAAACTTTGCCTTTGTATTCCGAAAGATTAACTTCTTTCCCATTCATATCTTTTACAGTGAAATCATAAACATTTTTCATATTAAAATCCTCCTTTAAATATTTTTCTTACTATCTAGCAATTCGTACAAAAGAGATTTCAGTTCTTTTGCTTTTTCTAGTGGCATATTCGCATTACATGCTACCTTTTCCGGAACTTCTTTTGCCTTTTCTTGCAATAGTTTACCTTTTTCTGATAGTGTGATAATCACCACTCGATCGTCATTTTCACATCTTTTTCTAAAAATATATTCCTGCGACTCTAGCTTCTTTAAAACCGGAGAAACTGTACCATTATCCAGCTTTAGCTTCTCACAAATATCGCCCACTGACACCCCGTCTTTTTCCCATAAAACTAAAAACACCAAATATTGAGTATATGTTAGTCCAAGTGGCTTTAAAATCGGAGTGTACAGCTGAATGATATACCTCGCCGCAGCATAAATCGGAAAACAAAATTGGTTGGACAATTTCATACTTTCATGATAATCATATTTCATATTATCCCTCACTTCAAATACTATTTATATTTTGTACAATTATATTGTATACAATATAATTGTGCTTGTCAAGGTTTTTTAAAAAAATTTTAGTTAAACTATAAAATAAAATTGAACAATTACAAATTCGTAGTAAATTACATTTGAATGATTTATTTATAAAAAAGAAAAAACAAAAGAGATAAGTTAGAAATATAATAATATTACAACCAAATAAAAACAATAAACAATTAAATACTTTCAAAAGAGAAAAAATAAGTTTTACTCAATAAAGTTTATGCAGCATACAAACTAGCTAAAGAACTAAATATATGAACAAATTAAATCAGAAATGTATAAAACGAAGAACAGTACCCAAATTAAAAACAATAAAAAATAGAGATTATTATCCGGATATAGGAAAAGTGTTGTATGAAAAACATTTAATAAAAATTGAAAAATTATATAAAGATTTAAAATGTAGAATTTTTTGAAATTCTTACGTACTAATTTACCAATTATAAATGGTCTCTAGATCCAATTTGTGAACAATAAAGTGACATAGAGTTTTTTCTGATGCGATAGTTTCCACAAGATTTTTATATAATTGCGTAGATCTCGCTCTTTTAAAAAAACTATAGACTTGCCTCTTAAATTAAGCAGAAAAATCCAAAATATAAAAATCATTAGAAAATTTGTAGAAGGACTCAACAAATTATAGTTAATGTATGCTTTTGGAAAACAGTTCAATTTGAATTTGCGATTTTGAAATAAATATTTATTATCATCTATATTATTAGCGTCATGAGAACGCGTTTCAATAATGTTACAATATTAATTATATCATTAAAATTATCTCTAGTATATTTGCTCATAAAAATACAAAAATAAATAATTTTATCTAGATACTTTTTATCAAAGCAACTTTTCCAATTATATGGGAAATAGTATCCTATACTATCATATTTTGATTAATTTCAATGGCAGAATTAATCATTTTGCACAATTGACCTGAAATAAACCGTCAAGTTTTCATCATCTTAAGGTGTTAAATAATTTTAACAACCCTAATCAAACCATTTTAAAATGGCTATTGAAAGATATTTATATTTTGCAACAGCTTATTAGCAATCAGATTATTCCTCATGTTAGATGCACAAATTATAATAAGCATCATTGTAACACAACTACAAAACGACAATACCATTATGTAATACTCTTATCAAATCTTGTCCATCATAATAGCAGCAAAAAATTCCGAAACTTTCTTTTTTAAAAACATATTTCATAAAATATTCATCTCCTTTAAAATGTCTAACTTCGTAAAACTCATTCTCATTCAACCAATATAAGTCGCCTTCATCGCAAATATAATCATTATCATTAATTATAAAATCCTCTGAATAAAAAACATACATAGCTTGATAAATATTCGCTTTGTGGTCTACATATTTTACAACTCCAAGTAGACTAAAAACATTAATATTAATACCTGTTTCTTCAAACACTTCACGTTTATTACAATCATAAATAGTTTCACCAGGTTCAACCTTTCCACCTATACCAATATGCATTCCTTTATTTAAATCATGTTTCTTTTTATTTCTATATAAAAATAGATATTTATTATTTAAATTTTTTAAATAACAAACAGTATAATTCATGGCACCCCCTATAAAAAACAAAAAAATAAAACACACATAAGTATGTTTTATTAAGCAACATTATTTAACATTTTTTGTAATCTGCTCATCTTCCTAGCAGCATTGTTCTTGTGGAGTAAATTTTTATGTGCAGCTCTTGATAATTTTCTATCGATAACTTTCAATAAATCGGATGCTTTAGCATAATCTCCTTCAGCAACTGCAACTTCAAATTTTTTGATATAAGTTTTAATTTCTGACTTTGCCATTTTGTTGACCATAGTCTTTTTATTGATAACACGAATCTTTTTTTCTGCTGATTTAATATTTGCCATTAAATTCACCTCCTAAATAATAACAAGAGTAATTATATCATAAAATAGTTTTTATTTCAATATGCACATGCTCAGTCATGAAAAAAGTCACCTTCAGGTGACAGATAAATGTTGGCGCGGCACGGAGGAGTCGAACCCCCGACCTTTTGGTTCGTAGCCAAACACTCTATCCAGCTGAGCTAGTGCCGCATTGGCGCAGCTAGGAGGATTCGAACCCCCGGCACACGGATTAGAAGTCCGTTGCTCTATCCTACTGAGCTATAGCTGCATAAATGGAGCGGGTGAAGGGAGTCGAACCCTCGCAACCAGCTTGGAAGGCTGGGGCTCTACCACTGAGCTACACCCGCAAAAAGTGGAGCGGAAAACGAGATTCGAACTCGCGACCCCCGCCTTGGCAAGGCGGTGCTCTAGCCACTGAGCTACTTCCGCATAAAATTGGTGGATGAGAGTGGATTTGAACCACTGAAAGCGAAGCTAACGGATTTACAGTCCGTCCCCTTTGGCCAACTTGGGTACTCATCCATATTGGCGACCCGGAACGGATTCGAACCGTCGACCTCCAGCGTGACAGGCTGGCATTCTAACCAACTGAACTACCGGGCCAATTTTGAATATTATGGTGGGCGATGCAGGGCTCGAACCTGCGACCTCCTGCTTGTAAGGCAGATGCTCTCCCAGCTGAGCTAATCGCCCAAAATGGTGACCCTACCGGGATTCGAACCCGGGATACCGCCGTGAAAGGGCGATGTCTTAACCGCTTGACCATAGGGCCATGAAAATATACTAGTATTTAATTCTATCTGAATCCTAGAAGTCTTACACGTCTCAGCCGTAGTCGTCTAATAATCCATTTATCTTTATATTATGAAAACGTGTAGGGTATTCCTCAACTAGACCTTTAATATCCAATAGTATAATATAATTAAAATACCATGTTAAAAAGAACTTTATTATTCATTGGTCCTCACTTTAAATTAGCTTCGATATCAATGACGGTAATCATCTCATCATATCTAAATGGTTGCGGGGGAAGGATTTGAACCTTCGACCTTCGGGTTATGAGCCCGACGAGCTGCCAACTGCTCCACCCCGCGATAATGGTGCCGAGGACCGGAATCGAACCGGTACGGTGTTTTACCACCGCAGGATTTTAAGTCCTGTGCGTCTGCCAGTTTCGCCACCCCGGCAAAAATTGTGGCGCTTGCTGTAGGACTCGAACCTACAGCCTATCGGTTAACAGCCGATTGCTCTACCATTGAGCTAAGCAAGCATATTACGTACTCATATAATTAATCAAGCTATCAACATGTAAGACAGACTCAAGTGTTATTTTTTATCTAAAGAGAAAATTAATTCTCTTTAGATAAATAGTGCGGCTTTGACCTAATCTCCCAGGGGGCTGCCCCCCAAGTACCTTCGGCGATGCAAGGCTTAACTTCTGTGTTCGGTATGGGTACAGGTGGTTCCCTTGCTCTATTAAAACCGCGCTAACCTTAAACTGAGTAAAATAAAAACTTTTTAGGTCAAGTCTTCGGCTCATTAGTACATGTCAGCTTAAAATATTACTATTCTTACACTCCATGCCTATCTAACTTGTGGTCTTCAAGTTGCCTTATTCTTTCGATGGGAAATCTTATCTTAAGGGGGGCTTCGTGCTTAGATGCCTTCAGCTCTTATCCTTTCCAAACGTAGCTTTCGTGCCATGCCACTGGCGTGACAACACGTATACCATTGGTTTGTCCATCCCGGTCCTCTCGTACTAAGGATAGCTCCTTTCAAATTTCCTACGCCCGCGACGGATAGGGACCGAACTGTCTCACGACGTTCTGAACCCAGCTCGCGTGCCTCTTTAATGGGCGAACAGCCCAACCCTTGGGACCTACTTCAGCCCCAGGATGAGACGAGCCGACATCGAGGTGCCAAACCTCCCCGTCGATGTGAACTCTTGGGGGAGATAAGCCTGTTATCCCCAGGGTAGCTTTTATCCGTTGAGCGATGGCCCTTCCACTCGGTACCACCGGATCACTAAGTCCTACTTTCGTATCTGCTCGACTTGTTTGTCTCGCAGTTAAGCTCCCTTCTGCCTTTGCACTCTTTGCACGATTTCCGTCCGTGCTGAGGGAACCTTTGAACGCCTCCGTTACTTTTTAGGAGGCGACCGCCCCAGTCAAACTGCCCAACTGACAGTGTCCCCGAACCAGTTTATGGTCCTAGGTTAGAATTCCAGTAAAACAAGAGTGGTATCCCACTTGTGACTCCCTAAAGGCTGACGCCCTTAGTTCTTTGTCTCCCACCTATTCTGTACATGTTTTACCGAAATCCAATGTCAGCCTACAGTAAAGCTCCATGGGGTCTTTCCGTCCTGCCGCGGGTAATGCGCATCTTCACGCATACTACAATTTCACCGGATCCTTTGTTGAGACAGTGCCCAAATCGTTACACCTTTCGTGCGGGTCGGAACTTACCCGACGAGGAATTTCGCTACCTTAGGACCGTTATAGTTACGGCCGCCGTTTACTGGGGCTTAAGTTCTAGCCTTCGCTTGCGCTAAGCCTTCCCCTTAACCTTCCAGCACCGGGCAGGTGTCAGCTCCTATACTTCGTCTTGCGACTTAGCAGAAACTTGTGTTTTTGGTAAACAGTCGCTTGGGCCTTTTCACTGCGACCGATTAGTTTAGAATGTTTCCATTCTCCTCTCGGTTCCCCTTCTCCCGAAGTTACGGGGTCATTTTGCCGAGTTCCTTAACAAAGGTTCTTCCGCGCGTCTTAGGATTCTCTCCTTTCCTACCTGTGTCGGTTTGCGGTACGGGTATCTTTTCGTCTCGTTAGTGGTTTTTCTTGGCAGTGTGAATAGTTCTTCTTCTCTACTTGTTTTTCGATCCCTATCATAACTTGCATCTTTAAGTTCACGGATTTGCCTATGTCCTCTAGCTCGTTATTTAGCCACACTCTTCCTTGCCGTGTGGTAAGGCTATCCTCCTGCGTCCCCACTTCACTTTTATCGACTTAAGATAGTACTGGAATTTCAACCAGTTGTCCATCGGCTACGCTCTTCAGCCTCGCCTTAGGTCCCGACTTACCCTGGGGGGACGAGCCTTGCCCAGGAATCCTTAGGTTTTCGACGGGCGAGATTCTCACTCGCCTTCTCGCTACTTATGCCAGCATTCTCTCTTCTATGATGTCCACAGTTCCTTTCGGTACTGCTTCTGCCTTCATACAATGCTCCTCTACCACTCAAACTTTCGTTCGAATCCACGACTTCGGTGTCAGATTTAGCCCCGGAAATCTTTGGCGCAAAATCACTTGACCAGTGAGCTATTACGCACTCTTTGAATGTATGGCTGCTTCTAAGCCAACATCCTGGTTGTCTCAGTAACTTCACATCCTTTGCCACTTAATCTGTACTTTGGGACCTTAGTCGGTGGTCTGGGCTGTTTCCCTTTTGACATGGGAGCTTATCCCTCCATGTCTGACTCCTTAGGTTTATTTTTCTTGGTATTCGGAGTTTGATAGGTTTTGGTAACGTATACACGCCCCTCAACCATTCAGTGCTCTACCTCCATTAAATTCCCTAAAGGCTAGCCCTAAAGCTATTTCGAGGAGAACCAGCTATATCCGGGTTCGTTTGGCTTTTCACCCCTATCCACAGGTCATCCGATATGTTTTAAACCATACCCGGTTCGAGCCTCCATAGCGTTTTACCGCTACTTCACTCTGCCCATGGATAGATCACCCGGTTTCGGGTCTATTACATATAACTCTTCGCCCTTTTAAGACTCGGTTTCCCTTCGACTCCAATATTTAATATCTTAATCTTGCTATATGCAATAACTCGCTGGCCCGTTCTACAAAAAGTACGAGATCACACTTTTAACGTGCTCTCTCTGCTTGTAAGCATAGGGTTTCAGGTTCTATTTCACTCCCCTTCCGGGGTTCTTTTCGCCTTTCCCTCACGGTACTAGTCCTCTATCGGTCACCAAGTAGTATTTAGCCTTAGGAGGTGGGCCTCCTTTTTTCACACAGAGTTTCTCGTGTTCCGTGCTACTCTCTTGGACAGTTCGCTTCATTCGGATTTCGTCTACGCGCTTTTTACGCTCTTTGAGTAGTTTTTCCAATCCTATTCGACTATCTTCATTCTTGCTCCCTGTCGGGCTGTTTCCATTTCGCTCGCCGCTACTTTGGAAATCGTTGTTACTTTCTTTTCCTCCGGGTACTTAGATGTTTCAGTTCTCCGGGTTCCCTTCGCTATTCCTATTTTTTCAAAATGCGATACTTGAGGTTTGCTCAAGTGGGTTTCCCCATTCGGATATCTGTGGGTCGTAGCTCGTTTGCAGCTACCCGCAGCTTTTCGCAGCTTACCGCGTCCTTCTTCGGCTCTTGGTGCCAAGGCATTCGCCCTACGCTCTTAGTAACTTGACCTATCCTTT
>JALFRW010000018.1 GCA_022778715.1 Ezakiella sp.
ATTAGTGTGCTTCAAGTTTTCATCCCACTTTGTGATAGGGTTTGTGAAAGCACTGAACACAATATGTGAAGGAGTATTGTTGAAACATACAACAATTCCCAATTTGCCATTACGCAATCTTACAACTTGATTACATGATAATTTAAACTTTGCCATAATATTATATTATTTAAACTTGTTATTTCTTTTTCTGATGCAAAGGTACGAAAAAAATCTGAGACTACCAAATAAATCTCAGATTTTTAACATGTTTTAGCTATTTATTTTCCTTTTCAAAACCTTCTTTAATCATTGTTTTTCGTGCAATATCAAAGTTTAACTTATCAAGTTCTTTTCTCACATCTTGCACATCTTTAGGAAGGAATCTTTTATAGAACGATTTTTCGAGTGCTTTATAAAACCAATTCAAATCATTGTAGAAGAATCTAATATCGTTGGTCTTATTATAGTAAAAACATTTATCCGCAGCAAACCTAATAACTATTGGATTCTCCCTATTACTCATAGAAATAATAACGCCATTATCATCAAAATTATCTATGCTAATAATAGAACCAATTGCTATAGTTTTATTCTTCTTAGTTCCTTTAAAAATTATACGTTGATTGGTTACAATTATTGTTCCTGCATCAAAACGTCTAAGACCTTCTACATTGTTTGAATATATTGTACCACTACCAAATCTAATAGACCCATTTGTAACTTTTATGCCACTATAAGTTATATTTTTAGCTACTCTTTGTATGGTGTCCACTGCACAAATTTGTGCTGAAAAATAGCACTCTTCTTGTGGATTTAAAATAATTCCATTTGGGGTAATAGAACTTGCTAAATTTGCAAACTCACCTTCAAGTGCTTCAATATAAGTTAAATCATCATCGTCTTGAAGGGTATTTTGAATCTGTTTAATTTTATGATATTCTCTACGTAAATTGACATCGTGCAGCACTTCATCAAAATTTATTTTTTTGTCAATTATCATTGATTTATAATAGTCAAAAACTTGCTGTGCTTTTGGATTATCCATTTTCACATCGTTAATGTTAATATAAGTGCTACCATCACAATTTACGTGATTTTTATTACCATTCGATGACGATGCAATTGCGATAATAACTGCAATCACTAATATTGTTATTATTGTACCCATTATTTAAGTTATTTAATGACTATATTTATAAGGTACTAAATAAATATGATATAGCCAAATTCTTTAGTACCTTTTAACAATTCACTATTTATGCTTCAGAAAACTCATTCTCCAAGTCCTTATATGAGCCATCGTCAACTCTCTCGACAGAAATGATGCCATCGTAATCAGCACCCATTTTAATAGCTTCGTTAGAGTAGAGTTTCAACCATTCCCACTTTTCCTTTGCTTCCTTTATGTCATTGCATTTAATGCAAACACTGCTTGTAAATGTAATTTTTACTTCCATAAATCTAATCTCCTATCTTTTAAAATGTTAAACTTGTTATTTCTTTTTCTGATGCAAAGGTACTAAATAAATCCGATATAGTCAAATTCATTAACATCAATTAACAAAATTCAAATCTATTCTTTTGTAATTTTGTATATGATAAGGGCAATCACAAAAGCAATTGCCCAAACCAACAAATTCAAAGCCATATCCGTCATATCTTACTTATTACAAAGGCATTCGACACCAATTCTTTCACAAACGATAGGCACAACAACTTCCTCATAATAGAAAAAAGGGTTTTTCTTATCGCTTGCTGGATAAAACACCTTATAGCAATAAGGGAAATTAATTATGCTTGTAATTATATCACCCCAATAGCGTGTAATCAAATCTTTAGGGTCAACGATATTGATAGTGTTGTGATTTTGTGAAGTCCAAACATACTGGAAATATCTCTTACTCTTGACCGCTTTTAAAATTCGATTAAACTCCATTTCACTCATGATGTTTTCGTGCAAGTCTTCCAAATCTTCATGGTCTTCGAAATCATATACGAATGAATCTTCGCCATAGGAAGAACTTTCATCAATAAAAGCATTCCAAATGTTTCTCAATATCGGATAGGGCAATTTAATAGTCTCCTCCAATACTCGATTAACGAAGACACCATTTTTCTTCTCTTCTTTCTTTTTGACATTTTCAGAGCAATTCACAATGTTGCTCTGAATGAAAAAGTTGTTAAGTACAATTTCTGCCATAATCTTAATCTCCTATCTTTTAAATGTTAAACTTGTTGTTTTCTGATGCAAAGGTACTAAGTTTTTTCCAATCCACCAAATATTTACAGGATTTTTAACATTCATTAACAAATTTCAATCATATTATCAATCATAGGTTCAAGCAATGCCCATTTTTTATCAATTCTTACGTACCATTTTCCTGAATAGAAAATATAATCTACATATATAGTGTCATAGTCAATATCGAGGGTATCATACAAATATGGCTTTGCAAAATCCCAATGGTGGATAGCACAACCACAATCAGGAGCAACCTTACCATTAGAAATGTATGATTCGTCACCGAGTAATGCAAGATTCAACGCTTTTTCATAGCTATTGAAATTGTTAATCAACTCTTTGCCAAGCAAATCAATTTCACCCTCACGATGTACGTAAAAGCCTGTATATTTACATAATTTGACATTGCCAACAACCTCCTTAACTTGATTAAGTGTAATTTTCAACGAAGTGTCTTTAACTAACTTTATGTCAGAAAGGTCAACTTTTCTTACTTTACCTAAGTCAGAATTGTTGACGCAAACCCAAACTTTTGCACTTGTATACATAATCTAATCTCCTATTATTGTTTCTTTATTTCTGATGCAAAGGTACTAAATAAATCTGGTATAGCCAAATTATTTAATACCTTTTAACATCTTTATTTGCTTATAAAAACATCTGAAAACTTTTCAATCGGAAATGTAAGACCAAACTTATCCAACATCTTAGGATAGAAATGGCAGCATACATTATCCTTATCACTCTTCTCGTCATATTCAGCGAATACATCTAAAAGTTCAACATCACAAATG
>JALFRW010000030.1 GCA_022778715.1 Ezakiella sp.
GCAATAGAAAAATATATTTATTATTACAATAACGAAAGAATTCAGAAGAAAACAAAATGGATGCCACCTACAAAATATAGGTTAGCATCCACTACAACTAATTAATTAAATATTGTGTCCAGTTTTATGGGTACACATCATAAATCTTAAGACCGTTTTTATTATTCATTAATTTCTTCCTCAGTTAAAAAAGCTGCCATGCCAAGAGGAAATTTTTCTAGTGCTAAATCTTTTACTGCCTTCGCATATTGGCGAATTTCGTATTGGCTGTGGTTGTCCATTCTTTGCTTTGTGAAATGTGCAACGGCTTGAAGAGAAGCTGTCCAGTACCAGTTGACATACATTCCATATGCCGGCAAAAAAAGTCTTGCTTCTTCAGCACAAATTCCTGATTCCATTGCGTTTTCGTATAGAGCTACGCCTTTGTCGATGTATTCTTCAAGTTCTTTTGTGAACTTGAATCCGATTTCGTTTGATACAGGGTCAGTCGAGCCTTGCTTGTTGTTTGCCGGCTTTCCTCTCCATTCATTTTCATTTGGAATATAAAATGTTGGATCTTCTGTAACATATCTTCTGGAGCTCTCATTCCAAGCGTTTAGAGCTTCCTGACTTCCTTCTAAGTGTGATGAACCAATGATATATTTCCACCATTGTCTAGCTACCATAAGAGGTGCTTTTATTTCAAATTGGAGTACTGCGTGTCTAAAAGGTGATGTGTGATTGTTGTCAGCCAAAAATTTAATGAGTCGTTCATCTTTTTCATTTAGCTCATGGCTTTCTTTAGCAAAACTTGCACGTGCAGCGTTAACAATTGTTAGATCACTTCCCATAGAATCGACTAATCTAACATAGCCTTTATCCAAAATAGTTTTCATTTTATCCTCCTTAACTAATTTAATTTAATTTAATTATATCATATATTTGGCTTTAAATAAAATACAAAATGATGTATAATTTTAAATAGATAGTACTAATGGGGGATAAGTTTGGCAAAAAATATTTTAAATAAAAACGAAATAGCAGAAGTTTGTGAAATACTTATGAATTACCATATTGATGCACGCTGTGAATTAAAGCATGCCTCTCCATATGAACTTTTGATTGCTACAATTTTGTCTGCACAATGCACCGATGTTCGTGTTAACAAAATAACTGAGGAACTTTTCTCTGTAGCAAACACGCCGGAAAAAATATGTGAGCTTGGGATAGAAAGTCTAAAAAACTATATCAAAAGTGCAGGTTTTTTTAACACAAAAGCGGAAAATATTATTGAAACATCTCAAATTTTGATTAAAAAATACGATTCTAAAGTACCGCAAACAATGGATGAGCTCGTTTCTTTGCCTGGAGTGGGTAGAAAAACTGCAAATGTAGTTCTTGCAAATTGTTTTAATGTGCCAACTATCGCTGTCGACACACATGTATTTCGTGTTACAAATAGGATTGGGATAGTTAAAGCAGATAATGTTTTGGATACAGAAAAAGCATTGATGAAAAAGCTCCCAAAAGATATTTGGGTAAAGATGCACCACGTTTTTATTTTTCATGGAAGACGAGTTTGTAGTGCGAGAAATCCAAAATGCAATATATGCCCGGTAATTGCTTATTGCTTATACTTAAGGAGGAAAAATGAAGTATAATTTTGAATCAAGAGAACAAATTGAAAACAAGTACAAATGGAATTTGGAAAGTTTGTACACAGATGAAACCGACCTAGAATCAGATATGGCGAAATTTGAAGAAAGGTTAAGTGAACTTGCAGCATACAATGGCAAGCTATTCGAAAATAAAGACAATTTATATGATTATCTAAAAACTAAAGAAGAGCTTGGCATTTTATTGACTAAGATTGCAAACTATATCAGCAATCGTTTCAACGAAGATAATAGAAACGCAAAATATCAAGCACTTGATGGAAAATTAGAAAATTTATTCTCTATATTTAGTCAAGTTGTAAGTTTTGAGGTACCAGAAATTTTAGATTATGAAGGCGACATAGAAGAAGTATTTAATAATAAACCACAACTCGAAGAATTTAGAAGATATATCTTCGATATTTTAAGATATAAACCCCATACCCTTGGCGAAAAAGAAGAAAAAATGCTATCAGCATTGTCACCTGTATTTAATTCAAGCGAAAAATCTTTTTCAATGCTAAGCGTCGCAGATATGAAATTCCCAACGGTTAGAATTGATAATGACGATGTGAGAATCACTTCCGGAAACTTTGTTCCACTTCTTGAAAGCGCGCCAAGGGATGCTAAGAAAGAAGTATTTGAAAAATATTACACAGAATATGAAAATCACATTAATACATTCGCTTCAACACTTGAAGGGACCGTTAAATCAAATGTTTTATATTCAAAATTAAAAAATTTCACTTCAGCTAAGCAAAGAGCTCTATTTGACAATGAAATTCCGGTAAGCGTTTACGATGAACTAGTGAAGACTGTTACAAACAATCTAGATGCACTTCACGACTATATGGGAGTTCGCAAAAATGCTATGGGCTTGGACAAAATGTATATGTATGACATTTACGCAAATCTCGTTCCAGACGTAGACTTGAAGTTCACATTTGAAGAAGCTCGCGAAATCGTGCTTGAAGCACTAGCTCCACTGGGAGAATATTACATTAAGCATTTGAAAGAAGGATTCGACAATAGATGGTGTGACGTTTTTGAGACTCCAGGCAAACGTAGTGGGGCATACTCTAGCGGTGGTTATGGCACAATGCCATTTGTGCTATTAAATTTTCATGGCACACTTGATGACGTGTTTACCACAGCTCACGAAATGGGGCACTCAATGCACACATTCAATTCTTGTAACAATCAACCATTTGCATACAGTGGATATTCAATTTTTGTCGCAGAAGTGGCATCTACAATGAACGAAAGTTTGCTTACTTTCTATCTTTTAGACAAATGGAAAGATAAGAATTTAAGAAAATATGTTATCAACCATTTCTTGGATTCAATCAAGGGTACTTTATTTAGACAAACTCAATTCGCAGTTTTTGAAGATTTAATTTACAAAGAATACGAAACAAATGGCAGCCTTACTGCTCATTTTCTAAACGAAGAATATGAAAAATTAAATCAAAAATTCTATGGAAAAAATATAGAAAAAGATGATTTTATCAAATATGAATGGGCAAGAATTCCTCATTTTTACTACAATTTCTATGTTTATCAATATGCAACAGGAATTTCTGCAGCACTATGCTTCGCAAAAAGAATTATAGAAGGTGGAGAAAAAGAAAGAGATATGTATCTCGAATTCTTAAAATCCGGATCCAGCTTACCGCCATTAGAAGTTTTAAATAAAGCAGGCGTAGACATGACAAGCTCAAAGCCAATCGAAGATGCAATTAAAATTTTTAAGGAGTTCTTAGAAGAATTTAGAACACTTATTTAAATTTGAGGGGATAAAATGACAGGTGTAAAATTTTTTAGTTCAATAAAAGATACGCTTTTAAATATAAAATTTAATAATGTTATAGACATATTGATCATGTCAATAATTATTTACAACGCCTATAAATTAGTCAAAGAAACCAGAGCGGAACAACTTGCTAAAGGATTTTTCATTTTGCTTTTGGTTACTAAATTATCTGAATGGTTTAAGCTTTACACTTTACGCTGGTTTTTAAACTGGCTTCTAGGAGCGGGGCTTCTCGCTCTTGTGGTTATATTCCAACCGGAAATCAGGCGGGCATTTGAATTTATTGGTAGAAGCAAATTCTTCAACAAATACAAGAAAGGTGGCGACAACAAGCCAAATGCAGTTGTTGAAGAAATTGTACAAGCTTGTGCGTCACTTTCTCGTCAAAGAATTGGTGCACTCATTGTCATACAAAGAAAAACTGGACTTGGTGAAATTTTGGAAACCGGACAAATGATAAATGGCTATGTGTCAATGGGACTTTTAATAAACATATTTATTCCAAACACACCACTTCACGATGGGGCTGTTGTTATTGATAGAGATATCATAAAAGCTGCAGCTTGCTTTCTTCCAATCACAGACAACAAAAATCTGGCAAAAGACCTAGGCACGAGGCACAGAGCTGCACTTGGAATAAGTGAAAAGAGTGATGCATTTGTAATTGTAGTTTCAGAAGAAACGGGCGCAATTTCTACATGTGAAGGTGGAGTAATCTCAAGGTTTTTGGATCCTGACACTCTAAGAAAGAAATTAGTTGAAATTTACGAACCAAAACCAGTAGAAAAAAATTTATTGAGTAAATTTATAGAAGAGTTTTCAACCACTGAACAAGAAAAAGAAAAGGCAAAATCAGAAGAAGAAATGCATTCTAAAGAAGATGGAGATAAAAAAGATGAAGAAATTTAAGTTCAAAAAGATTTATGATGATAATTTGACAGCCAAAATTATTTCACTTGTAATTGCCATTTTCTTTTGGAGTTATGTAATGGGGGTAGAGAACCCAACTGAAACGATGACAATTAGAAATGTGCGGGTTAACTTTGAAAATGTTGAAAGCTTGGAAAACAAAGGCTTGATTTTAATAAATCAAGCAGATCAATTTGTAAATATAAAAGTTTCAGGCAAAAAAAATGAGCTAAATAAATTAAAAGAAGGAAGCGTGTTGGCCACTGTTGACCTAAAAGGATTTGGAGTGGGAGACTCTAGAGCAATGGTTAGCACCAGATTCGAATCAAACCCCGGTAACATTCAAGTAGAAAATGTAACTCCGCGCGACGTTCTAGTTTCAATCGACAAAGTTATTACAAAAGAAATGGCTGTTAAAATTGATACGCTTGGCACGCCAGTTGAAAATTATATCGTGGGTGAGATTTCAACTACTTCACCAAATGTAAAAATCAAAGGTCCTAAGGCAACTTTGGATAAGGTGAGAGGCCTTGTGTCAACAATTGACATTAGCGATAAAAAAGAATCTTTCACAATTTCCAATCCTGTGAAAGCAGTGGATGAAAATGGAGATGAACTCGTTAATATAGAAGCTGTACCGAATGTGATAAATATTTCCGTGCCGATTTTCCAAACAGTTATAAAACCAATTGAGTTAAAGACAAAGGGCAATTTGCCAACTCTATTAAATATCAAATCTTACGATATTAACCCAAGCACGATAACACTTAAAGTTTTAAATGACGTGAAGATTCCACAAAATATTACAACAGAAGAAGTTGACTTGTCGGCAATAAATAAAAATACCAGTATAAAACTTAAACTAAATATTCCTGACGGACTCGTTCCAATTGATGAAACCATTGAATATAAACTTAATTTACTTCTCGATAATTACGCTATAAGAAGAGTGGAAATCAAAAAATCGCAAATAGAATTTGTAAATTTACCAGATGGACTAAAGCTAAAAGAAAACGAAATTAATGATACCTACTTTGTGGATTTAAAAGGACCGGAAGATCTTGTAACAACGCTAGATGCAGGTAATTTGAGTTTCATTTGTGATCTTGGTAATGCTCACCTAGGGCTACAAAGATACGAAATTATTTTGCAAAGTAAAGACGCAAATCTATCTTTGAACAATCCAGTTACAATTGATTTAAACATGGAAGAGGATAGTTTAAACAACAATATTGGTGACAACAACGAAAATAACAACAATAATAATGTTGATGAGAACGACAACAATGACATTGAAAATTAAAAATTTTTTTTAGAGAGATTTTAAAATAATCTCTCTTTTTTGTAAAAACATTTGAAAAATTTATATAGTTGTGATATAATAAATATGTCTTCAAGGGGTAGGTTAAATTCCTCACCGGTGGTAAAGCCCACGAGCCATTTTGGCAGATCAGGTTAAATTCCTGAGCCGACGGTATAGTCCGGATGGAAAGGAAGATCCCCTTTGTATGGGGCTTTTTTATTGCCCAAAAGGAGGTTTATTATGATGACACAAAATACTAAGAAATCGATGTCTAACACAAAAAAATTGACAGGACTTGCAATGTTTGCAGCACTTGCATACGCAATAATGTTTGTTGGAAGAATTCCGATTGTACTGTTTTTAAAGTATGACCCAAAAGATTTCATACTTTTAATTGCAGCTTTTATCTATGGAATCGTGCCAGCTGGAATTGTCACGGTAATAGTTTGCGTTTTGGAAACTCTCACCGCATCTGACACGGGAATAATTGGACTTTTGATGAACATAGTGGCGACATTTGCGTTTTTGATTCCTGCAAACTATGCATTCAGAAAAAACAAAGAAATGAAAAACGTAGTAATAGGTCTTGTTATTAGTACATTTTTCATGACAGCAATTATGATATTGTGGAATTGGGTGGTCACACCATTTTATATGCATGTACCAAGAACAGAAGTTGTAAAATTATTAGTGCCAGCAATCATGCCTTTTAACATTATTAAAGGCTTTGCAAACTCAGCTCTTACATTGATTTTTTATAGAAAAATACTAAAAGTAAGAGAAGATTTCTTTGAACAAGGTGATGCTGACAAAGAAGTGACTTTGAGAGATACAATTATATCGGCTGGAGTGCTTGCAATTGTGGCACTAGTTATGTACTTTTTAATAAGATAAATTTTAAAAAACAATCTGCTATATAGCAGATTGTTTTTTAATATAAAAATATGCTTTTAGTAAACCAAAAGCATATTATAAACTCTTTTCTTTAGTTGAAAATGTTAAGAAATTGTCGACTAAAATTATTGCGATAAGAATAAATTTAAAATATTTCACACTTATCACAAGATAAAAAGCATCTCTAATCTCGTATGCGATTCTGTTAAGCTTTCCCATAAATACAGGAAATAAAAATAAAATGTCAAGCGTAATCAGAAATTTTCGGTCATTAATATCTTTAGAAACAATAAGTATAAGCATTAATAAAAATATTCCATAACAAATATAAGTCGAATGAACTCTCATATCCAGCCAAAGACTTTGGCTAATAGTGGTTGTCACGATAGAATAAATAATTATAGAATAAGTGAAAAGGCTTACAATCTTATTTAATGATTTCATTAGTCGAGTTTGTAAACAATAGCAACGCCTTGTTTGTCTTCAGGAATCTTATTGTCATTAACTTTAAATTCAACTTCTTTTGTTTCTTCTATAGCACCTAGAGGGTAAGTTGAATTGCTGGTGATGCCAACAAAACATGAATCAAGGCATGTGATGCAGCCCGTTTCATATTCTTTTGCGCCGTCTAAGTTTCCAGAGAATTTGATGTCGATGTCTTTTTTGTTTGAATCAAGTAAGAATTCATCAATGTCAATTCCATCTTTGTTGCCATCCCAATAAATATTTACGTCTAGATCGCTGCCTTCAGACAAAGTAGTTGCAGCATTTTCGGCTGTCATATTGTCTCCAGGCGTTGCGCCGATTTCTTTTAAAGCATTATAGAAATCCTCTGGGCTAACATATGATTTGAACATAGCCATATCTGCAATTTTGCCGTCTTTGTAAATGGCAAAATGTCTTGTAGCCTCAAATTCATACTTACCATTAAATGTTGCATAAATGGTAACTGTCTTTTCGTTCTTGTCAACTTTGATAGGACTGTCTTCGCTAACGCCCATAATTCCAGAGCTTGATGATTGGTTGTCTTTTTTGCATCCAACAAAAACAGAGCATGCAAGGAAGACACATAGTGCAATAATACCAAGTTTTTTCATTATTAATCCTCCTTAAAAAAACTTTACAACTATATTATACCACTTTTTAGGAATTTATAAAAGATAATAGATCTATAATTTTTATTTATATGACTATAAAAAATTTAATAAGAATAATATAGAGCATTTAATGTACAAAAGAAAGGTAAACAAATTCCGAATGTATTACAATGTATAAAGCAATAACAACAATTAAACCAATGTCACCGTTAACTTTTTTACAATTAATCAATAAGAATTAATGGCTAACAATAAATAAGTTAATAAATATACTAAATGTTAATTATAAAGAATAGAAAGAATAAGATTATGATATAACTCGAATTAAAAAAATAATTGTAATGAATCTTTCTGTTTCGCAGATTGATAATAGATAAACTTTTGAAGTAATTTTAATAAACTGGAAAAATTCAAAAATCAAGATTTTTATAACTAAACAATTTTTAGTTATATTTACAACGAAAATCTCCAAGCTATTTGCTTGGAGATTTTTAAAATATTTACATATTTTATTGTGTTCTTATTGCTTCAAGAGGGGAGAGTTTTGTGGCTTTTCTTGCTGGGTAGTATCCGCTTATAATGCCGATTATTGTTGCAAAGATAAGTGCCGCTCCCACGAGCCAAAGCGGTATGATTGAGATTTTAACGTCTGCATCAACCATTCCGGCAAATATTGAGCTGCTGATGCCGTCACCAGGTTTTCTTGAGGCGGCATTAATTATGGCGCTTATTATATAGCTCAGGCCGATTCCGAGAGCACCTCCGAATAGTCCAATAAAAGCAGCTTCAGTGAGGAACATTTTTTTGATGTCAGAGACGCTTGCACCGATAACTTTCATGATTCCGATTTCTTTGATTCTTTCATATATGCTCATTACCATTGTGTTAGCTATACCTATTGCAGCAACTAGCAAGCTGACTGCACCGATTCCGCCTAAGATTTTTTGTGTAGTGGCAACATTTTTGTTTAGGGCGTCAGTGGCGTCAAGGTTAGAGCGAGGGTTATATCCAAGTTCTTTTATTTTGTCGTTAACTTCGCGCATATTTTTTATGTCGTTAACTTTTACGAGTATGCTTGAATATTTACTAGCATTGTTATTTCTGCCTTGAACGTAGTAATCATTATCAGCTTTACGTTTGTCGTTATCACGTTTTATTTCTTTATTTAGTTTTTCGGCGAATGAGATTGGAATAAAAATTTGATAATCTGTTTGCCAATCTCCTCCTGGAGTTTCACCGACAACTGTTAATTTATAAGTTTTTGAAAAAGTTGTTTTTTCAGTGTCCGGATCATAGCTTTCGCCAATATTAAATGTGATTTTGTCTTTTTCTAGGTCAACAACCTTTTTGTTTTGGTCGTATTGCATTTTAAAATGATTACTTTCATTTGGATTATACCAAGTTTGTGCAAGTCCTCCACCAAAAACAGCAGCTTCACCATCAGTTTCGTTTAAAAAACGTCCCCAGCTTATCTTAGGGTCAAGAAGTGCATATTTTGCAGGGTCAACACCGATTACTTCAGCCCAGTTTTGATATTTTCCGGATACAACTCTTACGTCGTTTACTTGCAGTTCCGGAATAACAGCTTTTACATTTGCAATTCCTTCAAACGTTTTTACTGCTTCTTCTGTTAGTGGTTTTGCGTCTGTTTGACTTTCAGTTTTCATATCGTAGATGGGGTATGAAACAACAGTTATGACGTCAACCGGTCCTAATTGTTCCAGAAGTCTGTCATTTTGTGCTTTCATTCCAAATCCAAGGCTAAGTGTTGTGATGATGGATGCGGTGCCTATAACGACACCCAAGACTGTTAGAAACGTTCTTAGTTTGCGTCGCCACAAATTACCGAGGGACATCAAAATTAAATCTAAATTAGACATCTAGAGTCAAATCCTTTATATCTTTTTTATTTTTTAGTTTTTTTATAATTACATATATTGCGATAGTAATTGCAACTATTATTACCCAGAAGTACCACTTTTTGAGCAAGTCTTTCATTTTGTCTTTGAATGTTGGTTCTTCTTCAATTGGCATATTCATAGGGTCATTAGGGTCGAATGCTGGAGCTTCGCTTACATTCCAGGTTACTTCTTTTTTTACTTCTTGTTTTTCTCCTGATGAGTCTTCATAGCTAAAAACGACTGTTCCTTTTTTTTCGCCGGGTTCTGTAGCGTTAACTTGGATGTCATAGTTTTCTGTGGCGCCTTCCATGAATTTACCTACATAATATGTGCTATTTTGAGCTTCCATCTCATTTGATTCAAATCTGACCATCATGTTGTAAAGGGTAACTTTACCGGTGTTGTAGAAGCTAACAGAAAGCGGTGCACCATCACCAACGCTGAATTCTGTTTGAGTTTGGATTTCACCAATTTCAAGTCTAGATGGTTGAACAACAGGAATCCCGATTTCTTCGCTAGCTTTAAATTGATTGTTTTTAGTATCTTCGTATTCAAATCCGCAGGTTACATTGTATGTTTTTGCAATTGCATCCGGAACGGTGTAGAGCTTGATTTCTTTTGAAACCACTCCATTTGGAGCAATTTTATCAATAAAGAATGTGTTTGAGCTGTCAACAGGTGTGAAGATGTTTGAGCCGGCACTTTCTTTATTTTCACCAACAGGGGAGGTAAGTGAGATTTTTATATTTTTTACTACTTTATCAGAAGATGTGTTTTGGAATTCTAGATTCATTGTGAATTCTTTGCCAGCTTCTGGAAGTTTTGGGTTAAAAGTGTATTTTCTAACGATTACTTTTGGAGTAGAAATTTTATTTTCACCTTGTTCTCCATCTGCTTTGTCTGGATTAGAAACAAATATTCCGGAGTATTGCTCAGTTGTCATCGGTTCTTTGTCGTTCTGAAATTCGTCGTAGTATTCAACTTTGATATTTATTGGATAGTTTTTAGTTGAGCTTGCAGGAGTTGCTAAAAAGTCAAAGTCAAAATGTTTGGATTCGTTTGGATTCAATGTTTCAATGAATTGTTGAGAGATTGATTTATTTACAAGTCCTTCGCCTTCGACACCACATTTTACTAGAACTCTTTTTGCAATTCTTTTGCCTTTGTTTGTTAGGTCAAATGAGATTCGAGCTGTTTTGCCGGGGTAAATTGTGTTTGCAGGTGTAACCAAGTTTTCAACAACAACACTGGAAAGGTTTTGGTAGTTTTGATTGATGGTCAAGAAGAAAGATTTTTGCGATTCACCTTTGCCACCTTCTGTTTGAGTGTCGAAGTAGGAGAGTGTGACTTTAAATTCATAATTTCCGGCTGCTGCATTTTGTCCAGCTCTTAGCACGAAGCTAACGTTTTTGTCTTCGCCAGGATAAATCTTATCAAAGTTTTTAGTGTTAAAATCTTTAGCTAAAGTAAATCCGCTTTCACTCATTCCTTCAAGCTTTACGTTTACATTTTGAATAGTATTTTCTGTAGGGTTTTTAACAGTAAAGCCAACTGCAACAGATTCACCAGGCATAATGTCTTTGCTCTTAGGCATGATTTGAATATCGGAAAGCTCTAAGCGAGATGCTTGTTTCTCGTCATATTCAACTCTAACATAAGAAGTAAATTCACCTGTTGCACCATCATTTGTCCTTATTTTAATATTAACCGGATATGTTCCAGGGCTTGCATTATTTGCGATTTGAACTTTAAAATTCAAACTGGTTGTGCCAATATTAGATATTCTAAAATTGTCTCTATAGCGATTTCTAAAATCAACACTATCTGAGCCACTCAACATATAAACGCTGTTATTGTTACCTGCATCAGCGTTACCAGAAATGAAAAACAGGGAATCTGAGTATGTGTAGTCTACAAAAACTCTAATGTCTAAAATATCGCCAGGCTTACCAACGTTTGTGCTATCGCCACTTACTTGAACGATTTGCGATGAAATTTTCGGCTCTGGTTGAGGTGTTTTTATTTCTGTTTCTTCATCTGCATAAATGGCGACTGTCTGAAATATCATGGTTAGTGCTAATAAAATAATAAAAATATTTTTCTTCATAGTTTCTCCTTATAAAGTGTTATTAATTTCTTCTAGTGTATTAAATCTCTCTCTGATCTCTTCATCGGTTGGAAGAGCTTTTGGAGTTTGTGTTGTAATTTTTTCAATAGATCCGTCTCTAAAATGAATTATTCTATCTGAATAAACTGAAGTTTCAATGTCGTGAGTAACAATAATCATAGTGCTATTGTTTTTCCTAACCATTGAGGTCATGAGCTCCATTATTTCTATAGAAGTTTTGGAGTCGAGATTTCCGGTAGGCTCGTCAGCAAAAATAATTCTAGGATGACCCACAAATGCTCTTGCGATACTAACCCTTTGCTGTTGTCCACCACTCATTTCAGTTGGTTTGTGATGAAGTCTTTGACCGAGTCCTACTTTTTTTAATATATCTTCGGACATTTCATATCGCTTTTTCTTTGGTACACCTTTGAAAGCAAGTCCAAGACCCACATTATCTATTGCGGAAAGTGTTGGGATAAGGTTATAAGCTTGGAACACAAATCCGACGTTTAGCTGCCTAAGCTTTGTGGCTTGTTCTTCACTTAATTTTTCCATATGAATATTACCAATAACAATTTCACCGGCAGTCGGCTTTTCGAGTCCGGCACACATATTAAGTAGTGTAGATTTTCCACTCCCGGACGGCCCAATCAAACAAACGCATTCGCCTTTATAGATTTCTAGATTAACATGCCTAAGTGCGACAATTTTTTCTTGTCCCATTTTATAGACTTTAGATAAATCTTTTAGTTGTATTAAAGGTTCCATTTTTCACCTCCAATTTTCATTATAGCATACACGATTAAAGTTTTCTACAACTTTATATTACATATTTATTATATTTTTGGGGTATATTTAATATTAAGGAGTGATTTTATGAAAATAAAAATAAGATTGCCAAAAGACGATTTTTGTTACGAAGTCGTTTTTCAGGATGGGGAAAAGCTCATAGATATCATATCTAGAACTTTTTATAATTATAGAGAATATTTGGGAGCGGTTGTAAATGCAGAACTTGTAAGTTTAAACTATGTTCCAAAAGATAATGAAGATATAAAACTTTTAGATATTTTAAACTCTCTCGGATTAAGAATTTACACTACAAGCTTGACAATGATTTTTGAAACAGCGATAAAAGAATTATATGGTGATTTAAACCCGATGGTGGAGCACTATATAGGCAGCAATATATATGTAGAAAAAGATACGGGCAATCCATTCACAATGAGAGAGATTGAAGCAATAAAGCAGAAAATGCACGATATTATAAACGAAGATTATGACTTCAAACTCGAAAAATGGGATAAAGATAAAGCTTTAAACTATTTTAAAAACATGAATCGCGAAAGTACTGTTTCGCTTTTAAAATATGTCCATGATGAACAATTAAAAATGTATAAACTTATAAATTTTTACGACAGATTCGATGAAGTAATTGTGCCAAGCACCGGTTTTATTTCTAGATTTGATGTGGAATATTATTATCCCGGAATTTTGATAAAATTCCCATCCAAAAACAAGAACAACAAAATCGATTACGAAACTGAAGAGTCAAAGTTAGCAAAGGCTTTCCAAGACCATGCAAAAGAAGCAAAGATTATTGGTGTAAATTATGTGGGGGAGCTTAATGAAAAGATTGAAAATGGCGGCGCAAGAGATCTAGTTCTGGTGAGCGAAAGCTTTATTGAACAAAAGATTAGAGAAATCGCAATGATTGTGGCAAAAGATAAGGCAAAAAGATTAATTCTAATTAGCGGACCATCAAGCAGCGGCAAGACAACTTTTGCATATAAGTTAAAAATTGCTCTAAAAATGTACGGACTTGAAACCATTGAAATGTCTACTGACGACTATTTTGTGGATAGAAAGCATAATCCGAAAAATCCGGATGGGACATATAATTTTGAAACGATTGACGCTGTGGATATTGAAGCTTTGAATCAAGACATTTTAAAACTAATAGAAAGCGGAGAAGCTGAAAAGAGAAGTTTTGACTTTATTGAAGGCAAACCGGTTTATACTGGTGAAAAAAGAGAACTTGGCGCAAATGGAATAATAATTTTGGAAGGAATTCACGGTTTAAATCCTGTACTTTCAAATAAAATTCCAAATAGAAATAAAATTAAAATATACTTGTCTGCACTTTCTACCATGAATATTGACTCAGTAAATAGACTTTCCACTACAGATGTTAGATTTTTAAGACGCATGGTACGCGACCAAAGAACAAGAGGCAGAGATGTGCTCAAAAGTCTCGCGGAGTGGGGAAGTGTTAGAAAGGGAGAGGACATTTATGTGTTCCCATATCAAGAACAAGCAGACATTATAATAAACACGAGTTTGTTTTATGAAATATCGATTTTAAAAAAATTTGCAATGCCACTTTTAAAGCAAGTACCAAGCACGGATAAAAACTTTGTGAGAGCCACGAGACTTTTAAAGATGCTAGATTATTTTACGGCTATTGATGATGAGAATTTAATTCCAAACACTTCTATAATACGAGAATTTATCGGAGGCAGTATTTTTGAATAATTGATTGTACAAAAAAAAGTTGCCCTTTAAAAAAGGCAACTTTTATTTTTTATCTATATTTTTTGAATCTATCACTAAAATTTATGATATCTTGATTTAATCTATCTGTATAGTATTCAATAGAATATAAGAAATCATAAATTGGATATCTCCAAATATCATCTACAGATTCTTCACTTTGTCCACGATTCCAAGCTTCATCAAATGTACTGTAATCGTTTATCAAAAAAGATATTACACCAACTGTGAGAAGGGCAATAACAAGAATTAGGAGAATAATTCTAAATTTTTTCATTATTTGTTCCTCCTTAAGAATTTTGTTTCATATTTAAATATTGCACCAACTCCTTTAAAGAATATTCCATATATATAGATCATTCCAATAAATACGAGAATTGATAGTCCGATAATTCCCAATGAAAGTGTCCATCTAGTGAGAGGATGAATTGGTAGCAAGAGACCATTTAGATAGAATGTGCCATATAGAAGTAAAGCAATTGCTATCACGATTATGACAATGGGCATAATCGTGATAGCAGTGATTATGCCAAGAAATGTAAATAGTACCGGAACGATAATGATGTTTAGAATAAATAATATAAATCCATTAAACACAATTTGCCCAAATGTTCTCTTTTTTGGAGCAACTGATTGTTTGATTTCTTTTTCTATAAATTCATCTGGTGCAAAAGCGTTTGCAATTATTTCTTCGCTTTCTAGATTGCCGATAAGTTCTGTTTCAGTTTTTCCTCTTCTTATTCCACTTACAAGATATTCTTCATATATGTGGATGATCTCTTTTGTTGCGTTATTTCTAATGCCCACATTTTCTAATTTGTGTTTTAAATTGTTTAAAAAAGGATTATTCATGGTTGTTCTCCTTTTTTTCTTCTATAGTTTTACTGGTTTCTTCAACTTTAATTGTATTGTCACTTTTTTCAGTTTCGGTTTCTGTCACAGATTTTTCAATTGAAGTTGCAGTTTCTTCAGAGATATCTGATTTGTCAATAATTATTTCGTCTATGACCTCTTTTTCAGTTGTAGTAGGAGCAACGCCAGCTGAAACAAGCGTGCTTAACAAATCAATTTTCATTTTTGCTTCATTTTTTAGCTCTTCGTATTTTCTTTTACCTTTTTCCGTCAAAAATAGGGTAACGTTATTATTTTGACTATTTTCAATAATAAGTCCATCGTTTTTGAAATCAACCAAGCATTTCACAATTTCAGCAGATGAAGTGGTATGCTGCCTTAATGCTTCAAACACTTCGTAGTAGCTAATTGAGTCTTTGCTTGCGATGGATTTTAAAATTGCTAATTCTACAATTTCATTGTATCGGATCATTTGCATCTCCTTTCATCGCAATAAGTTGTCTATTTTTTGCCCATGTGAGTCCATTTTTGAACTACTGTAATACTTTATACCCAAAATTAGGCCTATACTAATTAAATTTGCGATTTGAAATGTGCCTCCTGAAGAAATAAATGGAAGAGGAATACCGGTAACAGGCATGAGTCCCATTGTCATTGCAACATTTTCCCAAATATGGATAAAAAACATTGTAAAAACACCGATTGAAAAAACTCTTGCGTAATAATCTTCTTCTTTTGAAATGTTGAAGAGTTTTAAAAGTAGCAGGAAATATAATGTGAGTAAAATAAATCCACCTAGAAATCCTAGTTCCTCTACAACCATTGGGAAGATGAAGTCGGAGTGTTTTAAGGACAAGAAGTTTCCTTGATTTTGCACGCCGTTATAAAGCCCGCGCCCGAAAAATTTACCGCTGCCCAAACTGATTTTCCCAACATACGCTTGCATTCCTGAACCGAGTGTGTCTCTTTCAGGTTCCAAGAAGTCAAAAATTCTATTCCGTGCATATTGGTCTAAATTAAACCAGTACACTGGAAGATAAATTAAAATCGCACCTAATGCTACATAGATATATTGTCTACCGATTCCACCAACAAAAAACATCATTGCAATTATTCCCATAAATACAACTGCAGTTCCAAAGTCCGGTTGCTTCAAAACAAGTGCAACAGGGATAAATGAGAGAACTAATAGTTTTAAAAGAGTGAATGGTTCATTTAAGACCTCTTTATTTTTTTCCATAAATGTGGAAAGAGAGATTATGAGTCCGATTTTAACAAACTCTGACGGTTGAAATTTAAATGAACCAAGTTCGAGCCACGATCTAGAACCATAAGTCGTGGAACCTTTTACAAGTGTGGCAACGAGAAAAGCATTTGAAAAAATATATATTGGCCAAGCAAGTTTTTTTAGCAAATCCGGGGGTGTGAGCATTAATACGACCATTATTATTATACCGAGAAGCGTTGCGAGATCTTGTGATCTCATATAGCTCGAATGTTTTTGCGCGCCGTAGCTTAGTGTTGTGGAATTAACCATAATTAATCCAAACACAAGGAGTGCAAGCACAATAAAAATTAAAAAATAATCTATTCTTTTGTAAGTCTTTTTTTTGTCAAAAAACATTTTATCGCCTCAACTGTATTATACCAAAAAATTATGAAAATAAAAAATAATTCCATATTAAGTTAATGAACAAGGAACAATTTTGAAATTATATGTTATTATATATGTATGAACGAATTAGAAATTTTTAAAGAAAAATTGAATCAAATTGGAATAGAAGAATTTGCCGTGATCGGCACAAATCGATATCGCCATCCAAAGTATTTGGAAAGCATGAAAGCTTATTACAATGAAAATCAAATTAGCGGCGATTTTAATACAGAAGATTTTAATTCAATAATTGTGGTGTTGATGAATTATAATCCTGGAAAATTTGTCCTAAGAAATATGTCAATTGGAGCAAATGAAATTGACTACCATCGCGTATTTAAAACCAAGGTGCAGGAGCTATCAGAAATATGCGATTTGGGAAAGTTTGCTGGTTTTACAGACACCGGACCGCTTTTTGATCGAACGCTTGCACTTGAAGCGGGGCTTGGCTTTATTGGGAAAAATGGCTGTCTTATAAATCCAAAATTGGGATCTTTTGTTTTTATTGGATATATTTTTACGGATAAAATTTTACCCTTATCAGAGAAAAAGAGAGTAAAAAATATTTTGTGTGATAGTTGCAGGCTATGTGTGAAAGCTTGTCCAACAAAAGCATTGTCTAATGAAAGATTTGAGCCAACAAAATGTCAGTCACATTTAACTCAGAAGAATGTTTTGAGCGAAGAAGAGGAATCCATGATAAAAAGCTTTTACGGCTGCGACATTTGCCAAAAAGTTTGTCCCTATAATAAAGATAAAAAAATTGGAATGAAAGAGTTTAGAAAATTTGAAGATATTACTTATAATGAAATATTTTTGCTACCAAATAGAGAATACAAAGAAAAGTTTTATAATCGTTCATTTTTTTGGAAGAGCAGAAAAATAATAAAGAGAAATGCAATTTTAAAGGCAATTAACACAGATAATTTCGAAATTAAAGATTTGATAAAAATAGAAAAAGACAAACAAAATATTTATCTTGCGAGATATATAGATTTATTTGAGCAAAAGTTTTAAAAGATTTTGTATTCTATAAGAAAAGTTATTCTAATATAGAATAACCTCAAATAACACAAATATCAAGTCTTACTAAATTTTTAATGGCTGGAGAGTTTTTGAGTAATTATTTAAATGATTCTTTTTTCTTCAGAAATTCTTTTTTATTTTATCTGAAGTGAAGTACAGAAAATTTTAAAATCCTTATCAAGATAACCATTTATGCCATTATAACTCTAAATATAAAAACCATATTTGAATAGAAGTTAAACAATTTAGACTCTAACTACTTTTTTATGTGATCAAGTTTTGTGAAGTACTTATCCAAATAATTATATGTGGCAATAAAATAGAGCCATTACAAATGCGGATGGTTTGCTATCGAATAAATTTCGAACAGAATTTTATTTTAGTTGCATAAAAATATCAGGGTTCTGCAAATTCTTCAGCTAAAAATTGATAGCAGAAGAAAAAAATTGAAATGGTGGAAACGACAATGGAAGAATTTTAAAAAGCATAGAGCAATTAGAGAAGGAAAGTACAAAAATTGAAAAGATATAAAATTGAGAAAATCATCTTAACCAGAGGATAAAAAATTTTAAAAAGTGTATAAACATAAATAAAAGTTAAAAAGGTAGAGAGTTTGAAGCATCTGAAAGAGAAATTACATGTAAGTAAGTTAAGATAGACGTATGGGAAATTTATTTATAACTTAGGATAGTACAATGTAAAGGTAGATGCAAAAAAATAAACAATAAAGCTTATAAACTGTGACAGTAAAATATAGATGAGATCTGAGGTAATTACTAAAAATAGTGGTTACCTTTTTTGTTGTAAAATATCATCGAATTTTTATATTCATTTTATTTTTCGTAGTAATTGGGTATAAGTATATTGTTACAAAATAATTGCTAAATTGAAGATTGAAATATAAGTATTTTTTTTATTTCTAAGATGTGATATAATGTAACAAATAGGAAAATGTGATTAGAATTACATATAGTGATTAAAATAGACATTTTCGTAACAAGGAGGTACACATGAAAGTTTATCAAGCTGAAAATATCAGAAATATTTCACTATTAGGCCACTCGAGCGCCGGTAAAACCACTTTTACCGAAGGTGCACTTTTTGCAACAGGCGTAACTTCTAGACAAGGCAAAGTTGAAGATAAAAACACAGTTTCTGACTTTGACAAAGAAGAAATGACGCGTGGAGTTTCTATTGGAACATCTGTTATTCCAGTTGAGTACAACGGAATAAAGTACAATATTCTTGACACTCCGGGATATTTTGATTTTATTGGTGAAATGTACGGGGCAAAAAGAGTTTCTGATGGATCCGTCATCGTGATTGATGCACAAGCCGGTGTAGAAGTTGGCACTGAAAAAGCTTGGAACAACGTTGAGAAATACAATACGCCAAGACTAATTTTTTTAAACAAAATGGACAAAGAAAATGTTAATTTTGAAAAGGTTTATCAATCTATAAAACAAAAATTAGGTGACAAGGTTATTCCCTTTACAATTCCTATCGGTGATGGCGATGAATTTAAAGGTTGCTACGATGTGTTAGATAGAAAATATCATAAATTTGATGGTCCAAATGGCGAAGTTGAAGATGCACCACAAGAATTAATCAATAAATGTGAAAAATACATTTCTGCGTTAAATGAAATTGTGGCTGAAAGCGACGAAAAACTTCTTGAAAAATATTTCGCTGAAGAATCATTCACACAAGAAGAATTTATTTCCGGCATCCGAAAAGCTGTTGCAACTGGTGAGCTTTGTCCGCTATTTGTAGGTGTTGCATCTGAAGCCATTGGTGTAAAGAGAATTTTGGACGCCGTTAGAAGGTATATTCCAAGTCCCGCAGAACATCCAATTCAAAATGGTATTTGGGATGACTCAATTGTTCAAAGAAATACAAACACAGACGACGAATTTTCCGCTGTTGTGTTTAAGACAATTGTGGATCCATTTGTGGGGAAACTTTCACTTTTCAAAGTTTTGTCCGGCACTCTCACAAAGGATGTTATTCTTTATAATCCGGGAAAAGATAAGGAAGAAAAATTGGGCGGACTCTTCTATTTAAGAGGAAAGAACCAAATTGAAACTGACAAGATTGTGGCTGGAGATATTGGTGCAACTGCAAAGCTTCAATATACAGAAACAGGAGACACGCTTTGTGATATAGAAAACCCAATTGTTTATGAACCGATTAGATATCCTGATCCAACTTTATTTATGGCAGTTTATCCAACAAAACAAGGTGACGATGACAAGATTGCACAATCTTTATATAGGTTAAATGAAGAAGATCCTTCATTTATAATTGAAAGAAACCCAGAGACCAAGGAACTTCTAATAGGTGGTCAAGGAAATATGCAACTTCAAGTTATCCAAGACAAATTAAAGAGCAGATTTAATGTTGAAGTGGATTTGAGAGATCCAAAGATTGCATATAGAGAAACAATCACGAAGACAGCTTCTGTTCAAGGCAAACATAAAAAACAATCAGGTGGTGCTGGTCAGTACGGTGACGTTTGGATAAGATTTGAACCTAGCGACGAAGATTTCGTGTTTGACGAAGAAGTTTTCGGCGGCGCAGTTCCAAAGAACTATTTCCCGGCAGTTGAAAAAGGTTTACGTGAAAGTATTGAGCATGGTATCGTAGCCGGATATCCGGTTGTTCACATGAAAGCAGTGCTTTACGATGGAAGTTATCATGATGTTGATTCAAATGAAGTTTCTTTTAAGATTGCCGCTCAAATTGCATTTAAAAAAGGAATGGAGGAAGCCAACGCTGTTCTTCTCGAACCAATAGTTAAAGCTGAAATTATAATTCCAGGTGAATACATGGGCGATGTAATGGGAGATATGAACAAACGTCGTGGCAGAATTCTTGGAATGGAACAACAAAGAGATGGCACACAAAAAATTATTGCTGAAGTTCCACATGCGGAAATGTTTAGATATGCAATTGATCTAAGAGCTATGACTCAAGCAAGAGGTTCATTTACAATGAATTTTGAAAGATACGAACAGGTGCCTCAAGAAATTGCAAAGAAAATTGTGCAAAATCTTGAAGCTGATAAATAGAATAAAATTATAATTAGAGCACGCATTGTCGTGCTCTTTTAGTTTAAAATTTTGTATTTAGGGTATATAATGGTTAGATAAGGTCAAGAATATTTTAGAGAGGTGAGATTTTGGCAGGATTATCAAATAGTATTGAAGAATTTTTGATTAAAATGTTGGACGACAACGAGGGAATTGTTGTAGTAAAAAGAAATGAACTCGCGAACGATTTCAATTGCAGCCCATCTCAAATAAATTATGTATTGGAGACCAGATTTCAAACATCAATGGGCTATTATATTGAGTCTAGACGAGGAGGAGGCGGATATATTAAAATATCAAGAGTGGAAATTGATTCGCACGAAGATTATTTAAATAATTTAATTAATAATATTGGAGACATTTTAACTTTTAATGAAAGTATAAATATTATAGATTCATTAGTTTTTTTAAAATATATAAATGAGAGAGAAGCTGTAATTTTTAAAGCAGCAATGGAGGATAGAGCATTAGATATAAAAGGACAAGACAAAAATATTTTGAGAGCAAATTTGTTTAAAAATATGCTTGTTGCAATCTTTAAGGAGAGTTAGTATGAAAAATAAAGATTTTTACAATGATAGAGACAATTCAAACACAGATAATTTTGAAAAGGTAGACGTAAATGTTATGTTAACTGATGACATTTTAAAATTTTTTAAGGGGATAGAAAAGCTTACAGAGGCGAGCCAAGAAGATGATAGAGTTTGCCCAAATTGTAACACTAGTTTTAGAGATATTCGAGCAAATATGGAAGTTGGATGTGAGGTTTGTTATAAAACGTTCAAAAACGAAATTACTGCACTTTTAAAAATGCGAAATATTTTACCTCGAATTCAACAACATGATCCGCTCACTGATTTAAAAAGAGAGCTTGAAGTTGCAATAAAGACTGAGAATTACGAAAAAGCTGCAGAGCTAAAAGAGAAGTTGGAGGGTTTAGTGAATGATAATACAAGGGTATAGTATAGACTTTTTTAGAAATATTAAAGGCTATAAGTCTCCAAGATTTATGACATTTGCTGAAAAAAACGAATTAAAAAATAAAATAATCAGCTCTATTTCTAAGGAAAAGTTAGATCTGAAATATTTGCCGAATTGTCTGTTTGACAGCAAAGAGATAGAAAATCTGGCTGACAACAATTTACTCAGTTTTGATTTTCCGCAAAATGCTGACGTGGCAGTACTTTTTGAACCTGCTGGCGACAAAGTTATAAAGATAAACGACCTTGAACATATAACAATAAGTGGATATACAAACGATAATCCGATTAAAAAGTATGAAGAAGTAAATACTTTGGCAGCTAATTTAGAAAAAGACCTCAATTTTCAGCATGACAGACAATTTGGATATTTGACAAATGAATTGCCACTCTGTGGAAATGGTTTTATTGTAGATACGCTTGTACACGTTCCGGCACTTTTATATTCTGGTAAACTTATGTACACTATAAACAAACTCCTTAGAAGACCGGGAACTCTTATGATTCCATATTCTGAGAGAGATACAAAGAGCGCATTTTTTATAATTAGATGCATTTCAAAAACTGAGCCGTACAGAGATATTAAGACAATTCAAAATATGGCAGAAGAAATTTCTGTTCGCGAAGAGACAGAAGTGAAGGATCTCATGGAAAATGATGATTTGATGAATCTTTTGACTACGAGAGCTGAAGCTTTGAAAAAAGGAGATGCGATTAATAATACCAACTTTATGAAGGCTCTTGATGATTATGTATTCTACAGAAAACTTGTGGGTGAAGTGGTTACACCGAAGCAAATCGAAAAAATTTTGACAGATGCTAAAAAATATGAAAGAGTTTTAGAAAAAACTATGGATAATATGAATATGAGTGAAGTTTCAAAGAATTATTACGATATATTATTCAGTTTTAAGGAGGAAGCGAATGCTTAATTATCTAAATTATGATAAAGACGCAATTGAAATAATTGAAGATAGTGAAAATGAAGCAAGCGAATTAAAAGCCAATGTCGTTGGCACACATCATTTATTGCTTGCTGCACTAAAAAAGAGAGATTTGGAAATTGTACAAATGCTCGCCAGGTTTGGCCTCAATTATTCCAGATTTTATAATGCAACGCTTGAGCTTGTTGGAATGGGTAATTCCGACAGAGTGGTCGGCAAGTCGGCAAGTTTTAATAGAATAGTGAACGTCGATGCCAAGAAATATGCAAGTATGATGAAGCAGTCAGTGGTTAGTGCAGATGCTTTAATCATTGCAATATTAGCTGAAAACAACGATGTCACAGACATGATTTTGAATGGTTTAAGTTTTGACAAGAGAATTTTTATCAGAAACATGATGTCGGAACCAAATGAAGATTTTGGCATGGAAGGGCAAAACATGACAGACGACGAAGTATTTGAAAATTTCACTATTAACTTAAATCAAAAAGCAAAAAATGGTGAAATAGACCCGGTTATCGGTAGAGATGAAGAAACAAACAGAATGATTGAAATAATTTCTAGAAGAACTAAAAATAATCCAACTCTTATCGGTGAACCTGGAGTAGGTAAAACTGCGATTGTGGAAGGGCTTGCTGAGGCTATTGTAAAAGGCAATGTACCATATTATTTACTTGACAAGGAAATTTATAAAGTAGACCTCACAATGCTTGTAGCTGGAACAAAGTACAGGGGAGATTTTGAAGAAAGAATAAAAAAACTTTTAGAAAAAGCAAAAAGCGACAACAGAATTATTTTGTTTATAGATGAAATTCATAACATCGTGGGAGCCGGCGGTTCGGAAGGCTCGCTTGACGCGTCAAATATTTTAAAACCATACCTTGAAAGAGGAGACATTCAAATTATTGGCGCAACAACTTTCGATGAATATAGAAAATACATTGAAAAAGATTCAGCTCTTGAAAGAAGACTTCAAACTATTACCGTAAAGGAACCGTCAGTGGACGAAACAATGAAAATTTTATTTGGCATCAGAGAAAAGTTTGAAAACTTCCACAAAGTTAAAATTACAGATGAAGCTTTAAAGAAATGTGTTACTTTGTCGAACAGATATTTAACTGAAAGATTTTTGCCGGACAAAGCCATTGATGTGATGGATGAGGCTCTAAGTAAAAAGAGAACCACTATAAAGGTTGACAATTCAGTAAATTTATTAAATGAAAAATTGGAAGAAATTACAACCAAGAAAAATGCCGCTGTTAATGCTCAAGATTTCCTTAAAGCAGCAAAACTACGTGATGAAGAGAGAGTTCTTGAAGATAAGATTTCAAAATCAAAAGATGATGAGCTAAATGAATATGAAGTAGTAGATGTTGACGTAGTAGAAGAAGTAATTTCAAGTTGGAGCGGAATTCCTGTTACAAAAATGACTGATGATGAAATGTTGAAACTAAGGAATTTTCGCGAAAATTTGAAATCCAAAGTGATTGGTCAAGAAGAAGCAATAAACGTAATAGACAAAGCTATAAAGCGTTCTAAAGCTGGTTTAAAAGACCCTAACAGACCAATAGGCAGCTTTTTGTTTGTTGGACCAACGGGAGTTGGTAAAACATATTTAGCTAAGAGAATTTCATTTGAACTCTTTGGTGATGAAAGCAAGATGACCGTGATTGATATGAGTGAATTTATGGAAAAACACAGCGTTTCAAAACTAATTGGTTCACCACCCGGATATGTTGGATATGAAGAAGGCGGAAGACTTACAGAATCTGTAAGAAGAAATCCATATCAAGTGATTTTGTTTGATGAAATTGAGAAGGCACATCCAGATATTTTTAACGCACTTTTACAAATTTTGGAAGAAGGCAGACTTACGGATAGTAAGGGTAAATCGGTTAATTTTAAAAACACTGTTATAATAATGACTTCAAATGCAGGTACGGCAGAGCTTAAGAAGAGAAATGTATACGGTTTTGAAAACACACAAAATACTGAAGACAAGGCGATTGCTGAAAAGATTGACAAGGCAATAAAGGATACATTCAAACCAGAGTTTTTAAATAGAATTGACGAAATTGTGATATTCAATCAGTTAAACGAAGACAATATAAAGCAAATTGTAAAACTTGAAGTTGAAAAGATTAAGAATAGAATTAAGGATAAATACATTCTCGAAGTTACAGATGATTTCATTAGTTACGTTGCAAAGAATGGATACAACGAAATTTATGGAGCTAGACCACTAAAAAGAGAGTTGACTAAGTCTTTAGAAGATGGCATTTCAGAAGAAATTGTAAATGGAAAGATAAATCCTGGCGACCAAATTTTGGTAGATTACAAAGATAAATTGATTATAAATCGAGTATGATATGGCTAAGAATTTAATTTATGTTTGTAAAAATTGTGGCTATGAGACGATTGGAAAATTCGGCAAATGTCCAGAGTGCGGCGCTTGGGGGAGTTTCACAGAAAAAGAACTTGAATTAAAAAAATCACAAAAGACGCCGCTAATAAGAAAAATCGGACAAAATAGTGTGCAAAAATTAAATAATGTGACAGGAAAAAACTCGGACAGAGTGGTTTCAAATATAAAGGAATTTGACAGAGTTATGGGTGGCGGAATTGTTCAAGATTCCGTCACTATCATATCTGCAAGACCGGGTGCAGGAAAGAGTACCCTTTTAATGCAAATTTCAAATATGCTTGCAAATTTGGGCATGAAGGTTCTTTATGCCAGCGGCGAAGAAAGTGAAACACAATTGAAAAAACGCGCGGAAAGACTTTTTGACAAGACAAGCGACAACATATTCGTTATTAGTACTAACAGTTTGGATAATGTAGTGGATAATCTAGATAAGAATGATATAGATGTTTTAATTGTAGACTCGATTCAAACTTTTGTGCTTGAAGAATTTTTACCAAGCAGAGCCGGCAGTCCAACTCAAAGTTTGGAATGTGCATACAAATGTGTAGAAATAGCAAAGAATAATGAAAGACCTCGAATTGTTTTTTTGGTTGGGCAATTGAACAAAGAAGATGAAATTTCAGGTCTGCGTGCAATTGAGCACTTAGTAGATACAGTTTTATATATTGAAGGCGAAAAGGGAGAAGCTATTCGAAATTTGGTAGCCACAAAAAATAGATACGGCTCTACTGGTGAAATTGGATTTTTCATTATGGAAGAAAATGGGCTCATTTCAATTGATAATCCGAGTGAATATTTTATGACCGTGAGAGATAAACCGGTTAAAGGTTCAGCTCTTGCTTCAATTAAAGAAGGCTCGCGTTCAATTTTGATGGAAGTGGAGAGTCTTATGAGTCAATCGTTTACACCTTATCCATCAAGAATCACAGATTATATAAAAAAAGATTCACTAAACATCTGTATAAGCATTTTGGAAGATAAAACGGGACTTAAGTTTTTTGATAAAAATGTGGTGCTAAAAGCAGTTGGTGGATTTAGGATTTATGATCCATCTATAAATTTTGCAATTATCATGAGTATTGCTAGCTCTTATTATAACAAACCAATTAAAAACGATGTTGTGTTTATAGGAGACGTAGCATTAACCGGGGAAGTTAGAAAAGCTCAAAGTATAAATGATAAAATTATGGAAGCAGATAGACTTGGAGTTAAAGAAATTGCAATTGGGAATAAAAATCCAGATGTTAAGGCAAATAATGCCAATATTGTGCGATTCAAAGATATTATGGAAGCAATAAATTACTATTTGAAATAAAGTGTCATTTTTAATGACACTTTTTTAATTCGTTGCGAATTATTAATAAATTTGGGGTATAAATATTGCAGAATCGTAAAATATATGGTAGACTGGAAATGTTGTTATGGGAGAAATTATGAAACGTTTTATTATTTTACTTATCTTTCAAGTTTGTATTTTTACGCTTGGATGCAAAAACAATTCGGATGATTTACTGAAGTACACAGTTGGTGATGAAGAAATAAATAGTGAAATAGAATCTGACATTGAAAGCAATCATGAATTAGAAGAAAATGATGAATTATTGATTGTGCACGTTAGCGGTGCAGTAAAAAGAGCAGGAGTTTATCAATTAAAAAAGGGTAAAAGAGTTGTTGATGCTATTGAAGAAGCTGGCGGACTATTGGAAAACGCCAATAATGATTCAATAAATATGGCTGAAAAATTAAAAGACGGCATGAAGATTTATGTACCTAAAGAAGGTGAAAAAGCCTCTCAAGAAGAATCGTCGTTTTATATAGATTTAAATTTGGCTACAAAACAAGAACTGATGACTTTACCGGGAATTGGCGAAAAGACCGCAGACAGAATTATAGAATATAGAGAAAAAAAAGAGTTTAAAAAAGTTGAAGATTTAAAGAAAGTGCCTGGTTTTGGAGAGAAGAAAATGGAATCTCTAAAGGGGTATATTTGTGTGGGAGGCGAAGTATATGAGTAATGTTAAACTAACACATTATGCAAAAACTAGTGGCTGAGCTGCAAAAGTCGGCCCTGACGTATTGTCGCAAGTTTTGCGCGGAATTAATAAAAATAGAATTAATGATGATAGACTATTAGTTGGAATTGAGACTTCGGATGATGCTGCAGTTTATGATTTGGGAAATGACGAGCTTTTGATCACAACACTTGACTTTTTCACGCCAATTGTTGATGATCCATATACTTTTGGGCTAATTGGAGCCGCAAATTCTTTGTCAGACGTTTATGCAATGGGAGGATATCCAAAGATGGCTATGAACATCGTTTGTTTTCCAAGTTGTCTTGATCCATCAATTTTAACCGAAATTTTAAGAGGCGGATTCGACAAAATGATGGAGGCAAATTGCCTTTGTGTTGGTGGACACACTGTGCAAGACGATGAGCCAAAGTATGGACTTTCAGTAAATGGTTTTTGCAAAAAAGGTTCATTATTAAGAAATAGTTCCGCAAAGGAAGGAGATGTTGTGATTATGACAAAGCCAATTGGTACTGGAATTATCACAACAGCGATAAAGGCTGAATTTGCAAATAAAGAAGAAATTGATGACACAGTTAAATCAATGAGCACACTAAATGTTTTTGGTCTAAGGGCAATTGAAGCTGGTGGCGGAGCGCATTCAGCAACGGATATAACTGGGTTCGGACTTGGCGGACACTTGATTGAAATGCTTGATGGAGCTGATTTGTCTTGTGATTTATACACGGAAAATTTGATTACATTAAGAGGAGCGGAGAATTATGCAAAGATGGGGCTTGTGCCAAAGGGTACTTATGACAATAAAAATTATTTTGCAAATCGATATGAATCATCAAACAATAATTTTGTGGACGATTTGATTTTTGATCCACAAACTTCTGGCGGATTTTTGATTGCAGTTGATGAAAAGAGAGCTGCAAAAATTATGGAAGCTTTGAAAGACTCTCCATATCCAGGAGCAGTTATTGGTAATATAACTAAGAAAAGAGAAAAAAGATTATATGTAAAGTAGGTGCTAAATGTATAATAGAATTCCAAAGATGGATGATATTTTAAAATACGAAAAAGTGGCAAAGATTGCAGAAGAATTTGATACCGATTATTTAAAATCGGTAATAAATGAATGCTTAAACGATCTTCGGGGTGATATAAAAAACAGAATTTCGGAACAGGATTTGATGGAAAAAATTAGCAATTTGGAAAGTGAAATTTTAAATAAAATTTCAATTAATAAACGCGATAGACTTATACCAGTTGTCAATGCAACAGGAACTGTAATTCATACAAATTTGGGCAGAAGTCTAATCAATAAAGAAATGTCAGAATCAATAGACAAGATTTTGCTTTGTTATTCTAATTTGGAATATAACTTGGAAACTGGCAAAAGAGGGCTTAGATATTCAAATATTGAAGAACTTATAACTGCGGTTACTGGAGCTGAATCAGCAATGGTTGTAAACAATAATGCTGCAGCTGTTATGCTAGTGTTATCTGAATTTGCAAAAGGCAAAGAGGCGATCATTAGTCGAGGTGAGTTAATTGAAATTGGTGGTAGCTTTAGAATTCCTGAGGTTATGAAGCTCAGCGGTTGTGAGCTTGTGGAAGTTGGCACTACTAATAAAACTCATATCTTTGATTATCAAAATGCAATAACAGAAAACACGGGTGTGATTTTAAAAGTGCACACTTCAAATTATAAAGTTGTCGGTTTTACGGTAGGAGTTTCCAGTGATGAACTAAAAAAAGTTGCAGATGACAATAATATCATTTTAATTGAAGACTTGGGCAGCGGTGTGCTTGTGAATTTGGAAGAGTATGGAATTGCTCATGAACCAACAGTTCAAGAATCCATCAAATCCGGAATTGATATTGTGACATTCAGTGGAGATAAATTGCTCGGTGGTCCTCAAGCAGGAATTATCATTGGCAAAAAAGAATATATTGATAGACTAAGAAAAAATCAATTAACAAGAGCACTTCGTGTTGATAAAATCACAATCAAACTTTTAGAAGAAGTTTTCAAAGTTTATTATTTTGAAAAAGAGCCGGCAAAAGTGATTCCAACCTTAAAGATGATTACTTTGGATGAAAATGAAATTCTATGCCGTGCAACAAAACTTTCTGAGAAGCTAAATATTTTGGGATATAGTACTGAAATTATGGAAGATTACAGCGAAGTGGGTGGCGGGAGTTTGCCAACTGAAGAGCTTAAAACCCATGTGGTTTGTGTAAAAGACGATAAACTTTCAGAAAACGAAATCGATTATAAATTGAGACATTTGAGTTATCCGGTGGTTGGAAGAATTCACGAAGGAAACTATATTTTAGATCCAAGAACATTTGTGGAGGGTGATATTTCACGAATAGTTTTAGCTTTTAAGGAAATAAAGGAAATATAATGAAGCATTTTATTATTGGAACAGCCGGTCACATTGACCATGGCAAAACTTCGCTAATTAGAGCACTAACAGGTAGAAATACTGATAGGCTTAAAGAAGAACAAAAAAGAGGAATTACAATTGACCTCGGTTTCACTTATTATGACGACCCATCCGGTACTAGAATCGGGATTGTAGACGTGCCGGGGCACGAAAAGTTTGTTAAAAATATGCTTTCTGGTGTTCATGGCATGGATTTGGTGCTTGTGATTATTGCAGCAGACGAAGGCATTATGCCTCAAACGATTGAACATTTAAACATTCTCGAACTTTTGGGCGTGAAAAACGGAATTGTAGTAATTTCAAAGACGGATATGGTAGAAAAAGATTGGATGGAACTAGTTGAAAGCGATATCAAAGATTATATTTTAGACACCTTTTTAAAAGATGCACCAATTATTAAAGTTAGTTCCAAAACCGGCGAAGGGATTGAAGAGCTAAAGGAGAAGATTTCTGAATATGTACAAAAAGTACCTGAAGAAGAGGACGATAGCTTTGGAATTTTGTCAGTTGACAGAGTGTTCACTTTAAAGGGTGTGGGTACCGTTGTAACAGGCACTCAAACTCAAGGCAAATTTCGCATAAATGAAGATGTGTTTATTTATCCGGAAATGCTTGAAACAAAAATAAAATCTATTCAGGTGCATGGGGAAGATGTGAATGAAAGCATGAAATCTCAACGTGTGGCACTAAATCTTTCTGGAATAAAAAAAGAAGATATTAATAGAGGTTCTGTTATTTCTAAAAAGGGTGAACTTCTGGTTTCAAACTTCCTGGACGTCAAATTAAAATGCATCAAAAATTCTCAATACACAATCAAAAATCGATCAAGAGTGAGATTCCATATAGGAAGCAAGGAAACTCTTGGAAGAGTGATTTTGCTTGATAGAAGCGAGCTTATGCAAGGTGAAGAATGCTATGCACAAATTGAGCTTGAAGAAGAAATTGTTGCTCTTAGAAAAGATAAGTTTATTGTAAGATTTTATAGTCCGGTTATAACAATTGGTGGTGGAGTTATTTTAGAATTAAAACCATCTAGAAAGAAAAGATTTAGAGAAGAATCTTTGGAACTTATCAAAAACAAAGATACTGATGATATTAATCGTACAATCATTGCAATTTTAGAAGACCACAAAAAAGATGTGCTAGAAAAAGATGAACTAAAAAAGCTTTTATCAATTGATGAAACTGAGCTTAATGACAATATTTTGGAGCTTGAAGATCTCAATTTAGTTGAAATTATTTTAGATGATTATATAATTTTAAAATCTAAACTTGAAAAGCTTAAGAAAGACATGACTGCTTATTTGGAAGATTATCACAATAAATATCCGCTCAGATATGGAGTTTCACTTGAAGAAGTAAGAAATAAATTTGTTCGAGATATTAATTCAAAAGTTCAAGATGCTATCATAGAAAGAGTTGTTGCTAATAGCGACATTATAATAGAAGGCGATTTGGTGCTTCTGAGTTCCTTCATTAGAAAATATACACCTGAAGAAGAAAAGCTCAAAGAAAAAACTGTTGCATTTATGAAAAAAGAAGATCGTTTATACAGAAAAGATGAGCTAGAAGGAGTTACCAACGATTTTATAAACGCTCTAATTAAAGATAAAGTTTTGATTGAAATAGACAAAGAAGTGATGCTTTATGAGTATTATTTATATTGTACTGATAAGCTTTTGGCACTATTCAAATCTAATGATATAATAAACGTGAAAATCTTTAGAGATGAACTTGGAACGAATAGAAAGACAGCAATAGCTCTTCTAGAATATTATGACATGAAAAAAATAACTAGAAGACAAGGCGATAATAGAGTGTTAGTAAACAGAAGGAGTTAACTTGAATATAGTAATTTTAGACGAAGATAAAATTGCTGCGAGTAATCTTTCATATTCTATGCAGCAGGATGACTATAATGTGACAGTTGTAAGGAGTCCTGAGAGCGAGATTGAAAATATCAAAAAAGGAAAATACGATTTTGTGATTACGGATTTGATTTTTAAATCTATAAATGGTCTCACATTGATTCAGAACATAAGAAAAGCATGTGATGTGCCAATAATTGTTACAACAAATATAGATGATGATATTCAAAAAATTCTCGCTTTAGAGTATGGAGCTGATGATTATCTTATAAAACCCTATAATATTTTGGAGCTTAAGGTAAGAATGAAAGCAATACTTCGAAGGAAGAAAGCTCAAGTAAATGAAAAGTCGGAAATTGAAATTAAATTTGATGATTATACTATTAAACCGATAGGTAGAGTACTCTCGAAAGGGGATACCAATATTTCCTTAACAGGGAAAGAATTCGATTTGCTATATGTAATGAGTTTGAATCCTGGCAGAGTATATTCTAGAGAAGAACTTATGACTAAGATTTGGGGATATGATTACTACGGAGACGCAAGAAGTATAGATGTGCATATAAGAAGAATTAGAGAAAAGATTGAGACAGATTCTAAGAATCCAAAGTATGTTTTGACAAAATGGGGACTTGGGTATTATTTTTATGATTATAGAAATAACGGAGCTGAATAAATAATTTTTAACAAAGTTTTAAACTACTTGAAATATTAAAACTAATGTAGTATAATAACTCGTGTTGATTATTATTGGGGGTAGATGAGTCCTGGTGGGCTCTCCGGTCTTCAAAACCGGCAAATGGGGTTCAGAGCTTCATTGGTGTGTTCGATTCGCACGTACTCCCGCCATTTTGTTTGAGCTATTTTAATTATAGCTCATTTTTTTTAGGAGGGTAAATGGAAAAAGTTTGGATTGATGAAAAAATATTTGGCAGTGAAACGATTAACAATATAAAAAAAATGAGTGAAGATGAATTAGCTGATGCTTTTAAAGAAAATTTGAAATTTGGGACAGCGGGTCTTCGCGGAAAAATGGGAGCAGGCACAAATAGAATGAATGTGCACACAGTAAAAAAAGCGGCAGTTGCAATTGCAAAATGGATAATAAAAAATGGAGCAGCAGATTCTGGTGTAGTGATTGGATACGATGTTAGAAAAAACAGTGATGAATTTGCAAAAATAACTGCAGAAGTGATGGAGTACTATAAAATAAATTATACCCTTTTAAATGGATACACACCAACTCCAATTATTGCATATAGCGTGCTTAAATATGGATATTTTTGCGGTATTATGGTTACTGCGAGCCACAATCCAAAAGACTACAACGGGTACAAAGTTTATGCGAAAAATGGTTCGCAGATTTTAAATGAAGATGCAGAAATCATAGAGAGATTTATAAATGAATTAAGTTATGAAAAAATAACTAATATAAAATCTGAAGAGATAGAATGGACAGATCCGGAAAAAATTGAAACTGATTATTTTAATGATATTTTATCAGATTCTTTATTGGATGATTTAAGCGAAATGTGTGTGGTATATAGCCCATTTAATGGCTGTGGCGAAAAATTGGCAAAAAAAATTTTAAAAGCTAAAAAAGTGAAATATTTTATTCCAGTAGCGCAGGAGTTTAGAGATGAAAATTTCACAACAATTAATTATCCAAATCCGGAAGTAGATGAAACTTTTGATCTTTCTATTGAACTTGCAAACAAAAAAGGCGCTGATTTGATTATAACAAATGACCCAGATGCCGACAGAATAAGGATTGCTATAAAAGAAAATGGAGAGTTTAAGATTTTAACCGGAAATGAGCTTGGAGGTCTTTTATGCTATTTTATTGTAAATATCAGAAGAGATAAAGGCTTCACAAACAATGCAAGGATTGTTAAAACAGTGGTGACGGATGATTTGGGAAAAGAGATAGCAGAAAGATATGGATATGATGTAGAAGAAACATTGACAGGGTTTAAATGGATTTCTCAATATTCAAATTGCCAAGACATTAGGTTTATAATGGGTTATGAAGAATCAATTGGTTATCAAATAGGAACAGAAGTACATGACAAAGACGGTTTGTCTGCGCTACTTTTTGTGATTGATGCATATAGATATTTCAGATTGAAAGGCATGAAGTTTTCGCAAGTTATGGATAAAATTTACTTTGAATTTGGATATCACGAAGAAAATAATTTTTCAATTTATTTTGAAGAAAATCTTGAATATATGAAAAATGCCATGAATGAATTTAGAAATGAATTTGAGGATGAGTTTTTCGGTGTAAAGATTATAGATAAAAAAGATTTTTTGAAATCGGAAACTCCAAATATGTTAAGCGATTTAATTATATTTTATCTCAAAAACAATATTAAAATTTGCGTAAGGCCATCGGGCACTGAGCCAAAACTAAAATTTTATATGTATGGTGTGGGCGAGAATAGGGAAGATATACAAGATGGATTAAGAGTTTTAAGAAATAATATCGAAAAGGTTTTAAACATACAAAAATAAGAGCTGAAAATTCAGCTCTTTTTTATTTATATATTTATTTATTTATTTATTTTGTAGCTTCTTTTTCGTCGTGTTTATATTTATCTTCCATTTCTTTTTCTAAGTTTTCGGCTGTTGGAGTTGCAGCAATTCCACCGAGAGCAGTTTCTCTTAAAGCTTCCGGCATTGAGTTTCCAACTTGACGCATTGAGTCGATTGTTTCATCTAGAGGAATGAGACAAGGAAAGCCGCTCATTGCAATATCGGCAGAGATCATAGCATTTACTACACCACTTGCGTTTCTTAGATTGCATGGATATTCTACAAGGCCAAGCACTGGGTCACAAACAAGTCCTAAAATATTTTTGATTGAATAGGCAGAAGCAGCAAACAAGGTGTCTATTTCGTAGCCTCTTAAATAACAAATTGCAGCAGCAGCCATTGCAGCGGCAGATCCGCATTCAGCTTGACATCCGCCTTCAGCTCCAGAAATGCTTGCGTTTTGAGCGATAATTTCGCCGATAACACCTGCCACAATCATAGCTTCCACTAGTTTGTCATCATCGTAGCCATATTTTTCTTGCATAATAAAGAGTGCAGCAGGTAAAATTCCACTTGCACCAGCAGTTGGAGCAGCTACGATACGTCCCATTGAAGCATTTACTTCAGAAACTGAAAGAGCCATTGCCATTGCACGAGCAATTGTTGGTCCGCAAACAGCATCGTCCTTGTAGTTATTTAGTTTTACAGCATTACCACCAGTTATTTTAGACATTGAAATTATAGCTTTGTCTAGTCCTTTATAAGCGGAATCTTTCATTACATCAAGCGTTAAGTGCATCGTCTTTAGGATTTCTTCTCTAGTTGCCCCTGTGTTTTCTATATCTTTTTCAATAGCAATTTCCCAAATTGGTTTGCCGGTTTCTAAATGAATTTTTTTAATTTCTTTCGCTTTATTATACATATTAATCTTCCTTTCCGTGGTCGATGAATTTTACGAAGTCGAAGTCGTATAATCTCACCATATCATCTATAACAGCTGGATCTAGTTCTCCATCAAACTCGCAAATTAAAGTTGCTTGTCTACCATTTCTAATAACATTCATATTTGCAATATTAAAGCCGGAAATTGCAAATAGGGAAGTGACTCGTGAAATAATTCCTTTCTTGTCTATATATTTTGCGATAACGGTTGGCCTTTCACCGGTAAACACAATATCCGTTCCGTTGATATCGGTGATTAAAATATTTCCTCCACCGATTGAAGAGCCTTGTACATAGAAGTCTGGTTTATCATGGAATTTGAAAACCATTTTAACTGTGTTTGGATGAACGTATCCTAAATCAGATTCAATAAATTCATATTCCAAACCGGATTTATTAGCGATTTCAAATGAATCTCTAATTCTCTCGTCGCTAGGAGAAAAACCCATAACACCGGCAAGCAAAGCTTTGTCGGTACCGTGTCCATGATAGGTTTTTGCAAAAGATCCGTGTAAATAGAACTCAACTTTGTAAAAATTTGTGCCTACAATATTTCTTGCAATTCTTCCTAATCTGCATGCACCTGCAGTGTGCGAACTTGAAGGACCAATCATTATAGGTCCAAGTATTTCATTTAAACTAAAATCTCTCATCTTTCTTCTCCTTAATTACGCGTTTATTTGGTTTGTTTAATGAAACAAAAAATAACAAAATTAAAATAATGGATAAACCATAAGAAAACAAAATGCTATTTGTTTTTATTTCCACATTTACTGAATTCTTGCCAATTTCTTTGTCTAAAAGTTTTGCGAGTTTATCTTTTGTGAAGTTTATATTTGAATCATCAACATTCACTGAATAATAACCTTTGAACATATTAGGCAAATCTTTTGTATTCACAGAAAATTCTCCATTTATGATGATAGGAGAATAGTCGAGCGATGCTTTATTAGTTCCAATTGCAAAATCAGTGTTTCCGATTTCCATTTTTATAATTCCACCAATATAAAATTTTCCACCATCCTTTTCATACTTTACTTTCAAATAATCTGCTATATCCTTTGCAGCAATATAGTTACTGTTGTTGTAAATAATTGTGCTTAAGGATTCTTTGGATTTACCTTTAGTTGAAATTGAAGTTTGCTTTGTTTGGAATGAATTTTCTAAATTCGTGAGATAAGCTGAACTTGGAGCTTGTGCATTTACTTTTCCATCTGAATATATTACAACACCATTTCTAACAACATAATCAATTCCGGTTGAAGGAACAATTTCTTCTGTCATAGAAGAGTAGGGTGTTAGATTATCTAGATTGATAATAAGTAAGTCTGCATCTGCACCGGTTTCGATCTTGGCTTTATTCGACAAAACTGATTCTAAACCAAATATATTTTTTGGAAGCACCGTTTGTCCATAGATACTTCTGTGAAATTTTGTTAAATCTAAATTGTTTGGCTCGTATGTTAAAAAAAGTCTGCCCATAAATGTATTTATATCACTTGTAATGATTTTTTGGGTGTTAAAATGGTTAAAAGACTCTGATACAAAATTATCACTTATAAGCATTTTATCGACAATATTTTGTCCAATAACTCCAATAACTGACAAAGGGTCGTTCATAAGCTTGTAGTCGTTATTTAATCTATTTACATTTCCGTTGTTTAAATTTATTATTAGTTTACCAAGAAGTTTATTAAATTTTTCGTCTGGCAATTGTGAAGGTTGAATATTTACATAACTAAAGGGAAAAGTTCCAAAGAATACGTTGTTAGTTGTATCTGCATATCCGATTAAATTGTCAATTGACATAAAGTGATAATTTGTAGATATTATATAATAATTTCTTTTGTTATCTTTTTTTACTAATTTATCTAACCAAGGAATAATGTTTTCATCTTTAAAATTGTAAAAGTCTAAATATAGTGGATATTTATCAGGAATATTTTCTAAGTTAGGTTGTTTTGCATCTTCTTTCGGTGTAAAAAACAACCCGGCATAGCCTTCATTTAAACGAGCTAAAATATTATTCTCAAATTCGCTTTCTTCGTTTTTATTGAAATTACTTTTGTATAAATCAGTAAAATCATAGAGCATTATGCGATTAACATAGCTTAAATGATTTTCCTCTTTTAGAAGATATTCATCAAAGGGTAATTTAGATGAATAAACTGAGGCAGTAACACCATCTTTAATTCTTTCAATATCCACATTTTCATTTTGAGTTGTTTGATATCCATCAATAAAGCTTGGAATTACAAGTTTATCAGTCGCATCAATTGTGGAGGTGCCTTCAATTGGGCGGTTTGTAAGAATTGAAATTTTGCCGGAATTTATACCTATATTAAATCTATTTAGAAGAGTATCTGAATTAGGGTCGTACACATTTGCATTTGTGATAACAAGGTCATAGTTATTTTCAGCATAAACATTTATATTCACGCACAATAGAAGTGCGCAGATTAAGATAATAATTTTTTTCATATTTTCACCATTATTATTATAGACTATATTTAGCTAAAAATAAAGAGTAAATCGGTTAAGAATTGGGTATTTATAAGAAAAGTGGAGGTTCTTATGTCGCTATTAATTGAATTGTGCCCAAAACTAGTTTTAAATTTTAAAAAAGACGATTTTAATTATGAATGTAATTTTAAAACTGGTGATTTATACAAAGTTTTAAAAAGTTATAATCTCAGCTATAATTTGCTTTTTTCTTATGGTGGAAATTTTGGTAAAGAGCTTTATGACCATTTGAGAAAAAATTATTTCAAGACGATTGCTATTGAAACTAGGGATAATAGCTCTTTGATTGTAAATATATACGATGGAAAAACTACGATTTCAAAAAGTTCACCGGACCAGGTGCTCACACTTATAGATTATCAAAAAATTATGGATGAGTTTGTGTCTGCAATTTATAATGAAAATACAATTGTTTTGCCTATTTATGATACAGAAGAAAGTATTGCATATAAAATAATAAAAATAGCAAATAATTATTACAAGAGTACGATTGTGTTTGGCGACAAAGCACACAAATTTCTAAAACATAAGCCAACTATTGCAATTTTTATGAGAAAACAAGTGGAAGACATATGTCCATTTAAGATTTTGGACGACTATGAGCTTTTGAATTTTTCGTATTCGCTTGCTGAGGATACTCCAACTAGAATTATTATCATTGATGAAGATATTTTGTATTTTTATAAAACAGGAGTTTGTTACAAAGCAACAGGAATTAAAACAAATTTTACAAAGACACTTTTTGCCGCCGTTTTTGCAACGGAAAATAATATGGACAGCTATGAGATTGCACAATTTATTGCTAGTGCAAACAATTTGCCATTGGGCACCAAAATTGGTACAATTAATGAAAAATCAAAAGAAATCAAGATGGGAATATTTAGAAGATGAAGGAATTCAGTTTTTTGCATATAAGCGATCTGCATTTGTGCGAGCCATTTAATAAAGCAATCTATTTAGATGGTCCAATTTTGCGTGAAGAAATGTGGAATTCACTTAAAAACGCAGTTGATTTTGCAAATGACAAAAATGTAGACTTTATTTTTATTACTGGTGACATTTTTAATAAGGATTATTTTAATATTTTTTATGCAGGCAAATTTTTTGATATTCTTTCTAAATTTAAAGGGAGGAAAATTTTTATTATTTTTGGCAACCACGATTTTGTAGACGAAAAAAATATAATGTTAAACATGGACTTGCCTGAAAACATTGTGTTTCACTTTTTAAACACAATTGAAGAATTTAAAATAGAAGAACTGGAACTTTCGATATTTTTACATAGTTGGAGCAAAGAGGTGGAAGTTGCGCCGGATTTTAGTAGTTTAAAATTAACTTCCAAGAGGAATATTTTGCTTTTGCATAGTGGGACGACAGTTGACAAGAGTTATATGCCGGTTGATGTTAATGTATTAAGAGAATTTAATTATGTTGCACTTGGGCATATTCATAAGCCAACGAAGCTTTCAGAAAATGCTTATTACCCCGGTAGCCTAACGCCTCTATCTATTGCGGAGACAGGAGCGCATGGGGGAATCTATGGCAGAGTTGGAACTAGGCTTGAAACAGAGTTTGTGGCGCTTTCAAATTTAAGATATTTTGATATATTAATTAATGTTGATGAAACAGATCCTCAAAATTTGGTTAAAAGTTTAAAACAAAATGATGGAATAAATATTTTAAGATTAACTTTTACGGGAAATTTAGATTTAAGCTTAGATACAAACTATTTAAAATACGAGCTGGAAAAAAATTACAAAAGTGTGCAAATAGTTGACAATAGAAGATTTAACAAGCTATTAATCGAAAAAAACTCTGAGCTATTTGCAAAAATTTCAGAATTTGCAAAGTTAAACAATTTAAATGATGAAGCAGAAAATGATTTGATTAATAATATAGTAAAAAACATGGTAGAGTAATGCAAATATTATCTATAAATATTGAAGAATTTGGCGGAATAAAAAACAAAAAAATAGAATTTAAACCAGGCATAAACGTAATTTATGGTCAGAATGAAGCAGGAAAGACCACAATAAAAAATGCTATTGATGCTTGTCTTTATAGTTTTATTGACAGTGGGGCAAAAAGAAAAGTATACAAAAATGAGTACAACACATATAAAAGTGGCAGCTACACTCTTTCCATGGAGCTAATTTTTGAAAATGAAAAATTTGTAATTGAAAGAAATTTGCTTCACGAAACTTGCAGAGTTTTTGATGGTAGCAATAGCGATATTACAAACTCTATTCCAACCACTAAAAAAATAGTGACACCGGGAGATTATTTTTTGGGAGTAGATGCGAATACTTTTAGAGATTATTTTTTTATCGATACGCAAAGTTTTATTAACGACAAGAATTTGATTTTAAATTACCAAATAAATAACAATTCGGATCTAATTAATAAGACAATTGATAAACTAAAAAAAGAAAATGAGATGCTTGGTAGCGATCAATCTTGGCAAAAAAAGAGACCACTTTTGAACAAAAAAATTCAAGAGCTTTATACTGAAATTTTAAAAATTAAAAAAACAATAACAAATTATGAATCAAATATTAGTGAAATAGAAAATATAAAATCACATATTTTTGATATTGATTATAGATTAAAGTCTTTTGATGAGGAAGAAGAGATTACAGGAACTCATTACGTTAGAGGAATGCTGTTTTTTATGATTAATTTCATTTTAGTTTGTGTGGTTTTTGTTGTAAGGCGTATGATTAAAGCCGATTTTTCGTTTTTATATTGGATAATTGCGTTTGTAATTGCAAATTCTGCGGGGTTATTTTTATATAAATTTAAAAGCAGCATTTCTGAAGCAGATAAAGATATTGATACAGATGAGTTTAAAAATCTTAAGAATAAAAAGATTGAACTCGAGAAAGAATTGGCTTATTTACATGGTCAAAACTACAATTACAATATAGCTAAGGAAAATCTTTTATATTTAGAAGATGAATTGAATCGTGAGATTGCAGAAAAAAGAGAGTTGGACAAAAAATATGAATTAAATGAGATGTCAATCGCAGCACTTAATTATGCTAATGAGTATCAGAACAAAAAACCGAAAATTATTTTTACAAATATGGCCAGCGATTTCTTTTATCAAGTCACAGGGAAAGATGAGCTGATATTAAACGATAAGCTGGATTTGTATTTAAATAGAAACACCAGATTGGACTATTCAAAATTTTCTCAAGGCACACTGGAAACGGCAATATTTTCTTTAAAGCTCGCAAATAATGAGCTGTTAAGCCAAAACAAACCTATTGTATTAGATGAAGCTTTTGTATTTGTAGATGATTTTAGACTGGATAAAATAGCAAAAATATTGTATAATATTTCAGGTAGAAAACAAGTTTTGTATTTTACTTCTAGTAAAAGATTACTAGATATTTTAAAAAACAGAGATTATAATGTATATGAGGTGGTTATTTGATATATGCGCTTTCTGATCCACATCTTGACGGCGGTCAAAATAAGCCGATGAATATTTTTTCGGATAAATGGCTAAATCATAAATACAAAATTGAAGAGAATTGGAAGCGTGTAGTAAAAGATTCTGATACAGTGCTAATTGCGGGAGATATTAGTTGGGCGATGAAGCTTGAAGATGCAATAGAAGATTTGCGGTTTATAGATTCGCTGTCCGGCAAAAAAATTCTTTCGCGAGGAAATCATGATTTTTGGTGGACGGGTTTAAAAAAGATGCAAAGTTTGAATTTAAAAACAATTCAGTTTTTGCAAAACAATTCGTACAGCGTTGAAGATTATGAGATAGCAGGTTCAAGAGTTTGGCTCGACAGCACCTCAAAAGATTATACTGAAGCCGATAAAAAAATCACTGATAGAGAAGTTATTCGCTTAAAATTGAGTTTGGATTCTTGTAAGAAAGACAGACCGATTATAGCGATGCTTCATTATCCGCCATTTAACAACAAAGACAAACCCAATGTTTTCGCTGAAATTTTAAAAGAATACGGTGTGGAAACATGCATATATGGGCATTTACACAGTAAAAATTTTGACAATGTCAATGTTGGAATGATTGACGGAGTGGAATATTTTCTCACTTCCTGTGATTATATCGACTTTACACCAGTACTCATAAGGAGGTAATTATGAAGGTTATTATTGGAAAAGATTACGCAGAAATTTCTAAATTGGCTGCAGAAAAGATGATTGGTGAATGGGACAGTTACAATATTTTAGGTTTTGCAACCGGAAGCACTCCCGAAGGATTGTACCAAGAATTAATACAAGCTAATAAAGATGGGAAAATCTCTTTTAAAGATAAAACTACTGTAAATTTAGATGAATATATCGGCTTGCCGGAAAATCACAAAGAAAGCTATAGATTTTTTATGAACACAAAGCTTTTTGATCATGTTGATGTGGACAAAAAAAACACTAATGTACCCCACGCTAAAGATGAGTTTGATGTTGCAGCATGTAAGAATTATGATGAACTTGTTAATAAATTAGGCGGAGCTGATATTCAAATTTTAGGTATTGGTGAAAATGGACATATTGCATTTAATGAACCAAACGAAGAATTGAGCGCAAATACAAATATTGTCAAATTGACTGATTCTACAATTAAAGCAAATTCAAGATTTTTTAACAATGAAGATGAAGTGCCTAGATATGCAATAACAATGGGCATGGGTACAATTTTAAAAGCAAAAGAAATCATTTTGCTCGCAAGCGGAGTTAAAAAAGCAGATGCAATTAAAAAACTTGTGGAAGATGATAAGGTTACAACAAAAAATCCATCCACATTCTTAAAATTACATCCAAATGTGACCATCTATATTACACAGGATATTGCAGATGCAATCAATTTATAATGATTGAAAAAGAAATTGAAGTAAAAATTTTGGGTTATTCTGTGGATGAATACATTCAAATTTTGGAAAAGATCGGCGCCAAAAAAGTTGGCGAGGAGAGTCAAGTAAACTATAGATTTTTAGATATTAAAACAGAAAATGACTCTTATTTAAGGTTGAGAGTTGTAAATGATGAAGCAACTTTCACTTTTAAAGAGAGAACAGATGATGTTAATATGCGTCAAAATTTGGAATATTCAACTTCTGTTTCCGATCCAAAAACATTTCTCATGATAATGGATAAGATTGGCATGAAGTATTCCACTGAGCATAAAGAAAGAATTAAGTACAAATATCAAGATATTTTTTTTGATATTGATAAATGGGACGATGAAATTTATCCATACCCTTATATGGAAATTGAAGTGAAGGACGAAGCTGAACTTGGCGAAATAGTAAAAAAGCTTGGAATTGAAAAGAAAAACATTTCTACAAAATCAATCAGAGAGTTAGTATTGGATTATAAATATTCATTATAATTATTGCTATAAGGAGGAGTAATGAGAAACAATAATGCAAAATTTAATTATATTTTTGCTATTTCAATGATTATTTTGAGTGCGATAATTTCATATGTTTCGAGCAAGTATTTAGATGGTATCGCTGTCAAATTTTTAGCTATTTCTATAATAGCTTTTTTGACAGCTTTTATTGTAAATAAATTTCAAATTACCATTTATCTTATCTTTGCGTCTGTGGCACTCGTGTATTTTGATGGATATGGCCAGGGTGAGATTTTAAATTATTTGCCATATATATTAGAATTATTTGCGGGATGTTTTTTAATAAGCATTCTCAAAAATATATTTTACAATCACGATTTTTTTATCACAATTTTTGCTGTGATATTTGGCAGATTAGTGTTTTATGTGGTATCATTTGTTTTATTTGATGTGATTTTTAAACAAAATATTTTTTCCGGATTTTTGCTTAAAACTATTAATGAGCAGATTTATGGTGTGATAGCAAACATTATTGTTGTGCCGTTAATTTGTTATGGTATTAGGAAGAATACAATAATTTTTAATTAGAAGAAAGGTAAAGTGAAGATGAAGACAATTTATAGTGCAATTCAACCATCAGGTGAATTAACAATTGGAAATTTTTTGGGCACATTGAAGGGTTGGAAAGATTTTCAAGATGAGTATAAGTGTCTTTTTGGTGTAGCAGATATGCATGCTATCACCGTTAGACAAAATCCTCAACTATTAAGAGAAAGGACCAAAAAGCTGCTGGCAATTTATTTGGCAACGGGACTTGATCCGGACAAATCTATTATTTATGTTAATAGTCATGTTAAACAACATGCAGAATTAGGATGGGTTTTACACACTTATACAAATTTGGGACAATTAAATAGAATGCATCAATTCAAATCTAAAATTAAAGACAACGAAGAGAGAGCAAATGTGGGATTATATTGTTATCCTGTTTTAATGGCTTCAGACATTTTACTTTATGATACAGATTTTGTACCGGTTGGAGATGACCAAAAACAACATGTGGAAATCACACGCGACATTGCTGAAAGATTTAACAGCATTTATGGAGACACTTTTACAATTCCGGAACCGCTAATTAATAAGTCGGGCAGCAGAATTAAAAGTTTGCAGGATCCTACCGTTAAAATGAGCAAATCAGACCCAAACCCCAATGCCTTTATATTGCTTTTGGAAGAATATAATGTCATGAAAAAAAAGATTTCGAGAGCTGTAACAGATTCAATTGGAGAAATTAATTATTCTGAAGATCAACCAGGAATTATGAATTTACTTGACATTTATAAAGCTTGTAACAATGAAGATATGGATACAATTTTTGCAAAGTTTGAAGGGCAAAACTATGGATACTTGAAAAGAGAGGTCACGGAAGCGCTTGAAACCACAATAGGACCAGTTAGAGAAAAGACAAAAGATTACTTAAACAACGAAGACTATTTATTAGAAGTTGCAAAAAAAGGCAGTGAAAAAGCAAGTGAAATTGCAGAAAAGACACTTGCAAAAGTTTATGATAAGATTGGGTTTTTAAGGAGTATTTAATGAAGATTTTAATTGTGGGTAGTGGAGCTAGAGAATACGCCATTGGCGATAAAATAAAATCTCAAAGGGAAGACGAGGTAGAGCTATTTTTTGCACCGGGCAATGGTGCTACTTCAAAGCTTGGGCAAAATGAAAATATTCCAGAGACAGAAGTTGCAAGTTTACTTATTTTTGCAGAAAAAGAAAAGATTGATTATTGCATTATTGGGCCGGAAGCGCCACTTTGTGCTGGAATTACAGATGCTTTTGAAAGAGCAGGAATTAAAGTGTTTGGGCCAAACAAAAAATGCGCAAAACTTGAAGGATCAAAAGAATTTACAAAAGAAGTTTTGCAACTGGAAAATATACCAACTGCAAATTATAAAACTTTTATTGAATCAGATTCAGCAATTGAATTTGCAAAAAAGCTTAGAGACGAAAATCTAAAGGGAAAAGTTGTGCTAAAAGCTGATGGACTTGCAGCAGGCAAAGGAGTTTTAATCGCTTCGACAGATACAGAAATAGAAAATGGCATTAAAAATGTTTTGGAGAATAAGATTTTTGGCGAGCAGAAGCTTTTAATTGAAGAATTTCTGTGGGGGTTTGAAACTAGTTTGATTGGTTTTTTTGATGGAGAAACCTTGAAGGTGTTTAACCCTGTTAGAGATCACAAGACAATTTACGAAGGAAATATTGGACCCAATACTGGAGGAATGGGAACATTTACACCAGACTTTGAAGCACTTGCATATAAAGAGGAAATTGAAGAAACAATTTTAAAGCCTTTTATAAAAGCAATGAAGAAAGCAAAGCTAGACTATAAGGGAATTGTGTTTTTAGGTTTAATTGTATCTGAAACAGGTCCGAGAGTTTTAGAAATTAATTGCAGATTTGGAGACCCGGAAACTCAAGCACTCATGATGAGCATTGAAAGTGATTTACTTGATATAATGATGAAAACCACTGAAGGCAATTTAAAAGATGCAGAGCTAGTGCTAAATGATAAAAAAATTGTGAATGTTGTTCTAGCTAGCGGAGGATATCCGGATAAATACAAAAAAGGGTTTGAAATTTTTGGATTGGATAAAATAAAAGATGAAAAGATTTTTTATGGTGGAGTAAGCGAACAAGATGGTAAGTTATACACAAATGGTGGCAGAGTTTTAAGCATTTGTGCTGCCGGAGACAATTTTGATACTGCTAGAATCAATGTTTATAAAGATGTAAAGAAAATAAATTTTGAAGGAGTTACTTATAGAAAAGATATTGCACCAATGGTAAAAAGAGTTTATGTTTGGAAAAAAGAAAAATTTGATGTACCATCAAATTCAATTAAGAATTTACTGACAGAAGAGTTCGGAAAAGAATTCGACTCATTACAATTGTACAGAAGATATGATATTGAAGGTTTAGATGATACTGATATTGAAATTATAAAAGACACAATTTTAAGAGAACCGCCGGTTGACAATATTGCAATCGGAGTGGAAGCCCTTGAACTACAAAAGGAAATGCAAAATCCAATTGTAATTAGATATAAAGCGGGTCAATTTGATCAAAGAGAAAAGGGTCTATTAGATACAATTAAAGCCGTGTTACCGGATAAAGAAGTAAAATGTGTAGTTGAAGAAGTTATTTCCATTTCTGATATTACAGCAGATGAACTGAAGAAAATTAAAAAGACTTTGATTAATCCTGTGGACCAAGAAGAAGGAGATTTGTTAGAAATTCCATCTACTTTAAACAGTGATATCCATTTTTCAAATGAAGTTGTTTATTACAGAGAATTCAAAGATTTAAGCGAAGCAGAGCTTGAAAGTTTCCATGATGAACTTTCGCTTGCAATGAGTGTTGCGGACTTAAAGACAATTCAAGATTATTGTAAGAGTGAAGACAAGGACCCAACAGACACAGAAATTTCAATTTTAGACACTTATTGGAGTGACCACTGCAGACACACTACTTTCTTTACACAATTAGAAGAAGTTTCTTTTGAAGATTCAAACGAAGTTAGAGATAAAAAACTCAAAGAAGCTTTTGAAAAATATATTGATATGAAAAAAGAAGCTGGAGACAAAAAGCCAGTTTCCCTTATGAACATGAGCACAATTCAATCTAAACTCATGAGAAAAGAAGGTAAGCTTTCTGATGTTGAAGTTAGCGATGAAATCAATGCTTGCACTCTCATTATTCCGGCACATGTTGATGGAAAAGAAGAAGAATATCTTTTATTCTTTAAAAATGAAACACACAACCACCCAACAGAAATTGAACCATTTGGTGGTGCTCAAACTTGCTTGGGCGGAGCTATAAGAGACCCACTTTCAGGCAGAGGATATGTATATCAAGCTATGAGAATTACAGGTGCAAGCGACCCAATAAATGACTATAATATTGAAGGCAAGCTCTCGCAAAAGAAAATTGTTAGAGATGCTTTGAGAGGATATAGTTCATACGGAAACCAAATTGGTCTTGCAACTGGTTACGTGGATGAACTTTTCCATTCAGGATACAAAGCAAAGAGAATGGAAGTTGGTGCAGTTATTGGCGCTGCTCCAAAGAAAAATGTCAAGAAAATTAAACCGCAAGACGGTGATGTAGTAATTTTATTAGGCGGCAGAACCGGAAGAGACGGCGTAGGTGGAGCAACCGGTTCATCTAAAGTTCACACTATAGAAAGCGTTAGAAAGTCAGGGGCAGAAGTTCAAAAAGGGCATGCACCAACAGAAAGAAAAATTCAAAGATTAATGAGACGCCCGGAAGCAACAATTTTGATTAAAAAGTGTAACGATTTTGGAGCTGGTGGAGTTTCGGTAGCTATTGGTGAACTGGCCGATAGTTTGGATATCTATCTAGATAGAGTACCATTAAAATACAAGGGACTCTCTCCAAGAGAAATTGCGATTAGTGAGTCGCAAGAAAGAATGGCTGTCGTAATTGCTAAAAAAGATTTGAACGAATTCTTAAGATATGCAAACGAAGAAAACCTGGAAGCGACATATGTGGCTGATGTAACTAACTCAGGTAGAGTTAGAATGTTTTTCAACGACGTAGTTGTTTGTGATATGAGTAGAGAATTTATGAATTCTACAGGTGCAATACGCGAACAAGTCGTAGAAGTGAAAAAAGCTAGTGATATAAAATATTTTGACGATGTTAAGGCAAATGAATTAAACAAATATCTTTTGTATACAATTGGCAGAATCAACAATGCATCCAAGAAAAACTTGCTTGAAAATTTCGACTTCTCAGTTGGAAGAGCTACTGTTAATATGCCACTTGGAGGAAAGAACGAATTAACACCTATCAACTCAATGGTTGCAAAGATTCCATCAAAAACAGATGATACGAACACAGTAAGTTATATGAGTTTTGGATTTATCCCAGAATTAAGCAGCGAAGATCCATTTGTTGGAAGTTACTATGCAGTTCTATTATCAGTGTTAAAATTAGTTGCAACTGGTGCAAAATATGAAAGAGCAAGGCTCTCATATCAAGAGTATTTTGAAAAATTGGGTGAAGATCCAGAAAAATGGCAAAAACCATTTATAGCACTGTTAGGAGCTTTAAAAGCTTCTACAATTCTTGAAACACCGGCAATCGGTGGTAAAGACTCAATGAGTGGAACTTTTGAAGATATTCATGTTCCACCAACACTTATAAGCTTTGCAGTTTCATACGGAGATAAAAAATACGTTACAACTTCTGAGTTAAAAGGCTGTTATAAACTAGGACTTGTTCAAAATGATATTGATGAAAATGGATTTATCGACGAACAAAAATTTCTAGATAATCTAAAACTCATAGAAAAAGAAATTGAAAATGGTAATATCGTAACAGCTTATGTTGTAGATAGAGAAAATGTCTTATTGTCACTATTAAAGATGAGCTTTGGCAACGATGTTAAATTTGTTATCGACATAAATACTAACGAACTTTTAAATAATAAGCCACTTGATGTGATTGTAGAATATAAAGACAACGTAGAAGGAATTAAAGAAATTGGCAAATCCGGGACAGAAAAATGTATAGTAAATTATGAAGAAATTGATTACTACACAATTAAAGATGTATTTGTGCATGGACTTGACCCAGTTTATGGAAAAGAAATGGAAACTGAAACTAAAGATTTAAGCTTTAATGATAGCAAAGTACGCAGAATGAAATCTTTAAAACTGGTGGATAAACCAAGAGTAACCATAGCAGTTTTTGAGGGAACAAATAGCGAATACGATTCTAGACTGGCATTTGAGAAGGCTGGAGCTGAAGTGCGCGAAGTGATGATTAGAAATATTACAAATGAAATGCTAGAAGAATCACTTGACGATTTTGCAGAATCAATTAGAAATTCACAAATCCTATTTATTCCAGGGGGCTTCTCAATGAGTGACGAACCGGATGGAAGTGCAAAATTTATTGCAAATGTGCTAAGAAATAAAAAAGTTGAAAGTGCAATTGAACACTTGTTAGATGAAAATGGAAATGATGGACTAATTTTGGGAATTTGCAACGGTTTCCAAGCTTTGATAAAGACAGGGCTTCTTCCATACGGGAAGGTGACAAAGTTGTCAGAAAATGACCCAACATTAACATACAATGAAATTGGTCGTCATATTTCAAAGATTATTCCAACCAAACCAATCACGACAGATAGTCCATGGCTCAAATATATTGATAAAGATACCATTTACAATGTACCAATTTCACATGGAGAAGGTAGATTTATTGCAAACCAAGATGTTATTGATCAACTCATTGATAACAATCAAATTGCATTTAAGTATGTAGTAAATCCAAACGGTTCATCTGAAGGCATTGAAGCAATTATGGATAAATCAGGAAAAATTCTTGGAAAGATGGGTCACTCAGAAAGAGTTTCTGCAGACACATACAAGAACTTCGGTAAGATCGAAATTGAAAATTTATTTAAAGCTGGAGTTGACTTCTTTAAATAAAATATAGTGGAGCGCTATTTTAAGGCGCTCTATTTCTTTATATGAACAATACTTTACTAGTTTATTATTTTTTATAAATTTTAAAAATGCTTTAAAAACTACTTGACAGTGTATGCATTTTATGATAATATACTTAAATAGTGAGAGTTAGCTCCGATAGCTCAGTTGGTAGAGCAGTAGACTGAAAATCTACGTGTGGCTGGTTCGATTCCGGCTCGGAGCACCATAAGGCGACATAGCCAAGCGGTAAGGCATGGGTCTGCAAAACCTTGATTCGCCAGTTCAAATCTGGCTGTCGCCTCCAATTTTTATCTTGAATATTTTAAGTATTGAAACGATTCCAATAATAAACAGAGAGATCATTTTGCTGAGATTGATCATTTTGGATGTACCGACGTTTTTTAAAGACGAAAGAAATTTCGCACCGTCACCATTACGTTAATGGTTTTGAGAAGTAATTAGGGTGGAACCACGACAAGACTATCGTCCCTTTGGGGTGTTAGTCTTTTTTTGTATTTACAAATGAAAGGAGAAAAAAACTATGAGAAAATTAGCATTATTAGACGGAACCATAAGAGAATTTGATGAAAAAGCAACAGTTTATGATATCATAGGCAAAATTTCAAAATCTCTTCAAAGAGAAGCTGTGGGGGCAACGTTAAATGGGAATATTTTGGGCATGCAAGATATTCCTCACGAAGATGGCGAATTTAAAGTTTTGAAATTTGATGACAAAGAAGGTAAACAAATTTTTTGGCACACATCTGCACACCTGATGGCATTTGCCATTCAAAGATTGTTTCCGGATGTAAAGTTTGCAATAGGACCATCAATCGATCAAGGTTTTTATTATGACTTTGACACTCCACATAGATTTACACCGGAAGATTTAGTAAAAATTGAAGAAGAAATGTCTAAACTCGTAAAACAAGGTTATGAAATGGAACGTTACGAAATGGATAGAGATGAGGCTATCGAACATTTCAAAGGATTAGACGAAAAATATAAAGTAGACCTTATAGAACATTTTCCTGAGGGGGAAGTTATTTCATTTTACAAATTGGGAGACTTTGTCGATCTTTGTCGTGGTCCACATTTAAAGGACGTTTCTAAGATCAAGGCAGTAAAACTATTATCAATCGCCGGTGCTTATTGGAGAGGCGACGAAAACAATGAAATGCTTCAAAGAATTTATGGTATCACATTCCCTAAAAAAAGTGAACTAGATGCTTATTTAAAGATGATTGAAGAAGCTAAATTAAGAGATCACAGAAAGATTGGCAAAGACTTAGACTTGTTCTCGTTCCATGAAGAAGGTCCCGGATTCCCATTCTACCATCCAAACGGGATGATTGTAAGAAATGAACTTCTAAACTGGTGGAGAGGTGTACTTTTAGAAAAAGGATACGGTGAAATTTTAACACCAATCATTTTAAACGAGGACTTATGGCACAGATCAGGTCACTGGGATCACTATAAAGAAAATATGTATTTTACAAAGATTGACGATGGGGATTACGCTGTTAAGCCTATGAACTGCCCCGGCTCAACGATTGTATATAAAACAAACATGCACTCTTATAAGGAATTCCCATTGAGATATGCAGAATTTGGTCTTGTTCATAGACATGAATTGTCAGGAGCACTGCACGGATTATTTCGAGTTAGAAGCTTTACACAAGACGATGCTCATGTATATTGCTTGCCAGAACAAATTGAAGGCGAAGTGTTCAAAATGATTGATCTTGCAGATTATTTATATAGCACATTCGGCTTTAAATATACACTTGAACTTTCAACAAGACCTACTGATTATATGGGAGATCTTGAAACTTGGGAGTACGCTGAATCAGCACTTAAAGCTGCGTTGGAAAAGAGAAATATGCCATACAAGATCAATCCGGGCGACGGAGCATTCTATGGTCCAAAGATTGACTTCCACTTGCAAGACGCTATCGGAAGAGATTGGCAATGCGGCACAATCCAACTTGACATGCAAATGCCAATAAACTTTGATTTGACATATGTGGATGCAAACAATGAAAGAAAAAGACCGGTAATGCTACACAGAGCTATGTTTGGTAGTATTGAAAGATTCCTGGGAATTTTAATAGAACATTTTGCGGGTAAATTTCCTCTTTGGATGGCTCCAGTTCAAGTTGAAATTATTCCTGTTTCAGAAAAGACAAATAAATATGCAAATGAAGTTTATGAAGAACTAAAAAAAGCTGGATTCAGAGTTGATTTAGACTTAAGAAATGAACAAATGGGTGCAAAGATAAGAGATGCACAATTAAAGAAAATCAACTATATGCTAATTTTAGGTGAAAAAGAAAGCGAAAACAAAAACATTTCAGTTAGAACAAGAAACAACATTAACAAAAATGGAATAGAATTAGCAGAATTCATTGCTGATTTGAAATGTGAAATTGAAGAAAAGAGGATTTAATATGGAAAAAGTTTTTACATGGATTGACGAACATAAGGATGAAATGATTGAAGATTTAGGAACGCTCGTTGGAATTAATTCTGTTGAAGCTGCTCCTAAAGACGATGCCCCATTTGGAGAGGGTGCAAGAGATGCTCTTTTAAAATTCTTGGAAATTGGTAAAAGAGACGGGTTTAGAATAGACAATTTACAAAATTATGCAGGGGATATTGAATTCGGACAAGGCGAAGAAACTGTTGGAATTATCGCTCATGTTGATGTTGTGCCGGCTGGTTCAGGTTGGGATACAGACCCATTTAAAATGGAAAATGATGGAGTTTATCTAACGGGTAGAGGAACACAAGATGACAAGGGTCCTGCAATTGCCGCATACTATGCAATGAGAGCAATTAAAGAATTAAACCTTCCAATTAAGAGAGGAATAAGATTAATTCTTGGTACAAACGAAGAAACTAATTGGGGTGGAATTAACTATTATGTTAAAAACAAAAAAATGCCAGATATGGGATTTACCCCAGATGCAGAATTTCCGGTTATTTTTGGAGAAAAAGGAATTTCAACTGGAACTTTAAGTTTAAAGTTAGATTTGTCAAATTCTGCAGTTATAGAATTTAAAGCTGGAAATGCACCAAACATGGTTCCTGATTACGCAGAAATTATTTTAGATGCTTCGAAAATTAACAAAGATGCTCTAAATAACATGATAAATGATTGTACATTTGAAGAATTGGGTGACAAAGTTAAAGTTAGCTCAGTAGGGAAGAGTGCTCACGGTTCAACTCCACAGATCGGAATTAACGCAATTTCAAATCTGTTAGCCGGATTAAAAGACGTTATAAAAGCTGATGATGAATTTGCAAAATTTGTTAAATTTTACAACAACAAGATGGCATTTAAATATTATGGCGAAGACATGGGCGTTGGTTTCAGCGATGAAATATCAGGCAAGTTAAATTTTAACATCGGTATGATTGAAAAATTTGCAGATAGAGTTGACGTTGTTATTAATATGAGATTCCCATTAACAGGAGTTACAAATGAAGATATCAAAGTCGGCCTTGAAGGTGCAAGCAAAGAATTTAACGGCGTCTACACACAAACTGGTGGAGAAAATCCATTATATATCGATCCGGAAAGTAAACTTGTTAAAATTTTTATGGAAGCATATCGTAATCAAACAAATGACAACGAATCTAAACCGATGGTTATCGGTGGAGGAACATATGCAAAAGCTATGGATAACTGTGTTGCATTTGGTGCGCTATTTAAGGAAGATGAAGATAGAATGCATCAAAAGAACGAAAGAATTAAAATTGACAGTTTAGTAGCATCTGCAAAAATTTATGCAGAAGCATTATTAACTATTGCAACAGAAGAAAAAGTTTTATGATTTTTATAAAAATTTAGAAAAACACTTGACAAATAGAAAAATTAGTGTTATCATAGTGGTTGTTAAGTAGAAGGTGCTCTTCTCACCCAATCACAATGTGCATTGGAGTTTATATTACTTGTTGTATTATAGAGCCCTTTTTGGGCTCTTTTCTATTATATTTAAGGAGGTTTTAAGATTAAAGAGCTAGATATCAACGAACAAATTACTGACGCAAAAGTTAGACTTATCGACCATGAGGGAAATCAACTCGGAGTCGTGGATTTAGACAAAGCTTTAGATGTTGCATATAATGCTAATCTAGATTTAGTAAAAGTGGCGCCACAAGCTGTACCACCAGTATGTAAGATTATGGACTACGGCAAGTATCGCTATGAATTACAAAAGAAAGATAAGGAAGCTAAGAAGAATCAAAAGATTATTAGAGTTAAAGAGATTAAAATGTCTCCTACCATTGAGGAACACGATTTAAATGTTAAGAGTACTCAAGCTATTAAATTTTTGAAAGATGGCGATAAGGTTAAAGTGTCGGTAAGATTTAGAGGCCGTCAAATGGGACATTTGGAACATGGAAATGAGGTTTTGGATGAGTTTTTTGGTTTGATTTCGGATTATGCTCAGATCGATAAACCTGCAAAGCTTGAAGGTAGAAATATGGTGATGTATGTAGCACCAAAATTAAAATAAGGAGGATTTTATGCCAAAAATTAAAACACACAGAGCTAGTGCTAAGAGATTTAGAAGAACAGGAAGTGGTCAATTAAAAAGATATAAAGCGTATAAGAGTCATATCACAGGTAAAAAATCTCAAAAGAGAATTAGAAGGTTGAGAAAGAGTACACTTGTAAGCAAGTCAGATATGAAGAGAATAGGACAAATGATTCCGTAAGGAGGGTTAAGATGGCTAGAGTTAAAAGAAGTGTAAATGGTAGAAAAAAGACTAAAAAAGTATTAAAACAAGCTAAAGGTTATTATGGTTCTAAATCCAAATTATATAGAACAGCTAACCAAGCTGTAATGAAGAGCCATAATTATGCATTTATAGGTCGTAAGCAAAGAAAAAGAGACTTCAGACGTTTATGGATTGCTCGTATCAATGCTGCTGTTAGACCTTACGGCATGAGTTATTCTAGATTTATCAATGCTTTAAAAGTTAATAATATTGATATTAATAGAAAAATTTTATCTGAAATGGCAATAAATGATCCACAAGGATTTAAACAATTAGTAGAATCAGTAAAATAGTAATAGTCACTCAGCAACAATGTTGCTGAGTTTTTTGTTTGAATTATATTTAAAAATGAAGTATAATACTCTAGGAGGGTTTGGAGATGTTTAGTGAAAAAGATTTAAAAAAAATATTAAGTAAAATTTCGGATAGTGATTTGCTTAATTTGTCAATATACACTGATAATATAAAAGTAAAAAGTTTATTTGAAAAATTTCATTTAGATTTAACTAAGGACTTGGATACTTTAGGAATGCTACTATATGACATAAAGAACGATTATTATACCGATATCGACAATAGGGTGTATTTTATTTTGGCATTGTTTGCAATTTATATTATTATGCCAAACAGTGTACTTGAACCACTTATTGGCAAGAAGAACTTTTTTAAAACAGGTTTATTATTATTGTTTTCTGGGATTTATGTAAACGAAGAACTAAAGAAGTACAAAGCCTTTATAAGTGATAAAGAATGTTTATTTCAAACAGAATATGGCACAGTAAAATATTATACGCATAGAATAGAAAGGTAGGTGTTTTTGTGAAGAAAGTTTTTCTTTTGCTTTTGATTTTGCTCCCCTTTTTTAGCTTTACAGGCTTTGCGCACAATGAGTATAAACCAAAGAGCGTTGATGGAGAGATAGATGTTTCAAATCCAAAAAGAATAATGATTTCTTGGAGAAATCCAGAGGCATTTATTAATGCAATTAATACTGGGGTGCTGAAAAATCCAAAACTTAATATAGATTATAAAATAGACAATGGGAAATTTTTAAGTGAACAAGGTAAATCACCAATAGTTTTAGATATTTATGCTAATTCGTATATAATGGAGCCGTTTATAAATTTAAATGATATGGATGCTTTTAATAGCCGGCTTACAATCAAATTGTATTACTCCTATGATTTAAATAGTGAAAACAAAGCCAGCGATTTGTCGGAGACTATTAGTTTAGGTCATAATAATGAAGTTTTCGGAGGCAGAAGTTGGAGCAAGAATTATGTGACTAAGGCAAATAATCTGGGTATTTTACAAGATTCAATGAAAGCTGATATCGGCTTACCCATAAATAGATTAGAATTTATTAAAATGCTTATGAAGTTAGACTCACATATTGCTAAAAGAAAGATTAATAGGGTTTATTCATTCAATGATACTGCTGATACGGATGTAACGAATGCATTAAATCTCGGTATTATTACTGGAGACAGAAAAAATAATTTTAATAGTTCAAGTAGTTTAACAAAAGAGGCAATGGTAGTAATAATTTATAGATATTTAAATTTATTAAATAAACTCGAAACAAAGTCAAGGAAAGACACAAAAGTTACTTTCGTAAGTCCTGTTTCTGACTGGGCCGTTAAAGCTTATGATAAACTAATATCGCTTGGAATTATTGAAGGCGATGAAAACAATAGAATAAACCCAAAAGATAGTGTTTCTAGAGAACAAGCGATCGTGATGGTAGTAAGACTTTTAGAAATTTAGATTTTAACTAAATAAGACCTATGTACACCATAGGTCTAAAATTTTGCTCTAGTTTGGAGCGTTTGGATTTTTAAATTTAATACTCCTCCTAAATTTTTTGTCTCTTATACCTTTAAATATTGATGTTGAAACCAGAATTGATATTGCGATTGCAATTGCTATAAATACAGCTTCTAAAATTTGGCTAATTCCTGGGAAAGTGTTGCCTTCTATTAATTTAAGTGTACCTTGATAAACTTTAAGTCCGGGTACTAGTGGAATTGTTCCAATAATTATGAAATTGATTGCCGGGCATTTTTTTATTTTAGCAAATATCTCGGTCATGATTCCAACAATAAACCCCGACACGAAAGTGCTAAACACAGAGTTCATTCCTACACTTGTAAGATATTGGAAGAGTGTCCAACTGGTAGCTGAGCAAATGGAGGCTAGGAATATATGCTTTTTATTAACTTGGAATAATAAACAAAAGCCTGCGCCCGCAAGAAAACTTAAAATTATAACTAATAACCAATTTTCAACCATTACATTACCCCTACGGTATTAGCAAGTGTTAGGCTTGCACCTACTCCAAATGCGATAGCTATACCAATCATAACAGCTTCAATGCATCTTGTAGCACCAGAGAGCAAGTCTCCACTCATAAAATCGCGCACACCACTAGTAAAGGCAACTCCCGGTACAAGTGGTAGCACGGAGCCAACGATTGTACTTTCAAGACTGCTGCCAAGTCCAATTTTTTTAAAACCAAAAGCAATAATTGCAACAATAAAACTCGCAATAAAGTTGCCAAGAAAAATTGTATTTGTCTTAGCATTTATTATTTCGTTTAGATGAAGTGCCAAAATACTTGTAATAAGCGTTGCGATAAAATCTGTGTAGTTTCCCCCAATTAAAATTGAAAACGCTGCGCAACCAAGTCCGCAGCCGACGCACATAGACCAATAATGATAGGGACTAGTGTTTGCTGCAATTTTTAATTTTTCCATAGCTTCATCTGTTGTAATTTTATTTTGAACATATCCTCTTGAAATCTCGTTTACATATTCGATTCTTGCTAGATTTGAGCCTCTTTTATCAATGTTTCGCATATAACAATTTCCGTCCGCATCGTTGTCGCCAATAATAATAACCGAAGGCGAAACAAAAGTGGAGATATTTGTAAAACCTTTGGAATGAAGCATTCGCTTAATTGTTTCTTCGGCTCTATATGTTTCAGAACCGCTTTTTACTAGAATTTCTCCGGCATAAAGAGAAGTTTTGAAAATTTTAGCCTCTTCATTGTGTTCCATATTATCACCCATTTGTATTATAGATTTAAAATAGTTTTATTTCAAGATATACTTTTAATTTTTCGTAATATAATATATTATATAGTCTAGAGAGGATGAAATGGATTATTTATTTTTTGTTGTATTTGCTATATTATGTTCAAAATTAAAGCAGTTTTTGTTGTTAACTCCATTACTTTTTTGGTATTTTTTTAAAAATAACAAAAACAAATGCAATTTAATTTTTAGATATGCTTTTATTTTCGCTATTATATTTGTATATTCTTTTGCAAGATATGAAATTAATATGCCAAAATCAGTAAGCAAGGGAATTGTTTATGAAAAAAATGATCAAGCATCTGGAAATTATAAATATTATGTGATAAACGGACCAATTAGACGCTCAGTTATATTTAGCAAAAACAGCAAGATTGAAGAAGGAGACTATGTTATATATAAAGGAGAGAACAAAGAATTTAACGAAAATTCTATGCCTTATCTTTTTAACGAAAAAGATTATTATAATGGCATGGGAATAAATGGTAAAGTGATAAAAGCTGATATAAAAAAGCTAGGAAATTCTTTTTTAAAGCCGATCATTAATTTGAAAATTGAAACTTATAATAGGTTTAAGAAACTTTTAAATGACGATGCTCTTTTCATATCAAGTGGTGTTGTTTTAAGAATAAAAGAAGATAGTATAATTTACGATAAAATGCAATTTTTAGGGCTTGCGCACATTCTTAGCACATCAGGATTACACGTGGCAATAATTTATGGATTTATATTTTTACTATTAGGATTCATAGAAAATCATAAAATAAGAACAATAATTTCTTGTATTTTTATTTGGATTTACGGACTAATGCTTTTTTTTCCACCGTCTTTGTTGAGAGCAATTATAATGATAAGTATTATTGAACTTGGAAAGATTTATATGCCAAATACCTCACGCCTCGATGCATTTTGGATTGCGTTTGGAGTTAGTTTAATTGTTAGCCCTTATTTTTTATTTAATGCAGGATTTTTACTTAGTTATATTTGTGTTTACGGAATTCTTGTTATAGCCCCTGAGCTAAGAAAAAATATTATAAATAAGACATTTTTTAAAGAAATGCTTAATGTAAATATTTCTATTATTATTGCCACATTTCCCGTTGTATTATATTTCTTTAATAGATTTAATATCCTAACTTTTGTTTGGAATATGATTTTTGTCCCCGTTTTTTCAGTTTATATAAATTTATCTTTTTTGTTGTTTTTAGTTGCAAAATTGCCTATAGTTTCGACTATTATTGCATTTATTTTAAATACAATGGCAAATATAATTAATTACGCACTTAGCTTAAGCTCTATAAAATATTTAAATTTAATTTTTCCTAGTCCAAATATTATTGGAATAATTTTATATTATTCAGCGCTTTTAATTTATCTAAACAGAGAATACTTAAGATTAAATTTTTATAAAGAGTCTAGGAGAATATTTGTAATACTATGTTCAATATTTGTTATTGCTGTATCTTTTACAAGAGATAAGGATTTTGTACAGTTTTTAGATGTAGGGCAGGGGGATTCATCACTTCTTCACATAAACGGAAAAAACTATCTCGTAGACACCGGGGGCAGTTCGATTAATCCTAATAAGGACAATGTTGCGAAAAATATTTTAGAGCCATATCTAATAAAGAATGGTTTTAGAAACATTGAAGCTGTGTTTATATCGCATTTTGACATTGACCACTGCGGTGCACTGCGCGATCTGGAAGATATAAATATAAAATATATTTTATCTGATCACCATCCGAAGGAAAAGTTTAGCAATTTTTCAGACAGAGATATGAAAGTAGTTAAAGAAACAGGAATATTAAAACCACAAATGATCCCACTTGGAAATGAATATTATATTAATCCAATCGAATATGAAAAATTATCGGATGAAAATAACTCTTCATTTGTGTTTACATTAAATAAAAACAAAATAAATTATGTGCTATATACCGGCGATATTGAAAAAGAAGGTGAAAAGAACCTAATGAATAATAACATTCGTTCGTATATTTTAAAAGTTGCTCATCATGGCAGCAAATCCGGCACAACTGAAGAATTTGTGAAAAAAGTTTCGCCGAAATATTCTGTGATAAGCGTCGGCAGGAACAATGTGTACGGTCATCCAAATAATGAGATACTAAAAAGGCTTGAAGAAAATTCTCAAGTGTTTAGAACTGATAGAGATGGACTTATCACTTTTTATCCGGACACACTGGAAATTTACACTTTTAATGGATATAACGGCTATCTAAGTATGTCGCTTTTTATAATTTTGCTTGTGGCAACTTGTTTTGTATTAAAGAAAGGGATGAAAAACGATGGACTATATTAAATTTTTAGATAAATTAAAAAAGAAAGCAATTAATGGAATTTATATTTTTGAAGGTCCGGAGGAATATCTTGCAAAAAATACTATAAATTCAATTAAAAATACTTTTTATCATGATGAAAACATTAGAGAATTTAACATTTTTGAAAGAGAGGCTGTGGATTTAAGCTATAAAAATTTACAAGATGAAATTATTAGACTGCCTTTTATGGCTAAGAAAAGATTAATTGTTCTAAAAGAATGGAGTAATCTTAGCTTAGAGCTTTCAAAAAATTATGAAGAATTGGAAAGAATGAAAGATACTTATATACTTCTTTTGTATTCTTCTCCAGATAAAGCAAATAGAAATCTTGCAATCTATAAAATTTTAAAAAAATATGACAGAATTGTTGAGTTTGAGATGGTGAGCAATTCTGTTTTAAAAAATTGGATAATAAAAAAGGTGAATGGTGGAAACAAAACGATAACAAATGATGCACTAAATCTTTTTTTTGATTATTTAAACTATGGGAATAATTCTGATTTTAATTCGCTGTATAAAGTGGAAAATGAAATCTTTAAACTTATAAACATTACAGATAATGAAATAACCGTGGATATTGTAAAATCACTTGTAAATAAGAGCATAAGAGTTAGCATTTTTGATTTAATAGACGCAATTATAGATAGAAATAGAGATAAGGGAATTTACGAACTCAACAATTTATTTTTAAAAGGGGAGGAGCCAATCAAGATTTTATATATGATTTCTCGCTATTATCAAAATGCAATAAAAATTTATAGTTACAAGAGACAAAACTATACTGACTACGATATTATGAGAATGATCCAAATTTCTAAATTTGAATACAATAAAATAATAAGTACTTTAAAATATTATGATCTAAAAAAATTGTCTTATTCTCTCGAGAAATGTATTGAAGCTGACTTTGTTTTGAAAACTAAAAAAAACGAGCCAAAAGTTTTACTCTTTAAGCTCATCTGCGATCTTATTTGATTTATTTACTGTTTTCATATTTTTATTAATTTCAATATAATTACTAATTTTAATTGCAAGACTAAGAGTGATAAGCCCTATAGCTGAACCATAAATGTTTAGGTGCGGATTTTTAGCTGAAACTGCAATAGTTAAGCCGTAAAACAAATATCTTTTAAAGTATCCAAAAAAACCGGATACTTTTGCTTTTTTTGGATCTTTTTCAAGTATTTTATTGAGTTCGTAGGCTGAAGCCCAAAATAAAAGGTTTCGAATTGTGGTAGAAAAAAGTAAACTTAAAATAAGTGCTTTCCAATCTTTGAAAAAAAACATCACAATTGCGATTGGAATACAAATTATATAGGATATTATTATATATTTTTTTATAAAATCAGTCATCTTTTTTATCCTTGCTATCCTTATTTGTCTTCTTTGCAGTAAGCTTTGCGAAGTATCTATAAGTTTGATTTGCACTACTCATAATTCCAATTATTAGGAAAATGAGGGTAAAAACCTTGTTTGTGTGTAACCATTTATCTAAAAGTATTCCAATTACGAGCCCGGCTAAAATACCGCTCATTATATTTAGACCAAGTTGCAATACTAGTGTAAAATATTTTAAATTTTTCATATTAGTTCTCCTTATTTTTTTCCATTTCAATTGTACTTCTAAACTCTTTTGGGGTAAATTTTTTAATTTTAACAAAGTTTCTATAAAAAGTTTTAAAGGTGTTATATCCAACATCAAAAGCAATATTTGTGATACTTTCATCAGTGGAGAGCATAATTTTGCATGCCTTATTTATTCTAGCATAATTTAGTAGTTCTGCAAACGTTTTTCCCACAATCATTTTTAAATTTTTATTTATTTGCACTGGACTCATGTTAAATTCAATGCTAACCTCAGAGAGAGTTAGATTATTAGTACAATTTGAATAAATATATTCCACGATTGATGCATTTAAAAGTTCGTCATTTTTAATTTTTTTTCCTTTATAAAGTGAACGAAACTGAGTAGGAGTCATATCTTTAAGATTTTTAAAGCTCTTAATAAAATGACTTTTATTGGAAAAACCTAAAATTGTAGAAATTTCACTGATATTTAGATTTGTATGAATTAAAAGTTCTGTTGCCTTAGTAATTCTAATTTCGTTTAAGAGCTCTGAGAACGTGAGATTTGTTTGTTTATAAATATACCTTGAAATATTGCTGTTTGACATGAAAAACACTTTAGATAGCTCGTTTAAAGTAATTTTTTTGTCAGAATTATTATAAATATAATTTATTATTTCAGGCTTAGTTTTTAAATCAATTGTATTATTTTCAAAATACAGTGAATGAAACGATGCAATTTCAAGTAAATACGATAGATACAGAGAATTAATAATGTTTTTTGGTATATTATCTATATTGCATGAAATTTCAAAAGCTTTTCTAAAAGAATGAATAAGTCCTTTTTGGTTATGACTCACATTATTTTCATACAAAGCTCGTGAAATATAATTTATCATATCTCGATTTTCATACAAATCAAAAAGGTTTCTTTTAAATAAATCAAAAGAATATTTAAAAATATATATGATTATTTTTTCTCTAACTTCTGTTATTTCAGTTGTCATCCACGGCGCAACTGATATAAGAGAATACTTTTCTAAAGGAAATTCTGAATTATTAACTCGAATTTGCCCAGATCCTTCAGCAACGAAAATAAATCTGGAATTTTGGTGAAGGATTGGCTTTGTGTGACCGATTATATTTTCATATTCAATATCAGCAATATAAGTTGGATCAATTGGATTTAAATCGTTCGATTGTAAATCATTAATTTGTTCTTTAAACATTTTGGAAGAATATACACTCCTTTCATATAAAAATGTCCAGTAATTCATTATACCATTTATTAGAATAAATATAAACATAGCATTTTGCTTTTTGTTAATTTTTTTAAGGAGAATTATTATGGGCGTAAACTTAAGAGGCAGATCTTTTTTGAAATTATTGGATTATACTACAGAAGAAATCAGATACTTACTCGATTTAAGTAAAAATTTCAAAGACATGAAGAGAGCAGGAGTTCCACATAAATATTTAGAAGGGAAAAACATGGTTTTACTTTTCGAAAAAACATCTACAAGAACTCGTTGTTCATTTGAAGTTGCAGGATATGACTTAGGTATGGGAGTAACATATCTAGATCCAGGTTCATCACAAATGGGTAAAAAAGAATCTATCGAAGACACTGCAAGAGTTTTGGGGAGATTATACGACTGTATTGAATACAGAGGTTTCTCACAAGAATTAGTACAAACACTTGCTGACTACAGTGGAGTTCCAGTATATAATGGACTTACAGATATGTTCCACCCAACACAAATGCTTGCTGACATATTAACAATTGAAGAACACTTTGGTCGCTTAAAAGGATTAAATTTCACATACATGGGAGATGCAAGAAACAACGTTGCGAATTCACTCATGATAGTATGCGCAAAGATGGGTGTAAACTTCACAGCTTGCGCACCAAGCCACTTATTCCCGGCAGAAGACTTAGTTGAAGAAGCTAAAAAAATCGCTTCAGAAACAGGTTCAAAGATTACTTTAACAGAAGATGTTAAAGAAGGAACAACTGGAGCTCACGTATTATACACAGATATTTGGGTATCTATGGGTGAACCTGATGAAGTTTGGGAAGAAAGAATCAATCTTCTAAAGAAATACCAAGTAAACAAAGAAGCATTTGCTAATGCTGATGAACATGCCATTTTCATGCACTGTTTACCAAGCTTCCATGACCTACACACAACAATTGGTCAAGATATCTACGAAAAATTCGGATTAAAAGAAATGGAAGTTACAAATGAAATTTTTGAAAGCAGTAGAAGTAAGGTTTTCGAAGAAGCAGAAAACAGAATGCATACAATTAAAGCTGTAATTTATGCTACAATGAAATAAAAAAATAATTTTTATAAAAAACTCTAATTAATTTTAGAGTTTTTTTTGTAAAATTTATTTAAAAATATATATAAGGATTAAAGGGAAATATAATAAAGGCTTGTTTTTATACATTGTTTAGTGTATAATATAGGCGTTAACGGATTTTAAGTTAAAAAATTTGGAAAGGGGGTTTAAAGTGGAAAAAGGTATTTACTTTACTTTATCATCCGGCAAAGAGTATTTTATACATGACTCTGTTTTTCAAGGCGTTGTAGTGGCTATAGTCTTGGCTATTTTTGGCGCTATAATGGGCTCGAAATTCAAAAAAGCCGATTACAAGAAGAAACCAACTGGAGTAATGCATTTAGTTGAGATTTTTGTTACATGGGTAAATAAGTTTGTAGACCAAACAATGGGAGAGGGTCATCAAGCTTATGCACCATATATGACTACGCTTTTCATCTATTTGATTGTCTGTAATCTATGGGGTTTAATAGGATTAACTCCACCAACAAGTGATTATAATGTGACTTTTGCACTCGCAATTATCACCTTTTTCTTGATTCAAGGCACAAACATTATAGCTAATGGTTTTGGCAATTATTTAAAAGGTTTTTTGTATCCTTTTCCTCTTTTCCTCCCGATGAATATTATCGGGGAGATAGCAACGCCAATTTCATTGTCATTTCGTCTGTTTGGTAATATATTAAGCGGCGTAATTATTATGGATTTGGTACACTCTGTACTTGCACATATTAGCAACTTTTTAGTTCCTATAAGTGCTGTATTGCATATTTATTTTGATGTATTCTCAGGATTATTACAAGCATTTATATTTGTGATGCTAACAATGGCATTTGTTGGTAATACATTCCCTGAAGAAGACTAGTTGAAAGGAGATTTTTATGAATATTTCTAATGAAGCTTTTGTATTAGGTTGCTCAGCAATCGGTATTGGTATTGCAATGATCGCGGGTCTTGGACCTGGTATTGGTCAGGGTTTTGCAGCGGGTAAAGCAGCTGAAGCTGTAGGTAGACAACCTGAAGCAAAATCAGATATTATGCAAGTTATGTTACTTGGACAAGCTGTAGCTGAAACAACTGGTATTTACTCACTTGTTATTTCTTTGATTATGTTATTTGTTAGACCATTATTGGCAGGACTATAGATTTTAGGAGAAGCAAATGAACATTGTTGTTAATGTTTTGCCTGATCTTCTCAATTTTACAATTTCAATTGCGACACTTTTGGTTTTATATATTATTTTAAAGCATTTGTTATTCAAACCGGTTTATGAATTCTTGAAAAAAAGACAAGATTATATCGAAAACAATTTGCGCGAATCTGAAAAAAAATTAAATGAATCAACAGCTCTGAAGTCAGAATTGGAAGAAAAACTTTCAGAATCTAAGGATGTAGCTAGAAATATTTTGTCTAAGGCTAGAAAAGATTCGGAGGTTATATTATCAGAAGCTAGAAATGAAGCTCAAAAAGAAAAAGAAAAGATTTTACAAAAAGCAGAAGATGATTCAATTTCAATGAGACAAAAAGCTATGTCTAGTTTAAAAGACGAAATTGTTGATATTGCAATTAATGTAGCTAAAGAAGTTTCAGCATCAGATGTGGATGCAAAGAAAGCAAAAGAATTCACTGATAAAAAGTTGAATAGTTTGAAGGATACAAAATGTCAAGGGTAGGATTAACTTACGCGGAAAGCCTTTTTTTAGCGTGCAAAGAACATGATGAATTGGATTTAGTGTTTGAGGAATTTAGCAAATTTATTGATATACTTAAAAACAACAAAGAACTGGAAAGTTTTTTAAAAAATCCTATCTTTTCTAGAGACGAAAAGAAAGAGCTTATTAATAATCTGCAATTTAAAAAATCAATACTATTCGCAAATTATATAAAAATCATGATTGATAAAAGAAGAGAGAGCTATTATATCGACTCTTATAATGAATTTTCGAAATTATATTTTGAAGATAAAAAAATGGTTGTTATAAAAGTAGAAACAGCAGAACCTTTAAATAATGAACAAAAAGGAAAAATTAAATCGATTATCAACGAAAAATTTAGTAAAGATGCAATTATCAAAGAAATAGTAAATAAAGATCTTATAATGGGCATTAGAATTTACGTTGAAGGTGAAGAAATCGATTTATCACTCAAAGGTTCTTATGATAGATTAGAGCAAAAATTAAAAAATAGAATTGAGGTGAATGGTTAATGGATCTTAAACCAGAAGAAATTACTTCTGTAATCAAAAAAATGATTGAAAGATATTCTGATGATATTTCCACCTCTGAAGTTGGTACAATTATTGAAGTCGGTGACGGGATAGCAAGAATTTATGGTCTAGACAATTGCATGGCTGGGGAACTATTACAATTCGAAAATGGCGTTTATGCTATGGCACAAAATCTCGAAGAGGACAATGTTGGTTGTGTATTGCTTGGTAGCGATACTGAACTAAGGGAAGGTACTAAGGTTAAGAGAACTGGTAGAATCGTAGAAGTTCCGGTAGGAGAACAATTGATTGGACGTGTTGTAAATGCACTCGGACAACCAATTGACGGCAAGGGGGAAATCAAGACTGATAAATACAGACCTATTGAACAAAAAGCACCTGGAGTTATTGAGAGAAAGAGTGTTAATGTGCCACTACAGACTGGCATAAAAACTATTGACTCAATTATTCCTATTGGTAGAGGTCAACGTGAACTTATAATCGGGGATAGACAAACTGGTAAAACTGCGATTGCAGTGGATACAATTATAAATCAAAAGAATCAAGATGTTATTTGTATATATGTAGCAATTGGACAAAAGATGTCAACAGTTGCAGGTATTGTAGATACATTTGAAAAATTTAGTGCAATGGAATACACAATCGTAGTTAATGCAAGTGCTAGTGAACTAGCTCCACTACAATATATTGCACCATATTCTGGTGTTGCTATGGCAGAAGAATTTATGCATCAAGGGAAAGACGTGTTAATTGTTTATGATGACTTGTCAAAACACGCTGTTGCATATAGATCAATGTCACTATTGTTGAGACGTCCACCTGGAAGAGAAGCTTTCCCTGGAGATATATTCTATCAACACTCAAAGTTACTTGAAAGAGCTGCAAGACTTGATAAAGAATATGGCGGGGGCTCAATTACTGCATTACCAATTATTGAAACACAAGCAGGAGATATTTCAGCATATATTCCTACAAATGTTATTTCTATTACTGATGGACAAATATTTCTTGAAACTGAACTTTTCTTCTCAGGACAAAGGCCTGCTGTTAACTCAGGTTTGTCAGTATCTCGTGTAGGTGGTGCGGCACAAAATAAAGCGATGAAAAAAGTTTCTGGGGGTATTAAACTAGAACTTGCACAATATAGAGAATTGAAATCTTTCGCACAATTTGGTTCTGAACTAGATCAAGACACACAAAATCGTTTGAATCACGGTCAAAGGATTTTGGCTGTTTTAAATCAAGCTCAATATAGCCCTATGAGTGTAACTGACCAAGTAATTTCTTTGTTTGCAGTTACAAAGGGTTATTTATCAGATGTTGAGCTCGATAATGTTTCTCAATTTGAAAAGGAACTAATTGAGTATGTGCACAATAATCATAAAGATTTAATTGATGAACTAAATAAAAAACAAGAGTTAAATGAGGAAATAACTGAAAAATTGGTTGAAGCTATTACAGAATTTAAAAATAATTATAAATTTTAGAGGTATGTTATGGCTGAACAAATGAAGGATATAAAAAGAAGAATTAATTCTGTTTCTAGTATTAGACAGATCACAAATGCAATGGAATTAGTTTCAACCTCAAAAATGAGAAAGACTCGTTTGAGGCTTGAATCTTCTAGACCTTATTACACTACAGTTATTGACAATATTCGTGAACTTTTATCTTACACAAATTTTACGAAAACTCCACTCACAGTGGTAAGAGAAACCAAATCCAGACTTTATATTATTATATCCGGAGATAGGGGGCTTGCTGGTGGATATACTTCGAATTTGATTAGATTTGCAGAAGAACAGATCGTTTCAGACGAGGATTATGTTATAACTGTTGGATCAAAGGTAAATGAACATTTTAACAAGCGTGGATATGATATAGTTGATAAATTTTATGGTTTGAGCGAAGATTTTACTTTTTATGATGCTAAACACATAGCAGATATAGTGTTAGATTTATACAAGAAAAAGTCTATAGACCAAGTTGAAATCATATATACTAAATTCCAAAGCGCATTATCTCAACTACCAACAATACAAAGACTTCTTCCGGCAGATTTTTCTGATTTTGAGGAAGAGGATGAATCAAATGTGAATACACTAATCACTTTTGAACCGTCACCTGAGGTTATGCTTGATTATTTAGTTGAAGAATATGTTGCAATTTCAATATATGCAGCTCTTATTGAAAGCTCTTCAAGCGAGCAAGCATCTAGAATGCAAGCTATGAAGAATGCTACAGAAAATGCTGATGAAATGATTGATTCTCTCAGCATGAAATATAATAGAGCAAGACAAGCAAGCATTACTCAAGAATTGACAGAAATTGTAAGTGGCGCTGAGGCTTTAAAATAAGGGGGACAAATGAAAGAGAATATTGGATATTTAAATCAAATTATCGGGCCGGTACTCGATATTAAGTTTACCGAAAAAATGCCAAATCTTTTAAATGCCATAAAAATTGAAAATAATGACGATTATGTAATTGCCGAAGTTTCCCAACATATTGGTGATGACGTCGCTAGATGCATCGCTATGAGTTCAACAGATGGACTTGTGAGAGGAATGAAAGCAGTTGACACTGGTGCTCCTATTACGGTACCAGTAGGTGATAAAACTTTGGGGAGATTATTTAATGTTTTAGGAGAAACAATTGATAATGAAGCACCTTTAAAAGATACTCCTACTTTGCCTATTCATAGAGAACCACCAGCTTTTGAAGATCAAATTCCATCAAAAGAAATTTTTGAAACTGGTATTAAAGTTATTGACCTTATAGCTCCATATTCAAAGGGTGGAAAGATCGGATTATTTGGAGGCGCTGGTGTTGGAAAGACAGTTTTAATTCAAGAATTGATTAACAATATAGCAACAGAACATGGTGGATTGTCAGTATTTGCTGGTGTTGGAGAAAGGACTAGAGAGGGTAACGATCTTTATTATGAAATGAAAGAATCAGGCGTTATCGATAAAACAGCTTTAATTTTTGGACAAATGAATGAGCCACCTGGAGCTCGTATGAGAGTAGCTCTTTCCGCACTAACAATGGCTGAGTATTTTAGAGATGAAAAGAAGCAAGATGTGCTTTTATTTATTGATAATATATTTAGATTTACTCAAGCCGGATCCGAAGTTTCAGCTTTACTTGGACGTATTCCATCTGCTGTTGGCTATCAACCAACACTGGCTACCGAAATGGGACAATTGCAAGAAAGAATTACTTCCACAAAAAAAGGTTCTATTACATCAGTTCAAGCAGTTTATGTTCCTGCTGACGACTTAACAGACCCTGCTCCGGCAACAACTTTTGCTCACTTGGACGCAACAACCGTTTTATCTAGATCAATTTCTGAACTTGGAATTTATCCAGCTGTTGACCCACTTGATTCTACATCTAGAATTTTGGATCCAAATGTAGTTGGAGAAAGGCATTATAATGTAGCCAGAAGAGTACAAGAAATTCTACAAAGGTATAAAGAATTGCAAGATATCATTGCAATTTTAGGTATGGATGAACTTTCAGATGAAGATAAAGTTACTGTTGCACGTGCAAGAAGAATTCAAAGATTCTTATCTCAACCTTTTAGTGTTGCTGAACAATTTACCGGTATTGAGGGTAAATATGTACCACTTTCAGAGACTATCAAAGGCTTTGAAGAAATTCTTGATGGTAAACACGATGATTTGCCAGAAAGTGCATTTTTATTCGTGGGCACGATAGAAGAAGCAGTCGAAAAAGCTTCAAAAATGAAGGCATAGTTATGCAATTTTATTTGAAAATTGTTTCTCCAGATAAATTATTTTACGAAGGCAAAGTAGACGAGATCATTACTAAAGGCGTTTGCGGTGAATTTGCAGTGTTGCCTAACATGGCTTCTTTTGTTACACAACTTGCAATTGATAAAATTAGAATTCAATCTGATGGAAAAGAAAAATTCGCTGTTATAGGTGGTGGATATATTGACGTTAGAAATAATAAAGTCACAGTAGTTGCAAATGCAATTGAGTGGCCGGAGGAAATTGATAAGAATAGAGCATTAAGAGCAAAAGAAAGAGCTTTAAAAAGACTTGAATCCAATGAAGGAGATAGTTTAAGAGCAGAAATTGCCTTGAAAAAAGCTATAAATAGATTAAGTGTTACCAAATAGGCTTCTTGCAAGCCTATTTAATTTTATTAAGCGATTGTAATAATTATTAAATATATTTAATAATTAAGGAGAGTGAGTGACTGCACAGTTTAAGTAGAATATTAATTTTTTGTAATAAAGATACAACTACTTTAGCAATAATTTTTCGGTTTTTTTTGGTATAATATATCTCAGGAAGATAAATCGGAGGTTATCATGTACTCATACGACAACGAGATTTCTCAAGTTTATTCAAATAACTTAGTTAATGTCAGCACAAAAAAATTGAATAAGTTAGAAGCTTGTGTCGATTTATACAACATGAAATCTGTTGCAAATGGTTCTAGAGTGGAGTACAATATTTACTTATTCTTGTTAAAAGACATTAAAGCTTTGTTAAATGAATTTGGTCTATGTGAAATGAGTGTTTCTAATATTTGCCATATGCTTCACGAAGATGTTAATACATTAGATTTTTATGTAAACTTTTATTCTTATAGAAAAGCTTCATTTGATGTGAAAACTATGAATGAATTAGAACAGATTGCTCTTGAACATTATAATATTAGCGAGATGCATTATTTAAGAAGCTTTTATGATATTAGATATGTGGATAAGAGAATTCCGGTTTTGAAAAAAAAATTGGGGTTAAAAATTAGCAAAGATGATTCAATAGCAAATGAAAAAGAAGAGATGCTTAATACTTTTTTTAGAGATAAATTAAAACCTTTTGTCATGAATTTAAATGCTTATTTAGCAACTCAGTTTATTATTACAGAAGACGGTATTGTGCCGGAAGAAAGCTACTTAACAGAAGATGAAATGTTTCAAATCTACATAAGGTTTACAAATTTATTTAAAAAATATGTGGACAAGGAGTATTATCATTGTTTTTACAAAGCGATTTGTCAAAGTGTAATAAATAGATATAAGTGAGGTATTTATGAAATATAAGAAAGAAAAATTAAAAGCATTTACGCTTTTAGAAATCATAATTGTATTGGTTGTTATTTCAATTTTTTTACTTGTGGCATTGCCAAGTATGAATAAATTCGCAGATTCTGCTAAGAACAAATCTGATGAGTTAAATATGTTAGCTATAAAAGAAGCAGCAACGTTATATTTAGCGGAAAATCCTGGGATAATTAATAGCCAAAATAACAAACAAATCTTGGAAGTAAAAACTTTAGTCGAAGAGGGTTATTTGGATATTAAAAACTTGAAAGACTCAGATGAAAACGAATTTAAGAGTCCAAAAACTAATCTAAAATACGAAGTAACATTTGATAAAAATCATGTAATTGTTTCTAATGGCACCGACAAGATTGGGCTTCCTAAAGATAATACACATGATAGTGAAAATAAATAATTTCAGATGTACATTTTAATTAGAATTATAATAGCTTTATCACTTTACAATCTTGCAATAGAAGATTATAAAACAAATACTGTAAGTAGTTATAATTTAGCTATCGTAGCATTTTTACAATTTTTATCTTTAATAATAAATGTTGCAAATCAAGAAATAGAAGGATTACGTGCAAGAGTTTTTGTTGCACTGATCCTTTTATTTGTATATTTTGCATTTCATAAGGCAAGAGATTGGGTTGGAGAAGGAGATATTATATTTGTTGCATTACAATTAATTAGTTTGAATTTAGATGATTTTATTTTATTTTGGTTTTCTCATCTTTTTATTGCTTTAATTTTGGGAATATTTATTAAAAAGTGTTATAATAAAAATATACCTATGTTCCCGGCGTACTTTGCTGCTGAGTTTATTACTATACTAAGGAGTTTTCTATGAAAAAAGAGGATATAGTTTTACTTACAAACAATTTTATATACTATTTTGATGAAGAGTTTAAAAAGTATTATCCACCAGAGCCATTTGTTGACAATGATGGATATTTTAGAGTAGATTTTTTAGCGCCACAATTAAATAAGGTTTTAAGAATTAAAAATAGAAAAAAATATTATTTGTTCTATGTAGATCCAAAGAGCAGTTATTTTTATGCAAAGTCAAATGAAGAAAATGAAGAGTTAAATGAGTTCAAAAGTTTTGAAAACATAGATAATTATTTATACAAAAATGCATTTTCTGAAAATTATGCGGGAAGAGTTCTACATTTAGATGGCTCAAATCTTGTTGCTATGAAATGCAGATATAATTATATTATACTAAACCAAGCAATTAAAGACATGGAAAAGAATGTAGTACTTTGTGATTTGATTGAAATTTTTGCTAAATATTCCAAAAAGAATGATAAAACCGGAGTTTATATGTTTTTTTCAAATGACTTATATTTTTATTATATTTTTAAGTCAGGAGAATTTGACAGTTTTTATTATTTCGAGAAAAACAGAGAAGATTATAAACCTAAATCAGTAAATGATGAAACTGAAGATTTGGGATTCTTATTATCATCTATGGGAAGAGTCAGAACAAGTTTAAAAGTTACAGAAAATTCCGATTTTGCAATTTTTGGTTCTGAAGACAAAAGTGAAATTATTGAAGACTACTTGGACACCCTAGCTTTTAACAATATTATAAATACAAATTTATTACTTTACATTGAAAAAACTTATGACGAAGATGTAGACCTTATTTTCAACAATTCAGAAGAAAAAAAGAAAGACAAAACAAGTATTTTTAAATATGTCCCAGCTTTCATTCTGTCAGTTTGTTTCGCATTTTTGATAAATTCTTATTTCAGCAACAAAAAAACAATAGATATATTAAGTGATAATTTACAGAAATTTTCCAAAAGTTATGAAATACTGGTTCAAAAAAACATTGAGCTTAAAGACAAATTTGGAGCTTTTGAAAATCAGAAAGCTGAGTATGAAATTCTTTTAAGTGAAAAAAATTTTCTAGATTTCGACGATTTTTCCGGGCTTATTAAAGAGCTTAAAAATTATGGTCAAATTTATGAAATTACTTATGATAATGGCGACTTAGTTGCTTCTATAATTGCAGATGATGATTTGATTTTAAAAGACTATACAATATTAAAAAAAATACCTCAAGGCGATAAGTTTATTTATGAGTTGAAGGTGCAAAATGATTGATTTTAATAGAAATATTGACAATAAAACTGCTATTAATTTGTTTATATGTACATTTTTAGCAATTGGCACTATAGTTTTATATAGCGTTTTTATTAGAGAACAAAATAAGGAAATTAAGCATATAAAAAACACTATAGACACAAAGAAATCTCAAATTTCAGAATTAGAGAAAAGCAATAACGATATTAAAAATGTCGAAAATTCCTTTAATTTGGAGTCCGAGATAAATGCATATGATGAGTATATAGATGAATTTACAATGCAATTAATAGAAAAAAACTTTGATTATGGGCATATAAATCATGAGATGATGGATTATGAAGGCTCAATTTATCCATACATTATAAATTCAAATCTTGAGTTTATAGATTTAAATAAACTTAATGATATTAGCAATGAATTAAATCATAATTTGTTTAGAGTTCACTTGAAAAAACTGAACGATAAATATTCGCTTGAAACTAACAATTTGTATGTTATGAATCAGCAATTTGGATTTAAAGATATTGAAATAGATAACACCGAAAATATTGCTTCAACTAATGAAAATGAAGAATTAAAAGTAGCAGTTGAAAACGATGAGAGCATGGAAGAAGAGTCAAAAGAGTTTGAAAGTACTCAAAAAGCTGTGGAAACTTATGAAGAAAAGAGAATTGATTATAAATTTGTTTCAATGTCCGATGAAAGTTTGCAATTTGTGCCTTATACAGAAGGGATTAGTTATTATACCAATTATTTTTTTGTAGGTGATGAAAAAATGCTTGTGGTTAATACAATTAATAACTCAAATGAACTTGGTAAATTAGGAGTTTTCTTTGATAAATATACAAGAATTATATGGCAAGATAATGGGGAGCTTAGATTTAATGTAAATGATTTAGGCAGTTTAACTCCTAAAATAAATTTAATCTTGATTGATTCTCATGAGGACAAAATTGAAATCAATGGCAATATATATGATGGATATATTAGTTTTGATTTGTCAAATAACAACTATCCAATTTTTATTTTAGGATTTAGTTTAGAGCTTGAAAAGAATAAAGAAGCCCATTTTTCGATAGGGAATGGGAATATATCTTTTTTTGAAGAAGATATTAAAGATAGAAAGTTTGAAAAGAAAATTTATTCAGTTCCAAGCTTTAACATTAATAGTTATGAAGATTTTTTAAAAAATTACAATGATTTTCCGATGGACGAATTTTTGAGACTTAATCATTTAAAAGTTGATGAATTTAAATATTATCCATCATATTTAATAAACACGAAAGAGCCTTATGAAATATTCAAGAAACAATAGAGCTTTTACACTTTTAGAAATGATTATTGTGCTACTAGTGATATCAATATTATCTGGAATTATTGTAGTTGGATTTAATGCATATAAAAAATACGAAGAAAAAATGTCAATAAATGATATTGTTAGCAAAATAAATTTTTGCAGAAAAAAAGCGATAGCCACAAATGATGAGGTTACTATCGAATTATTCAGTGATAATAATATAATTATCACTTACTTTGAAAACGGAACTAAAAAAGTGAGGACTATAAAAGTATCAAAAACGCTAGAAATACTTACAAATAATACTTTTACTTTTACAAAATCTGGCGCGCCAAGACTTGGGGGTTCTATAATGATTGATGGCACAAACAAAGGAAGATATATTATTACAATTGTGCCCGCAACAGGGAAAGTGAATTTGTATGTAAATGAAAAGAAATAAGAAAAAAAATTTAAAAGGTTTTGCTTTAATGGAAGTGATTATAGCTATGGCAGTTTTATCTATTTTTACTGCCTATTTTATGATGTATATGAATAATATTGAGACAAACAGAAAATCTAGAGATGAAGGATATAAGTTATTGTTAGAAGCTAAAGAAATCATTGAAAAATCAAGTTCAAATGGAAATCTTTTTGAGAAGCAAAATAATAAAGAATATATGTATGAATATACAAAAATTTTAGAAACTGAAAGACGCATAGTGTATGAGTTAAAAGTTACTAATAAGAATACAAATAATGTGGTGAACTATGAATTTACTATCGATAAAAAACAGAAAAAATAGAGCGTTTACACTTTTAGAAGTGATAATTGTTTTAATAATAATTTCTATTCTATTTGTATCTTACTTTAATTTTGGTGGAAGTATTTTTAAAAATTTAACAAAATATAAATCAAATGAAGATTCGATGTCAAATATTTCATTAGTCGGCTCTTATATTAGAAAATTTGCATCTAGAGCGGATCTTGTATTTATAAATAAATATTCAAATGGCAATTTAATTTTTAGACGCAAAGAAGATGGACGTGACGTTTTTTATTCTTTTTTACTTGAGGACCGCAAAGTTTATTATTGCGTTTATGATATAAAAGATGATGCTCCGGATACATGGAAAAAAATATATTCTGATAGTCCAACAAAAAATGAAATTTCTAATAATGTTGAATTACTCAGCATTTCAATTGAAGACGACACTTTAAAAATAGAAGTTGGCGACGAAAAGGAAATATATACAGATTTTGTGAGAGTATTTTGTTATGAAGAAGACTAGAGCATTTGTGTTATATAGTGTGATAATTTTCATGATGATTTTATCACTTTTAGTTTTAATTATTTTGGAAAATAGTTTTATTAATAGAAAAGTAGCTATAAATGAAAAGATAACTTATGAAAATTATATTGAATCTTATGGCGATTTTATAAAATCTTTGGATGAAAATAAAGATAAATGGGTTAAAGCGTATACAAATTTTTTAGATAAAAATAATCGTGCAACTATTATAGACCACGTTGGAAACACAGAGATAGTTGCTTTTTCTTATTTTAAAAACTGTTTATTAATAAATTTAAAAACAAATGGAATTAATAGAGAAGGCTATGTTTCATATTTACCAGATATTGTTTATAAACAGAATGTAATTGAACTAAACAATAGAGATTTACCAGAAAAATTTATAGAAAAAACTCAATCAAACGAGAAATTTGATTTAAACATGAAATATATGGATTATAAAGAATTTAAAGACGGCGTTTATAACTTGAAATTATCTGGTAACTATCTCATAATTAATGATAAATATCGTATTTATAATGGGAATCGCTTATATATGCGTTTTATTAATTCAAATGTAAATATAGATAGTGTTAATAATGAGGAAATTAATTGTTTTATCGAAAGCGATGGAGACATTAATTTAAAATCAGGGGTTTCACAATCCGGGCTTCTGTTAACAAAAGGAACTGTATTTTCAAATGAGGTGAATCTGAGAGGAAAGGTAATTGCAAAAAATATAAGGGGTACTTTTAATGAAGTTAGAACAGATAATCAAACAAGGAACTTTGTATATTACATCCAAGAACTAATGGATTTAAGAGTTAATGCATTTTATTAGAAATTTTTCGCTTATTAGTTGATAAATATTGAAAAAATTTCATTTTTTGTGTATAATAGATTTAGTTATAAAAGCTTGATTAAATTTTAAGTTTTAGATTAAAAAGAATTTAGCGATAAATTCTATTTCAAGGAGGATAATATGATTTCTGCAGGTGAATTTCGCAAAGGCGTAACTTTTGTAATGGATGGAGATGTGTATCAAATTTTAGATTTTCAACATGTAAAGCCAGGGAAAGGAGCAGCTTTTGTTAGTACGAAGATCCGTAACGTGGTTAAGGGTGGTATTCGTGAAATGAATTTCAATCCAACTGAGAGATTTGAAAAAGCAAGTATTGAAACAAAAGAAATGCAATATTTGTATCAAGATGGCGATTTATATTATTTTATGGATACAGAAACATATGAACAATTACCTTTAGGAAAGAATGAAGTTGAAGAAGCACTAAACTTTATACGCGAAAATGATAATGTGCTTGTAAGATTTTTTGATGGTAAACCATTTGAAGTTGAAGCACCAAACTTTGTAGAATTAGAAGTAACCCATACAGAACCGGGCTTAAAGGGAGATACTTCAGGAAGTGCATCAAAACCGGCAACAGTTGAAACCGGATATACATTACAAGTTCCGCTATTTGTAGATAACGGAGATGTTATAAAAATTGATACTCGTTCAGGCGAATATCTATCAAGGGTTTAGGTGATTATATGAATGAATTAACAAAAAAGGTTGCTTATCTGAAGGGTCTTGCAGAAGGATATGAGCTAGATAAGTCAAATAAGGAACACAATTTATTACTTAACACTTTGGATTGCTTGGAAGCTATTGTAGATGAGATTAATTGCATTTATTCAGTTTTTGAAAGTTTGGAAGAATATGTTGACATGGTTGACGAAGATTTAAGTGATTTAGAAATGATGTTTGAAGAAGAGGATTCTTGTGATTGTCATGATAATGACTTAGAAGAATTTAATGATAGTTGGCTTGAAGATTTGGACGGCGAAATCGACCAAGCAGAAGAAGAGAAATAGTTTGGAGGGTACACATGGATGATAGCATTCGAATTGATGATGGAACAGTAACAATAACCGATAATGTTATTGCTAATATTGCTATTATAGCGGCTGAAGAAATTGAAAATGTTGTTCGAATTTCAAAAAATGTTACTGCAACTATAACTGATATTTTTACAAACAAAAAACAAGCTCAAGGGGTAAAAGTCGAAACTGAGCAAGGTGAAGTATCAATTGACATTTCGCTTGAATTAGTTTATGGTTGTAAGATTGAAGAAGTGGCAACTAAAGTTCAATCAAATATTAAGTACAATGTTGAAAGCATGACAGGTTTAAGTGTTAAGGAAGTAAATGTTGTAATTACCGGGCTTGTTGCTGATAAAAATACATTAGATAAAATAAATTAATTTTTATTGTAGACCGACTTATCTAATAAGTTGGTCTATTTTTTGAGGTAAAGATGGATAGAATTTTTCAAAGAGAATTGGCAGTAAAAATTTTATATGCTATGAATATTCATAAAGTATATGATTTTAAGTTGCTTGAAATTTACTGCGATATAGAGAATTTAGACATAAAAAAATTGGATTTTACACGTGAGCTTTTAGATGCATACATTTCCGACAGAGGAAGAATTGAAGATCTTATTAAAGAAAATAATGAAAACTATGCACTTAAGAAATTGCCGGACATAGATTATGCAACAATTGAGATTGCTTTAACAGAAATTTTTTTACTTAAAAATCCACATCCGGTAGCAATAAATGAAGCTGTCGAAATTTCAAAGAAATATTCAGATATGTCGAGTTATAAGATAGTAAATTCACTACTAGGAAATATTGTTAATAATCATGAAGCGTAATTTTTCAGTTTCACAGATTAATCACTATATTGGAACTCTTATATCAAACGATATTTTTTTACAAGGAATTAGAGTTGAGGGTGAAGTATGTGCTTTTAAAGAACCTTCCAAAAACGGTCATTTATATTTTGAAATTAAAGATGAAAATTGCCGAATAAAGTGTATTTATTTCGATATTTTTAATGATTATCCAGAAGTACCTTTTAAAGAAGGTGATAAGGTTATTTTAACAGGAAATATTGAAGTTTATGAATACACTGGAATTTATCAACTTGTCGTTAAAAAAATTGAAATTGAAGGCGAAGGTAAACTTTATAAATATTTTTTAGAATTAAAGCAAAAGCTAGAAGCGGAAGGACTTTTTAGTATTACAAAAAGACCTCTTCCAAAATTTCCAAAAAAAATCGGACTTATTACATCAAATACTGGTGCTGCAGTTCACGATGTAGTTGAAACAATAAAAAAAAGGTATCCAATTGTAAAAATCATTTTGTATCCGGTAAAAGTGCAAGGATTAAGTGCTGCAAGCGATATAATAAAGGCACTTGATTATATGGATGGCGAGGATGTGGATATTGTGTTAATTACTCGTGGCGGAGGAAGTTATGAAGAGCTTTCCGTTTTTAATGATGAAAATTTAGCAAGACGAATTGTAAAATCTGAACATCCAACTGTATCTGCAATTGGACATGCGGAAGACTTTTTTATTTCAGATTTTGTGGCAGATATACGTGCTAACACTCCAACGGCTGCAGCTGAAGATATTACTCCAGAGTTAAGCATGATGTTAGATGAGTTATACAAAGAGAATATGAAAGTTAATTATAGAATGAATAATATTTTAGACTTTTATATTTCAAAGCTTGAAATGCTAAATAACTCAATTAAATATACGAGTCCAGCTAAAAAAATCGAAAATAGACTCTTAGAAATTCAAAATATTTTAAAACAATTTGACAATGCACTTAAAAATAAAATTCTAAAGTATTCAAATGTTTTGGATATTAAAATGAATAATTCAAAAACCGCTATGCAAAAGAAATTTTATTTTGAAAAGTCAAGACTTAATTTGATTAATAAAACAATTAATTCTAGCACAAAATTAAAATTCTCCCATGAACAATTTATTTTGGATAATTTGGAATCTAGAATTGATATTTTGGATTTAGAAAACTTGTATAATCGCGGATATAGTGTAACTTTTGATGAGGAAAAAACCTTAATAAAAGATTCTGATATTATTGAAATAGGCAAGAATTTATACACGAAGCTTTTAGATAAAACGATTGTTTCGAAAATCATGGAGGTAATTTACGATGAAAAAAGATTTTGAAAATTTTTCTTATGAAGATAGCATAAAAAGAATAAACTATCTTATTGATAAAATGGAAAATAATGATATTGGACTAAGTGAAAATATTGAAAACTTTAAAGAGGCAAAGAGTTTAATCAATAAATGCAATGAATACTTAAAAGAAATGAAAAACGAATTCGAACTGATAATTGCTAATGACCAGTTTTTACTAGATGATTTTCCTGATGAAAGTGAAGATATATTTTAATGGGAATTGAATTGTATAAAAAAGATTTAAATGAATTTTTAATTTATTTAGAGGCTATAATTGATAGAAAAAGTCTTGATTCTAACATTTTGAAAGAAGCAATTAAATATTCCGTTTTTAGAGGAGGAAAAAGACTTCGCCCAATTTGCACGTTTGCTACAGCAAATGCTCTAAAAAAATCTTCACAAGAAGTATTTAATCTGGCAGCTGTAATTGAGCTGATTCACAACTATAGTTTGGTGCACGATGACATGCCTGAGTTGGATAATGACAATTACAGAAGAGGTCAGCTTAGCACACATAAAAAGTTTGGAAATGGCATTGGGCTTTTATCGGGAGATGCGATTTTTAGCTTGGCTGTGGAAACTAGCTATAATGATGATTTAAACAAAAGCTTGGATGATAAATATAAAGCATATGGCTTTGTGTTTGAAAAAGCCGGTGCAACAGGAATGATTGACGGTCAAGCTTTTGAAATGAATATTGAGCCTAATGAGGATAATTATTATAAAGTTATAGATAAAAAGACGGCTAGTTTGTTTATAGCATCATTTGTTGGAACAGCACTTTATTTTGGAGTTAATAATGACATTGATAAATTGAATACTTTTGCAAAATTGTTTGGCGAAGTTTTCCAAATTAAAGACGATATAGCTGATAAAGATTTTGCTTTAATGAAAAAAGATGCAGATATTCATGATATTTTATATAAAAAATGCGAAAAATTAAATAAAAGTATGGAAGAATTATCCGACACTTTTGATATAAAATATTTTAAATTGCTTGTAGATTTTATGATGAGCTTTTAACATGAGGTTAGATATTTTTGTTTCAGAAAATAGTGATATATCTCGCTCTAAAGCGCAGGAACTCATTAAAAAAAATATGGTAATAGTTAATGGAGTTGTATGTACAAAACCATCAAAAGAAATTAATGGAAAAGATATAGTTCAAGTTGAAGATTTTAAAAATATGTATGTAAGCCGTGCTGGTAACAAGTTAGAAAAAGCTTTAAAGACTTTCAGCGTAGACGTTAAAGAGAAAACTTGCTTGGATATTGGTTCAAGCACAGGTGGATTTTCAGAATGTTTATACAGATTTGGAGCGGGTGAGATTTATAGTGTTGATGTAGGTAAAGATCAATTTGCCGAAAAACTTAAAAATATTTCAAATATCCATTTATTTGAGGAAACCGATATTAGAGTTTTTTCGAATTTCTGTTATAAATTTGATGTAATTGTTTGCGATGTCAGTTTTATTAGAGTAGAATTAATAATTCCAGATATAAAATCGATGTGCAAACCTAAAACAAAAATTATTATTTTAATAAAGCCACAATTTGAAGTTGGAAAATCAGGATTAAATAAAAATGGTGTGGTTAAATCAGAAATATTTATCGATCAAGCAATTTTAAATGTGAAGAATGCTTTTATAATGAATGGTTTTCATTTTTGTGATATAATAGAATCACCAATAAAAGGCAAGAGTGGTAATAGGGAGTTTTTAGCTTATTTTGAATTTCTTTAGTTAGGAGGTCTAAATGCTTTTAAGTCTGAAAATATCAAATTTTGCTCTTATAAAAGAATCCAATTTGGAATTTGATAAGGGACTAAATGTACTTTCTGGTGAAACCGGTGCCGGTAAAAGTATTATTTTTGAGGCTCTCGCGGTATGTTTAGGGGAAAGAGCAAGCAAATCTATGATTAGGCAAGGCACCGATCACTCAATAATTGAATCAGTTTTTGATATTAGTGAAGAATTAAGACATGTCCTTGTGACCAAAGGTATTGTTTTAGATGAAGCTGAAGAAGTTGTTGTAATTAGAAGAGATTTATATTTAGAATATCCAAATGTTTCTCGAATAAATGGCTTTTCAGTTGGACTTAGTGATTTAAAATATATATCAAGTTTTATTTGTGATATTTATGGCCAATATGAACATCAACTGTTGTTAAATAAGGATAATTATATAAAAATTTTGGATAAGTTTGCTCGTCAAACAGATATAAAAAAGTATGATAATTTAATAGAAAAGACTGAGCAATATTATAAGTTGATTTCTGATAAAGTTAAGGCTTATGAAAAATTAAAGTTAAAAGAGTCTGAACTGGATAAAGAAATAGATTATATTAAGTTTCAGATCAACGAAATCGTTCAAATTAACCCGGTTTCTGGTGAACTTGAAGAAATTCAATCTGAGCTTAGACATTTGCAAAATTTAGAACTAATTAATAGCTCTATAAATGACGCAGTTGCTGAAATGGACTCATCAGAATTTAATTATGACTCAAAAGGCGCGATTTCATCAGTTAATAATGCGATATCTAGTTTAAATAAAATCACAGATTTAGTAAATTGGATTCCTCCAATTGTAGATAGGCTTAAAAGCGTTAATATTGAGTTAGATGATATTTTGCACACTTTAAATGAAGAAGTTTGCGGAGAAGAGGATTTAGATAGAATTGAAGAACTATCTTTAAGGCAATCAAAACTCCAAATGCTCGAGAAAAAGTACAATACAGATATTGAGGGCGTGTTAAAAGAAAGAGATAGTCTAGAAAGAGAGTTAGAAGATCTTAAAAATATTGATGACACAATTAAAAATTTCGAGAGGGATATTAATGAATTAAAAAATTCATATAAAAAATTTGCTTTAGAATTATCAAATTTTAGAAAAGAAGTTGCAATCGATTTAAAAATAAAACTTGTGGCGGAACTTAAAGAGCTAGAAATGCAGAATACTGAGTTTGATATAGTTTTTACTGAAAAGAGTTTTTCTAAAGATGGCATTGACGATATAGAGTTTTACGCAAAAACGAATAAAGGCGCTGCATTTAATCCAGTTAGAGAGATAATCTCTGGAGGAGAAATGTCTAGATTTATGCTTGCATTAAAAAATGTTATGTCGGATTCAAATAAATATAAAACATTTGTCTTTGACGAAATTGATGCAGGTTTATCTGGAAAAGTTGCAAATTCAGTTGGAAAAAGGCTTGAAAACTTTTCTAACGATAGACAAGTTCTAATTATTAGTCATTTGCCACAAATTGTAAGTAAAGCAGATACTAATTTCAAAATAGAAAAGCACGATGAAGAAGACCAAACTGTTTCAACCGTAAGAAAGTTAAACAAACAAGAAAACATAAGAGAAGTCGCAAGGCTTTTAAGTGGAGATAATATAACAGAAGAAAATTTAAAGAGTGCAGAACTTTTGATTGGAGAAAAGAGGAGCTAATATGGATAATATAGAATATACTGAAACTACAATAAAATCAGAGAACGTTTATGACGGGAAAATTCTTAATTTAAGAGTTGATTCTGTGGAACTTCCAAACAGAAAATATTCAAAAAGAGAAATTGTGGAACACAATGATGTGGTTGCAATTATAGGAATAAGTAATAAAAGAATGGTGGTGCTCAAACATTTTCGCAAACCGGCTGAAGAAATATTGATTGAAATTCCAGCGGGTATAGTAGAAAAAGGAGAAACACCAATAGACGCGGCTAAAAGAGAATTTTTAGAAGAAACAGGATATGTTGCAAAAAATCTCACATATATATTTATGGGCTATACAACTCCAGGATATTCAACTGAAAAAATACACTTTTTCTTAGCTAATGAAATTGAAAAGTCTGATATTGAAAGAGATGATGAATCAATTGAAGCTTTTGAAATGGATTTAGATGAAATGAATGGAAAAATTCAAAATTTAGAGATTAAAGACATCAAAACTATGCTTGCATATTTTATAGCAACAGAGTATTTAAATGAAAATAATTGATATTATAGAATTAAAACGTGATGGCAAAATGCTTTCTAAGGAGCAAATTGATTTATTTATAGATGAAATGGTTAAAGGTAAGGTCCCGGATTATCAGATTTCTGCATTTTTGATGGCTAGTTTTATAAATGGAATGAATTTTGATGAAACTTATTATCTGACTGATGCAATGTTAAATTCAGGAGAAACTTTGGATATCAAAGAGATTTCAGAAAATTCGTATGATAAACATTCAACCGGCGGAATTGGAGATAAGGTATCTTTGATTTTAATACCAATTCTTTCTGCGCTTGGAATTCCTGCACTTAAAATGAGCGGAAGAGCTCTTGGGTTTACTGGCGGCACAATAGATAAGTTAGAAAGCATTCCGGGATTTAAGATAGATTTATCTGAGGCCGAAATATCATCACAAGTGAAAAGCGTTGGAGCAGTAATTTGTGAAGCCACAAAGAAGTTTGCTATTGCAGATAAAATTTTATATGCACTAAGAGACGTTACTGCTACTGTAGAGAGCATACCTCTAATTGCATCTTCAATTATGAGCAAAAAGCTTGCTATAAATAATAAGGCACTTATTATAGATTTAAAAATGGGAAGCGGTGCTTTCATGAAAAATATTGAAGATGCTAGAAAGCTTGCACACACTATGAAAGATATTGCTATTCGTTACAATCGACTTTGCAAAGTGGCAATAACAAATATGGATGCACCGCTGGGTTACACAATTGGAAATGATCTTGAGATAATTGAAACAATTCAGATTTTAAAAGGCGAAAGAAAATCAAAAGCCCTTGATATTTCTGCAACTCTTGGAGCTTATGTTCTAAAAATGCTAAAGGGCGTGGAAATTGAAGAAGGCATTAGAATGATAAATGAAACAATTGAAAATCACACTGCTTATGAAAAATTGATTGAAATTGTAAAAGCTCAGGGTGGCGACATTTCTTATATTAAAGATGAAAGTAAATTTAGTCTATCCAATAAAGCACTTTCAATTTATGCTGATTCTGATGGATATGTAAAATATGATGCATATAAATTTGGAAAAATATCACTATTATCAGGTTGTGGTAGAGAAAAGAAAAACGAAAAAATTGATTATGGCGCAGGAATTTTGTTTAATAAAATGGACGGTGAATATGTAAAGAAAGGTGATATTTTGTATGATATTTACTGTAATAAAGATATTTCCGAAATAAAATTACTAACACAATCAGCTTCAAGAATATTAAGTGAACCATTTGAAAGACAACTAATTTATGAGGTGATTTAATGTATGATAAATATTTTCTAGTTAGTATAGCTGCACTATTTCTTGCAATAATTTTGCATGAAGTAGCTCACGGACTCGTTGCATATGCATGTGGCGACGATACTGCAAAACTTGCTGGCAGACTTACACTTAATCCGTTCAGACATTTGGACATTTTTGGTTTGATCAGTTTAGCTATTTTTAAATTTGGGTGGGCAAACCCGGTTCCGGTGGACACAAGAAAGCTTCGAAATTATAATGTGGGTATGTTTTTAGTTAGTATAGCGGGAGTTGCAATGAATTTCTTAATGGCTTTTATTACCTCAATAATTCTAAAAAATATTGTTATAAAAAGCCAAATTTTAGGTAATTTCTTATTTTATTTTCTTGTTTATAATTTAAACTTAGCATTTTTCAATCTTATTCCATTACCGCCATTAGATGGTTCAAATATTATATTGTCTTTCTTCTCGCCATACACTGCTTATGAAGTACAAAAGTATAGCAGATATTCACAATTATTATTGCTCGTTCTAATTTTTACCGGAACAGTTTCAAAATATTTAGGTGCAGCGATTGTTCCAGTTGTTAATTGGATGATAAGATGACACAAATTGATGTTAATATAGATAAATATTCTGGTCCACTAGATTTATTGCTAGATTTAATTAAAAAAAACAAATTAGACATCTATGACATATCCATTAATGAAATTACTAATTATTATTTAGATTATTTAAATGATGTCAGTGAAAAAAATATAGAAATTAGAGTTGAATTTTTATACTTAGCTACAACTCTTTTAAGTATTAAGACGGCTTCACTATTACCCAAAACAGAACTAACCGAAGATGAAGAAGTTAATTTTGTTGAAAATCTTATCTTATACAGCAAATTTAAATTTCAATCCGAAGTTTTAAAAGAATTGTATGAAATTAACTTAAATAGTTTTGATAGAATATCTGAAAGTGAACTTTTTAGTGATGAAGTTGATATTGAGATAAAAGGTAATGTAAATAGGCTTAATAATGTTATTACAAAGTTGTTAAACGAAGTAAACTTTGATGATGAAGATATTCCACAAACAATTCTGTTTAAAGATAAATATAAGATTCAGGATTTAACGAATATGATAATAAACGACTTATTAATTTTAAAAAATGTTTCATTTAAAAACATTGCAGAAAAAAAAGAAAAACAATTCGTTATAACTGCATTTTTAGCAGTATTAGAGCTTTTGAACAAGGGTTTAATAGATTATAGTCAAAACGGAATTTTCAACGATATAATTTTGGAGAAAAAATGATAGATTTAGAGTTAAAAAATAGTATACAAGCCCTTTTATTTGCTTGGGCAGAGCCAATTCTAATAGAAGAGTTGTCAAAATATTTTGAGATAACAATGCTTGAAACTGTTTCTTTATTAAACGAAATCAAATCAGATTTTAATGATTCAGGAATTCGATTAACTATTAACGGTAACTTGGTTTCTCTTAGTACAAATCCAAAATACGGAGAAGTGATTAAAGGTTTTGGCAAAACGGTTGTTAAAAAAAGAATATCTGATGCAAATATGGAAACTTTATCTATTATTGCTTATATGCAGCCAACTACAAAATCTGTAGTGGATAATATTAGAGGCGTTAAGTCAGATGTGGCAATTCAAAATCTGATTAATCGCGGTCTTATTAAAGAGGTGGGGCGTTTAAAAGCTCCAGGAAAACCATTTGTATATGAAACCACAGAAATGTTTTTAAAAATATTTAATATTGAAAGTTTGTGTGATTTGCCACCACTTATGGATAGGGAAGAAATAAAAGAGAAACTTCAATTTACAGAAATATCACAAGATGATATTGAATTAATTGAAAAAGAAAACTATGAAGAAAAAGAAGAGGATTAATGGCAAAGGTTAGAATTAATAAATATATTTCACAGTGTGGATATGCATCAAGAAGAAAAGCAGACGAACTGGTTAAAGATGGAAAAGTATCAGTAAATGGTAAAATTATTGATGAGCCAGGATTTTTAGTAGATGAAGATGAAGACTGTGTAAAAATTGAAAATAAATTATTATCACAAAAAGCGAACAATTTATATTATGTTTTAAATAAACCACTAGGTTATTTATCCAGTAACAGCGATCCGCATAATGCGCTTTTAGCTAGAGATTTGATTCGATATAAGGGTCATCTTTTCAGTGTAGGAAGGCTTGATTCAGATACAGAAGGTTTACTTATCTACACAAACGACGGAGATTTTGCAAATATTATGACTCATCCGTCTTACGAAATTTCAAAAAAATACGAAGTTTTAATTGATGGTTTTTTAGATGATGAAACTAAAGGAAAAATAGAAAAAGGTTTAAAAATTGAAGATTATATTACTAAAGAATGCAAAATTGATATAAAAAAGAGAACTAAAAAATCATCAAGATTAACAATTGTTATTTCTGAAGGAAAAAACAGACAAATAAGAAAGATGTTTGAAGAAGTTGGTTTTAGTGTGATTGCCTTAAGAAGGCTGACACACGGAAAGATTACTCTTGATGGAGTGGCAGAAGGAAAATATAGAGAATTTTCTCGAGAAGAATTGGAATATGTACAGTTTATAAAGAATAAATATTGAAGGTGATAACGTGACAAAAAAAAGTCTAAAAAACTTGATAGAAGAAAACTACGACAATTTAACTCGAACTCAAAAAAAGATAGCAGATTTTCTTTTGGATTCTCCAGATATAACTATGGATATGAAAGGAAAATATCTTTCTAACATTTTGGAAATTAGTGAATCAAGTGTGGTTAGATTTGCACAAACTATTGGGCTTGAAGGTTATCCTGATTTGGTTCTTTTAATAAATGATCATATTAAAAACACTAGAACCTCAATCGAAAGATTAAATATAGGGTATGAAAATTCATATAATAATGCAAGTTATTATTCAATTGAAGAGGAGATTATCGCATTAAAAAAAGTGCGTGATCATATTTCAAAAAAAGAAATGAGTAACGTGGTAAACAAATTAAATTCTGCGAAGAGGATTTTTGTGCTTGGTTGCAGATCATCACATTATTTGGCTTCGTATTTTAGTTTTTATTTGAATTTTATAAAATCAAATGTTTATTTACTAGGGAAAACAGAAATTTCAATTATAGAAGAATTAGTTGATGTGAACGAAGGTGATGTGATTTTCACATTTAGTTTTCCAAGATATACAAAAGCTTTGACTGAAATATTACAATTTGTGAAAGATAGAGGAGCTCAAATAATACTTTTAACAGATAGTGAAAATAATTCAAATGCAAAATATTCAGACATTACTCTTAGAGTGCCAAATAATATTTTGTTTTTCGTTGATTCGTTAGTCGTACCAATGGCAGTTATCAATTCGCTTATCATAAATCTAAGTTTATTAAATAAACAGAATACAATCAATTCACTTACCAATATGGAAGCTATTTGGAAAGAATACGATATATTTGAGAGTAATAAACATGTATAAATCAATTATTATTGGCGCAGGTGCAGCTGGACTTTTTTTAGCATCGCTTTTAAACGATAAAGAAGTTTTAGTTTTAGAAAAAAATTCATTTCCGGGTAAAAAATTGAATATTACAGGGAAAGGTAGATGCAACATCACTAATAGCTGCGATGAAAGAGAATTAATAAAGCAGATTTTCACAAATGGTAAATTCTTTTATTCAGCTTTTAGAGATTTCACCAATTTCGACACGGTGAGGTATTTTAATGAACTGGGTGTGAAAACAAAGATTGAACGTGGTGGAAGAATTTTTCCAATAAGTGATAAAGCGCGTGATGTTACAAATGCACTTTATCATAACAATATATGTACTTTTAAATTTAACGAAGAAGTTATGGAAATAAAAAAAGAATCAGATAAATTTATAGTAAAAACAAAAAATGCTAGTTATGAATCAAAAGCTGTAGTGATTGCAACTGGCGGTATTAGTTATCCAACAACGGGCTCAACTGGCGACGGATACATATTTTTAGAAAGATTTGGACACAAAATCGTAAACCCAAAACCAGCTCTTGTAGGAGTGGAAACTGAATTTAATTTTAAGCAAGAATGCATGGGTATTTCACTTAAGAACGTCGAAGTTAAACTTATCAAGAAAAACCAAGTGTATAAAAAAGAATTTGGGGAAGCTTTGTTTACTCATTATGGATTAAGCGGACCAATTATTTTAAGACTTAGTCCCTTTGTAGAAAAAGGAGATAATTTATCGCTTGACTTAAAGCCAGCACTTGACCACAAAAAGCTTTGTGATAGAATTCAAAGAGATTTTGACGCATCCGGAAGTAAATTACTTAAAAACTCGTTAAACCATTTGCTTTTAAAAAATCTAATTGAACCAATTTTGTGCATTTCAGGGCTAGATGGTGGTAAAGAGGCAAATAAAATCTCAAAAGAAGAGAGAAACGCATTAGCTCGAACTATAAAAAATATGGAATTTACTGTGATAAACAGACGTCCTTTAAACGAAGCAATTATAACAGACGGAGGAGTTAGTGTAAAAGAAGTGAATCCAAAAACTATGGAATCAAAACTAGTTGATAATTTATTTATTATTGGTGAGGTGTTAGATATTGCAGCAAATACAGGCGGATTTAATTTGCAAATTGCATTTAGTACAGCATATAAGGCATATAAATCTTTGGAGGGAATAAATTGATTGCGATAAGAGGAGCAATTACAATTGAAAATGATAAACCAGAACTTGTTAGCGCTGCATCAAAAGAACTTATTTTAGAAATTGTTGAAAAAAACAATTTAAATGTGGAAGACATAGTTTCAATTGTCACTACCTGTACAAAGGATATTTGCTCAGCTTATCCAGGTCCGGGTATTAGAGAAGCTGGAATTGATGTGCCAATTTTGTGCATGCAGGAGCAAGATGTTAAAGGTTCTTTAATGCACGCTATTCGATTTTTGGTTTATGTGGATATTGATATTAAAGTAAAACATATTTATTTGCGAAATGCAAAAAAATTAAGACCAGATTATGAGGAGAAATAAAATGATTATTACTTTAGATGGACCTTCTGGTTCAGGCAAGAGTACACTTGCAAAGAAAATTTCAAAAATTTTTGACATAACTCATATTGATTCAGGTTCTATTTATCGTGCAATTGCTTATTCGTTTATGATAAATGAAGTTACAGAAAAAGACTATCAAAATCATTTAAAAACTGTAGATATTGGCTACGAAAAGAACGGTGTAACTTTGAATGGCAAAAATTTAAAAAACGAAATAAGGACCTCTGAGGTGTCTGACCTTAGTAGTAAAATAGCAACTGAACAATTTGTGAGAGATTTTGTAGACGAAAAAATTAGAGAAATTGCAAATAAAAAATCGGTTGTGGTCGACGGTAGAGATATTGGAAGCACTGTTTTGCCAAATGCTGATTACAAATTTTTTATTGAGGCGGATGTTAAAAAACGTGCGACTAGGAGAAGAATTCAATTGAAAAGAAAAAATCCTAATAGTGATATAAATATTAGAGAAGTTCAAGAAGACTTAATAAAGAGAGATGAGAGGGATAAAAATAGGGAAATTAGTCCATTAAGAATTCCGGAAAAAGCGTACATTATTGATACTACAAATGACTCAATTAAAGATTCAATTCAAAAAATTATTAAAGTGATAAAAGAAGGTGAATAATTTTGAAAATTCTTATAGCACTTTTTAATTTTTTTCTGCATACGGTTTTTAGAATCAGATATTACGGAAAAGAAAAAATTCCAAAAGATGGAGCATTGATTATTTGTGCAAATCATCAATCTAATTGGGATTCTGTTATATTATTTTTGACTTTGCCCAGAACACCAAAGTTTATGGCAAAAAAAGAATTGTTTAAAAATAAATTTTTAGCTAATTTTTTAAAGAAAAATGGTGCAATTCCGGTAGATAGACAAAAACCTGAATTAAAAACTATGAAAGAATGTTTATATGTATTAGAAAATGGTGAAGTTTTAGGTATATTTCCTCAAGGTACTAGAAAAAAAGAAATACATGTTGAAGATTCAAAGACGGGAATTGGTTTTTTTTCGTATAAAACAAATACACCAATTTTGCCAATAAAAATTGAATCTTCATATAAAATATTTTCTAAAGTAGATTTATTTGTTGGAGATTTAATTTATCCTGAAACAGATGAAAGCTTAACTTCAAAGGAAAATTATGAAAGAATTAGTAGAAAAGTTATGGAAGATATAAAGGAGCTGGGTAGTGGAAATTAAAATTGCCAAAGTTTTAGGATTTTGTTTTGGCGTACAAAATGCATACGATTTAGCTATAAAAAATGCTAGCTATAAAACAGGCATAATGGGGCACCTAGTACATAATCAAGATGTACAAGATAGTCTTTATAATTTGGGAATAAAAGATTTTTACAACCAACAGGATATAGATAAACTTATCTTAAGAAGTCATGGAACGCCTGTAGATGAAATGCATAAGCTTGAAAAAAAATATGAGCTTATTGATACAACGTGTCCGGTTTTAAAAAGCATTTATAATAAAATTGTGCAAGCTGAAATTAATGGATATACAAACATTATTTTGGGCGACAAAAATCATCCCGAAATAATCGCAACAAAGTCACGTTTAAAAAACGCAATTGTTATTAACTCAACACAAGAAGTTGATAATTTGCCTGCCGGAAAATATTATGTGACAATGCAAACCACTTTTAATGATAAATTAGCTTATGAACTTACAAATAAACTAGAAAAAAAGTTCGGAGAATCAGTAATTATTAAAAATACTATTTGCAATGCTTCTAACAAGAGAAGAGAAGCCCTATATGAGCTTATGAGAGAAGTGGAAGCGATTATTGTTTTTGGTTCGACAACTTCAAATAACACAAAAGAACTTTGCAATATTTTAAAAGAAAATAATTTTCCATATTATTTTGCAAATAATGTGTTTTCTCTTGATTTATCTTCTATTTCAATGTATAATAGTATTGGTATCACAGCGGGTGCTTCAACGCCCGACTGGATAATTAGGGAGGCTGTTAGAGTGTTAAACGACATTGATAACAAGGATATTATTGATCTCGGTGAGAACAATGTAGCTTCGGAATTGATAGTTGCAAAAAATGACCCAAATGAGAATCAAGAATCTAATTTAAGAGATGTTCATCCAGCATCCGAAAACACAGTAACAGATTCTAATAATTAATTTAAGAAGGAGAGTCAACTATGATTAACGAAAATGAAAAAGTTTCAACCGAAACAACAGAAAATGCGTCTAACAATTCAGTCAGCGAACAAGACCACGAAGAAATGATGGCAAAGATCGACGATACGTTCACACGTATAAGAAGAGGACAAATTGTACAAGGGACAGTTTTGTATGTGACAGAAAGCCAAATTATGGTAAATATAAACTACAGATCAGACGGAATTATTGATAGAGATGAACTTCCAACCGATTTAACTGACCCAAGAGCTAAGTACAAGGCTGGAGACGAAATTGATGTCTACATCGTAAAAGTTGATGATGGAGAAGGAAACGTCGTTTTAAGTCTTAGAAGAATTAAAGATGTTCAAGCTTGGAATGAGTTAGAAGAAAAATTTGAAGCAAAAGAAACAATTGAAGTCTTTGTTAAGGAAGAAACAAAAGGTGGATTAATCGTTGAGTACGAAGGTGCTCGTGCTTTTATGCCTGCAAGTCATTCTTTTGATAGATTTAGAAGAGATTTATCAGGTCTTGTCGGAAAGACTGTAGAAGTTGAGATTATTGATTTTGATAAATCTAAAAGACGTGCCGTTGTTTCTAGGAGAGAATTAGAAAAATCTAGAATTCAAAAAGAACAAGATGAATTCTGGAATGGAATTGAGGTCGGTCAACACAGAACAGGTAAAGTAATGCGCTTAACAGACTTTGGCGCATTTGTAGACCTAGGTGGTGTAGACGGGCTTATTCATGTTTCAGATTTGTCATGGGGAAGAGTTAGGAATCCAAAAGATATTTTATCAATTGGTGACGAAGTTGAAGTTGAAGTTTTAAGTTTTGACAGAGAAAAGAATCGTGTTTCTTTAGGTTTAAAACAAATGACTGAAAATCCATGGGAAGTTTTCAAGAGAAACAATAAAGTGGGCGATGTTGTAACAGGAACGGTTGTTTCAATGCCGGACTTTGGTGCGTTTGTTAAACTTAAGGAAGGAATAGATGGATTAATTCACATTTCTCAAATTTGCAGAGAACACATTGAAAAACCATCTGATATTTTAAATATAGGACAAGAAGTTGAAGCAAAGATTACAGATATCAAAGAAAACCAAAAAATTTCTTTGAGTATCAGAGCTTTAACTGAACCAGAAGAAGAAAAACGCGATAGAAAGCCAAGAAGAGAAAGAGCTCCAAGAAAAGTTGTTGAAAATAAAGAAGAAACTGTTGAAGCAAATCCAATCGATAATCCTTTGATTGATAGTGAGATCTTAGGAGAATTAAAGAAAATGGCTTTGAATTTAAACACTGAAGATTCTGAAACAAATACTGAAGAATAATATATTGAGAGCTACCTATTTTGGTAGCTCTTTATAATAGGACGGTGAGTATGAAAGAAAAATATATTATTAAAACATATGGTTGTCAAATGAACGAGCATGACTCAGAAATTCTTAGATATTCTTTAGAAGAATTAGGCTACCAAGAAACAGACAATTATGAGGATGCCAAGATAATAATTTTTAATACTTGCGCCATAAGAGAAAATGCTGAAAATAAAGTTTATGGAAATTTGGGCTGGCTTAAAGGCAACGAGAAATACGACGACAAGATAATTTGCGTATGTGGTTGTATGATGCAGTCAAATGAGATAAGAAAATATATATTAGATAAATATATAAATGTAAAAATTGTTTTTGGTACAAATAATCTAGATAATTTTAAAGATATACTTAAAAGACATTTGATTACTGGTGAAAGAATTATAGAAATAAGTGATAAAAATAAATATACTAATACTACTTTTAATGCTATTAGACCATATGAATTCAAATCTTTTGTTAATATTACTTATGGTTGCAATAATTTTTGTACTTATTGCATTGTACCGTACACAAGAGGTAGAGAATCCTCAAGAGATTTAGAAGACATTGTGAATGAAGTGGAAGCTCTTGTTAATGACGGAGTAAAAGAAATCACTTTGCTTGGACAAAATGTAAATTCTTACGGAAAAACTTTAGAACCCAAAAGAAGTTTTACAGAATTATTGATAGAATTAAATAAAATTCGAAATTTAAAGAGAATTAGATTTATGACTCCGCATCCTAGAGATATAAAAAACGATTTCTTGGAGTTATATGGAAAGCTGGATAAATTAATGCCGCAGCTTCATTTGCCGCTTCAATCAGGTTCAGACAAAATTTTAAAAGATATGAACCGCCACTATTCTACTGAGAAATATTTAGATATTGTTAGAAAGGCTAGAGAAATAAATCCTGATATTTCTATTTCGACAGATATTATTGTAGGATATCCAACAGAAACTGAAGAGGATTTTAAAAAGACTTTGGATATGGTGCACGAAGTTAGATATGATAGTGCTTTTACTTTTATTTTTAGTCCACGTCCACATACACCGGCTGCAAAGCTAGAAATGCTAGATGAAGATGTTGTAAAAAATAGATTTAATAGACTAACTGAACTTATGAACGAAATTCAGTATGAAAATCAATTGAAAACTATTGGAAAATCATACGAAGTGCTTGTTGAAAGTTTTGATAAAGAAGTTGGGACTGCTGAGGGCAGAAATCCACAGGGTAGACTTGTCGTCTTTGATGGTAATCCATTACAAGTGGGAAGAATTGTAGAAGTTGAAATAGAAAAGATAAACACATTTACAAGTTTTGGTAGGTTGGTTTAATGTCTTTTGATGAAATTGATTTAAGCAAATTATCTCCCATGATGAAGCAATATGTTTCAATAAAAAATGATTTTAAGGATACGATTTTAATGTATCGCATTGGAGATTTTTATGAAATGTTTTTTGATGATGCGCTTGAAGCTTCAAAAGTGCTAGGACTTGCTTTAACAGGACGGGACTGTGGTCTAGAAAATAGAGCTCCAATGTGTGGTGTCCCATACCATGCAGCACTATCTTATGTTAAAAAACTTATTGATAATAATTATAAAGTTGCAATTTGTGAGCAATTGGAAGACCCTGCAAATACAAAAACACTTGTAAAAAGAGGCATTACTAAGATTTATACTCCAGGCACAATTATAGAGTCTGAGTATTTAAATGATAAAGAGAACAATTTTTTACTTTCTGTTTTTGTTAAAGACAAAAATGCGTCAATATCTTATTGTGATATTTCAACTGGAGAGCTTTTTGTGTCAAAGGAATTTAGATTCGAAGATTTCAAATCTTTATATGACGAAGTATCAAAAGTTAAGCCAAAAGAAGTTTTAATTAATGAAAGAGATTTATTTGATAAATTTAAAAAATTAGGATATTACTGCGTACTTGTTAGTGAAGTGAATTCCGTAAATGTAGAGGATAATATTAAAAAATATACAAAAATTAATGATGATTTTATACTTTTGAATGCTATGATGAAAAAGACATTATTGCATCTGTTTTCGTATCTATTTAAAAACAAAAATGAGGATTTAGAGCATTTTGACAATATAAAAATTTATGAAATAAATAATTTCCTCGAATTAGATGAAAATGCTCTTAAAAATTTAGAACTTACAAAAAACATTACGGACAATACAAAGAAGGGTTCACTTTTAAGCATTTTGGACAAAACTACTACTTCAAAAGGTGCTCGTAAATTAAAATATTTAATTGAGAGACCGCTTAAAAGTCAAGAAGAAATAAATCAAAGACTAAATATTGTAGAAGACTTTTACAACAACCCAATTGCAGCTCAAACTATAGTGAATTTATTAAATGATACATTTGATATTGAAAGAATTGCATCTAAAATAGTTGAAAAATCAGTATCACCTCAAGAGCTTAATAATTTAAAAACTACATTATTGTTAGTTCCTAAAATAAAAGAGCAAATTTCATCAATTAATTCAGATTCGCTTAATACTTTAGCAGACCTTGATTTAAATAAAGATGTGTTAAATTTAATTACAAATGCAATTGATGATGAACCTTCAATTTCTATTAATGCCGGATTTGTGATTAGAGAAGGTTATAGTGAGGAATTAGACAGGATTAGACATAATAAGAATAATTTAACTGGCAGAATTTTAGATTACGAAAATCAACTAAAAGAAAAATCAAATATAAAAAATCTAAGAATTAAGTATAATAAGATGGCGGGCTATTATATTGAAGTTTCTAAAGGTCAAATCGACAAAACGCCTACTGAATTTGAGAGGACACAAACTCTTAAAAATGTTGAAAGATATAAAACAAAAGAGCTTAGAGAAATAGAGTATGAGGCTTTAAACTCGACAAAGATGGCACTTTTAATGGAAAAGGAGATTTATATAAATGTTCTTTCTGATATTGTGCCTCACATTTCAGATATTAAAAAGCTAGCTGAAGAACTATCATATTTGGATGTTTTTATTGCTTTTAGTATTGTCGCTAGAGAAAATAGATATGTAAAGCCGATATTTAACGAAGAAGGAAAGCTTTTAGTTGAAGATGGCAGGCATCCTGTTATTGAAGCGATGAATAATCTTGAAGATTTCATTCCAAATGATGTTAATTTAGATGAGAATAACAAGATTGCTATTATTACAGGGCCAAATATGAGTGGCAAATCCACATATATGAGAATGATAGCTCTAATTCAGATAATGGCACAAATCGGCTCATTTGTGCCTGCAAAGAGCGCAAATCTATGCATTATAGATAAGATTTTTACAAGAATTGGTGCTAGTGACTCGCTTTTTTCTGGTAAATCCACATTCATGGTTGAAATGAGCGAAGTGAGCTATATATTAAAAAATGCGACAAAAAATTCTCTCGTGCTCTTAGACGAAGTAGGCAGAGGTACTAGCACATTTGACGGAATGGCGATTGCAAAGGCAGTGATATACTATATTTCACGTTATATAAACTCGTATACATTGTTTTCTACGCACTATCAAGAACTTTCAGTTATTGAAAACGATTTAAACAATGTGATAAATCTTACCTTAGAAATTAAAGATAATGGAAAAGATATCATGTTTTTAAGAAAAATAAAACACGGAGTGACTTCAAAGAGCTATGGAATACATGTTGCAAAGCTTGCTGGGCTTCCGGATGAAGTGATTATTTGTGCTAGAAAATTTCAAGAAAATGTTGAAAATAATAGTGCCCGCGCTCAACTTAAATTGTTTGACTATGATGAAAGTAGCATTAAAACCGAAACCCAATATGAATATTATAGAGAAGTTATTGAATATATAGAAAGCTTGGAAATAAATTCTATGACTCCGCTTGAAGCGCTTCAAGAGCTAGATAATATAAAAAAGAAAGTTCTGAAATAATATGAAAAAAATTATAGAGTTAGACAAAAAAACAATTGAAAATATCGCAGCGGGCGAGATAATTAATCGCCCTGGTTCAGTTGTAAAAGAGCTTGTCGAAAACTCCATTGACGCTGGTGCGACGGACATAGTGGTTGAGATTATTAATGGCGGCAAGGACTACATCCGTGTGACTGATAATGGAGAGGGAATTGACAAAGATGACATGGACGATGTTTTTAAAAAGCATTACACTTCAAAGTTAACCAAATTTGAAGATATTTTTGATATTTCAACACGAGGCTTTAGAGGTGAAGCTTTAAACTCAATTGAAAATGTCTCTCAAACGATTTTAACCACCAGAACGGAGTTTGACAAAGTGGGCAGATATATCAAATATGAATTTGGCAGTTATGTAGAAAAAGGTGAATCAGTTGCGAATAAAGGTACAACTGTGGAAGTGTTTAACCTTTTTCAAAATATGCCGGTAAGGCGTAATTTTCTGGCAAGTGACAAAACAGAGGAAAATAATGTTATTTCGCTTATGGAAACATTTGCCGTTGGATACAAAGGAATAGCATTTCGACTTATTTCAAACAAGAAAACCGTTTTAAATACGAGTGGTTCAAACCTTCTTAAAAACGCTATTTTAGAAGTTTATGATTTAGCTCTTGCGAGCAATTTGATTGAAATTAACAATACTTTAAATGACTATAAACTTTACGGATATATTGGAAATATATCTAACTACTCTATCTCCAATAATAAACAAAAAATTTATGTAAACGATAGAATTTCAGATATAAAAGAGTTAGACAACCAAATTCAAAGTATGTATTATAATCTAATTCCAAAGTCCAGAAAGCCGGTTTATTTTCTTTTTTTGGAAACTCCAGGCTCAGCTATTGATATAAATGTGCATCCATCTAAAAAATATGTTCGATTTAACGATTTTGAATTTGTGAAAAATTTTGTCCGGAACGAAGTTGGAAAGAGGTTAAAGGAAAATAAAAACTTTAATATTGTTGAAAAGGATGACTCAATTTCATTTCTTGAAGAGTCTAGCAACAATGAAAAAGATGATGAAGACAATCTTTATAATGTCAAGAGAATTGAACAATCTAAAGATATAAAGGACATATCAAATTATTATGAAGTTAGTGACAATGATTTGGATTATTATATAGAAAACGAAGTTTCGATAAACACGGATTATCAAATAGAAATTCCTGAGTTTTTTATAAAAGAAGAATTCAAAATAACAACTCAAAAAAATAATATTGATGAGATTTTCTCAAAAGGCACTTTTTGGAAAGAAAATAAATCCTTAGGGATTTTATTTAACAAATATTATATCCTGGAAAATAAAGATAAAATGCTAATTGTAGTGGATATCAAACGACTTTACGAAAGATATTTATATAATTTGCTTTCTTATAAAAAAGAAATAGAATCTACTCAAATTTTGCTTGAGCCATTTATTTTTAAGTTTGATAACTATATAATAGAAAAATTTGAAAAAAATATAGAATTGTTTAGAGAATTGAACTTTGATTGTACTATTTTTGGAGAAGACACCATTATAGTAAGAGGAATTCCGACATTTTTAAGTGATAAATTTTCCGAAAATTTGTTCAATGATATTATGTATGATGTTTTATCTTATAAATCAAGCGAAGATTTAAAATTTGAATCTCTAGTTAGAAGTATTAGCATAATTGCATCAAATGCAACTACAATCTATGATGAGTTTACTATCAAAAACATTTTAAACGATCTTTTTGGTTCAAAAAATATGATGAGCTCACCAAATGGAATGCCAATTTTTACCTTTATATCAGAAAAAAAATTTGAGGAATTAATAAATTGAGAAAGTTTATTATTATAGCTGGACCAACTGCGGTAGGAAAGAGCAGGGTAGCAGTTGAACTTGCAAAAAAACTAAATACTGAAGTAGTTTCTGCCGATTCTATACAAATTTATAAAGGTCTTGATATTGGTAGTGCCAAAATTACACCTGAAGAAATGCAAGGCATTAAGCATCATATGCTTAGCATAGTGGAACCGACGGATAGTTATAGCGTGAAAGAATATCAAAAAGCGGCGTTTAAAATAATTGATGAGCTAAACATGCAACATAAGATTCCTATTATTTGTGGTGGCACTGGATTTTATATAAATTCACTTATTTATGAGCTTAATTTAGATGAAGACAGCAAGAGTGATGAAATTAGGTCGAAACTATGTGATTTATATGAAAAAGAAGGGATAGAGCCGATTAGAGCTGAACTGGAAAAATGCGATCCAGTTTCTTTTGACCGCATTCACCAAAATGATGCAAAGAGGAACATTAGAGCACTAGAGTATTTTAAATGCAAAGGATTACCATTTTCAGAGTCCTTAAAAAGTTCAAGGAAGCTAAATTTAAATTCAAATTTTAAATATTATGCACTAATTAGAGACCGTGAAGTTCTATATAGAAACATAGAAAAAAGAATTGACTTGATGATAGAAGATGGTTTAATTGACGAAGTTAAGACGCTTTATAATAGAGGATTGAATGAGCATGATCAATCTATGCAAGGCATAGGATATAAGGAGATATTTAAATATTTAAAAGACGAATGGGAATATGATTATGCTATTTCGAAGTTGAAACAATTTTCAAGAAATTATGCAAAAAGACAAATTACATGGTATAGGAACGATGAAAATGCAGAGTTAATTGATGCTGATAAGTTTAAGAATAATGATAGCATAGTAGATTATATTATTGGAGAGATTAAGGATGATGGATTTTTACAGTAAAAATAATATTAGTAAGAGTATTATTAATGAAATTGAAGCCTCTGAAGAAAAATTGGTAAAAGAATTTCAAGAAATTAGAAAAATAGTATTTTATAATCAACAAAAGGTTTTAAGTGCGATGCAAGATGAACATTTAAATTCAGGTGACTTTTTCTGGCCAACCGGATATGGCTATGGTGATGTCGGTAGAGATAAAGTGGAAAAGATTTACAGTCGTGTTTTTAATACTGAAGATGCGCTTGTAAGACCATCAATAGCTTCGGGCACACATGCGATTTTTCTTGCGCTAAATTCACTACTTCAATATGGCGATGAATTAATATATATTTCAGATATTCCTTATGATACAATGCAGAAATCTCTCGGATTTGTTGGAAATGAAAAAAATAACTTGAAATCAAAAGGCGTAAAAGTGGATTATGTGCCTTTAAATAAAAACAATCTATTTGATTTTGAAGCTATTAAAAAGTGCGTTACAAATGATACGAAAGTGGTTGCAATTCAAAGATCAACCGGTTATTCATTAAGACGCGCGTTTACAATAGATGAAATAAAAGAAGTAATCGGTTTTGTAAAAGCAATCAATAAAAATATAATTGTGTTTGTCGATAATTGCTATGGTGAATTCACGGAAACACTGGAACCAAGTGACGTTGGTGCAGACATTGTAGCAGGCAGTTTGATAAAAAATCCTGGTGCCGGAATCGCATTTTCAGGCGGATATTTGGTTGGAACAACTGATTTAATAGATATGTGTGCAAATACTCTTACAGCTCCAGGCATAGGTAAAGAAGTTGGATTAACTTTTGGCACAACCAGATTTACACTTCAAGGACTTTTTCTCGCTCCACATGTGGTTGGCGAAGCTATGAAGGCAGCACATCTAATTGGTTTAACGCTTAAGGAAAGAGGCTATGAAGTAATTCCTGACGTGGGAGAGGCAAGAAGCGATATCGTTCAAACAATTATTTTTAAAGTTCCTGAAGTTTTAAAACAATTCACAATTGGTGTTCAACAAGCAGGAGCTGTGGATTCATACGCTATTCCAACAGCTTGGGATATGCCCGGTTATGAGGATCAAGTTATTATGGCATCTCCCGGATTCGTTGAAGGATCAAGCATAGAAATAAGTTGTGATGCTCCAATGAGAGAGCCATTTGCTGCTTACTATCAAGGCGGAATCACTTATGAGCACGCGAAAATTGCCCTTATGTTTGGTCTTAGAAATATAGATAGATAAATAAATAATTACTCGTCATCTTCAAGAGAAAAATTGCTAAGTGGATTTTTCTCAGTTGCTTCCTTAATAATTTCGGAATCCAAGTGAGTATATATTTGCGTGGTTGCAACGTTTGAATGTCCAAGAACCTCTTTAAGAGTTAAAATGTCGACATTCCCATATTTATACATCAGAGTTGCGGCAGTGTGTCTTAATTTATGAACAGTATAAGTATCCGGCAATCCGGCCTTTTTAACTCTTTTTTCAATCATGTGCTGAATTGCACGATTTGATATACGGTTCATTCGTGTGCTTAGAAATAAGGCATCTTTGTCGCCATTTGCAATAAGAGAATCGTTAGGCCGTATTGCCAAATATTCGTTTAAAGCCTCAATAGTAGATTCATTTAAATATACAGAACGTTCTTTGTTGCCTTTGCCTATGATTGTAGCAGTATTATCGTCCTTTATAGAAGATACATTTAATCCTGATAGCTCGGATAAACGCATACCACAGTTTAAAAACATCATCATTATCGCATAATCGCGTTTTTTCAGGAACACATTTGATTCATCTTTGACGGTGTCTAAAAGTTTCATGGCATCATTAAGCGTTAAGTATATAGGAAGTTTTTTGTCGAGTTTTGGATATTCTAGCTCATAGGCGGGATTATGAGAAATTGCTTTAATTTTTTCATACATATATTTATAGAAAGCTTTAGTGGAAGCAACTTTTCTAAATTTAGAAGCAGCTCCATTGTTATCAACGCGGTCTTTAAAAGCAATATAAGCATATAGGTCTTGAAGATTAATTTTGTCGATATAATCAGCGTCAATCATAGATATATCAATTTCATCAAAAGCAATATTTTTTAAATTTTCTTTTCGAAGACGAATAAACTTTAGAAAGTTTTTAAGATCATAATAATATTCTTTAACAGTATTTTTGCTTAAACTCTTAACGCTCGAAATATAGTTCAAAAAGTCTGTGAGTATCAATGGTTCATCCATTTTATATCTATTCCTCCTTTATGTCACAAAACAGTTATTTTGTGACATAATTTATATTTAGATTATACCACCCCACTTTTAATCTGTCAAGCTTAAAATCTTCAAAAAGCTCTCTTATAAATGTGTTTTTTCCGGAACCTGCTAAGCCTGATACAACTGTAACTGCATTTTTTGCTATCTTTACAGATAAGTTTTTCATATTATGTTTTGAGACGTTATTCAATTCATAGAATGCAGAAAAGTTTTCCTATTTTGTCATTAATCTGATGCTCTTTTAATAAAGCTCTAGCCGTTATGGTGTTTGATTTTAGTAAATCAGGATAGTTATCTTGAAAAGTTATTTCACCACCGGATATTCCTCCACCCTCGCCCAAATTTATTAAATAATCACATTCTTTTATCATGTCCGGATTATGCTCTACAAAGATGAAAATATTACCTCTTTCTTTAAGTCCTTTAAATATATTTGAAATACCTTTAATATCTTCTGGATGTAGTCCTACACTTGATTCATCAAAAATATACAACACATCTGATAATGAACTATTCAAGTATTTAACCATTTTTATTCTTTGAGATTCTACACCGGATAAGGTTGTTGGATTATTTAATTTTAAATAATCCAAACTAACGAGATAAACTTTTTAATTTCATTTTCAAATCAGTGGTAATATCCTGAACATTTTTTCTTAAATTTCATATATAAAATTATATAGCTCATTAATCTCCAAATTCGTACAATCAGGTATTGAGTTAGCATTTATTTTTGCACTTAAGACTCTTACATTATGTCTTGTCCCTTGACAATCTGGACAAGTTTTAGTTATTAAAATACTATCTAATTCCTTTAAATACTGTGGATTTTCAACATTTATAAAACTTTCAATAATTCTTGGAATTACACCAAAATATTTTGCTGTTTTATGCCAATTCGAAGTTAGTTTTTATGGATTTTAAGCCTTTTAGAAATTTTGATAGTTTTGAACGATATACTCCAAGTATTAAACTTAAATCCGAAGGTAAGACCTCACTTTGTTTTGACAAATAATGTAAAATATCGTATTGAATCCATGTAATTTCTTTTGGATTAACTAAATTTCTTTCAGCGACCATTTCACATTGTAATTCTATAATTGCTTTTTTTAAATCAATAATTTTATCACCTAATGAGAATAATTTCGATTTAGTAATTATAATACTATAGAAATTATTTGACAATTTAATTTACAACTTATTAAATAAAAATAAAAAGAGAGAAAACAATCTCTCTTTTTGTTTGTTATTTAATTTATTGCATAAGCTCCATTTAGTTTATTAACTACTTCTGGAATTTCTTGTACATTGTTGTAAGGGCTAGCATATATGATTCTATTATATTTATCCAAAATTATAAATGATTTTAGATCTAGCATAGATTTTGCATATGCTGCGAGTCCACCTCTATATAAGTTACCTCTTAATAGTTCAATGTCAAAAGCATTTGCAATAATTTGTAATTCTCTAGAGCCGCCTGTTGAGATAGCATAGCATACATTATGATCGTCAAGCATATTTTGGATATTCTTGAAGTCTATTGCAGATTCGATATTACCTTCTCCAAATACAATAATCTTTTGACCATTACTGTTGAACAAATCTTTGATTCTTACTGTTTTTCCATCTATTTTATACATTATATAGTTACTAAAATCAGTACCATATTTTGCACTTATTTGAGTTCTGGACCTATCAGATAATTTATCAAACATATGTGCTTGATCAAGCATATTAAATGTTACAGGAAATCCTTCAGCGTTTAGTTCATCACTTGTTGCTAAACTATTAATTGAAGATTCTAGTATCAATTTCAGATTTTCCCTTGTATAAGGAGCAACATTTAATAGTTTTCCATTTCTATCTAGAGCTACAATATAAGGAGTTTTTTCTCTTGTGATTTGATAAGTTGCTTGATATCCATTTCTATAGAAATTGTCTTTGTAATCGCTAAATTCAGAATTTGTAATCAAATTTCTATATTGTGTGAGATTATTTGAACCGGTTGCAAGAACTAGATTGAATTTAGTTCTATCAATTGCTTTGGCATCTTTCCACATAGATATTGTATCTTTGTCGTCATATTCACCTACTAGCATAATAATTGATTTTTTACCATCTACGATTGTAGACACTTTAGCAAGTTTTTCTTGGTATAGCGGAACAAATCCAAAATCATTTGCAAATTTTCTTTCCAGACGGTAGAGGTCATTTTCTGATAAATTTGCAAGTTCGTGTGCGGCTTTTATTGATTCAAAGTTTTTGAATTTTAGTTCAAATGGATCAACTATTAAATCTGATGTTTCAATTTTAAATTCTTCAGTGTTTTCTCCATCATCAGGTGTAACCGGTTCCATAGGATCCACCGGTTCTGGAGTAACCGGTGTTTCAGGTTCTGTTGGGTTTTCAGGATCGGGGTCAACCGGTGTTTCAATTTTTACAAACTTAGCATATATAGTTAAATCGCCTTCAACAATTATTTCAGGGTCAAATTCTTTTGTGCAAGATGCGTCTGTAAACCATCCTGCAAAGTTATATCCATCTTTTGTTGGATTTTTCGGAAGTTCAACTAATTCACCAACCAATACTTTCACTTTTGTCGTTTTATCTGCTACGATAGTGATTTCAGCATATTTTTCAGTGTCATTTGTGTCGGCAGGATCAATGTTGTTGGTTGAGGCGTCTGTTCCCTTTACACATTTTTCAAAGATATTAATTGCTTCATCAAATCTTTGATATGGATAAATGTTTACTAAGTTTCCATATTTATCCAGGTACATTACAAAAGGTCTTGTATTAGGGGCAATACCGTTTAATACTGCTCCTCTTGTTAAGAATTTGTCTGAATCGTTGTCAAATTTCCACATATCAACAAAGCTCTTCATTTGGCTATTTGATCCGGTAACAAATGCACAAACAAAATTGTAATCATCTGATTTATTTCTTATAAAATCAAGCCACATTTTGTTTGAATCACTTCTACCATAATCTCCTAATAAGACGATCATTGGCTTGTTGCCATCTAGATAAGTGCGAAATTCAACTAACTCGTTTTTGTAGTTATAAACTTTTTTATCTGCCAACGTTTTTCCATATCTGGATTTTATTTGGTTCTTTTGAGAGTCTGTAAGATGACTATAGTCTCCTCTTTTGTCGTGTTCATCAAAGGTCATATACACTGTTTCAAGTACTTCCGGCTCATCATCGGTGTTAATATTCGGATTTTTTAGAATTTCAAAGTCCACATTTTGAGACAACCTCTTATAGCCACTTGCTTCAATAGTTATGTTTAATATATATTTTCCTGGTTTTAAAGTTGTTGGAACTTTGAATGAACTTTCGACAAGACCATTATCATTAGTCATAAATTGATATGAACGTTCAACTTCTCCGTTTAAATTTTTGATTGAAATTGTCATATTTGCGAATGGAATGATATTTCCTTCCACGTCTTTTGACTTCAATATGAATTTATAATCTTCTCCCTGCATCTTAACGGGTTTTTCCATCTTTAGTTCAGGCTTCATGTTTTTCTTGTTAACACTTGTTCCATCGCTAACTGTATAGCCTGTCATAGCGCCGGCATTTGGATATCTGGAATCTAATAGCTCTACGATAACTTTGTAATCACCGAATGTTCCTTTTTCACCAACTGCAACACGAAGTCTGTGTTTACCTAAATCATTGGTTTGACGCATATATGTTGCCACTCTGCCCTTTGGATCTCTTAAAGTATATTTGATATTTCTATAAGAGATCGGCTTTTTAGTAACAGCATCTTTCATTTCTACGAAAACATCAACTACATCTCCACGATTATATACTTCTTTTGAGGTTTCAATAGTGATTATAGCTTCTAGCTTGTTATCAACTTCTTCATCAGGTTCAACATAGTTTGTGCTAAATTCAATATTTAAATCCCTCTTAGCCACACCTTTAACTTCGAGTAAATCTACATTTTCAAATACATTTAAAACGTTGCCGAACTTGTCTAGCATTAATACTTTGCCAGCTTTTTCAGTGTTAGTGTCGTAATATAAACTTGATTTTACACTTGAAATTTTTTCTTTTTCGATTAAATCCAAGGTTTTATCAATATTACTATTGAGATCTTTTTCAGCACTAACTGCAATAAAATTGTATCCAACGTGCTCAACACTTGCAAATTTCTTTAAATTTTGCAGTCCGCTTACTGAATTGAAGTAAACCACAAATGTTGGGGATTCGATGTCTAAGTCGGAATAGATATACTTTGCATGGTTTGCATCTTTGTAGATTCTATCAGCAAGTATATTTTTTCCATAATATTTTTTTGCAAAATCTTTGTCTTTAATATGACTAAATCTACCTTCTTTATCAGCATCTTCAAACGTTTTTATATTTGTTAACTTAGTGATAGAGCCAACATCAAAGATATATGCGTTGGAACCTTCTTCGTAATTTGGCTTATTTGCTTCTATAACAAATTTATATGTGCCATATCCGAGTGTTGGCCCAATTCCAAATTCGAAATTGTATTTTCCAAGATCGTCAAACACAATGTTTCTAGTTAAGAAATTGTTTCCAATTTTATCTTGAATCTTTATGCTAGCATCGAGTCCTTTTAGATAGTTACCTTCTGCATCAGTTGCTTTAAGATTTAAAACGAGTTTGTCACCTTTTTTAATTATAGTTGCATTGCCATCTAGATTAATAATAATGTTTCTAGAATCATTTGTGATGATGGTAGGGTTTTTAGCTTCTTTCCAAGCTTTCATTCCGCCTTTTAAGATGTATAATCTAGTGAAACCACTAGCTTTTAATTTTTCTACCAAATCATCGATGCCTTTTTCGTCACTTAGCATTACGATGTAAGCGTCGTTTTTATTTAAAGATTTAATAAATTGTTCGAAAAATTGGTCATTTTTATCATAAGTTATTGCCTTTTCAATTCTTTCGTCGATATATTCAGCTTTGCTCCTCAAGTCAAGAATTCTAGCTTCATTTGAATTATACAAATTCAATGCTTCATGAGCTGTAACTTCCTTAAATACTGCAGGTTCAACAATTGGCGTGTCGTCTTCTTTAGTTACGAAAACTGCATAATTTTTGGATATAGAAATATGATTTTCTTTTGTAACACTAATATTAAACTCATATTTTCCGATTTTTCCAGTGTTTTTATATAGAAATACAGCTTGACCGTTTGCATCTGTTACGAGTTCAAATGTTTCAGTTGCATTATCCACATTTTTAATAACAATTGTTGCATTATCTATTGCTTTTCCATCATTATCTGATGCTTTTATAGCAAGTTTAATAGTTTCACCATTATTATAAACGTCTTTGTCAAAAGCTGCAACTAAATTAATAACAGGGATTACCGGTACCGGAACAACTTCAAATTTGGTGCTTGTTATAGTGTTTTCATAACCAAGCTTTGAAACTTCTGCCCTGATTTCATATGTGCCTACTATTGGAGTTTTTTTCATCATCCAAGTAGCTTTACCATAATCATCAGCATAAACTTGTTCAACTGTCTTTTGTCCATCCGGAGCAACAATGGATATGTTAATGCTTGCATTTGGAACTGAAACATTGTTTTGATTTTCAATTAAGAAATGAACTTTTGGAGCTTCATTGTTATAGAAAATATCCTTTTCGTTTCTAATAGTAACATTAAGATTTTGTCCTTCATAAACGCTTTCTCCAAATCTAACTGCGAGTGTGGTTGTGGTTGAAGGAAAATCTGTTGCGCTAACAAATGCTTCAATTACATAGTCACCTTCAGAATTATAAGAGTTTGGAGTAATATACATGGTTGTTTGACCATAGTAATCTGTCCTTTTTCTAAGTTCTGTCTTTGTCCCTCCAGGACCAGAAATAGTGAATATTACGTCTGCTACTCTAACTGGTAAGTTTTCATTGTCTGTAACATTTAAAGTAATATAAGCTTGTTCATTGATAGAATATTGTTTCTTTCTAGATGAAAGTTTTGCTACTAGATATTTGCCATCTTTCTTTACGATAAACTTGGTTTTTCCTTCAGCTTCAAAATAACCTTTTTTTGTTGCTTCCACTTCAATTGTGAAATCTCCAGGTCTTGCATTGTTATTTAAATTGATACTGAAGTTTGCAACACCTTTTTCATTTGTCCTTAATTTTGCATTGTATTCTCTGCCTTCCGGGTCAATTGCTTTTACAGCTAGATTTGTATATGGAACAGGTCTTTTTACTTCATCTGTTACCAATACACTTATCTTTGCGTTTTCTTTTCCGGCGTAATAGCTATCTTTGTCGCTATTTACATCGAGATTTAATCTCATTATGTTTGGCGCATTATCATCCACAACTAAGTCGACATCAATAGGAATTCTGTCCATTGAACCATAGGTTCCGTTAATAACAAGTCTGTAATTGCCTTCGTGGATAAATAAATTTCCGTCAAATTTGAAAGTTGCATTACCATTTCTATCAGAATATTTTGACAATCTTCGAATTTCTTGAGCACCATAATAAAGAATTACTTCGCATGTAGCATATCTAATGTTTCTTTCGTATTTATCTTTTAGATTTGTAGTGAATACTAAATCTTCATTTGGTCTTAATCTCGGGTTTAAAATGTCATGAGTTACAATAACCGGGTTTGATAAATCCGGTTCAAATTTAGCACTCTTTACATTGATTAGATTGATGGCAACAACTTCTCCTTTATAAATAGCTTTAATTGTATATTTTCCTAGTGGGGCCATCTTATCAAAGAGAGTTCTCATAGTTGCTGTACCGGAAGCATCAGTCGTAACGTCACAGGTCATTTCAGTGTTGTGTGGAGTCAAAATTGTAATTGTCATTTCCTTATTAGGAAGTGTTCTATTATTTTGGTCTCTTAATCTGATGTCAAATACAGCTTCTTCACCTTGAAGGTAAGTCGTTCTTTGGCTTAGAATGCTTGCTTTATATTCCACACCTTCATCGCTTACTAGAACTCTGATAGAATCTGAAACAAAAGAATTGTCAGTTGTGGTTGCTGTAATTGTAGCTTCACCGTAACCTATAGCATGGAGTTTTCCATCCACAACTTCAACGATTGTGTTGTCACTTGAAGACCAAGTAAGTTCCTTATTTCCAGCGTCAGCTGGTAAAATTGTAATATTTGGAACGAACTCTTCATCAATGTTCATCTTTACGATGCGAGGCGTAATTTCAAGTGATTTAACTTTTACTTTTTCATTGTCATCTATATTTAGTTTATCTTTTGGTACTGTGAAAGCTTTCAAACAAACGCTTGCATCTTTGATTTGTTTATTTAAGTCTGTGAAATTTCGACCGTCTTTTGAAACAAATCCTTCGCCGTCATTTGCTCCAGCTTTCGATGAGTAGTATTTAATATTTTTTTCTATTGCAATTGGATATCTATGTTTTGGTGTAGTTATTTTTACAACAACAGCAAATTTTTTGCCTGATTTAATTTTGGTTTGTTGCACCGGAATTTTGTAATATCCTGCATATTCAAATGAACCAGATGCAATTCGAACTCCGTCGCCTAAACCTTTTGAGCTAGTATCATCAACTACATAAACTTCATATAAAGAACTATTTGATGGAGCATAAAAACCAACTTCTGTTAAGAATTCGTCATCTTCTGTTGGCCCATATTGGTTTGCAAAATAACCGGTTTCTCCATATCCAATAGCCGTTGTGAATCCTAAATCATCGTATTGATATATTTTTTGGTATGGAACAATGTCACCCATAACAAAAACTGCAGCCTCATTTGCAATTTGTTTGTCATAATAACTTACCCAATAGAATCCTCCCATACCCCACTTGGTGCCAAATGAGTTTTTAACTAACCACGCACCATCTCTTGGAGGTAAGGTTAAGAAATTTTTTCTGCTATAATTATCATCCCAGCCAACAATTGTAATAGCATGGTTTGGGTTTGAAGATCTTGTGTCATAGTGACCAAAAGTTCTCTTATTCAAGAAATAATCATTATAACTAATTGGACTATAAACAGCACCATAATCCATAATAGCTCTTTTAATCATCTTTTGAGTTGAAAGAGCTTCTTTCTTTTCTGGGAAATATATAACTTTCTTCAAATCCTTTGCACGTGGCAAATTCTTTGGAGAAGTATATCCATAAACGTCATAAGGATCGTCTTTTTCCAGAACTGGCCCAGACCATCTAGCAAGATACGCAGTTGCCATAGAAAGGTTTCCGCCTGCATCCGGTGTCCAATCAAAACCGTGATTGTTTCTCAAACTCTTTTCTGAAAAATCAAGTGATTCTTTTGGTAGAAGCACCGATTCTGCAGATGAATAAGTTGCAAAAGCCCAACATGAACCATTTGGCCCTTGGTCTTTTACCGAAGAAAGTCTACCCAAATTTCTAAGGTCGTAAATAGCCGGGTTTGCAGCTAGTGGAGCTGCACTTCTTGCCATAAACATCATTGGAAAAACAACATTATCTTCTCTTAACAAATCATAGTTGGTGTTGATTTTAACGGGATTCGGTCTAAGACCTTTAAATTCAGAATTAGTACTATAATAGTTGTTGTCGAAATCTTCATTTTGTGGTTCTACTTCCACTTCTGGAGCTTCATCAGTATCTAAACGAGCTTCACCAATAACGATTGTAGAGATTTCGTTATCTGAACTTCTATCTTGTACTTCCGGTTCATTATCGATTTCAACGCTTTCGATAATATTTTTCTCAACTGAGTCTTCTGCAAAAATAGCATAAGCATTTAATGGTAGCATAAAAGCTACTAATAAAAATACTATTATTTTGTTTACCTTACTATTTTTCATAAAATCACTCTTCCATATAATCATTAGTTATAACAATTCCACCGCCATCATCATCCACATTGAAATCTGGATTTACGCTATCCGGATCATCGAAATCCGGATTTACAATTTGTTCATATGCTTGTAGAGCTTGTCGTCTATTTCTCCAGTCATTATAGTTTCCGTATTGTACTCGACCATTTCTAAAGCCAATAACAAGTGGAACCTTGTTTGAATCCGGGTCAAAACCTTGTGGTTCAAAATCGAAACTAGGATTTTTGTACCATGCAATACCATCCAAAATACCCGGGTCTACATAAGGACTTGGAAGGTAGAACGGATACCATTTAAGTCTGTTTCCATTTACGAGTTCATATTCTTCTTTGAATACATCGTGATATTCTAATGCTAAATCGTCAACCACTTCTCTTAGGTCATAAATTGCATTTGCAACTTTATCATAAGTTCTAGAACTATCATGTCTAATTTTTCTGGTTTGTGCAATTTTGTCGTCTAGCATTCTTCTATCTTCTACAGACAAATATCTGTACATTCTATTTCTAATTTGTTGAATTTCATTGATTTCTCTATCTGCAGTTGCACTTAACCATTTATTTGATGGAGCATATTCTTCAGAAAGAATAGCACTTGCAACCAAGGATTTTAAAGCGTTATCTGCTTGTACAACTTGTCCGACTTTAACTTGACCCTTTGTAATATTGTTTATAGAATTAAGTTCGTTCTTATAAGATTCTTGAACGTATTTTTCTTTTCCTTTTACGCCATAATCGCCATTATCAGCATCATTATATCTTGAAGTATATCTTCTTGCTTCTGCCATATCACGATTAAAAATTCGCTTAATATAAACTGTAGACCAATCATCCGCAGTGAGGTCAGGATAAGTCATGAGTTCATCTGCTAAATTATCCATTTTTTCAATAGCATCATCAACTGCTTTTTTTCCGCTAAAAATGTTTAGTGCTGTCATAACAGCAATAAAAGCTTCTCTTGCTGCGATGTTGTGTACTTCTTGTACTTTATAAATTCCTTCTGTTGTCATTCTTTTTATAAAATTAATTACAACACCAATAAGTTTGATCCTAGAACTTATTGAAGTAAGTTCATAAACTGCATTTGGATTATTGTAAAAAGATTGTGATGGTAAGTCATAACAAGTTTGTTCTGAAATTGCTTTTAAAGATTCTTGTGCAGCCTTTAGCTGAGGAACGTTTTTAATTCCTAAAGTTTTACCTGGTCTTTCTACAATTTCACCGCCTTCAATAGCATCCTTTTCGCTTAAATTCATAAATACATTTCCGGATTCTATTTCAAAATCATCACTTGCGTGAATTATAAATGGTGAATAAGCAAAAATCATCGAAGATACTAAAATATAAATTATGAATTTTTTTAAAAAATCGTTTTTCATATCTTCCTCCATAAAAAATTTAAGGGGATTGCCCCGGTCCCCTTAATTACATATTACCAACCGAAATTGATTTCGATTCCTCCGTCATCAATTGGATTAGTCGGTTCTTCTTCATCCCAATCCGGAGCTGTAACATCTTCAACATTTCTTAGAGCAAAACGTTTGTCCATCCATTCTTCATACGTCCCGTATACAGGTTTACCTAATGCGAAACCTACAATAACATCCGGATATGGTGATGGTTCAAATCCGCTTGGTGTAAAATCGAATGTTGGATTGTTAATCCAGTGAATTTTTGCTAAAACAGCTGGGTCAACTTCTTCCTTTGGAACCTCGAAATTATACCAAGAAATTCTCATTGGTTCAATATCTTCCGGTCTATCTTCTCTAACGATGCCTGCATCAGCGAATGCCTTTTGATATATTTCTCTTGTTTGGTCAAAGAGTTCTCTTGTTTCATAAACACCATCAGCGATGCTCTTGTATGTTGCTCCTCTCATATTGATTTCAGCTTTAGCACTTCTGATTTTGTCATTTAATTTTGTAATTTCAGTTCTTGGCAGATATTTTGTTAATGATCTAACCATTCTATTGAATTCATTGTATTCAGGGTTAATAGTATTTCTAATCCATGTCGGAGCTGGTGATACTTCCGGAGCTAAAATTGCAGATGTTGAAGCTGCTTTAATTTTATTATCAGCTTCAACAACAAACCCAACTGTAACGGTTCCTCTTATAGATCTTTGAATAGCATCTAATTCTGCTCTATATGAGTTTTGAACAGATTGAGCTTTACCCTTTACACCGAATTTTCCTGATGTAACGTCAAGATAGTTGTTTTGAAGGATTCTAGCTTCTCTAAGGTCTTTGTTGAAAATGTTCTTAATGTGAATTGTTGCATTATCATTTGCTGTTACTTCCGGATATTTTGCTAAATCGTTCTTCATTTCTTCATAAAGGTCGATTAATTTTTGGCATGCATTTTCAATATCATCAATTGTGTTAAATGGGTTTAATGCAACGGCAATTGCAATTCCTGCTTCTCTAGCAGCTGTTTGGTGTGTGTATTGATTTCTGTAGATTAGTTCAGTACAACATCTGTGAATGAAATTAATAGTTACACCAATCAATTTAATTCTTGGAACGATAGAGTCTAAATCATAGATTGTTTGTTCGTTGAATCTAAGAGCATTGGATGGCAGTTGATATTCATTTAATTGTGCTAATTCTAATGCATCAGCATGTGCGGCTGCCATTAATGGAACATTTCTCATTCCAAGTGGCTTACCTGGTCTGTTAACTTCAATACCACCTTTTAAAGCTTCTGTTTCAGAAAGTTTAATGTAAGGATTATAGTCATCTTCAATAAGTTCTGAGTTTTGTGCTGCATTTACTACTGTTGGTAAATATACCAGTACCATCATAAATGCGAGTAGCAAAGCAAGCGTTTTCCTGATTTTCATAAAATACCTCCTAAAATGATTGGTGGCTAAAATTTATGCGATGGGGCGGACACTAAATTTTAAAAGTCACCTAATTCCCAAAAGGGATTTGCAAATATACGAAATGTTTAATTTAAGCAAAAATTACACTTAATAACTTTCTAATTTGCTCATCGGAAATAATATATACTTCCTTGTATTATATTATATACTTTTATGACTAATAGTCAATAGTGTTCCTATACTTATTTAATTTTTATTAATATTTTACATAATTTAATAATTAACAATTAATTTAAATAAATTATAATTATTATAATTAAGTCTAACTACTAATATTTTTAAATATTACAAAGAATAGAATGTGGAAAACTCAGTAATATATCTATTTTTTATTATAAATTATATTTATTAGTTGTTATAATTTAATATTGTTACAGCAAAAAATATATAATAAAAAATTTCTTTCAATATTATAAACTTTTATCTCTAATATAGAGTATCTTCTCAAAACAAAAAAAATATCGTATTATGATTGAGATATATAGTCCTATTTGGCATAAAAGTTTTTTGATCTATTTGTTTTTATTCACTTATATATTTTTATAAAATTTATTTTGCCTACAAAAAAAGCACCATAAGGTGCTATTTTGCTATATGAGATCTACGAACTTCCTTAATCAAATTAACTTTAATTTGACCGGGATATTGCATTTCATCTTCAATTCTCTTTGCAATGTCGTGTGCCATAACAGTCATTTCGTCATCGGAAACTTTATCCGGTTTAACTAAAATTCTAACTTCTCGTCCAGCTTGTACTGCAAACGACTTTTCGATACCGTCAAAAGAATTAGCAATTTCTTCAAGTTTTTCAAGACGTTTGATATAGCTATCCAAAGTTTCACGTCTTGCTCCAGGTCTTGCAGCACTAATTGCATCGGCTGCTTGAACTAACAATGCTTCAACGGTTGTAGGTTCCACGTCATTGTGGTGAGCTTCTATACAGTGAATTACATCTTTTCCAACTTTGTATTTTTTAGCTAAATTTACACCAAGTTCAATATGAGTACCTTCAAATTCACGATCTATACCTTTTCCAATATCGTGCAATAAGCCTCCCATCTTTGCAACGCGAACATTGGCACCGAGCTCTTCTGCCATTATTCCAGCTAAATTTGCAACTTCGATAGAATGTTCAAGAACATTTTGGCCATAACTTGTTCTAAATTTGAGTCGTCCGATGTATTTTTGCAGCTCAGGACTAATGTTGTGTAAACCGGTTTCCAAAACTGCCTCATTGCCAGCTTCAGCAATGACTTTATCAACCTCGTCTTTAGCTTTTTCAACCACCTCTTCAATACGAGCCGGATGAATTCTGCCATCTTGTAAAAGTTTTGTAAGTGCAATTCTTGCAATCTCTCTTCTAATAGGATCAAAACTGGATAGTACTACAGCTTCCGGAGTATCATCTATGATTAAATCCACCCCTGTTAGACTTTCTAGGATTCTTATATTTCTACCTTCACGACCTATAATGCGGCCTTTCATTTCATCATTTGGTAAATCTACAACAGTGACTGATGTTTCACTGACATAATCTGAAGCAAGTCTCTGAATTGCTGAAGAAATAATTTCGCGAGCTTTTTCGTCTTGACTCTCTTTGATTTGGTCTTCCATTTGTCTAATTCTGATAGCCGTCTCTTGAGTGATTTCGTGATCTAAATCTTCAATTAAGATATTCTTAGCCTCTTCTCGAGTTAGACCAGAAATTTCTTCAAGCTTCAGTTTTTCTTTTTCAATCAATTCATCAATACTAGAATTTTTATCTTCTGCATCTTTAAGTCTTTGACTTAACTTATCTTCCTTCTTTTGCAAATTATCAATTTTTCTATCAAGAGATTCTTCGCGGCTGATAAGTCTCTTTTCAGTATTTTGAAGCTCTCTTCTTCTATCTTTGGACTCTCTATCAAAATCATCCTTAGATTTTTGAATTTCCTCTTTTGCATTAAGAATCAATTCTTTCTTTTGAGCTTCACCTTCACTTTTTGCATTTTCGATAATTCTACTTGCTTCCACTTCTGCAGAAGTAATAGTTTTTTCTGCTAAGTGTTTTCTCATTATATAACCAATAAAAATACCAATTGCTAAGGAAAAAATGAAAATCAAAAAATAATATAATACGGGCATATCTTCTCCTTTCTATTAAATTGTAAAAGTTCAAAAGATAAACTATTAAATAGAATATCTATATTTTAAGCAAAACGCTTACTTATATTGTAACTCAATTAAATAAAATTGTCAATTTATAATAGGAGATTTAACTCAATTTAATAATTTTCTTCAAATTCGATTATTTCCTTATCATAGATTTCTTCATTTGATGAACGAATAGATTCATCCACAACAGTTGAAATTCCTTTGTTTTGCGTTACACTGAAATTTTTATCCCCAATATATGAAAGATAACTATCGTGTGTCACCATTATTATTTGACGATTAAACTCAATTGAGAAATTTTTTAAATATAAACCCACATTTGAAATATAATCTTTTGATACATACTTTGCAGGCTCATCCAAAATAATTGGTCCTAAAATACTATTTGCAGTTAAAATTTCGGCAATAGAAAGTCTAAGGCCAAGGCTAACCACGTCCACAATTCCACCGCCACGAGATTCTTCTGGAATTGTTAATACATCTGGATTTCCATTTTCATCGGTTACATAAAACTCCATACCTGCAGCTTTTTTTGTGGTCTCTTCTTTTATAATAAAACGTATATTTGTTTTAAAAACATACCTGAGGCAAGAAGTTACAATATTTTCTATAATAGATTTGGCTTGCTCCCTAGCATAAGAAATCGCATGTTGCAAAAGTACCACGGTTTTTTCATATAATTCTATATATTCTTCATAGGAATTAATCTCTTCCTCAAGAGTTTTTATATTATTTAGCGTGATTTCTCTTTTTGTTTCTTCTGCAATTAGCTCAATGGATTCTGCTTCAATATATTCATTAATATTATTTAAGTTCATTGTTTTCAGCAATTATTCTTTCACATTCAGCAAGTTTTGATTCAATTTCTTGACCCAACCTTTTGATGTCTTCTTCAATTGTTTCAGGAGTAGAGCCAGCAGCTTTTATTTCTTCAATACAGATTGCCTTTGAGTTTTTTAGTTCTTCAAGTCTACCAATTGCTTGATTTCTTTTCATAGTGGCAGCTTCAAGTTGCTCTTTAATTATTTTTGCTCTTTCTTCAAATTTCATATCTTGTGTAATACTCCTTTCTTATTTTATCTACATGAGATTTTGTAATATCTGAGCCACATATTGGACACACTTTTTCGCTTGAAATCAATTCTAAATAATTTTCAACATTATTTTTTATTGCAATTTCTTCATTTTTAATTAAGATCTCAATTTTTGAAATCAATTCATTTGTATTCTTAAGAGCGCTATATTGGTTAATCAGTTCAACATAATCATAAATTCTTTTTATTAAGTAATCGTAACTTTTAGTCAATGTGTTTACTAAATCCGAATCATAAATAGATTGAACATCATTCAGACCACTATTAAGGTATTTTAATTTGATATTAAGATTTATTAACATTTCACGCTTATTTGTTAATAATTGTACTTCATCTATTCTTTTATTAATGTCTTCTAGACCCTCAGTGTTACTAATAAATTTGCTTGTTTTTGCAATTTCATTTTCTATTGTTTTGTATCTCGAAAGCTTAGAAAACAAATCATTGCCTTCCTTTATCTTTTCGTCAATACCTGTAAATTTCTGATTTAAGATATCAATAGCATTAAATGATTTAATTTTGTTTTCTTCAATTTTAATCTTTTCATTTATTTCATCATACTTATTTGAGTAAGTCTTTAATCTATCAATTTTTTCGTTTTGTTCATTTATAGCATTGTAGATAGATTTAATATTTTCTAAGTTTTTCTTCTTTTTATCAAGATGTATAAAATTATTAAGGTGTTCATTTTCTTTTTTAAGTTTGTCTTCAGCAGAGCTTAATTTGTTCTTATATTCCCTTGAATAAGCCCTTCCCTTTTTAATAGCGAGGTCAATATTACCAACGTTTGTAATAGAACCGATTGCCTTTGCTTTTTTATCGGTAGATAATGATAATAAAAATGGCCCTTCAAGCTGAGTGTGATAAGTGACGGGCACTTCTAAATCATCAGCGATTTTAAAGTTTCTAACGCCTGTTATTTCCATCACTTCTTCAGGTACATTATTTTTGCCTAGTCCTGAAAACTCTTCAAGTTTGTCTTCTTCCGGATAGTAAATTTTATATCCGTTAAAAGTCTTATTTCTAAGCCTTGTGATAATGTGTCCATCGTCATATACTATTTTAATAAAAGCTTCTGTTTCACCATTTCTAATAAAAGTGGTGCCAGATGGTTTATTGAAAAAAATCCATCCTAAGGCTCTTAAAATAGCGGTTTTACCTACGTCAGAATTACCCAGTATAACATTCACACCGTCGCATAACTCCAACTCTGTATTTGCATGAGATTGAAAGTTTTTAATTATAATTGATTTAATTTTTCTCTTCTTATTCATCTGGATTATTTTGAACCTCATCTAACAATTCTATCGCTTTTGCTTTCACATTGTCTTCAATAGCTTCATTTTTCTCAAGCTCTCTCAAAATATCATCAAAGTTGAGCATTTTTTCAAATTGAATACTTTTTATCTTTTCTTTTTCATATTCAAATCTTTCATTTGCTATTTTTTCTTCAATTATAGAATTCCTGTCTAAGATATCTTCACCTTTCTTGGCGGATCTTAAATACACGTCTTTAATATTGATATTTTCACCTTTATTTAGTTCTACAACTATAACTTTTGGCCTTCTAGTAAGTTCAATTTCGCTTGCTTCAAGCCTTGCAATGCTTCCAGGATTATAGAATAACTTTCCTTCATAGTTGATAAGCTCAAAACCTGTATGATAGTGTCCGCTAAGCGTTAAATCCGCTTTGGTGTGCTTTATTTCGTCAACTAGTGTGTGATTTATTAATTCAAACTTCTTTGCTAAAAGCATTCCGTGTGCAATCATAATATCGAAATCTGCGAGTTTTTTATTAACAATATAGGCACCGCGTCCAATATCAGTATCTAAATCTCTTGAAAAAGATGCAGAGTGAAGTGCAACAGATGTGTCTTTGAGTGTAAAACAAATTGGACTATTATCGCGCATAATTGTTATAAGCGAAAAATCATGTAAAAGTGCAATGGCAGTTCTATTTAAACTATTTACATTGTATCCAAATATATCATGATTTCCAGGTACAAAAAAAATAGGCTTTTCAAAACTTTGCATCACTTTTGCAAATTGCCTAATTGTAAATATTGGAACATCTGGGCGGTCGACTAAGTCGCCGCCATGAATATAAAAATCTACATCATTTTCTATTCCAATATTTCTGATTTCCACAAATGCTTCATATAAAGATTCTTTGAAATCGTCCAGCCTATGTCTTGGAGTTGTCGAACGAATATGAGTGTCACTAAAATATAGAAATTTCATATTATATATTATTATTCTTCTTCCTGTTGTTCCGGTTCCAGTTCTGTTGCATCTTGTTCTTTTGTTGATGATATATATGTTTCTTTAGAAACCGGACGAAGGTTATACATTTCTCTAATTTTGCTATCGATTTCATATTCTATTTCAGGATTATTTTTAAGCCATTCTTTTGAATTTTCTGCGCCTTGTCCAATATTTTCTCCGTTGTATGAAAACCAACTACCTGCTTTATTAATGATATTATTCTTGACAGCTACATTTAAAATATCACTTTCTTTTGAAATACCAGTACCATACATGATATCAAATTCGGCTATTTTAAATGGTGGAGCCACTTTGTTTTTAACAACTTTTGCTTGAGTCTTGTTGCCAATTACATCATCACCCTGTTTTATTTGGTCTTTCTTTCTTATTTCGAGCCTTACTGACGAATAGAATTTAAGAGCACGACCTCCAGTTGTAACTTCCGGATTTCCGTATACGCCAACTTTTTCTCTTATTTGATTGATAAATATACAAGTTGTCTTTGAAACATTTATAGCCCCAGTTAACTTTCTCATAGCCTTACTCATAAGTCTTGCATGAGCACCAACTTGCATGTCTGTCATCTCTCCTTCGATTTCACTCTTTGGTACAAGTGCTGCAACTGAGTCAATTACAACTATATCTACAGCTCCACTTCTAACCAGGCTTTCGGTGATTTGAAGCGCTTGTTCACCATAGTCCGGTTGAGAAATAATTAAATTGTCTACATCTACGCCCAAATTTTTGGCATATTCAGGGTCTAATGCGTGTTCAGCGTCAATAAAAGCTGCAACTCCACCCATTTTTTGAACTTCCGCAATTATATGCAAACTTACAGTAGTTTTACCACTACTTTCTGCACCATAGATTTCAATAATTCTGCCTCGTGGAATACCGCCAATTCCAAGTGCAATATCTAGGTCAATACTTCCAGTAGGAATTGAAGCTACTTGCATTGAGGTTTTATCGCCAAGCTTCATGATTGAGCCTTTACCAAATTGCTTGGTAATTTGTTCCATTACTTTCTTTAAAGCTTCTTCTCTTTCTGTCATTTTAAATCTCCTTTATAATTTCTAAAGTTTTTCTAAGTGCAACTTCTGTTGCTTTTAGTCTTACTCTATTTCTATCACCTGTAAAATGAAACTCTTTGTGAATTGTCTTGTCTATTTTTGGCGATTTTATACAAAAACCAATATAACAATATCCGTTGTTTTCTCCATCGTTTGGACCGGCAAAGCCTGTTGTAGCTATACCAATTGTTGAATTTGTATAAGCTTGAACACCTTCACACATTTCGCAAACGGTCTCTTTTGAAACGGCTGTATATTTATCCAATGTTCCTTTTTTTACACCTAAAAATTTTTCTTTAGCAAAAAGTGTATAAGCCACAATTCCAGCTACTAATACATTTGAACTGCCGGATGAATCAGTTATAGATTTTGTTATAAATCCACCTGTAAAGCTTTCTGCAGTAGAAATTGTGATATTCTTTTTTGTTGCTATTTTAATAATTTCATCAGTAATATTAAGAAAATTATTCATTTGTCTCTTTCAAAACTCCAATGTTTTTATTAATGTAAACGATTAATGAAATAATTGCTAATGCAACGCTTATATAAATTGTATAAATTCCTATTTTTAGCATGCTGTTTAATGCAGGAATATTGTACGAGAATAACACAATTACTATTCCAATTAATTGAACTGCAGTTTTAGCTTTACCCCAAAACCCAGCAGCAATTGTTATGCCTTTTTGAGCTGCGATTAATCTAAAACCACTAATTGTAAATTCTCTAAAAATTACTATAATCACGGCAACTGCAGAGATTATAGACTGTTCTACAAAAATTGTGAGAGCACTTAAAACTAAAATCTTATCTGCAAGTGGATCTACAAATTTACCAAAAGTAGTGATTTGGCTGTATTTTCTTGCAATATATCCATCAAGAGCGTCCGTAGCTGCAGCAATCACAAAAACTATTCCGGAAATATATGTTTCTCTATAAATATAAAATAAGGTTATAAAAACCGGTACTAAACAAATTCTCAAAAGGGTGAGTTTATTTGGCACATTCAATTTTTTATATTGTTTTCGCAATTGTGTCATATTGAGTCGCCTCCGTAATTATAATATCGTAAAAATTTCCTATTTCTAATTCTTTATCGCTCTTTATATATACTACTCCATCAATTCCCGGAGCATCCATATATGTTCTTCCGACATACATTTCACCTTTGCTTTCAACAATAGCCCTTAAATGTTTGCCAATTTTAGAATTTAATTTTTTATATGAAACTTCTTGTTGCAGAGCCATAAGAGCATTAAAGCGATCTTCCTTTTTTTCGTCAGAAACATTATCACCTAGTTTGTATGCTGGAGTATCTTCTTCCAAACTGTATTTAAACACGCCAATTTTATCAAGCTTATATTCAGCGACGAATTTTTTTAACTCTTCAAAAGCTTCAGATGTTTCATTCACAAAGCCGACAATAAAAGTGGTTCTAATAACAATCTCAGGAATTTCTCTTCTCAACTTATTAATTAACTCTAACACATGCTTCTTGTCGATTTTTCGACCCATCAGCTTTAAAACATCATCGTTTATATGTTGTAGAGGCATATCTACATACTTACATACCTTGTCACAGTTTTTTATTGCGTCTATTAACTCATCGTCAATGCCTTCCGGATACATATATAGTATTCTAATCCACTCGAGGTTTTCGATAGAATTTAAAGCTTTTATAAGCTTTCCAAGAGACCTTTTTCCATATAAATCCACACCATAGTCAGTGGTGTTTTGTGCTATTAAAATCACTTCTTTTGTCCCATTTTGAACCAAATATCTAACTTCATCCACGATATTTTCAATCGGTCTAGATCTATGTTTTCCTCTCAGTTTTGGAATTATGCAATAAGTGCAATGGTTATCACAACCTTCAGAGATTTTCACGAATTGTGTTATTTTAAAATCGATTCTTTTTGAGTCTTCCACATATTTTGAATTTACATCTCCAACAAAAACTGGGCGTTTTCCTAAAAGCACCTCACCCAAAAAATTATTTATCTTACCTATTTCACCTGTTCCAATAATTCCATCAATTTCAGGAATTTCCACCAATAAATCTTCAGGATATCTTTGTCCCAAACACCCAGCCACAATCAAGTATTTGAGATTGTGTTTTTTCAATTCTGAAAACTCTAAAATAGCATCTATTGATTGCGTTTTTGAATCCAAGATAAAACTGCAAGTGTTAACCACAATTATATTTGCTTCAAAAGGATTTTCAGTAAGTTCAAATTTGGTTTTATCTAAAACCGAAATCATAACTTCAGTGTCGATATCGTTTTTGGAACATCCAAGAGTTTCAAAATACAATTTATTCTTCATCGTCATTATTCCTATTTAAGACCTCGTCTAATTCGTTAAGTGAAATGAGAACACTTCTAGGTTTGCTACCCTCACTTGGACCAACAATGCCCATTTGTTCCATTTGATCTATGATTCTTGCCGCCCTGCTATATCCAATTCTAAGCTTTCTTTGCAAATATGAAATGCTACCTTGATTATCTTTCACAACAAGCATTGCTGCATCTTCAAATAGCTCATCATAATAATCGTCTGTTGGAGCGGTAGTTTGATTGATTACCGAAGTAATATTTGTAACGCTTTCTTGATGTTTTTCTGATTCAGTTTGAGGATTGTTCTCTTTTATAAATTCAACAATTTTTTCAATTTCTTTATCTGAAACAAATGGTCCTTGAATTCTAACCGGGTTAGATTCAGATCTGTGTAAAAACAGCATATCTCCCTTTCCTAGAAGTTTTTCTGCTCCGGTCATATCAAGAATAGTTCTTGAGTCGATTTGAGAACTTACTGCAAATGAAATTCTGGATGGAATATTTGCCTTAATTGTCCCCGTAATTACATCAACTGATGGTCTTTGTGTTGCAACAATTAAATACATTCCGGCAGCTCTGGCCATTTGAGCCAATCTTGAAATACTTTCTTCCACCTCTTTACCGCTAACAAGCATCAAATCAGCAAGTTCATCGATAATTATAACAATTTCTTTTAGCTTTTCAATAGAATTATCCATCTCTGCTTTTGCATTGAAAGAATTTATGTCTCGAACATTATTTTTTGCAAATAATGCATATCTTTTTTCCATCTCTGTTACTGCCCATTGTAAAGCACCGCTGGCTTTTTTAGCGTCTGTAACCACAGGAATCAATAAATGAGGAATACCATTATAAACAGAAAGTTCAACCACTTTAGGGTCAATCAATAGTAATTTTACATCGTTTGGGTTAGCCTTGTACAAAATACTAATAATAATTGAATTTATACAAACACTCTTACCGGAACCTGTTGCACCGGCAATTAATAAGTGAGGCATATCTGAAATTCTGGATATAATATTTTTACCTTCAATATCTTTACCCAGTGCTATTGATGTTTTATCCTTGCTATTTAAATATTCATCTGATTGCAAAAGTTCGCCAAGTGCTAAAATATCTTTTTCGTCATTCGGAGTTTCAATACCAACTCTGCTCTTTCCTGGAATTGGCGCTACAATTCTGATATCTTTACTTTCTAGTGATAAACACAAATCGTCTTGCAAGTTTACTATTCTTGAAACTTTAACACCAATTGCCGGCTTTAATTCATAAACCGTTACCGTTGGACCTCTGTTTATACTTTCAACTGTAACCTCTATGCCAAAGCTTGCAAGTGTTTTTTCTATGATTTCAGCTTTTTTGTTTAAAAGAGATCTGTTAAGTTTTTTTACTTTTTTTGATTCATTTAAAAGACTAATTGGTGGAAAAATGTAAGTTTCCTCCGGAATCTCTTTAGTATCAGAATCTATTTTCATAGGCTCAATTTTTTCCGCAGACTTTTTAATAGTATTTCTTTCATTTTTATTTGTATTTTCTTCTATGTTGATTTTATCGTTTAATTCATTTTCAAAAGGTTCTTCAAAACTAATTACTTCTTCATCTTTAGCCGTTTCGCCATCAGTAAAATTAATATTATATTGATTTTTTTGCACAACTGAATTAGAGACTGAGCTATCATTTAAAGCTATATCGGGATTTGTAATTTGTCTTTTTTCACGTCTAATGTTTCTCATATTAGAAATATTATCTTCAATTTTATTAACAACTTTTTCAGTGCTTTCAATAACCGTTTTCTTATTAACCTGAATAATGGAAAACAGTTGGGCAAGAAAACAGACTGCTATAAAAATATAAAACCCTGCTGCACCAAATAACTGTCTAAAAGCATGAGCTATTGTAGCACCTATATAACCCCCGCCTCTATAATAATTTGCTGCTTCAAGAGCATTTTTAAGGTGAAGTTTATATGATGAAATTGAAACCGTAATTGCATCACATAACATCATAAAAAGAATTGAAAATATAATTGTATGAATTATATATTTTTCTTTTTTGTCTCTCAGCTTTCTAAATAAAAACACTAGTGATAAAAAGAGTATAGTAAATGGCAAAATTTTACCATATAAACCAAATGTGCCTTTCACGAACGATGACACAAATTTCCCTACAACCCCGGTTTTAGAAATATTTGTAAAAATAAATAGAAATATACTCAGCAAAAAAAGACAAATGCCAAAATATATATCATTTTGTTGTTTTGTCAATTTCTTTGAGCGTGATGCTGTCTTTTTTCTATTTCTAACATTTCTATCGTTCATTAAACCACCTTATTTTATAAAAAAAGTAATTATTGCAATTATAACTAAATATATCGAAAAATATTTTAGCTTATTTCTGTTGATTAAATCAATTAAGAATCTAAGTGAATATACACCAACAACAAATGATACCACCATTCCGATTATGATAGGAAGTGACAGTGCCATGCTTTCGCCGGCTTTTACAGCGTCTTTCAGTCCAAAAATAAATGCACCGAATGTTGCAGGCAAACTTAATAAGAAAGAGAATTTAGCAGCTTCTTTTTTATTCACATCCAAAAAAGTAGCTGCAAAAATTGTCGAGCCACTTCTTGATATTCCTGGTAAAATCGCAAGTCCTTGCACCATGCCAATGCCTATTGGACCTAAAATATTTGTGTCAGTTATTTCTTTTTTGCCGGTAAAAGTGTCGATAAAATATAACAAAATCGCCGTTATTAAAAACATTAGCGAAATCATTTTCATATTCGAATATAAACTTGCGAAAGTTTCTTCAAAAATAAGTGCAATCAAAACCGTTGGAATGCAAGCTAAAAGAATGTATAAAACCATTTTTTGATTTTTTGTGATTGGAGTTTTGTCTTTAGAAAATATTTTTTTAATTAGATTTATAAATTCAATAAAAAGTGTTGCAACATCACGTCTGTAGAAATATAATACACTTAAAAATGTTCCAAAATGCAGCATTTGTGCCACAAATAAGCTCGGCTCTTCATAATTCATTACGTGACTTAACACAGCCAAATGGCCGGAACTGGAGATTGGTAAAAACTCAGCAATTCCTTGTACTATGCCTAAAATAATTATATTTAAATATTTCATTATATTCCAGACGAGCCAAAGCCCGATTCTCCTCTATCTGTTTTGCTTAAAGTTTCAAACTCAGCAAATTCAATTGTTTCATATTTACTTAGAACTATTTGTGCTATTCTGTCTCCATTTTTGATTATGAAATCTTCTTCTCCAAGATTGATTAAAATTACACCAAGCTCTCCTCTGTAGTCTGAATCAATAGTCCCAATTCCATTTACAAGTGATATCCCATATTTAAGAGCAAGACCTGATCTTGCTCTTACTTGAATTTCATATCCTTCCGGTATTTCAAAATACAAACCGGTTGGAATGAGCTTTCTTTCACCGCTTTTTAGCACAATGTCTTTTTTTATAAAAGCTCTAACATCTATACCTGCTGAGCCGGCGGTTTGATATTCTGGCAGTGGGTTATTACTCTTATTAATAACTTTAACGCGCATATTAATCACCTTTTTTATTTTCTCTATCGATTAATCTCTTCGATCTTCTGGGATTTTTATTTTCTTTGTAAGAATTTTCAGAATTTTCACTTTTTTCTGCCTTTGGCAAAAGAACTTTTCTGGATAAATCGACTCTTCCGTCTTCGTCAATCTTAATTACCTTGACTTCAACTGTATCGCCTATGTTTAAAGCATCTTCTACTTTTTCTATGTGTTTGTTGTCAATTTGAGAAATATGAAGCAGTCCTTCTTTGCCATTTAGAATATCAACAAAAGCACCAAATTTCATAATTCTTGTAACTCTACCAGTGTAAATTTCACCAACTTCAATTTCTTTTGTGATATTTTCGATAATGCTCTTAGCTTTATCTCCCATTTGGCCATCAATACTTGCAATTAAAACTGTACCGTCATCTTCAATATCAATTTTCACACCCGTTTCATCGATAATTTGATTGATAATTTTTCCACCAGGTCCGATTACATCTCTAATTTTATCCGGATTTATTTGCATCTTTATAATGCGTGGTGCAAATTCTGATATTTCTTTTCTTGGTTCACTGATTGCATCTTGAATAACGTCTAATATTTGCATTCTAGCTTTTTTAGCTTGAGCAAGTGCTTGAGATAAAATGTCGCGAGAAACTCCTTTTATCTTGATGTCCATTTGAAGAGCTGTAATGCCATCTCTTGTGCCAGCCACTTTAAAATCCATGTCACCTAAGTGATCTTCTAGACCTTGAATGTCTGTCAAAATTTGCATCTTTTTCCCGGATTCATCTGTAATAAGTCCCATTGCTATACCAGCTACCGGTTTTTTAATTGGAACACCGGCATCCATAAGCGCAAGAGTTGAACCACAAATACTTGCTTGAGAAGAACTTCCGTTTGAGCTTAAAACTTCTGATACAACTCTAATTGTGTATGGGAAATCCTCTTGAGATGGAATTACTGGAAATAATGCACGTTCAGCTAATGCTCCATGTCCTACCTCTCTTCTTCCTGGTCCTCTAAGTGGTCTTACATCGCCAACAGAGAATGGTGGAAAATTATAGTGATGGATGTATTTCTTTTCATACTCTTCATCCATCCCATCAATAATTTGAGCATCTGAACCCACACCCAACGTTGCAATACTTAAAACTTGAGTTTGACCTCTCTTGAATAAACCAGAACCGTGAGTTCTTGGTAAAATTCCTGCCTCTGCATAAAGTGGTCTAATTTCATCAAATTTTCTCATATCAGGACGTATGTGATCTTCTAAAATTTCTCTACGGACTTCGTCATATAACAATTTATCAATTGTAGCATTTATGCTTAAAATATCATCTGGAAAACATTCAAGAACTTCTTTCTTGATTCTAGAAGTAACTTCATCTGTCATTTTAACTCTAATATTCTTGTCGGAATTATTCATTGCATCAAATAAATCTTGTGAATAATCAGTCTTAATTTTTTCTAATACTTCCGGATTAATTTCAAACGGAGTGTATTCTTGTTTTGCAACGCCAACTTCTGACACGATTTTTTTAATAAATTTACATATTTTTTTGACTTCTTCGTGTGCAACCATAATAGCATCTAACATTTCATCTTCTGATACTTCATATGAACCTGATTCTACCATCATGATAGCTTCTTCAGTTCCTGCCACAGTTAAATTAATTCTTGAAACTTCTAGTTGTTCTTTTGTTGGATTTACAATATAGTCTCCTTCAATATAACCAATTTGCACTGCTGCCGTTGGACCGTCAAACGGTATATCTGAAATGCATAAAGCAATAGATGAACCAATCATAGCAGTAATTTCTGCTGAAGCGTTCAGATCTGATGAAAGTAAGCTAGCAATGATTTGAACGTCATTTCTATATCCTTCTGGGAAAAGTGGACGAAGTGGTCTATCAATTAATCTAGCTGTTAAAATCGCATGTTCACTTGGTCTTCCTTCTCTTTTTATAAATCCGCCTGGAATTTTTCCAGCCGCATAATATTTTTCTTCATATTCAACACTTAATGGGAAAAAATCAATTCCCTCGCGTGGAGTTTTAGAACTTACTGCGGTCACTAAAACAACACTGTCTCCATATCTTACCATACAAGCACCGTTAGCTTGTTCTGCATACTTTCCGATGGAGACTGTTAGCTCTCTACCCGCTAACTCATATTCAAAGATATGTTCCATATTTCCTCCTTATAACTCATGTTAATTATAACATAAATTACTAAAAATACATAATAAAAAAAGGTTAATTATAAAAAATATCGTAAAATTAACCTAAAATTCATACTTGCTATTTATATATTCATCAATTACACTTTTTTTTATGACATCATCAAAACAATAGTATGAAGTCAATTTATCTAAAATTTTTTTCTCTGTGGAATGAAAAATTGCCTTATCATAATCCTTAAAAACAATTTCATAGAGTGAGCCGTTTAGGTTCTTGCTGTTTGACTCAATATAGTAAGCTTCAACATTTTTATAATTAACCAACTCTAACATCCTAATGATGACATCATTCTTTTTATCATATTGAGCCAAAGATTTGTTTCTATAGCTATTTGAAAGTTTTGTCTTCTTACCACGTTTCTCAATTTCTATTGCACGATTCTTATAATACTTTGCCATAATATTATAGTATTGATAGTTAAATAGAGCTTTATCCATTGAATCCATTTTTACAAAAGGCACTGCACCAATATTCATAAAAAAAATATAATTCTCAACTATAAAGCCCGACTTGTCTAATTCTTTTTTATCTAACTTAGATATTAAAAAGGATCTATTTTCATAAAACTTTTCAAAAAGATCCTTTTTATTGTAATACATTTAGTTGTCCTTTCTATTTTACCTCAATAGCGTATTTTTTAATATCTTCAGGGACCTCATCTATTGTAAAATCTACATTTATGTAAATTTCGCATTCTGATTTTCTTGCAATTCCTTCGAGTTCGTTGCAAATAGAAATTAAATTTTCAGGTTTAATTGGTATTAGTTTATAAATACTGTCGATATAAACTTTTTCAAGATCGAAGTCCATTGCTAGCATCCCACTAATGAAACCGTATAGAGCCGGAAGTGTCCCAACGCCATAGTCTTTAACATTGATAAGTCTAATTCCGTGTTTCAAGCTGAAAATGTGTTCATCATCTGTGTCTAAGAAAGCGATATTTCCATTGCCATTTTCTAATTCGTGGTTTGCTTCTTCAATAAGCCATCTTGTTTTTCCTGCACCCTTTGCACCTAGAATTAATTTAACCATAATTACCTCCTAAATCAATTATAAAATAGTTGTAATTCTATTCTTCATCCATATCAGCATCTGCTCGTTCTTCGAACATATCACATACAGCATTCAGTTCATCTTCATCTTCAATAATATCAAGTGAAAATTCATCATTTTCGCCTTCATTGTATCTGTAGATGTAAACAAGTTCCTCTTCGTTATCTTCAAGTGGTAATAAAACGATATATTCCTGACCATTCAATTCAAATAAGTCTAAAACAGCACATTCTGATTCTGTGTCATCTTCAAAAGTAATGTTTACTGTGTCGTATTCAACCATTTCATCATCATGATTGTGACCACAACCACATTCGCACTCATGATCTTGGTTATGTTTTTCGTCCATAAAAACCTCCAAATATTATTATACTAATTTTATACCCATTTATTCGAATAAAAAACATTTCTAGATATATAAATTTAAATTTTGTGTTAAAGTTTTCTTAATTTCATTCAAATCCCATAAATCAACAACTTCGCCCATAGATTTAATAATTGAATCGTAGAATGCATTAATGGTATTTTCTGTAATTATTGAAATGCAAGCATCTTCTTCAAACGAATCCGCAAGGTAATTCATAATAAAGTCTACAATTTCACCCCTTAATTTTTCACTAATTTCTTGATTTGCAAGAGCCACTAAAATGACTTCATTGTATTTATTTTTAATATAATTTAATAAAGACAAGAAAATAGCGTTTGGGTCACCCTCCTCTACATCAAATAAAATTTGTAAAAAGAGTTTCCAGTTAAAATCACGCGGGACAATTTCTATAATTTTTTTACCAATCTTTTTTGTGAAGTGATCATTAAATTGAATGTCTTTACCAAAATTTAGCTCTGAACCAAAGTTTATAGTTTTTAACTCTAGGAATTTCATCCTTTCAATCAACCGTAAAAATTCAGACATATAGTTTTCGTCAACATTGTATACATTCACAAAAATATAGTCCACAATTGCATCACAAGAGCTTCTAAAATCAACTGTAAAGCCAAGATCTAGTCTTAATTTCTTGTAATAAATATCGTGCAAACTTTTTGACAATAGCACTTTCACAGAATTTTTTACATTATCCTCCGAGGTGTTACTATTGTGTTCGTTTATTTGATTGTACATAAGCATAAGTTCACGATCAATCATCTCAAGATTTTCTTTAATTGAACCCATAACATCCACAATAAACTTTTCTGTTAGATTGTAGTTGAAGTTTTTATACAATATTTTATGGTCAATATCGCCCCAAAACACATTAACAAGACTCTTTATTTGTAGCTCAAAACAATATGAATGATTTTCATTGATGTATTTTCCGTCAATTTTATATATTTCAAAGCCATTTTTTTGCTTTGTTGGTTGTTTTTCATCCATATTTAAGAAAATGTTGTTATTCAAAAAAGATTGATAATAACCATTTTCAGATTTCACTCTAAAAAGATTATATATTTCTTTGTATATTTTTCTTTCGTCATCCATAAATCTACATTCAATTCTAACTCCTATGATATCTGACAAATTTATAAGCAAATTTTCGGGAGTATCGTATTGTAAATATAAATTGTTTCTTAGAATTTTCTCTTTTAAACTATCCTTAGCCTTTACCCTAGTTTTAACGTCTATAAAATGATCTTTTGAAAAAAATGTCGCAGAAAAAAATTTATCAAGCTCTTGCTCGATCTTATGAAGTGATTCGTACTTCTTTTCGAGCAACGAGCCGGAAGTTTCTATAAATTCAAAAATATTTGATTCCATTTAAATGAAAATCTCTACTTTGTTTTTTTCTTTTAGTTTACTTATAAATTCTTGATAGTGTGCGAGCTGATTTCTTCTCAACAGTTCTAATCTAACTTCTTTACGCATGGTTTCATCATCCGGTTTTTGAACAGAATTGATTTTGTTCAAGCGGATAATGTGAAAACCAAATTGTGTCTTAATTGGACCTCTAACTTCTCCTTCTTTCATAGAGAAAACAGCATCTTCAAATTCTTTTACCATTTGCCCTTTCGTGAAATCTCCAAGATTTCCGCCGTTGTCTTTGGAAGGACATGTGGAATATTCTTTTGCAAGCTCTTCAAAAGTTTTGGTGTCCATTTCAGACATAACTTTTTTAGCAATTTCTTCATTGTCGACTAAAATGTGTGATGCATTTACAAATGGTTTGTCAAATTCATCTGCGTGATTTTCCATAAATAAATCTATTTCTTCTTCAGTTGGCTCTTTTGCTTTATTAATTACTTTTTGGTATGAATAGCTTTTTAAAAGCCCGTCAATTGTGTTGTTCAAAACTTTTTTGAATTCTTCTTCATCTTGGAAATTGTGTGCTTTTGCATAGTTTAAGAGCAACTCTTGGTTTAACATTTCTTCTAAAACAGTTTTGAAACCATCCGGCTCATTCATAAAATGTCTTAGAATAGAAGGATCTAATGTTTGTAAAAACTTGGCAAAATCACCATTGGTTACTTCTCTGTCGCCAACTTTTGCAATCACTTTCAAGTCATCTTTGTTTAAATTATTCATTTGCTACCTCCTTTATAATCCGTAGTTGAATTTTTTTATCATTTAAATCGGTTGCTTCTTCGTCAAGCTCAGTGAATTTTATATTTGTGGTTAGTGTTTCATATTTAATTGTGTCAGCATATGAAACAAATACTGATTTTAGAGCATCTTCACAACTGATTTCAAGCACAATTCTATCGCTCACATCTAAATCTTTAGTTTTTCTTTCTTGTTGAATCTTAGAAATAAGTTCTCTCACATAACCTTCGTTTATGAGTTCCGGTGTTAGTTTTGTGTTTAAAAGAACATACAAATTGTTTTCAACTTGTACATCATAGCCTTCTTTTGCACTAACCTTGATGTCCACATAAGTCTTGTTAATTTCATAGTCCTCACCGCCAAGATTTAGAATTATATTTTCCTTTTCAAGCTTTTCAATTAGCTCTTGCTTGTTTGAGTCTTGAAGATATTTTGTAAATTCTGCAATATTTTTTCCAAGCACAGGACCGGCGACTTTGAAGTTTGGTTTTAATTCAAAAATCATAAATTCGTTTACATTTGATTCATAATCCACAACTTTTATATTCAATTCTTCTTTTACAAGTGGTTCTAAATCGCTAATTATTCTCCTATATTTACCGTCAATAACAATGGATTCAAGAGGTTGTCTAACTTTGATGTTAACTTTTTCTCTTGCAGATCTTCCCAGAGAAACGATATCACGTACAAGATTTACTTTTTCTTCAAGCTTTTCGTCTATTAAATTCAAATCAGCTACTGGATAATCTTCAATATGAACACTTTCTTTGGCAGTTAAGTTTCTATACAATTCTTCTGCAATAAATGGAGTGATTGGTGCAACAAGCTTTGAGAGTCCTAGCAAAACTTCATAAGTCGTAACAAACGCTGAAGATTTTGAATTGCCTTCTTCTCCCCAGAAACGTCTTCTGCTACGTCTTATATACCAATTTGAAAAGTCTTCCACAATAAAGTCGATAAGATCTTTGGAAATTCTTGTAAGTTCAAATATATTTAAATTATTTTCAACAGATTTTACTAAATTGTTGAATCTGGAAATAATCCACTTATCTATTTCCTCTCTATCTTCCACGGAAATGTCTATATTGTATGGGTCAATTTTTTCGCTTTTCACATATAATTGGAAGAATGTATAAATGTTTCTGAGAGTTCTTATATATTTGGATTCAACTTCTTTTAGCCCGTCAATGTCAAACTTGGTTGGTAGCCATGGATCACTGACATAGATAACATAGAACCTTGCAACGTCAGCACCAAATTTCTCGAAAATTTCAAATGGGTCCACTGTGTTTCCCTTTGACTTACTCATCTTTTTACCGTTTTTGTCGAGCACTAAGTCATTTACAAGCACGCGTTTATATGGAGCCTTGCCCGTCATGTATGTTGAAATTGCCAGCAAACTGTAGAACCAACCACGCGTTTGGTCAATCCCTTCACAAATAAAATCTGCCGGAAAATAATTGTCGAAATCGTTCTTGTGTTCAAATGGATAGTGTCTTTGAGCAAATGGCATAGCTCCAGAGTCAAACCAAACGTCTATAACGTCCTTGTATCTGGTCATAATACCGCCACATTCGCATTTCAAATGACAGTCATCTACATATGGACGGTGCAAATCAATATTTTCATCAATATCTTCAATCGCTCTTTCAATGAGTTCTTTTTTGCTACCAATGCTTGTGGTCTTTCCGCACTTTTCACATTTCCAAATTGGTAGCGGAGTACCCCAGTAACGATTTCTTGAAAGCGCCCAGTCGTTTAAATTTTCCAGCCAGTTGCCAAATCTTTTTTCGCCAACATAATCCGGGAACCATTTAACTCCATTGTTGTTTTTAATCATTTGGTCTTTAAATTTGTTTACATTGATATACCATGAAGGCTTAGCATAGTAAATAAGAGGAGTGTGACATCTCCAACAGTGAGGATAATTGTGTTCCATCTTTTGCTTTTTAACTAGCTTACCATTTTCTTTTAAATATTCGATAACTTTTGTGTCTGCATCAAAAACAAGCATGTCTTTCCAGAATCCAGTGCTGTATTTTCCCTCTTCATTAACCGGATTAAAAACCGGCAAATTATATTTTTTGCCAACATTGTAATCATCTTCTCCAAATGCGGGAGCAATATGAACAATACCGGTACCATCAGAAGTTGTTACATAATCGGCATTAACAATATAAAAAGCTTTTTTATCAGCTTTTAGCATCGGAATCAATTGTTCATAATCAATGCCTTCAAGTTCTATACCAAGCTTTTTGTCAACAATTTCGTAGTTGTCAGTTACATTTGTCAAAACTTCAGAAATTAAAGTTTCAGCCATCCACCAATATTCATTTAATTCTGGCAAAAACAGCTTGACATATATGATTCTCGGATGCACCGCAAGAGCAACATTGGAGCACAGTGTCCATGGAGTTGTAGTCCATGCGATAAAATACTCATTAGCTGTATTGATTCTCTTAAATTTTACATAGCATGTAACTGTTTTAATATTTTCATAGCCTTGTGCCACTTCATGTGATGCAAGACCTGTGCCGCACCTTGGACAGTACGGAAGAATTTTGTGACCCTCATACAAAAGACCATCATTGTACATTTTATTTAAAATATACCAAACTGATTCAATATAATCATTATGGAAAGTTACATATGGATTGTCGAGATCAATTTCATATGCCATTCTTTCTGTCATCTTTCTCCAAAGTGATTCATATTGGAAAACAGAATTTTTACATTCTTTATTGAACTTTTCGACGCCGTAAGCTTCAATTTCTTTCTTGTTCTTCAAACCCAGCTTCTTTTCAACTTCAATTTCAACCGGAAGTCCGTGTGTATCCCAACCGGCTTTTCTAGTAACATACTTGCCTTTCATGATTTGATGTCGAAGTGTTAAATCCTTTAAAGTTCTACTAAAAACATGGTGAATTCCGGGCTTGCCATTTGCAGTCGGCGGTCCTTCGTAAAAAACAAAATTTTCATTCCCTTTTCTATTTTCTTGTGATTTATGAAGTAAATCAATATCTTGCCAATATTTAACTAATTTTAATTCTCTCTCATTAACTGAAGAGCTATCCAATGGTCCAAATTTTTCCATTCCATACCTCCTTACAAAAAATGCCCTCGATAAAAAATATCGAGGGACGAATATATCCGCGGTACCACCTTCGTTTGCTAATTGCCACTTAAAGTAATTAACGCTTAACTCACGCCTAAGTAGGGAAAAAGAGAAGTTGATACCAACAAAATGAACAATACAATCTCACACCATACATTGCTCGCTTAAAAATTCGTAATTTGTTGCGATCTTCTAATTTATTTTATAACAAAAATTTTATTTTGTCAACGATTCCAATATTTTTCTTAGTTCAAAAAGTTTTGATTCTTCAATTTCTACATCGCTATATTTTATTGGTGTACCTTTTTTTATTTCTTTTTTAATTTTAACTTTCTCACCAATAAGTCCATAAGGCATATAGTTATTTTCTCTGGCATATCTATATTCATATATTGTCCCATAAGCTGTTTTTCCACCAGCTCCATCCATCGCTTCACCCGGGTGCAAATCTCTTTTTGCAACTGCTATTGTATCTGCATAAGGTTTAAGAGGAATTGGTGCAATTGTTGGTATATTAAAAAAATAACTTTGAGCGATTGTGATTGGCACTTCTAGGCTCGTTAAGTGATAAGGCCTATATAGAATATAATTTGGTCCAATACCAATTTTTAAAAACTTTAACTCATGGTCCACAATTTCATTTTGAGCTTTTATGAGCACAAAAACACCAGGTGCAATTCCATTTACATATTCTACAGTGTTATATTTTTCAATAATACCACCATCGGCTTTAAGGGCCAATTTTTTTTCTAAATTTTTAATATCTGAAACAATTCCATGACAACCTGGTACATCCGGAGTAAAACCTATTGCATTGCACATCAACGTTAGCTCTTCCATTGTTTTTGAACCATCCACAAATGATGCTAGCATATTTGGTCTGATGCCTTTTTGCATTGCTTCATCGTGCACACTTTCATAATCTGCGTCGTGAATTAAAGGATTGTTTTTACCTTTTCCAACCATAAGCACTTCAAAGCCAAGCAATTTTGCAAAATCGTATAGCTCTTTTACACTTCCAGGTTCGTCACCGGCAATTCCGGTATAGGTCACTCCATTATCTTGTGCTATTTTACTTAATAGCGGCCCTACAACGACATCACACTCCACATTTAGACTTACAATATGCTTTTTATTATTAAGCGCATTAAAAGCGATTTTAGCGCCTTCATAAGGACTACCCGTGGCATCAACAATGACATCAATGTCTTTATGGTCAAAAAACTCATATGGATCTTCCATGATATAAAACGCATTTGATTCTTTATTGTATTCAGACTTTTTAGAAATATATTTTATATTATTTTTGTTCGCACCAGAACTCAAAAATGCTTTTTTAGTTTTTTCATTATCCCTAGAGTAGCAAATATTGCATTTAAAACCGGGCAATTCATTCAATTGTACAATCAAAGAATTTCCCATAAACCCGGCTCCAATTACAGCAACATTTATGAATTTTTTTTGATTATGAAGCTCTATAAGTTTTGCTTTTAAGATTTGCATATTTCCTCCTTTAGAAAGTCGGCAACTTTTATTGAACTTAAAAGTGCGAAAGTAATATTATATCCTCCACAATCTCCGTCCACATTTAAATATTCGCCAATCATAAATAAGTTTTTCACTATTTTAGACTCAAAATTAGTGTTTATATAATTCGTGTCTATTCCTCCAATTGTGATTTGGCTAAGTTTCCAAGAGCCGCCAGAAATGTCTCTAATTTCAAAACTTTTAATAATATTTGTAAGCATTTCAATTTCAGAATCGCAAATTTGTGAAAGCGGTTTATTCTTATCAATTTGAAGTACCTTTAAGATCACATTTCCAATCTTTTTGTGAATTATACCATTTAAAAGCCAGCTTGTGTTTCTATTTGGAAAAGTTTTGATTCTCTTTATCAACAGCTCTTTCATTCTTTTGTCGTCATAATCCGGCATAAAATCAAGATAAACAGATTTTATATTGTTTCTAATAACGTTTGAAGAAATTTCAAAAATAGCATTTCCACTGATTCCATCTTCTGTGAAGATTATGTCTCCAATTTTGTCAATTTTTTCAGAATTTAAATAGTAAAACACGCTGCATTCCACGCGCGTACCCTTTAACTCACGAATAAATGGAATAGATGCTTTAAAAGCAGTGACTCCAGGATATAGCTTGGTTTTCTTATGACCTAAATTTTCAGCAAGCTTGTAGCTCTTTCCGTCTGTTCCCAATTGTGGATAACTCATAGAGCCAGGCGCCAATATACAGTAGTTAAAAGGATTTGAGTAGTCATTATTGATTATGAATTTGTTATTTTTAACTTTTAAATCTTCAACTTCCGTGGATAATTTCAATTCCACATTTGATTCTTCTATCTTTAAAAAAAATGCATCTACTACGCTTGAAGCTTGCATGCTGGATGGATATATTCGACCTCTTTTATCAGCCTTTTTTTCAATTCCTAGGAAGCTTAAAAATTTCTCGCCGCTTCTTATATCTATTTCAGAAAAAAATTTATTTATAAACTCATCATCTCCATGAAAATTGGTATGATCTATTTTCTCATTTGAAAAATTGCACTGTCCATTTCCTGTTACGAGAAGCTTCTTTAAAATTCTATCGTTTTTTTCAAATATTGTTACATCATAAAAATCTGCAAGTTGAATTGCAAGGCTCACCCCTGCTACACCTCCGCCAATTACTGCAATTTTCATTATAATTCTTTTGCAGCCATTTTGTCGATTTGTGCTTGATTGCTTAGCGCTTCAATCATTTCATCAAGGTAACCATTTAAAAAATCTTGCAATTGATAAATTGTCTTGTTGATTCTATGGTCAGTTATTCTGCCTTGTGGAAAGTTGTACGTTCTAATTCTTTCTGATCTATCTCCAGAACCCACTTGGCTTCTTTTTTTAGCTGCAAGCTCTTTTTCTTGCTCTTCGCGTTTAATCTCATACAGTCTGGATTTTAAAACTTTAATAGCTTTATCCTTATTTTTTAACTGACTCTTTTCGTCTTGACAAGCAACCACAAGTCCTGTTGGAATGTGTGTAACTCTAACTGCAGAGTCTGTGGTGTTAACAGATTGTCCCCCGTGACCGCTTGAACGATACACATCTATTTTTAAATCGTTGGGATCAATATTAACTTCCACGTCTTTCGCTTCCGGCATAACTGAAACAGTTGCAGCTGAAGTATGAACACGACCACCAGATTCTGTTTCAGGGACTCTTTGAACTCTGTGCACACCGGATTCATATTTTAGCTTGGAGTAAGCCCCTTTACCGTTAATCATAAAGATTGCTTCTTTGTATCCTCCGATGCCGATTTCGTTGGTACTGATGATATCAATTGCCCAGCCCATTTTTTCAGCATATCGAGTATACATTCTAAACAAATCTCCAGCAAATAGTGCAGCCTCATCTCCACCGGTTCCAGCACGAATTTCCATGATAACGTTTCTTTCATCGTTAGGATCCTTTGGAATTAAAAGAACTTTTATTTCGTTTTCAACTTTTTCGATTTTTTCTTCTAACTCTTTTTGTTCTTCTTTCACAAGATCTTTTAATTCTTCTTCCACATTTTCATACAATAAAGCCTTGTTGGATTCGTAGTCATTTACATAACTTTCGTATTTAATCACTTTGTCATAAATTTCTTGCAAACTTGAATGCTCAATCATGGCTTCTTGATATTTTTCCATATCATTAAGCAAATTTGGGTCCATAATGAGATCATTTACCTCTTTGTATTTTTCTTTAATACTTTCTAATTGTTCTTTATTTAACATCTATTTCACTTCCTTTTAAGATTAGAAATCTATTCAAATTCTGAAAATCTTTTATGAATTCAAATTTGAATGTTCTATTTTTTAAGTAATCTATAAGTTTTTCCTTTTGAGTTTCGTCAATCTCAATAATTGAAATAAAGTTTGGTTCGGTGTATTTATCTAATTCGTCAATAAATTTCTTTATTAAATACAAACCATCGTCACCGGCAAATATTGCGTGTTGTGGTTCATATTTTTGTATTTCAATTTGCAATTTATTCTTTCTATCCTCCGGCACATACGGAGGATTCATAGTTATCAAATCGAATTTTCCGTTAATATTGCTAAAAAGATCGCTCTCTAAAATGTCAACATTAGCTTTTAAATTATTCGCATTAATTTTAGCCACTTCCAGTGCAGACTTCGAGATATCTGAAATCACCGTTTTTACGTTAAAGATTTTATTTAAAGTAATACCTATTACTCCGCTGCCGGTGCACAAATCTAAAATTCTTTCAGGCTTGGAATTCATATAATGCTTTTCCAAATAGTCAATCATAATTTCTGTCTCATATCTGGGAACAAGCACTCTTTCGTCCACTACAAACTTTCGACCATAAAATTCTTTAAAACCAACAATATAATTATAAGGAATATTTTGAAGTCTCTTATCAATTGCACTTATATATTTTTCAGATTGTATCCTCGTCAATTCAATATCTTTAGCATTTATAAAATCTATTTTACTTAGTGAAAAAAGATCTTCAGCAAAATATTTTGCCTCATTTATTCCATTGTCAACATTTACAAGCTTTTCTTCGCCATATTTGATAATTTCATATAAATTCATACTATTTTATTAAAATAAAAAGGCTGCGTATAGTTGCAGCCCTATTTATCTTTTTTTTCGTATTTCTTTTTAAACTTTTCAACTCTTCCTCCACGTTCAGCAAATTTTTGTTTACCTGTGAAGAAAGGATGGCATTCAGAGCAAACTTCAACTTTTAGTTCATCTCTTGTTGATGCAGATTGGAAAGTGTTTCCGCATGCACAAGTCACTGTTACCTCTTTAAATTCAGGATGTATATCTTTTTTCAATCTTTTCACCTCATTTCAACTATATAACCATTTTATTTTATCACTATAATTTTTATTTGTCAAGCATTTATCAAGCTTTATTTAGCATATTCAGGTTTTTTGTCAAGGTGGTGAATTGCTTTTATAAATCTAACCGTTCCGGTTTCTTGACGAAGTACAATTGTTTCTGTCTTTGCAATATTTTCACCTACAAAATGCACACCGTCCAACAGTTCGCAATGGCTCACACCGGTAGCAGCGAATGCAGCTTCATCACCTCTAACTAGATCTTCAGTGGTGTAAACTTTTTCTGGGGACACGCCCATTTTCTTGCATCTTTCAATTTCAGCTTCATCTTTTGGAAGTAAAATGCCTTCAAATTGTCCGCCTAAACATTTTAATGCAACTGCTGCTAAAACTCCTTCCGGTGCTCCGCCGGATCCAATCAAAATGTCTCCACTAACATCTTCAAAACATGTAGCAATAGCGCCTAAAACATCTCCGTCTTGGATAAATCTAATTCTAGCACCCATTTTTCTGATGATTTGAGCATATTTATCGTGTCTTGGCCTATCTAGCATGACCACAGTTATGTCAGACATATCTTTGTTTAAAGCTTTTGAAAGGGCTATTAAATTGTCTTCTAGTGAGTTTTTAATTGAAACAACACCCTTTGCCTTTGGACCCACTGCAATTTTTTCCATGTACATATCTGGTGCATGAAGAAGACATCCTTTTGGAGCTACTGCAAGAACTGCGATTGCATCTGTACCACCTTTTGCAACAGCATTAGTACCATCTAGTGGGTCTACAGCGATATCTATTTCTGGCGAATCAGCATTTCTTAAACCGATTTCTTCTCCGATATATAACATAGGAGCTTCATCAATTTCACCTTCACCAATTACAACAGTTCCCGAAATATCGATAGTATCAAACATCTTTCTCATTGCATCAACCGCAGCTTGGTCTGCAGCATTTTTATCTCCGCGTCCTAACCATTTTGCGCCTTGAATTGCGGCTGCTTCTGTTACACGAGCTAAATTTAAAACTAAATTTCTATCCATTATTATTTTGCCTGTCCTTCTAAAAATATATCCCAATCTTTTTTGAAATTTTCAATTCCCTTATCTGTTAAAGGATGTTTTTCCATGCTAATAAAAACTTTGTACGGAATAGTAGCGATATCGCAACCAACGAGAGCCGCATCTCTAACATGTCCAACGTTTCTAACTGATGCCGCAATAACCTCGGTTGGCGTGCCATAATTATTAAACACTTCCATAATTTCTTCAATTAATTGCATCCCATTGTATCCAATATCATCAATTCTTCCGATAAAAGGGCTAACATAAGTTGCACCGGCGTTTGCAGCGAGCATTGCTTGAGTTACAGAGAAAATAAGAGTACAATTTGTTTTGATTCCTTCATTTGAAAGAATTGAAATTGCTCTTAATCCTTCAGTTGTCATTGGTATTTTTACGACAATATTTTTACTGATTTTAGATAAATTTCTACCTTCAATAATCATATTTTCAGCATCGTATGATGTAACTTCAGCACTGATATCTCCATCTACGAGTTCTGTAATTTCTTTTACCACTTGTTTAAAATCTCTGCCTTCTTTTGCAATAAGGCTTGGGTTTGTGGTAACACCACTTAAAACTCCCCATTGAGCAACTTCCTTGATTTCTTCAATATTTGCAGTGTCGATAAAAAATTTCATTTTCTACTCCTATAAATTAATTGTAGCAATCTTTACCATTCCATTTTCGAGCTTGAATTCATCTTCCAAACTCCAATCGAGCTCTCTGTTTGAACTCATATTGTACATTTGTTCTAGATAATAAAGAATAATTCCCATATCTTCGTAGTACAATTTTCCGTTTATTTCTTTTAGATATAATTCAACTTTGTTTCCCTTGAGCACAAACCTCCAAGGTTGGGAATTTAATGTGCTGGGAGCAAATCTTACATAATAAAAAACTGCATCAAGTCCAAGTTTTTCGAGTTCATCATATTCGATATTAGTGTCAAAATTATCTTTGAAAACAATTTTTTCAACAGGTAATCTTTCACTCATTTCTTCCTTAACAAAAGGATTTGATGGTTTTGGATAACCAACTGCAAGTATCAAACTAACGTCTTTGTGTCCAAATGCTTTTATTTTCACATCGTCAGGAGTATCAAAAAGTCCAATCCAGCAGCTTCCCAGGTCTTCACTTGTCAATAAACTTAAAACTTCTTCAGCCTTGTACATAGCGGTAACTTTGTTTTTTGGACATTTATCATCAAATGAAACTGCAATATAAGCGGGAGCACTTATCATAACTCCGTTGTAGCCGGCATAACCTTTCAAAATATCCAAAACGGCTTTTCCGTTTTCAAAGAATTCGAAATTTACGACATCGTTCTTTGCAAGATTAAACACCTGTTTTAATCTGTCCACAGTTTCCTTTTTTACAGACTTATTTTTGAAATTTCTGTCACTTTTTCTTGAAGTTAAAAAATTATTTATTAGCATAATATCCTCCCTAATAAATTATATCAAATATTTATATAAAAATCTATTCTCTTGAATCTAAAATAATGGTTACCGGTCCGTTATTATTAAATTGCAAATCCATCATCGCTCCAAATTTTCCGGTTGCAACATTTAAACCTGTCTTTTTGAGTTCGTCTACCACATAATTATAAAAATTGTTTCCAATTTCAAATCCGGCAGACTCAACAAAACTTGGTCTGTTTCCTTTTCTGCATTTTGCAAATAACGTAAATTGACTGACCACAAAAAGAGATGCTCCTATATCTAATGCGCTCAAATTCATCTTGTCGTCTTCGTCTTTAAAAATTCGAAGCAAAGGTAATTTCTTTATGATATAATCGCAATCTTTTATTGTGTCATCATTTTTTACGCCCAATAAAACCAAAAGTGTCGGTCCTTCAGTTTGATCAAACAACTCATTATCAATACTTAATTTGACGCCAGCCGTCAGTTGAACCACTGCTATCATTACGTTATCTTCCTATACGCTTCAAGAACAGATGGAATCTTTCTCAAATCTGAAATAATCTTTGTTAATTCGGCTTTATTTTCCACTTTAACAGTCATGGAAATAATAGCCATGCTGTCTTCTGTAATTTTTGCATTGAGATTTATTAAATGCGCTTTTTGTTCTCTCATATATCCGGCAACTTCACTTAATAGTCCCACTCTATCGGTTGCTTTTATTACAATATCGGAAATGAATGAATCCACAATTGTATCAGACCATCTGACATTAATTTCATTTAGTCTTTCTTTTAATGATTCTGCGTTCGGGCAATCGCTTCTGTGAACAGAAACCCCATGACCTTTTGTCACAAAACCAACTATATCATCACCCGGTAGAGGATTACAGCATCTTGAAAATCTCACTTGAAGTCCGGGCACATCGTCTACAATGACAGATGTAGGAGAGTTTGTATTATATTTTGACGCAATCGCATTACCTTTTTTTGAGAAATCGTATGTTTTATCGTTTTCAACCAGCGATTTAATTTTATTCATCACCACATTTAACTTAAGTGAACCGTATCCAATTTGTTGATACAAGTCGTCAAGTTCATTTAGCGAGAAATAATCATACAAAATATTTAGATTCTCTTTTGTAAATGCGTCTTCAGGTTTTATATTTAATCTCTTTAGTTCGGTATTTAAAATTTCCTTACCGGATTCAATATTTTCTTCTTTGTCTATAGTCTTAAACCAAGCTTTAATCTTGGTTTTTGCTCTTGAACTCTTTACAAATTTGAGCCAATCACGCGATGGCCCGCAAATATTTTTAGAAGTAGTTATTTCAACAATATCTCCGTTTTGAAGTTCATAGTTTAATGGCACAATTTTCCCGTTTATCTTTGCACCAATAGTTCTGTTCCCAATATCTGTATGCACTCTATATGCAAAGTCCACAGGAGTTGAACCTTGAGGCAAATCGACTACGTCTCCGCGCGGAGTAAGCACAAAAACTTCGTCATTAAAAAAGTCCATCTTAAGTGTGTCAATAAACTCTTTTGGATCGGCCATATCAGCTTGCCATTCCATGAGTTGTTGAAGCCATTTTAAATTTGAGCTGATTGCAGTCTTTGAACCATTTACTTTATACATCCAGTGTGCAGCGATACCGTATTCAGAGGTTTTGTGCATTTCCCATGTACGGATTTGCACTTCAAAAATCTCTCCTTCATTGCTGATAACAGTAGTATGAAGTGATTGATACATATTCGGTTTTGGCATTGCAATATAGTCTTTAAATCTTCCCGGAACCGGTTTCCAGGATGCGTGCACCACGCCAAGTGCAGCATAACAATCGTTAATCGTGTCAACTATTATTCTAACCGCTGTCAAATCGTATATTGAATCAAAACTTTTGTTTTGGTCTTTCATCTTTTTATAAATTGAATAAAAACTCTTTGGTCTGCCTTCAATTGAGAATTTTATTCCGGCTTCTGTTAACTTTTCACTAAGTTTATCTATAATTTTTTTTATGTCATTTTCTCGCTCTTTACGCTTTTTATTTACCTTTTCCACCAAATCATAATAAGCTTCAGGTTCCAAATGTCTAAGGCACAAATCTTCGAGTTCCCATTTGATTTTTGAAATACCAAGTCTGTGTGCAAGAGGTGCATAAATATCAAGAGTTTCCCTTGCGATTCTGTATCGTTTCTCGTCTGTCATATATTCCAGCGTTCTCAAATTGTGAAGTCTATCTGCAAGCTTTACAATAACAACGCGAATATCATTGCTCATTGCGAGTACCATTTTTCTAATATTTTCAGCCTGTGCTTCGTCTTGCTTTTTGTAGTTGAGATTTTTAATCTTAGTAACTCCTTCAACTATATCGGCTATATTATCTCCAAAAATATTTTTCAAATCCTCATGAGTATATTTTGTATCTTCTATAACATCATGCAATAAACCTGAACAAATGGTATCTGTGTCCATATTAAGCTCCGCCAATATTTTTGCAACGGCAACAGGGTGAATTATATACGGTTCTCCGCTCTTTCTAAGCTGACCTTGATGAGCATCATAAGCAAGATTAAAAGCTTTTGATATTTTCTCAACATCTGCATCAGGATTGAATTTTAAAATATATTGTATTAAATCATCAAGCATTGCGTCCATTAAATCACCTCCTATACCTATAATTAGTAACTACTATTTGTACTTCCTTTTTTCCATTATAATCATTTAAATTTGGATAATAAACAGTATCTATATATAAACCTTCATTTATTTTTTTGTAAATATCCATATTATATTCATCAAAAAAACGTTTTAAGAATTTTTCTTCAGTTTCAAACAATATCATCTCTGATCTGTTGTTATTCTTAGTTAAAACAAATAATTTTATTACATTTCTATTTTTACCTAAAACTTTAAATCCTAAAAGTCTTAAGTGAGTATCAGCAAATCTTGGATTTGGGTTGGCTTTTCCGAATGGTTTAAATGCATTAATCATTTCTAGAAATCTAAAATCTGTCATTTCTACCGGAAAAACACCATCTATATAAACTTTGTTTACAAAACTATCTTTGAAGGGCTCTGCTGCAACATTTAGCTTTTCAGTAAATTTATTTAAATTTTCTTTTGAAATTGAAAGTCCACACGCCATTTTGTGTCCACCAAACTTTAAGCACAGATCTGAAAACTGAGAAATAGCTGAGAATATATCAAATTCGTCTACACTTCTTCCAGAGCCTTTTAAAAAATCTTCAGAATCAGTAAAAACAATTGTAGGTCGATAAAAGTTTTCCTTTATTCTTCCAGCAATAATTCCTGCAACGCTTTCGTGGATGTTTTTTAAATAAATTACGATAGCATTTGGCAAATTCTTAGAATCAATGAGATCTAGTGCTTCTCTATATCCTATTTCTGTGATTTCTTTTCGCTCTTCGTTTAAATCATCAAGTTTTTTAGCTAGATCTGTGGCTTTTTCTTCGCAGTCTGTTAAAAGAAGCTCAATTCCAATTGTTGCTGTTTCAAGTCTACCGCTCGAATTAAATCTTGGACCAATTACAAAACCCAAATGATAACTATTTAACGTAGCGATATTTACATCTGAAATTTCTATTAATTTTCTTAGCCCGATATTCCTAGTTTCTCGTAATTTCAAAAGTCCATTGTAAACAATTGTCCTGTTTGCTTCCACCAAATCCACCACATCGCATACCGTTGCAATAGCAGCAAAACCAAGTAGTTCATCATCCAATTCTTCATCGTAAAAATCCAAATCTTTTAAAAGTTCAATAGCAGTGATGTAAGCAATCCCGGCTCCGCACAAAAGTTTAAATGGATAAGTAGACGCCGGATTGTGTGGATTTATTACTCCTATGCATTCAGGGACAAGGACAGCATTTTCGTCGGTTTTTAATTCATGGTGGTCTGTTATAAATACATCAAGTCCAAGTTCTTTTGCATAAGCTAGTTCATCAAAAGCTTGAATCCCATTATCTACTGTAATTATAACTGTTGCACCCTCAAGTTTGCATTCATCGATAATTCTTTTATTAATTCCATATCCGTCAAATACTCTGTTTGGAATTTTATAAGAAACATTTAATCCCAATTTTTTAAGAACTTTCATCAAAATTGAAGTTGACATAATTCCATCTACATCGTAATCTCCAACAATTATAACAGATTCATCATTATTTTTTGCGTTTAAAAGTCGTTTTAATAAAATCTCATAATCATTAAATAATTTTGCAGAAGGCAAAGACTCCAAAGGATTTAAAAAAAATTGCTTCATCTGTTCAATAGTTGTGATATTTCTATTTAATAAAATTCTAAGCTTCGTCCTTTCGAGTAAATTTAAATTCTTATTTGGGAATTGTGCGTTATTATTATTTTTTAAAAACCAAATTTCAGTCATATTTCCCCCATATTCCCCCCAAAGTATTTCACCAAACAAAAAAAGTAGAATGAGTATATATACCCATTCTACCATTTTATTAATAAAAATTCAATTTTAAATCATAATTATTTAACTTTTGCTCTATTAGATTCCCCACCAGTTAATGTATACCATAAGTTTGGCGCAATAAATACTGATGACCAAAAACCAGAAATCATACCAACAATAAGTGGTAATGCTAAAACTTTTACAGCTTCAACACCTACATAGTATAAAGTGAATACTGCAACAAGTGTTGTTATAGTTGTAAAAATTGACCTTCTGAGTGTTTGGTTTACTGCTGAATTTAGGATAACAGCTTTTGAAGCTTTTGGTTGCAATTTGATATCTTCTCTAATTCTATCAAAAATTATAATTGTAGCGTTGATTGAATAGCCGACGATTGTCAAAATTGCAGCTATAAGACTTGAATTAACTGGGAATTTAAACACAGCGTAGAAACCTAAAGTAATTAATACGTCATGTAATAAAGCAATAATAGCAGCAAGACCGAACATAAATTCGAATCTAATTGTAATATAAAGAAGCATTAAAGCTGATGTAATTAAAATTGAAATAACAGCTTTTCTTTGAATCTCTTTACCCATTGTTGGCTCTGTGGAGTCAGATGAGATAGCAGATCTGTCGAGACCAAATTTTTCTTCCAAATCGTATTTGATTTCAGTCATTTGATTTGTATCGAAATCTTTTGTGCTCTTTACAATGATTTCTTCTTTGTTAGCTCCACTATACTGAATACCGACTGTTTCGTCATATTTATTGAAAATGTCTCTAATTTTTGCTTCTTCAATAAATTCCTTAGCTTGAATTGTAATAATTGTACCCCCTGAGAAGTCAATTCCAAGGTTGAAACCATTTACAATTGAGAATACAATTCCAACAATGATTAATAATGCTGAAATTATAAAATATACTTTTCTATTTTTTACAAAATCCATTGTTAACCTCCTATGCACCAAAAGCTTTCTTAGATTTAAAGTCTTTAAAACCAACCATTAAATTTAAGAGCCATCTTGTTAGAACAACTGCAGTGAACATAGAAGCGACAATACCGATGATAAGTGTTACACCGAAACCTCTGATTGCACCGATACCATACACATAAAGCACAATACCTGCGATAAGCGTTGTGATATTTGAGTCTATAATTGATGAAAGTGCATTTTTGTAACCTGCTCTAATTGCAGCTTTGTGAGTTTTACCAGCTAAAATTTCTTCTCTTATTCTTTCGAAGATAATTACGTTAGCATCAACAGCCATACCAATAGATAGTAAGAGACCTGCAATACCAGGTAGAGATAATTTTACTCCGAGTAACAAAAACAACGCAATATTGATTTCAGTATATGCAATCAAGCTGATGCATGCGGGAATTGCTAATGCTTTGTATAACACCAATAAAATTACCATAATTAATACAATAGAAATTCCAATAGCTAAAACTGATCTTTCATAAGCATCCAAACCGAGAGTTGGTCCAATAACTGAACTTGTTAATTCTTTCATTGGAACCGGAAGTGCTCCGGCTTTAATAAGTGCAGCAGTTCTAGTTGCATCTTCGAGTTTCATTGGCTCTGTACCGCCGTTGATTATTGCTTTTCCGCCTCTGATTTCTTCATTAACAATTGGAGCTGAAATAACTTCGTTATCCAGTCTGATGAACAAAATTTTCTTTTGTGGATCAGATTCTGCTGCAAGTCTTTTTGTGGCTTCTGCGAATTTTTCTGCACCTTCTTTATCAAATTCAAGTGCGATAACCGGTTCATTTCCTTTAATAGGGTCATTTACGTATTGGACAATACTTTCATCTACATTTTTACCCGTCAAAACAACATTTCCGTCCGGGTCAACAAATTCTAATTGTGCAGTTTTGCCAATTAATTGTAAAGCTTCTTCTAAGTCATTTAGACCTGCAAGTTCGACACGAATTCTGTTGCTTCCTTCAATTGCAATATTCGGTTCGCTTACACCTAGGCCGTCAACCCTTTGTTGAATAATAGTTTTAGCTTGTTCCATATATCTTGCTAATTCTTGTCCTGTTGCGTCTGTTTCTGCTTGTAAAAGTACATAAACACCGCCTTGCAAGTCTAGGCCCAAATTAATAGCATCTTTAGCTTTTGGAATTTTCTTGTCTCCAAGTTGCATACCGAAAATTCCGATAGCAGCAATTCCGAGAACCAAGATGACTATTAAAGTAAAGTAAACAGCTGATTTACTTTTCATTCTCTTCCTCCTTCTATCTGTTGGCTAAAATGGAAATAGCACATTCAATTCTCTTCTTTTCCATTTCACAGCCAAGTTTGTACACCTTATTGATGTCTTTATTATTATACCATGCATTTGCATGGCAGCCTCCTGAGCAGTAGAATCTTGCCCAGCAATTTTTACAATCGTCTTTTGTAAAGACGTTAGTAGATTTGAATTTTTCTCTAAGCTCTATGTTTGAAACACCGTTAAACACATCACCTAGTTTAAATTCCTTTTCTCCCACAAATTGGTGACATGGATACAAATCACCTTGAGGAGTTACCGCCATATATTCGTTGCCTGCACCGCAACCAGAGCATTTCTTGATGATGCAAGGACCTTGAGATAAATCGATCATAAAGTGAAAAAATATGAATTTATCATCAGTCTTTAAAATATCAAGATATTCTTTTGAGAATTTTTCATATTCCTTAAGAATGGCATCCAGATGTTCTTCTTTTATAGCATAATATTCATTAGGATCGGTTACAACCGGCTCCATTGAAACTTTCTTAAATCCTTCTTTGTAAAAATTCAAGATATCTTCGCTAAAATCAAGATTTTGATTTGTGAATGTACCACGGATGTAATAATCCTTGTCGCCTCTTTTTTCTACAAGCTTCTTGAATTTTGGTACAATGATATCATAACTGCCTTTATTAGTTAAAGTTTTACGCATCTTGTCATTAACTGATTTTCTTCCATCCAAACTGAGTACGACATTTGACATGTTTTCATTTAAAAAGTCAATAATTTCATCATTTAGCAAAACACCGTTTGTAGTCAATGTGAATCTGAAATTTTTATTATATTTCTTTTCTAATTCTCTTCCATAAGCTACGAGCTCTTTAATAACTGTAAAATTCATTAAAGGTTCGCCTCCGAAAAAGTCGACTTCTAGATTTTTTCTATTTCCTGAGTTTTCGCACAAAAATTCTAGTGCTTTCTTACCGGTTTTAAAGTCCATTAAACATCTTTCGCCTTTGAAATTGCCTTGAGATGCAAAGCAATATTCACATTTCAAATTACAATCGTGAGCCATATGCAAACAAAGAGCTTTAACTATATTTTGATTTTTGAATGGAATGGTATCAACATCTATCGGTTCACTGAAAAGTAATCCCTCTTTTACAAGCTCATTTATTTCTGATACTGCTTCTGTTAAGTCTTCGATTGCATAATTGTGTTTTTTCGCCAATTCATCAATAGAGAGTGCGTCAACATCTTCAACTATATCAAAAATTATTTTATCAACTACATGAACACTTCCAGAATTAATGTCAATGATACAATAAACTCCATTCAAATAAAATTTATGAATTCTATTATTTATCATTCTATAACTCCAAAAAAAGTAGTGGTGTTGCCACCACTTTAATTGTTTTGTGGGTTCTCACACTTTTGATTTCCGACAGTGCAACTTGTTTTACATGCTGATTGACATGAGGTTTGGCATTCGCCACACCCGCCATGGCATAGGGTTGTTTTAATGTTTTTCTTTGTTAAAGTTTTAACTAGTTTCATAACTTACCTCCGTTTATAAAGTATCTACTTTCGCGTCTTTTACGTCTTTTTTCTTTGAAATTGTTGCAACTGAAGATTTTAAAATATCAATTTGATTCTTTTGAGAACCAACTTCAATAACTACAATGTCATCTTTAACTTGCACAATTTTGCCTAAAGTGCCTGCGATAGTTATTATTTCGTCTCCAGGTTTTAATTCAGAGCGCATTGCTTGAATTTCCTTGTCACGCTTTTTTTGTGGTTTAATAACAAATAAGTAAAAGAATAACAAAACTACAAGCATTGGTAATAAAGACAAAAATGGACTACCTTGAGCCGCTGTTGCTGAGTTCATTTTTTCACCTCACTTATTAGAGATTATATAATAAAGTCGCAAAAAAATCAACACTTATTTAATATAACCAAAATTTTTATAAAATTCATGTTTAAATTCTAAAAAATTATCATCAATTATAGATTGCCTAATATCTTCCATCAGTTTTAAAAGGAATCTAATATTGTGTATGCTGAGTAGTCTTCCCCCGAGTATTTCACCATTTGTAACTAGGTGTCTGATATATGCCTTTGTATGGTTTCTGCAAGCATAACAATCACAATTCTCATCAATTGGGGTGAAGTCATCAAAATATTTTGCGTTTTTAAGATTGATTCTGCCATTTTTGGTGAAAGCTGAACCATTTCTTGCTATTCTTGTTGGCAACACACAGTCACACATATCAATACCACGTTCCACGGATTCAAATAAATAATCCGGTGAACCAATTCCCATGTTGTAACGTGGTTTATCCACTGGCATATAATCTGTACAAACATCAAGCATTTCTTTCATAACTTCTGGCGGTTCTCCAACACTAAGCCCACCTACTGCATATCCAGGAAGGTCAAATTTCACAGTTTCTTTTGCTGAAATTGCTCTCAAATCTTTGTACATTCCACCTTGAATAATTCCAAATAATGCTTGATTATCAGTAGTTTGTGCATTCTTGCAACGTTCAAGCCATCTTAATGTGCGTTCCATTGAATCTTTTACATATTCGTAATTAGCCGGATAAGGTGTACATTCATCAAAAGCCATCATAATATCTGAACCTAAATTTTGTTGGATCTGAATGGACTTTTCAGGACTTATAAAAATTTTTGCTCCATCCAAATGTGACCTAAAATGCACGCCCTCTTCAGTAATATTCCTCTTTTCAGTCAAACTAAAAACTTGGAATCCCCCAGAGTCTGTTAAAATTGGGAGATGCCAGTTCATAAACTTGTGAAGACCTCCAGCTTTTTTTATTAACTCATCACCAGGACGTACGTGTAAATGATATGTGTTTCCTAAAATTATTTTTGTGTTTAATTCCAAAAGCTCATCATTTGAAAGTGTCTTAACAGTTGCTCTTGTGCCCACCGGCATAAAAATTGGAGTTGGTATATCCCCATGCGGAGTAGATAATACACCAACCCTTGCTTTTGTTCTACTATCTTTTTTTATTAATTTATATTTAAAAAAACTCATACATTCCTCATCTAATAAACATTGCGTCACCGAAACTAAAGAATCTATATCTGCGTTTAACAGCGACTTTGTAAGCTTCAATGGCGTTTTCTCTTCCCATAATTGCTGAAATAAGCATTAGAAGAGTGCTCTTTGGCAAATGGAAATTTGTGATAAGTTTGTCCACAATTTTAAATTTATATCCCGGGTAAATGAAAATGTTAGTCCATTTGCTGCCAGGCTGCAAAATCCCATTTTCATCTGTTGCACTTTCTAAAGTTCTTATTGTTGTTGTACCAACAGCAACAATGTTTTTATTTTTTCCCTTTGCTTCGTTAATTTTTGAAGCTGTTTCTTCTGAAATTGTATATAACTCTTCATGCATTTTGTGATCTTCAATATATTCGCTTGAAACAGGCTTAAATGTACCAAGTCCAACATTTAAAGTAATAAAATATTGTTCAACACCTTTTTCTTCAAGTTTCTTCATTAAATCCTTTGTGAAATGAAGACCCGCTGTTGGAGCTGCAGCACTTCCCGGATCTTTTGCGTAGACAGTTTGATACATGCTTTGGTCTTCTAATTTTTCGTGAATGTATGGAGGTAGTGGCATAGTGCCAAGTCTTTCTAAAATTTCATACAAAATTCCATTATACTCTAAAGTTACATATCTTAATCCTTCTTCGTCTATATCATCCACAATAAGCGATAGTTCGTCTCCAAAATAAAATCTTGTTCCGACTTTAGCCTTTTTGCCCGGTTTACATAGACATTGCCATTTATTATCGCCCTCTTCTTTCAAAAGCAAAAATTCAACTAGCTCTTCTTTGCCTTCTCTATGACCGTAAAGCCTTGCTGGAATAACTTTTGAATCATTAAAAACAAGTACATCATTTTCGTCCAGTAAATCAATTAAATCTGTAAAAATATAGTCTTCTGGAGTCGAACCATGTTTGTCCACTACCATAAGTCTGGATTTGTCTCTGTCTTTTAGAGGAGTTTGAGCAATTAGCTCCTCTGGAAGCTCAAAATCGTAATCATCTACTCTAATCATTTAATCCTTCCACCTCTGTTCCCGGGAAATAAAAATCTATAATTGACAAAAAATCCATTCCTTTTTTTGCCATTTCATTTGCACCATATTGTGACAAACCAACACCATGTCCAAATCCTTTTCCATAGAAAGTAAATGTTGAATTTGCAGCAGAAATTGAGGAAACAATTGCTGCATCATTTTTTTTCACATTTTCTAATTTTAATTGTATTGGATTTACTGTAGTTGGTTTATCATCTAATACTATAATATCAACTGCTTCCTCATTTTTACCCCCGCCATTTGAAAAGACTAGGTTTAAATTTTTATTTGTACTGCCCTTTATATCAAAAAGCGTACTCTTTAGGTTTGTGCTTCCTAAGAGTGATCTGAATTTATTTGAAGAAATTTCACTTTTCCCGTCAGCATAAACAACATTTACAGTTTCAACTCTGCCAAGATTGTTTTTAACAAGCTCAATTGAATTGAAATTTTTCTTATTTGTTATGGTTGCGATTAAGCTGTCCAAATTATCTTTTGAAAGTTCGTAACTCCAATTTACATTTGGAGTGTTCATACTAAATGGGTCAAATTTTGCTATCAAATACGGATATGAATTGCCCCACACATCATCGCTTGAAGCTATAACTCCACCGTTTGAAGAAGAATATGTTGCGTTAATAACTTGTCCTGCGTATTTTGCATATAACCCTTTTGTCGCGTCAACTGCAGCTTTTATTTTACTATTTACGTTTTTTGAACCATCGTATATTTGGCTATAAATGTCGTTTGATAAATTAAAACCTTCTTGTATAAATTTATTCATATTAGAATATGCATAGCTTCTTGCAGCTACAGCCTGAGCCTTCAATGCTTCAGGCTCAAATGACGAACCCATTTCGCTTGCAACCACTGAGTAAATATAATTTTCCAAATTAACTGCATTCACAAGTGCATTTTTTTCATTTACAATATAAAATGACCCGTTGTAAATATGGTTATTATAATGCGTTGCATTATTTGTAGATTTAATTGTTGCATTTTGATATGGGCCAAAAAAACCTGCCCCTGTTTTAACCATAAGCCCGTTATTATTTGTAATCACGACATCTTTAGCATTAATAGACATAATTTCTGAACCATTTACACAAACTTCAAAACCAGTTTCTGATTTTAAATTAAATTCACTGCCACTACCTATTTTTACTTTTATTATCAGTTCATCACTCTCTGCATTTATCGGCGTATTTATCACACACAATAAACATAATAATGCTATTAGTAAATAATTTATCTTATTCATGCTAATCCTCCGCCACATCCAGTCCCAAATGTATCTTAGCCGCTTTTGTTGCAATTCTTCCGCGTGGAGTTCTAATTATAAAACCAATTTGCATTAAATATGGTTCATAAACGTCCTCCACTGTCACTTTATCTTCACCGCTTGCGGCGCTTAAAGTATCTATCCCAACAGGTTTTCCATCAAATGTAACCAAAAGTGTTTTTAGTATTTTTCTATCTGTTTTATCTAAACCAAGACTGTCTACTTCGAGCATATCCAGCGCGTGCTTTGCAATTGGAAGATCTATTTTATTTTTATCCAACACTACTGCATAGTCTCGAACTCTTTTTAAAAGTCTATTTGCAATTCTTGGTGTACCTCTTGAACGCCTAGCAATCTCAATTGCTCCTTCTTCGTCTATGTCTATTCTTAAAATATGAGCACTTCTTTTTATAATCTCCGTCAAACTCTTTTCGTCATATAATTCTAAATTTAAATTAACTCCAAATCTGTCCCTAAATGGTGCACTTAGAAGTCCTGACCTTGTAGTTGCTCCAATAAGAGTAAACTTTTCCAAATCAAGTCTTACGCTTCTAGATGTAGGTCCTTTACCAATCATCAAATCCAAACAAAAATCTTCCATAGCAGGATACAAAATCTCTTCCACGCTTTTAGAGATTCTATGAATTTCGTCAATGAAAAGCACGTCACCCTTTTCCAAGTTTGTCATAATGCTTGCAAGGTCTCCCGGTCTCTCAATTGCTGGTCCCGAAGTAACCTTGATGCTAACGCCTAACTCGTTTGCAATTATATTTGCAAGAGTAGTTTTACCAAGTCCGGGTGGACCGTATAAAAGCACATGATCCAATGTATCTTTTCTAATTTTAGCTGAATCTATGAATATTTTCAGTTTGTTTTTTACTTTGTCTTGACCTATATATTCTTCAATCCACCTTGGGCGAAGCGAAGTGTCAAACAAATCTTCGTCCCCTATTAAATTGCTTGAAATAATTCTATCATTTTCCAATAAAAACACCTAATTCATATTCTTAATAGCATATCTCAATGCTTCATCGAGAGACATATCTGTAAAGTCGAAATCTGAAAGTTTCTTTTCAATCTCGTAACTACTGTATCCAAGTCCAATAAGTGCTTCTACAACTTCGGACTTAGTTCTGGAATTTTTAACTTCACCTCGAGAATTTAATAATTCGTCTGCGTCAATATTAAACTCCATAACTTTGTCTTTTAGATCTATTATAATTCGTTCAGCGGTCTTTGTTCCGATTCCCGGCAATCTTGATAGAGCAGATTTATCCTGATTAATTATATTTGCTACCAAAACTGAAAGGTCGGTACCTCCTAAAATACCTGAAGCAGTTTTGGGTCCAACCTTTGGCACCGTTCTCAAAAGATTGAACATCTTTTTCTCGTCTTTTGAGAAAAATCCATAAATGGAAATTTTATTTTCACTTACAACTAGTTCAGTATAAATAGTTTTTTCTTCGCCTATTTTAAATTTATCTTCTAATTTTTCGCCTACTTCAAGTTTGTATCCAATCCCCATTACTTCTATAATAAGATTTCCTTGATAATAGTCTACTATTTTCCCTCTAAAAAAATCATACATATTATTTAATTTCAAACTCCGATTTAAATTTGCCAGTAAATGAATGACAAAGTGCCAGCGCAAGTGCATCAGCAGCATCATCCGGTTTTGGAATTTCCGTCATATTTAAAAGCATCTTAACGCTTTCTTGCATATCTTTTTTCTGTGCTCTACCATATCCTGTAATAGCTTGCTTAACTTGAAGGGGAGTATATTCATAGATTTTAAGTCCATTGTTTAAACAACAAAGCAATTGCACTCCTCTAGCTTGAGCAACTTTAATCGCCGTAGTAACATTTCGATAAAAAAACAATTCTTCTATCGATGCTTCGTCCGGCTCATATTTTTTTATCAAAAAATCTAAATCATCGTAGAGTAGTTTGAGTCGATTAGGAAAATTGGTATCAGGCTCTGTATTTATAATCCCGTAGTCCACTAATTTATATTTATTACCATTTGTATCCAGAATTCCAAATCCCAAAATTGCAAGACCCGGATCCAATCCCAATATTCTCAAAGTTCATACCTCCGAACATATTATATCAAAAAATGTGCAAAATAACAAGTTAAAAAAGCAGGTGACCAATTGTCACCTGCTAAAAAATTTTGTTTAATTTATAAATTACCGGTTTTAAATCCTTCTTTTTCAACTTTTTCGACTAATTCATTGAATGATTCTTTGCTTTCTACTTCTACTCTGCAAATCACTTTTAAAATTCCCATAACTTTTGCATCAAGAACCACCATGTTTTCTACGTTTACGCCTTCTTTTCTAAACACATTCATGAGTCTTGAAAGTTGTCCAGGAATATTGAAGATATAGATTATCATTTCTCTGCCTTTACCGAGATTGAAGATATCATCAAATGCAGTAAAAATAGCTTTGTGAGTTACAATTCCTAAAAATTCACCATCTTTGTCCACCACAGGAACAAATGGAACATTCAATTTTTTGATTGCGAAACTTGCATCGTCAATGCTGTCATCCGGATCAAGTGGATTGTATTTTGTTTCGATGAATTCTTCAATTGTGTTTTTACTGAATGACTCTTTATCGCATGTGTTTGAATTGTAGAACTTTTCAAAAATTGCTTCCTTCATTACATACCCAATGTACTTGTCTTTTTCTACAACTGGTAAACTTAGGAAGTTTCCTTCTTCCATTTTTGCAATTGCAGTTTCAATTGTGTCATTCTTACTTAAAAGTGTCAATTTGTTTTTTTCTAAAATATGGTTTTTAATTAACATATTATCCCTCCTATATTAATTTATCAAATTCTTAAATATCTCCACACTTATATTATACCCAAAATTCGGACAATTCTCTAACACAATTGTTACACAACGTGAGTTTTTTTCATTTTCGTAAAACCCTGTAAATAAAAAATTGTATTTTCCGCTCCCAAGCTCTGCAGTTCCAGTCTTTCCTCCACAGTTTTGCAAATTAAATCCCTTTGCAGTTCCCGTTTTTACCACTTCGTACATATAATCTTTTACTTCGTTTGCTACAGTTTCATTAAATGGCATATAAATTTTCTTCGTAGTCTTTGAATGCGAGATTTTACCGACAGGCGATTGTATTTTTTTAATATATGTTGGGCTATAAAAATACCCCCCGTTATAAATACTTGTAGTAAGCATATTGATTGCCATAGGTGATGCTGTTGACTTTCCTTGACCAATACTAATTAACGCTTTGTTAAAATTATTGTCGCCAAGATCCACATTCATTCCGTAATAATTAAAATCTGCAGAATCTTTTAAGGCGATATTTATATCGTTAACTAATTTTTTATATTCGTCAATGTACTTCATATTTTCGTTTATAAAATAGGTATTAACTGAATGTGCAAACGCTGTTTTTAAGTCAATTGCACCGTATCTAATTCCACCTGCGTTTTTAATAACTGATTCGTCAATCTTTATGCTGCCATTATCATTATACACTTCTTTATCATCACCATTTTGAATTAAATTTATCGCAGCCACAATTTTCATCACAGAGCCGGGCATATATTTGCCTTGAACTGCCCTATCCAAAAAAACACTTTTACTATTTTCACCAAATGAATTTTCATTTAAATCAATTTCATTGTAGCTTGGATTCGAAACGGAAGCCAAAATTTCGCCGCTATTCGGATCTGAAATTACAATTGAGCCATACATATTGCCAAGTTGTTTTTTTGCCTTTTGTTGTAAATTTAAGTCTAGAGTCAGATAAATATCATCTCCTGATTTTTCTTTAAAAATCACATTATTCACTTTTGTTTCTGGAGTCGAACCACTTCTCCCACTTAAAATATTGTTGAATCTAGCTTCAATACCCGTTGTTCCATATTTATTGTGAGCATAACCGATTGTGTGTGCAAAAAGAGTTGGATAGTTTGAAACTCTGTAATATCCATCATCACCGAATTTACTAAATGTTAAAACGTTGCCGTTTCTGTCGTAAATCGTACCTCTTTTTACTTTTGTAAATTCTCTTTTAATTCTGGAGTCGTACTTTGAGTCAACCAAATATTTATTGCCAACACCGGCGATTGCTAGAACTACAACTATACAAACAAATGATGCAAGAAAAAATACGTATGAAATTTTTTTAATCTTATGATTTGAATTCTTTTCCATATTTCACCTAATTCTTTTTTAATGAGGCTTGTAAAACACCAATCATCAAAAATGAAGATAGCATTGAGCTGCCTCCGTATGAAATAAATGGTGCTGTGATACCAGTTAGAGGCATCAAATTGAGGTTGCCACATAAAATTACAAAGAATTGTATCACAATCGTTGTAGTTGCAAGCACAGAAATAGTTTTATAATATATATCATTTTGCATAGTTGATAACTTTAATCCATATGCTAAGAATATTAGATATATAATTATAATTGCAACAACCATTAAACCGCCCATCTCTTCAAAAATTGCCGCAAGTATCATGTCCGAGACATTAACCGGAATAATATTCGGAATCCCTAGTCCCACCCCGGTACCAAATAGACCGCCATTAGCCATTGCCACAAGTCCTGTGGTAATCTGATAGCCTTCATTGTTTGCATATTTAAATGGATTTAGCCAAACTTTAAATCTAAGTTTAACGTGATTAAATATCAATAATCCTAAAAAGAAAAATGCCATAAAAACAATAAATGTATACCAAAAATATCTTCTGTCTTCTTCAAAAAAGTATAGATACATCATTAATATTGCAAAAATAATGAATGCACTTCCTAAATCTCTTTGTAAAAATAAAAATCCAATATAAGTGAAGGCTATAAATTCGTTTATAAGTTTGTATTTTGTGATTGTAAATTTATCCGACTTTCTGAAGCTTGCAAGTTGTATAATAAAAAGCAACTTGATAAATTCAGACGGTTGGAACAAGTGTCCAAATATAGAAATCCAGTTTTTTGCTCCGTATTTATATTCTCCAAAAACAAATGTGTACAATAAGAAAAAATAAATTAATCCAACATAAATTAAATACCATTTTTCATGAAAATTTGTCGATTTAATCATAATATATGCGATATACATTAAAACTACGCCAACTGCATACCAAAACATTTGCTTTATACCATATGTTGGACTTAGCCTAAAAATTTCCAGCACACCTATACTAAAAAGCATAGTAACAAGCGTGTAGAACATATTGTAACCAATCAATTTTTTATTCAAATAAAAATTTACGAGGCCAACAAGCAAAATTAACGAAAAAGCATAAATAATTTTATAGCTATTTGGCTCGTCAATTGTGTACAAAAACATTAAGCTTACACCGATTAATTGAAATAAAAATATATAAAAAAAAGATTTAAATTTTCTAGACATTTGTAATTTTTTCCTCAAAACGCATCTTAATGCTACCCACTTCTATCAAATCGTGGTTTTTTAATGACTTTTTGTTCACATTTTCCCCATTAACTCTGGTACCGTTTGCGCTTTTTAAATCTATTATTACATACTTTTCGCCAATCTTTTTAATATGAAAGTGATTTTTTGAAACTGACATATCTTGCAAAACAATATCATTTTCTTTGCTTCTACCTACGCTTATCTCGCCTTTTATCGGCGTGAGATAAACTTTGTCCTCAATTTTATATCTCAAAAAATATATTTTTTCCTTGTTTTCGCTCTTGATATAATATAAAATATCCTTTAATATATTTATTATAAAGGCAAAGGCAATAACTACTAATGCATATTTACTAATTGTACTAATGATTGAATAATAATCCATAAAAACTCCTGGAGGTAAAAAATGAAAAAAACTTGTGTTGAAAGTTGTTTATTATATCTAAAATACAGCAGAACCGAATATGAAACCAGAAAATACTTAAAATCTCTCGAATACGATAATAACGAAATTGATAAAGCAATCGAATATTGCAAAGATTTGGGTTATATCGATGACGAGGATTATGTAAATTCTTTTGTGAGTGATCACGTAGTTTTTTACAAATGGGGTCCTAACAAAATAAAATTTAAACTTAAAGAAAAAGGCATACCTGATGAAATGGTGGAATTCTCCATAATGGATAACAAAGAAGACATTGAAAAAAATATTTTAGAGCAAGCTGCCAAAAAAGCTCGTAGTCTTGATTTAAATGATTATAAAACTAAACGAAAAGTTATAAATTTTTTGATTTCAAAAGGTTACAAATATGATGATGCAAATAGTGCTTTTGAAAAATATAAGGACAACATGAAAAATGAATGATGAAAAATATTTTGTGTATATACTAGAATGCAGTGACAATACGCTCTACTGTGGTATCACAAACGATATAAAAAAAAGACTCGTCGCTCATAACAACAAAAGAGGTGCAAAATATACTCGGGGTAGAACTCCGGTAAAATTGGTTTACTTTGAAGAAGCTTGTAACAAAGGAGCTGCACTTAGCCGCGAAAGAGCAATAAAAAAGCTTAATCGCGAGTCAAAAATAAAATTAATAAAGGTATTTAAAAATAAAGAAATAGTAAAGTGATTATTCAACTTTAATATTTCTTTTTTGATACTCGTCTGAAGTTTTAGGTCTTCTCGTCTTTGAATGACGACTTCTTTTATACATAATACCTATTATTCGTGCAAAAAAAATGCCTGAAAGACCTGTAGCACCGCATAAAACGGCTTTTCTTAAATCTTCCACAGAACTTCTCAAAAATCCACCGCTCTTGTTAAAAAATAACGTTATAACACCAATAATAAGGAGCGTTAGTCCAGGTAAATATTTAATAAACCTATATCTAGCAAACAAACAATGCAAAACTATAATACCCAACGCTAAAAATAAAAAATACCAAAGCGAGCTTTTTTCCGTTGCAAAATAAGGTGATAACTCATTTAATATTTTGTCTAATAAATCCATATATTAATTCTCCTTATTCCCAATTATATACAATAATTCTAATAAAATCAACCAGCGTCAAATTTATAATAATTATATATTATTTCAAAAGTTCATATCGCAATATAAAAAAAGAAGCGACTAAAATAATCGCTTCCAAAAATCAGATTCAATAATACTTTTTCTATAATTTTCAATGTCCACACCATAATACCATTTGTTCATAATGATTTTAGCATTGTCCATTTGAAGAGTTGCAATCTTTTCTATCTCCAACTTATTGTCAACAAAGTTCACAAATTTAAAACCTTCCCTAGTTTTTACAATCGCAAAATTTCTATCTTGAGAGGTTGTAAAATCTTCTACATTTGAAAATAGTTGATTTATTTCTGCAATTGATATTGATTGAGTGTTTTCATTTGCAAAAATCTTGTTGTTTGCATCTCTAAGAGATACTTCAAAATTCTTAATTTTATTTCCGGAATAATAAAATAGCCTTGAAACAAGCACCCAATATCCATTTCTTCGTAATATTCCTATATTTGTGTTGTCGTAATACATTTTTTCAAAATTGCCGGCAATATTGTTTTTAATCTCCTCTATTGCATTTTTTTTATAAATTTGCTCTAGAGTTAACGGACTTTCAAATTGAGTCGATTCAATTGGAATTATAGCTAAACTATTTTTAAAGTCCGTATGTCCGTAATTATAGTTATCGAAAGCAAACGAAATAAACTGGTTGTTCACGAAGTTGATTTTAACTTCTTTTTTTGAGTCATATTTGCTATTTCTCGGATATTTTATATTCTCAACTGGCGAAGAAAACTTCAAATTAGGATAATAATTGATTGTTATCGGATTTGTAAGCACCCCTCCAATAATCTCTTTTCCAACATTAACATTCACATATCCATTATTCTTTGGCATAAAAATATTATCAGTCATATAAATTTCAATGTCATTATCTTTTTTATAGAGAAAAACAGTGTAATATCTGGAATCGTTAAAATAATCTTCTCTAATTCCTAAAAATATTCCACTTGCTCTAGAAATATATTTGTCTTCGGGTAAATTTTTAAGCTCATGATTTTTTACAAAATCTTCATAGTTCTTTTTGTCTATTTTTTCCTTATATTTAGCCAGATACAAACTATTTCTAAAATTTGCTAATATCATGTCATCGGTTAACATTATCACGTCACAAATGTGTTCTTCCCCGGTAAATACGCTTACTATTACGGTGTTTTCGTCCATATTTTTAAAAGTCAAATTTCCAACATTAAAAGAAGTGGACAAATAATCTTTTATTTTTACAACCTTTGTTTTAAAATCAATATTTTCGTAATTTCTTCCTCCAATAAAAATCTTATTATTTATAATCATAATTTGATCTTCGTTGAAATCTATCTTCTCTCCGTTTTGATTGTACTTAGTTAGAATAGTGTAATTACCTAAAAGTGGTGAGTCTAGATTTTTAATTTGCAAATCTTTTTTCTTTGTAGTGCATCCAAAGAAAAACAAAGAAATGATGACAAAAATCCAGCAAATTTTATTCTTCATGGCTCTCACTAATCTCCACAATTTTTGGTAATACAATTATAAAACTTGTTCCTTGCCCAACTTCACTAACAATCTTAATAGTTCCATTAAACATTTGTACAATTTCATTTACAATTGACAAACCAATTCCTGTATGACTCTTTTTAGTTTCACCACGGTAGAACTTTTCAAGTACGTGATCTATATCTTTTGCCGGAATCCCGTCACCATCGTCAACCACACAAATTTGCACTTTGTCTCCTAAATCTCTTAAATCCACTTTTATAGTCCCATTTTCTTCGGTGAATTTAAAAGCATTGTCTATTAAATTTATAAACACTTGTCTTAGTTTGTCTTTATCTGATACAATCTCAATTGTTTTAGCATCAGTAGACAAATAAAAATTTTTATTTTCCGTGATAGCTCTTGGTTTGAATTGATTTTCTATATCGCGAATAAACTTAACCAAGTCAAATTTTTTAAGTTCAAGTTTCACCCTCTTATTTAACAGACGACTGAAATCTAACAAATCATTAACCATTTGTGCAAGTCTGTCGCTCTCTTTTTCGATAATATCAAGACCATCGTTCAAAAGCTCTCTATCGGTGCTTTCATCACGCAAAGTATATGCCCATCCTTTAATTGATGTAAGAGGCGTGCGAAGCTCATGGCTTACATTTGAAATAAATTCGTTTTTTACCGCTTCTCTCTTTAAAATCTCGTCACGCATATAGTTCATGCTCTCGCCCAACTGCTTAGTTTCTTCCGGACCAGTTGGTTTGTATTGATAATTATAATTTCCTTTTGCAAGCTGATCTGAATAATCTCTTAGTTTGTTAATCGGCTTAACGATAAGAGTTGAGGCAACATATGAGATTGCAACAGACGCCAAGAATACAATAAGCCCGATAGTTAAGACAATTCGAGTCATTTCTAAAATTGCATTGTCAGCCTCTGCAAGACTATTTTGGAACACACAAATACCAATCACATTATCCTGATACTTAATTGGGAGTGCAACAGTCACCATTTTTGAACTATTATACGAAAATTTATCTATAGATGTGTAGAAACCATCTGTATTCAATGCCTTAAACATCTCTTGTTTATCGATATAATTATGGGTTAGGCCGATAGTGCTTAAAAGTAAATTGCCATCCAAATCGAGCAATTCTAAGTGTCCTGAATTATATTGATAAAAAGTAAACCCATCATCAAACACTACATTCTCAAGACCTTTTGAAAAATCAATATATCTGTAGTAAAAACCCAAATTAACTTCAGCTTGATTCTTGAGTTTATTTGTGGCATCAGCATAAAAGTATCTTTTGATACTATAAACAGATGCTATTTCAATCGCAACGATTGTTACCAAAATAACTAAACTAAAAGTAAGAGTTAAATAATTTCTAAAACTCTTGCGCATTATCTATACCTGTAACCTAACCCCCAAACTGTGTTGATATATTCCGGGTTTGATGGATCGTCTTCAAGCTTTGATCTAATTCTTCTAATATTAACGTCAATTATTTTAGAATCGCCAATGAAATCTTTTCCCCAAATAATATCTAAAAGTTCATCTCTAGAAAAGGCCTTATGAGGATTTCTCATAAAAAGATCCATAAGTGCAAATTCAGTTGGTGTTAATTCAATATATTGACCTCTCTTAAAGAATTGTCTAGTGTTGTGGTCAAGTTTATAAACATCGTCTTCCAAAATGTCTGGCACATCTTTTGATTCAACTCTTCTTGCCAAGCTCTTAATTCTTAAAATAAGCTCTGTTGGATTAAATGGCTTTGTCAGATAGTCATCTGCTCCATTTTCTAGACCTAAAATTTTATCTACATCTTGACTCTTTGCAGTTAACATAATAATTCCAACATTGGAATCTTTATCTCTGATTTTTTTGGCAACTTCAAGCCCATTCATGCCTGGAAGCATAATGTCGAGAAGTGCGATATCCGGTTTTTGTTCGTTGAATGCTTCAAGAGCGTCTTCCCCAGTCTCTACATCAATTACATCAAAACCTTGACGTTCAAGGTTTATTTTAATAAATCTTCTAATCGCAGTTTCGTCTTCACATACTAAAATTTTTAACATAAAACACCTCACATATATTCTATTATTATTATATACCCATGTTTAACATAAATAAAGGCAATATAAGCAATTATTCAATCTATTTGTTAATAAATTTGTATAAATTAAACAATTCACTCTTATACTTTGAAACAAACTTTTTATTGGAAAGATAACTAAGGTTGCCTTCAATTTTAGGGAACACAATCTCTCCGGACACAAGCTTTTGGTGATTAGTATTTTTTACATTTAACTTATTATTAAAATCTATATCCCCGTACTTGTTATCTCCAATAATTGGCGCTCCAAGCGTTTTTAATTGAAGTCTTATTTGATGAGTTTTACCTGTAATAAGCTCAACTTTAATCAATGAAAAATCTTTGCCAGATTTAATGGTTGAAATCTTAGACTTCATCATTTTACCGGAGTTGAGATTTTTCTCCAAATTCATCATATTCTTATTTTCGTTTTTAGAATACGAATTCTCCATATAGCCGTCATAAATTAGCTCTCCTTTAACAATTGCAAAATAATACTTTTTAATCTTATGTTCCTTTATAAGCTCGTTAATCTTGCGCAAACTCTCTGCATTTTTTGCTGCAATAACAAGTCCGGAGGTATTTCTGTCCAAGCGATTACAAAGAGATGGCACAAAAGAATGTTCATCTCTAGGATTATATTCTCTTTTGTCTGTCAAATAACTGATAAAACTATCCACTAGATTTGGCTCTTTCAAATTATTTGCAAAATGGCACAGCACCCCGCTTGGTTTATCCAGAATTGCAATATTCTCATCCTCATAAACAATATCCAGCTTAATATTATTCTTACTCTTTTCTTCTTTATAACTAAATTTGTCAAAAGTTTCATCGCTAAAATATATTTGAATACTGTCTCCCTCTTGAATAAACTTGGAAGGGTCAGCTTTCTCTTTATTGAGTTTTATTTTTTTTTCGCGGAGCATACGCATCATAAAATTTTTATTAGCATTTGGCATAAGTTTTAGTAAAAACCTATCAATTCTTTGATTTGCATCATTTTGTTTTACTTCAATATTTATCATTTACCTCTTCCATTCTTAGTATATAAGTGTTATAATATATTATATTACATTTTGATATGTTATTCAACGAGGTGAAAAAATGACTAAAAGAGACAAAAAGAAAGATATGTTTTATAATGCCATAGATTATTTGGTGATGCTGGTTATTATAATTGGAGTAATATTAATTCTTGGCTGGAAATTCGAAATTTTATTTAATAAGACATCTAACACTGATACCGAAGAAGTTGTTCAAAATAATACTCAATCCGATGTAAATCCAAGTGAGACAGACACTAAAACACAAAACATAGATGAGATTAACAAAATCGACGAAAAGAACAGCGAGAAACTTGAAAATGCTGATAACACAGAAACAAATCAAAATGAAAACACAAATAATAACGAAAATACAGAAACAGAAACAAGTACAGAAACAAATCAAAATGAAAACAACAAACCAACAGAAACTACTGAAACAAAAACCGAGCAAACCCAAGCAACCGGTGAAGAGATAAAAATCAATATACCGGCCGGCACACTTCCGGGAGCAACAGGACAAATTCTTGCAAACGCCGGTCTAGTAGAATCAGCTGATGCATTCGTTAAAAAAGCAGTAGAAATGAAGCTGGATAGAAAATTAAAGAGTGGAGATTTTACAATTAAAAAAGGTCTATCACTTGAAGAAATTGTAAAAACAATCGCTCAAACAAAATAATATAATATTTAAGCACCCAAAGGCTCATTGAATTAGGGATTTTAGAAAAACTGATTTAGAGAGTCTTTAGGTGGCAAGATAAAAGGTTAAGAGCAGAGATGTTCTTAGCCTTTTTAATTTGATTAATTGTATAATAATAGATTTCCATTGTCTTGACTTATCTTTCATAGTACGGAATATGTGTATATCAAAAGGGATAGTTATGAATGAAACAAGAAATTTTGGAAAGATTAGAAACAGAAGTTAATGCTTGTAAAAGATACGCAGAAAACTCAGTTAAGAAAGCAAAAAAGGAAATGTTGGATCAGCCATTAACTTTTTAGGTATACCTGTAACAGCAAAAAATGTGCTGATAGACTTCATGATGAATTTTGTGAAGTATCAGACGGCAAACTAACAGAGGAAGAATAGAATATTTTTTGTGAAGCCGAAACATTGAGCCAGATAGAACAAAGTTTATATCGAGTTAAAACAGGAAAGAAAATAAGCAATCACGCATTTAACATTTTCAAATTTCAATTTATGTCTTAGGGCTAGTGAAGGGAGAAATATTTTAATAGCCGGAAATTTCGTCCTAATTCCTACTTATGCAGGTAGAGAAAATGTAGACAATCCAAGGTCTGAATGGGCAATATTTGATAATGCCCATGAGCCGATTATTGATGAAGAAACTTTTGATATTGTAAAAAGGATAAGAAAAACAAGACGAGTTCGTAACAGTTTAGGAGAAATACCTGCATTATATGGTATGCTCTACTGTGCAGACTGTGGAGCAAAATTGTATCAAGTAAGAGATAAAGGCTGGTCTCATGATAAAGAATACTTCGTTTGTGCATCCTATAGAAAGCAAAAAGGCAAATGTACTTCACACCAAATTAAGAATATTCAAGTTGAAGAAATTCTTCTTAGAGAAATTAGAAAAGTTACAGCCTTTGCAAAAGACCATGAAGATGAATTTGTAGATTTAGTTTTGAAGAAGAAAACCAGCGAGTTAAATCAGGTATTAAGAAGTCAGAAAAAGGAACTAGATGATTCTAAAGATAGAATTGTAAAACTCGACTCTATCGTTCAAAACCTCTATGAAGATAGCTTGGAAGGTAAAATATCTGCCCAAAGATTTGAAAAATGGCTAAAACTTATGATGAAAAAAAAATTCCAGGTACAAATTTAAAGAAACAAACCATTTGGATTTATTGGCACTTTATAGGGAAAATTGATATATAAAAATCGGAAAAAAGGTTAATACCTTCATGCCGATTAAATTTTAAGGAAATAAAACCCTAATCAAGAGCCCCCAAATGGTGCATTTTTGTTGCTTATAATATACTTTGATTAATCTTTGTCTATTTAATATTTATTAAATTAATTATTATACAAGAATACACGAGGTTTTATTTCTATTTTAGAATTATTAACCTGTTCTCTAAATAGGATATGAATTAATGAAACTAGAATATCTTATTCTCTTTTAATTATTAATACTTATATTTGCTATACAACTGATAATTCCTTTAGTTAGCCTTTTTATAAACATCAAATGTGAAAAATAAATGTTATAGCTTTCTTAAGCTGTGAACTTGTCGGTGTATTCTGCCTCAATCAACTTTTCATTTTGATAGATATTATAAAATTTACTTTTTTTGACCGAAATGTATAATAACCTTAGCAACAATAAAAAAGAACTCGCGATATGCGCGAATTCTTTATAAATTAACCACGAATGCCAAGGTCTGCGATTAAATCTCTGTATTCATCTAAATTAGTGTTTTGTAAATACTTCATTAATCCCTTTCTTTTACCAACCATCATAAGAAGTCCTCTTCTTCCATGGTGGTCTTTAGGATTCTTCTTTAAGTGTTCGTTAATTTCGTTTATTCTTGCAGTTAAGATTGCGATTTGAACTGCTGTTGAACCGGTATCACCTTCGTGTTTTTGGTATTTTTCAATTATAGCAGTTTTCTTTTCTTTTTTAATCATTTTTTACCTCCAATTTTTAATTCGCCCTAACAAAGTTGTTGGTCAGGTGGTCCAGCTACCTTGCACGGGTACAAGCACATTTTAACATATTCTATTTATTTTGTAAAGCATTTTCAAGAATTTTCATGCAGTTTTTTTTATCTTTATCTAAAAGGACTTTTAGCTCTTCAAGCGAGTTAATTTTTATATTTTCTCTTAAATAATCTATAAATTCTATTGTCAAATTTTCACCATAAATGAATTTATTAAAATTGAATATATTTGTTTCGCAAGTAACTTCTTTATTAAATCCACGTGCTAAACCAATCATTGTCATTCCATAGCCATCAAAGTTGGCTACTTTTACTCTAGTCAAATAGACTCCTTCTTTTGGCAATATCTTATTTTTTGGAATTTTCATATTTGCTGTATTATATCCAATTGTACGACCACGTTGAAATCCGGTTATCACTTCGCCGCTAAGTGAATAATTTTTATACATTAGCGAATTTGCTTTTTTCAATTCTCCATTTTTAATCAAATTTCTAATGTATGTGCTAGAGATTTTATTTTCTCCATCATACACGTCCTCACAGATGATAACTTTAAAATTTTTATCTTGGTTTGCATTTATAAAATCAACATCCCCCACTCTATCTTTGCCAAATCTAAAGTCATCTCCAACCACAAGAGTTGATGTTCTCTTTTTGATATTGTTCAAGAATTCTTCAGGAGTTTCGTCTTTAAGCTCTGATAAATTTAATTTATACACTTTATCAATGCCCATTTCTTTAAAAATTGCTTCTTTTTCAAATTCGTTTGTGATTTCTTTTGTGACCTTAAAGCTGAATGTGGACATATCAAACGTTAGTACTGCAGAAGTTTCGTTATTTAATTTTGCTGTTTCAATTACTTTATTAATTAGTTTTTGGTGTCCGATGTGGACCCCATCAAAATATCCAATTGTCGCTACTTCCATATAGACCTCAAATAAAAAATTTTGTACGAATTTGTTTGTCCTTTATCTCTCCAAACGAGAATATTTTACCGTTTTCTGTTAAAATAGCTGTTTGATTGTCTTTTAAATCTGTATCAATTCTTATCCCATTTCTCAGTTTTTTAACACAATCATCTTTAAGCTCAATGCTGACATAGGGCCAACTTATTTCGTCCGGTGAAATTAAATTCAACATTATGTTTTCATATGTTATTTCATTTATACACTTGTTTGAATAAATTGAAAATTCACCAATGTTTTCACGCACGAGCTTTGTCATATAGCACGTTCCATTAAATAATTTTACATAGTCGTACAAAAGCTTTCTAACATATGTGCCTTGAGATACTTCAGCAGAAAACGAGTATTTATAATCTTTAATATTTTCAACTTTTAAACTATACACATTTATTTCTCGAGGCGGTTTATTTATATTTATACCTTCTCTTGCGTATTCATAAAGTTTTTTGCCATTGTGTTTTAATGCACTGTAATAAGGTGGTACTTGCATCATTTTGCCTGTAAAATGTTGCGTATTTTCTTCCAAAACTTGAGGAAGAATATGCTCGCATTCTTCAATAATTTTCCCATCTTTATCAAGCGTATCAGTGCCAATCCCTTCAATGATTTCGCCTTTATAAGTTTTACGCATATTCATAAAATAATCGCTAAATCGTGTGCATTTTCCAAAAAGCACAATTAACATTCCTTCAGCAAACGGGTCAAGTGTGCCGCTGTGTCCAATTTTAGTTTTTACGTTATTTTCGCGGAAAACTCGCTTGATATCTCTAATCACATCATAACTTGTGATTCCGGCTTTTTTGTTTATCGCCAGGATGCCTTGTAAACTACCTTGCATCTTTTATTAAACCCATTATCTCGCTAATTAAATCCTTGATATTGCCTGTATACGAAAATCCGGCAGCATTTATATGTCCCCCGCCATCAAAGTGGGAAGCAATTTTTGAAACGTCGAAAGTCTTTTTAGAACGCATTGACACTTTGTAAAAGTTAGTTTCCTTTTCTTTAATCACAAAAGCCACCATTATCCCTTCAATATCTCTAATATAATTTATAATTTCATCTAAATCAGACTCTATCAAATTATATTCAGACATTTCTTTTAGTGATATTGTAGAATAACTCACATACTCTTCAATATGCATGTTTGAAAGACCAAGTTTTATTGCATTTAGATTTTCAATTGAGCGAGATTGATATAAATGTGTATTTATAGTTTTTGTGTCTGCTCCATTTTCCATCAAAAACTTAGCAATTTCCATAGTTTGGATAGAAACATTTGTATATAAAAATCTGCCCGTATCTGAGCTAATTCCGTTAAAAAGACAAGTTGCAATTTCTGGTGTAAATTCGTATCCGGCCGCCAAAAATATATTTGCTAGAAGCTCGCAGGTGGAACTGATTTTTGGGTCAATAACATTTATATCCCCAAATCCAACATTTGTTTCATGATGGTCAATTACCACCCTATTTTTTGCAGCATCAAAAAACAGGGCATTCTCACCAAGTCTTTTTTTATCAGCAGAATCAAGTGCAATATATAAGTCAGCATCTTTTAGATCACAATTTGGCTCAATGATTTTGTCTACATCAGGCAAAAATGCATAAGTTTTCGGGATTACATCGCTCTTTAAAACATAAACATCTTTATTTAGTTTTTTTAATACTTGATACATCGCCAAAATGCTGCCGATATTATCTCCATCTACTGACACATGACTTGATATATAAATTGTATTAGCGGCATCAACTGCTTCTATAAATTGTTTAACTAGATTTTCCATTATTCTCTACCAAAATCATCTTCGTCTTGGTATACTTCGCCTTCAGAATAATTTTCAAATGCTTCAACAGCGTTATCGTCTTTGTGCTTAATATCAAGAGTTTTTAGAATGCTGTTGATGTGGTTAGCATATTCAATTGACTCGTCAAGACTAATTCTAAGTTTCGGAATTTGTCTGATTGAAAGAGAATCTGATATCTCTTTTTTAAAATAACCTTCAGCGTTTCTCAAAGTTTCAATGATTTTATTCTTTTCTTTTTGGTTGCCCATTATGCTGAATTTGACATCGCAAAAGCTCATATCGCTTGTGATATTAACCTCTGTAACGCTTGTTAGTGACGAGATATTTGGATCTTTCATGTTAGTGAGTGCTGAACCAATTATTCTTTTGATTTCGGCATTTAATCTCTCTTGTCTTCTTCTATCCATTTTGTTGAACCTCTACCATTTTGTATGCTTCAAATACGTCACCAATTTTTATGTCGTTAAATCTTTCAATGCTCATACCGGCTTCGTACCCAGCTTGCACTTCTCTAACATCGTCTTTAAATCTCTTCAAGGATGCAATGTCGCCGTCAAAGATCACAACGTCATCACGAAGAACCCTAACTTTTGCATTTCTTTCAATCTTACCACTTTGCACATAAATGCCTGCAACCATTGTATTATTTGGGAGTTTAAATAGATCACGGATTTCTGCTCGACCAATCATTTCTTCTTTGATAATCGGTTTTAGCATACCTTTAACAGCATTTTCAACATCTTCAATTGCTTCGTAGATTACTTTGTATGTTCTGATATCAACTTCAAGCTCTTTTGATAAATCAATTGCGGCAAGATTCGGACGAACATTAAAGCCAATTATAACGGCTCCTGATGCGTTTGCAAGCATAACGTCCGATTCGTTGATTCCACCAACACCGGTGTGAATGATTTTAATCATAACTTCATCGTTTGAAATCTTTTCAAGCGAAGATTGAAGAGCTTCCACAGAACCACGGACGTCGCCCTTGATAATAATATTCAAATCTTTTAACTCACCAGCTTTGATTTGATCATATAAATAATCGAGGCTAACTTTGTGTTTGTCGCGAAGTTCTTCTTCGCGAATCATTTCTTTTCGCTTTTCTGCGATTTCTCTTGCTGAATTGTCATCACCCACAGCGTAAAGAAGTTCTCCCGCTTCCGGCACGTCTGAAAGCCCTAATATAACAACCGGTGTAGATGGGCAGGCTTTTTTGATTGGCTTATTCTTGTCATCAAACATTGCTCTAATTCTACCGTATGCCACACCGCTTACTACTTCGTCTCCAACTCTCAAAGTGCCCTTTTGAACTAGTACTGTTGCAACTGGTCCGCGCCCTTTGTCAAGCATTGCTTCCACAATTGCACCTACTGCGAGTCTGTTTGGATTTGCTTTTAATTCTTCCACTTCTGAAACAAGCAAAATCATTTCTAATAGTTGGTCTATTCCTTCACCCGTAAGAGCTGAAACCGGTACTGTGATTGTGTTTCCACCCCAATCTTCAGGAGTTAGTCCAACTTCCAATAGCTCTTGTTTAATTCTGTCAATATTGGCTGTTGGTTTATCAATCTTGTTAATTGCCACAATGATTGGAACCCCTGCAGCTTTCGAGTGGTTTATAGCTTCAATTGTCTGAGGCATAATTCCATCGTCTGCAGCCACCACAATTATTGCAATGTCAGTTAAGTTTGCACCTCTTGCACGCATACTTGTGAAAGCTTCGTGACCCGGAGTATCCAAGAAGACAATTTTGTGCCCATCAACATTAACTGTATAAGCACCAATGTGTTGAGTAATTCCACCTGCTTCTCCAACTCTAACATGAGCATTTCTAATAGAGTCTAATAAACTTGTCTTACCATGATCAACGTGACCCATAACTGTAACTACCGGTGGACGAAGAACTAAATCTTCCTCTTTATCTTCATAGTCCAATGAGAATTCCGTGTTTAAAATTTCTTCGTTAGATTGTTCTTTTTGGATTTTAACATCAAATTCACTAGCAATAAGTTCTGCAGCATCATAATCAATTGCTTGATTTTGAGTAACCATCATGCCAAGTGCAATCAATTTACCCATAACCAAGTTTAGAGATACCCCAATTTTATCTGAGAAATCTGCAACTGTTATACTTTCAGGAATTTCTACCACTTCATTTACAACTACATTTTTTTCTGACCTGTCTTTCTTTTTATTCTTTTTCTTCTTGTCGACTTGTCTCGTCTTTTCAAAGAAATCTAAATCACTGTCTTCAAACATCTTGTCTTTATATTTATCACGAGATTTCTTTTTATTGTTGTTTGGAATGATTTTCTTTTCAATCGGAGCTGTAAAACTATCAAATTCCGGCTTTTTGTTTTGACGTTTCTTGTGGTCATTTCTTCTATTTTGACCTTCTTCGTCATCCATATTTCTCTTGTAGAACTCTTCGTTTGGAACTCTTGGTTTTTTGAAGTCTTTTCTGTCGTTCTTGTAACCATCCTTGCTTCTATTATCTTTACCGCCCCTGTTATCGCGATTGTCGCGATATCCACCATTACGATTATATCTATTTCCACGTTCGTTTCTATCTCTATTGCCATCTTTATTATAGCGTTTATGATTTCCATCTTGTTGAGCTTTTTTTGATTGTTCCGCTTCCTTTAATCTCTTTTCGTAAACTGTTTTTCTAGCAAGCTCAACTTGTTTTATTACCACCTCAGCGAGCTTGCTGTCAATGCTTGCCATGTGAGAATTAACAGGTATGTTGAGTGCTGCAAGCATGTTTAACATATCCTTGCTAGATATGTCCAATTCTTTTGCTAACTCATAAATTCTAACTTTAGACATATAATCACTCTCCTTTTATTTCGCAAATGAGTCTATCAAAATCTTCTGAAGTTATGTTTGTTTTTAATGCATTAGATAATTTACTTCTAAGCTTTTGGTCTTCTAAACAATGCTTATCTTTCATTAAATATGCACCTCTGCCATTTAATTTATGAGTTTTGTCCAGTACCACTTTTCCGTCTGTAGCTCTCACAATTCTAATCAAATCGCGCTTTGGAACACTTTGTTGACATGAAATGCACTTGCGGTAATTATCTTTTCTTGCAATTATATCCTTTTCCTTTGTCAAATATTATTCATCGCCCTTCTTTTTATACAAATCTTCGTCGAAAATATCTCCAGGAAATTCTTCACCTAAATCCAAATCAATCTCTTCATCGTATTTTGAATAAACATCATATAAGTCGTTGTCATATTCATCGTGATAATCGGATTCGTAATCATCTTCGTCTTCATAATCATAGTAATATTCCAGTTCTTTGTCTATATCTTCGTCTTTTTTATGGCTGTCCATTGAAATGTCAGTTTTGTCTTCGATTTCTTGCAGGTTGTTTTCTTTTATAAAATCTTCATAAAGCTCATCGCTCTTGATATCAATCTTCCAGTTTGTAAGTCTTGCTGCGAGCCTAGCATTTTGTCCCTCCTTGCCAATTGCAAGTGAAAGTTGATTTGTTGGCACAAACACAACGCTGGATTTTTCATCTTCGTTAATAATCACATGCGTAACATCTGATGGTGCTAAACTGTTTCTAATAAAAGTTGCAATGTCCGGTGACCATAAAATAATATCAATCTTTTCCCCGTTTAACTCGTCTACTATCGTCTTAACACGGTTACCTTGCATGCCGACACAAGCTCCAAGGGGGTCTATTTCCGGGTCACGCGAGAAAATTGCAATCTTGGATCTTGAACCTGCTTCTCTTGATACTTGTGCAATTTCAACCACTCCGTCCAAAATTTCCGGCACTTCCAGTTCAAATAATTTTTTAACCAAATTTGGATGACTTCTGCTCAAAATAATTTGAGGTCCCTTTCCAGTCTTTTTAACTTCCAGAATTAACAACTTCTTTGTGTCGCCAACTTCAAGAACTTCTCCGGGTATTTGCTCATTAAAAGGTAAAATTCCCTCAAGTCTACCAAGGTCTATAAAAGCATTTCCTTTTCTTATCCTATTGATTTCTCCGGTTATGATTTCGTTTTCCCTGTCAATATAATCAGAATAGATAACTTCTCTTTCAGCGTCTTTTATTTTTTGAATAACAATTTGTTTTGCAGTTTGAGCGGCGATTCTGCCAAAGTTTTTTGGAGTAATTTCAATTCTGCAAATATCTCCCACTTCAGGCGCTTCTAAATATTTTTTTGCGTTTTCGATGTCAATTTCTGTGTTTTCGTCTACCACTTCATCAACCACTGTCTTCAAATTAAAAACTTTAACTTTGTCGTCTAGCCCTTCAAATTCCACATCCACATTTATCAAGCTACCGGTGTTATAGTTTTTTTTGTAACTTGATACGAGTGCAGCTTTTATAGAATCGATAATTTGTTCTTTAGAAACTCCTCTGGTTTTCTCAATTTCATCAAGAGCTTCAATAAATTCTTGATTCATAATATCCCTTCTTTCAAATTTAGATAAATATAAAAGAGAGGAATTGCTGCCTCTCTTTACCACTTCATATATTGTAACATATATTTATATATAATTCAAGAAAATTTAGGAAAAATTCAATAAAATCGCCAAATTTTTAAAACAGACTAATTTGATTTGTTTCTTGAAAATTGTTTAAAATATTGTGTTTTATCATAAATGAAATTGAATTTTTATTTATCTTCGTTCGATTTTGCAAGTCTTCCACGCTTATGAATTTTTTAATTGTCCTTTCCCTTTCAATGCTTTGTGCAACTCCTTCACCAAGAGAAGGCACAACTGAAAGCGGAGCTATAATTCCTTTTTCTGAAGGCATAAATCTATTGACTTCAGATTTATAAATGTCACAATCTTCACAAACGAATCCGCGAAGATACATTTCTCGAACGATTTCAAGCACTTTGAAAACTTCTTTTTCTTTCGTAGTAGGTTTAAATTCTTTTTTAATTTCTTCCATTCTGGCCTCAATTAATTCCAGACCTCCACTCACAGTTTCATATTCAAAATTATCTTTTTTGGTGCTTAAAATTGTAGCATAAAACTCTTTTGGATAATTGAGCTTGTACCAAGCGAGTCTAAACGAAAGCATAACATAAGCCACAGCGTGTGCCTTTGGAAACATGTACTTAATCTTTTTGCATGAGTCAACATACCAGCTTGGAAGATCATACTCACTCATCTTTTTTACATCTTCGTCTGTTAAACCTTTTCCTTTTCTAACCTTTTCCATAGTAAAAAAAGAAAAATCGTTTGGCATTCCTGCCTTCAAAAGATAGGTCATTATATCTTCTCTAGTTGCAATAACATCACTGATTTTGCAAACTCCGTTGTCAACCAAGTCTTGTGCATTAGTTGCCCAAACATTAGTACCGTGACTAAGTCCGGAAATTCTAATAAGGTCTGCAAAAGATTGTGGTTTTGTTTCTAATAACATATTGCGCACGAAATCCGTGCCAAATTCCGGGATACCAAGAGTTGCCACATCGTCCCCAAGTTCTTCGCCTGATAAACCAAGCGGTTCAGCAGAAGAAAACATTTTTAAGACTTGCGGATCATCAAATTTGATCGTTGAGCTCTTTACTCCTGTTAAATCTTCTATCATTCTAATCATTGTCGGACCATCGTGACCGAGAATGTCTAGTTTTAAAATATTTGAGTGTAGAGCCTTATACGCAAAATGCGTGGTGAATGCACCGTTGTTTGGGTCGTCAGCCGGATACTGAATAGGGGAAAAATCGTGAATGTCATTTGTCTTTGGCACAATCATAATACCACCGGGATGTTGTCCGGTTGTGCGTTTTATCCCAATCATCTTAGAAACTAACCGGTTTATTTCAGCATCTGAAATTTTCATGTCGTGCTCTTCAAAATAATTTTTTACATATCCGTAGCCAACTTTATCTTGAATTGTTGCAAGCGTTCCGGCTCTAAACACATACCCTTCACCAAAAAGCTCTTCGACAAATTTGTGCGCCACCGGTTGATATTCACCTGCAAAGTTTAGGTCAATATCAGGCTCTTTGTCCCCTTCAAATCCAAGGAATGTTTCAAATGGTATATTATATCCCATTTTTTCCATAGCAGTACCACATTCCGGACAATTTTTGTCCGGCAGATCAATTCCGATGTAATATTCATTGTAAAACTCTGTGTGCTTACAGTTCGGGCATAGGTAATGTGCTGGAAGTGGATTAACTTCTGTAATATCGCTCATAGTAGCTACAAAACTGGAACCAACAGAACCACGACTTCCAACTAGATATCCGTCAGCATTTGATTTTTGTACCAGTTTTTTTGCAATAATATACATAACAGAGTAACCATTGCCAATAATTGAGTGCAACTCTTTTTCGAGTCTATCCTGAACTTCTTTTGGAAGATTTTCTCCGTAGATGCGTTTTGCGTTTTCATAGCAAGTGTTTCTAAGTTCATCTTCGGAGCCTTCTATTATCGGCGGATATTTTTCGTGCGGAATTGCACGCATGGTATCCACTGAATCTAAAAGCTCTTTTGAGTTTTTTATCACATATTCGTTTATCTTATCCTCGCTTACATAATCCAAACCATTTTTAATTTCGTCAGTCGTTCTAATCGGAAGTGGCGGATTTTTATCTGCCCAAAATTCTCCTCTGCTCTTTCCCAAAATCTTACGTAAAATCACGTCGTCACTTGTTTTTTCGAACACATTCCCACCGGCAATAATCTTTTTACCATTTGCTTCCAGGAAATTTAGGTACCTCTTTGCCATATTGTAGACCGATGTCCTGTCAGGATATTTGTTCCCTAAAAGTCCTAGATAATTGTCAGTTGGCTGAATTTCACAAAAATCATAAAGCTCAAGCTTTTTCTTTATATATTCATCGGTAAATCCGCTTTCAAAATAAGAAAAAATTTCTCCCTTAATTGCTTCTGCACCAATGATTAATCCTTCTTTGTATTCATTGAGAACACTTAGCGGTACTCGAGGTTTTTTATAGAAAAATTCAGTGCAGCTCTTTGTAATAATGTGATATAGATTTTTAAGTCCTGTGTAATTTTTTACATAAATAAGCGTTCTAAAATTATTTTTCAAATCGTTATGGACAATTTTATCCAGCTCACCGTATTTTTTAATCTTGCCTTGATTTATTAGCACGTTTACCATATTTATAAATAAATATGCAGTTGCTTCTGCGTCATCAACGGCTCTGTGGTGGCTTACGAGTTTTATGCCCAGCTTATCTGTAAGAGTATCGAGCTTGTAGTTTCGCACACCCTCTACAATATCTTGAGCCATTTTCATTGTGTCTACAAATGGATTTGAAACATCTATTCCAAACTTTCCGAAGTGATATCTAATAAACCCAACGTCAAAATTTGCATTGTGTGCAACCAAAATCTTTCCGTCTATAAAGTTCAAAAACTCACATTTTATCTCATCAAACGATGGCTTATCATCTAGCATATCGTCAGTTATATTTGTAAGCTTTTGAATTTCTATCGGCACCGGTTTTGATGGTTTAATTAGTTGATTGTATCTATCAATAATTTCTCCATCTTTAACTTTTACAGCACCGATTTCAATGATTTCACATTCATACGGATTTAAACCCGTGGTTTCAATATCGAATACTACATAATCTTTATATCCCGGTTTATTGTCTTGCACGTATTTCTCGGCATCGTCATACAAGTTTGCCTCTAATCCATAACCAATTTTAAAATTTTCGTCTCCCAAATCCATAATATTTGGATAGGCTTGAACGCAGGCAACGTCAGTTACAAAAACGCCCGGAGTCCCCATATCTTTATAAATTTTAACGAGTTCTTCAGGAGCGATGCTGCCTTCAAGCAAACTCATTTGAGTGTGTGCATGAATCTCCACGCGTTTTACTTTGGACTTGTCTTCCCATTTTTTTGGGGGAAGCACTTCATAGTTCTTCATAATAAGTGCCATTTGCTTATCGAACATATCGTATTTATATTCCCCGTTTACTCTTAAGAGCGTACCGTTTTTTACGTCATTATCAAACTCTTCATTTTGTTCATTTCTTAAAAAAGCCTTTATGCAGAGTGATTCTGTTCCGTCGTATAAGAAAAACTTTGCAATCTTAAGGTCTTCAGTACGAGTGTCCTGTTTTGAAATGGAAAAAACTTCACCCTCGAGAGTTGGGAAAGTGTCCTCTTCTTTTAAATATTTAATCTTTCTAATCTCCCCAAATTTGTTTGTTTTCGGTTTATAATATGTTTTCTTGGGCTCAGTTTTGTTCTCTCTTTCTTTATTAGTTTTTATATTCTCTTGAAAGTTTTTTAAAAAATCTCTGTCTTCATATTCCAAACTATTTTGAAATTCTTCAATCACTTCTTTGTCGACTTCAGAATCCATCATTAACACTTCTTTAGGGATTTCTTTCGTCTTTTCTTCTTTCTTTTTCATGTTGTCAATATAAATTTTTACATCTTTAAATTCAGCATGAAGTTTAGACTTCAAAAATTCAATATCTTTATCATCAATTGAGTCTAATGAAGTTGAATAAATCGACAAAATTTTTTTATTCATGTCAAACACAACTCTGTCTATATTGAATTTTAAATTGTCATAATACTCAACTTCTTCAAGTGACAATATTTTATCTAACATTATTTTCACCGTCTAAAATATTAATCTCATGAATTAAAGTATCCACTGCTTCTTCATATGGCACAGATTCCATAACCTTACCTTTTTTAAACAAAATTGCTCCCGATTTATTAAGCGCAATGCCAACATCAGCTTCTCTTGCTTCGCCTGGACCATTCACATGGCAACCCATAATAGCAACGTCCAGCTTGCCCTTAATATTTGGCATACGTCTGTAAAAATCATTAACAAGGTCAATCATCTTGCCATTTGTTCTAGCACAAGTTGGACAACTGATTAAATTGATTCCTTGCCTATTTAGATTGAGGCTGGCTAGAATTTGATTTCCTGCAATCACTTCTTTGTACGGCTCATCAGTTAAGCTAACCCTTAAAGTATCTCCGATACCTTCATACAAAAGCATTCCGATTCCGATAGAACTTTTCACGATCCCGGATTGATATGGACCGGATTCTGTGATTCCAAGATGAATTGGATAATCCTTAAAACTTCTAAACTTACGATTAGCCTCCACACAAGTTCTTATGTTTGAGCTTTTTATCGCCACTTTCATATTAGTAAAATCTAAATCTTCCAGCTTTTCCACTTCATTTATTGCAGAATAAACAAGACTGTCCACATTCACTCCACCAAACTTGTCAATTATCTCCTGAGCTATCGAACCGGAGTTCACACCAATTCTAATCGGAATATTTGTTTCTTTTAATGCAGACACAAATTTTTTTAATTCATCCCTATTTTTCATATTTCCGGGATTTGTTCTAATGCAATTTGCTCCATTTTCAAGCGCCCACATTGCAAGATTATAATCATATTGAATGTCCGCAATAACTGGCACATGAATTCGTTTTTTTATCTTCAAGATTGCCTTTGCGTCTTCTTCGGTGTTTATAGCCATTCTGACTAGGTCAAGTCCGTATTTTTCGCACTCTAAAATTTGGGCAACTGTTGCTTTTACGTCATTTGTAACTGTGTTTGTCATAGTTTGCACAGAAACCGGTGCATCTCCCCCAATTGCAACATTACCCACGAAAATTTTTTTAGAATTATTCACTAAATCACCTTTTTTTAAAATAATCTTAAAATATCGTTTCGTGTAACCATTATGAAAAGATAAGCCATAAATGCCATACCTAAATATGACAAAACATTTTGAAACTTTTCACTAAGTGGTCTTTTGATAATTGCTTCAATAATATGAATTAATGCTGCTCCTCCGTCAAGTGGTATGATTGGGAGCAAGTTGAATGCTCCAACTGAAACCGAAATGCCGGCTATAAGTGTAAGAATCATCACGAAATTTATATCGGTTTGTCCATTCATAAATCCAACAAACCCGACAATTCCCATTACATTTTTGTCTACTTTTACAAATATCCTCTTTAAAATACCAAAAATTTCACTGAGCATATCTCCAAGAGTTTTAAATGATTCCTTAAACGCACTCCCAACAGATTTATTAAGTGCAAATTGAATGCCAATTTTACCCTCTTCTTCAAGACTTGGCACTTTTAGTTCAATGATTTCTCCGTTTCTTTCAATTGCTATAGTAAATCCATTTGGATTTAAGAAATCTTTATCTCCCGTAAATTCTTGAATAGTATTTACTTCTCTTCCGTTAATAGAAAGAATTTTATCTTCTTTTTGAATTCCAATTTGTTCTGCAACGCTTCCCGGCATTATAGTGTCCACATACATTGATTGAGTACCCACAAAACTAAATAGCCCCCAGAAAATAATAATTGCCAAAATGAAATTCATAATAATTCCATTTAAAGTAATAAACAACTTTTTCCAAAATGAAGCTTTTGGAAATTCAATATATTTTGAACCGTCGAACTCCTTATATGCTTGTTCTTCTTTAGGACTATTCTTGGTTTCTCCCATTTCAAATGAACAAAATCCTCCCAGCGGGAAAATTCTTACAGAATATTTTGTTCCATTTCTAAACCAAGAAGTTATCTTTGGTCCAAATCCAATAGCAAATTCATAAACGCGAACTCCGCACATCTTGCCGGCTATAAAGTGTCCCCATTCGTGAATTGTAACTACAAGTAATAATATAAATAACGATAAAACTATTTTCATATTGCCTCCCTAAAATAATATCATCATCGCACCAAATGCGGTAAAAATTAAACTATCAAATCTATCTAAAATGCCACCATGTCCAGGAAGCAACTTTGAATAGTCTTTTATTCCACAAGTTCTCTTGATTGCAGATGCAAATAAATCTCCAAATTGTGAAATTATGCCTAAAATAATGAAGTAAAATATTTGAAAAATCTCAATTGTATTAAATCCATAAATTAATCCAAACGAGAGAAAGCCACCAAAAATTGCTCCAATTATGCCACAAAAAGCACCTTCAATCGTTTTTTTAGGACTGATTTTTGGAATAAGTTTGTGCTTGCCAAATATGGAACCCCCAATGTATGCAAAAACGTCACAGCCATTTGTAATAAGCACAATTATAACAAAAAGTTCGTTACTATTTGGATAGTATTTTGTGAAAAATTCACCTAAAAATAAAATATAAATTGCACTTGCAAGACTTGCGCCAAAATTTTTCAACTTGTTTTCGCTCATGTCAAAAATAAAATATATAAATAAAATGAGCATCAAAATGTTTCTGAGATTATCTTTTAAAAATATAATTTCAGAACTACTAGACTCAAAAAAACTCACAACACCTATTATAATCAAAGTGATAAAAATTGGCAGCACATATATATGCACATCAACATTTTTAAAAGCCTTGCTTAATTCATATACTGCGAGGGCCATACATATAATTGTAAAAAGGCTCATTGCAATTGGTCCCAAAAAATAAAGTAATGCAATAAGAGCATACATACAAATTCCCGTAACTAATCTAACTTTAAAATCACTCATCTTTAATTCCCCCAAAACGTCTGTCTCTAGATTTGAAATCTTCTAAACATTTATCCAAAATTTGCTCATTTAAATCTGGCCAAAGCGTGTCTATAAACATAAGTTCAGAATATGCAGACTGTAAAAGCAGAAAATTAGAAAGCCTTTTCTCCCCACTAGTTCTAATAATTAAATCCGGATCTTCCTGTTTTTTTGTGTACAAATAATTTTTAAAAGAATCGTAGCTTGTGTCGATGTCTTCATTTTCTCTTGCATCATGTGCAAAATCTTTTAGCGCATGTTCAATTTCTAACCTGGAGGAATAGTTTATTGCAAAATTAACGACAAGTCCAGTGTTATCCTTTGTTAAATTAATAGCCCAATTTAATTTTTCTTGTACGATTTTAGGAAGCTCTTTCATACTGCCAAGAACATTTATCTTTGCATTTTTTTTGTGCAAATTCATAAGCTCTCTATCCACATAAATCACCAAAAGATTCATTAAAAATTCTACTTCCGGTCTTGGTCTTTTCCAATTTTCAGCAGAAAAAGCATACAAAGTAAGCGTGTCGATATCACGCTCGTTTGCCCACTCAATAGTTTTAATAACCACTTCCATACCTTTTTTATGTCCAACAGTTCGTGCAAGGCCTCTTTTTTTTGCCCATCTACCATTTCCGTCCATAATAATAGCTACATGCATAAAATCACCTAAAAATACCATTTCACTTTTTAAAGTGAAAAAAATCAGCTGGAAAACTCCAACTGATTCTAAAAACAATGCAATCTCCACAAGTAAACTTGTATGGAGTTTTATATTTCCATAATTTCTTTCTCTTTTTCTTTTGCGATTAAATCTATCTTTTTAATCATATCATCAGTGAGCTCTTGAGCTTCCGATTCTGCTTTATGCAATTCATCTTCCGTTATAACTTTGTCTTTTTCAAGTTTTTTAGCATCATCAATGAGTTCACGACGGATATTTCTAATGTTTATTTTTGCTGTTTCACTATTCTTTGAAACGACTTTAGAAAGTTCTTTTCTTCTTTCCTCTGTGAGTTGAGGAACGATTAGTCTTACAATTTTCCCATCATTTGAAGGATTTAAACCCAAATCGCTTGCAAGAATTGCTTTTTCAATTGCCGGAATAACGTTTGCATCCCATGGTTGAATCACAATTTGTCTTGGTTCCGGAGCGGAGACATTTGACAATTGTTTTAGAGGAGTCATAACGCCATAATAATCCACTTCAATTCTATCAAGCAAAGAAGGGTTTGCACGACCTGCACGAATAGCCGCGAGATCTTCTTTGTAAACTTCAATACTTTTATTCATTTTTTCTTTTGCTGAATTAAAAACTTGAGTAGTCATTTAGTCCTCCTTATTTCTTATAATAGTTCCTAATTTTTCGCCCTTAAGAACTCTAGTAATATTTTGTGTATCATCAATTCCAAAAACTAGAATTGGAATATTGTTATCTCTGCATAAACTAGTTGCAGTTCCATCAAGAACTTTTAAATCTTTTTCAAGGACTTCATTAAATGTAAGTTCATCAAACTTTGTTGCATTTTTTTCCAGTTTAGGGTCTGAAGAATAAACTCCGTCCACACCCTTTTTCGCAATCAAAATCGCATCTGCGCCAATTTCTGCTGCTCTAAGAGCTGCAGTAGTATCGGTTGAGAAATACGGATTGCCAATACCAGCTGCAAAAATTACGATGCGTCCCTTTTCCAAATGTCTTATAGCTCTTCTCATAATGTATGGCTCAGCGACTTCTCTCATTTCAATCGAAGTTTGAACCCTTGTTGGCACACCTGCTTTTTCTAAAGCACTTTGCAGTGCTAAACTATTCATGACGGTTCCCAGCATGCCCATGTAATCAGAAGTTGCTCTGTCTATTGATACTGCATCTCGTCCCCTCCAAAAATTGCCACCGCCTACGACGATGGCAACTTGGAGTGAATCATCTAATGCATCCTTAATTCTTTCGGATAACTCGGACACAAAAGACATATCAAGACCATTGCCTTTTTCTCCAGCCATAGCTTCGCCAGATAATTTCAAGACAACTCTTTTAAATTCACCCATTTTTAAATTATTTTCCCATTTGCTTTGCAACTTCTTCTGCGAAGTTTTCTTCTCTTTTTTCTAAACCTTCACCAACTTCGAAACGAACAAATCTTCTTATTTTTATGTTTTCACCAATTTTAGCGATCTTTTCGTTCAATAATTGTTCAATTGTCTTGTCCGAATCTTTGATAAATGGTTGTTCCAACAGAACAATTTCTTTATAGAATTTGTCAATTCTGCCTTCTACCATTTTTTCAGCAATATTAGCCGGTTTACCTTCGTTCATAGCTTGTTGTGTCAGAACTTCTTTTTCGTGTTCTACAACATCAGATGGAACTTCTTCGCGAGAAACATACTTTGGATTTGATGCAGCAATTTGCATTGCAACGTCTTTTACAAATTGTTTAAATTCATCAGTTTTTGCAACAAAATCAGTTTCTGAGTTAACTTCAACAAGAACACCTATTCTGCCACCGTGAATATAAGATTCAACCAAACCTTCTGCAGCGATTCTTGAAGCTTTTTTCGCTGCCTTTGTGATTCCCTTTTCTCTCAAAAGGTCAATTGCTTTTTCAATATCACCATCTGTATCTTTAAGTGCATTTCTGCAATCAAGCATACCGGCACCAGTTTTTTCTCTTAATTCTTTTACCATGCTCGCAGTTATTTCAGCCATTGGAATTACCACCTTTCTGAATTATTAAATTAATTGATATTTATTATTAATTATCTTTGTTTAAGAGCTTTTCGTCTTCCTTTTTTAAAGCTTCTTCCATACTTTCATTTGCTGCATCGTCATCTTCATCTTCTACTAATGAATAAACTTCACCTTGCTTTGCTTCGATAACAGCATTTGCAATTGTTTCTGTTATAAGTTTTACAGCTCTGATTGCATCATCGTTGCCCGGGATTGGGTAATCCAACTCTTCCGGGTTGCAATTAGTATCAACTATACCAACAACCGGAATTCCGAGTTTATGAGCTTCTAATACAGCATTTCTTTCTTTTTTAGGGTCAACAACGAATAAGCATTGTGGAATACCTTCCATGTTTTTGATTCCGCCTAAGAATTTTTCAAGACGCTCTCTTTCATGTTTTAATTTGATAACTTCAACTTTTGGAAGGATATCAAATGTTCCATTTTCTTCCATTTCTTCTAATTCAAACAACCTATCTATTCTAGTTTTGATTGTTTGATAGTTTGTGAGCATACCCCCCAACCATCTTTGGTTAACAAATGGCATTTCGCATCTCTTTGCTTCGCTTTCAACAGCTTCTTGAGCTTGTTTTTTTGTACCAACGAATAGAACTGTTCCACCGTTTTCTACAATATCCTTAACGAAAGCATATGCTTCTTCAACTTTTTTAACTGTCTTTTGTAAATCAATGATATAGATTCCATTTCTTTCAGTAAAAATGTACTCTGCCATCTTAGGGTCCCATCTTCTTGTTTGGTGTCCAAAGTGAACACCGGCTTCTAATAAGCTTTTCATAGTAATTACGCTCATATTACACCTCCGGTTTATTCTTCCGCATTCATCGCATACGCTGGACAACCAATTGGCAACCTTCAGCGCATCAGAATGCGTGGCTAATTACAGAAATGATTATATCATAAAATATAATCATTTGCAAGTAAAAAAAACTTTTAGTTCATTAAGAAATAATCTTTATATATAACTATTTTAATTTTTTAAATGTTCCAGTGCCATCCAGATCGAAAACTTCATATAAAGTTAAATTGAAAGCCTTTGCAATTTCATTTGCAAGTTTCAGACTAGGAACACATTTGCAATTTTCTATCTTACTAATGCTAATCCTGGAAACACCTACCATTTCTGATAAATCAACCTGTGATAATTTTCTTTTTCGTCTCAATTGTGCCATTATATTATTCATATGTCCCTCCAAAAATTATAATTGACAAGCATTTAATATTAAAATCAAAAACTTAATAAAATTTAATAAGCAAATCACTAGACCTTAATCCCATAAGAAAAAAATATAATAATTTCCTTAAAATTCTCATAGTAAATTATAATACATCAATTAAATGAAAATATCAATGATATTATAGTAGAATTTCAGCTCAAATATTTAAGCGAACCTATTAATTATTTTTATGTAAATCTAAATTCATAAAAATTTTTGAATTTTATTATTAATATTTTCATAAAATGTATTATTTTACGATTTATATTTAAGAGAAAAAAGTAGACGCCATTAACGCCCACTTGAATCTCTACTCTTCGCCCTCTTCTTTTTCGAAAACGAATATATATGGGATATTTCTGTAGAAATTTTGATAATCTAATCCGTATCCCACGATAAACAAATCTTCTACCTTAAAACCCGTGAAATCCGGCTGAATATCTTCCACTCGTCTTGACGGCTTGTCAAGCATAGTACAAACTTTTATAGAAGCCGGGCTCTTGCTTAGCATAAACTCTTTAACCTTTAAAAGAGTTTTGCCGGTGTCGATAATATCATCAACCAGCAGCACATCTTTGCCTTTCACATCAGTTCTAATGTCGTTTAAAATGTTTACATTTCCCGAAGTGGTGTCGCTAAAACCATAACTACTTGTTGTTAAAAAATCCATTTCAACCGGAAACTTGAATTTTTTAACAAGGTCCATTGCAAACACTACCCCACCTCTTAAAAGCGGAATTACAACAACTTCTTTGCCTGAATAAACTTTGTTTAGCTCGTCAGCAAGCTCTCCAACTCTTCGCTCAATCTCCTCTTCTTTAAATAAAACTACCCTCTTCATAGTACACTTTCAATGTCCTTTAAGCTTTGCTTTGTAGTTTCCTCCAAACTTTTATATGAAAACAGCTTTTCTCTTTCCTTTGCAACAACATTTTCCGGTGCATTTTTTGTAAAGCCTTCATTTGAAAGTTTCTTTTCCAAGCGAGCAATTTCTTCTTTGTATTTTTCAATTTTTTCGCTTAAAACTTGCTTTTCCTTGTTCAAGTCAATGAGTTCTTTTAGTGGCATATACAAGTCCAGATTAGGAATTGAAGCTTTTAAATATTCAGCAGCATTTAAATTGTTGTCACCTTTTTTTATTTCTGTGATTTTAATCAAAGAACCTATGATAGCTTCATTTTCAGAAATTCTTTCCACAAGTTTGTCGTCGCCAACTAAATATAACGCGCTCTTCTTGGATGCTTCGATATTTCTTAAGCTCTTTGCATTTCTAACTTCTTTTATTAAATCTTTAATCTTTTCAACAGTTTCAAAAGCATTTCTCTTGTCGTCTATTTTTATAACTTCCGGCCATTTTGAAATTATCAAGAATTCCTCTTCTCTATTAGGTATTGCTTGATAAATTTCTTCTGTTATAAAAGGCATAATAGGGTGAAGCATCTTGAGCGAACATACAAGTACATATAAAAGCACACTTTTTGTATTTGCTTTAACCCCTTTGTCATCTCCATATAAAGCAGGCTTTGAAAATTCGATGTAATAATCACAAAAATCTTCCCAAATAAAATTGTTGATTCTTTCGCAAGCAAGACCCACTTCGTATTTAGCCAAATTGTTGTTCACATCTTTGATTGCTTCGTTTAGTTTTTCCAAAATCCATATATCTTTATCTTCAAGCAAATCTTTGTCAAAATTCATTGTGTCTAAATCAGTTAGATTCATAAGCACATATCTGGATGCGTTCCAAACTTTATTTGCAAAATTTCTTGATGCTTCTACTCTTTTTTCGTCAAAACGCATATCATTTCCAGGGCTATTTCCGGTAACCATATTAAATCTTAATGCATCTGCACCATATTTATCGATAATTACAAGCGGATCTATACCATTTCCTAAAGATTTACTCATCTTTCTACCTTGAATATCTCTCACAAGTCCAGTGATAAGCACATCCTTAAATGGAATTTCGCCCATATGATATACACTTGAGAATGTCATTCTGATTATCCAGAAAAACAAAATATCATACGCTGTTACAATCAAATCCGTTGGGAAGAATGTCTTTAAATCTTCCGCATCTTTGTCTGGCCAGCCGAGTGTACCAAATGGCCACAATGCTGATGAAAACCATGTGTCAAGCGTATCTTGATCGTGGTGTAAATGAGTACTGCCACATTTTTCACACTTTGTCGGTTCAGTTTTTTGCACATTAATATGCCCACAATCTTCGCAATACCAAGCCGGAATCTGATGTCCCCACCAAAGTTGGCGTGAAATACACCAATCACGTAAATTTTCCAGCCAGTTTCTATAAATCTTTTCAAATCTCTTTGGATAAAAATTCGGTTCCCCTTTATCCAGTTTTTCTAATGTTGCTTTTGCAAGAGTTTCCATCTTAACAAACCATTGCTTTGAAAGCATCGGTTCCACAACAGTGTCGCACCTTGAGCAGTGCCCAACAGAGTTTAAATGTTTTTTTTCGCTAACCAAAAGACCGAGGTCTTTTAAATCAGCTAAAATTTGTTTTCTAGCTTCATATCTGTCCATGCCCGCGTACTTTCCGGCATTGTCAGCCATTTTAGCTGCTTCAGTTATCACTTGGCATTGACCAAGATTGTGTCTTTCGCCCACTTCAAAGTCATTAGGGTCATGTGAAGGAGTGATTTTAACAACTCCCGTACCAAATTCCATATCCACATAATCGTCTGCAATAATTGGAATTTCTCTCTCAACTAGCGGCAATTTAACCTTTTTGCCAATGATATCCTTATATCTGTCGTCAGCCGGGTTTACAGCAACGGCAAGGTCACCAAGCATTGTCTCAGGTCGTGTAGTCGCGATTACAACACCGCCTTTACTATCTACAAATGGATACATTATTTCCCAAATTTTACTTTCACTGTCCTCATGTTCAACCTCAGCATCCGATAACGCCGTCTTGCAATTTGGACACCAGTTAATAATCCTGTCTCCGCGATAAATCAAACCGTCATTATATAGATTGCAAAAAGCCTCATTCACAGCTTCAGTGAAATGTTCACTAAGTGTAAAAGTTTTTCTACTCCAATCCGGGCTAAATCCCATCTTTTTTAATTGGTTTTCGATATTTCCTCCATAAAGTCGAGTCCATTCCCAAGCCTCTTTCAAGAAACCTTCTCGACCAAGCTCTTCCTTTGTATGACCTTCGTTTTTAATTTTATTTACAACTCTAGCCTCAGTTGCAATGCTGGCATGGTCTGTTCCCGGAAGCCACAAAGCTCTATATCCTTGCATTCTCTTATATCTGATATAAATATCTTGCAAAGTGTACATTGAATGCCCCAAATGCAAATTTGCAGTAACATTTGGTGGAGGCATCATAATTGTGTAAGGTTTACCATTTGAATTTACATCTGGACTAAACAAATTATTTTCGGTCCACATATCATATATTCTGTCCTCAAAATCATGAGGATCGTATTTTGCATCTAACTCTTTCATTGTTCACCTTCCGAAAAATAATACTTAAAGTAATTATACCAAAGAGAGATAAAAAAATCAAAAAATTGCAGAATTTATCGTACAACAATTAATAATCTCGCAAAAATTCCGCTTAATTAATTCTATTAAACCTTTTTTCCAAAAGTATTCTAAAAATTGAATAACCAAGAGACGTGAGAATTACACCAACTGCAAAAAATTATAATACCATAAAATAATCCATTTCCATATAAAAAATGAACCAACCCCTCATTAAAAGTAGCGGATAAACAGTGTAAAGTATAATTATAAAATGCGCAAATAATTTCTTAAAAATTTACGCTTCTCAATATTATAAAAATGAGTCTGAACAAAAAATTGCAATAATCTTACAAAGATAATTACCTTAACTTAAAATACTAAAATTTCTTAAGAACAGTTAATTTAAGCCGTTTTACAAGTGTTCTAAAACTTATTCCCAATTATTATGTATAAATTATTAAATTGTGTACTTAAACCATTTTAATATTTTTAATAATTAGCAATTATAAATAATGAAATATTCCGTACTTTTTTAGCATAAAAATAAGAGCAGCTTAAAAAGCGCTCTTTTTTGTTTGGTGGAGATGAGGAGAGTCGAACTCCTGTCCAAAAAAACTGCGAAATAGACATCTCCGAGTGCAGTTGATTTTAGATACCTCACATTATAAAATCAACAAAATTCGTGCAAGGCCGCTTTTATTAATCTAGATGGTTAAAAGCATCGCCAAATAGATCCCTCGTGTTTAATTAGTTAGATCTCTTTTTCCGTACGAGAAATAGGTCCAAGAGATTTGCCGCAATTAAGCAGCGTATGCAAAATTATTATTATTTTCTGCGTTTAATTTAGTTGCTCTTTTTTAACGTAGTTTCGCGAACTACGACTCGCTTTCTATTCCACCGGTAATCCTGTCGAAACCATTACATCCCCAATTTCGTATATTTTAACATTTTTTGTGTTTTAAGTCAATATTTCATTCTGTCCAGCGAGCGTTTAATGTCTCTTTCTTTTATAGATTCGCGTTTGTCATGAAGCTTTTTGCCTCGAGCAAGCGCAATTTCAATTTTTATTAGTCTGCCTTTTGTGTAGAGAGAAATTGGAATAAGAGCTAGTCCCTTTTCGTTTACTTGTGTACTAATTTTTATAATTTCTCTTTTATTTAGGAGTAGTCTTCTGTCTCGAACAGGATCAACATTAAATAGATTGCCTTCTTTATATGGGGAAATATGCATGCCTTTCACGAATATTTCTCCATTTGTAATTAAACAATAAGCTTCTTTGAGGTTTGCTTTTCCCTCTCTTATACTTTTTACTTCTGTGCCTTTTAGTTCAATTCCGGCTTCATACGTTTTTTCAATAAAGTATTCGTGTCTTGCTTTCCTGTTTTGAGCTAAAATTTTTGTTTCGTTATTCATTAATCCTCCATTAGTTTGAAGTCGATTTCGAGCCTTGTTAGATTTACATTTGTTACCTTAACTTTTACCGGTGTGCCGATTTCGTAGGTTTTATTGTCGGTCAGTGTTCTTGCTGTCATATTTTTTTCATTGAACTCGTAGCTGGAGATAAATTCATCATCGCAAACTAGTCCTTCAACAGTATTTTCTAATTTTACAAATATCCCAAATTCAGTGATGCCGGAAACTTTTCCGTCAAATTCTTCATACAAGTGTTTTTTCATGAATTCGCATTTTTTCATTTGGTCTGCTTCTCTTTCTAATTCCACAATTTTCTTTTCTCGCATAGTGGAATTTAAAGCGATATTTTTTGCATTTTCTCTGAAATACGACATGTTCTTCTTGCCAAGTTCTCCTTTTATAATTTGCGAAATAACTCTGTGAATGAACAAATCAGGATAACGTCTTATTGGCGAAGTAAAATGAGAGTAGTTTTCAAGAGCAAGTGCAAAGTGACCGACATTCTCCTCAGAATATTCCGCTTTCATCATAGAGCGCAAGATGATATCGTTTATTCTTTCAAACGAAGGTAGTTTTTCTTCAGCTTCCAAGATTTCTTGAATTGTTTTTGCTGAAAGATGGTCCGGCACACTAATTCCAAATGGGCGCAAAAGCGTTTTCATAGATTCTAACTTTTCATCTGACGGGCTTTCGTGTATTCTGTAAATAAACGGCACGTCCATTTGAATATATTTGTTTGCAACCAGTCTATTTGTTATAATCATCATTTCTTCAATAATAGATTCGCCTTCAATGTGCGGATTTTTAATTACATCTATAACTTGGTTTGAATTGTCTAAAATGAATTTCGGTTCATCTGACAAAAAATTTATTGATCCTCTTTCGTGTGCTTGTTTTTTTAGAATTTTATAAACTTCTAGTGCGTCATAAAGAAAACTTTTTGTCTTTTCATCATAATCGTCGTTTGAACCTTCTGTAAAAAGCATATTTACACCGTTATATGTGAGCCTGTGGTCTGAATTTATCATAGCTTTATCTAGGCTAATAAGCTTTGGCAAATTGTTTTTTTCCACTTTAATGTGAGCGCTAATAGTATATCTGTCTTCATTTGGATTTAATGAACAAACTCCATTAGATAGTGCTTCTGGAAGCATTGGAATGGTAAGTCCCGGCAAATAAATACTAAAATATCTTCTCTTTGCTTCAATGTCTATTGGCGAACCGTCTTTAACATAGTTACTCACGTCCGCTATGTGTACATACAAATCATAGGAATCGTCACTGTTTTTTACCACGCTAATTGCGTCATCAAAATCCTTTGCATCATCTCCATCAATTGTAACTGTGAATAAATCCCGATAATCCACTCTGTTTGCCAACCTGATATCTTCTCTTGCAACTTCATTTGCATATTTTATCACATCTTTTGGAAAAGCAAGTGGTAAATCATATTCGCTAACGAGTGTTTTTAAATCGGTGTAGATGTCTCCATTTGGACAAACATATTCCGCCACTTCACCGGTGTAAAACTTCTTCTTTTTATTAAATTTATTTAGCTTAACCTTGTATTTGCCATCCTTTAGCTTCATGCCCTTTGGAAAATCTGAAATCATAATTGGATATGGAAAATCTTTAGGTGGAATGAGCTGATATTTGTTTTTAACAATATTCATGTGACAAACCACATATTTGTCACTTTTATTTAAAATCTTAACTACACGGGCAACAGTACGTCCTTCGCCACGTTCTATTTGTGATATAATGACTTCATCACCATCAGTAGCACCATTATTGTCATTTCCTGGAATAAAGTATTCCACACCATCTGTGGTCTTTACAAATCCGTAGTCGTATTTAGTTTCAGAAAAAATCCCCTTCATCATCTTGGAACTTCCGAGCTTTAGGTATCCATTTCTGTCCACACTAATCGTTCCTTCTTCGCTCATTTGTTTTATATTTTTATTAAAATCTTTTTTCTCGTATTTAGTAATTTTTAATTTATTCCTTAAATCCACAATTGTGAGTTTTTTATTCTGGCTTATCTCTTCTATAATTTTCTCTTTAATTTTCATAAAATTACTCCTTACAAGATAATATACCCTATTTTGTGTAAAATATGCATAAAAAAAGGCTAAGCTCAAACTAGAGTTTTGAGCCATAACCTGAATTTTGATACAAATTCGAATCGAATCTGTAGTTTGTGTTGTTGTCTTCTTCTTTTGCAGAAAGTGCAATCTCAATCATTCTATCGAGCACACTTGAGAAAGTATATCCAATGTCTTCCCACAAATAGAATGCGAAGGAACCGGGAAGAGTATTGATTTCATTAACATACATGTTGCCCTCTTTGTCAACCAAAAGGTCAATTCTTGCATTCCCTCTCACATCTAACACATTAAAAGCATATTTTGCAAGCTCTTTTGCTTTATAGGCAAACTCTTCATCACGAACGAAATAGTGGCTGCCACCATTAATTTTAGATTTACCGGATTTAGACATATATTTATCTTCATAGCTAAATATTTCGTAAACGCCAAGTGGTTTTTCTACACTGGATACTTCTACGTCGCCGTTTTTACCCATAACTGCAACATTGTATTCTTCAGCATTTTCTACGCCTTCTTCAAAAATTACTTTTCTATCAAACTGAATTGCCACTTCAGTTGCATCACGAAGCTCTTCTTTGTTGTGAGCAACTTTAATTCCAATTGACGACCCAAGACTTGCCGGCTTTACATAAATTGGAAATTTCAATGTGTTTATAACATAATCAAGAGTTTCATTTGGCTGAACTTTGTAGTGGTCTCTAAAAGTCCAAGTGTATTTTACAACCGGAATATTGTGAGACTTGTAAACGTCTTTCATAATAATTTTATCCATTCCGACAGCACTACTCATAACGCCCGGTCCGGTGTATGGAATTCCGTTTGTTTCAAAAAGTCCTTGAAGTGCTCCGTCTTCTCCATGTGAACCATGAAGCGCAAAAAGTACGCAGTCCACATTTATCTCTTCATCTTTTTTAAATAGTCCTTTATTTACTATATACAAATTTGTATCACCAAAGCCGGTGCCAAATCTACAAGGCTTTTTGTCTTCAAAAGTATCTTCTTTGAAACTCTTAAATGTCTTGTAGCATTCACCTGTGAACATTTTTCCTTCCTTGTCAATGAAAACAGGAATTACATTATATTTTTCTTTGTCCAAATTTTCGATTGCCTGCATTCCGGTTATAACACTAACTTCATGCTCGACGGCTCTGCCGCCAAAAACTACAACAATATTCTTCATTTTTTCTCCTTACTCATATATATCAGTCAAATCATTTTCAAAAAGCACAATATCTCCGGCTGTCAATATATTTGGAAATAATGCTGTTGCTTCGTTCAAAGTTTTTACTTGGAAAGAAACATGCTCTTTGTTATTTATATTTTCTATTCCGTCTTTAATCGGTTTTGCAATTTCTGTACCCACCAAAATGCTGATATCTGTGTGGTTTGCAATATATTGACCTAGCGCATAGTTTTCTTCATATTGCTTGTCTCCCAGCTCAACCATTCCCGGAGTAACAATAACGCGCTTTCCGGATTTAAATGAATTCAAAACTTTTATAGCAGCTCTTGCTCCGTCAGGGTTTGAATTAAATGCGTCATCGATTATGATTAATCCGTTGTTATTTTTGATTAAATTTAATCTATGTTCAACTTGTGGTAAGTTTGCAATTGCCTTTACAATATCTTCATTTGAAATTCCAAACTCTCTGGCAACCATTACAGCTAACAATATATTTATAATATTATGTTCGCCCAAAAGCTTTGTGGTGGCTTCTATTTCAGCTTCTGGAAATTTAATGTTAAACTTAGTGCCATTTTCATCACATGAAATAATTTCAGCAGAAATTGATGTGCCGGAATCTTTTAGTGATACAGTTTTGCAATCATATCCTCTGTTTGCAATTTCGTTTTTTATAAACTCATTGTCGAGATTAACAATCAGTATACCGTTTTCAATGGTGGCATCAGCAAGTTCAAACTTGGTTTTTATAATGTTTTCTTGTGAACCAAAAGTTTCCAAGTGACATGGACCAATGTTTGTGAGAACGCCAATATCCGGATATACGAGGTCGGTGAGTTCTTTAATTTCTCCTTCATATCTTGCGCCCATTTCTGCAATAAAGACTTTGTATTTGTCGGAAAGCTCATCATTTATAACTTTAGACAAACCCATTGGTGTGTTGTAGCTCTCAGGACTTGTGTACACCGGAATGTAATCCTTAAGCATATTGTAAAGCACCATTTTTGTAGAAGTTTTTCCATAACTCCCTGTAATTCCAACCACTTTTAAGCCATCGTTTTTCTTTAACGATAAAATTTTCTTTTGTGCCTGTTTATAGAATTTCTTGTGTATAAGCCTCTCAAATGGCGAATTTATAACAAGACTCAAACCGGTGATTATATTTTGATAAAAAATAAGAGTAAGCCCAATAAAAATTTGACCTAGTACAAGTAATAAAAATCCAACATCTGTTAACCGAATTAAAAAGTATAACAATACGAGCAAAATGATAGGCAAAAAATTTATAAACATTTGAGTAAAGAATAATCTTTTAACCCTTGGTGTGTAAACAAGAGGTTTTTTAAATTCGGTTTTGCCTTTTTTAAAAGAAAATGCAGCCTTTGGATGCTCTTGTAGCCAACTTTTGTATTCAACCGGAATATATCCAAGCTGTTGAGCCATATGAATAAAATACTTAGATCTGATATACATTAACATCAATAATAAAAGATTGACGCTTATCATTAAAATTATTTCAAGAGATTTCATCGCTCCTCCAATTCATCTAAAAAGTTTAATAAATATTTTGAAAAATTAATTGAATCATCTAAATACGAATAATGTCCGCCTTTTAGAACTATTAATTTGGAATTTTCAATTTCCTTGTGCATCATTTCGCCCATATATAACGGCGTGGCATCATCTCTGTCGCCCCAAACTATCAAAGTTGGTACTTTTATATCTTTTAAATTATCTTTCAAGTCTTCGTTCACGACTTTAACTAAGATATTTCTTGTGATGCCGGACGAAGCTTTATAATCTTCAGAACCATAACGCTTGTAAAATTTTTCGATATTTTTTTCACCAAAAAGTGTTATGTAAACTTTTTTCATAAGTTTAAATCTTTTAACTTTCCTTTTAGTTTTTTCATCAAGCTCTTCTTTAATGCCTGAAGCATCGACCAAAACTAAAGTTCTGATTTCGGTTTCGTATTTAGAAGTAAGATAAATTCCACATTTTCCACCAAAAGAGTGTCCAATATAAATGAATTGTTTTAAAGAAAGCGCATCGCAAAATTTTATTATAACTTTTGCAAAATCATCCGTACCAAAAACAGTCTTCGGCGTGTCGCTTTCTCCGTGACACGGTAAATCTAGAGCAACAACATGGAATTTATGCTTCAAAATATTTACTATTGGCATAACAGTATTAATGTTTGCTCCCCAACCATGAACAATTAAAACGCTATTTGGATTTTCTTTATTTTCTTCAATATAATGTATGTTTAATCCATCTATACAAACTTTCATTGGCTCTCCTAAATATAGAAATAAGAGCTGACCATTGACCTTAATAGTCCACAAGTCAGCTCTTAACTATTAAAACAATATTCCTGATCCGTTGTTAAACTTTAAGAATAATGATGCAAATACTAAACTTACAATTGTCATTAATTTAATTAAAATGTTTAGAGATGGTCCGGAAGTATCTTTGAATGGGTCACCTACTGTGTCCCCTGTAACAGCAGCTTTGTGAGCGTTTGAACCTTTGCCTCCATGTGCTCCGCCTTCTATATATTTCTTAGCGTTATCCCATGCACCACCTGCGTTACTCATAAAAATAGCCATCAAAACGCCTGTTACAAGTCCGCCGGCTAAAAGTCCTCCTAAAGCTTCGGTTCCTAATAAAATACCAACAAGAACCGGTACTAAAACTGCCATTATTCCAGGTACAATCATTTCTTTTAAAGCAGCTGCTGTCGAAATATCAACGCATTTATCGTATTCCGGCTTTGCTTTTCCTTCCATTATTCCCGGTATTGTTCTGAATTGTCTTCTAACTTCTTCAATCATTTGATTTGCAGCTTTACCAACAGCATCCATAGTTAGTGCACTGAATAAGAATGGAAGCATACCACCAATAAATAGTCCTGCGATTGTGGATGGTTTGGTGAGGTCAATTGCATTTAAGCTTACAGCTTGAGTGTAGCTTGAAAACAAAGCTAGAGCCGTTAAAGCAGCACTTCCGATTGCAAATCCTTTACCAACTGCAGCGGTTGTGTTACCAACTGAGTCAAGTTTATCCGTGATTTCTCTAACGTTTTCAGGAAGTTCACACATTTCAGCGATACCGCCAGCATTATCAGCAACAGGACCATAAGCATCAACAGCGATTGTCATACCGCTATTTGAAAGCATTCCAATTGCAGCGAGTGAAATCCCGTATAATCCGTAAATTGCGTCTTCACTACCGCCAGCTAAGAAATAACTAACTATTATTCCTATAGCGATAACAACAATTGGAACGGCAGTACTCATCATACCAACAGATAGACCGGAGATGATGTTTGTCGCAGCGCCTGTTTCTGATTCTTCAGCGATTTTTTGAACTGATCTGTGTTCATCTGAAGTGTAAATTTCTGTAACTTTTGCAATGATAAGACCAACTGCAAGGCCTGATAAAATTGCAACAAATGGTTTTGCACTTCCATCAAAGAAATACTTTGATAAAAAGAAGGATGCGATAACCGTAACGATACTACCAACAAGTGTTCCTGTGTTTAGTGCTTTTTGTGGATCTTTTGAACCACCTTTTACAAAAAAGGTACCGATAATTGATGAAATAATTCCAACTGAAGCAATACATGCTACAAAATATATTCCCTTTTCTCCATAAGCAACTGCACCAAGTGTAAACGCAGAAATGATTGCCCCAACATAACTTTCGAATAAGTCAGCCCCCATACCGGCAACGTCTCCAACATTATCACCTACGTTATCAGCTATAACTGCAGGATTTCTTGGATCGTCTTCCGGTATACCGGATTCAACTTTACCAACAAGGTCTGCACCGACGTCAGCAGCTTTTGTATAGATACCACCACCAACTCTGGCAAATAGTGCAATTGAAGATGCCCCGAGTCCAAATCCTGTTATAATATTTGTGTCCTTAGTAAACATGTAAGCGAAGGTAACTCCGAGTAAACCAAGTCCAACTACGCACATGCCCATAACTGTGCCACCTGAGAATGCAATGTTTAAAGCTTCTTTCATTCCACTTTTGTGAGCTGCATTTGCAGTTCTAACATTGGCAAGTGTCGCTACAGTCATACCAATATATCCGGCAATCATTGAGAAAATTGCACCTACAATAAAGCACAGTGCAGTTGTCCAATTTATTACAAGACCTAAAATTACCAATAATGCAACGATGAAAATTGCAAGCGATTTATATTCACGCTTTAAAAAAGCCATTGCGCCTTCGTGAATATATGTTGAAATTTCTACCATTCTTTCATTTCCGGCTGATTGTTTTTTGATGTATGAAGCCTTAATGAAAGCAAAAACTAACGCCAAAGCTCCAACGATGGCACTTAGTACTAAAACATTTTCCATTTCTTCCTCCTAGCTAATAGCTGCTAAAATTAATGTTGATACAAAAAATACTACTGCCGAAATGACAGTCATTCTTTTTAAAGTTGCATCTCTTGATGCTGATTTATTTCTTCCCCATAACACTTCAGGTGGCACACCCATCAAAACGCTGTTTTGATCCGCACCTTCTTGAATCATCATTAGGGCAATTAATGCAAGTGCACTAAGAAAAACAATAATGTACAAAACTGTTGTCATTTTTTCACCTCCATCCAAAATTACCTAACGATAATTCTAACATAAAAATAGAATTTTTTCAATACTTCCAGGCTATAAAAGTGAAATTTTAAAAATTAAATTTCAATATTTATTTCGATTTAATCATTTTAATTATATTTGTAAGATATTCCAAATCTGCAATCGTATAAATCTCGTCAATTGGTGAATTTTCTCTGCCAAAATAAATGCCCGTCCCACTTGTAGAAGTATCTGTAAAATTTCTGCTAGAAGAAACGTGCACGTATTTTAAACCTAAATCTTTTGCAAGCTCCACTGTATTTGGTCTGATGCCGCCGGAAATAATTTCCGGTCTATCATTTTCTTTCAAAATTTCTCGAATTATATCTGCTCCGTCTATGAGTGAATTGCCACCCTTGGTTAAAATTCTTGTAACGCCGCATTTTTTTAATTCTTTAGCCGCACTAACTTTATCTTTTACCACTTCAAATGCACGATGAAAAACAATTTCCATATCACCAGCTGCTTCCACAATTCTCTTTGTAAACTCATAGTCAATCGTACTGTCAGCATTTAGCGAGCCGAACACCACTCCTTGTGCACCAATTTCTTTAAAAAGTTTAACATCGGCAAGCATCACTTCTTTGTCGTAATCACTGTAATTAAATCCTGCAGCCCGTGGACGTACCATTACCATTGTCTTGATTCCGTTTTTTAACACGAGCTCTGTCATTCCAAGAGATGGAGTGAGTCCTCCAATTGAGGATTCGCTTACAAGTTCAACTTGATCAGCTCCGGCTTTTTTCGCAATAATAGCAGATTCCAATGAATCCACACAAACTTCAACTATCATATTTCCTCCTTAATTAAGTATTTTAGTTTATTTAGATCGCTTATTTGTTTTCAATTCTACACACTCTAAGTAAACTTGTGGTTTTATCTTTAAAATAACCGTAATAGTCTTAATTTTCTAAAATATTTCATAAAAAAAGTGCATTTGGTAGCCAAACACACCTATCTGTTTTTGAGCATGAGTCCGTCAAAAGTGTCTAAATCACCATACACCTTAGTAATACCCAAGTCTTTAATTATTTCTGAGATGATGGAAACAAATTGTATTTCGCTCACGCTGTGAGTGAGGTCAACTAAACAAAGCTCATTTCTTATTGCGTTTTGAGCTTCATGATATTTAATGTCCGAGGTTATATATAAATCCACTTTAGAATTTATAGCATTTTTTATAAAACTCGCACCTGAACCGCCAACATACGCAATCCTTTTAATGCTTGCACCCAATTCGCCATATATTCTTATATACTCAGTTTTTTCTTTTCCCAGCAGTTCTTCGTAGTGAGATTTTAGAATTAGTTTAATATCTCTTAGCGGTCTTTTATCTATATCAAAAATGATTCCTAAATCATCATCTTCTACAAAAGTTTTTACTTCAGATTTTGCAATTTCAGTCAAAAAAAATTTTTTCATGCCGTCATTTGAAAAATCAAACGGTGTATGCACTGAGATGATTGAAATATCATGCTTAATTACAAGTTCAAGAACATCATAGAAAAAATTTCCCTTTGTTAAACTTTTTACTCCATCATAAAAAAGCGGATGATGGGTGATAATAACATTTGAGTTCATCTCAATTGCTTTTTTTATATTAAAAATCTCCGCATCAAGTGAAACATATATTCCACCAATTACAGAATCCGGATTACCAATTTGCAGCCCCGTATTGTCCCAATCAGATTGTGAATCGAATGGAAAAGAATCATTTAGTTTTGTTAATAAATCTCTAACTAACATTTTATATCACCCAAAATTTTTTCCAACTTTTTGTTTTTAATCTTTAATGCATCAATTTTTTTCTTGGATTTTTCTTTGCCATTTTTTGCAATAATTTCCATAATATTTGCATTTTCTTCTATTGAATGTTCAATAAAATTCGCATATTTCTCGCCGCCGTCGCGTAAAAGCGTCGAAGTATAGTACCAATCAGATTCTGCTTTTCTCTCGTTTTCTCTTGAAAACTCAATCAAAAAATAATATTTGTCGCCTTCAACCACCATCAAATCTTTTTTTACACCATATCCAAGTTCATAAAAACACTTTCTAACCACGTCCGGATTTGTCATCGGCTGAATTATAAAATTTTTAAAAGACTTAGTCTTAGCTTCATTAGCTCTAACTATGTTACAGACTAAATCACCGCCCATTCCTGCAATTATAACAGTTTCAACTTCTGCATCATTAATTGGAGCAAGTCCATCGCCAACTCTTCCGTCGTAATAATCAACAAGTCCATTTATCTTAAACAAATCCTTACTTTTATTTAAGCATTTTAGAGAAATATCGGCAGAAATCATTTTGTTCACGAGCTTGTTTTTCACTAAAACTAAGCCAACTTGTCCATGATCACAGCCGATATCTGCAATGCTATTATATTTTTTTGCCAACTCTATAATTGTTTCAAGTCTATCCATTAATCAAGGAAATCCTTTAATCTTTCGCTTCTCTTTGGATGGCGAAGTTTTCTAAGTGCTTTTGCTTCAATTTGACGAATTCTTTCACGAGTTACATCAAACACTCTGCCCACTTCTTCAAGAGTTCTCACCTTGCCATCGTCCAAGCCAAATCTCAGACGGATAACTTTTTCTTCTCTTTCAGATAGTAAGTCAAGCGATTTAAAAAGTTGGTCGCGAAGCATAGTGTTTGTTGCTGCATCTTGTGGACTTGGAATATCATCGTCAGGAATAAAATCGCCCAAATGGCTGTCTTCTTCTTCGCCGATAGGCGTCTCAAGGCTCACCGGCTCTTGTGAAATCTTTTGGATTTCACGCACTTTGTCCACATTCATTTCGAGTTCTGCTGCAAGCTCTTCAGAAGTCGGTTCACGGCCGAGTTCCTGTAATAATTGTCTTTGTACGCGTAGAAGCTTGTTTATAGTTTCCACCATGTGCACGGGGATTCTAATAGTTCTAGCCTGGTCTGCGATTGCTCTTGTAATAGCTTGTCTTATCCACCAGGTTGCATATGTTGAAAATTTGAAGCCCTTTTTATATTCAAACTTTTCAACCGCCTTCATAAGCCCAAGGTTTCCTTCTTGAATCAAATCCAAAAAAGGCATTCCCCGACCCATATATCTCTTCGCAATGCTTACCACAAGGCGCAAATTTGCTTCTGCAAGCTCTGCTTTTGCGGCTTCATCTCCATTTTCCATGCGAATTGCAAGTTCAACTTCTTCTTCTTGTGTCAAAAGAGGTATATTTCCAATTTCTTTTAAATACATTCTAACAGGATCGTCAACCTTGATGCCGCTTCGCACACTCAAATCTTCTTTTTCGATTTTATCGTCATCATCATCTAAACTAATGTTCTCTTCAGCCGACTTTAAAATATCTTCGCTAAGCAACTCCTCATCTTCATCTTCACTTTCTAGAGAAATTGTAGCTTCCTTGTCGGAAATTTCAATATTAAGTTGTTCGAACATATCATATATACGCTCAATTTTTTCAACTTCTAGACGGAATTTTGATAGATTGTCCATAATGTCTTTGTAAGTGATATATCCGGTTTCAGAGCCGCCGGATAATAAAATTTCTAAAGCATCAGACACTGCTTTTTGCAATCTAAGCTCTTCTATCATAACATCTCACCTTCCATTTTTTGTAGTGCATCCAACTCTTGCAATAGTGAAACGACGAGCTCATTTTGTCCATCTTCACTAGCTTCTTTAATCTTTTTATTGAGTTCAAACCTCTTTTGTGCGATAAAATCCCTTTTTACTCCATTAATGACATCATTAAAATAATTTAAATCGTAGTCTTGATAAAATCCTACGCGAACAAAGCTGCGAAGGACAGCACTATCGATTTCGTTTTCGTTTATAAGAGTATTTAAAAATTCTTCCACATCTATTTTCTCTTTTGTCTCATATTCTAAAAAAATTCTATCCAACAATTTTTGCAGACTTAGATTCGGTAGATATTCTTTTATATTAGCATTTTCTGCTTCTATTGTAAATACTTTATCTATTAGCATCATCTCAAATAAAATCTTTATAAACTTGTTAGAAGCTTTTGGGATGGTGTAATTGATTTCGCTGTTTTTCAATGTTTCAGCTCGTTTTTGCTCCTCTAATTCTTTCGTCAAAGTTGAGATTTCGATATTATATTTAATTGAAATTTCTTTAATATAAATTTCTCTTTCAACCGGTGATGGAGATAACTTTATAAAGTTTATCAGCCTTTCTATATACTTTATAAATTCCTCTCTTTTGTCAATGTCTAAATCTGATTTTAAAAAAAACTGCTCAAAATCAAAAACGCTCATAGCTCTATCCATCAAAAATTGAAATTCGTCCACACCAAATTTATCTATAAATTCATCTGGATCTAAATTATCCGGAATTTTTAAAATCTTCGGCGTTATTCCAATATTTCTTAAAATCTCAATATCTCTGTGTGTTGCCTTTTGCCCTGCAAAATCACCATCTAAACACAAATAAACTTCTCTGCCAAATCTTTTTAGCAGAGTTGCCTGTCTTTCGGTAAAGGCCGTGCCAAGTGGTGCTACTGCATAATTTATACCCATTTGGTGGAGCTTTACAACATCTATATTGCCCTCTACCAATAAAATTTTGTCTCTATTTTTATTATTTTTAACTAAATTGAGTCCAAATAGTATATTGCCCTTTTTAAAGACTTCACTTTCGCGAGAATTGTAGTATTTTGGTTCGCCCTGTCCAATAATTCTACCTGAAAAGCCAACTACCCGTGATTTCAAATCTATAATCGGAAAAATGAGTCTGCTACGAAACAAATCAAAATAATTTCCCGTCTTTTCGCTTTTTTGAATTAAGTTTGCACGCACAAGATCCTCTTCTTTGTATCCAAGCGACTTCATATGTTTTATCATATCATCCCACGAATCTTTTGCAAAACCAATTCCAAAACGAACGATTGAGTTTTTTGAAATCTTTCTTTTTTCCAAATAATCTTGCGCTTTTCGTGAATCCTTTATGTTTTCCATAAAATACAGCGCTGCATCTCGGTTTATATCGTAAATAACGGCATTCTGTGAAATTTGTGTATTTGGAGTTGAATTTTCATTTAACACAATATGATATTTTTCCGCCAAAAATTTGACCGCTTGATTAAAGTCCATACCTTCATACATCTCAAGGAATGTAAACGCATCCCCTCCGGCACCACACCCAAAGCATTTGAAAAACTTTCCATCCGGATTAACCGTAAAGCTCGGAGTTTTCTCCTTGTGAAAAGGACAAAGTCCTAAATAATTTTTACCGCGCCTGGTAAGCGGAATATAACTTCCTATCAAATCCACAATATCAATGCTATCTTTAATTTGTTCTAACTTATCTTCTCCAATATACATGTGTCAAACCCTTCTAATGCTGGTTGGTAAAAATAATTCTTTAAACTTTTCAATTGCAAATTGGTCCGTCATTCCTGCAATATAATCTATAACCGTTTGATTCAACTCTCCGGATTGCCTTTTAACAAAATTTGTACTAATTTTTTCAGGATGCTTCATATAATATTCAAACAAAAGCGTAAGCATGCTCTCAATCCTTTCGCCTTGCTCGCTACTTCTTTGATCTAGATAAACATTTTTAAACATAAAAGCTCGCAGTTCTTCCATTGCACTGCCAACTTCGTCACTCATTGTAATCACGTCTTTGTCTGTTGAATGCTTTATTATATCCGCCACCATTGTATCAATTCTCTTACTTGAATTGTGCCCCAATAGATTTGTAAGTGCACTTGGAATATCCGATTCAAATAGCACTCCGGCTCTAATTGCATCATCTATGTCGTGATTTATATATGCAATTCTATCTGCAAATTTTACAATCGTACCTTCCAGAGTAGAAGCCTTTGCTGCTCCAGAGTGATTTATAATTCCATCGCGTACTTCAAAAGTGAGATTTAATCCCGGTTCATCGTTGTGCATTTCGAGAAAATCAACCACTCTTAATGATTGCTCGTTGTGTTTAAAACCATTTGTAGAAAGTTTATTAAGAACGCGTTCACCAGTATGTCCAAATGGAGTGTGACCAATGTCGTGACCCATTGCAATCGCTTCAACCAAGTCTTCATTTAAGAAGAGGGCTCTTGCTATAGTTCTGCCAACTTGGGACACCTCCAGTGTGTGCGTAAGCCTCGTCCTATAATGGTCGCCAAGCAGAGCAATGTAAACTTGCGTCTTATGTTTTAATCGTCTAAAACTCTTTGTGTGAATAATGCGATCTCTATCTCTTTGGAATTCAAGTCTTACATCCGATTTTTTTTCTTCTCTTGCTCTTCCTCTCGACTTGTCTGAAAAACAAGCCACACTTCTTAATCTTTCATGCTCCATTTGTTCCAGAATTTCTCTAATCAAAATAGCCGAACCTCTTTTCCATTAATTCTACAATAATTGCAGCCGTTTCCTCTATTGCTTTGTCCGAGACATCAATAACCGTACAACCGATTCTTTCCATAATTCCATTTGCATACTTGAGCTCTTGTTCTATTCTATTTATATCTGAATAAATCCCGATGTTTGGCATACCGAGTGCCTTTAGTCTTGCTTCTCTAATTCTAATCATGATTTCTGCAGTTGTTGTGAGTCCAAAAATACGTTCTGGGTCTTTTGAGAATATCTCTTCATTAATTTGCACTTCCGGCACGAGCGGCACATTTGCCACCAAATAGCCTTTATTTGCAAGATACATACTAAGAGGTGTCTTAGAAGTCCTGGAGACGCCAATCAAACAAATATCTGCATTTCTAATGCCTCGCGGATCTTTTCCATCGTCATATTTTACGGCAAACTCAATTGCATCTACAGTTTTAAAATAATTTTCGTCCATTTTTCTTAATATTCCGGATTCGCGCACCGGTTTTTCGTGCAAAATATCTGAAATCGCATTTAATGGCTCATCCATTATATTCACAGTTGGAATATTATAAATTCTTGCCATGTCTTCCAAATACTTGGCATTTTCTTCACTAACCGTACTGTAAATTATAACCGCCGGAATATTTTTTGCCTCTTCAATCGCCGATTCAATATGGCTTTCGTCAGAGATATATGGATATCTTTTTATTTCGTAATTGCAATTTGGAAATTGCGCAACCGATGCTCTTGCAATCTTGGTCCCTGTTTCGCCAATAGAATCGCTCAACACAAAAATAGTTATATCATACATTAAAACCACCTGCTTTTGATAAATCCATATATTTTGTTTGCGTAATTTGAAAATTGTGTTTCATTTTTATACACTTGTAAAAGTTCTTCAAATTTGTTTTTATATGCTTTTAATTCGATAAAATACTCAACTTCATCAAGATTCTTATCGCTTAATTCTTGTAAAATCGGTATTATTTCAGCTTCAATTTCCCTGTTTTCTTCAGTAAATACTTTTTGATTCTTCAAAATATTTTCTAAATCTACAAGAGTTTTTAAAAAAGACTCATCTTCATTCTTAACTTTTCCTGAGAAATAAATTAAGTTGTAAGTTAAACTGCTTATATTCTCGTTAAAGTCGAAACTAAAATTGTTTAGAATATATTCGTTAATTCCTAAACTTCTCCAAGAATTTTTAATGCTTTGTTGGTAAAGCTCTTTCATTTTGGACTCTATTTTTTTGTAGTCAAAAGCACCAATGCTTTCTTCCGTGTAAACATAGAGTCCTGCTTGAATTAGAGAATTAATATTAAAATCGAGCTTTGAATTTATAATTAAATTGATTATTTCGTTAGATAAATTCTTAAGAAGATGATAATCATTATTTTCTGTTATAAGATAGCCCATTATATCGTCAAACCGGTCTGCAATCGCCAAAATATATCCAATTGAATTTCTAGGCATTTTGTTATCATTTGTCGGCAAATATTGGTCCATCACAGCTTCACCTATCGACTTGTCATAGCCTTCAGAGTCAAGCAAAATCTTTCCAACAATTCCCTTTAGCTGCGGATATCTTTTTACCGTAGAAGTTGCAAGATCCGCCTTTAAAATTCCTGATGCCAATAATAGATTATCGTTCATTTCTTTTGCAAGAAAAAGATCCTCTGCAATTCTATTAACAAAAAGCTTAATTCGGGAAGTTTTATCGTATAAATTCCCCATAGCTTCATTTACAGAAAACCAATTTAACCTCGGAATATATTCTTTTAAAGCCACGGTTTTATCATTTATAATTGAGCTGCCTAGCATTGATAAATCAGAGTTTATAGTATTTTCATACATTTCTTTAATTGCAGACTCATTTTTACCTTTTTCAATCGCAATTAAATAATAATTGGATAATTCTCCATCGTTTTCTTGAAGTGGCACACAAAGGTCGTATTTATTAATAATTGAATATAAAATTTCACTTGGAAGTTCGCTATATTTTTCATCAAACTTTGCATATGCAATCACCGGATTTTCTACGAACTTAGTGATTAAATATAGCTTCTCAGTGTCGTTTGTGAGCATTTTGCCAAGTGATGAGGCCATTCTATTAGCTTGAAATCTAATTTTATTTTTACTTTCTTCTGCATCAAAACTTACCACAGATTTCATCTTTTCAAAGTAATCGTCTACACTACTAACTTCTATCGGTTCTGTATAATCAATTAGTGTGCTCATCGTAGATTTTACGCCTTCGATTTCTACATTTATCAGCTCATCATCAAGAATCGCAACTATATTTGCAATCGGTCGATAAAATGCGATAGAGCCTGTCGACCAGCGCATTTGGTTTCTAGTTTCTATTCCCCTAAGCATTTTTGGAACGAATTGTTCAAAAACGCTTTTATCTATTATTTCTGTTTCAAAAAAAACTACAATTCTAGTTTTATTTACAAAAATATTAAGACTGGACAAATTCAAAATATCCACCATATTAAAAAGTTCAAAATAGCTTTCTAAGTCACTCTGAACTCCTTCAAATGTGATCTTATCCATTGGATTTGTGATTAATTCCAGTAAAAATTTACTCATTTTTTGCTCCTTCATAAATCACTAATTGATTATTATTGATTTGTAAATATCTCTTTCTAATTTCCACATTTAACTTAGTTATCTCGGCATTATTTTTCATGAAATTTTCACTTGAAGTTCCAGTTTTTGCCTTAATCATAGTCAAATCTTTGCCGGCTTCCAAAAAAGACATATAAGCGAGCATAAGCCTGTTTTCTCTCAAATGATTCTTCAGCATGTCAAGATTGCATTTGAAATTTATTTCCTCGTTATCTATATTGCTTTCCTCGTCTAAAAAACTAAAAAATTCACAATTTCTTATGTTAGCACTTGTATAAACAGCATCTGTTTTAATATTCAAAATTCTATTAATATTATCTATATTGTATTCCACAAAAAGGGTGACATTATCGGTGTACTCGCCGTTAATTGATTGAAAGTACTTGCATTTTACAATCAAATTTCCATTTGCAAAAATGTTTACATATGAAATGTTTGAATCTAGCAAAATATCGTGAAAATTACCGGAATTATAAGTAAATATGAAGTCATCAAAGTTTGTAAAAATCACTCTAAGTGATTTAAAAATATCTACAAATGAAAGGTTGTACTCTCTCTTATCCACCACACGAAAAACGGTGCTCACAGCATTTTCAGACACTTCTCTAATATTTACATCGTCTCCAATATTTAGTATTTTTATAGTTGAAGCCGACATAGAATTTGGATTTGCCAAGTGAAAAAATAGTTCTTCATAGCTAAGCACGTTCTCATATAATTCATAAAAAGTATCTTCAACTAATTTAATATTATAAGAATTGTAAAACTTGATTAATTTATTAATTAAAATCATTTCTACTCCACCATTTAATAAAGTCCATAAATTCTACGTAAGAATTGAGTTTTTGTATATCAAAAGTCCACCCGAAATATTTAATACAAAGATTTAAAAAAAGAAGTGAGTTATCAAAATCCAATTCAATTTTAGCAATATCTGAAAATTTATTATATAAAATATATTGTAAAATATTTTTCTCGGAATTTGTTATCGGCTGATAGTCTGAATCAAAATGAAACTCCGACTCGTGCACTACACCTTCATTAAATAGTATCAAACTTTCACCTTCTGCATCAATAAGCGGTTCATATCCCATAAATGATACATATTTTAAAATCCAAGCGGATAATAACAACAATTTATTTTTAAAATCAGACAAATTTAGAATAAAGCTTTTGGTTAGCGGATAGATGTTTGGAACTCTAAAATTTTCTTCAAGAGATTTCAATAAAATCTCGCAAGCAATGCACGAGAGTCTGAAATCAAGTGGATTTGAGTGCAGATTCTGAAAACTTACACTTTCATCAACTTCGTTAAAGTAAAAAATATTTTCGCCTTTTCCAAGCTCAAAAGAAGTAATAGAAAAAAGTTCGAAATTCGGCAGTACATTCTCTTTTTTGCGATAAGCGCCTTTTGTCATAATGCTTATTTTACCGTATTCATCAGTTAGTGCGTGCGTTATAAGGCTGGAATCGCTCCATTTTATATTTCTTAAAATAATAGTTTCTATGTTCATTTAAGCTCTTTTTTTACAATAGACAAATTTTTGCGCCAATTCTTGCGAACTTTGATATTTAACTTTAAGGTCACTTTCTCTTCTAAAAAATGCTCCATGGCTTTTTTTGCTTCTTTTATAATCCGATTTATCATATTCCCATTCTTGCCAATCACGATTGCCTTGTGGTTTTCTCGCTCTAAATAGACCGTCATAGTGATATAAACTCTATCTTCTTCCTCTCGAAACTCTTCGGTATCGATCATAATTCCATGTGGAATTTCTTCATTTAGATTTAACAAAAACTTTTCGCGCAAAATCTCTTCCATTATTTCTCTTGTCGAAGTGCCGGTTATCATCTCTTCATCATAATAAATTGGTCCTTCCGGCAAAAATTCCTTAACAGTTGCTAAAAATTCGTGAAAACCATCGCCCGATACCGCTGATATAAATACGATTGCTTCGAACAATTTCATGGACTTGTATTTTTCTTTTAAATCTTTTTTTTCTTCAGTGCTAAGCATGTCCGCTTTATTTACCACGAGAATCTTTTTTTCTTTATCGCTTTTAGCAAGCTCTATAACCGCTCTATCAAGCCGACCGGTTTCAAGCGAATTGTCCATCACATAAATATTTAAATCGGCATCCTTCATATTGTTAAAAATAATATTTTGCATCTCCGCACCAAGTTTGTTTTTTGGTTCTTGATAGCCGGGATTGTCAAAAAATATTATTTGACTATCATCATCCGTGTAGATAAACTTCATGCTCTTTCTCGTAGTTTGAGGTCTATCAGTCACGATTGAAAGACGCACTCCGATTAATCGGTTCAAAATTGAAGATTTGCCTACATTTGGTCTACCAATTAAATTTACAAAACCGCTTTTCATATTTTCTCCATTCCTAATTTCCAAAAATACTAAAAATAAGTATGCCAATTAATATTCCTAAAATTCCGCCGTAAAACACATCAATTGGCTTATGGATTTTTCCTTCAACTCTGCTTTCAGACACCAAAATCGCCAACACATATGCAAGCGAAATGACGAGAAGATCCTGTGTGTTAAATGAAATTATTGTAGCTAATAAAAAAGATATCGCTGCATGTCCACTCACAGTACCACCTTGAAAATATGTGCCTCTATGTTTTGAATATCTGCTCTTTAGTGCAATTATAAGCAAAACAGTTAGCGAAATCGCAATAATTGTGAGATGAATCGGATTTCTATGAATCACTCCAAAAAAGTTTTCTCCTGCCGGTACAAGTCTATCATAAAATAGCAAGTATCCGACAAAAAGTGCATAAAATGCGGTTAAGAGAACTGCTCCTGCGGCAATATCTTTGCAAAGTTTCACGAGCGGATGATATTCCCCGACAGCTGCATCCACAGCGTATTCAAGCGCAGTATTAATCATCTCGGCAAAAAGCACCAAAACAATGGCTCCAAAAAGTGATATGAATTCCAGTTTTGAGAATTCAAAAATTAGAGCCATAACTAAAACCGCACCTGCAATTATAAAATGGATTCTCATATTCCTTTCAGTTTTAAAAGTTTGAACCAAGCCGTTCGTGGCATAATTAAAACTTTTTAAAAATGATCTTTTCTTCATAGGTAAACCTTTTTCATCACTTCTTTTTCAAGTGAGCGCATAATCTTTTTATCTCTTTTATTCATATGATCGTATCCAAGCAAATGTAAAATACTATGGCATGTCAAATAAACCATTTCTCGATTAAATGAATTGCCAAAAGTTTTTGATTGTTTTAAGCATCTTTTTTTACACAATACAACATCGCCCAGTATCCCCTCCTCAAAATCAAGGGGAAAACTAAGCACATCCGTTACACTATCTATACCCCGAAAATCTCTGTTTAACTCGCGAATTTGTGACTCACTTACAATTGATAATGATATTTGAGTGTAATAATTGTAATTTGCGGTATGAAGTGTTTCTTTTATCACATTTACCATATTTAGAAAATCATCCAAACACAAAAATTGGTCTGTAAAATCAGCAGAAATTTCAAACTTGTCAAAGTAAAAAGTTTTTTTACCGGTGAGTTTTTTTATATTATAGTAGCTCTTCATTTTGACCTTGATCATATTTTGATGCTCTATCTTTTTTTCTCTGTTCGTACCTTAATTGTTCATTCTTCTTCTCTTGGTCATACTTTTCTATAATCTTTTTAACGAGCGGATGACGAACGATATCCACAGCTTTCAGTTCTTCTATTCCAATGCCTTTCACGCCTCTTAAAAGGTTTATTGCATTTTTTAATCCGCTTTCCTTCCCATGAGGAAGATCGGTTTGCGTTAAGTCACCCGTAATAACCATTTTGCTGGAATAACCTAAACGTGTAAGGAACATCTTCATTTGTTCATGAGTTGTATTTTGCGCTTCATCCAAAACAATAAAACTCCTATCCAAAGTTCGACCACGCATATATGCAAGAGGTGCAATTTCAATTTGACCTTTTTCAAGGCACTTCTGGAATTTTTCAGCACCTAAAATTTCGTACAACGCATCGTAAACCGGTCTCAAATATGGATCAATCTTTTCTTGCAAATCTCCCGGCAAAAAGCCTAAATTTTCACCGGCTTCAACGGCAGGTCTAGTTAGAATAATTTTCTCAAATTGCTTGTTACGAAATGCGTTGCAAGCAAGTGCAATAGCAATATATGTTTTACCGGTACCCGCTGGCCCCGTACCAAACACAATATCATTTTTTGAAATTGAATCCACATATCTCTTTTGCCCAATCGTTTTTGGAAAAAGACTTCTGCCTGCCGAAGTGAAAGCAATCGGCTTTTCGTGTAAATCAATGAGTTCGTTTTCGCGATGCTCCTTTGCAAGCACTATAATATAGTCAAGATCATTCAAATCTAGTTCAGATGACTTTGTTGTCTTTTCGATTGTAGTCAGTACATTTTTTGCGATATCTGCCTTTTGCCCTTCAATTTTAATTGACTCGCCATCTAGCTTTAAAGTAACATCAAGCTTTTCTTCAATATGCTTTAGATTTATGTCAAGCTGACCAACTATTTTTTTTAGTGTTGCTAAATCCTTAACTTCAAATTCTAACATTAAATCTCCTTATCTAAGTGAAACCGGTTTATCTAAAATTTCTTTCATGACGACATATTCTTGCATATCTGATAATTTTAAAACAGTTGTTTCTTCTTTACCTTCTTTATCTGTAGACACTTCATTCTTTTTATAAAAAGAATTGTTAATTTGCGAATCTGCAAAACAATCATATCTCTTGTGAAGGTCATAAACGTTATTTGAAGTGTTATTCTTTTTACTACTGATTCGTGGAATTCTCGAGTTTTTATATTCTTGATCGCGTTTTCTATCCTCAGCTTCTTCTTTCTTAATTTCGCTCTCTTCGTTCATAACAGATTGTTTTAATTTTTGTTTATTTATTATTTCATCCGCTTCACTCAAACGAACAAATTTGGATTCGCTCTTGTTTTTCTTCTTTTTCGTGTATCTTCTGTTAAAATCAAAATCTTTATTTGCCTTTAGATTTTTTCTCTTGTCAGCTTTTTGCTTCTCTTCCAAAATGCTAATTAAAATAGAAAAAATTGCAAATAAAACAACTATAAATTTCATTTTAATCCTTTGACTTGCCGATTGAGTTTCTCATATCAGTGTCAGCTTGAACATTCTTCAACTTATAATAATCCATAACTCCCAAATTGCCATTTTTTAAAGCTTCTGCAATTGCTAGAGGCACCTTGGATTCAGCTTCTACAACGAGAGCACGCTTTTCTTGAACTTCTGCTTTCATTTCTTGTTCTTTCGCAACAGCCATTGCTCTTCTTTCTTCCGCCTTAGCTTGAGCAATTCTCATGTCAGCCTCAGCTTGGTCTGTTTGCAAATGAGCTCCGATATTTCTTCCAACATCAACATCAGCTATATCAATGGACAAAATTTCAAATGCAGTACCTGCATCAAGCCCCTTTTCAAGTACCGTAGAGGAAATGCTATCCGGATTTTCCAAAACTTGTTTGTGCGTCGTACTTGAACCGACTGTCGTAACAATACCTTCACCAACACGTGCAATAATAGTTTCTTCTCCGGCACCGCCAACTAACCTTTCGATGTTTGCACGAACTGTAACCTTTGCAGTAACCATAACTTCTATACCGTCTTTACTTACAGCTGCAATGCTTGGAGTTTCGATAACTTTTGGATTAACACTGACTCTCACAGCTTCAAGTACATTTCTCCCTGCAAGGTCGATTGCTGCAGCCCTTTCAAATTCCAGTTCTATGTTTGCTCTTTGTGCGGCGATAAGTGCATCCACCAGTGTATTAACATTACCACCTGCCAAAAAATGAGCTTCAAGTTCGTCCATATTTAAATCAAGCCCTGCCTTCGTTGCCTTAATCATTGGATTTATAATTTTACCCGGAGAAACTCTCCTCAATTTCATACCAACCAATTTTGAAACGCTGACCTTAACTCCTGAGAAAAAAGCCGTTATCCACAATCCAATTGGAACAAAGCTGAAGAAAATGATTAAAATTAAAATTACTAAAGCAGCATTGAAAACTGAGCTATATTGTTGAAAAATACCCATTTGTTATTTCCTCCTTACAAAAATCTTCATTGATTTCACTCTCGTTACTACAAATTCAACATCCTTTGGAATATAAGCGTCTTCACTATATATATCGTATTTTTTGTCTTCAATAATTCCGTATCCCGTCGGTCTTAGCGGAGTCACCGTAACGCCTGTCTTTCCAACCAAGTCCGGAGAATCTGTTGCAACATAACCTTTTTTTGTAGTATGTTTTTCAAATAATACAAATTTTTCTAAACCGCCTACCTTGTACCCGGCTTTTGTAAAATAATATATAATTATAAATGAAATAATTATTAAACAAAGAACCGTAAAAAGTACATAAGCTATTGAATTTACTGTGCCATAAAGACCAATTGTCAAAAAAGCAAGCCCTGTGATGCCAAAAACCTGAAATCCAGGCACAAAAAATTCCAGAAAAATTAAAAAAATTCCCATAAGACTCAAAATGAGACTCAAATAATGCTGATCATTTTTTACCAGTACAATCCCGACATAAAAAATAAGCGAAACTATGCCGATGGTCAAATTTGTCTTTTTGTGTTTAAACAGAGAACACAAAACAGCCGCAAATGATATGAGCAAAAGAATCATTATAAAATAATCCGGAATTGATTTTCCAAAACTAATTAATTTGTTCATAAATTCTCCTTTCAGATTAATGAAAAACACACTACTTCATTCATATTATACCACAAAATGCATGAGTTTAATCAGCTAAATTCTTTAAACACACTCATTGAGAAATCGGTTATGTAAAAATGATATTAATTGTTTATTTTTTCCTCGTATTTTTTAAAATGATTAAAAAAAACTCCGCAACCATTTTGCGGAATCTTATTAAAACATATTTTCCAATAAAAAAGCCCACTTGCTTTCAAGTTAAAGTGAGCTTAATTTTGCTTTTACTGCCTCAGATAATCTCTTAGCATCAACTCTTGAACCACATTTTTCCTTGGCCACCTTCATCATATTGCCCATATCTTTCATAGAAGTTGCATTCACTTCTGTTGCGATTATATCCACAATTTGTGCGAGTTCCTCATTACTTAATTGTTTTGGCAAATATTCCGATAAATATTGGATTTCAAGCTTCGTATCATCAATGAGCTCAGCTCTATCAGAGCCGGCTAGAGCTTCAAGAGTATCATTTCTTTCCTTGATCTCTTTTTGAATCATTTGCATAATGAGCTCGTCATCAGCAGAGAGTCTATTGTCGACCTCATATTGTTTTATGCGAGATCTGAGCATTGTGATAGTATTTTTTCTAAGAGTTTGTTTCTCTTTCATGGAAGTTTTTAAATCATCCATCAAACGTTCTTTTAGTGACATAATTTAGTATCCTTTACGTCTCTTTTTTCTAGCTGCAGCAGACTTCATCTTTCTCTTTACGCTAGGTTTTTCATAGTGTTCTCTTTTTCTAACTTCACCCATTACTCCAGAACGAGCGCATTGTCTCTTAAAACGTTTTAAAGCACTATCCAGGGATTCGTTTTCTCCAACTTTGATTTCTGACATTTATCTTCCCCCCTCTCATAAGGTTATCCACAACACTCTATTTGGTATTATACACATCTTGATATAAAAAATCAAGTATTTATTCAAAATTCCAGCCTAATTTTTTTCCACCAATGAGATGAAAATGAAGATGTCTAATCGATTGACCGCCATCCGCTCCAACATTTGAAATCACGCGATATCCGTTGTTTAGGCCTTCTCTTTTTGCAAGCAGTTTAATAATCATAAAAATATGTGCGACAATTTCCTTATCAAGTTCATTAATTGTGTCAATTCCGTCGATGTGTTTTTTTGGAATGACTAATAAATGTGTTGGTGCAACTGGATTTATATCCTTAAATGCTACACAATAATCATCTTCAAACAAAACTTCCGATTCAATTTCTTTATTTGCTATTTTGCAGAACAAACAATCCATTTTTCTTCTCCTCCTTCAATTTTAAACATCACCGGAACTATTTCATTTTGTTCAATGTCCGGATACTCACTTTGCGGTAAACTAACTCTCACATAATTATCGGTGTAACCCACCAGATTGCCATCCGTAACATCTTCAATCAGTGCATAATTTTCTAAATTTTGTTGCTTTAAAAGAAAATCGCGCTCAAGTTTATCATTTAAAGTTTCAAGCTCTTTTTTTCTTCTATTCTTTATATTTCCATCCACCTGCTTCATTCCGGCAGCTGGAGTGCCTTTTCTGATTGAATATGGAAAAATGTGAATTCTCGAAAACATAATTTCTTTCAAATATGATATTGTTTCCTCGTGATTTGCCTCTGTTTCTTCCGGAAAACCCGTGATAATGTCAGTCGTAATTCCTGCATTTGGAAAGTAATTTCTAATCATATCCACTTTTTCTTTAAAAATTGCCTTGTTATACTTTCTATTCATTGCCTTTAATATCGTGTCCGAGCCGCTTTGCAGTGACAAATGTAAATGTTCGCAAAAATTATCTAAAGCTTTTAATCGCTTCAGAAAATCTTCAGTTATAATTGAAATTTCCAGGCTACTCATTCTGATTCTGGAGTTTGGTGCAGTGTGTGCAATTTTTTCCACGACGTCTATGAGCTTTACTCCGTTCTTTAAATCTTCGCCGTAGCTAGCCACTTCAATTCCGGTTACCACGATTTCTTTTGCGTAATTTTTTAGATAATTCGCCTCATTTTCGATTGAATCCATATCTCTTGAACGCACTCTGCCTCTCGCGTATGGAATTATGCAATATGAACAGAAATTGTTACAGCCGTCTTCAATCTTTATAAACCCTCTCGTCTTGTTGCCCTTACCATAAAGCGGCTCATCTTCAAATTCTTTGTAATTTGAAATGTCATGAACTTGATCCTTTAAAACAAACTCCCCGCTCTTTAATTTCTTTAAGTACTCGATATCTAACTTATTTTTGTTTCCCAAAACTAAATTCACGTTCTTATTATCTAGTAGCTCATCTTTAGATACCTGACTGTAGCAACCCATAATAATAGAATAATTGTCCGGATTAATCTTACGGTTGCGACTCAGAGCCTGGCGAGATTTCTTATCACTTTCATTTGTAACACTGCACGAGTTTAAAATAAAAATATCACAAACTTCATCGTCCACAATTTCAAATCCCTCTTTTTGAAGCTTCTCTGCGAGTGCCAAACTCTCCACATAATTAACTTTGCAGCCAAGGGTTTTTATCTTAACTCTCATACCTCGTCCTCTCATAATACGCTAAAATTGCGGATATTGTAGAAAATGCGGCCATCTCCGTCCTAAGAATACTTTTAAAAACTCGAATCGGTTTAACATTTCTTTCTGCAAAAAATGTTATTTCTTCTTCCGAAAATCCACCTTCCGGACCAACAAATATTCCCACTGAAAGCTTCCCGGGAAACTTGCAATCTATCTCATTCAGGAAGTTAAACAAACTGTTTGTCTCTTCCGATTCGTACAAAACAATTGCGTAATCGAGAGTGTTTGCAAGCGTTATAGCATCTGTCGTTGTCATGGTTTTCTCTATTTTTGTTAGTCTCGTTGCCTTTGAAACTTCTGCGCTATCAGTTAAAATAGCATAGTTTCTTTCATTATCTATATCCTCTAATTTTTTATTTTCAGTTCTTTCAGAAATAAACGGCACAATCGAATTTAGTGCAAGCATACCATTTAATTTCAATACCATTTCCATCTTTTTCTTCTGTATATTCGCTTGAAACAGATAAATCTCAAGATTGTTTTCTATATCTTCAAGCTCTTCAACTATTAAAAAAGTGAATTCACTCTTTTTAACCTCGTCAATACGAGCAAGATAAAGCTTTTTATCTTTCACTACTTCAATAATGTCGCCCACTTTATGGCGCAAACTTTTTATTATGTGCTTGTATTTATCGCCGAAAACGACGTTTGTTTCACTAAAAATCCTATCCATTGTATCTTCCGGTAATTTCTGCCCAACCATTTAGTTTGTATCTGGAAATTATTTCAAAATTGTTTAAATATAAACTTTCTTCAACCATTTTTTCTTTTTCTGCTACGATTCCTGACAAAATAATTATACCTCCACTAAATAGCCTTTGTGCAAAATGATTCATCATTTCACATAGAGTTTCCGCGTAAATATTTGAGACAATCGCATCATATTTTTTTATTTCTCCATCTCTAAAATCACCGTGAACAAGATGAATTTTGTCTTTCACGCCGTTTAGCTCAATATTTTCTTCTGCAGATTTTATTGCAAGTGCATCAATTTCATATGCGTCCACATGAGCACCAAAGCGTTTTGCCATTGAAATTGCAAGAATTCCGCTGCCCGTGCCCACATCCATCACGCTTCCATTTAATTTATGCTTGTCTATTTCTTTTAAGCACATGAGTGTGGTTTCATGGCTACCGGTACCAAAAGCCATCCCCGGATTTATCACCACGTCTTCATCTGTATGCTCTTCCCAAAGTGGCACAATTTTAAAATCGTCAGATACTTTTATTGTGTGAAAAAAATTTTTCCAGTCATTTTCGTAATCTTTTTTTGTAATTATCTTAGTTGAAATCTCAAGCTCATCGTCGCTCTTAAAGAGAGTTATAAAATCTTTTGTTTCTTCTTCGCCCACGTAAAATTTAAATGTTATAAAGTCGGTGTGTGGAGCATTATCAATATAATCCCAATTCTTTTCGTCATTTTTTAGAGTTTCACTCAAATTCGTATCAACCACTTCAAATGCCGTGATACCGTTTAACAAAAGTGTTGTCGAGATCTCTTCTTCTCTTACTCGATTGGCTTTTATGCTAATTTCAATCATCTAAATTTCCTCTTAAAAAAGTTTTTAATTTTATAATATATATTATTTATCTTACGCCTTATCCCCGAAAAAGGGGGCGGTTCGTTTAAATCTTCATCTGATTCAAGCTCACGCAAAAGTTCTTTTTGTCTATCGGTCAAATTCTTTGGTGTAATCACTTTAAAGACAAGATATATATCTCCTCGCTTATTTGAATTAAAATTGAAAAGTCCCTTGTTTGGAATTGTAACATATTCTCCATTTTGTGTGCCGTCCGGAATCGTTATGTCTACTTCTCCATCAAGAGTTTTGAACTTTTTTACACTTCCCAGTGCAGCTTCAGAAAATGAAATATTATAATCTTTTACCAAATTATTTCCGTCAATTTCATAACCGTAAATGTTTTTTACATGAACTTCAGCATATAAATTGCCGGGTCTGCCACCATTTGTTCCTTCGTCTCCATATTCGCCAAGATTTATCACATTTCCGTCTTTAACTCCTCGCGGAATTGTGATTTTCATCTTTTCTTTTATGGTTTCACGCCCTGTACCATTGCAGTGTTCGCACTTGTGAAGGATTTGTTTTCCTGTGCCGCCGCAATCCGGGCAAGTTGAATCAGTTTGCATTTGCCCAAGCAATGTTTGATACACTTGGCGTACCTTTCCTCGTCCGTTGCAAGTAGGACAAGTTATTATATCCTCATCTTTTTCTGCGCCCTTCCCATGGCAAACTTTGCATTTTATGGTTCTTTCGTATTCGATTTGTACTATATTATCTTTTAAAGTGTCCACCAAATCAAAATCTATATAAGTTACTCTGTCTGCACCTTTTCTTGCTGCATTTTTTGAATTTGCTCTGCCAAACCCGCCAAATCCGAATCCTGAAAAAGCGTCTCCAAATAAATCGCTAAAAATATCTTCGTAGTTAAAACCCGCACCTGACCCATCAGCGGTGCCATAGTTGTCGTACATCGCTCTTTTCTCATCATTTGAAAGCACTTCATAAGCCGCGGTCACTTCCTTAAACTTTTCTGCACTTTCCGGATCATCCGGATTCAAATCCGGATGGTATTTTTTTGCAAGCACACGATATCTTTTCTTTATTTCATCGGTCGTGGCATTCTTGTCTACGCCGAGTATTTCATATAAATCTTTCATCAAATCCGCCTTTCAAAAAAAGAGAACTGTCCATATAAATGGCACAGTTCTATTATCCTATATCATCTCATAATTGTCAAATTAATCGACTACTTCATAATCTCCATCAATAGTATCGTCTTTGCCGTCGTTTCCGGATTCATTTCCGCCTTGTGGATTTTTTGATGCAGCTTCTTGATAAACTTTTTGTGAAATTCTGTAGAATTCATTTGTAAGTTCTTCGGTTTTAGCCTTCATATCTTCATAATCAGTACCTTCTGCCGCCTTCTTCAAAGCCTCTTTCTTATCTTCCAAAAGCTTTTTATCATCGTCCGATAATTGTTCTGCTAAATCTTTCAAACTCTTTTCTGTTTGATAAACCATTTGGTCTGCGTTATTCTTGATTTCGATATTTTCTTTTGCCTTCTTATCTTCTTCTGCGAATTTTTCAGCTTCTTTAACTTTCTTGTCGATTTCTTCATCGCTCATCTTGTTTGAAGCCGTAATTGTAATTGATTGTTGCTTTCCGGTTGCCATATCCTTTGCACTTACATTTACAATGCCGTTTGCATCAATATCAAATGTAACTTCGATTTGCGGAATTCCTCTTGGAGCCGGTGCAATTCCTGTGAGTTGAAACCTTCCTAAAGTTGTGTTGTCCTTTGCAAATTCTCTTTCACCTTGTAAAACATGTATGTCTACAGATGTTTGTGAATCTGCTGCAGTCGTGAACACTTGGCTTTTCTTTGCCGGAATTGTGGTGTTTCTTTCAATGAGTTTGGTTGTAACTCCGCCCAAGGTTTCAAGTCCGAGTGAAAGTGGTGTTACGTCCAATAACAATAGATCCTTAACTTCACCGGTTAAAACACCGCCTTGAATTGCTGCACCAATTGCAACGCATTCGTCCGGGTTTATATCTTTTTGAGGATCTCTACCGGTCAATTTTTTAACTTCATCTTGAACAGCCGGTATTCTCGTAGAACCACCAACTAAAAGTACCTTGTCTAAATCCGAAACACTGATTCCTGCGTCCTTGATACAATCTTTTACCGGTTCGACAGTCTTTTCAACAAGGTCTGAAGTGAGTTCGTTGAACTTTGCACGTGTAATGTCCATATTTAAGTGAAGAGGACCATTTTGGTTTGCCGTAATAAACGGCAAATTTACATTTGTAGTCATTGTGCTTGAAAGTTCTTTCTTTGCCTTTTCAGCCGCTTCTCTAAGTCTTTGCAAACTCATTTTATCTGCCTTTAAATCAATTTGGTTTTCTTTCTTAAACTCTTCTGCAATATAATCCACGAGCTTATTGTCAAAGTCGTCACCGCCGAGTTTGTTGTTTCCTCTAGTTGCTAAAACTTCAAACACGCCGTCGCCAACTTCCAAAATTGAAACGTCAAATGTACCGCCGCCCAAGTCATAAACCATTATCTTGTGTTGACCTTCTTCTTTGTCCATTCCATATGCAAGTGCTGCAGCGGTTGGCTCATTGATAATTCTCTTAACATTTAAACCCGCAATCTTTCCTGCATTTTTGGTTGCTTGTCTTTGAGAATCTGTAAAATATGCAGGAACAGTAATAACAGCATCTTCCACTTTCTCACCCAAATAACTTTCAGCATCTGCCTTAAGTTTTTGAAGCACAAAAGCAGAAATTTCTTCCGGTGAATATTCTTTATTGTCAATTTTTACCTTATAATCAGAACCCATTTCTCTTTTTATTGAAGAAATAGTCCTGTCCGGATTTGTAACTGCTTGTCTTTTAGCAGTTTCTCCCACTAATCTTTCGTTATCTTTTGTGAATGCCACAATACTTGGAGTAGTTCTATTACCTTCTACATTGTGAATTACAACAGGTTCTCCACCTTCCATAACTGCAACACATGAATTAGTTGTCCCTAAATCAATACCAATAATCTTACTCATCTTATCCTCCTTAAATTATTATTAAATTATTTACTAACTTTAACCATAGCCGGTCTTATAACTTTGTCTCCGTGTGTGAAACCTATTTTTAAAGTTTCAATCACAACTCCGCTTTCTATATTATCTTTTTCTTCCGTCATAACTGCATAGTGCTTGTTTGGATCAAAAACTTCTCCATCGCATTTCATCTCAAAAATTTGATTTTGTAAAAGCGCATCAATCAGCTGATTGTATATCATTTCCACACCATTATAAATATTTTTATCTTCTATACTCTCTAACGCTATATTGAAATTATCAATCACAGGAAACAGGCTTTCCGCCATTTTTTCTACTCCCAAACTCACGCTGTCTTGCATAGCCTTATCCGTCCTTTTCTTGTAGTTTGCAAAATCCGCTTGCAATCTTACAAATTGTGACTTCAAACTTTCCAAATCATCTTTAACATCGCTTTCATCACAAGAATCTGTCTTAAGATTTTCATCAGCAATTTCTTCGCCTTTAAAATCTTCTGAATTAACACCGTCTTTATCTTTGACATCTTCATGCATTCGTTCATTCACATTCTTATCTTTAGCCATTATTTTCTCCTTTCAAACTTATATTTTTGACTTCAAATATCTCAAAGTCTTATCCAACTCTAAAATCGCATTTATGGCACTCTCGTAATTCATTCTGATAGGAGCAATAATTCCAAAAGAAGCAGTTCTTGAATCGCCAAGCGTGTAATTTGATGTTATAATACTTAAATTCTTTAGGACTGAATCCCCTTTGCCAATATAGACCTGAATTTTGTCTTCCGTCTCATTTTTTAGTAAATCTTTAAGAACCGTATTGTCTTCCATCAAAATAGCAAGTTGCTTAGTTTCATCCGTATCCAAAAAATCCGGCTCATCTAAAAGCCTTGTAAATCCACTTAAAACTAACTCATCGTCCAGATTGTCATCGTTTTCCAAATCTTTTAAAATTTGCTTAATAAAATCTAAATTTTGTTTAAACTCTAAATTGTAGAGTCTTTCTAAATTTTGAATAAAATAACTAATTTTTTGATTGTAAAAATTCTCTTCTAAAAAGTTGTTAAACTTTTCTTCATCGAGAATGCCCTCATCTTTTATCACATTTGTAATCACTTGAAGCTGGTCGCTCATCAGTACAAAAAGCACATTTTTATTATCAATGCGTTTTATAAACACTTGCTTTATCTTCGCATCTTTAACATGGGATATAAAAGTGAGAGTAGCATAATTGGTCATCAGATTCAAAATTTCGCTCGCTTTTAACATCATATCTTCAATCTTTGCGCCTTCAGCTTCAAACAGCTTTGTCACTAGCTTTCTAGGATTATCAGCAGTCTTAGTGGAATCTTCGATTATTCTTAGCACATACTCTTCAATAGCCATCTCTGAAGGAACTCTGCCGCTCGAATGGTGTGTCTTTGACAAAAAACCCATGCTTTCAAGATCGCTCATAACATTTCTAATAGTGGCAGAACTTAAACCAATATTATAATTCTTCTCAAGCGTTCTTGAGCCGACAGGTTGTCCGGTCTCAATAAAAGAATTAATTATACTATTTAAAATTGTTATCTCTCGATTATTTAACACATCACACCTCCATTCTTAAATGTTAGCAGTGTATATTACTGAGTGCTAATTCTTTTATTATTATACCCAACTATTATTATTTTAGTCAATATTTTTGAAAATATATAGAATTATTTAACTTTTATTTTTAGCACTCACCTTGTATAAGTGCCAACAATTATAATATACCCACAAAAATCATTTTAAAACAATTTTTTTAAAAAATTGAATTTTATTATAATCTAATCTAATATAAAATCCACTTCCACCAAATTGGACAAATCTATCCCCTTCTTAGTGAGAGTTAATTTTCCATTTTCATATAACAATAGCCCTGAGTCGATATGTTTTCTTATGTTAAACACATCGAAAAAATTTTGCTTAAATCTTTTTTCAAATTCTTCGGTATTAATTCCGTGAGAAGTTCTAATATTTAAAAATGCATATTCACTCTTATAATCATTTTCACTCAAAACATATTCCACTCGATAAGGCAATTCATTTTTATCCAGTGCTTCATAATAATATTTCAAATTTGAAAAGTTCTTTCTACGCTCGCCGTTATAAAATGCGGATGCTCCAATCCCAAATGCGAGATAATCTTCTAAACTCCAATATTTTTTGTTGTGACGAGATTCATATCCTGCGCGTGCAAAACTGGAGATCTCATATCTTTTAAAACCGTTAGCCTGTACAAAATCAGAAAATGCATGATAGCTCTTTCTCTCATTTTCTTCGGTAGGTAAATTAAACCTGCCATTTTTAATGTCATTATACAGTTTGGTGTTTTCATGGAGGATCAAACTGTATGCAGAAATGTGTTTGATATCGTTATTAATTAAAATCTCTGCATCCGATAATTCTTGACTGATCGTGTTATCGGGAAGACCTAAAATCAAATCCGCTGAAATGTTATTTATACCATATTTTTTCAAACTATCTATCGTGTGCAAAAATTGCTGAAGTGTAGTATTTCTATTAAGCTTTCGTAACAAACTTTCATTACTTGTTTCAAGTCCAACGCTTGCACGATTAATTTTTGAGTTTGCGAGATTTTTAAAATAAGTGTCTTTTAAATTATACGGATTAATTTCAATCGTGTTTTCACTGTCATCCGAAACGTTAAAGCTCTCATAAATAGCACTCATTAAGTCATAAATATTCTTTTCACTTAGCAAAGAAGGTGTGCCACCTCCAAAATAAATCGAGTCGACACACCTATCTTTTATAGTTTCTTTGTACAAAGTGATTTCTTTTAATAAATACTTTGTATATATTTCTATTTCGTCACAATTCCTATGTTCAAAACTTAAAAAATCGCAATAAGTGCATTTTGTGTCGCAAAAAGGAATGTGAAAATATAATCCTAAAGCCATTATTTTTCCTTGTATTTTAAAACTTCGAGAAATGCCTCTTGTGGCACATCTACATTACCAACTGAACGCATTCTCTTTTTACCTTCTTTTTGTTTTTCAAGTAGCTTTTTCTTTCTGGAGATGTCGCCGCCGTAACATTTTGCAAGCACGTCTTTTCTTAAAGCGGAAATTGTTTCACGAGCGATGACCTTAGAACCGATTGCCGCTTGAATTGGAACTGCAAATTGGTGTCTTGGAATAACTTCTTTTAGTCTTTCTGCAATGCTTCTGCCTCTTTCGTATGCCTTTGACTCGTGTACGATTAAGCTAAATGCGTCCACAATTTCCCCATTTATTAAAATGTCGAGCTTTACAAGGTCGCTTGGTTCATAACCTGCAAGTTCGTAGTCAAGAGAAGCGTAACCCTTTGTGTTTGATTTAAGTGCATCAAAAAAATCATAGATAACTTCATTTAGCGGCATCTTAAAGTGCATAGTCACACGTCTTGTGTCCAAATATTCCATATTTACATATTGCCCACGTCTATCAATGCAAAGGTCCATAATATTTCCAACATATTCCTTTGGCACCATTATGTTTGCGTTTACCATCGGCTCTTCTATATAATCTATTTCCGCGGGTTGCGGAAGATTTGTCGGATTTTGAATTTCGAGCATCGTGCCGTCGGTTTTGTGCACTCTATAAATAACAGAAGGGGCTGTTGCAATGAGGTTTAAATCAAATTCTCGGTCTAATCTTTCTTGGATAATTTCCATGTGCAGAAGTCCTAAAAATCCGCATCTAAAACCAAATCCAAGTGCTTTTGAGGTTTCCGGTTCAAATGTCAGACTTGCATCATTTACCTTTAACTTTTCGAGGGCTTCTCTCACGGTGTTATAATCTTCACCTTCTGAAGGGTAAATTCCGCAGTAAACCATTGGCACTACTGCTTTGTAGCCTGGAAGTTTTTCTTTTGTCGGATTTTCTGCATCAGTAACGGTATCTCCCACGCGTGCGTCTTTTACTTCTTTTATTGAAGCTGTGAAATATCCTACATCGCCCGCTGTAAGCTCATCTACTTTTAATAAGTGCGTTACGTTTACACCAACTTCTGTGACTTCAAATTCTTTTCCGGTTGCCATCATTTTTATTTTCATGCCTGACTTTATCCTTCCGTCAAACACTCTCACATAACACACCACGCCCAAATATGAATCGTAATATGAGTCAAAAATAAGTGCCTTAAGGGGTGCATTATCATCTCCTTCCGGAGGCGGTACATTTTTTACAATGTCTTCCAACACTTCGCCTACATTGAGTCCTGTCTTTGCAGAAATAAGCGGCGCTTCACTCGCATCAAGCCCGATAACATCTTCAATTTCAAGCTTCACTTCATCCGGGTTTGCACTTGGTAAGTCCATCTTATTAATAACCGGCAAAATCTCTAAATCTTGATCCAGTGCCAAATACACATTTGCAAGAGTTTGAGCTTCCACGCCTTGCGTTGCGTCCACCACTAAAACTGCACCTTCACAAGCCGCAAGTGAACGGCTTACTTCGTAGTTAAAGTCCACGTGACCCGGAGTGTCTATCAAATTGAGATGATAAGTTTTACCATCCTTTGCAATGTAATTCAGTCTGATTGCCTTTAGTTTAATTGTAATTCCTCTCTCACGCTCAAGATCCATACTATCCAGCGTTTGCTCTTTCATATCTCTCATACTCACTGTATCAGTGAGTTCCAAAAGTCTATCTGCCAATGTACTCTTTCCATGATCAATGTGAGCGATAATTGAAAAATTTCTAATGTGTTTTTTAATCATAATTACCTACTTTAAAATTCCAAATCTATTAAACGGAAAAACTCTGAACACACATCTTCCGCCGATGTTCTTCTTTTTAATTGGTCCAAAACTTCTCGAATCTCTGCTTGCGTACGGTTCGCGGTTGTCGCCCAATACAAAATACTCGTCATCGCCCAAAGTGAGATCAATATTTCCTTCGGTGTAAATTCCATCAACAATATAATCTTCTTCTAATAAATTTCCGTCAATAAAAACACTGCCATTTTGCACTTCTACGCGCTCTCCTGGTAGGCCTACGATTCTTTTTACGTAATAATTGCCCTCAGTTTTAACTTTATCTTTAATAACCACGATATCCCCGCGTTTTGTGGAGCGCCATAATCTATCCAGCTTAACTTCAATAAGTCTGTCTTTATTGAGAAGTGTCGGCTTCATACTAATTCCATCTACAACCGTAAACCCAAAAACAAATTTCACAATAACTAGTGCAATAATAACCGCAAAGCCCAAACTTTTAATCCACTCCATCAAACTGTCCGACTCCTTTTTTGATTTATCTTCATCTCCATTAATTTTATTCGTGTCCCCGTTTGAAGTTTTTTCCAGCTTATCCGCACTATATTTTTCTGAATTTTTTTCTTCTATATCTTTTAAAATAATTTCATTTTCATCAATATTATCCATAATTACACCTCTCAAATATTATAACATTTTAACTCCTTTATATCAATAACTTGTGATTTTTTCAAACTGATTAAATGTTCTTCTATTTAAAAATATTGGTATTTATGTTATACTATTAGTGCATATTTAATATCATTTGGAGGGCAACATGGATTTAAAAATTTTCGAATATTGTTTTCAATACGACGACGGTAAAACCATGGAAGGTTTAGAGTCTGCCGATGTGATAATTTTAGGTCCATCGCGCGTAGGTAAAACTCCTCTGTGCTTTTATTTATCATATATGGGAATAAAGGCCGTGAATATTCCGTTGTTCCCGGAGCTTAATTTCGATTGTTCAATTCTGAGCGATTATCGCAAGAAGACTTTTGGCCTTACAAGAGCAGTAGATTCTCTTCGTGATAGACGAATCACACGCGAAAAAAGCCTGGGAATGAATACTAATTATTCTGACACAATGCGAATTATTGATGAGTTAGATTATGCTGAAAATATTTACAAAAAACTAGGCATCCCGACTATCGATTTAGATAAGACGGCGATAGAAGAAGCCTCGGATTTTATTTCCGACAGAATTGGTAAATGAGGAGGAAAAATGTACAAATTTACTTATAGTTTTGAAGAAGGCAACGCAAAGATGCGTGAATTGTTGGGTGGAAAAGGTGCAAATTTATGTGAAATGACAAATTTGGGTATTCCTGTGCCACCAGGATTTACTATTTCAACTGAAGCTTGCAAAGCTTTCTACAAAAATAATGAGTCTATTCCTGAAGGATTAATGAACGAAGTCGAAAAAAGAGTTTCTGAAGTGGAAGCTAAGATTGGTAAAAAGTTTGGAGATCCAAAAAATCCCCTATTATTTTCAGTTAGAAGCGGGGCTGTCATTTCAATGCCTGGCATGATGGATACAATTTTGAATTTAGGTATTAATGACGACACAGTTATCGGGCTTGTGGAAAAAACAAACAACGAAAGATTTGCTTGGGATAGCTACAGAAGATTTATCCAGATGTTCTCTGACGTTGCTATGCATATTCCAAAATATGAATTTGATGACATTTTTAACGAAATAAAAAAACAAGAAAATGTTTCAAGTGACCAAGAAGTCTCGGTTGACGGCTTAAAAGAAACGGTTCGCCGCTATAAAGAAGTTTATAAAAAATATCTCGGCGAGGACTTCCCTTACGAACCTAAAAAACAACTTGAAATTGCTATCGGTGCAGTTTTTGATTCATGGATGAATCCGAGGGCTAAAACATACAGACGCCTTCACAAAATTGATGACGACTTGGGCACGGCTGTAAATATTCAATCCATGGTGTTTGGTAATATGGGAGAAACTTCCGGTACAGGCGTTTGTTTCTCAAGAAACCCATCAGACGGTGAAAATAAATTATTCGGCGAATTTTTGATGAATGCTCAGGGAGAAGACGTTGTAGCTGGTATCAGAACTCCACAGGATATTTCTAACCTTGAAATGACAAACAAAGCTGTGTTTGATGAGTTCCTCGAAATCATCAATAATCTCGAACATCACTATAAAGATATGCAAGATGTTGAATTTACTATTGAAAATGGCAAACTCTATTTCTTGCAATGCAGAAATGGTAAAAGAACTGCAAGAGCAGCACTAAATATCGCCGTAGATATGGTTAAAGAAGGCTTAATTACAAGGGAAGAAGCTCTCATGAAGCTTGAACCGACCAGCCTAAATCAGCTCATGCACTATCAATTTGATCAAAACGATTTAAAAGACAAAACCCCATATGCAAAAGGTCTTCCTGCTAGTCCGGGTGCAGCATCGGGTATTGTAGTTTTCACTCCTGAAGACGTAAAATTAAACCACGCTAAAGGCATCAAGACGATTTTGGTTAGAGAAGAAACTTCTCCGGAAGATATTGACGGTATGGTGCTTGCAGAAGGCATTTTGACTGCTCGTGGTGGTATGACTTCTCACGCGGCTGTTGTGGCTCGCGGTATGGGCAAATGCTGTGTGGCAGGGACCAGTGAACTCAGAGTTGACGAAGAAAGAAAAGTTGTTCTGGGTAAAAACGGCAACTTAAAAGAAGGAGATCTCATTTCAATTGATGGCACAACAGGTAATGTTTATGTTGGTGAAATCAGGAAGATTGAACCATCACTTTCAGGTAACTTCGGAGAGTTTATGAGCTGGGCAAAAGAAATTAAATCTCTTGGTGTACTCGCAAACGCCGACACTCCAAAAGACGCAAAGATAGCAAGAGATTTTGGCGCTCAAGGCATTGGACTTACAAGAACGGAACACATGTTCTTTGACGATTCCAGAATCAGAAATGTTAGAAAAATGATTTTGTCTGACACTGTGGAAGAAAGAAAGAAATATCTTGCAAAGCTGCTCCCGTATCAAAAAAGTGACTTCATCGGTATTTTCGAAGTAATGGAATCTCTGCCTGTAACAATTCGTCTTCTCGACCCGCCACTCCATGAATTCCTCCCTGTTAAAGAAGAAGATATCGTAGCAATCGCAAATGAAATGGAACTGGATGTTGATAAATTAAAGACCAGAATTGAAGAATTAAAAGAATTCAACCCAATGCTTGGACACAGAGGATGCCGTCTGGCGGTCACATATCCTGAAATCTACAGAATGCAAGCTCGTGCGATCATTGAGGCTGCACTTGAAGTTACTAACGAAAGCAAAAAAGTTAGACCACTAATTATGATTCCGCTAATCGGTGAAATCAAAGAACTCGAATATGTCAAAGGTGAAATTGTGGAAGAAATTAACCAAGTGTTTGAGGAAAAAGGAGAAAAAATCGAATACGAAATTGGTACAATGATCGAAGTGCCGCGTGCTGCCCTTCTCGCAGACGAAATTGCAACACAAGCAGCTTTCTTCAGTTTTGGCACAAATGATATGACACAAATGGTGTTCGGATATTCTAGAGATGATTACGGTAAATTCATCAATGATTACCTAGACAAAAAGATACTAAAGATTTCTCCATTTGAAACTCTTGACACAAAAGGCGTGGGTAAACTTTTAGACATGGCTACAACTCTTGGTCGCAAGGCAAACCCTAACATTCACATCGGCGTTTGCGGTGAAGCCGGCGGAGACCCTGATTCAATTAAATTCTGCCACTCAATCGGGCTCGACTACGTAAGCTGCTCACCATATAGAGTTCCGATCGCCATTTTATCGGCAGCACAAGCTACAATAGAATCAAAAAAATTAACTGACATAAAGGAGAATATATGATTGAATTAAAAGATGTTACAAAAACATTCGGTAACACCGTGGCAGTTGACAATATCACTTTAACTATCCCGAGCGGAAAGATTTACGGATTTCTTGGTCCAAACGGAGCAGGAAAGAGCACGACAATTAACATGATTACAAACTCAATTTCCATAACAACGGGAACAATTAAAATAAATGGCGTCGATGTCACAAAAAACCCATATGAGTCTAAAAAAGAATTTGCTTTTATTCCTGACACTCCACCGGTTTACGATGAGATGCGCGGAATTGATTATATTAATTTTATTGCAGACATATACGAGGTTCAGAGCAAGGAACGAATTGAAAGAATTGATAAATACGCAGATTTATTCGATATGAAGTCCAATTTGAGCTCTGCAATCATGTCATATTCTCACGGTATGAAGCAAAAAATAGTTCTAATCGCAGCACTTGTCACTAATCCGAATGTGTTTATATTAGACGAACCGATGGTCGGGCTGGATGCAAAATCCAGCTTCAACCTTAAAGAAACCATGAAAGAGATGGCAAAAACCGGCAAAACAATCTTTTTCTCCACTCACGTCATGGAAGTGGCTGAAAACTTATGTGACGAAATTGCGATCATAAATAAAGGTAAGATTATCGCGCAAGGCTCACTGGACGAAATTAAGGCAAATCTTGGTGAAGACGGCAGCCTTGAAAAGATTTTCTTGGAGCTGACAGACAATGAGTAAGCTAAACATTCTCTTAAAAAAAGATATTTACTTACAATACTCGCCTATTATAGATTTAATCAAAGGAAATCCTCTAGATAAAAGACAAAAGAAAAAACTTGCGACTCTTGCTTTTTTGTTCTTTTATTTAATCTTTATTAACTACACAATCTTTTTGCCGCTCGTATCCGGCAGCACATCGCAAATGGAGTCTGCAATCATAAATTCAGCAAAAACATGCTTGTATCTTTCAATTTTTATCACATTTGCATCTTCAATGGGAAACTATTATTTCAATGAAGACGTAAAAATTGTATTTCGTTTACCTGTAAAAACAAAGGATATAATCGAATCAAAAATCCTCGTAATGTCGCTTTTTAACTTTATATTCTATCTGGTGATATTTCTTCCCACAGCAGTAAAATATGGCTTTCAAACCGGTCAAAACTCTTTGTTCTTTGTATCTGCTGTTCTTTCTTCGGCATTAATGAGCATTTCTGTTGTTTCATTCTTGTCCATAATATTGATATTTTTTATGCAATATTTGACGAAAATCCCTAACCTAAAAAACAAACTCCAGACAGTATACATGCTCTTAGGAGTGCTGTTGTTTATATTTATTCAAAAAAAATCACAAAGCATTCCAAATGGCGATGCAGTTAATCTCTTCGAATCTACTAAAATCCTGCCGCTCTCCTACTTATTTGAAGGGGCTATCGGCTTAAAGTCTGCAAACATGTTAATCTATTTTACAGTACTGCTACTTCTCACCGGTGCACTATATTTTGTTGCAACAAATTTAATGCAAAAACTATTTGTAAAAGGTGCACAACAAAACCAAGTAGCCACAAGCAAAAAGAAAGAAATCTCTCTAAAGGGCATTAAAAATAAAAGTGTAAGTATGGCTATCACAACAAAAGAAATTAAAAATATTCTTAAAACTCCAATTTATTTTTTTAACATAATGCTATCCGGTTTTTTTGTCACCGTAATTTTGATTATATCAGCTATAAATATCACAAAAGCAAATCCCGAATTCATTACCGACATGAGAAATGGGCTATTTGAAATGTTTTGCAAAAACCCTGTTGAAGTGCTATTGATAACATATATTGTGGGATTTTTGTTTTCACTTATAGCCGGACTTGCAAATGACCCTGCTGTCACCTCAATTTCACGTGAAGGCAAAAATATCTATCAAATGAAATACTTGCCAATTAGTGCTAAAAACAATGTAAACGGCAGAATTCGCGCCTCAATCATGCTTAAGCTCATAAGCTTTGCACCCCTATTTATCATGACAATGATTATTTTAGGCAAACTATTTTATCTCGTGCTTCCAATTCTAATCGGATTTGTGATGTGTTCTTATTTTGTCTCAAACCTCGGACTATTTATTGACATCCAAAGCCCAAAACTAATTTGGTCCACACCGCAGCAAGCAATAAAACAAAATCTTAACATTCTAAAACTTATTGTAATAATCTCTATTATCGGATATATATTCTACAAACTTATAGACTTATTTTTAACTAAGTATTTCATCCAGTTTGAACAGGGCATTATATATCTAGCATTTATTCCGATAATATTCACTTTTATCGGATACGCTATAAACATCACAAACATAAAACGTCTGGAAAGAAAATTAAGAAATTATGAATTATAACAAAAAAAGTGCATCTATAGAATAGTTGCACTTTTTTTGCAATTTTTACACTTTAAAAAAATGAAGCAATCAGTAGCCTATTTTAAGTATCTTTTTAAAAGTTCATATAAAAACATAAATCCTTAGAAATCTACTTCTTTTCCATAGTAGATACAGTCTAACAATTTTTCCATATTAGCATCGTCAATTTCCCTTGGATTTGAACCTGTACAAGCGTCTAAAACTGCATTATGAGCGATAGCTTCCAATTTTTCTTTAAATTCGTCTTCTTTAATGCCAAATTCTTTTAGCGAATTTACGATATCGAATTCTTTGTTTAACTTTCTAATCGCATCGATATATTTTAATGTAACTTCCTTGTCGTCGCCTTCAAAACCGAGCATCCTTCCTATGTCTGCATAACGACGAAGTGCTCTTTCATCTTTCATATTGTATTCAATAACATATGGAAGATACATCGCATTTGCATATCCGTGAACAATGTGACCAGTGCTAAATACGGCTCCCGTCTTGTGTGCAAGTGAGTGCACAATTCCCAAAAGTGCATTTGAAAAAGCTTGACCTGCCATGCATTGAGCATAGTGCATTTTTTCTCTTGCTTCCATGTCTTCGTTGTATGATTTTTCAAGATATTCAAATATCATACTTATTGCCTTCATTGCAAGCGGATCGGTAAAATCTGTTGCGGCTAGTGAAACATAAGCTTCAGTGCCATGTGTTAAAGCATCCATACCTGTGTCTGCTGTCAATCGTTTTGGCATAGAAGCCACAATTCTTGGATCTAAAATTGCAATATCAGGTGTGATTTCAAAGTCTGCAAGTGGATATTTAATACCCTTTTCGTAGTCTGTAATAACTGAAAAAGCCGTCACTTCAGTTGCTGTACCGGAAGTTGAAGAAATAGCACAGAATTTTGCCTTTCTTCTTAGCTTAGGAAATGAAAAAGGCACAATCAAGTCTTCAAAACTCTTTTCGGGATGTTCATATAAAACCCACATAGCCTTTGCAGCATCGATTGGCGAACCTCCTCCAATTGAAACAATCCAATCCGGTTCAAATTCTGTCATAGCCTTTGCGCCTGCTCTGACAGTCTCAACTGATGGGTCAGATTCCACATTTTCAAAAAGCTTAACTTCCATTCCCGCTTCTTTCAAGTTATTAACAGTTTCGTCGAGAAAACCTGCTCTCTTCATTGAGCTGCCTCCTACCACGACAAATGCTTTCTTTCCCTCTAACTCTTTAAGTATATCAAGCGCATGATCCCCATAATATAAATCTCTTGGTAATGTAAATCTTTTCATAAGTACCCTCCTTATAACTTATGATATACCTATGAATATTTTTTTGCAAATTTCAGAATTGTGATAAAGTGTCATTCCATTTTCATGAATTAGCACTTATTGTGATATCATATCAATTTTATATGAATATCTCTGCAATTTATACTTTTTTATCTCATTCTGATTTGTTGAGTGAAATTACATTGCTAAACACATGTTCATATTGTGAATATATCATGATTTTATAATTATTTTACTTATATTTTGTTTTTGTCAAAAATACTGCAAATTTAAATAACATAAAATAGCGATTCTTAAAAAAATCAAGAGCTAATTTATTCAGCTCTTGATTTTCCCCAAAAATACATCGAAACACAACCCGGACCCGTATGACAACCAATCTGTATCATATCAAAAATTTCCACACTCTTCACTTTTTTAAATTTATCCAAAATCATATTTCTCATAAATTCTGCATCTTCGTGACAATCGGAATTTGAGATATAGATTTTCTCGTTGTATTCCAAGCCATTATCCGCTAATTTTTCAATCGTTTCTAGAATTGTTAGTAATGCACGCTTCATACCGCGTGCTTTTTTTCTGTGTGCCAACTTTCCTTCGGCATCCATCCACATTACCGGGTAGATATTTAAAGTGTTTGCAACCATGTATTGTGCTTTTGTGATTCTTCCTCCCTTTAGGAGATAACTTAAATCCCCCAAAGTAAACCAATGGTTCACTCTTAGTCTGTTTTCTACAACCCAGTCGCTAATTTCTTTTGCACTTCTCCCCTCAGAAACAAAGTCCTTTATATAGTCTAAAATAAGTGCTTCACCACTTGTTGCAGCTAATGTATCCGGTACATAAACTCTTGGTTCGCCGAATTCATCTTCTATCATTTTTGCTGCCATCTGTGCGTTGCTACAGTCAGAGGACAGTCCGCTTGAAATCCCGATATGCACGATGTCGTATCCTTCGTCCAGTGTGTCCTTCCACGCATCCAAATAAAACTGCACATTATTTGCTGCTGTGGACACGGCTTTGCCCTCTCTAATTGAGTCATAAATGAACTTTGGAGTAATGCTCACGCGATCGTCCATATATTCTTTTTCATCGATAATAACTGGCACGGGTATAATCAAAATGTTGTTTTTGTCAAAGTATTCTTTTGATCTGTCAACTGTAGTTGTTGCTGATAATTTAACTTTTCGCATATTCATCTTCTTAAATAACTTCTCCTTCACTTTCACATTCGATTTTTACGAGTTTAAAAATTCTAACCAAGTAATAGACCACAATAATTGTACTAATCAAATCGCTAAGAGAGTAGGCGTACCAAATTCCGTTTAGTCCCCATTTTATAGACATAAAATATACTAATGGCACTAAGAGCAGAAATTGTCTTAAAAGTGACGTGAATGCTGCTACTTTTGGGCGTTTTACCGCCTGAAAGAACGATGTTCCCGTAACACCTATCCCTAAAAATGCTGTAGCGTACATGCTCTTTCTGAGCGCTGCAACTGACATTGTTAAAAGCTCCGGGTTTGCATCTTTCTGCATAAAAATTCTGGCCATTTGCTCAGGAAATATCATAATAATAATAAAAACAAAAATACTGATATAAGTTGCATAAAGTGCGCCAATTTTGTATGCTTTTGATAATCTCTCATAGTTCTTTGCGCCGTAATTATAAGCAATTATTGGTTGAATTCCTTGATTTATCCCAAATAGCGGCATAAAAAATACATTTGTAACTGAAGTCAAAATTGATAATGCCGAAATTGCAGATGCTCCGCCGTATTTTCTCGCTTCGACTGTGATAAATGCGCTCACAAGTGCATTTGCAATATTCATCAAAAATAACGGCAACCCGTTTTCAAAAATCATAGACACAATTTTTCTTTCGAGCTTGAAATACTTTATGTTAAGAGTTAGAATGCTTTTCTTTTTAACAAAGTGCATCACAACCCAAATTGCACTGACATATTGAGATATAGCCGTCGCAATAGCTGCGCCTTTCACGCCCATATCAAACACAAAAATAAAAATCGGATCTAAAATAACATTTAAAAAAACCCCAATCAAAATTGTGATCATAGCTGCTTTTGAGTCACCTGAAGCACGAATAAAGTTGTTCAGTCCAAACCCGATCATAATAGCCGGACTTGCCAAGAGCACGATATTAAAATAGTCCAGTGCATATTGGTGATTTTCCGGTACGCTACCCACCAATCTGAGTAAATCATCTGAAAACGGATAAAAAACAAGCGGTAGCAAAACAGAAAAAACTGCGCAAAGCACAAAAGAATTATTTAAAAACTTTTCTGCCATATCCTTGTCGCCCTTACCCAAACTAATACTCATAAGGGTACTGCCTCCAGTTGAAGCCAGAATCATAAAACTGGATATAACAAACATTAAAGGAAGAGCTACATAAACTCCTCCTATTGCAATTTCATTTACCCCTTTTCCGATAAAAATTCTATCCACCACATTGTATAAAGCGTTGGCAAGCATAGCAATAATACTTGGAATGGACAATTGAAGCACAAGCTTCTTAACGTCTTCTTTTCCTAAACCATAATCTCTATTTTGCACTTAAATCTCCTGTGCAATATGGGCATTTTGTCGCTCCAATAGGAACTTCCATTTTACAATGATCGCAAATTTTGGTTTTCGGAGCTGCCGGTGCCTCTTGTTTTTTCATTTTATTAAAAGTCTTAACAACAAGAAAAATACAAAATGAAATAATCAAAAAGTCAATGATATTTTGAATAAATGCCCCGTATCTCAAAACCGCGGCTCCTGCTTCATCAGCTTGTGCCAAAGTCGCATAGGAATTGCCATCCAGAGATACAAAAAGATTGCTAAAATCCACCCCACCGGTAAGCTTTCCGATAAGTGGCATAAGAACATCGTTTACAAGTGAAGACACAATTTTTCCAAATGCGCCGCCGATAATTACACCCACTGCCATGTCCATAACATTGCCGCGAGAAATGAATTGTTTAAATTCTTTTAACATATTACCCTCCTAAGCATAAAAGCTAACGCCAAAATCGACATTGCCTATATATGCTTACGTTTAAATTATACCAAAAATTTCTCAAGAATTCAAACCTGTTTGTGCAAAAACCGGGTTAAAATAAATACAAGCAAAAATTGTTATATAATTTGTAATTTTCTACGATTTATTTGCCCTAAAAAATTATTTTAGTAAAAATCTGCAAAAAACATCTTTTTAATCAAGTAATCTAAAAAATAATAATTAAATGTCCTCTTTTGATATTTTTTAGAATATAATTTAATATAATTATTTCTATTTCAAGTTAAAATCTACTTTTATATTTAAAAATCTAATATCAATTATAATTACGATGAAATTCGCTATAATTAAATAAGAACTGCCGAATTTGCCGACAATTATTTAAAGGATTTTAATACAGGCATAAAATAAATATCTAATTTTTCTAATTATAAGTCTCAACGCCCAGCATTTTTTTTAATTCTTCTTCAGAATACTCATCTGTTTGTCTTTTATTGCTTATATAATAATCATCCAGCTTTGTGTTTTTAAAAGTGCCAGCTGACCCGGTTTGATAAATATTTATCCATCTGTTTAAAATGCTCTTTTCAAGAAGTGCAATCTTAGCAGAATCGTCATCATTTGAATAAGTGTCAAGCTGATTTAAAAACATCTTAAACTCATCTAAACTAAAGGGCTTATTTCTATTAAACCTAAGCTCCACAAACAAACACAAATTATCTTTTAACTTTTCATTTTTTGTATAACAAGCTATAGCCTCTTTAAAATCCTCACCAAGCACAAATTTCTTTTCTTTAATTATATTTACTTTACTTTCCTTTTCTTTTCTTTGTGTACTGCTGCTGTCATTTAAGCTATTATTGCTAGCATTAATATTAATATTGTTTGCATTAATTGAATTGGGTAAAAAAAATTCGCTATCTAAAAGCCAGTACATCTGATTTATATTTCTAAACTTTCTCCTTGTGGTCGCTTCGTAAAAACGCTTTTGAATGCCAGTTGAAGTTAAAATCTTATATTTTCTAAACATATCTTCATTAAAAAATCCAACCTCCACTGCCTTATTAACAATTCCTATCACACTTTTTTCATCTACACAAATTGAATCTGCCACCAAAAATGCATCATCCTCTTCGTGCCACCTCATATAATAACCCTCGTCCTTATAAATATTTCCAAGCAGAAACACCAGCACCGCCAATGCCTCTGCTCCACAAGACCTTATAATCTTTCTTAATTTCATATCATTTAAAATATTCACATCCATAGAATAGTAATCCAGCCCCTGTTTAATTTGTCTTGCCATATTATCCCTCACTCAATAATCTCCACGCTTTCGCCAATCTCAACTATAAATTTAAAAGTTTCCTCTAAAACCGCCTGCTTAACAAAACTATATGATTCATAAAGCGTCTTATTCACAACAATAAAATAATTGCAATTTCTAAAATTAGCACTCACACATCGCACAAACCTTACCACAATATCATCTTCATCCTTAATATCATAAACCATGTCAGTCGCATCCATTCCTCCCAAAAGCTCATAGCTCACCTCACTATAAATTAATTCCAAATTGTATCTTTTAAAAATCTTTCTCATTTTTTCTCTCTTCAGCTTCTCAAAATCATTTTTTATCATTTTATTCCTCCATTTACTTATAAATATCCTGAGAAACTAATTATTTGAAAAAAATATTAAAATAAAAAAGATTCCTCATTTGAGAAATCTTTTAAATATATATTGTTTATCCAATTGTCCAAGTTGATATAGAAACATGACTTATAATTTTTCTGCCATCAGAAAAAATCCCAGTTCTATTCTTTTAATTGCTTAGCCAACTCATTTTGCATTGCCAACATCGCCTCTTCACTTTCATTTCTTCTTCTTAATGAGTGTAAGATAAGTGTTATTGTAACAACTGCGTATGATATAAATGTTCTTAGATATTCACCTATCATACTGTTTCCGGTGATGTTTGCACCTGCTGTAGGCATAACGATAAACATCAAGTGGAACAATAGTGTACCTGTTAGCGCATTTGTTATTGTAGCTTTTGAAACGCTTGCACCACCGATTAAAAGTGCAGCTGCTGCATAGAGTGCAGTTTGGTCGGCCCCGTTATAGGTGTTTAGATTGCCGATGTTTTGCAGATAGATTATCTGTCCAAACGAAGCCATAACCGTTGAAATCACGATAGCTTTCAGTCGTGTTTTATCTACATTAATTCCAGCATCTTCAGCAATTTTCATGTCTGCACCGACTGCACGCATGTCTTGCCCAAGTTTAGTTTTTCTAAACCAAATTATGAATAAGCAACCAAGTGCAATTACGATAAATGCAGCTATTGGTAGCTGAATCGTGCCAATTTTAAATTCGACGCCAAAAATTCTGTCGAATAGTTGATCCAAACCTTTTTGACTTTGAAGGTCAATAGCATTTCTAACACCGTATCCTCTGGATAATATAAGATTTTTATTTTTAAATGGAATAACTCCACCAAAAATGTAAAGTACGAAAAATTGGTAAATACCCGTAAAGAGGAAGCCTAACATCATAGATGTTATCATTTCTCTTGATTTTGCTTTATTTAACACGTCGCCTGCAAAGATTCCCAGCACAATCGAAATAGGAATTGATACCAGGCAGGCGATAAGAATTGCCGGAAATCCAACAATGCCCCAGTTTTCAACAAATATAAGTGCTACTTGTCCTGCCATAGCACCAAGCACCATACCAAAGTTTATACCGAGTCCGGCAATGATAGGAATAATCAGTGATAATACCAAAAATGCGTTTCTTGCAAACCTGATAACAACTTGCGATACTAAAAATTCTGCTGAGAATTTGCTAAAATAAATTCCTATTGCGCAGATGATAATGAACATTACAGGAACTGTATATTCATTAATCCTGAATAGTTTCTTTTTTTGTTTCATTAGTTGTTACCTCCTTCTTTTCTGGTTAGAGCAAACACAATGAGTCCATTTGAAATTATAAGCCTTAAAACCTCAGATATATCAACTTTTATTGCCGTGTTTATAACTGTTGGAGTCATTGTCAAAATGCCTTGGAATAAAAACGCGCCAATTAACACATTTTTAATATTTGCTTTGTTGATTGATGCCCCTCCAAGCAAAATTGCCGCAACGCTCGGAAATGCAAAAGCAAGCGGTGCATTGTACATTTGTACGAAGCCGTAGCTTTGTTGATACATGACCATGCCCGCAGCACCGATTGAACAAGAAAGTATAACTGCAAGAAGTCTTGACCTGTCCACGTTTACTCCTGCTGCGCGTGCGTAGTTTTCGTTTGAACCCACAGCCGTTAGCGTTGTGCCCTTCTTAGACTTGAAGAATAAATAAACGATGTATGCAAAAACTGCAAACACAATAAACATTCCTGTAGGAATTAGAAGTTTATCGCCGATTTCACTGTTTGTGGAAAGAGTAATTCCAAAAATCTTAGAAACAGCTTTATCCCAATATTTGCCAAGTGAAATTGTGGTTCTTAATCCTTCACCGTTAAATCCCATAACCGATTCCGGATTTTTAAATGGTAAAATTACCCAAAAAATATTCATAAGTGCCACGAAACTAAATCCAACATAAGTTGCTATAATCATCTCATCGCCTTTAACTTTGTTTAGAATAAGTCCATAGAGCCATCCAAAGATTGCCCCAAAAATCATACCAATTGCAAGAGCTACAACAAATCCGCTGAATCCTTTTAGTTCAAACTCAAGCGACAGCACAGCCCCAAGCATACCGCCGATAAGTCCAACCGGCAGCCCGAAGTTTAGTCCACAACCGGCTTGAATCATTGGAATCATCGATAAAACGAGAATAGCGTTCATACCAAAACGTGTTATGACGTCAACCAATGATCTTTTAAGGTCAACCCCAATAAAACCGCCAATTATAAACAGTGCAACAATAAAAACGAATATAATAATTCTTGGTAATCCAACTCTTTTAACAAAACTTTGTTTCTCCATACTATGCCTCCTCCGGACTTGTTCCTGCCATCATCAAACCAAAATGTTCGACCGGATCGGTTGGTTTTAGCTCTCCGAACACTTTTCCCTCAAAAATGACAAATATTCTGTCAGCTATACTCCTTAACTCTTCAAGTTCACTAGAAATAATTGCAATTGTAGTTCCATGCTCCCGGTTATATTTTTTAAGGGCACTTAAAACTAATGACTTTGCACCAATATCAATACCGCGCGTTGGTTCGGAAACAAATAGGAACTCAGGATTTAGAGCAAATGCCTTAGCTAAACAAACCTTTTGTTGATTACCGCCGGAAAGATTTCTTGCCTTTTCCTTTGGTCCTTGAGTTCTTATTTCGAGCTCATCAATATATTTAAGTGTTTCCTCGACCATTGCCTTTTCGTCACGCAGTTTAAGCGGTCCAACCTTTTTGATAAATCTATCTTGAACCATCATAGCATCAAACGCTATATTCCAATCGATTCCTTCATCTAGGAGCAATCCGACACCACGTCTGTCTTCGGATACAAACGCAAGCTTTTTATTTAAAACTGAATTTGTATCATTGATATTTAGTTTTTCACCTTTATAAAAAACATCGCCGCCGGACGGATAAAGCCCCATAATCCCATTTGGAATGCCTAACTTACCTTGACCGGCAAGACCGCAGAAACCGACAATTTCTCCCCGTTTCACATCGAAGCTGACATCTTTAACCGTTTCTCCCGGCATATTCACAAACAAATTTTTAACCGACATAATAACATCATTTGGAATATCACGAAGTTTTTTTTCTTCTTGAATGCTGACTACATCTCTACCCACCATCCAACTTGCAATATCTTTGATATTTAAATCTTTGTTTGGTGTATCCTTAATTATTTCACCATCTCTTAAAACAATAAGTTTATCGCAAACATCAATGATTTCTCTAAGTCTATGTGAAATAAAAATAATTGAAATGCCTTGAGCTGCCAATTTTTTCATAGCTCCAATAAGTATATCTGCTTCAGACTCAGTCAAAACCGCTGTCGGTTCGTCCATAATAATAATCTTCACTTGTTCTTTGGAAAGCTCTCTGGCAATTTCCAAAAATTGCTTGTGGCCAACCGGCATATCTTTTGCCAAAGTTTTTGCATCAATTTCCACTCCTAAAGCTTCAATCGCCTTATTAGCTTTATCTTCCATTGTATTTTTATCTAAAGTTTCAAGCTTCTTGCCAAACAACTTGGATGCAAAATTAGGCTTAGTAATTTCACGGTTAAGTAAAATATTTTCAGTAGCGGTAAAACCGGGAATCAAAGAAAATTCTTGATGAACCATACCAATGCCCGCCAAAAGAGCATCTTTGGGACTCTTAAAATTCACCTTTTGATTGTTAATTAAAACATCTCCAGTATACCCACCGGTTTCATTAATAAAAGTCATACCAAATAAAATATTCATCATGGTCGACTTTCCAGCGCCATTTTCTCCAACCAAACCTAAAATTTGTCCCTCTTCTAAAACAAAAGATACATCTTTTAAAACATGGTTGCCGGAGAAACTCTTTCCAACATTTTTAAATTCTAATATCTCAGCCATATAATCCTCACATTCTATATAAACAGGGCGAACTTTTGATCCGCCCCGTCACATCTCAAACTTATCTATTTGTTTTTAGCTTTGAATTCATCCAACATTTTGTAGATATCAGGAACTTCTTCTTTTGTCATACCGAGGAAACCTTTGCCGAATACATAAGTGTCTTGTAAAACTAGCAAGTGGTTTGGCCTGTCTTCGTTTGTAGTTCTATCTCTGTAAACTGTTGCACCCCATTCTGCACCAGGCGTCATTTCTGACAACACTTTTGCTACATCTTCAGTATTTAGCATATTTTCTCCAGATTCAATCATTCTCTTACCAAGTTCAATCAAAGCTTGAGTTGTTGAGAAACCATATGAAAATGCCCATGTACCCATTCTGCCAGGATTTAATTGTGACAATTTTTCATCTTCTTTTTCAAGAATCTTAGGGAAATCTCCGGCTGCATCTTTAAGATCAAGACCGAGAGCTCCCGGATAACCGAGAATTGGAGATGGCAAGTCTTGTTCAACAAAAATTGCTTTAAGCTCTGCAATCTTCTTTAACATAGGTTCAGTATGAGCATCATTTGTAGCAAAGAAAGCAGTGTCCTTACCATATTTATTTACCCATGCCGGCATTTGTTCAAGAATAAAGTTTTGAGCTCCCGGAATACCAATATCGCTTGTTGGGTCCGGAGCAGTTTCCATTGCAAATTCCAGTCCAATCTTATCACAAGTAGCTTCGAAAATATCTTTTCTTAAAGAAAGAAGCTCAATTGACATGTGTCTTGGGAATGAAACGTGAACAAATTTCTTAGCGCCCATCTTCTTAGCAGCAAGAGGAATCAAATAACCACGTGTAACATTATCAGGGTCAATAACAAGATCTGCTGCACTTTCGATTAAATTAGGATCTTCTTGTGAATTACCTGCGAAACATAAAATATCAGGTCTTCTTTCCTTAACTTGTTTAAAAGCTGCTGCAGTCCCAGGAACACCTTGGTTAACAACGATAACCTTTAACTTAGGATCATCAGCTAAAGAAACGATTTGTTGGATTGTAGTTTCTTGTTCTGCTGAAAAGTTGTCAGGATAATTCTTATGAACAATAAGTCCACCGTCCTTAGCATAACCGTACTTTGCAATCATACCCTCAGTACCGCGTTGTTCGTCTTCTGATTGTGAAACGGTACCAGTTACAACGCCGATATGAAAATCGGTTTCACCTTTTGCTTCCGTGTTTTCATCTGTCTTTGATTCAGTTGAATCCGTGTTTTTATCTTTTGTATCATTATCTGCCGGCTTTGAACAAGCCACAATACTAAAAACCATAACTACTGCGATTAAAATCGCTAAAAATTTCTTAAACATAAAATCCTCCTAAAATGAATTTATTTCATTTATTAAATGAAATATGTAACAATTAAGCATGTTTGCCAAATCCACCTCCTAAAAGCAAACATTTAAACTATAGCGTGCGTATTTTTAATGACTCTTATCAAGCATCTACTCTAAAACGCTTATCTCCGCTGGTTATATTATACCATATTTTAACTTATTTTAATCATTTTGTAATTAATTTTAAGGAAAATTTTAAAATATTTTTTCTTATATGAATTTATAGTTCTTTATTTTTGATATTTATAACTTTATCTTGCATTATAATATTCAAATTATTTAATTTATTTCAAGTTTTACTAACAACCAAAATTAAATACACTTTTTTGTAACTTTTATCTCTTTTAATAAAACATATTGCCAAAACATCAAAACAAAACAGTCTATAAGAATAAATTATGATGGTGTTAAAACTGCAAATAATTTTTATTAATTATAAATCCTTTTAGCAGATATATTTAAGAGGATTACTTAAGCTCCCACTCAAACCGACAAAGCATTATATGTATCAAAAAAAGGGCTATTTGCCCTTTTTTAATCAATATATTATTTATATAGTGGATGTGCATCACACAAAGCCTTAACTCTCGCTCTTAATCCTTCAATGTCCGGATTTTCAACGAGTGTATCAGCAATAATCTTACCAACTTCTCTCATTTCATCTTCTTTGAATCCTCTTGTGGTCATAGCCGGTGTTCCAAGTCTAATACCGCTAGTTACAAACGGAGATTCAGTTTCATTTGGAATTGTGTTCTTATTAACAGTGATATGAACGTCATCGAGCATCTTTTCAGCAACTTTACCGGTAAATCCTTTTGATTTTACGTCAACCAGAATTAAGTGGTTGTCTGTGCCGCCGGAAACTAGACGGAATCCGTTTTCTGTTAATGTTTCAGCTAATGCTTGAGCGTTTTTCAAAATTTGAGCTTGGTAATCTTTGAACTCAGGTTTTAATGCTTCACCAAATGCAACAGCTTTTGCAGCGATAACATGCATCAAAGGACCGCCTTGTGTTCCTGGGAAGATTGCCTTATCGATTTCTTTTGCATATTCAGCTTTTGTTAAGATGGCTCCTCCTCTTGGTCCACGAAGTGTTTTATGTGTAGTTGTGGTAACATAATCAGCGTATGGCACTGGTGACGGGTGTAACCCTGCTGCAACGATACCGGCAATGTGAGCCATGTCGACCATTAATCTTGCACCGACCGAGTCGGCGATTTCTCTGAATGCTTTAAAGTCAATAATTCTTGGGTATGCACTTGCGCCTGCTACAATTAACTTTGGTTGTTCTTTCTTTGCGATTTCTGCCACTTCATCATAGTCAATCGTTTCTGTTTTTGAACTTACTCCATAGCTTGCGAAGTTGAAATATTTACCTGAAATATTAACCGGTGAACCATGAGTTAAGTGTCCGCCCTCTGATAAATTCATACCGAGAACTTTATCACCTGGTTGTAAATATGAAAAATATACCCCCATATTTGCATTAGCCCCTGAGTGTGGTTGAACATTTGCGTGATCAGCACCAAACAATTTACAGAGTCTATCTCTTGCGATGTTTTCAGCTTCATCTACTATGTAGCATCCGCCATAATATCTTTTACCCGGATATCCTTCTGCATATTTATTTGTCAAATAGCTTCCCATTGCCTCCATAACAGCCGGTGAAACGAAGTTTTCGCTTGCAATGAGTTCAATATTTTGTGATTGACGTTCCTTTTCTCTGATGACCACATCATAAATATCAGGATCAACATTTTGTAAATTTTTAAAATCCACTTTGTACCTCCTTATAATAAAACCTTTGATTTTTCCAGTCCTTTTCTATTATAACATAACCTTTAATCTTTTTGCAAGACATTTTTGATTTAAATCACTTTTTTGATTGTGGCAAGTAACATTGTTTTTTTATACTTCTTGTCTAGCAAATGAATACCGAAGTATCCAACAGCTAATCCCACAAGTCCCGTAAAAAATGCTGCAATCTCAGATAAATTAAGCCACTTTCCAATGAGCGCACCCATCAAAAATCCAAATAGTGGAATCAAATATATTATGAGGCTTGCCTTCATAGATTCGCTTTCTTTGTATTCAATTTGAACCTGATCGCCAGGCATTGCGTTCACATGATTAACAGCTTTTAATCCATGAAAAGCAGTTTCGCAGCCGCCTCCACAGCTTTTGCAATTGCCTCCGCAACCTGAAACTCTTTTTATTTGAACAATAGCATCGTTGCCACTCACCGATTCAACTACTCCAACTAAATCCATCTACTTATCTAACCTCCAATTATGTCTAAAATTACTTCAGACGTTATTCTTATACCCATAAAATTGGGACTATAACTAATAGTCCCAACAAAATTAGTTTTTATAGCCGGTTTTGTAATTTCGCTCTCATAAAAAGCAACTTTCGTCTTATCATGATACTTTTTTGGAAGCGCCTGCCTAACTTTTTTTGCAAGCGGACAGTAGCTCGTTTTAGAAAGCTTAGCGATTTTTAAATGTGAAATGTCAATCCTGTTGCCGGCACCCATCGCGGAAATAAATTTTATTTTATTGTCCACTGCGTACTTTATAATTGCTGCTTTAGCGTCAATATCGTCGCATGCATCCACGATATATGTGGCACCCTTTAATAGCTCGGCAATATTTTCTGCTGTTAGCTTTTCATTAAGCGCTGCCACGTTTGCGCCCTCATCAATGTCAGCAAATCTCTCTTTAAACACATTCACTTTCTTTTCGCCAACTTTGCTCTTTAAGCTGCCAATTTGTCGATTCAAATTTGTGATATCAAATGTATCAAAATCAATTAGTATTAAATTACCAACACCTGCTCGCAAAAGCATTTCCGCAGTAATTCCACCAACTCCGCCAACTCCCACTACAGCAACAGTTGCATTTTTTAATCTTGCAAAATTATCTTCTCCAATCAAAACTTTCGTTCTGGTATCTTTATTCGTCTCTAGCTTCTTGTCTAACATTTAAATGAACTTCTTCAAGTTGTAATTCGGAAATCGCAGATGGAGCATCTGTCATGAGGCAGGTGGCACTTTGAGTTTTAGGAAACGCGATGACGTCTCTGATGTTTGAGGAGTTTGTAAACATTTGAACCATTCTGTCGAGTCCCAGTGCAATCCCTCCGTGTGGCGGTGTACCATAACTTAGTGCCTCTATCATAAATCCGAATTGAGCGCGGGCTTGTTCTTCTGTAAATCCGATTGCTTTAAACATTTTGTCTTGCAACTCGGAATTATTGATTCTGATTGAACCGCCCCCCGCTTCTTCGCCGTTAATAACAATGTCGTATGCTCTTGCGTAGCAGTTGGCAGGGTCGGTTAGCATTTTATCTTCGTCTTCAAATCTTGGAGATGTGAATGGGTGGTGCTTTGCCACATATCTGTTTTCTTCTTCGTCATATTCAAAGAGCGGAAATTCCACAATCCACAAAAGTTCGAACTGCCCTTCTTTAATCATACCAAGTTCACGTGCAAGTTTATTGCGAAGATTTCCAAGAGCCGCAGAAGTAACACTGTATTTGTCAGCGACAATAAGCACCATATCGCCCGGATTTGAACCCATAAACTCAAACACTTTATTCTTTTCGTCTTCTGTTATGAATTTGTCGATTGAGCTGGATTTTTCTTCATCGTATCTGATATAAATTAACCCCTTTGCCTTGTAGTCTTTTACAAAGCTTTCGAGCTTTTTAAAACCTTTTTTTGAAATTTCTTTGTCGCCGTTTGGCACATTTATTGCTCTAATCATTCCGCCATCTTCAATAGTCGACTTAAACACATTAAATTCGCTATTTTTAAATATTTCGTTTAGATTTTTAAGCTTCATTCCAAAACGAAGGTCCGGCTTATCCACGCCGTAGTCTTCCATTGCATCGTCATACTTCATTCTCCTTAATGGAAGTTTTATATCTATGTCCAGCATTTCTTTAAACAGCATTTTAAAAAGTTCTTCATGAATTGTCATCACGTCGTCTTCGTCCACAAAACTCATTTCAACGTCAACTTGAGTGAATTCCGGCTGACGATTTTGTCTTAAATCTTCATCTCTAAAGCATTTTGCAATTTGAAAATATCTATCCATGCCGGATACCATCAACAATTGCTTGAAGATTTGTGGACTTTGAGGAAGCGCATAAAATTCGCCCGGATGAATTCTAGAGGGCACCAAATAGTCTCTTGCGCCTTCCGGAGTGCTCTTTCCTAAGATTGGAGTCTCAATTTCGTTAAAACCGTGTTCATAGTAAAAATTTCTAATTAAGTGCATCATTTTTGAGCGCTTTAGAAGAGTTTCTTGCATTCTTGGTTTTCTTAAATCGAGATATCTATATTTTAAACGCATTTCTTCTTTTACATTGTCGTCATCTTTGATATAGATTGGCGGTGTATTTGCTACGTCCAAAATCAAGAGTTCGCTAGCTAAAATTTCAACTTCACCTGTTGGAATATCCATATTTTTGCTTGCTCTTTCGCATACCACCCCTTTAACAGCAACCACATATTCACTCTTTAAAGAACTTGCAAGCTCTGTCAGTTCCTTGTCATCTTGATTGTATACCACTTGCACGATGCCTTTAATATCGCGCACGTCAGTGAAAATTAGTGAACCCAAATTTCTATTTCTTTGAACCCAACCCATGATAACAACTTCTTTGCCAATATCTCTTGGTCTAACGTCGCCACACATGACAGTTCTCTTAAGAGTTCCCATTCCTCTCATAATAATCCTCCTTATATCACATTAAATTTAAAGCTTCTTCTATTTTTTTATTGCAGAGTTCGTCCAGTCTATCTAAATAACAAATTATATCGCGGTACCCAAAAACGCGGTGGCAATCCAAATTTGAATCCACATATTTTGTGACAGCCCCCATTCCAAATGCAAGCACATGATTTAAATCATTCATCGACAAAATATTGAAAATATTTTCCTTATTCGGTTTTGCAAACCCCACATTCTCAGCCTCGCCCAATTGTCTCTTTTGGCGATACAGATAATACGGGTGATATCCCTTTTCATATAAACTACTGTAAAGCTTGTTTCTATCAATCAATTCATCGTAATTAAAAAGCACATTGTCGTTTCTAAACCTACTGCCACTTTTAACTGCAAGCGAGTGAATGGTTACATTATCCGGTGCAAGCTTTAGAATTTCCGAAAGGGTGTATGCCACTTCATCCGCTCCTTCACCCACAAGCCCCGTAATCATGTCCATATTTATCTCTACCGGAAACTTTTTAGCAATTTGAAATGCTTTGTAAATATCTTCCACCCTGTGCTTTCTGCCAATATTATCCAAAGTCTCTTGCACCATTGACTGCGGATTTATGCTTATTCTTGTGACTTTGTTTTTAACCAAAACTTTCATCAGCTCATCTGTAATGCTCTCCGGTCTTCCCGCCTCAAAAGTAATTTCGATTAAATTTGGAAATTTTTCGTTTAATGTATTTAGCAGTCTATCCGTGTCAGAAAGACTAAGAGTTGACGGAGTGCCGCCTCCAATATAAGCTGCAATTGCATTTTCCGGTGGAAGTGCATTATAAGTGAACTCAATTTCGCTAATAAGTGCCGGCACATATTTGTCCATCCATTTGCCGAATTTGTCCATAGTCATCACGGAAAAACTGCAATAGCTGCAGCGCGTTTCACAAAAAGGTATATGCACATAAACCAGATGCTTCTCCTTTAGCTTTTCAATTATTTCGTGTTCGTAAAAATCTATTGTTTTGCAAAGTTGAACCTTGTCTTCGCGTACTCTACAGTTTTCTTTAAACACCTTTAATCCGTATTCATCGCCGTACTCATTTTTACACCAATTCATATAGCTCACCGGGCGAATTCCCGTGAGTGTGCCCCACGGCAAAGTTTTACCCGTGATAAGAGATGCCATATCGTAAACCAGCACCTTGCCGGCTCGCACATCGTCAAGAGGTGCAATATGCAAACTCTTTTCACAAATCAGTATATCGTCTATATAAACTTTTCCAAAAAGTGTTGAGTCTTTTTTACATATACTAATTATAACATTTTTTTCATAATCTTCAAGTGATTTAAAGCCAATAAAAGGCTTTACCATCTCTTCCCAAGTCTTATGAAACGAAATATTCTCGCAAACAAATTTTATCATTATACGAGTGAAACGATATATGGATTGTTTTTAACTTCGAATTCTATTGTAGATGTCTCTCCGTGACCCGGATATACAATTAAATCTTTTTGAAAATGGTCTCTAATTCTCTTTAAAGACTCATTCATTTTAGCTTGACTGCCTGAGTATAAATCAGTTCTGCCGATATTCCCTCTAAAAATTGTATCCCCGGTAAAAATCATAGAATCATTATAGAGGCAAACTGAGCCTTCAGTGTGTCCCGGAGTTTCCATCACTTTAAGGGTTATATCGCCAAATTTAAGCTCGTCACCATCTTTAAAATAAACGTCCGGCTTTAATGTAACGGGACCAACAAGAGTATTAAAAGACAAATTGTTTTGAGCACTGTCAAATAAATCTTTTTCTCTTTCTGCGCCGTAAACTTTCACTCCGAGCAGCTCTCTTAATTTATCTACGCCTGCAATATGATCGAAATGTCCGTGAGTTACAACGATTGCAAGATCCTTTAAACCGTTGTCTTCTAAAAGCTTTACAACATCTTCAGGGTCACCTCCGCAATCAATAATCACGGCTTCTTTCTTGTCGTCATAAAGAACATAAGTGTTTGCACCGTATATTCCTAAATTTTTCATTAAAACATTATATTTCATATCGTCCTCCAAACAACTTATCTATAATTATAGCACAAATTCACACAAATACCACATTTGGATTAAACAAAAAAATATAGTATAATGAAAGACCGGAGGGAAAAATGCAATTTTCAGTTTCACAAAAAAATGCAATAAATCACATTGATGGTCCATGCCTCGTACTTGCAGTGCCCGGCGCCGGAAAAACCACAATCTTGATTGAGAGAATATTAAATTTAATATACAATCACAATGTTTTGCCCTCTGAAATTCTAGCTCTGACTTTCACACGCTCATCGGCTCGCGATATGGAGGCGCGAATTTCAGAACTTGACCCGTCAATAAAAGTGGAAAACATTAAAACAATTCACTCCCTTTGTTACGAAATTTTGTCTTACAACGCAAGACTTACAAACACAAGCTTTAAAATGATTGAAGACCGACGCTTTGGCTCCCTTCGTTATGATCTTTTAAACCATATAAAAATGTCCATTGATAAAACCGCACTTTCTATTGAGGACTACAAAAATATTTTGTCCACAATTAGTGCAAAGAAAACTTTCGGAGTGTTTGTGAATAGGCATGTTAAAACAACAGATATTCCTGAATTTGACAAATATTTTGATGGCTACGAGGCTTACAAGAACGCACATAATATTTTGGATTATGATGACCTTTTGATAAATACGGATAAACTCTTAAAAGAAAATACCGAGATTAGAAATCACTACAAAAATAAATTTAAATATATTTCACTTGACGAAGCACAAGACACCTCTCACATTCAGTGGTCTATAATAAAGACTCTGCTTACCAAAAAGCAAAATCTGTTTGCCGTGGCGGACGACGATCAAAGCATATACCGTTTTCGCGGAGCAACTCCGGAGATGCTAATGAACTTTGAAAACGAGTTTCAAAACGCAAAAATCATTTACTTGGAAACCAATTATCGATCGCGATATGAAATTGTAAATTCTGCACAAAAACTGATTAAAAACAATGCCGCACGATTTAAAAAGAATATTCTCGCCAACAAAGACAAATCCAGCACGGTGAAAGTGAGAATTATGAAAAACAAAAAGAGCGAGTACGAAGACATTGTAAAAACGATTAAAGAAGTTAAAGGAGAAATTGCAATAATATACCGAAACAATATTTCTGCAATCGCACTTATGGACATGCTCGACCGAAATTTGATTAACTTTGAACTTAAAGACCACAATATAGACTTTTTCTACAACAGCACTTATAAAGATTTAATTGATATCGTCACATTTTTCGTGAATCCGGAGGATATAGAAACGTATTCCGGAATTTACTACAAAATGAACGGATTTCTTACGAAAAAAGAAATAGAAATGCTATATCATGCGCCCGGGCGCACTTATTATGACAAAATTATTCAGCACGAAGACATTAAAACTTACAAAAAAGAACTTATAAAAGACCTTGAAGTCGTTAGAAAACACACGCTTAAACATTTCAGAGAATATGGATTTAGAACCATTCTAAGTAGTACCGGATATTTTGACTATTTAGACAATCTCTCACGCAGACATAACCGCGGACTTGAGAGTTATTTAAAATATTTGCGCACGCTGGAAATGATTGCCAAAAACTGTGTAAATGCGGAAGATTTTCTAAACAGGATGTCTGAGTTATACAACATGGCGACACGCGAAAATAGGAGCAAAATTAAGCTATTGAGTATGCACTCATCAAAAGGTCTTGAATTTGACACGGTGCTTTTAATAGATCTCATCAATTCAGAAATTCCGGGCGACAGAATCACAAAGCAAGAACTCGAGGAAGAACGAAGACTATTGTATGTGGGAATGACCAGAGCAAAAGAAAATTTATATATGTATTCCTACAAAGCTGATGGCAATGAAAAAGTACAAGTATCACAGTTTTTATACGAACTGAAAGAAAAAAAACAATAAAAGATGAATATACTTTTTGCAAAAAAGCATATTGGAACTTAAAAACACAATTAGCTGACTAAAAAGACATTAAACTAAGCACTATGATACAAAATGTTTCGAGCAAAAAACTCAATTCATTTGGCGCAAAGAAAAAATTCCGGTGAAAATCCACCGGAATTTTTAATACTTATTTGATAGTTTGTTGCTCGCAAGCTTTAACCACTTGTGATAATAAGATAGTCGTTGTAATTGAACCGACTCCGCCTGGAACCGGAGTAATAGCTGCCACATAATCTTTTACTTCATCGTAGTTCACATCTCCTGAGAGTTTACCATCAGAAGTTGTGCCGACGCCCACGTCGATAACCACTGAATTTTCAGAAAAATAAGATTTGTCTAACATTGCAGGTCTACCAAGTGCTGTAATCACATAGTCTGCTCTCTTTGTGTGAGCTTTCAAGTCGGCGGTCTTACTGTGACAAATTGTAACTGTTGCATTTTCGTTTAAAAGCATCATAGCAAGAGGTTTTCCAACCACCATTGATCTATTTATGACCACCACGTCCTTGCCTTTTAGTTCGTAGCCATGACCTAAAATCATTTCAACAGCTGCTCTAGGAGTTGCCGGCTCAAGTCCTGTTCTGTCCCCTTCAAAAATCTTTTCTAAGTTTACGGGATTCATGGCATCCACGTCTTTTGCAGGATCAATTAAATTGCATATCGCATCTTGGTCAATATGCCTTGGCAGTGGTCTAAACATCAAAATCCCATGAACACATGCATCGCTATTTAAATCTGTCATCACTTTTGCGAGCTCTTCAGTTGTGGTTTCTTCTTTTAAAAGCACATTCTTCACTTTGAGTCCGATTGTGCCGCTAACTTTAACAACTGCTCTTTCATATGAAATGTCCGAATCATTTTCGCCCACGCGAACAATTGCAATTGTTGGATTAATTCCCTTGTCGACCAAACTTTGAATGCGAACTTTCAAATCTTCTTTAATTTTATCAGCTACAACTTTACCTCTTAATTCTTTCATATTTTCCCCCTTAAATCTCAATTATTACAAATAAAAAAGCGGGAAGTCCCGCCTTATTTTAAAACTCTACGTGCACTTACATAAGTCTTAATATAGTAACTGGAGTTCAAACTGTCAATAACAACGCCTGAATTAATTGTAGTTGCTGAGTGGATGAATTTCCCATCTCCAACATAAATTCCAACGTGGCTGACACCGGCTCCCATAGTATTGAAAAATACCAGGTCGCCCGGCAACAAATTGGCCTTGTCAACAGGTGTTCCAAATTGAGATTGCGAAGCACTTGTTCTAGGCAAACTTATGCCAAATTGCTTAAATACATAAGTAGTGAACCCGCTACAATCAAATGCTCCCGGCCCGGATGCTCCAAATACATATGGTTTTCCCATTTGAGCCTTTGCAAAATCGAGAAGACTTGCATATTTTGCCACATTCAACCTGGTCATATCTTCATCGCTTCTATTTAAAAACTCATCTTGGAATCTCACCAAATCTTTTGGCACCAAAACTCTCTTACCATTTTGATCAACTGCGTCAAAAACGCCGTCTTTAATATTTTTAACAATAATAGCATCACCTTTTTTATAACTGTTGTTTAAAAAAGTGAAATCTGCTTGTAAAAAAGCCATATTAACTTTTTCTGTCGTACCGTTTGACAGATTTTCTGTTAAAGCATAACCTTCCAAATCGTCATTCGTTTTTACTAATGAATAATTGCCCACAACCTTTAAAATTTGGACCGGTTCATTTTCAAGTAAAAATCTATAAACTTCATCGCTTTCAGGACTTGCTTTAAGTTCTGTAATTCTCTTGACAACATTGTTGCCGGTTTGAATTTCGCGAAGAAGCACATTGTTCTTTAAAACCTTTAACTTTTGACCATCTTTTTCGATGATATAGTTTGCATCCTCCGAATTTGAAATATTTACAACTTCTCCTTCAGTCAAATTAACTTCTATTCCACTAGGCGTTGTTACTTGTACTGGATTTATTATTGTACCTGTGTCAAATGTTGCAAATGCTAAAATTGACAAAACACCGGACACTTTGAATACATTTTTAATTACTTTGTGCATAGTACCTCCTCTAGGTAAAATTATTTTAGCACATTTTTTCCGACCTTGTCAAGCTCTTGGATGTATATGGAGCCTAAAAGTGCCAAACCCATTAATATTTCAAGTTCTTATCGATTATTAAAAATTATTTTTTAAGGTTATAAAAGCTGTCCAATCCGAGATATTTTGATTCTTCGCCGAGCTCCTCTTCAATGCGAAGCAGTTCATTGTATTTTGCAACCCTATCAGTTCTTGCCGGAGCACCGGTCTTAATTTGGCCGGCATTTAATGCAACAGCTAGGTCTGCTATAAAACTGTCTTCCGTTTCACCTGATCTGTGACTGATAACAGCAGTATATCCGGCTTCCATAGCCATTTTAACGGCGTCAATTGTTTCAGTTAAAGTACCAATTTGATTTAATTTAATCAATATTGAGTTTGCAACTCCGGATTCAATACCGATTTTAAGTCTTTCTGTGTTTGTAACAAACAAATCATCTCCAACCAATTGAATTTTTCCATCAATCGTCTCGGTCCATTTTGCCCAAGCATCCCAATCGTCTTCAGCAAATGCGTCTTCTATTGAAATGAGCGGATACTTTTTGATTAAATTTAAATAATAATTGATCAGTTCATCAGCTGTGTATTTTTTGCCTTCGCCTTTCATATCATAAATCAGCTTGTCAACATCATAGAATTCTGTTGCTGCAACATCCAGACCTAAGCAAACATCTTTACCGGGCTCATATCCGGCACCTTTAATAGCTTCCACGATAACTTCAAGTGCTTCTTCATTTGAATCAAGATCCGGAGCAAATCCTCCTTCATCTCCCACACCGGTTGCCAGGTTTCTATTTTTAAGCACGTTTTTAAGTTCGTGATAAATTTCTGATCCCATCCTTAAAGCTTCTTTAAATGATTTAGCTCCCACCGGTAAAATCATAAATTCTTGAATGTCGACATTGTTTGCAGCGTGTTCTCCACCATTTAAAATATTCATCATTGGAACCGGAAGAGTCTTTGCATTAACTCCGCCAATGTACTTATAAAGTGGCATTTGCAGTTCATTTGCAGCCGCTCTTGCCACAGCCATACTTACGCCCAAAATTGCATTTGCACCAAGCTTGGACTTAGTCTTTGTGCCGTCAATTTCATTTAAAATCCTATCTATCATTGGCTGTTCCAGAACAGACAAACCCATGATTTCAGGAGCTATAATTTCGTTTACATTGTTTACTGCTGTAAGCACTCCCTTGCCAAGATAACGCGATTTATCGCCATCTCTTAGTTCAAGTGCTTCATGAACACCGGTTGATGCTCCACTTGGAACCATTGCTCTACCAATTATTCCTGTTTCAGTGATAACATCCACTTCAACAGTTGGATTACCTCTGGAATCCAACACTTCTCTTGCATGAACATCCAAAATATAACTCATTATTTCACCTCGTAATTTACAATTCTATTCCAACTATCAAAATCGAGTGCAGCTCCTCCAACGAGCACACCATCACAATGATTTGTATTTATAATTTCGTCTATATTGTCTTTTTTTACACTTCCGCCATACAAAATGTACACTTCTTCCTTAATGCCTTCATACATATAATTGAGGGTGTTTCTTATGAATTCCAATGTAGTTTTAATATCGCCCGGACGTGCGGTTTTTCCTGTGCCGATTGCCCAAATTGGCTCATATGCATAGATTATTTTCTTTGCATCTTCAGCACAAATTCCAACCATTGCCTCTTTTAATTGTTTGTACAAAAAAGCCTCATAAGTCTTATTTTCGCGTTCCTTCAATGGTTCGCCAATGCACAAAACCGGAGTAATATTATGCGACAAAAGTCCCTTCAGCTTTTTGTTCAAAAGCTCAGAATTTTCGCCAAATATATTTCTTCTTTCGCTGTGACCCACAAGTGCATACCTTGCACCAAAATCTGAAATATGCGTAATGCTTAGTTCGCCTGTAAAAGCGCCCTTTTCTTCAAAATACACGTTTTGTGCACCATAAAACACGCATGAATTTGTCAAAACTTCTTCACACATCGGCAAAAAGACCGACGGTACGAAAACAATTTCTTTATCATTTTCACGTATCGTCATATTGCTAATTTTTTGAAGCAAACTGAAAGCTTCCAATCTGTTCAGATTCATCTTCCAGTTTGCAGCCAAAATTTTATTTCTCAACTTCTTCACCATCTATATCGTCAATAACATCAATTCCCGGCAGGACTTTTCCTTCCATCATCTCAAGACTGGCGCCGCCGCCGGTTGAAATATGAGTCATCTTATCTTCATATCCGGAGAGTTTTACTGCAAGAGCGGTGTCTCCTCCTCCCACAATCGAAATTGCTTCAGAAAAAGCGAGAGCCTTTGCAACACCGAAAGTTCCGGCACTAAACTTTTCATTTTCAAACACGCCCATCGGTCCATTCCAAATGACAAGCTTTGCTCCATTGATCTTGTCAATAAACGCCTTTGTCGTCTTTTCTCCAATATCAAGAGCCATTTCATCATCCTTGATATCATCAATAGCAGCTGTCCGCAAACCCTTCGGCTTATCAAAATCGGTTGAAACAATCACATCAGTTGGAAGCACAATTTCAACATTTTTATCCTTAGCATTTGCCAAAATCTCTTTTGCAACATCAAACTTTTCAGCTTCAACTTTGGATGATCCCATATCGAAACCTTCAGCCTTTAAAAAAGTGTTAGCCATAGCTCCACCAATCAAAATAGTATCCACCTTATCAAGCAAATTGTTGATAACCCCAATCTTATCGCTAACCTTAGCGCCGCCTAAAATTGCCACAAAAGGATGCTTCGGATTTTTTAGATTATCATCAATACATTCGATTTCTTTTTGTAGTAAGAAACCTGTTGCAGATGGCAAATATTTACAAACGCCGACATTTGAAGCATGTGCTCTGTGAGCAGTTCCAAACGCATCGTTCACAAAATAATCCGCGTGTTTTGCAAGTTCCTTTGCAAACTCATCGTCATTATTTTCCTCGCCGGGAGTGAATCTTGTGTTTTCAAGAAGCATCACCTGTCCATTTTTCAAATTTTCACAAGCTGCAAGAGTACAATCATTCACCGGGTCCACAGTTGAAATAAACACCACTTCTTGACCCAAAAGTTCTTCGAGTCTTTCCTTGACCGGAAATAGGGAAAATTCCTTCTTATATTCGCCCTTTGGCCTGCCCAAATGGCTCATCAAAATAACTCTTGCCTTTTTATTAATTAAATACTTTATCGTCTTTAGTGAAGACACAATTCTAAAATCGTCTGTTATTTTGCCATCTTTCATGGGCACATTAAAATCCACACGAACTAAAACTCTCTTGCCTTCAACATTTAAATCTGTAACATTTCTTTTCATTTTATTTATCAGCTCTTGCCACCATAACCGCTAAATCCACAACTCTGGTAGAATAACCCCATTCGTTGTCATACCAAGAAATAACCTTAACCATATTATTTTCTATTCCCATTGTAAGCTTTGAGTCCACAATTGAAGAAAGTTCGCATCCCTTAAAATCAATTGAAACAAGTTCATCTTCTGTATATCCCAAAATCCCCTTCATATAACCTTCTGAAGCTTCCTTTAAAGCACGATTTACATCATCCCTGTTTGCTTCTTTTTCTAGCTCAAAAACCACATCTACAATTGAAACTGTAGGAGTTGGAACACGAAGTGCAAAACCATTTAACTTGCCCTTAAGTGAAGGAATAACTTCTGTCACTGCCTTTGCAGCACCGGTTGTTGTAGGAACCATTGATAAAGCTGCAGCTCTGGCTCTTCTTCTATCCTTCTTGTGCCTTGCATCTAAAAGCATTTGGTCGCCTGTATAAGAGTGAACAGTTGTCATAAGACCTCTCTTGATTCCAAATGAATCTTCAATAACCTTTGCAACCGGAGCAAGGCAGTTTGTAGTGCAACTTGCATTTGAAATAATATTTTGGGTCGCAGGATCGTAAGTGTCGTCATTAACACCCATAACAATTGTGTTATCGAGCCCTTTACCCGGAGCTGTTAAAATAACCTTCTTAACAGTACCGCGAATGTGTTTGCCAAGGCCTTCCTTATCCTTGAAAGCACCTGTAGCATCAATGACGATTTCTACACCATTTGCTGACCAATCAATTAATTGCGGATCTCTTTCGTGTGAAAAATTAATACGTTTCCCATCAACTACGAATGAATCTTCATCAACCTTAAGATCTTTATTCAAAGTGCCATATAAACTATCGTATTTGAACAAATGCTTTAAATCTTCCATATCTCCGCTTGCATTAATTTGTACGAGCTCTAAATCAGGATAATTTCCTTCAATTAAAATTCTCGCAACATCTCTTCCAATTCTCCCGAATCCATTAATACCAACTTTCATTTGCTTCCTCCTTTAGTTGAATAAATTCTCCAATTAATTTATTATAACACATTTTAATAAATAATTCTATTATAACTGCTTTTCAAATCACATTTAAAAATTGCAACAGTAAATGTCAGTATATAAACTTTTTATATAAGAGTTGTATAATATTTACACATAATTTTTCAATTTTTATATTAATTTCTAATGTTCGTTCACGTTTAATTAAACATATAATGATTTCATTTTATGTTCATCTTCTATGTTAAAAAATACTCAAACCTAAATACTAATTGGTACGCCCATTTATTTGCTTGTTTATTTTTTACAAAAAAAATTAAATATTTTAATTGAACTATATTTACAACTTAAATTTCTAATCATATTCTAAAAAATATAATCTCATTAAAATTATTATCTTAAAAAAGCGGCATAATACTTGCAAGTATTATACCGCTCTTTTTTAATTATTTAATGTGAATTCAATTATTCTGTCAATTGCAAATGCAAGTTCTTTTCTGGAAATAAAACTATTTGGATTAAATTCACCTGTAGGCTCAATTTCAATTAAACCCAGTTTACCCATTCTTATTATTGCATCTTTACTCCATTTTGGAAGATTTTCATATTTAGATATGTTAATTTCATTTTGTTCAGGTAATTGAATATTTAAACTATCTAATAGTCTGCAAATTATTACAGCAAATTCTTCTCTGGTTATTTTTTTATTTGGTCTAAAGTATCCGTCCGGATAACCATTCACTATATGGTTAAATGCAGCCCACTTTACAGAATCTGAATACCAAGCATCATCATTTATATCGCTAAATTTTATATTGTTGTCGAAACTTTTATTTACCGCCATTCTTCTTAAAACTTCAGTTAACATTGCTCTTGATATAGGAACTTCAGGTGAAAATTCCAATTTGCTTGTGCCCACAAGAATTCCACGACGCACCATATTTTTTATAGCTTCACCATATTTGTCTTCCGGAATATCAATCAATTCTATTGGTAAAATCGGATCTTTTATATCAAATTTTGCACTTCTTAAAATTGGTTTTGAAATTTCATTTTTATTTTCTGAAATTTTATTTTCTTTCTTTGATATATAGCCATTATCATATTTTACAACTTGCGGTCTGTTTGGATAACTTTCAACTGGCGGTCTGTTTGGATTAGTTTCAACTTCCGGGTTTTGCTCTTCTTTTTCGGTCTTTTCATAGACAAAAATTAATTCTTCCATATCGCCAATAATTGTATCAAACTCAATATTTTCATGACCCTTAACCCATTGCAAAAGTTTTGTTAATTCTTCTTTTTCCTCATCTGTTATTTTTCCGTCTTCCTGAAGCTTTTTCAATAACTCAATCTTTGCCAATTCCGGAGTAAGATCGCTATTTAATCCCTTTAATTCCTTATATTTGTAGCCCTCTATAGTAGGAGCTTTATCTATACCTACAACCCTTAGCGGCATATTTTTCATAACATAGAGGGATTCCGAATCTTTTATCTCATTTCCTTGTTCATCTTGATATTTAATTGGAAGATTGCGAACAAAAAATTCGTGTTTTTTCCTAACTCCTGGATCTTCCCCATCATCTTTGAGCAGGACTGTTGTTGTTACTTCACTATCATAATGCACCCCGTCTATAGCAATTTCATAAGTGTAAGTCATATCTCCTCTATATCCGCGTGGTGCAATAACTTCAAGCCTTTGAACATTCCCTCTGCCATATAAACCTTTGCTTACTCCAACCATAATAAATTTATCGCCACTGTCCTGTGTCCCATCATTAACCGGATACCAATATACATATTTACCGCTTCCCGCCGGAACTTCAGCTTTAGCTCTTACCTTCGTCATTGGGTTTTTAAGATTTGTTCCATATATAGTAATCCAAGTTTTTTTGCTTTCTTGTCCTATTGGCGGAATTGTATGCGTTATGTCAGGTGCCTCATCACTGCCACCATTTGTGCCGTAGCTGTGAATTCTTGCAAATCCAAGCGTCATATCATCTTTATTCTTACCTTCCGGTAAAACAGACACAACAAGAAAATTCAATCTGTCCATATAATTTGCATTAATGTCGGATAGATACAATCGTCCATCTGTTGAGAGCATTATTGAATATGACTCAGTCCTATTGGAAATATTTTTCGGTAATGTGAATTTTAGTGTTTGTTCACTTCCTTTTCCTTCCACTTTGTAAGCTATTTCAGTTTGCTCGCTATCCTTCTTCAAATTTTCAATCTTTATAATTTTAGCTCTTGTATAGGTTTTGACTTGTTCATCATCTGTCAAGTCTAGTCCGTTTACCTTAAGCTCTACATCACCGCCGTTTGAAAGTAAAACAGAATCTGTTAAAAATTCAGCAGAAAGAATTATTGCTTTACCATCATTTATATAGTACCTTCTTATTTGATTATCTTTTCTGCCGTTATAAAAACCTTGATCGTTAAACATAGTTCTAAATCCAAATCTTATTTGAGGAGTATTTTTAAATTCTCTTTCCTCAGCCAGAGTTACCACTATTTTGTTACCCTGTATTTCTACCATATCATTTTCTTTTATTTTTTCAAATTTTGGTTCAGCTTGAACATATTTACTTTCTCGTCTATCTACCACGGCTGTTCCGTCAAAAGCAATTTCAGTATTTTCCTTTAAAGCATTTGGATATGCTTCAAAAATATCATGTGCAAATTCAACAATTATTTTATTGTCATATTTAAATGATCTAATTGGTTCAAAAATAAAAGAATCATTGTTGCTGCCATATTTGTTTTGAACTACATCTTGAGAATATTTTTCTTTTCCGTTAAAATACAATTTAACTGTATAATTTTTATCTACACTGCTTTCTTTAAGCTTTATAGTACTTGTTGCAACATCATCTCTGCCGACAAAATTTGTAATTTCTAAACTATCTGTTATATCTTCTTCTGCATCAAAGACTTTCAAGCTCAATCCTTTCAGATCTATGTTCTCTCCAAAAACTGAAGCGCCAATAGAACCGCCACTAAGAGGAATATTTTCATTTGTCAGTATAAATAAATCTATTGAACAATTGTCAATTTCCTCCGACTTCTTATTTTGCAATATAGTAACTTTTTTATTATTTTGCATCTTATATTTGATCATAAAAGTTATTTCATAAGTGATATCACTTTCAGTCGTGTTTTCGGGGAAAGAAAATGTTGCTATTCTGGAATTATTTTCTCCCGTAAATACAACCTTTATAGAATTATCAATTTGACCGTTCTTTTTAACGAGAGCATCTAAATCTCCATCTTTTAAAAGATCGCCATTAATCAAAGTAAGAAATAATTTTTTTTCTTGTTTTTTTGAGTCTAAAGTCATATTTAGAACATCTTCGGAGATATTTTCAGTATCACTTACTCTGGAGATTATAGTTGTTCTTTCATAAGCAGGATCTTCATCATCTTGTATTGTGCACTTATTTTCAGTACCATCAATATTTATATTTAATTTAATGCCGTCAGAATAATCAGCCGGAATATCTCCGCGACCTATTTCAATTTCGTATTTTTTACAACTTTTAGCATAATTTTCCTGGACAACTAAAGTAACTTCGAATTTGTTGTCATCAATTTTTTTAATAGCAGATGTAATTCCCGATGTAGTATATATACCATTAGCTTTGCATCTTATTTGTATATTATTTACATTTTGAGTCAAAACATTTAATTTATAAGTTTTGATTTCGTTTTTTATATTTTCACTAAAAGTCTTAACTAAACTTCCGTTATCAATTGAAAATCCTAGAATTTTTGAATCCTTAATATCCTCCCCCGGTTTTGGATTATCCGGATTGTCAGGATTATCAACATCATCTCCGGGATTATCAACTTCTTCTTCTGATGAAACAATTAACTTTAAACTGGCATCATTATAGCTTGTAGCTTTAAATCTAAATAAATATTCTTTATCTGTTTCAGATTTATTTTCAGGTAAATTGATAGTTAACAAAAAACCGTCTTTCAGTTTTTTGCTTTCATACCCTAAAACATCACTATCATAATATTCAACAGGCTTTTTATCGCCATTAAACTGAAGCATGCATTTTAAATCTTCAAGATTTTCAGTAGAAACTATAACTCTTATTTCTCCACCCTTATTACTGACAGTCTTAGTCGCTTGTAATCCAAGGTTTTGACCATCAATTGAAATTCCTGTAATTTTTTCGCCTTCTGCGTTAATTACCGGTACATATGCTACCAACATAAAAAGCACCAGTAAAACTGATATTAGTTTTTTCATAAAAACCTCCGTTGTAATTAGTTTTCGTTATAATTGTAATATAAAAATTTTTAAAAGTCAAGAAGTGTATATTGTATTTTGTTTATTCAATAAATTATTGCTTACCTTGCAATAAAGCTTTATATATGTCAAAAAGAATTACTTTGTATCTATTATTTATACTTAATGTATCTTTATAAAATGTTTCTGTAACATATGTTATAGATCAAAAAAAGAGAAGAAACGTATTCTTCTCTTTTAATATAATTATAATTCAGTTATTTAATAATGTTTGCGAAATTGGCATATTGGCAAGCCATTATTAATTCTTACTACAAAATAATCAATTTTTGTAACTATAACTCAAATATTAAAATCAAATTGAAAAGCACCGGTATAATCACAAAAATACAGTAAATTTTAGCAGTTTGTTTCTTCAGCAATGAATCCTGCCTTTGCTAAGACTTTTTTAGCTTCTTCCAGTTTTGTACTATTAACCATTACTACCGGACCGGTACATCCCATACCGCTAGATGCGAAAATTCTTTCTTTCCAAAGAGCTTGTACTGCGTCTTCCATTTCGAGGATATCAATGCCGCCGATTGAAGCATCAGTGATTTCCGCTTCCGGAGCAGTAACTTCTTCTTTTGGAGCTGAAGCTTTTTTGTTAGCCTCTTCAAGTTCTTGTAGAATCTTTTTTAAACCTGCTTTTTCAGCTTTCTTATATTCATCAACAGCCAATTTTTTGATTTCGCCACGTACACAGCGTGCTGCGTAATTGATTGCGTTTGCAATAACCGGATATCCGCTTGCTCTGGAAATGATGTAGATTAACCTGTCATAACCTTCGCCAATTCCGGGTCCGTAACCGTAACCATGTGCTTCAAAGCTTCCTCCTGTTACATAGCTTGAGAAAATCTTCATTAATAAATTCCCGGTTAAAGTATCAGTAACCATGATATCCGGAGTACCCATTAATAGATCGTTTCCTCTCATTACACAACCGCCGTCTGCTCTCTTAGATTCTGCAAAGTTGATTTCGTATCCGTTTTTTTGCAATTCTTTAAGTGCTCTTTCAACTTGTCTTGCACCATCAACGTTTAGAATTCCAAGAGTCGGGTGTGGATTACCCATTGATTTAGCAGTAATAATACCGGCAATCGCGTTTAAAATCATTGCTTCAACTCTGTGTGGTGAAGATGTGCCGGTAGTTGTAGCAAGAGTCATTTCTCCTCCAAAAGCCGGAGTTACAACTCTTCCAACCGTACTTACACCGATCGGGAAGCTATAGTGCATTGTAACGCAAGCGTCAATTTCGCCACTGTCCAAAAGTTCTTCCATAACTCTGTAGCCTTCTTCGTCAGATTCAACATTATATTGTCTTAATTTTGAATCACATTTGTGACCAATTAGAACTACTTCGATAGATTTATCTTTTGCTTGAGCGTTTTCAGCGCCTTTTATTACATTTTCTTCTCCGTGTTCGGAGCCAATTGTAGTAACGCCGACTACTACCTTTTTGCCAAATCCGCCAGTTTCAATGCCTGTCGCAATATCTTCAAATACTTCGGCAATCATCTTTTTGATGTTTTGTTCAGACATGATAACCCCCTATTCAGCTTTAAAAGAAGCCGCAAATTCTCTCATAGCTTCTGCAACATACTTCTTAATAGTATCTTCAGAAACTCCTTGTGACTCTTCTCCCTTCTTTCCGTCGTTTGCTTCAATGATAATTGAAACGCCGTCGAATAAGTTTGTCATTCTTCCTAAGAATAAGCTTCCTTTACCAATAATCATACTTTTTTGCATTTTACCTGCAAGCATATCTTCTCTCATAAATCCAAGAGCCGGAACACCTGAAGGGATATGTCCTTGTGTAGGAGCCCAACCTCTCCAACCATGTTTCTTTGAGAATTCTTTTAATTCAGACTTTTCTAAATCGCCTTTTCTAACTGCGAGAGCTGCAATCATCTTGTAGTTAGCTTCCGGCACGTCACCTGCGCCAGCCGGTTTTGTGATATCACAGTTTTGCATTTCCGGTGAGAATTTGTCGATATCTGTTACTTTCAGTCCAGCAGCATCAAGCGGATCAGTAACAAGTGATTGAATAACTGCTTGAGGGGCAGAACCGGTTCCAACTGTGTGACGACCAACAATGTCGTTTCTCATAATTGGATTTTTGCCATCGTTTTCACCGATAATTGTAGCAAATCCTGCAACGCAGTCTTCGATTATTGGAAGCCCTTTATTAACGTGGTCTTTACCATTCATACCAAGTTTTGCGGTTGATCCACCAGCTACAACGAGAACATTTTTAAATGTGCCTGCAGCAACAAGTGATGAAGCTGATAGAAGTGCATGTGATGGAGCTGCACAGAATCCTCTTATATCTGAGCCTGTCGCATTATCGAGTCCAGCAAATTCAGCAATGGATTTTGCAAAGTTACCACCACCTCTTTGGTTCATATCTCCACAAGCTTCTTCTGAGCATTCGATAACATAGTCAATTTCCAGTGGATCGAATCCGCTCTTTGCAATACAATTTACAGCAGCTAGAACTCCTGAAGCTTTAACTACTAAGTTTTCAAACAAGATATGAGCAGTTAAGTTAGGGTCAACATCATGTGCTCTCTTTACACAACCAACAAGTTTGTTGTCATTCATTAAAGGTTCAGCACCGTGATTTTTTACTAAATCTTCAATTTCTTCGATATCAGAACCATCTTTTAATCTTTCAGCATGTTTGTTGTCGATTAAAGGATGTTCTAAGAGCATTTCTTTACATTCATTTGAGAATTCGTGTTCAAGTCTTACAAGGTCGAAAGCATCAACCATCTTGAGCATACCAATGAATTCTTTTTGTGGCATAATTTCGCCGAAATGTCCATGTCTGTCTGCATTTTCAACTTTGTAATTGGTCCAAGGTTCCGGAATTTCGTCTAATTCTTCCGGACGGTGATTTCCAATATATACTTGATTCGGTAAATATGCTACACATTCATCAAATGTTCTTAAATGTTCCGGTAATTTTTTTAAATATTCACTGTTTGGGTTTACTACCATTTCTGTGGTTTGAGTAGTACCATTATGAAGAACCATATCTGGTGCTTGAATTAATACATAACCACTGCCTTTGTTTACTGAATAACTCAATATAATACCTCCATAAAATAATAACCGGGGGTAATGTGCCCCCGGTTTTAATATAGTCAAGACTTAGTCAAAGACTTTTTGTCCGTCGACTTCGGTTGTTAGGGCATCAAGTGCTTTTCTAACAAGTTTCTTTCTTAATGCGTATTCTTCGTCCTTATCCATTTTTGGATCTCCGAGTGGGTGTGGAATAGCAATTGTAGGAACAATTCTATTAGCACCAACTGTCAAAGAAATAGGAACAACTGTACACATGTGAACTACCGGAATACCGGCACGTTCGATTTCCTTTACCATCGTTGCACCGCAACGTGTACAGGTGCCTCAGGTAGAGGTCATTATAACTGCGTCAACGCCGTCTTCTTTTAATTTCTTAGCATATTCTGCTGCGAATTTCTTAGCATTGCCAACTGAAGTTCCGTTACCAACTGTTGTGTAGAATTTATTGTGAAGTGATCCAATAACCCCTTCTCTTTCAAACTCTCTCATAACATCTACCGGTAAAACTCTATCTGGATCTTCGTTTGCATATACTGGGTCATATCCACCGTGAGCAGTTTCATAAGTTTCTTCTGTTAAATCTTCTACGCCTGTAATATCGTATTCACCATAGTGACTTGCTGATGAAGATTCAATATGGTCAGGGTTTCCCTTAGGAACAATACCACCTGATGTGCAAAGTGCAATCTTAGCGTGAGATAAATCTTTAACTGCCGGGTTTGGATCGACTCTGTCGAAGTTAGGCATTGGATACTCGGTTACAAATTCTTCGCCTTTTAATTTCTTTAGCAACATATCAACAGCTCTTTCAGAACCCCTCTTGTCGCTAAATAAATTGTATCTAACTCCTCTTTCGATGTAGCCTTCTTCTTCAGGACTGCCAATTTCTTCACCCTTTACAAGTTTTAATGCGAGTGAAGCCATTACAGGAACTGCCTTACCCATAGCTGCAGCTGAGTTACCAGTTGAAACGATGTACACAGTTTTTTTGAACATATCTGCACCAGGGTTTTCAATATACATACCTGTTACAGCCGGAATTCCTAATTCATTTTGTACAGCATCTGTAATTGTAGCAGCTGCTACACCGTAACGACCTGCGTTGAAAGCCGGTCCTGCAACAAATAAATCAGGGTTTATATCTTTAACAATAGCGAGAATTTCTTTTTTTGCTTCTTCTATATTTTCACCAAAATATGAGTCGCCGCAAATAATTGTCTTAACAATATCCGCTTCACCTTTGAATGCTGCTTTTAAAGCATTACCAGGACCTACAGCGCCATCTCTTACTTCAGGTTTGATATCAGCTTTTTCTTCTCCGCCGATACCTGCAAAGAATTGGTTAATATAGTGAACAACTCTAATTGTTTCTCCCATTAACTTACCCCCTTTCAAAAAGGTTATTCTTTCTTTATAATCTATAGATATTTACAATGTTCGTCTCTCATCGCTTTAATTTCAGCGTTGATAGCATCCCCATCGAGAACCATTTCCATCATTCCGATTTGCTCATCGTAAACTTCAGGATCGATTTCAGCTTTTACTTCTTCTTCTAAAATGTGGTACACTTTGAGTCCCAACGAGACTCCAGCGAGCGGACCTGCCCATGTTGGGTCGCCTGCAGTAACAGTTTCAGCAGCTAATCCTGCTGTTTCTGCTTCTGATCCTCCCAACAATACAACAATGTTTTCAGCACCGTATTTATCTGCGGCTTCTTTAACTCTGTTTTGGTTTTCCAAGTCCATAGCTCCTGCAGCGGTTCAGACGAAGCATTCGGTAGCACTAAATACTACTTCAGCCGGAGTCGTCTTAATGCACTCTTCCATAGCTGGTCCTGGAATACCATCTCTATCGCCAATAATGACGACTTTTGTGTTATCATTAAATAACATAATATGGTTCCTCCTTTAAAAATATAGTGTTTTTCCTTTCAACTAAATGAATGAAATGGTTTTGAAGATAAACTTCAAAAATTGTTTTAACTATTTTCCTCTTGCGGTTAAATAGTTGAATCCGGTTTCGTTTGTAGCACCGGTAATAGCTTGAATTTCAACTTGAATTGAGCCATCTGGTCTGCGTGATCCGTTAAAACCGCCCGCGATGATGTCAACATATTGATCGTCACCGATAACTGTATCCATAGCAGGTAGATCGATAACTTCGTTTGCGTTTCCTCCGGTAATTACAGCATCTGCTAGCGGATCTGCGTCAGCAAGTGATTGGCTAGCGCCATCTCTTCCGGCATATTCGTCAGTAATAATAACTGTCTTTACGCCTTGTTTTTCAATCTTCTTGCAATTCATGATAAGGTCAGTATCCGGGTTGCCGAATCCTTCTTGTGAAAGGATAATTCCGTCAAGATCAAGATATCTGCATAATTTAGCTGTCCAGTTTGAAGATCTTTCTTTGTCAGCTAGATATACATTTTCATTTGTAATAATCATACCTACAAAGTTGATTTCTTTTCCATGAATTTTGTACAAATTCTTAATAACTTCATTGTTCATATGAACATAAGTTGGGTTCTTGTCACAGCTTGATACGCAGTTACCACTGATAATTGCTCCGTCGAATACTTCTGTTGGGTATAGGATTGTTGGTACGATTTGTTTAGCATCAACACCATACACATATGTGTCATGAAGTAATCCTTGGGATTGAAGCATTTGTACATAAGCTACTCTTGGTAGTCCTTTGAACTTTTCTGCTCCTTCCATTAGTGGCAATGTTTCATATACTTCAGTTTCATCCGGCTCCAAATTTCTTCCAGCCTCTGCTAGATATGCAGCTGTCTTAAATCCAGCATATCTGAGAGCTTTTTCATGTTCGTGTTGTTTTAGTCCGTCGATAGGATCTGCTTTCAGAACAATATTTAGAGTTTTTGAGAATGGAGTATAATCTGCACCTGGACCTGTCATGTCAACGATACCTTCTTGGAATCCAACGATTTTACCGGTTGTCATAACTGCACAACCTTTTAATACGTGGGTCTTTCCGCTTCCAACGATGTCAACTTTTGACAATACGCCTGGGAATACCCCGCCTGGTCCTTCTACCTTTACGCGTGGTTCAACAACATCCTTAACAGGTGTAATTCTTACTGATTCGCCTGGTTTAGCTAAAAATACATCAGCTGTCTTGATGTGTTCGTCCTCTAAAACTAAATCAATGATTTCTTGTTTGTTAACAAACAATGTGCCATTTTTGATTTCAGTTTTATCACCGAATTGAATATCTTTAATGATAATATTTCCAATTTCGAGACGCATAAATTCACCTCCTTAAAAAACTTGATTTTATATTTATACCGCCTAATCGTATCTCACAAAGAGGCAGTCAAATATCAACTTAAAAACTTCTTAATTCTATAGATTATAATTGGGTTTGTTATTTAGTTTGTTAAAAACTATTTTGCTTTTTCAAGCATTTCTCTTACTGATTCTTTTGATGCTTCATCTTTATCTACTCTGTAAACTTGTTCACCATCTTTGTAGATAGCAATAACAGGTAAACCTAGAACCTTTTCACCAATAGCAACTCTTCTGCCTGTTGCAATGTCAAATGAACAGAATTTCACGCTCGGGAATTCTTCTTCCATTGCATGAACATGTGGCATAAGAGCTTTGCATGGTTCACATGCTTGTGACCAGAAGTCTACCAATACATAGCCTTCAGCTTGTTTAACTTCTTGTTCAAAATTGTCTTTGTTTAATTCTAACATTTCAAAACCTCCCTCAAAATTATTCAAAATGTTCGTTTATATATTTTTCAGCTTGAGTTGCGGCAATTGCACCGTCAGCTGTTGCTGTCACAACTTGTCTTAATTCTTTCTTGCGGATATCTCCGGCTGCGAAAACTCCCGGAATATTTGTGTGCATATTTTCGTCTGTAACAATATATCCCTTTTCAAGATCTAGAATATCGGTTACAAGGTCGCTCTTCGGTTGGTAACCGACGAATACGAATAAACCGAATGTGCCGTCATTTTCGTCTGCTTCGATTTCTCTTCTTTCCTTTGTATTTGTATCTTCAATAATGATACTTGTTAAAATGCCATCGCCTTTGACTTCTACAACTTCTGCATTCCAGATGTATTCAATCTTTGGATTTTTCTTTGCTTTTTCTTTAATGCTTTCTGCAGCTCTTGCTTCTTCAAATGACTTTCTATAAATAATAGTTACTTTTCTGGCAAATTTTGAAAGATACATTGCTTCTTCGAATGCTGAGTCGCCGCCACCTACAACATAAACTTCCATGTCTTGGAAGAAGTTTGCGTCACAAGTTGCGCAGTAGCTTACACCACGTCCTGCGAATTCAGCTTCGCCCGGGCAACCAATTTTTCTTGGTGTTGCACCTGTAGCAACAATAACTGTCTTACCTTCGTAAGTGTTGTCTTTTCCGATAACTTTCTTAACTTTGCCGTCGAGTTCAAGTTTTTCAACTCTGTCAAGAACAAATTCCGCACCAAAATTGTCGACTTGGTCTCTCATTCTCTTTATGAGACTTGGACCTGAAGCATTTTCAACTGAGCCCGGATAGTTTTCAACTTCGTCTGTAATAACGATTTGTCCACCGGCTTTTTCTCTTTCCACAATAATAGTATTCAATTTTGCTCTGGAAGCGTATAATCCTGCAGCTAGACCTGCTGGACCTCCTCCAATAATTATTACGTCGTACATTTAATCCTCCTCTTAACATTTCTTATTATAATATTACCCAAGTTAGAGTTCTATAGTTTACAAAAACTTTAACTTTCAAGGAAATCCATAACAATGTCATTTATACACGAAAATACAGAACCTAATGGCTCTGTATCTTGGACCTGAGAGATTCTCTTTTTAAGATTGCTCCTTCGGTGAATAAATATCTTTCCAGAGGTCTGTCCATCGAACGGTCCTTTTACCTGAGTCCTTCTAAGGTTATTATTATACCTTCGGCGCCGCATAAAGCGATCTCTCCCGTTTGAAATCAACCAGTCTATTCCCTTGTAATTACATTGTATCATTTTTAACTATCTTTTGCAATAGGAATTTATTAAATTTTCTGAAAAAATTATTCATTAAATCTATATCTAAGATCTATCAATCATCTATTCTGTTTTGAACATAATTTGCAATGTTATTTGAATGGTCAGAAATTCTTTCCAAATTTGAAATGCAATCCAAAAAAATAATTCCCGGGAGTGCATCTGTGTATTTGTTAGAAAGTCTTCTAATATGTTTAGCTCTATATTCATCTTCCATTTCATCCACGCCGTCTTCAATTTTGAAAACTTTGTTCACAAGCTCTATATCTCTTTCAACAAAGGCTTTCATAGAAGTCTCTAGTGCTTTTGCACATTCATCAAACATTCTCTTCATCTCATCTTTTAAAATTTCATCAAAAACTATTGCGTCCTTTTCAATATCCTCATATAGTTCTGCAATGTTTTTAATATGGTCTCCGCACCTTTCAATATCACTAACCACATAGAACAAATCGTCCACATCTTTATGCTGTTCGCTTGAAAGAGAGGCATGGCTCAGCTCAATCAAATAAGCTGTAATTTCCCTTTGCATCTTATTAATTATCAGTTCTCTATCCATAATGCTATCGTAGTTTGCACTTTTCCCTTGTTCTGTCATAAGTGCTTCCGATTCTCTTAAAGATTCCAAAGCCATTTCTGACATTCTTTCCGCTTCTTTTGTAGCTTGAAAAACTGCGATTGATGGAGTTTGTAAAATTCTTTGGTCTAAATAGATTGTAACCGGTTCATCATCTTTGTCATTTCCCGGAATAATTTTTTCTGTCACTTTTACAAGCAGATTTGTAAATGGATAGAATAAAACTGTGTTAACAAGATTAAATGCAAAGTGAGAAACTGCTATTTGAGTCGCAAGTCCCGTCGTTATATGTTTATCCATAAATGCAACATACCACGGTTTAAATAAAAGAAATAGTATTAAGAATATTATCGACCCTATTAAATTAAATAAGAAATGGATAAGCGCCGCTCTTTTTGCAGTTTTGTGCGCGCCGAGCGAGCTTAAAATTGCAGTCGTGGTGCTTCCGATATTAGTACCAAGTAGCATTGGGAATGCTGCGCCAATGGTCATCAAGCCTTGCATGCCGAGTGCCTGCATAACACCGATTGATGCCGATGAGCTTTGTAGTGCCGTAGTTGCAACAATACCAATAATCATGCCCAAGATTGGCGAATCTAATTGTTGCATAAATCCAACAAAAGAGGCATTATTACTGAGTGGTTTTAAACCTTTTTCCATGGTCATTATTCCCAAAAACAAAAGTCCGAACCCTAATATTGATTCCCCAATTGATTTTGTGGAACGAGTTTTTCCCATTAAATAAAAAATTGTACCAATTGCAATTAAAATTGGAGAATACTGTCCTAAATTGAGTGCAATAATAAATGAAGTAATTGTAGTACCGATATTTGCACCCATTATTACTCCAACCGCCTGATTTAGTGTCATAATCTTTGCGTTTACAAATCCAATAACCATAACCGTGGTAGCACCGCTAGATTGAATCAAGCAGGTTACAAGTGCTCCAACCAAAATTCCTCTTAAAGTAGATTTTGTAAGCGCTCCAACAATTGCTTTTAATTTACTGCCTGCGGCTTTTTGTAGACCTTCGCCCATAAGGGTCATACCATAAATAAATAGGCCCAAGCCGCATATAACATTCATTGCAATTTCCATAGAAACTCCTTATTAATAAATATCAATTATATTCTAACACAACGTTAACAAAAATAATAGTGATTTAAATTTATTTATAGAACGGAAAATTTAATTGTCTTAAAGCTTCATAGAGAATAATATTGGCTGAATTAGCTAAGTTGAGACTTCTTTTTAATTCGGGAATCATTGGAATTGTAATTAAATAATCGTGATATTTTTTCATAATTTCTTTTGGCAGTCCAGCGGTTTCTCTACCAAACATTATAAAGTCTTCATCTTTAAATTGGACATCACAATATAATTTTTGCCCTTTCGTAGTCGCACAGTACAAAGTGATTTTAGGGTTTATTTCTAAAAATTCCTCAAAATTTTCATACACATTTAGATCCACAAGAGGCCAATAATCAAGTCCCGCACGTTTCACCGCTTTTTCGTTAATATCAAAACCAAGCGGCTTAATCAAATGCAATCTTGTGTTTGTGAGGGCACATGTTCTTGCAATTGCTCCGGTGTTATATGGAATTTCCGGCTCAAAAAAAACTATATTTAACATTCTAACTTAAACTCCTCTACAAGTGCTCTATAAACACCTTCTTCGTAATTATTGCCAATCACTTTTGCATCAGTCATTTTTTTAATGTGTTCGTCAGCATTGCCCATCAAAAACGCTTTACCGGCTGAGTTTAGCATCGGCAAATCATTTTCGTTATCACCAAAAGCTGCCACTTCGTTCCAATCAAATCCGTAGTGATTCATTAAAGCTTCAATTCCATGCTTTTTAGTGCCCTCGGGTGAAGTCACTTCTGTATTATTAAACCACGATGACGAGTTAAAAACTCCGTCAAAATCTAAAAGTTTTCTAAATTCTAATCTATCTTCCGGTTCTTTAAAAATAATAATAATTTTATAAATTTTATCTTTCACATTGTATAAATCGTCAAACGGCAAAATCACTCTTCTCATTTCATCCTCGTCTCCTCTTGGCATTCTGCCCTCAATTTTAGATAGCGGATTTTCAGAGTTTTGTTCACTAGTGATAAGCCCATCTATAGGATACAAATGAAAATAATAATCCTTGTCTTTTAATAAATTGAGCACCTTTTTAACAGTGCTCTTGTCAAGTGTAGCTTCATACAGAGTATCCCTTTGTTCATTGCACACAAAAGAGCCGTTCGTTGCGGCGATGCTAACTTTTAAATTGTGTATACGTGCGTAAGCAAGCGGACTCACATATACTCTTCCCGTCACGAAAGCTACTCTAATTCCGTTTTCGATAAGACATCTAAGCGCCCTTTCTGTGTTTTTAGTAATACGACTTTTCCCGTCTAAAAGGGTTCCATCCATATCGAAAGCTGCTAATTTAATTTTATTTTTCTTCATCAAATTTCCCACTATCCTCTAACATTTTCTTTAGTTCTTCATAGAAACTCTTGGTGTCCTTAAAACTTCTATAAACGCTTGCAAATCTAACATAAGCAACTTCGTCGACATCTTTTAGCTTATCCATAACCAGTTCTCCGATTTTATTACTTTTAATTTGCTTAGTCATTGAATTTGAAAGTTCCTTTTCGATAGAATCCACGATTTCGTTCATTTGCTCAATCGAAACCGGTCTTTTTTCAGCTGAACGAATGAGTCCGCGTAAAATTTTTTCTCTATCAAATTCCTCGGTTGTACCATCCTTTTTCAAGACTAGAATTGGAGTTTCTTCATATCTTTCATAAGTAGTAAATCTAAATTTGCATCTTAAACATTCTCTTCTGCGCCTAATGGTCTTTCTGTCTTCAGATTGTCTAGAGTCGACAACTTTTGAATCGCTATATCCACATTTTGGACAATACATAATAACCTCCAAATTATTAAAGGTCCGAAAATAGAAAACACCATATCCGGACCTAAACATATGCTAATTAATTTTTAAGAAATGGCGGAATATCTAACTCCCAAGGCAACCCTTTAGCTTTTTTGTCTTTGCCTTCATCCTTTTCTTCTTCTCCTTGAGTTTCGTCTTCAGATTTGTTTTCCTTGTCGCCAAATTCTGTCGCAATCACGGTGATCTTAATTGAATCGCCGAGTGATTCGTCAATTCCGGCACCCAGAATAATATTAGCATCCTGGTCGACAGCTTGTCTAATGAAATCTGCGGCTTCATTAAGTTCGAGCATTCCCAAATCTTCTCCCCCGGTAATATTGATAAGTACAGATTTTGCACCGTCAATTGAAGTTTCGAGGAGCGGACTTTCGATTGCAAGTTTAGCTGCTTCGCTTGCTCTATTGTCTCCTTGAGCAAATCCGATGCCCATATGGGCGATACCTTGGTCTGCCATTATAGTTTTAACGTCAGCGAAGTCAAGATTAATTAAATTTGGTACGGAGATTAAATCTGAAATGCCTTGAATACCTTGTTTCAAAACATCGTCTGCCATCATAAAAGCTTCTTTCATTGTAGTTTTCTTTTCTGAAATTTGCAGAAGTTTATCGTTTGGAATCGTAACAAGAGTATCCACTTTCATCTTAAGTTCGTTGATACCTGTTTCAGCGTTTTTCATTCTTTGTCTGCCTTCAAATGTGAAAGGTTTTGTAACTACGCCGACTGTCAAAATTCCCATATCTTTAGCAAGTTCTGCTACAACAGGTGCTGCACCGGTACCAGTACCGCCGCCCATACCGCTTGCAATAAATACCATGTCTGCGCCTTTCAAATGGTCGATAATTTCGTCCTTATTTTCTAGAGCAGCTTGAGCACCAATACTTGGGTTTGCTCCTGCACCTAGACCTTTCGTGATCTTTTCACCAATTTGAACTCTGGTATCAGCTTTACTGGACTGTAGAGCTTGCTTGTCAGTATTTAAAGCGATAAATTCTACGCCTTTTACTCCGCATTCAATCATTCTGTTAACAGCGTTGTTTCCGCCTCCGCCAACTCCAATCACTTTAATCTTGGCGAATTTATCAACATCCATATCAAAATCTATCATCTTATTCCTCCATAAATTTATTTACATTATATCACATATTCTTCTTTTTTTCTAATTTTTTTATCAAAATTCTTCTAATTTCTGCAAAATTATTAAATATTCTGCTGCCAAACACCACAATTGTCGCATAATATATTGGCACACCAACTCTGTCGCCAAAAAAAGTAAGGAGAACTGCGATCATTGTGTTTCCAAAAAAGCCGGACAAAAATATTTTTATATCAAACTTATTTTGAAGCTCAGCATTCACTCCGCCCAAAATTGAGTCAAATGATGCTAAAATAACAACTGATACATATAAACTATATATTGTGTTGTAAGTATATGGTAAAAATAATCCAATTACAATACCCAAAAGTGTCCCCACTAATACTATTGTCATTTACCCCTCCTTATTCTTTTTGGAATTTGTACATTATCCCATTTATAAATTTTAACATTTATTTTATAGACTGACTCTAAAAGATGTAAGTAGGAATTTTTATCTGTCATTCCTGCATAAAGCTTTTCGCTATCGCCCAAAACCCTGATTATAAATGGCGTTGCCTTTGAAATATTATCAATTCTAACTGTAGGTCCAAGACATTCAATCTCAGAATCTGCGCATACCCTCACATCGTTAATACTAATTGCATCTACTCCGATTGCTCTGAGCTCATTTAATAAAATCAAAATGTCAATATCGTGAATTATTCCTAATTTTGAATATGCGAAAGCTTCATCGCTTGCATCGTTTAATTCTATAATAATTCCTTTGCCCTTCAGATTCTTTTCGGCTGATAAAATCTCCAAACGATATATCTCTTCATTTAAAAATTCTTTTAAATATTCCTCGTCCGTTAGTTTTTCTTTTTCTTCTATTTCTAAATTTAATTTTTCAATTATTTCATTATTGACTTTTATTTTATTTTTACTAACCTCTAGCTCGCGATTTAAATTATCTATTCTCTCAATACTAAGCGGAATATCGTTCTTTACGTCTTGCTTTAAAACTACTGTTACAAGCAGTCCTACTGTAATGAACAGCAAAAGCAAAAATACATTATTTATTCTTTTCTTCATTTATAACACTTGTAGAATAATTCAACTCCGGTATTTTTTTCATCTTTTCTACCGTTAAATTATTTTCTTTTGTGATATTAAAAGTCACGTTTAATGACTTAAATTTATCCGCTATTCCGTTTTTTATTAAGAGAGCAGATTTCATGGTGTCAAAATCGCCAATTGCTTTTATCTTATACGGCATTGCAATTGAAGTGCCATTTATTTGAATGTGATTGCCTGCCCTCTCAATCTCTGAATAAGAGCTAATTCGTTCACTATTAATAGAAATTGCCTCAGCATCCGCTGCGTTTAGTACACTGACGAGTTTTAAAAGATAGTCCGGATTATCAAACACAGGGTCAGAAGCCGTGTCTGTAAGTCCCATTGGCTTTGAAATCGTAATCTCAAGCCCTTCTCCCTTCACATCTGTTAAGGACGCATATATTTTTAATCTTTCTATCTCATCGTACAAATACTTTGTTTCATCGCTTTTATTTTTACTGTTATTATCTATTTCATTTAATTTATTATTTAAATCTTCAATTTGTTTGGTTTGCTTTTCTATTTCTGAGTTTGCTTTAGCCAAAAGTTCTTGTAGCTCTCTCGTCCTTGCAACTCCCTTTTCAGTTTTAATCGTAGTGTTTTTATTAATAGTTCTAATTTGAATCCCGATTAAAACGCCTAAAAAAATCGCAACCACAATTAAAAATATCTTATTCTTCCGCATTTTGCTCATCCTTTAAAAAAGTAACCGGCGGGTCTGTATTCAGCTTAATTAAGGAAGTTTCTTTACCTTTAGCATTTAGCGATTCCAGCGTTCTTTCAATAAAGTTTAATTTGTTTTTAGCTCTTTCTGCCGTTCCAAAATCTACCCTAATATCGCCAACTCTTGTCAGTCCAAATTCTTTGTCGTCTTGAATTCTAATTTCTAAGTAATAATCCAAAAGTTGGAGTTCATAAGCCGTGTCAATAATTGTTTTTAAATCATTGAGTTCTTCATTCTCCTCAAAAATATTTTGCCCGGGTTCATAATCCTTTAAATCAACGCCCTTCACAATTGGATATACGCTCGATATATTGCTCTTTGCTAAAATTCTTCCGTTTTCATCACAGATGTAAACAAGTCCATTTGATAATACACTAAATATTTCTTTTCTTTCCTCCACAGAAATCCTAACCGTATTTCTGTTTTGCCTTGTTATATTGACGCTTTTAATGTACGGAAGTTTAAGCACTTCTTCTTCCGCTAAATTTGTGTCGGCTCTTAAAATGTTTTCACCAAAGCGAATCTTTGAAGTGTTTATAAGTAAACTTGCACTTGTCTTTTCATTTCCCACAGTCTCGATATTAACGATGTTGAAAAAACTTGAATAAAATAAAAAGAATGTCATCAAAAGCGAAAAAAATATAGTCATAATTAACCCTGCATTGCGAGCTTTTTGTAATCTTCTCTTTTCCTTTCTAGACATTCTTTTCATGTTATACCAATTCCTTATAAATATATTTTGCGATAATATCCGCTGAATCCTTTACATATAATTTGTTTGCATTTTCGCCCATCTGTTTTAGTTTATTCGGATCATCCAACATTTCTTTTACAAGATCAAGAAGCCTCTGCCCTGTTAGGTCGGTTTCTTTTATGATCTTGCCGGCGGATTCATCTTCATATTTTTTTGCATTTAAATACTGATGATTGTTTACTACATACATTTTAGGGATTAAAATAGATGGTTTTCTCATTGCACTAACTTCATTTAAAGTTTGCGCACCACAACCGCAAATCACAAGGTCTGCTTTAGCCATCAAATCGTAAAAATCGTGATAATATGAGTAAACTGTTGCATATTTTGGCAAATCCGGGGTCGCGGCTTCAAATTCTTTTTCCCAATCTCTTCCTGAAATATGAATCCAATCAAAAGGCATGCTCTTGTTTTTATTAAAAATATCAGCAATAGCATCGTTTAAAGTCTTTTGACCGCCGCTTCCTCCAAAAGAAAGCACTATATGTCTTTCTTTTAGAGGGCTTTTAATTGCGCTAAAACCCTTTCTGATTGGAGTACCTGCAACAATTTTATTTTCTGTTTTTTTAAACTCTTTCTTCACACTTTCATATGGCAAGAATGTAATCTTGCTGAATTTGTCCAAAAACTTTGTAGTTCTGCCCGGATATGCGTTCGATTCGTGTATAAAAAGTGGCACATTTTTTTTGTGTGCAGCATATCCAATCGGCCCTGATACATATCCGCCAGTGCAAATCACTGCGTCCGGTTTATATTTGTCAATATGCGTTTTCGCTATTTTTACACCCTTGAAAAAAGCTTTGATACCGGCAAAAGTTTTTTTTGGCGATCGAAATGCAAGAGGTTTTGAAACGATCGGCAAAAAAGTTATTCCTTCTCTTTTTGCAATCTCTTCTTCTAACTTTCCCGAGATTCCAACGTAGTAAAACTCTGAATCCGCGTCTAACTTTTTAATTGCTTCTATTATTGAAATTGCGGGATAAATGTGACCTGCTGTCCCACCTCCGCTTACAAAATAAATCATCTAAATACTCTTAACCTTTCTGGGGCTCGATTTAAGCACATTAAATGCAAGACCCACCATAATAAAAAAAGACAATGTTGACGTACCGCCATAACTGATAAAAGGCAAAGTGATACCAGTTGATGGAATTGCATTTACCACAACGGCCATGTGAATCATACTTTGAAGTCCAATATATGCGGCAATACCAATTAAAAACGTAGACGAAAAAGTATCCAGCATACTTGTAGCGTGCTTAATTAATCTAAACGCTATAAATACATATAATAGCAAAATCATTGCTGCTCGTACAAACCCAAGCTCTTCACACAAAATTGCAAACGCATAATCTGAATATGCGGCGTAAAGATAGAAATATTTTTGAATGGAGTTTCCAATTCCAACGCCCCAAAGTCCTCCGTTTGCAACTGCGTAGATGCCTTGTAAAATTTGCCAGCCTCCATTTAGTTTAATTGAATATGGATCTTTAAATGCAGCAAGCCTATTTGACCTAAATCCTTTACTTGCAATTGAATATATTACAAGTGGTGCTACCACAGCATAAATCACAATTTCCCCAAGCTTCATCGTAGTTGAAAAATACATTACAAATAGCACTGCAGCGATTACAATTGCTGTTGATAAGTCTTTCTGTGCGTACACAAGTCCGGCATTTAACATGATAAATCCGAGTGAAATTATGTGTTTATAAATTGGATATTTGAAATTAGCTTCTGTATCCAAAATTTTCGGAAAATATAGTGCCGCCGAGATTTTTAAAAAATCACTTGGCTGCATACTAAATCCTCCTAGCCTTATCCATCTGTAAGTGTTTTTAAATTGCCCGAGTGCAAATGGCACACAGCACAAAAGAAAAGACAACACCCACAAAACTCCGCTATACTTTTGAAACACACTCATCGGAATAATCCTGCACACAATAATTGCAAAAATTCCTAGAGCCACGAAAGTGAGATGTCTTTTAAAAAAATAAAGCCCATCTCCCATTTCCCTGATGCCTACAGGATAACTTGAAGAATAAACCATCAAAATGCCTACAAACACCAAAATAGATATTGCAATTAGTAAAACATAATCAAATTTTGGTCTTAATTGAACTAAATTATTTTTCTCCATCTTTTAAATCCTGTAATAGTTGCTTAAAATAATCTCCACGCTCTTCATAGCCTTTAAATTCGTCAAAACTTGATGCACCCGGACTTAACAAAATCGTATCGCCATTTACAGAAATCTCAACCGCCTTGTTAAAAGCGTCTTTCATATTTGTTGCCGTAATATAGTTTGTAACATTGAGTGTATCAGAGGTATTTTTCAATTTTTCTTTAATATCTCCAAAAAAGATCATCTTTTTTATCTTTCTACCGGCTAAAGTGATTGGGTCTGTGAAATCCGTTTGCTTATCAAATCCGCCTAAAAGTAAAATCGTTTCATCCGGCATATTAATAAGTGCAGAAACTGTTGCTGACGGGTTTGTAGCTTTAGAGTCATCGATAAATTTCACTCCTCTATAAAATCCGACAGTTTCCACTCTGTGAAAATCCAGCTTAAAATTTTCCAAAAAATCGTCAATTGTTTCAGCATCAATTCCGTAAAAACTTGCTGCCAAAATTGCCGCCATCATATTGCCGATGTTGTGCATTTCTTTATACTTAAGTTTTTCCATTGGAATTGTAACACAAAAATCGTCTCTATTAATTACAATTTTACCATTATCTATATATGCGTTCATTCCATCTTTTTTGATAACCGAATATTTGTACACTTTTGATTTAGTGTGAATTTCATTTTCATTAATTGTATCCGCACAAATAATAAGTGCATCATCAGAAGTTTGGTTTTCAAAAATTTTATACTTTGCTTTTTTATAATTTTCAAAACTGCCATGCCAATCCAAGTGGTCTTCTTCGACATTTAAAAGCACTGCCACGTTTGGCCTGAATTCATGTGTGTCTTCAAGTTGAAAACTGGATAGTTCAAGCACATAAATATCGTCTTGTGAACGATTTCCGTTAAAGATCGTCATTCCTATATTACCGGCAGTTATAGGTTCTTCGTTTTTTAGAAGTTCTGAAATCATTTCCGTAGTAGTTGTCTTTCCATTTGTACCAGTTATAGCTATTACTTTTTTTGGCATTAATTCTGTATAGAAAAATTCTATATCGGAAATAATTTTAACTCCTCTTTCTTTAAAATATTTAATATGTTCTTCGTAAGGCGGAATTCCTGGGCTTTTAATCACCAAGTCTATAGATGGGTCGTCAATGATTTCATCATCTCTATAAGTTTTAACACCCATAATTTCGTATCTGTAGAGTACTTCTTCTTTTCTATCGTAGACGCTATAAGGTCTATTTTGTTTGGTCAAATAATCAGTTATGCTTTGACCGGTTTTCTTAAGTCCCATTACTAAAATCATAATATGCCATACCTCGACAAACCAATGTAAACTAACGCGATTATAAATGTGACAAACACAAATGCCGTCACAATTTTATTTTCCTGATATCCTTTCATTTCAAAATGATGATGAATTGGAGCCATTCTGAAAAATCTTTTGCCCGTTCTCTTAAAATGAAGTACTTGAATTATTACTGAAAGTGTTTCCACCACATAAACGAGTCCTATCAAGATTAAATGTAGTGGTTGCTTTAATAGCAAAAACACTGTTGCTAAATATCCCCCAATAAATAACGAACCGGTATCACCCATAAAAACTTTTGCAGGATAGATATTATATACCAAAAATCCTAAAAGTGCGCCGGACAAAATATGTGAAAAATATTGAACCTCGCTCGCATCATACATTCTTGATACAACACCAACTGCAACAAGAACAACAGCACTAACTCCGCCACACAGTCCGTCCAGGCCATCGGTTAAATTAACAGCGTTTGTAGAGCTAGTTATCATTAAAATCATAACTAAATAATAGAAAATTCCAATATCTAAAGTTTTTTTGGTAAATGGAAGTTCGATCACTGTATCGAATTTTAAAACAAATCTTGCATAAATTGTGATAAGCGCTGCAAACAAAATTTGCAAAAATATTTTTTGTTTTGCTGTTAGACCCAGATTGGTCTTTTTTGTGATTTTTTCATAGTCATCTAAAAAACCGATTAGCCCGTATAAAATTGGGGCCACCATTAAAAACAATGCCGTCTTTAAGTCCCCTTTTTTTAAAATCATGTAGACAATGGCACAAATTACATAAGTAGCTATTATAAAAATTCCACCCATTGTTGGAGTGCCTGACTTCACATAGTGACTTTTTGGACCTTCTTGTCTTATTTCTTGTCCCATTTTTAGTTTTCTCAAATAATTAACTGTCGGCTTACCCAAAATGATAGATAATATAAAAGCCCCTAACATATACAAATAATCCATACTAATCCTCTGCAAAATTTAAATCTATTGCCATGCCTTCCTTAATTTCACTTCCGGCTTCAACGGATTGTAAAATGCATACACCTTCGCCTGAAATGTGAACTGTTAGATTTCGCTTCATTGCCAAATCTTTTGCTTCCTCAATCGTTAGTCCCATGAAATTTGGCACTTCTTCTTCCGGTTTTAAATTGCGAACATTTAGTTTCACAATTCTGTTGTCCACAATCACTGTCCCTACGTCCGGCTCTATTTTTTCTATGATTGAATTTTCCATAACATCTGTCTCTTCAATATGGAATCTAATTCCTACTTCTCCTAGCTTTTCAGCACCCTCTTTTAAAGTTAGCCCGATAACATCTGGCACTATCTTTTGTGCCGTTTCCTTATCTTGAACCTGAGTTTCAGGATTTATTCCCATGAGCGGAAGAATTTGCGACATGATTTTTGAAAAAACAGGACCCGCGATTGTACCACCATATGGAATACCGTTTCCCGGTTCCTCGACAGATACGAGTGTGAGCACTTTTGGGTCTTCAATCGGTGCAACTCCAACAAATGAAGCAACATATTTGTTTTCAAGATATTTACCGTTTTCAGGAATCATAGCAGTACCTGATTTGCCTCCAATTCTGTAACCTTCCACACGAGCCAGCTTGTTTCCTTGATTTACAGCCACTTCCATAATTTCTCTCATTTTGTCGGAAGTGAGTTTGCTAATCACTTTTCTTCTGATTTCTACCGGAAAACTCTTTATAATTTCTTCCCCATTTTTGATCTGTTTAACAATTCTGGGTCTTAATAAATATCCGCCGTTAACAGCAGCCGCTGTTGCCATAACTGTTTGCAAATTTGTAACTGCAACCCCCTGTCCATAACTTGCGGTTGCAAGTGTAACAGGAGTCATATCATTAATAGTTTGTGGCACGATCCCGCTTTGCTCACCGTTTAAATAAATTCCGCTTTTTTCGCCAAAGCCGAATGCTTGAATATATTTTAAAAACTTTTCTTTTCCAAGAAGTCTTGCAATTTGTATAAATGCAACATTGCAGCTTTCAGCATATGCACTTGTGATATTAAGCCTACCATGCGGATTTTGCCATCGAACGCATCGAAGTACAACACCGGGAATATCTGTGACCATACCATTACAAAATAGTTCTGTGGAATCATCAGCTGCACCTTCTTCAATTGCAGCAGCGAGCGTAACCGTCTTAAAAGTGGAACCCGGTTCATAGAGAACATTAACGTTTAGGTTGTTCCAATTTTTTTGCCACTCAGCCACCATTTCTTCGTCTGTTTTGTCTTTCCATTCCTCTCTTTGTGCCTCGTCTTTTGGTTCACGAGGATTGTTGTTATCATAAATATTTGTGTCACTCATAGCTAAAATGTCCCCATTAGTTGGATTCATAACTATGACTGATACGCTCTTTGCGTTGTTTTCTTCCAGTGCTTTTTTTGCTTCTTTATCGGCGATTCTTTGGATTTTGTCTGAAACTGTAAGCACTACATCGCCGTATCCACTGCCACCAAAAGTTTTTTCTTGCGAAAAAGGCAAAACCTTGTTGTATGAGTCTGTCATTTTGATTACCGTTTCAGGTTTGCCAATCAAACTTTCGTTCATACTAAATTCCACTCCTGAAAGTCCAATTTGGTCAATATTGGTGAATCCTAAAATATGGCTGTACAAAGTTCCATCCGGATAAAATCGTCTTTGTACTTCTTCTACTTCAAGACCCTTCCAGTCAAACTCGCCAACTTCTTCAAGCTTATCGATTGTTTCTTTATCTGCCCACTGCACAATTTTTCTGCGTTTATCCTTACTTAAAATATCCAGAATTTCATCGCTATCCACATTAAAAATTTCTGAAACCTTTTGAATAAATTGTTCTTTATTTTCATTTCCGCCGACTACATTACTACTAGCATTTGAACCGTTGTATTCCTTTGGATTTAACCAAACATTGTATGCCGGAATATTTACTGCGAGTTTTACCCCGTCTCTATCGAAAATCTCGCCTCTCGAATTTTTCACCTTGTAGCTCTTAGTCCATTGTGCGAGTGCTTCTTTTTTTAAATCTTCACCTCTTAACACCGACACGCTGAACAAAGTGTATAGCACATATAAAGAAAAGCACCCAAAAAACAACCCTAATACGAGAACTCTTGTTCTATTTAGTTTGTTTTTCGTTTTTATATTTTGCTTTTTTATCATTACTTGATCATCGCCTCTATAATACCATTTTTCTCTTTTGCGTATGCCTTTTGTTCAGTTTCTTTGGAGTTAATATAAATTTTGTCTTCTTCCGTTGGATAAACCATTCCAAGCAAAGTTTTTGCTTTTTCTTCAACTAACTTTGATGACCTGATTTGTTCTAACTTTGCATTATTTATATCAATTTCTTTTTGCACAACGGCAATATCAGATTTAGTAGAATTTATGTCTGATTGTATTTTTGTAACTCTTGCCCTACCGTTTATGTACGCAAACGAACAAAAAATAACTAACATGCTTAATAAAATTGCATCTAAAACAACTCTCCGAGTGATAGCTCTATTTTGCGTCTTAGGTCTTCTTTCTTTTGAAGTGTTTTCGATAACTTCATACTTATAAGCTAAATTTGTCATAATTCCTCCTAAACCTTCTCAATCACTCTCAGCTTTGCACTGTGAGCTCTATTGTTGTTTTTTATTTCCTCATCTGTCGCCATAATCGGCTTTTTTGTTATAATATTGCCGGTTTTCACTTTATCACAAGTGCAAATCGCCTGTTTTATGTCGCAAATGCAGTCGCTTTCTAAATATTTAAAAGCGTTTTTTACAATTCTATCTTCCAAAGAGTGAAAAGAAATAACCGCAAGTCTGCCGCCTTTTTTAAGTAAAAACATAGCATCTTCTATTGCAAATTTGAGTGCATTTAGCTCGTCGTTAACTTCAATTCTGAGAGCTTGATAAATTCTCATAATCGATTTTACTTTCATATCTTGCTTGTCTAAAACTGAATTTTCTATTATTTTATTTAATTCGTATGTGGTGGTGATTCTCTTTTTTTCTCTTGCTTTCACAATATTTTGTGCAATTCTTCCGGAAAACCTTTCCTCACCATATTCTTTAAAAATTTTATATAAATCTTTTTCTTCATAATCATTTAAAATCTTTTCGGCTGTAAGCTCGTTTGATTTATCCATTCTCATATCAAGCCTCGTGTTTTCTTTAAAAGTAAATCCTCTTTCCGGATTATCCAACTGATATGAACTAACTCCGATATCCATCAAAATTCCGTCAAACCCAAAAAGTGCTAATGGCATCATGAGCTTTTTCATTTCTCTAAAGTTGCCCTTCACAAAAATCACATTTTCCCCGAATTCTTTTAAATTAGCTTTGGCAGTTTTAAGTGCGTCCTCGTCTTGATCGATACAAACAAGCTTTCCAGTGGTAAGCCTTTTTGCAATTTCATAACTGTGTCCACCTGCCCCAACAGTTGCATCCATATAAAGCCCTGCCGGATTAATTTTAAGAGAATCAATTGTTTCGTTTAAAAGAACGCTTATATGTTTAAACTCCATCAAATGTTCCTCCCAAATCGTATTTTTCCATGATGTCCTCAAGTTCATCTAAATTTTCTTCCAAATCGTTGTACTCGTTATATCTATTGCTGTCCCAAATTTCAACTCTGTTTGCGAGTCCTAAAAGAATTACATCTTTTGAAATTCCTGCATATTCTCTGAGTTTTGCCGGAATTAAAATTCTTCCCTGCTTATCGGTAGTAACATCAGCAGCCATTGAAAAGAAGCTTCTTTGAAGACGTCTGGCATCTTTTTTCGAAAGCGGCAATGATGCAATGTGGTTTTGGAACTTGAACCATTCTTCTAAACTATACGCAAATAAGCACCTATCAAGTCCAATTGTGATAAAAAATCTTTCGCCTAAATTCTCACGAAGTTTAGCCGGCACAATTAGTCTGCCCTTGGTGTCTACAGTGTGGTCATAGGAACCTAACATACAAGTTTTTATTGAATTGTCTTCCATAATATCACCACTTTCTACCACTTCTATCCACTTTCCTCCACTTATCTATATTTTACAATACAAATAGTTGAATTTCCACACCTTACAACCTCTTTTGCCGGATAAAAATAAATAAATAAAAAAGCAGGCTAAAAAGCCCGCTTTTCTTCGTAAAGTATCGTAATTTTATTTTAAAATTGAATTTGTTCTGCTGGTACCTATCCTTGATGCACCATGAGCTATAAGCTCTTTGGCATATTCTTTCGTGCCGATTCCCCCTGCCGCTTTAATCTTCGTTTCCCCACTTACAGCACTTTTTATTAAATCTATATCGTGAACGCTTGCCCCTCTTTTGGCAAAACCGGTTGAAGTTTTTACAAAATCGGCTTTCGCATCTGAAATCAGTTTTGAAGCGGTAATAATTTCTTCATCATTTAAAAGTGCCGTTTCAATAATGCATTTTAAAATCTTTTTTCCGCAACATTTTTTAATTTCACTTACCTCATTATACACAAAATCATAATCTTTGTCTAGTAGTTTTCCGATGTTTATTACCATATCAATTTCATCTGCGCCATTTTCTATTGCATTCTTGGTTTCAAACAGTTTTGTTTCGGTGGTGGACATTCCCAAAGGAAATCCAACCACCGTACAAACTTTAATGTCCGTGTCTTTTAAACGCTTTTTTGCGTATATCACATAACATGGATTTACGCAAACGCTCTTCGTATCAAGCTCTATTGCCTCATCAATCAATTTGTCTATATCCGCCTTTGTGGAATTTTGATTCAAATTGGTATGGTCAAAATATTTTCTAAATTCCATTTTCCCTCCTTGCATAATACCTAAAAATTAAACATATAATTACAATTGCCACCAGATATAAAATAATTGTACCCACGGATATTGAATAGAAAACTTCAATTGGCAACAGATTTATCATAAGAGACACATCCGGGTCCATAAGCCATAAATCATTTCTAAATAGGACTTTGTGAAATTTTATCCAAAATGCATCAAAATTGATAAATACAGGTAAAATTAAAAATAGCGGAATTAATATAAACAAATACCAACGTCTGCTTATATCAATTGCAGCAAGATTCTTGCGATATCTTATAATAATTGTACAAGACAACAAAACACAAATAGCATTTATTATTCTAAGAAGCCTAAATAAATAGTAAACATCCACCATGTGTGCAACTTCGTCCTCAGAATAAACAGCCGACAATAGTCTGTCATTTTCTCGTGAGTTAAAAAGATAAACTTTTAAGCGATCTATCTCTTTTAGATAAGTATTTTCGTCATATCCGCTAAACTCGGCGATTTCTTTATTATTATTATATGCATGTTTGTAAATTTGTGGATTGAAGCCAGTAATTAAGATTCCTGACGCTAAAAATGAAAAAATTAGTAAAAGTATAAGCCCGTACGTGACGGGCTTTAATTTTTTCTGCATATTATTCTGCCATGTTGTGATAGACTTCTTGGACGTCTTCCAGTTCTTCCAAAGCGTCAATTAGTTTTTCAATCTTTGCTTGTTTATCTTCTGATACTTCAATTTCATTGTCTGGTAAATATGTGATTTCTGAAGCTGCATAAGTGAGTCCCTTTGAATCTAGGAATTCTTTTACAGCATCATAATCTTTCGGGTCTGTGATAACTTCAATCACATCGTCATCACCTTGTACATCTTCTGCACCGGCATCTATTGCTTCGAGCATGAGATCATCTAAATCAATTGGACTGTCTTCGTCTTGTTCAATAACAATATAGCCCTTCATGTTAAACATATATGAAACCGAACCTGTGGTTCCCAAATTTCCACCATGTTTTTCAAAAGCATGGCGCACATCAGCTGCCGTTCTATTTCTGTTGTCTGTCAAACAGTGAACCATGATTGCTACACCTTCTCCGCCATATCCTTCATAGGTAATTTCTTCGTAATTTACGCCTTCAAGTTCACCGGCTCCCTTTTTGATTGCTCTTTCTATATTGTCTGAAGGCATATTAACAGCTTTTGCCTTGTCTATAGCAACTTTCAAGCTTGGGTTAAAATCCGGATTTGCTCCACCTTCCTTAACCGCAACACTGATGTATTTTGCAATCTTTGTAAAAGCTTGCGCTCTCTTTGCATCTTCTTTGCCTTTTTTATTTTTAATGTTATTCCATTTTGAATGTCCTGACATATTATTCTTCCTCTCTCTTATAAAAAATTGGTATATTTCTTTTGTGATTTGTTTTTAATAACATATTCTCTGCAATATTTTTCGTTTTTTCGTCAACATTTTGCCCGCACAGGTACGCATCCAAATCCTTATATCTAATTCCCATCTCTTCCTCATCGGTTTGCCCTTTAAAAAGCCCTGCCGATGGAGGTTTATTTAATATCGAATCTGGCACACTAAGTACACGAGCCATTTCATAAATTTCAAATTTTAAATATTCACGTAGCGGCATAACATCCACTCCGCTATCGCCGTACTTTGTAAAATATCCCGTCAAATATTCACTCTTATTCGTTGCACCGATAACCAGCAAATTATTTGTTTGCGCTATGTGATAAAGAGTGCTCATTCTAAGCCTTGGCTTTAAATTGCTGTTTGCAAGATTGTTCCCGGAATCAGGCATTAAAGCGAGCATATCGTCATAGATCTTCGTTAGGTCAATTCTTAAAATATCAGCTTTTGCATCTTTTACAAGCGTATCCGCATCGAATTCATCTTCCCGAATTGAGTGAATCGGCATTTTCACGGCGATAAATTTAATGGGCAAACCATCTATTATTTTAAATAATACAGATGAATCAAGCCCTCCGGAAATCCCAAGCACATAGCCGTCTGTCCCGGTATTTCTAATCGTATCCATCAAAAAATTTTGTATTCTTTTTATTTCTATTTTAGGGTTTTTCATTTTCTAACCTCTTTTAAAATCGTGAACTCTGCTTTACCGGAAGACATATTAAGCACATTTTCTTTAAAAGCGTTGCAAAACTCCTCACCAATAGACACTGTCACTTTTACGCTTGCGTCAAACACCGTATCCAAAATTTCTATATTATTTTTGATGAGATAATCCAGAAAAATATCGTATAAATCATAAGTCAGCTCTATTTCAACGTTGTAGAATAATTTGAACTCGCGGATTCCGGCTTTTTTGATCACTTCGGTTGCACCGGCCATATATGCACGTGTAAGCCCTCCTGAGCCCAGCTTAATTCCTCCAAAATATCTGGTAACCACAATCATACAGTTTTCTAAATGGTTCATGGTGATAGCCTTTAAAATTGGAAGTCCGGCTGTACCGCCCGGCTCACCATCGTCCTCAGCCTTTTGCTTTAGTCCCCCTTCTGTTATGCTGTAAGCATAGCAATGATGCGTTGCCTTCGGATGTTTGTTTCTCACTTCTACGATAAACTCCTCTGCTTCTTCCAAGTTCATCACAATTCTCGCCTCAGAGAAAAAAATAGACTTTTTAATTTCGAATTTATATTCTTCTTTGGAAGAAACTGATTTGAAATTCCTAATAACTATCACCAAAATTTCTATACTCTACAATCGTGCCATTATCAACATATTCCGTCTTTAGCACAACATGAGTATCTAAAAAATCGCTCAAAATATTTTGCTCATTAAAACTGAAAAATTTGGTTTCTGTCGTCGCTCTTCCAAAAAGTTTTTCCTCAATCGCAACAAGAGTTTTTTTAACGTCGTCCTCATTAAAAGCACTGATCACCAAATCTGCATCCGCATAAATATGAGGATTTTCTACCTTATCAGCTTTATTATATACTTTTAAAACAGTTTTGTCACCAATTCCAAGTTCTTCAATCAATTCTTCCGTCGTGGACAGTTCCATATCAAGACTCTTGTTTGACATATCAAAAACTTGAACGAGCAAATCGGCTTTTTTAATTTCTGAAAGTGTAGATGTAAAAGCATCTATCAGCTGGTGTGGCAAATTGCTGATTAAACCAACAGTATCAGTAATAATAGCCTCGCTGCCGTTAGGCAATTTAATCTTTCTTGCGTGCGTATCCAAAGTCGCAAACAATCTGTCGTCCGCATAAACTTTTTTCGAATCGTCCACTTCGGAAATCTCTAAAATCTTGTTTAAAAGCGTCGACTTTCCCGTGTTTGAATAACCAATCAATGAAATAATCGGCAGTCTGCTTTCGACTCTTCTTTTAGACTTGGTATCCTCCACAATTTTTGCCGCTTTAATCTCAGCACGAATCCTATCGATTCTCCTTCTTAACTCACGTCTGTCGAGTTCAAGTTTTTGTTCGCCGCCACCTCTCATACCGACCACTCCATATTGCCTATCCATATCTTTTCTCATGCCGCGCAAACGTGGATACATATATAACAAAGTTGCAAGTTTCACTTGCAGTTTACCAAAACTTGTGGTTGCACGCTCGTTAAAAAGCTCCAAAATTAATCCAAATCTATCTATCACAGCGCAATCAAAAATATCCTTAACATTTTCAAGCTGCGATGGGCTCAAATCTTCACAAACCACAACCAGATCAATATTCATTTCACCGGCAACATTTGCAAAATATCCAAGCTTACCTGAACCAAAATAAGTTTTCGGATTTATCCTATTCAATTTTTGCACTTCTACCAAAACAGGAATAGCGCCCGAACTTTTTACAAGTTCCACGTTTTCTTTTTGACGCGGAGATTCTGAATCTGTATCTGCGGCTATAATCATTGCCCTTTTATCTTTTAAATCCAATATTTTCACCTTTTTACATTATACAATAAATTATACTGATTATTCAAGTAAAAATAAATTTAAAAAAACCGAGCTCACAAAAATATCGCTTGCTCGGTTAGGATTTTATTTAAATTTTATAACTTCTGCTGATTTAATTACAACATCTGCGTTTGGTTTGTCCATTTCGTTTGTTTCAACATTTGCAATCTCATCTACAACATCCATTCCTTGAACCACTTGTCCAAACACTGTGTGGTGTCCGTCTAGGTGAGGAGTTCCGCCAAAGTTTAAATACATTTTTTTCCATGTGTCGTTCACATAGCTTGAGTCTACATAAGCTTCGTATTGCGGCATTGTTTCTTTAGGTACATTTGAGTTTTGTACTATGAAAAACTGGCTGCCGTTTGACATTGGTTGCCCGGTGTTTGCCATAGAAAGTGCACCGCGAATATTGATTAAATTTGGCACAAATTCGTCTTCAAAGCCTTCACCATAAATGCTTTCCCCGCCCATTCCGGTTCCATCAGGGTCACCGCCTTGAATCATAAAATCTTTGATAACTCTGTGAAAAATAACGTTGTCATAATATTTGTCTTCAATATGCTTTGTGAAATTTTCAACAGTCTTTGGTGCGAGTTCTCTAAAAAGTTTAATTTTGATATCGCCCATGTTGGTATGCAAAATTGCAATTTCATCTCCGGCTTTTAACTCTTGAAGCTGTGGATATTTTTTAATTTCATCGGCACTAAAATTCTTTTCAACGTTTTCTTTTTTCATATAATCATCCTCCATAATTCCGTTTATATCAGCCTTGTCACTATTATTTCCTTTGCAACCAACAAATAGTAAAGTGGTTGCCATTAAAACAGCAAGTAATCTCTTCATACTTCCTCCTCATTTTCCTTTTACAACTTTTCTTTGAGCGATAAAATTTATACCCCTATTTCCCAAGTTCTTAACAACCACGCTGCCTGCCTCAATTGGGGGTTCAAGAATTATACCGCTTAACAGTTCTCCCGATATTTCTTTTTCTTCATCAGTTAGACCTCTGTCACTTTTAACACTAAGTTTTCCTATTGATGCATTTTTAAGTTTTATCATAGTGTAAAAAATAGATTTATTGTCGCCATTTGTATATGAAAGTCCTCTGGGACAACGGTTTCCCGTCACAATACCGTTTTCGATTGTAAGCATACAGCCTACCGAACAATTTCTACACTTAATTTGCATTTTTCTTCAAATCCAATCTTCTGTGTTTTAAAATATTAAACCAGACAAATGATACTATGCCTTTTAACACACTCGAAAAGCTTATTGCAATCCAAATTGCAACTATTCCAAATTTTGGTATCAGCGCGTAGCTAAGTGGAATTCTGAGCAAATTTCCTGTAATCCCAATAATTGACGGCGGCTTTGTCATTGATATTCCGCTAAATGCACCACTATCTACTATCTCAATACACATGAAAAGTTGACTAAAAGAAAGCGCCATCAAATATAATGCCCCGTATTCGATTGCCTCTTTTTCGTGCAAAAACAAACTAATAATTGGATATCTACCAAAATATAATAGAAGCGTGGCAAAAATTCCAACGGCAGTCATGATTTTAATGCTTGTAAAATATGCTTTATCTGCCCTTTTGTGTTTTCCTGCACCATAATTTTGTCCCACAAATGTGGCAGTTGCTGTTGAAAAGCCTTCACTTGTCATCCACGAAATACTTTCAATTTGTGAGCCAATGGACTGTGCAGCCACAGGTGCCGAGCCAAAACTGTTTACCATTTTATTTATATACATTGAAATAAAACAGTGAATTGCCGATTGAAGAGCCGGCGGGATTCCTAAATCCAAAATTTCTCTAGCTTTTCTTGTATCCCAATTTTTTTTGTAATCTACCTCGGTGTATAAAAACTTGTGCTTCCTGCCACTATAAATATAAACTATAAACACGAACAATTGCGAAAGTGCTGTTGCAAGCGCTGCACCAAACACTTTCATATTAAGTGACACGATAAAAAGCGGATCTAAAATCATATTCATGATAACACCCATGCCGTTAATTTTAAAAGTGGCACGAGAATTTCCCGTAGAATTTAATATTACGGACAAAATTGGATTCATAAACAAGAAGAAATATCCGGGGCTAACCGTTTGTAAATAAATTTCTGCGTCTCTAAGTGTTTCAGGGTCAATAATATTAAAAAAAGATAATACTTGTCTATGAAACAAAAATACAGTTGAAGAAAACAAGAGTGCGATTATCATATTTAGTTTCACGCCAGTATTTATATAAGAATCCACAGCTTCAAAATCTCGTTTTCCAAAGTTTTGACTGACACTTACTGCAAGCCCTATTTGGCAAATAAGTGTGATACTTTGAGCGAGCCACCAAAATAATCCGCAAGTTCCAACCGCAGCCACGGCTTTTGTGCCAACTGTACCCACCCAGTAAAGGTCAGTCAAACTGTATGCCATGTTTAAAAAGCTGGTGCCCATAAGTGGCAGCGCTAAATTTGCTAATTTTTTTGGAATGCTGCCGTTAGTTAAATCGACAACATTATCCATCTAGCCCCTCATCAGTTAAAATTCTAACTCCGTCTTTTGTCACAGCCATCGTGTGTTCGTATTGGCAAGAAAGTTTGCCATCGGCGGTTCTCGCTGTCCAACCGTTTTTGTCTAATTTCATCTTCCATGTACCCACATTTATCATTGGTTCGATCGTAAAAACCATGCCTTCACGCATTCTCGCACCTCTTATACCTGAGTTGTAGTGAAGAACTTGAGGATCTTCGTGCATATATCTGCCAATTCCGTGGCCGCAAAAATCCTCAACAATGGAAAACCCAAATTGCTTAACATATTCTTCAATCACAATTCCGATATCGCCAAAAAATGCACCGGGCTTTACAACTTCAATGCCCTTGTAAAGAGCTTCCTTTGTCACATCCATCAAAAGCTTTGCCTCATTGCTAATTTCGCCAACTGCATAGCTCCAGGCCGAATCGGATAAATATCCGTCTTTATTCACCACCATATCAATCGTTACAATGTCACCTTCTTTGAGTGGCTTTTCGCTTGGAAATCCGTGACAAATTTCGTCATTTACACTTGCGCATGTTGCAAATGGAAATCCCATATATCCCTTTTGTTCAGGAGTTGCGCCGTGCTCAGCTAAAAACTTTTCCACAAAACTATCTATTTCAAGAGTTGAAATTCCCGGAACAATTATCTTGCTTAGCTCTTCATGAACTGAACGAAGAATTCTTCCGGATGCTTTCATCCCTTCAATCATCTTTGGAGTTTTTATTGAAATCATTAAATCACCTGTCCTTACTTGTTCATTATAAAAGAAAATTAGCAATTTTTCAATATCCATAAAGTTAAGATATTATGAAAATCTTCTATTCCAAATTAAAAACTTCAAAAGTAGATATTAAGGCTCTGAACTCAGCAAATTAATTTAAAAAGTTAATAAAACCATCTATTAATTCAACAGTTTTATATAATTTCTTTAAACTACCGAAAATTAAAATCTTTATCATAAAAACTTACCTTTAAATTATGATAATATAGTTATTTAATATAAAGATAAATCCATATAGACAAAAAGAAATTTTTAAAAGTATTTATAAAAAATGCAAATTCTATAATTGATTTATTATCATAAATATAATAAAATCTATATAAAGGAGTGATATTTTGTTTGAATTAAAAAACATAAAGTATAAAAACATTATAAATATCGATCACCTTATAATTAAAGATAACGATGTTACGGTGATTAACGGCAAGAGCGGTGCGGGAAAATCCACTCTTTTAAAATTGCTGAACAATTTAATTTCGCCGGATTCTGGTGAAATTTACTACAACAGTAAAAATATTATGGACATCTCTCCTATCACCCTGCGTCGCAAAATTACAATGCAATCACAATTTCCTGTAATTTACAATAGTACCATTCGCGATAATTTAAATATCGGATTTAAACTTCGAGATTTAGCTGACACGAGAGATAAAACTTTGAAAGAAGTTTTAAAAATAGTAAGGCTTGACAAAGATTTAGAAATTGATGCAAAAACTTTGTCCGGCGGCGAAAAAACACGTCTTGCAATTGCGAGACTTTTTTTACTTAATCCAGAGGTCATTCTTTTGGATGAGCCCGGAGCATCTCTCGACAACGAAACAGAGTTTGAAATAATTAAAAATGTAGTACAATTAGTGCGCAAAAAAAATATCAAACTCATTATTGTTTCACATAACGACGCAACAACCAAATTTGCGGACGAAATCATCACTTTTGAAAATGGGAAGCTTAAAAGATGAATGTAAATGATATTAGTTTCTTAAATTTAGTGTATGCTTTCATTTTTGTTGGCATTATGGTTGTCGTATTTATACTTAAAAAAACAAATCTTACAAAAACATTCCTGTACGCCTCGGTTAGAATGACTCTACAGCTCATTTTAACCGGTTATGTGCTTAGCTACATTTTTGAATTAAACAATCCTTTTATGACTATATCCGTGTATTTGGTGTTATACACTTTCGCAACTTTTACCATTTTTAAACACTCCAAAATCAAAAACAAAAAGCTCAGATATTTAATCGCCATTTCGCAATTTATCGGTGCGACTATATCGCTATTTTACTTTTTGATTTTCGTAATTAAAATTAAACCTTGGTACAACCCTCAATTTTTTATTCCAATCGCAGGAATGGTTATAGGTAACTCGATGACCGGTCTCACTTTATCTGTTAACACATTTAATTCTAATTTTATAAACAAATGGGAAGAAATCGAGTGCAGCTTGATGCTTGGAGCAACTCCAAAAAACGCCACCAAAACCATTGCACAAAATGCACTCGAAAATTCTCTTATTCCAACTCTAAACCGTATGTTTGGTATGGGGATTATTTTTCTTCCTGGCATGATGACAGGTCAAATTTTATCAGGTGTCGCCCCTACCACTGCAATTTTATACCAAATTATAATAATGTTTGCAACCTTTATTACAACCGCAATTAGCACACTTATTTTTAGCACCAACGTTTATAAATGCTATTTTAATAGCAGAGCACAAATTTTAGATGTTTTTAAGGAGTAGTTATGATGACGACAAATGAAATTCTAAATTCTCAGTATAAATTTTTCATAAATGGAGAAACCCTTTCTTACGAATTTAGATTAAATGCACTAAAAAAACTTTATTACGCGATTAAAAAAAGACAAGATGAAATTTCAAATGCACTTAAAAGTGATTTGAGTAAATCGGGGTTTGAAAGTTACACCTCAGAAATTGGATTTTCACTTATGGAAATTAAATATCTTACAAAAAATTTAAAAAAGTTCATGAAACCAAAAAGAGTAAAAACCGAGCTTTTGAATTTTCCGGCAAATAGCAAAATATACTCTGAACCATTTGGCAATGTGCTCATCATGAGCCCGTGGAATTATCCGTTTTTACTCACCATTTCACCACTTGCCGGAGCAATTGCCGCTGGAAACACTGCAATTTTAAAGCCATCCAATTATTCAGTTGCCACATCTAAAGTGATGAAAGATATTATCTCCGGCATTTTTCATGAAAACTATATTTCCCTAATTGAAGGTGACAGATATGTAAATCAAGATCTTTTAAATTTGAAGTTCGACTATATATTTTTCACCGGTAGCAAAGCAGTCGGTAAAATTGTGATGGAAAAAGCGGCCAAACATTTAACTCCGGTTTCGCTGGAACTCGGCGGAAAAAGTCCAACTATTGTAGATAAAAGCGCAAAAATCGCTCTTGCCGCAAAGCGTATTGCATGGGGCAAAAGTTTAAACTCGGGACAAACTTGTGTAGCACCGGACTACTGTTTGGTTCACCAATCCATTGCTAACGAATTTACTTTAGAACTCAAAAAAGCTTTCATAGAATTAAACGGCGAAAATGCTGAAAATAATGTAAATTATCCAAAGATTATAAATGAAAAAAAGTATGAACGACTTAAAGGACTTCTCAACAGTTCAGATATAATTTTTGGTGGAGCGTATTCTGACTTAAATGAAAAAATTGCTCCTACAATCGTGAATGCAAATTGGGATAGCGAGGTTATGAAAGAGGAAATCTTCGGTCCGATTATGCCAATCATTCAGTACGAAGATTTAGACGACATCATCACAAAAATTAAATCTCGTCCTCGACCGCTTGCGTTATATATTTTCACTGAAGATGCGGATATTAAAAATAAAATCTTAAGTCGAATTTCTTTCGGCGGGGGTTGTGTGAATGACACTATTATGCATCTTGCGAGCTCGCACATGCCGTTCGGCGGAGTCGGTGATAGCGGAATGGGAGGATATCACGGGAAATATAGTTTCGACACATTTTCACACAAAAAAAGCGTGCTGGACAAATTCACATTTATGGACGTCAAAACACGCTACGGGAATAATTACGAAAAAGATTTTAATCTTGTAAAAAAACTTTTGAAATAAATCTAATAAACCCTGAACGATCGATAATCTTCGGGGTTTATTTAATTCTATAATCTCGATATCTATTCTTTGTGACTTTTATTGCTCCCTTCTGACAGTGCTTTACTGTAAATATCTTCTTCCGATACTCCTACTTACAACGCTTCTTCGATATATTAAAAATTATCTTCGTTTGTAATCACAATTGTTTCAGCAATTTTTTCTAAATATGATTTATTGCACGCCCTAAATTCACAATTTGAATTGCAACCTCACACCGATTTTTATCTTTAAATTCATTATCTTTTTCCAAAAGCACTCTAAACGCACCGCTCTTAATCGGACTTAGGCGTCAAATTATTAATATTAAAAGAAAACGCATTCAGAGATAATCCAAATGCGTTTACGAATTACAAACTATTATATTCTGTTGTTTAACAGTGCAATTAACACGCATATAATGCTTACACCTACATCTCCCAGTACCGCGAGATACATTCCGCCTTGCACGCCTAAATAAATTGCAATTAAAATGCCAACCTTAACTAAAAGTGAAAATCCTAAAATAATTTTTGCATTCTTAACGATTTTTCTCGCGCCTCTAACTGCAAATGGCACTTTTCTTATGTCATCGTCAACAATGACAATATCGCTCGAATTGATTGCTGCATCCGAACCCATTTTGCCCATCGATATTCCGACATTAGATGCTTCCAAAACAGCACTGTCGTTGATACCGTCGCCCACAAAAGCAATGTTTCCGCATTCTTTTTGCTTTAGCATAATATCGAGTTTATCTTTCGGACTCATCTCTGATTCATAATGGTCAAAACCAAGTGTAGTAGAAAGTGCTTTTACTTTGTCTTGTCTGTCGCCTGATATCAAAATCGTCTTAACATTTAAAATTTTCAAATCACGCACAACATCAAATGCGGCATCTTTTAAAGATTCTTCCAAATAGAATTTACCAATAATGTTTTCGTCTTCAAAAAGGTTTATGACCAAACTTCCGCTTCCGCCTCTGATTTTATAGTCTTTTGCGCCGAATGTAAAATCAATTCCCAAGCCCGGAAATTCTTTTAAACTTTCGGCTTCTTCCGAAATATCCATATAAAACGCTGTTGCAATCGGATGAGTTGAACGCTTTTCCCCTATTGCCATCAGCTTTCTTAAATCAGCTTCACTGTATTCTCCTAATGATTCCACGCTTTTTAAATAAAGTTTATTTTCAGTAATTGTACCGGTTTTATCAAAACCGATTGTTTTCACATGATTCAGTGCGTCGATATATTCTGAACCCTTAAACAAAATCCCTTTTCGACTTAGTGCACCTATACCAACTGCATAACTAAGCGGCACTCCAAGAACAACAGCACAAGGACAAGAAGTTATTAAAAATGCCAAACTCTTATTTAGTGCAGTTTTCAAATCTCCGCCACCAATCCATGGCACAATTGAAATCAATGCTGCAAGTCCAACCACCGTAGGTGTATAAACTTTCGCAAATTTTGTAATAAATTTTTCTTCCTTGCTCTTTTTTTGCTCAGCTTCTTTAACGAGGTCATCCATTCTTTTTATAAGTGAATTATTATAATCTCGAACCACTTCAAATATCGCTCTGTTTTGTAGTACTATCGAGCCTCCCGGCACTATATCACCTTTTTTAAAATATCTTGGCTCACTTTCACCGGTGTAACTGGAAGTATCAATTGCTGCAATTTCACTTTGAAGTGTCGAATCTAATCCTAACATTTCAAATGGTTCTACTATCAAATTTTCACCAATATTAACATTTTGCGCTAAAATTTTACTTGTAGAACCATCATTGTTTAAAACTCTTATATAAATATCATTGCTTGAAGCCGTCTTTCTTACATCCTTCATTGCCCTATCAACTGCTAAATCTGTTAATAATTCACCAATACGATATAAGACGATAACCATAGCACCTTCTGTATACTCACCAATAAATAGTGCTCCTAAAGTAGAAATCATAATTAAAACTTTTTCATCTAACGCATTTCCGCCCAAAATGACTGAAAAGGCATTTTTATAAATAACTGCTCCACCTATTAACGTTGCAAAAATTGATAAATATTTATTTTTAAAAATAAGTGAAAGAATTATCAAAATTACTGAAATAAATAAACTTAGAAATTCAAAATTGCAAAAATTAAATATTTCATCCTCTTTTAAAGCAGTTCCAATTTCTTCAAGCTCTATCCCTGGTTCAATCAAATTAAAAATTTTTTCTATCTCTTTTTTCGTCAGAACAGAATCAATTAAAATTTTTCTATCCACAAATAAGATTTTCGCACTTTTAACTGATTTATTTTTATTTAATTTATCCTCAATTTTTCTAGCACAATTTGGACACAAATTGCCCTTAATTATATATTCTTTCATTTTACCTCCAAAATATAAAGCAAATGATTTTCATTTTCATTTTGATAATTTATTGAAATATTTTTCATTTAATTATCATTTTTATTGTACTACTTTTTTTGTTATAAGTCAAGAATTATTATAAATTTAATATATTAATATTTTGCAAAAAATAATAATAAAAAAGCAACCTTAAGGCTGCTTAAAAATTTTATTAAGTTTTCCATCTATCAATTCATATTTTACAAAAAAATCTGAATTGATAGATTCTAAATCATGACTAATCAATATGATGCTATGACCTTTTTCAGAATACTCTTTTAAAAATGATTTTAATTTTTGCTTCATATTAACTGATAAAGCATTTGTAGGTTCATCTAGGAGCAGGACATCGGGTTCATTTATAATAGCACGTGCTAATGCAACTTTTTGCCTTTCTCCACCTGAAAGATTTTTGACTTTTTTCTTTTTGATATTTCCCATCTCTAAAAAATCAATTACATAATCTACTCTTTTATTTCTTTCCGATTTGTCAAACTTTGAAGAATAGTATAGTGGTATAATAATATTTTCATGCACAGTTTCATCATCAATAAGGAAATAATCCTGATAAACAATTCCAAACATATTGTTCCTTAGAGTGGAATATTTATCATTTGTAAAATTGATTATGTTTTCACCGTATATTTTATAGCTGCCTTCAAAATTCTTATCTAGCAAACCAATTATTTTTAAAAGTGTTGTTTTTCCAGCGCCATTTTCACCACAAATCAAAACATTTTCTCCATTTTCCATATTGAAATTGCAATCTTGCAATACAACATATTTTTCATTTCCATTTTTAAAGCTCTTGCTTAAATTTTCAATTTTAATCATTCAACTCTCCATTTAACAATTTTACCAAATTCCTTTTTAATCATCACATATGCTACAATTTTAAATATTATTAAAAACATAATTGAACATACTGTAAACACCTTAAAATAAATGTCAACATTAAATCTGTTTAAGTAATTTAATATTAGCCAGCTTAATATTATGACTAAATCTATAAAAACTGAATTTCTAATATATATTCCATACAAAGTCGCTCCACAATAAATATTAACAATCAAACTGTTCTTTATTTTAGCATACATCGTTTTGTTATAAATATAGAATGACAAAATAATAAATGCTAATAAAATAATCAAATACACCATCACATATTTAATAACAAATTTTAATTCCTCTGAAGCAGATGTTTTGTATTCTTTCATTACTATATCAAAATTTTCATTCGAATATCCTAACAATTCATTAACAGCTTGATTGCTATTATTATCTTTAAATATTATTAAAGATGATATTGCTTGCTCTATTTCCGATTCTGATAAATTAAGATTTTGCAAATTGCTGAGCCTTTCAGATTTCGACAAATAAAAATCAAAATTTTCTATTTTGTCTTGATTTAAACCTAAACGCTTTAAAATTTTTTTATTTAGTTCAAAATCTTCTACTTTTTTTGATTCATCTCCAAATTCATTATTAAATTTTTTAGAATCAACTTTCGGAATTGCATAAATAATTGACCTATTTTTATCATTAATAATATTTCCAACTAAAATAATAGAATTAACATTATATTTTTCATTGAACTTTTGACTTACTATTTCTGAATTTCCATATTTTTGAAAAAAATCAACTAATTGAGGTTTTATTCTATTTTTTTCAGTTGTAAGTGGTACAATTTCAAAACAATATTTTGTTGTTAAATCGATTTCTTCTTTTGTATCAACTAAACTATTATAAAACGGAACGCTAATAATGCTTATTGCTACAATAGCAGATAAAAGAAATACAAAAGATAATTTATTTTTAATAACATCTTTTATGCCTTCAACAATATAAATGCTTTTCATACTACCACCTCATTTTTCTTTTAACTTTATTATAAGCAAATATAAAATTAATCAATATTGAAATCAAAATAGCCACTGTTATAACAAATTCTATTTGAAGTACATATTCTAAATTTAAGCTGAATTTATTAAATGATTTCAAATAAATTGAATTTATTAAACACGTAATCAGTGAAATAAATACACATTGAAAAAATAAAAGAATTGCTTTTTTCATAAAAATCGCTTTCCTTTTTGCTCCAACACTTGCATATACATTTAAATTTTCATAATAATTGTGTATATAAATATTAAACATAAGCAAAAATAGTGCACACACGGAAACGAATGAAATAAAGAAAAATTTAACATAGTCTCTCGCATCACCAAGTTCAGAAAATGTTTTAAGAATCGATTTGCTTTTCGTTTTAATTGGTTCAAACCCATTTTTTAAAAAAGCTTCCTTCAATTTTTGTTTATCATGATTATGATAGCCCGACAGATATATTTTATCTATTTCACTATTATTTAGACAAAATAAATTTTTAACGATTTTCACATCTGAATTATTTTCTGCAATTGTTGAATAAGGGTCAAAAATATTTATAATATCTGCATCATATTTTTTTTCATTGTATTTTATATTTACTCCACCATATCCATGTTTAAGAATGACTTCAATGGGATAAATAAATATAGATGTTTTAGTCTTATTTTTATAATCATTCATTGAAAAATAGCGCTTATTATATGATATAAACTTGGTAGAATAAATAAAATAAAAATAAGTTGGGTCATAAACGCCCAATATTTCCTTGTTGTTTGTTTCAGCTATAACCATCAAATCATTATACTTTAAAAGAAAATCTAAACCATTACTTGAGTTCTCACTTTTATTTCTTTGAAATATAAATTCGTTTCTGTCCATTCCATATTTTATGCCATTATAATCATTTAATATGACATAATTAACAGACATATTTACTACTGCAGTAAATAAAAAAATATAAATAAAAATAATATTCTTTTTTTTCATAATTAACACTCATAATAAAATAAATAAAAAGCTACACAGGTAGCTCTCTATTTATTTGAATATTCCTAATTTATCAACGCCCTGTGATAAAACTTTATTTGTCCTATAAATTTTACCTTCTTTTAATAAGCCGCCTTTGATTTCTCCGCCAATACTATGTCCATGTTCTTCATCTACAATTTCATCATCATAGTTGTAATATACCCTTGTTTTAGGTCCATTATTCCATTTATCATGAACAGTTATTCTCTCAATAACTTGTCTAGTGTTATATTTGCTGCCGGCCCATGCTGTTTTTTTATAAATTTCACCCTGAACATCATATGTTATACTAACCCATGGATACCAAACTACACGGTCATCTTCATTAATTCCTCTATCAGCACCTCTTACTGAACATGTGCCATAATATGTGTCTGCAAAGTAGTTATCTCCATGTTCAGAAATTACATAAGTTGTGTCAGTAGCCCTCCAAAGTGTTGTAACACGAGCAAATGCTAATTCACTTGCCATAAGTAAAAATGCTATCGTCAAAGAAAACACTTTTTTTGCCTTCATAATTATACCACCTTAAATTTTTTTGAAATAATCTATTTCACATTTTTATTGTATCATATTAATTAAATATATTCAATAATATTTTAATTTGATTTTTAAATATATCTATAATTATATTTTTAAATACAAAAAAGCGACACTAATGTCGCTTTTAAATGAAACTATTTTTGTGGTGAATAGTTCGGTGATTCTTTTGTGATTGTGATATCGTGCGGATGGCTTTCGATTAAAGATGCGCTCGTAATCTTTACATAACGAGGTTTCACTTTTAATTCTTCAATGTCTTTACATCCGAGATATCCCATACCGGATTTTAATCCGCCCATCAATTGATAAATAACTTCAGAAACTCTGCCCTTGAAGTGAACCCTTCCTTCAACTCCTTCAGGAACATATTTCTTAACGCCTTCTTGAAAGTATCTGTCTTTTGAACCGGCGTTCATCGCACCAAGGCTTCCCATTCCGCGATATTCTTTGTATTTCCTGCCTTCATAGATAACTTCTTCTCCCGGAGATTCTTCAGTTCCGGCTAATAATGAGCCGAGCATTACAACGCTTCCGCCCGCTGCAATAGCTTTTGTGATGTCTCCGGAATATTTAATTCCGCCATCTGCAATAATTGGTCTTCCAAATTCTTGAGAAGCTTTAGCTGCATCCATAATTGCAGTAATTTGTGGAACGCCAATACCGGCAACAACACGTGTAGTGCATATTGAGCCCGGTCCAATCCCAACTTTAACGCAGTCAGCTCCGGCTTCAAACAAAGCTTTTGTTGCTTCGTATGTTGCAACGTTTCCGGCAATCACCTGCAAATCCGGGAATGCTTCTTTTAGTTGTCTCAAACTGTTAATAACCCCTGCGCTGTGACCGTGAGCTGTATCCAAAACAACTACATCAACTTTTGCATCTACAAGAGCCTTTGCTCGATCCAGCATATCGGCGGTAACACCAAGGGCAGCACCAACAAGGAGTCTTCCTTGTTCATCTTTTGCACTGTTTGGAAATTCGATTGATTTTTCAATATCTTTAATTGTGATAAGCCCCTTTAGTTTGAAATCGTCGTCCACAATTGGAAGCTTTTCAATCTTGTGTTTCATCAAAATTTCTTTAGCTTCTTCCATCGTGACGCCTTCTTTAGCTGTAATCAAATTTTCTTTGGTCATAACTTCATCAATTTTTTTACTAAAGTCATTTTCAAATCTAATATCTCTATTTGTAATAATACCGACGAGTTTTTCGTCTTCGGCAACTATTGGAACTCCGCTGATTTTATAAGTCCTCATTAAATTGTCAGCGTCTTTTAAAGTGTGATTTCTGGTTAAATAAAATGGATCGGTAATAACTCCATGTTCGCTTCTTTTAACTTTGTCCACTTCATGAGCCTGTTCTTCAATGGTCATATTTTTGTGAATAATACCAATTCCGCCTTCTCTTGCTATTGCAATAGCCATTTTTGATTCAGTGACAGTATCCATGCCGGCTGCCATTATAGGAATATTTAAAGCTATTTTATTTGTTAATTTTGTTTTTGTGTCGACTTCTCTTGGCAAAATATGACTTTCAGCCGGAACTAAAAGAATATCGTCAAAAGTTAGTGCCTCTTTGTAAAATTCCATAATTACCTCCAATAAAAATAATCGTTACTTAGTTTAAAGCTATTGGGGAAAACCAATAGCTATTCTTAGCCATTATTATATAACAAATTGTATAAAAATATCAAGTTTAATTTATAGTTTAATTATAAGTTATACATTATTTTTTAAATTGTAAATGTCATTTAATTGGAAAAATCTTTTCATAAGGAGTATAATGATATCAGATACATGCATCAATAGATGCAATAAGGAGGAAAAATGGAAGCTTTATTTATAGTTTTAAATCACGAAAAACATTTCGATGATGTTTTAGTTGAATTTGCAAAATCAGGAATTCATGGCGGTACAATTTTGGAAAGCCAAGGCTTGGGAGCTACACTTGCTGAACAAAGCGAACTCGATTATGCATTTTTTAGAAGAATTTTAAATGGAGGCCGCCCTTACAACAAGACCATTTTCTTGGTTTTACCTGAAGAAGATATAGAAAAGGCAAAGAATTGCGTGAAAAAAGTGGTTGGCGATCTTAATGAACCAAATGTCGGCATCATGTTCTCGGTAAAAGTTGAATCATTTGAAGGGCTAACAATTTAGGTGATAGTTGATGGATACAATTTACGGTCTTGCAGTTTTAATTGCAAGCGGACTTATTTTTTCAAAGATTTTAGGTAAGCTCAAATTTCCAGATGTAACCGGTTATTTGATCGGTGGAATTATTATCGGACCTTCTGTACTTGGGTTACTCACAAATGATGCTGTAAAAAGCATGGAGATTTTAAGTACTGTTGCCCTAAGTTTTATCGCATTCTCAATTGGTTCTGAAATGGACTTGAAGGCGATTAAAAAAATGGGATCAAAAATAATTACAGTTACAATTTTCGAAGCACTCGGTGCATTTATAATTGTAACTATGACAATGCTTTTGATTTTCAAACAATCGTTAGCATTCTCAATTGCAATCGGTTCAATAGCTTGTGCAACAGCCCCTGCAGCAACACTTATGGTCATTAGACAATACAGTGCGAAAGGTCCTCTTGTTGACGTTCTCATACCTGTTGTGGCTTTGGATGACGCGGTTTGTATTATTGCATTCGGCATTTGTTCATTTATTTCAAATGCTCTAATCAAAGGTGAAAGCTTAAATTTCATCACAATGATTGGAAAACCGTTATTAGAAATTATTTTATCATTTTTACTCGGCGGAGTTAGTGGATTTATTTATTCACTATTAGCAAAATACGTTCGCAACGACGCCGAAAATATTTCATTCACTCTTGCAATGATTTTTGTCGTCACATGGTTATCAATTAAATTTAATTTGTCCGGCCTTTTAACTCTTATGGTTATGGGTGTCGTGATAACAAATATTGGTCACGTCAACAAACGTTACCAAACTCTTGTAAACAATATTACTCCACCAATTTTCGTTTGTTTCTTCGTGCTCTCCGGTGCGGATCTCGATTTGGCAAATTTAAAAGCTGTTGGTTTAATAGGTATTGGATATGTTATTGCTCGTGTATTTGGCAAATATTTGGGTGCTATGCTTTCTACAAAAATGGTTGGTCTCGAAAATTCCGTTCAAAAAAATTTGGGACTTACACTTATTCCACAAGCTGGCGTTGCATTGGGACTTAGCCTTCTTGCAGCAAATATCATTCATGGCGAACATGGTCAACAAATTAGAACAATCGTTCTCGGTGCAACAATTGTGTACGAACTCATTGGACCTCTCGTTGCAAAGTTCGCTCTAAAAAGAGCCGGCTGTATTGCAAAAGAAGCATAGTTTGACATAATGAAAATAAGATGTTATAATTAATTTACTCATTATGAGCGGTGGAGGGACTAGGCCCTTTGAAACCCGGCAACCCAGATGGTGCCAAATCCTACAGTTTGTAACTGAAAGATGAGTTTCATTTTAAGTTAGAAGTAGGCTTTAATGAGTCTACTTTTTTAATGCCTAGAATATAATTTAAAAAGGGGAGTAATATGATTAAATATCACACAAGTGAAAGTGTTACTGAAGGTCATCCGGACAAAGTTTGTGACAAGATTTCTGATTGTATTTTAGATGCAATCTTAGCAAAAGACAAAGAAGCAAGAGTTGCTTGCGAAACTTATGCAACCACCGGTTGTATCATTGTAGGTGGACAAGTAACCACTAATTGTTTTGTAGATATACCAACAATTGTTAAAGAAGTGCTTACCGATATTGGCTACACCAGAGGAAAATATGGTTTTGATGCCGACAATTGCGGAATTTTAACCGCTATTGAAGAGCAAAGCCCGGACATTTGGATGGGTGTTAGAGAATCACTTGAATCAAAAGAAGGCGACAAGGACGAATTTGATGCAATTGGTGCCGGAGATCAGGGCATGATGTTTGGTTTTGCATCCGATGAAACACCCGAATATATGCCACTTGCAATCTCTTTAGCTCACAAACTTACAAAAAGGCTCGCTGAAATTAGAAAAGATGGCACTTTGGATTATATTTTACCGGACGGCAAAGCTCAAGTTACAATTATGTACGAAGATAATGTTCCAAAAAAAGTGACAGCTGTTGTCGTTTCAACTCAACACAAAGACTCAGTTGATATTGAAGACTTAAGACGCGATGTCAAAAGAGAAGTTATCGACTTTTGCATTCCAAAAGAATTGATGGACGAAAACACCAAGATATATATTAATCCAACCGGCAGATTTGTGGTTGGCGGACCAAAAGGTGACGTAGGTCTAACAGGTAGAAAAATAATCGTTGACACTTACGGAGGATATGCTCACCATGGTGGCGGAGCTTTCTCCGGAAAAGACCCAACAAAGGTTGACAGATCAGCTGCTTACGCTGCAAGACACGTTGCTAAAAACGTAGTTGCATCAGGTCTTGCAAAAGAATGTGAGGTTGCTCTATCCTATGCAATAGGAGTTGCTCGTCCAACTTCAATTGACGTAAATTGCAACGGAACAGAAACTGTTAGCCTTGACGAAATCAGAAGAAAAATTGAAAAAGTTTTTGATTTAAGACCGGCAGCAATAATTAAAAATTTGGATTTAAGACGTCCGATCTATGGAAAAACTACAAACTATGGACACTTTGGTAGAGAAGACGCTGATTTCACATGGGAAAAGCTAGATAAAATTGAAGAATTAAAAAATGCGTAATAAAAGCCCCGTTGACCCTATGTTAGTGCGAGCATTAATCGTTGGCCTAGTGCTGATGATTATGTCCGGAATATTATTTTACAAAATATTTATAGTTGGACTTAGTTGATAAAATTGGAATCGTTTGTTGATAATTTATTTTGAATTATTGAATTGTTTTACAGATACATTGTAAGCTTTTATAAAAAAATTTACGATAATTTAAGAAAAAACCACTCAGTTTTAGCTGAATGGTTTTTTTTACAAGTCGTATTGATATACGCGATATGTTTTTGTGATTTTTCCGCCTGTTTTTAATAAGTCATTTAGCATGGGCACATTGTAATCCCAAATTGTACTGCCTTCCACTGACTTATAGCCCTTTTCAACTGCAGATTTCATCGTTTGATAATACATTGCTTGAGTTACGCCTTTATTTCTGTATTCCGGAATTACAAACAATACAAAAACTCTTAAACGGTCAATTTTCTTTTTATTATTTAAAAATGTAATAATTCCTCTCAAATTCATTTTACCGTTCATTTTTTTTATAACTTGATTGTAGTCCGGCATTGTTATGTTAAAAGCTATTGGCTCATTTTTTTCGTTTCTAGCAATGAAAATAAAATCATTATCCGCTAAAGGTCTGCAAGCATTTACAATGTCGTTTATTTCTTCATCCGATGGTGGCATAAAGTCAACCCAATCTTCTGTTTCCGGCATTCCTTTTTTTATGACTTCTGTAATATCTTTTGCATCAGGTTTTATAGTTTCCTTGCCCAAATTGATTTTATCCAAACGAAATTTATATTTTTCCATAGCATATGGAATCACCTTTTCGTACCTTCTGAGCAATTCTTCACTTGGTTCAATACCAAATGCATAACAATCATGATATTTTACAAGACCATTTTCTTCAGCCTGCTTTGTGTAGTAAGGTTTATTGTACACATTTTGAATCGTAGGATAGTCATCGAAATTATCGCACAAAAATCCACGGTTATCATCGCCACCCGGCAAACTCATCGGACCCTTTAGTTTAGTCATACCTTTTTCTCTGCACCAATCAAAAACTGCATTATACAGAGCTTTTGACACATCCGGGTCGTCAATTGCTTCATATTGTGAAAAATATGCGTCCTTGATATTTTTATAATCATTTAACTCTTCGTTTGTGCCGGCCATAACTCTGCCAACCACTTTATCATCTTTATATGCAAGAAACATTTGACTTTCGCCAACTTCGTTTACAGCGGTAGTTTCACCTAAAAGATACTTTTTGTAGTCTCTTCTTAATGGTTTAATATAAAACTCATCATTTTTATAAAGTTCGTTCGGAAAGTCAATAAACTCGTCTAATTGTTTTTTATTAGACACTTTTACAATCTTAATCATATCCTATTCACCCCCTTCATTTAAAATATCTATAGTCGTTTTAGGTAAAAATTTCTCAATCAACTCCGGCTCATCCAGATGCTCCCGAACGTAAGAAGCACTAACAACTTGTCCGTCTATTTCAAGCCTTGGTACTACCCTTATTTCTAAATCAGTGCCCTTTGCTCTTTCAATCAAAGTTTCGTTGTAATATTTTGTGAGTGCATCATAATTCTCTTCACCCAGATACCTAATTTTTATTCCCAAATCTTTTGCAATTCTTCCAACAAACAAGTCTGCATCAAGTTTTGCAAATTCCTTGGACTTGTTGTCGGTGGATTTTAAGAAATAACTTGGAAATGTGGAATTGGAAATAATATATTTTCCGCCCGGTTCTACTGAGAGCCAGATATCTTCAAGTCCTTTCTCAACCATTTTAAGTCTGGTCATAAATGGGAAAAAACTCTTGTCTTCTTCCACCACAAACACAATGATATTTGTAATATCCATAGCAGCTTTTTCGGCAATATACCTATGTCCCTTGGTGAAAGGGTTCGCGTTCATCACAATACAAGCATTATATTTGGAATGAGCTTTCAATTTATCGATCCAGTTATAATAATCATTCATGTTGTCAGTTAATAAAACAATTTTATCGGTCCTTGCAAGCTCTTCATAAAATAAAGATTTAAAGACCTCTGTGTATATTGGTTTTGTGAAAATAAATGTTTGATTAATTCCCTTTTCAAACAAAATTTGCTTAATGTGAGTTACAATTTTTGGAATTAAACCCTCTTCTCTTTTGTCGGCATTTGATGCAAAAAGCTTTAACACATTGCCTTCATAAGCACCGGTTGCCACAATTTTGCCGTCTTCACGAATTGCGTATGCTTCATCGCAACTATCAAATTCCAAATCGTTGGATTTTAAAAAGTCATAAAAATCTTCCCTTTCAAAATCTAAATCCAAATTAACTTTAGAAGGCGTCAACAATTTCTCCACCTCCAATTACATATTCTCCATCATAAATTACCATCGCTTGACCAATTGCAGGTGCACGAACTCCGTCATAAAAATTGGCAATAAGTTTGCCATCTTCATATTTTATCTTTGCATCACTTCCGTGCAAAGTGTATCTTGTTTTAACTTCATAATCCTTGTTAGTTAAAATATCCAAATTTTTTTGGTTAAAGACTTTTGCAACCACATGCTTTTTATAGAGCTGTGATTCATCGGCAAGAGTTACAGTGTTATTTTTTGTATCAATTGCAACCACATAATATCTGGAGCCGAGTGCAATTTCTAAGCCTTTCCTTTGACCAATCGTATAATTATGAGTTCCTTTATGTCTGCCCAAAATATTTCCATTTATATCAATGAAATAACCCTCAGATGGAAGATCCACATTTTGCGAATTCAAAAAATCGCGATAATCTGTTTTGATGAAGCAAATTTCTTGCGAATCCTTTTTATCGCTCGTCTTTATGCCGAGCTTTTTTGCAAGCGCTCTGGTTTCATCTTTTGTAAAATTACCAAGTGGAAAAATTACATGTTCAAGATTGTCTGCTTCATACATAAAATATGTTTGATCTTTTCTATCGTCTTTTGCCTTCTTTAAAAGTGTTCTGCCATGAAATTCGCCCACTTTTGCGTAGTGACCAGTTGCTAAAAAATCAAAACCATTTTCCAAAGCATAATCCATGAGAGTACCAAATTTTAAAATTCGGTTGCAAATCACGCAAGGGTTTGGAGTTTTTCCATCTTTGTAAGACTGAATAAAAGGATCAATAACCTCTTCTTTAAAAAGATGACTATAATCAATCACTCTATGTTCAATTCCAAGATAATCTGCCACGCTTTTTGCATCGGCCACATCCCTTTTAAACTTTTCTGCATCAGAAAAGCCGGTGTTAAAAGTTGCGCCCACCACTTCGTATCCTTTTTCTTGTAGCAAATAACCACATAGTGACGAATCCACCCCTCCACTCATTGCAAGTAAAACTTTCATTATAAATGTATCACCAATCCGCCTTCTTCAGCATAAACGAGGCTTAAAGCTTTCATTGTAGTAACTTCGATAATTCTTTCCGGAAAAATTGCCCTAAGTTTTCCTTTAACTTCTTCTGCCATTTCCTTTGCGTCAAATTCGCTTATCACAATCGCTGACTTCAAAGTTTTATCGCAAAGCTCGGTTGCTTTGTTTACCATGGCATTTACTGACCTTTTGATACCTCTTTCGATTGAAACCGGTACGATTCTGCCTCCCCTTGCAATCGCTATAAGTTTGATTTTTAATGCCTTTGAAAGCTTTCCGGCGATTTTTGGAATTCTGCCGTTTTTAACCAAATTGGTTAAATTCGAAAAATTAATAACGGTGGTACTACGCCTAATAAAATCTTCTGTTTCTTCCACAATCGTATCAAAATCTTTTCCGGCTTTTATTTTATCGCGTAAAAATAATAAAACAGCAGTTTCCCCTGCCACAGCACTCATTGTGTTAAACACATGCACTTTTGCATTTTTGTTTTCGCGCATATACATTTCCTTTGCTATCATCGCCGATTGATAAGACCCGGATAGTTCTCCGGTAATCGTGATTACATAAACTTCCTCTCCTTCAAATTTATCCAAGTATTCTTGAGGAGATGGGCAAGCCGTTCTTATAACATCTTTGGTAGCACGCATTTTTTCCTTAAAAAAAGTGATCTCAAGATTTTCGTCGTCCACATATTCCACTCCATCAATTGTTATTTTAAATGGAACACTAGCATAATTCATGCCCACGAGCATTTCTTCATTGTACTCGCAACAAGAATCCATAACAATTTTAGTCATTATTAACTCCTTCAATAATATTTTTCAAACTTTCTGCTTCGTTTTTAATTGCCTCTATATCATTTCCTTCAATCATAATTCTGACAAATGGCTCAGTCCCTGAAGGTCTGATTAAAATTCTGAAATCAGAATGTTTAGTTAGTAACTCATCAATTGCAGCGCTTATCTTTGAATTGTTTTTGTAGTTTTTCTTTAGTTCGTTATTCGCTTTTGCGTTCAACAAAACTTGAGGATAATCGGTGAATGCCTCACCAATCTCTGAGGCTTTGCTTTTATTTTCAATTAGCATATCTATAATTGTGACTGCTGTTTGTATTCCGTCACCCATAGTGGACTTGTCGAGAAAAATTATATGTCCACTCTTTTCTCCTCCCACCAAATATCCGTTTTTGCGCATCTCTTCCATAACATATCTATCCCCAACATCAGCTCTTTGGAGAAGTATATCGTTTTCACCGAGGTGTTTTTCAAATGCGCCGTTACTCATTGTAGTTGTAACTACACCATTACCTGATAGTTTACCATTCTTCTTATAATTTAGAGCTGCATAACTAATTATATGGTCCCCATCAATTACTTTTCCATTTTCATCTGCAAAAATTACTCTATCTGCGTCGCCGTCAAATGCCACGCCGATATCTAATTTATTCTCTTTAACAATTTGTGCAATCTTTTCCGGACAAGTGCTGCCGCTTTCATCATTGATATATCTGCCATTTCCTTCTGAGTAAATTGCTGTCACACTTGCGCCAAGAGTTGTAAAAATTTCTTCTGCATAATAACTCATAACCCCGTCACCGGAATCCAAGCCAATTTTTAAACCCTTAAAACTATTCTTTGGAATGGATAAAATATGCTTCTTATAATCTTCAACCAAACGTCTGCCATCCACATATTCCCCAATTTCATCATATGCTTTTTCATCACTTTCAATATTATCTATTATATTTTCAATTTCAATTTCTGTCTTATCAGAAAGTTTGTAACCGTCCCCGCCGATTAGTTTGATTCCGTTATATTCATAATGATTGTGGCTAGCGCTAATCATAACTGCAATATCCGCTGAATTTTTTACTGCAAGATACGCAACACCCGGCGTTGGAATAACGCCCAAATCAATAGCTTCACCACCTTCTGCAATAATTCCGCTCATAAGGCTCATTTGAAGCATTTTGCTTGAAATTCTGGTGTCCATGCCTACCAAAACTCTTACCTTGTCCTTGTTTATATATTTTACAATTGCCCTTCCAGTTTTATATGCGAACTCATTTGTGAGCTCTTTGTTTGCAATTCCTCTAGCACCATCTGTGCCAAAATATTTCTTCATCTTTCCTCCTGCCTCAAATCTTTTGCTTTTTGAATGAGAATATCTCTTTCATTTACACCGCCTTCAAGTACAAACAAAAAAAGTTCATCCAAAACCTCACCAACTTGCGGTCCTTCATAAATTCCACACTCCTTTAGGTCCAACCCGGATATTTTTAAGTGTCTAATGGAATTAGGAATCATCTCTTCTTTTATATTATGCAATATTTCACGCAATTTGTCAATTTTAATAAAACTATTCGAGTTTTTTTTAATCACATTCAAATCAACACACATAAAATAAAAATCTTCCAGAAAATCCAAATCATATTTCTTTAGAATTTTTAAAATAACTATGAATTCATTTTCATGCCAATCTTTCCATAAATTGATAATAGAATGAATTTTCTTTTTTTCGCTATTATTAATACCCACCAGTTCTAAAAAGCTATCACTCATTTCACATGTAATCATTAAGCCGGCTAAATAAAAAATATAATTATGCGTTTTCTTAGATTTTTTTATAAAACTATCAGCATCAAAAAGATTTAATGCCTCCATATTTTTTAGTGCTCCTAGTTCATTTAAAATTTTAAAAGTATTATCTTGCCTTAATTCTAATAATTTTTTAAACTCCTCTCTTCTTTTTTGTCGAGAAATATCAAAAATAAAATCTATATTTTCTTTAACGGCATCATAGGTGCCTTTATCCCATTTAAAATTGTATTTTAACTTAAATCTAATCGCACGTAAAATTCTAGACTTGTCTTCGCAGATTCTCCTGTATGGTTCTCCAACAAATCTAACAATACCTATCTCTAAATCCTTGATATCATTCTCACAATGCAAAACTTTTCCAAAACGATTCAAACAAAGTGAATTAATCGTAAAATCTCTTCTTTTTCTATCTTTAGAAACTTCATTTGTGAAATACGGAATTTTAAAATATTTATTTTTATTCGAATATATTTCAACTCTAAAAGCACTAAATTCGATTGTGAGATTGCTTTTTTTATCGCACATTTTAATAAATTTTAGATAACTATTTTGATTAATAATCTTAAAATTATTCTTAAAATACCTTGAGTTTAAAACTCCAAATGCTTTTTTGGGAAGAATCACATCAAAATCGGAGGTGAAGTTGTCTAATATAAAATCTCGAACTGCACCTCCAACTAAATATGCCTCACAGCCACTATGTTCATAAATAATTTCTAAAATATCAACAATTCTTTTTAAGTATTTTTGATTGAATCTCTTCATAAATCTCCAACAAGATAGAAAATATTTAAGCTTGCCATATTTCAATATTGTATATACGCCAGATATCTACAAACAAGAAAATAAATCTTCTTTAGGAATAAGTGTCTATCTTTCTCTTACAACACTTCTAAAAACAAAGTATTAGGGTGAAATTCTAAAGGCGAACTTGAGTGCTTCTTAGTAGCATGACCTTCGCATAAATAATTCTCTATAATTATAATCGAGTAGGGCTAAACAAATAGCCCTCTCACACCACCGTACGTGCCGTTCGGCATACGGCGGTTCAATTTAATCTACACATGACCTGCTTGTATAGTAATCGTATGGGTCGACTAAGCCTGTTTTGGTTAGTCTTTC
>JALFRW010000032.1 GCA_022778715.1 Ezakiella sp.
TATAGTTCAAAAGATAAAGTTATGGATAGTACATCAGAGGATAACACAAAATTGTAGATATAAATGAGGTGAGATGGTGAAAAGAAAACAATTTGATGACTTTTACTTTGTTAAAGACGGTAAAATTCATACATTAGATGAAGTTAAAGAGCGATATGAAAAAAACAATGGAGATATATCTTATTTTCAAGGACGTATGAGATGTCCAGAATGTAAAGAGGCCATACTATCTTTTACACGTAAAACATCAAGGTGCCGTGAATACTTATCAAAAGAACCTAGTTCAAGCCATTTAGATAACTGCTCTTATAATTATGATTATGCTAGTAAAAAACAAATAATTGAGTATGTAGAAACAATGAATGATAATCAAATTAAAGATAAGCTCGAATCAGCATTAAATATGCTGATGAATAGAGACACATCAACAGACATTAGTATAAATAGTCAGGCACAAAGAGATAATCCACTTATTATAAAAAGTTCTAACGGGAGCAATTCAATACAACGAACAATTCCAATAAAAAGTCTTAGTATGTGGTTAGATAAAGAATATAAAGGTAAAGTTTTTATATTCTATGGTAAGGTTAAATTGAAGGTGGAACCATTTAAAGATTTTTTTAAATATTGTTTTATCAATTAGATATGTAATGTGATAAGAGACATGTTACAGAAATAAAAAATAGAGAGGTACTTTTGATACAATAACTAATCATAAAAAAGTATCGAAAGGAGTCCTCTCTATGTCAAGAATAACAGAAGAAATGAGATTTCGTCAATATTATGTGAATATGCACTTAAATATGGCGTTACTAAAGCCGCAAGAAGATGTCATACTACTCATCAATTGTTTATAGACATTAAAAAATATAATGGAAATGTAAGAAGCCTAGCATTAAGATCTAGACGCCCAAAACAAGCCCAAAAGCCCACAAAAAAGAAGAATTAGAATTAATTGAAAGAATGTATAAAGAAATTGGGATCTATGGATTAGCAGAAGTATATGTTAGATGCAAATCAAAAGGCTATGAAAGATCTTTTGAAAGTATGTGTAGAAAAATACGTAAATATGGATTAAAAAAGCCTAAAATCAAGCGTCAAAGCTATAAAGATATATAGGATTAGATGGAAAATATCCCGGAGAAAAAGTGCAAATAGATATAAAATATGTACCGAAACCTGTATAAACTTCCCCACATAAGGAAACAAATATTATCAAATAACAGCAATAGATGAATATTCCAGAAAAAGAAATAAATGAACATGAAATAAAATATAATAGCACAACAAAATATATACTGAATTTCAAGAGTCCAAATGAAATAATAAGAAAATATAATATTAAAAAAGCTTTCTGAAATCATAAGATTTAATTCATTCTTCTCAAGGGACGCTAATCCTCTAAAGCCCTTGACAATCATTCGTTAAATCTTAATAAGCAGATAAAGCTTTTGAAGAATTGTATCAAAGTACAAAAAGTGTAACATATGTCTTGACAGTTAAAAAATTTTAATATTTTTTGATAAAATAAGTATTGACTTTAGTATTATAAGGTGATATTATGTATATAGACAGCTACACAGATTAATTTTTCTAGAATGGAGGTGAGATAATGATATCTAGAGTCAGAAAATTTCTAAGGAATCAACAAACGATATATAGCGGCTGTACATGTAGAAGTCAAAGGTGTACTAGCTAAAGTTTTGACATTTAATAAAACAAAATATCTGTGTAGCTATCTTACTTTATGGAGGTAAAAATGAATGACGTAAGAGTTATTAAGGGGGTATATGTAACTGAAGAAAATGATAAGGTATTAATTTTCAATCCACATTTATTTACATCAATTATATTATTGAAAGATGGAACTATTGAGAATACAATTGAAAAAAATAAAGAACTACTTATAGATAAATCTATTATTTTTGAAGATGATTTTGATTATAACTTAATATCAAAATTTTTTGAAAATAAAGAAAAGTACAATTTTAATAAGTTAACCATTACTGATGCATTATCATACAATTGTAATTTAAACTGTTCTTATTGCATGCAGCAAAATACATTTAAAGGAATAAGAAGAATTAATTTGGATGAAAAGCTGGATTTATGGTTAAAATTAATTAACTTATTTAATGCAAAACAAATTGATTTATGCATGTTTGGTGGTGAGCCACTATTGGAATATGAAAAATTCGATAAACTTTTTGATGGTTTAATGTTAAATAATATTTATATATCCAATATTAACGCTGTTACTAATGGCACTATTTGCAATGAAAATATAATTAATTTTATTAATAAATATAAATTAAATTCGCTACAAATTACAATTGATGGAACTGAAAATATTCATAATTTAAGAAGAGTTTCTAAAAATATAGGAGAAAAGCCTTTTAACAAAATCATAAATAATATCAAGTGGTTTTTATCAAGTACCGATGTTTTTATTACGATAAACACTGTTTTGGATAAAGCGAACAAAGATGACTATATAAATCTTGTTGATTATTTAATAAAGGAATTTAAAGGCTATATTTATAGCTGTAGGCCGAGAATAATATTTAACCTAGGGCTTGAGTGTCATCCATTTAAGAAGTCTGATTTTACTATAAAAAACATATTGCCTGATAATGAATATCAAAATACTTATTACGAGTGTATGTATAAATTGATTAATAAGAATGTTGCTATTAACTCGATTTTACCATCTCCAATGTGTATTAAAAATTTACCTACGGATTTAATTATTTCTCCCGATGGCTCAGTTTATAATTGTATATCTGGACTAGGATTAGATGATTTTAAAATAGGGACTTATTATGATATCACAAATAACCCAGAAAAATTTATAATAAATTTAATAAATAAAAAGAGAAGATTGGATTATAATTGCAATAAGTGCAAGTATTATCCACTTTGTAATGGTGGTTGTGAATATGAAATGATATCGTCAGATAAGAAATCATCTTGTCAAAAAGGAATATTTGATAAACATATATATGACATAATTAAAATTTCTACAATGGTTGAGGAAATAGACAACAATGTTTTTAGGAGGTGTTGCTATGAAAGCGATTCTTAACACGTATAAACTTGTACGTAAACATGCAGGGTCCATATACATATTCATTTTAATTGAATCTTTAATCACAGCTCTTGTTAGTCCAGCGATAATTTACGCTACGTCTATGGCTGTCGATTCAATTCTTAATTATGTACATGGAGAACGTAATTTGCTCCCAATTATTTTATTAATACTTTTATTTGCTTGGGGAGAAGTATCTAAGTTCATTCGAAACATTTTAGACATAAAGCTTGAACAAAAGCTTGAGCTAAACTTAAATACGGCTGTCATGAATAAACTAGATAAAATATCTTTGGAAGAGATTGAAAAGTCTGGTTTTCAAGATAAGCTAAACAAGGTGAAGGATCGTCCTCACATGGCAGTCATAGAATTGTTTAACTCATCCATAGCCATAGCAGCTATTGTGGTGAAAGTAGTGGGTATTGCCTTTGTGTTCTTTACAATATCTACTTATCTTGGTCTTGCATATATAATAAGCGCTGCGCTTGATGTATTCTTCAGCTTCAAGGCGGTCAATAATATGAATAAGATGTTTGAAAATACTTCGCACAATGAGCGTGAGATGGAAAATATTTTAAGGATACTTAAGGACAAAAACGCCATTTACGAGATAAAAGTTTTTCAAATGAAGAACTTATTTATTAAGAAGTTTAAAAAATATTCCGAAGCTGTTTTTGATGAAAGGCTTAAGACGACTATTGCAAGCCAAAAGTATCTTTTGCTTAGCTCTTTTATAAACATAATTTGGATGGGCCTTGCAATACTTTTTGTGCTACTAAAACTTACTCAAAGAGCAATTAGTGTCGGTTCGCTTACTGCTGTCATCACATCTGCGTCGACTACTTTGGATATGGCAGAGGACTTTGTTTATGAAGCCTCTAGCGTAGCTAATTCTGGCTACATAGCAGAAACTCTTTTATATATTCTTGATTATGACGAAAAAGAAGTCAGAGAGCAAGTAAAAAGTGGCGAAAAAATTGTTTTTGATAAATTAAGCTTTAAATATCCACAAAGTGAAAATATTGTTTTAGATGATTTATCTCTAAGCATTGACAAAAACAAGGTAACTGCGATAGTTGGTGAGAATGGCGCTGGTAAATCAACTATAATTAAGCTAATAGCGGGGCTTTATAAACCAACGAGTGGTACTGTCAAGATCAACGGTACTGAGCCATATTATTTATCGAAAAATGAATTGGCTGATGAGCTTGCGATAGTCTATCAAGACTTTCAAAATTATGAACTTAGTATAAAGGATAATGTTTTGCTTGGCGATGATAAAGATATTTCAAGTGATTTAAATTTAATGGAGCTTGATAAGTATGACATGAATACAAATTTGGGTAAGCTTGAAGACGACGGCGTATACTTATCTGGTGGCGAAAGCCAAAGGCTTGCCATAGCTAGAGCCATCTCAAAGTATTCTGATTTTCTAATCTTTGATGAGCCAACTGCATCCATGGATCCGATGATGGAAGCGAAAATGTATGAGGGCATAATCAAAGTGCTTAAGATGCGCGGTGCAATCATTATCACACACAGACTTGTCTTGTCTAAACTTGCTGATGAGGTTTTAGTAATTGATAAGGGAAGGCTTATTGAACGAGGCAATCATGAAACCCTTATGAAAAAGGGCGGTAAATATGCGAAGATGTTCACTGAGCAAGCGGCATGGTATAAGGAGGCAAAAAATGAATAAGGTAATTAAAAAAGTATTTAGCGTTACACCAATCGCGACCATATATGTCTTCATCTACCATATAATTTCAGGCTTCTTTGTCGCAGCAAAGCTATATGCCTCGATGCACATCATACAAAGCGGCTATGAATACATCAAAAACGCTCAAGATATAAACGTTTTTATTAAGTATGGAGTCATGCTTTTAATCATCATAGCACTTGAAAGACTGTTTGAGTACTTATATGCGATAGCAATGAATGGCTATTTATTTGAAAAAACTGGCAGCTACTTAAATAGAGAGATGGCAGCAAAATTATCAAGGGTAGACTTAATTAATTTTGAGGATAGAGATTTTTTAACTATAGAAGAAAGAGCGTCGAGTGCAGTTGATGACGAAAGGCTAAGTAATTCAGTAAGACTACTTGCCATGGCAGTAGGTCAAGGACTTGAAGTCATCTTGATACTTATGACACTTTGGACATATAGCCCATACTTAGTTGCACTAGCAGCCTTTACAGTAGTGCCGTACCTAATCACAAGACTTATACGCGGAAAGGCATTTTATGATCTTAAAAGCATAGAAGCCTTTGACGAAAGAAAGCTAAATTATTTCTACAGCATATTCACAGATACTAAGACTAATAGGGAAATAAAATCGTACAATAGCTCGAATTTTTTCTTAAGTAAATATACAAGCGTATTTAAAGATACGAGTAAAAAATATTTTGACGAAAGATTAAAAGATGCTAAGTCACTACTTTTCTGCGACATACTAAGTGTCATAGCCTTCTCCACCGCCATAGTCATAACGATAAAGCTTACCTTCGATGGCAAGATAATAATCGGCATGATGGGCGCTGCACTTATGGCTTATCAAGATATGCAAAAGTCAGGTAAGGATATGATAGTCACTGTCGGCAATTTACCGAGAAACATTTCCTTCGCAAGCGATTACTTTACTTTTATGGACAGCAGTGAAGAGAAAAAAGCTTATGATGTAAATTTTGGCAAAATTAGTGTAAAAGATGCCTCATTTACTTATCCAAAGACGGATAATGGTCTTCATGATATAAGCTTAAGTATAGATGAGGGCGAGAGCGTGGCAATAGTTGGTTACAATGGTTCAGGTAAGACAACATTTACAAAGGCTTTGACTGGAGTCTATGATGCCAGCGGCGAAATATCTTTTGGTGGAGTTAATGTAATGGGAAGAGGACTAAGTTTTGATGATTATACTATAGTTCCTCAAGAAAGGACAGAGACTAACCTTAGTGTAGCTGAGCATGTGGCGTCTCAAGAGCCTTATGACGAAGCAAAGGTAAAGTCGCTGCTTGATTACGTAGGTTTAGATAAATTATATAAAGAGCATTCACTTGATACAAGGCTTGGCAAGGACTTTGACGGAGTAGAGCTATCTGGCGGTGAAAGACAAAGGCTTGATATAGCAAGGTCCATGTATAAGGATTCAAAGCTAATTATACTTGATGAAGCAACATCGGCACTTGATCCGATGCAAGAGAGCGAGATCTTAAAGAAGTTCCTAGACATATCAAAGGGAAGGACATCCATCATAGTTACACATAGACTTGGTATATGTAAGAGCGTTGATAAGATAGTAGTCTTTAAAGATGGCAGAGTGGATAGCATTGGTACGCATGATGAGCTATTGACAAAGTCATCATACTATAGAGAGATGTATGAAGCGCAAGCAAAATTTTATAAGTAAGATCAATATGAAAGAACTTCTATTGAACTATAAAAATAATTAAAACTATTAAAAAGACTTTTGGGCATGACAAGAAGCCCAAAAGTCTTTTTAATTAATGTATAATTTTTATTATTTAATGGTATTTTTCTCGGAAATACTTGATGTTTGAGATATGGAATCGTTGTACTTGGAGTAGATGAAAGAAATCGAGCTGGACTACATCTTCATATTGGTTCGATAATGTGGCAGTAACAATTGAGGTAGGAAACTCTACTGTAATATTAGACATATATTACAGAAATATAAATAGAAAGATACTTTTGATACAATATAACTAACAGTACCGACACGCCTTTTAATAATGCGGACTAAGTCGTCTTTTGATTGTAAAAAATTGCCCACCACGTAGGTAAGGCTTGTTTATGAGGTATTATATCATAAAGATCTAAATATAGAATACTCGATAGGATACAATAAATAGGACAATTCATGAATAGAAAAATTAAAAGACTATTAAAATAAGTCCGATTTGGAATTATTCCTAAATGGACTGAAGTTAAATATGATATCTTAGGATTTTAAAATGATTTTAACAAATATCGCCAGTATATTTGGTATAATATTATTGGGTAATCGAAAATAATTGTGAGTTAATCGGGAGTTTGAAAATGAAGGTTAATATGGATTTAATAACTTCTTGAAATAGAAGTAATTTAGAATTAAAAAGCGAATAATAAAGTTCCAAACTTTAGGAAACTTATTCTGCTTTTGCTAATACTGATGGCGGTATTTCATCTTTGAAATTGATGAAAAGAGTAAGGAAGTTACAGGCGAACAGATGCTTATAAGTTGAGATGATTTATTTGACAACCTTAATAATCCAAATAAAGTGAGTGAAATATTATCTCAAATAAAGACATAAATAGTAAAACTTGAAAATGATTTGAAAATATTAATTATTACCATCTGAAGCAACCTATAATCTCAAAATAAAGCATCAATCAGCAGAGGAGAAGCAGAAAATCTTTAAACTTAAAAACTACCAGTTTAGAGTAGCAATCAATACTTTACTAGAAGAGGTAGGATAGATGTTATGGGAGAGGAAGATCAACAAGATATGTTCTTAAAACAAGTCATCTGAATATTCTTAAATTACTTATATATAAGGAGGAAAAGATTATGTCGTTATTTGGATTAGGAAAGAAAAAAGAAGAAGTTAAGGTAGAGCCTGCTTGTGCCTGCAATGGAGAAGTAGCTACTTATGAAGCATCATCATGTTGCTGTGGCGGTCAACAAGTAGAAAACTGTTGTGGTGGAGATAATAAGGTTACAAGCATTAAGGTGCTTGGTGCCGGGTGTAAAAGCTGTCATGAGCAGTATGAAAATGCTAAGAAAGCCATTGAAGAACTAGGGTTAGGCATTGAAGTAGAATATATCACAGATATGGAAAAGGTTATGTCTTACGGTGTTATGAGTATGCCTGCAATTGTAGTCAATGAAACAGTTGCTTCAATGGGTAAAGTATTAAAGAGCGCTGAAGTAATTAAGCTGCTTGGAAAGTTGGAATTTTAATGGCAAAAAAGAAGAGTGAAGGAATTAATTTTTTCCAAAAGTATCTTACAATCTGGGTATTTATATGTATGGTGGTCGGAGTAATCATTGGTAAGTTATTACCGACCATACCAAACGCACTTGCTAATCTTGAAATATCCGGGATTTCTATTCCGATTGCAATTTTAATCTGGATTATGATTTATCCAATGATGCTTAAGGTGGATTTTCAGAGTATTAAACAAGTGGGAAAGAATCCCAAAGGGCTTTTCATTACATGGATTACAAATTGGCTAATAAAACCATTTACCATGTATGGAATTGCATCATTGTTCTTGTTTAAAGTATTTAAAGGATTTATTGCACCAGAACTTGCTACTCAGTATCTTGCAGGAGCAGTGCTTCTTGGAGCAGCACCATGTACAGCAATGGTATTTGTATGGAGTGCTCTTACAAAAGGAAATCCTGCTTACACTGTGGTACAGGTAGCAACAAACGATTTAATCATACTGATTGCATTTGTGCCAATTGTAAAATTTTTGCTTGGAGTATCAAATGTATCAGTACCCTACGGGACATTGTTTTTCAGTGTGATTCTGTTTGTGGTGATTCCACTTGTTGGGGGTGTATTAACAAGAATAGTTGTAGTTAAAAATAAAGGAATGGAGTATTTTGAAAACACTTTTGTTCATAAGTTTGATAACTCAACCACAGTTGGTTTGCTGCTTACTTTGGTTTTAATATTTGCATCGCAAACAGAAGTTATCTTATCAAATCCTTTGCACATAGTTTTGATAGCAGTGCCACTTACGATTCAGACAGTTCTTATTTTCTTTATTGCTTATACAGCGTCAAAGATATTTGGACTGTCACATGACATAGCAGCACCGGCAGGAATGATAGGGGCATCAAACTTCTTTGAATTAGCCGTAGCCGTAGCTATTGCTTTGTTTGGAACAACGAGTCCGGCTGCACTTGCAACAACAGTAGGTGTATTAACAGAAGTTCCTGTTATGCTTGTTCTTGTAAAGGTAGCTAATAGTACAAAAGGATGGTTTATATCATAAAAAAAAGTGGCATTCATTTGTGTTCACAATTCTTGTAGATGTCAGATTGCGGAGGCACTCGGAAAATATTTTTCATCTGATGTGTTTGAAAGCTATTCTGCAGGGATAGAAATAAAGCCAAATATTAATCAGGATGTGCTGTTCGTATAATGAATGAACTCTATGGAATTGATATGGAAGCAAATGGTCAACACAACAAGTTAATTACAGATATACCAGACGTAGACATCGTAATTTCAATGGAATGTAATTCTAATTGTCCTTTTATCGGCAGATCTTTTTATGATAACTGGAGATTAGATGACCCTACAAGAAAAGATGATGTGGATTTTATTAAAGTGATTCGTGAAATAGAAGAAAGAATTATTAGATTGAAAAATACTTTATAATTATTAGCACCTTGCAGCAATGCAGGGTGTTTTGTTATTTATAGTAAATTTATAGAGGAAAAAGAAGAAGCAAAAAATCAATAGAAAAATTATTAGCTACTTTTAAGACGGAAAAAACTATGATTCCATTTTAAAAGTTGAAAAAACTGACATTTGATTATAGATAAAAATTTAGAAAACATTTTGATAGATTTAGTTAATAATTGTATAAATTTCTCCAAACTCGACTGGGATATGCACGAAACCTCCTGGGACTTTAAAAATCTCCCTTATTATCAAACAAGGTTGATGGGAAAATCGAATTTGCCTATGAGTCCTATAAAAGCGAAGTTAACCAAAGATTTGTAAGACTTAAAGCAAATGAAGAAGAACTCAATCGCATCTTTATAGAAATCTATGGATTTAAAGATAAGCTTAGTCCAGAAGTATCCGATAGAGATATTACTGTTGCTAAAATCTTTGATGATAAAAAAGATATTGATGAAGAAATAAAAGGCAACGATTATTTGATAACTCGTGAAGATGTGGTGAAGAATTTCTTATCCTACTTTGTGGGCTGTGCCATGGGCGGGTATTCTCTTGATGAAGAAGGTTTTGTCTATGCCGGTGGGGACTTTCACTTATCCAAGTATAGAAGTTTTAAAATAGATACATACGGTATCATTCCAATGACGGACGAAGAATATCTCAATGAAAATTTTGATTTTATTGCATCGGAGCTTAAGGGCAAGTATAGTGATACAAGCAGGGAAAGGATAAGAAATTATTTTTTGAATGCTTTCTATAAGGATCATTTAAAGATGTATAAAAAACTCCCTATCTATTGGCAATATGATATTCAATACGCCTTTCTATCAAAGTGAAATGCTTTCAGTAAATAGAGAAGCAGCTAATTTCCTTCTTTATTTTGTCGATGAATATGGAGAAAAAATTTCTGATGAAGTCTGTATTATAGTTGACAAGAACACTGATAATGAGCAGGATAGAGTCTTTAATGTAACTTAAAAGGCGGGAAATATGATAATAAAAAAAGTTATAAGCTACTTATCTATGAAGAGTCCGGTCAGATTCTTCCAAAGATAATCTAGTTTGTAATAGATATCCCATTTGACCCAGGGGAATATAATTTTTTTCAGTTAAGGGCAAAAGGTATGAAAAGAGGTAAGTTCAAGAACTGAAATAAATAAACTTAGAGAGAAATTGATGGAAAATTGCAGCAAAAATGTGACTAAAAATTAAAGGGGGGTTATTGTTTAAGTAGAGGTTATAGAGTTTTTCGGGTCGTATTGTGATGATTAAGAAACTATTTAAAAAAGTATAGGAAAAGTAAAAAAGATTTTGATAATAGTTATAAATTACTATATTTTTTTAATTTTAAATGGTATAATATATGTATTCTTAGCATCGTATAATCAAGTACAATAGAATATGTTTTAGGACATAACTGTATACTTTAATGATGCTTAGACATTAAAATTTAATGGAGGCATTTATGAAAAAAAATAAAAGGTATTTGGCATTTTTTATGGCGCTACTTATCTTATTGACAAGTTTTCCTGCGAGTATCTTTGCATATTCAGGCGAACCTAATTTTAAAATAGATGATTACGACAATATAAAAAATGACAAAGTACATTATATTAACAATGAAGATGTAGAGGTCAAGGAATTTGATAAAGACCCTACAAATAAAGATGAGGCAAATAATCAGATAGCAGATCCGCCTGTGGATGAAAAATACACATTACAAGTGGACTATTACATTGATGCAAATGGTTTTAAAATTCCTAAATTTCAACCTTATATAGCATCTGTGTTTAAAAATGGAAAAATGGACATAGATAAAACTGTGGACCTTCCAATCATAGACGGATATACTGCACCAACCCCGAGATATACTTTCTCAAGGGCAGAGGTGGCTAATTTTAAAGATTATACAAAGGGATATGTATATACACCAAAGGAAACAGAAGTAAAGGTAGTTCATCTTTTTCAATCTTTAACAGATCCAGAAGTCTTTGAAAAGAAAAAGGAAACAATAAATAATGCTAAAGTTGGGACTAAATTCCCTTTTTATGCATTGAAAAAAAGTGAAACTCCCGGATTTTCTCCAGAGTTTTCAAGCTTATATGTTCAAGTGCCTGAAATCACTAAAGACTTTCAAGTTGTATTTAGATATTTAAGAGATGCCAATACTGTTACCTACAACACATCTGAAGGCGCTACTAAAATAAGAGCAAAGAAATTATATTATGAGCAAAATATTCCAAATGTAATTGAACCAAAAAAAGAGGGTGCTACTTTTTTACATTGGATTGCAAATCGCGATCTTTTAAAAAATGACGGAAGTACAGTTAAAAAGGGAGAGCGCATAAGGAATGAAGATATAGAAAATCTTAAAATGCCTTCTGGAGATTTAGAATTTAAAGCTATTTGGAAGGAAAATACAGAAGCAGATTATACAATTCTTTTCTACACTGAAAAATCGGACTATGACCCTTCTGCACCTTTTAAAGAAAGATACGACTATGTTGGCAGCAAGAAGATTTCAAAGGGAGAAGTCGGCACATCTCCTGACCTTTCAATAGTAACTCCAGATGGAATAAAGTTCCCAGATATTGATGAAGCCGTTACTAGTAATCCAACTGAACTGGCAAAATACTATCATAGAAATGAAAATTTAATAAAAGAAAAAAATGCAGGTGAAGATGGAAATCAAAAGCTAATTTCATCTACAGGAAAGACTGCATTTAGTATCTACTATGATAGAGAAGTCTATGAGCTTGTATTTGAAAAAGCAAAAGTAATACAAGCAAAAGACACTTTTGACCCCATCATCACTAAAGACGGAGTAAGATATGATGCGAAAACCAATCCTTATACAATAAAGGCTCGCTTCAATCAATCTTTGGCAGCTGCATGGCCAAGGGACAGTGAAATAGAGGGGTGGACGAATGGATATTCCGGTCAAGGCTGGCTTATAAATTATGGCAATTATATATTTAGAGATACGCCGCCTTATAGACTTTCAGCTTCTGATTTTATAAATACTGTAAAGCAAGATGGAAAGAGTTTTTTAAGTAGAACCGGCGTTAATATTGGACCAAGGCAGATAAGTTTAGGGATTGCCCAAGGACCAGTTTCAAATAATCATCCTGTACATGTGGATTTTTTCAAAGAGGATTTTGATGGAGTTTCTAAACTTGATTCTTCAATGTATTATTGGAAGTCCGACACTAGTTATCCCCGCTATGAGTTTCCACTTCCTGAACTTAAGGGTTTTAAAGGACTTTATGATAAAAAAGCACAAAGAGTTTTAAAAAAAGTGGATTCTTTTTGGGAAACTATAAATAATGGAAGACCTGATGGGCAAGTTCAATATGTAGACAGGCTTGGCGGCCAAAGTGCATCTAATAATGGATATTTAAAATTAGAATATACAAGAAATAAATATGATCTGATACTACGTCCAACAAAGGGCAATGCTACTACAATGCAAGTTCCTTATGACAAACCGCTAAAGGATTTAGACCTAGACACAAAATATGTGCCGGAAAGACCTCAAGGCATTCCAGGTACCTATGAATTTAAGGGCTGGGCATTAGACCCCGTAGGTCAAAATTTGGTAAATGACTCCGCACAGACTATGCCAAACTACAGTTACTACCTATACGACCACTGGGCTGAAAAAGATATTAAGTGGAAGGTTACTTTGGATCCAAATGGCGGAAAATTAAATGGATCTAGTGAAAAAGTAATTGAAATGGTAAACAATGGAGCAAAGATAAGTCTTCAAAGTAGACCGACTAAAGAAGGTTATACTTTTGCCGGCTGGGAATTAGTACTTTTTAAAAGGGATGAAAATGGTCAGTTAATACTTGACGGCAGCGGAAGTCCTACAATAGATACAAGCTATTTTGACAAATATCATGTACCTATAAGGTATGCAGAAGATAATCCGGTGCCTGAAGATATTTATCTAAAGGCAATGTGGATCGATACAAATAGAACCTATGCTACTAGTTATCATCATTTCTACGACCTTCAGAACAATGAAATTTTAGATAAGAAGAAAGAAATTAAAATTGAAAACTTGATAATAGGCGAATATGCAGCAGCTATGGCTCAATTTACAGGAGAAGATTGGCTTTTAAGAGATGATATTCCAAATAATGAATACTATCAAACTAAAATAATAAATAAAAATCCTGAAAATAATAAATTTGATTTCCATTATAAACCTTTTAGAACAAGACAGTACAATATCAACTACATCGACCAAAATGATAAAAATATAGTCCCACCGGAAAAAATTGAAAATGGCAAAAAGGATTATGATGCAGTGTCTTATAGAAATATACCGGGCTATAAATTGACATCAGCTCCTAATGTCGAACTTTCATTTGAATCGAATGAAAGGGGCGAGCTAACTAATATTAAGGGCTATGGAGAAGGTCAGATTATTACAAATAAAGATAGCGTAAGCTTTAAATATGAAGACATTCGTGTGTTAAAGAGAAAATCAAAGGAAGCCGTAACTCCTGATGGATATCACAGAGTAATCTTTAGGGCGGATGAAGGCGGAAATATTTCATTAGGCGATAAAGACCAAGGTGTGAAGGAGATTATATACGATGTAATCGACGGTCTTGAATTTAAAAAGCTACCAAAGGTAAATGCCTTTGCCGATGATTCCGGAAATTATGAATTTGATGAATGGAATGACGAAAGATTTTTAAATGACAATACGCCTATAAGAGAAGACCATATATTTACTGCTAAATTTGTTTTAAAATCAAGTGGAAATGAAAAAATTGTGCCAAAGGGTTCTACTCCTACTGCAAAAGATTTATTGACTAATTATGAAGAATTGGAAAAGGCGGGAGCAAAATTCTCCTTTGAACCGGTAGACACTTCAACAACTGGAGAAAAGACTGTTAACGTAACAATCCACTATCCAAGTGGCAAGACTGGCACTGTAACTGCAAAAATAAAGGTAGTTCCAATTGTGGAAGAAGTTACAGATCCTAATGAGGAAGTCCCTGATTACTACACAAGGGTGGTTTTTGATGCCACAGAAGATGGTAAGTTAAATGGAACAGATAAGACTACAAAAGTTTACAATGTTTATAAGGGCACAAATTGGAAAAGGGCAAAATATGAAGGGCTTTCTATTCCTAGTGCAGCTTACAAAGACGGCACAAAATCCTTTGACAAATGGAATACCCTTCCTGAAGATAACTTTGAAGTAAAAGAGCCTTTGACAATTAAGGCAAGTTATGCTGATGTTAAAACTATAATCCCATACGACCCGAGCGATCCAATGGGAAGACCTGATGACAGATATGTGAGATTGACTTTTGAAGGAACAAAGGGGATAAATCTTTCCGATGTCAAGTCCTACTATATTAAAAAGGATGCCGGAATAACTCTTGGAGATGCAAGTATTATTAAGCCTACTCAAAAGCCGGAAATCGGATACGCCTTTAACGGTTGGGATAAGGATGATACTACACCAATAAACACTGACATCGTGGTAAAAGCTAAGGCAGTGGAATTAGAAGATGTTATTGAAGTAAAAGACGGCGTAAGTAGCCCAGAGGGTTATGTAACTGTAAAATTTATTTCAGGTGAAAATGGTGCAGTTGTTGAAAAATCCTACTATGTAAATCCAAACAAATATGTAACACTTACTCCGCCAACAGAGAGTGAAATAAATCCGGATACGGGCTATGAATTTTCTGCATGGGACAGAGATGTTACACATAATCAACAATATAAAGTAGACACGGATATAAAAGCTGTGTTCTCTCCTACGGGTGCAATTTCAACTACTCCTGTTGATGATTATAGCAAGATAACTTTTGAAATAGAAGGTGAAGGCGGAAGTATTGTAGGGCAAAATACAGTATATGTCGACCCTAATAGAAGTGTAACTCTAAAAGGACCTAAGTTAGATGTGGAAGTCGGATATTACTTTGACTCTTGGAACCCTCCTATAAATCAAACTACTTTTAGTGAAGATACTATCATAAAGGGAAGATTCAAGGCTTATGATGATATAATTCCAGAAAAAACAGATGACGGAAGTACAAATTCAAAACCTGAGGGTTATGTTGAAGTTATATTAAATAATGGAGACGACGGATATATTAAAGATGGTTTAAACACTGTCTTCTATGTAAATCCTAAGAAGAATACAACTTTGGGAGATATTTTAAGCAAATTTGATGACACAAATGTAATTGCTTTCACCGGATATAAGTTTGAAGGCAATTGGGACAAAGAAGCCAGTGTAAAAATCGACGGAAGCGAGATGACAATTTATGTAACTGCCGAGTACACTCCTCTTAAAAATGTAATCCCTGAAAAAGATGAAAGTGGCAATCTAAATAAAATTCCTAAGGGATATGTGAAAGTTGTCTTTGACACTACGGATAAGGGTAGCATTAAGGATTCCGCAGATACAATTAAAAATGTATACGTAAATCCGACTGTTCCCGTAAAACTTTCCGATTTTAAACCAGATATAGATGCTAAAACCGGTTATGAATTTGTGGGTTGGACTGAAATCATAAATTACTCAGTCTTATACAGTGGTGGAGAGGTAATCACCGCAAGATACAATGAACTAGAAAATGTCTTAACAGAAGAAAAACCGGGCTATATAAAGGTAACTTTAGAATCCGGTGAAGGAGGAAACTTCAAAGAGGGAGCTACTACAACTTATTGGGTAAAACCAAATGTTGATGTTACTATTCCTCAAACAGAAGTAATAGAAAATATTGGAAAGAAATTCAAGTCTTGGGATAAACCTCTAACTATGAATATAAGTGACGGAAAAGAAGTTACAATCACTGCAACATATGACGACATCGACCCGATTATTCCTGCTGAGGGAGAAAAACCTAAGGGCTATGTTACAGTTGAATTTATAACTGACGGCAACGGAACTCTTTCCGGAACAACCAAGTATTATGTAAATCCTGATGCAAATGTAGATTTAACTAAAAATGCAGAGGGAATTGGACTTGAAGCTAATGTGGGTTATGAAAAGGGAACGTGGGAAGGCTCCGTGACCGGGCCATTTACTGAAGGAATGAAGATAAAACACGTCTTCAATAAACTAAAGGACGTCTATACAGCTGATGAATCGACCGATAAACCTAAGGGCTATGTAATAGTTGAATTTACAACTGACGGCAACGGAACTCTTATGGGAACAACTAAGTACTATGTAAATCCTAATGCAAAGGTAAAATTAGGAACAGGAGTAACAGTTCCCCAATATACGCCAAATCCAAATTATGTCTTTGACGCTTGGTTTGAACCTTTAGATATGGTTAATGATATAACCGGCAACAGAAAATATGTTGCAACATTTAAGACGGACAAGGTAACATTGACTTATGTTGCGGATGCAGACAATCCTCAAAGCGTTAGCGGAGATGTTCCGGCTAAAACTTTAGCCGATGTAAATTCAACTATAAGAATTGCAAATGCAGGAAATTTGAACAAGCCTGAGGCAAATTTTGCAGGTTGGAAAATTGAAGATAAAGTTTATCAACCGGGCGAAGAATTTACAATTACAAAGAATGAAATTGCCTACGCACAATGGGATGCAACAATTAGTTGGATAAGTTTTGAATTTGTTTCTAGTGACAGCACCCGAACTTTACCTCAAGAAGTAATAGATCAAAAGCCTCAAGACATCAAAGGAAAAATTGGCGAAGTATATACACCTGCATACAAATTTAATGAAGTAAAAAGTACTGATCCAAATGATCAAGGAGAATGGAAATTTGTAAGCTGGAACCCGGAAAATTTGACTGTCGACAAAGACAAGGATAATAATATCTTGACAGGCACTTGGGAATTTGTCCCTAGAGGAAAAATAAAGTATATTTTCGACTATGAATTTAAAAATGGCGAAGATGATCTTCCAAAACCTGATGCAATAACTGTAAACTTAGTAGACAATATAGAAAAGTATGTAGATGAAACTCTTGAGATGCCGGAGTATACCGGAGAATATCCCGATACAGTAGACGGCGTACCCGGAGTATGGAAATTTGCGGGCTTTACAAAATCTTCCGAACAAGCGGGCGAAGTGCATTTTATCGGTACTTGGAAATTTATTCCAAAGGACAAAGTCCTTGTAAAATATGAATACAAATTCGTAGACGAAGATGGCGTTACAGAAATTGAAAGACCCGCTGATTTCACAGAAACTCCACCAGAGGGCAAGGAAATTTACAAGTCTCAAAATGCAGAAGCTCCTACAACTCCAGTAGCAAATACTGAAGAAAAAACTGACATTGCGACATATACTTTTTTAGGTTGGGAACCTGCTTATGAACAAGAAAACGTACAATCTGATGTTACTTTTGCAGGAACATGGAAAGTTGTAAAATTCGACAATGTAAAATACGATGCAATAGGCGGCATTATTACAAAAAATTATGGAGAAAATACTACTTCACAAGAAGTAATAGATAGCGTTGAATTAGTAGGATATAAGGGCGACAGAAGTGCGGTAAAATTTGAGATTTCCGATGAAACGACAATTCCTGACGGAAGTCAAGCCGGAAGATTTTTTGTAAGAGTGGATATAACTTATCCAGATGGAACCATTGATAAGGCTTATGTTAGAATTTTAGTTAGGGACCCAATAAAGCCTCATGAGCCTGAGCCTAGTTATCCAGATGAACCTCATTATCCGGACGAACCTTATTATCCAGACGAACCTCATTATCCATGGCGTCCAACTTGGGACGAGCCTACTCAAGGAATTTTTGATCCTGTAGTGGCGACAGTTCCTAAGGTTGAACCAAAGAGATTAGAAAGACACGAAGAATATATTTCCGGCTATCCGGACGGAACGGTCAGACCTGAGGGAGAAATAACGAGGGCGGAAGTGACTGTTATATTTGCAAGGTTGACTCAAAAGAATACTTTCGCAGTTTTTGAAGACAAGTTTAGCGATGTAAAACCGGGTGATTGGTTTACGGAAAGTATAATGAAATTGACTTCTAAGGGAATCATAAACGGCTATCCGGACGGAACATTTAAACCTCATAATAGCATTACAAGGGCGGAGTTTGCTTCCATTGCATCAAAGTATATAACTGACAAAAAACTTGCAACAGAAAACTTTGTAGACGTACCTTTAAATCACTGGGCAAGAGATGTAATATCACAAGTTAAGGCACAAGGTTGGATCACCGGATATTTAGATGGAACATTTAAACCTGATGCACCTATCACGAGAGCAGAAGCAGTATCAATAGTAAATAGAATGTTTAACAGACATGCGGATAGAAATTTTATAAATGAGAACTCATTTGAATTAAAAAAATTCAAAGATTTGGATTTTTCTCATTGGGCATTCTACGAAATTTATGAAGCCACAAATACTCATGACTTCGAAAGAATTGCTGATGACTTAGAAAGATGGGAAAAATAATAAATTAATTTAAAATTAGTTTAAATAAAAAGGAAATCGGAAAAGTCCGATTTCTTTTTTTGCTTAATATTTTACAAGTAAAGCCCCGACTCTATTTAATACTTGTTTAGAAAAACTCGACTAAAACCGGGAAAATTTTACCGATAAAAGTAGATCCGATTTATAAAAATACGAAAATCGAAAGACGGTAAAGCTCTTTAAAGAAGGTATTACACAAACCATGAAATAAAAAACATGCTAAAATTTCTCATAGCATAATTTTAAAATTCAAGAGAAAAGGGCGTATTTAGCTATATGATAAATGCACGCTATCTTTCATAAGAGCATAATTAAATAAAATATGATATTTAAATATAAATGAAACCTCGCTTACGAAAATCATAGGCTGGATAGTGAAGATGGTAGACAAAAATTTTTAAATAATTTGTCATCTGCCCTAATTCGTGATGGGGTAGCTCATGCGTTAAAAGAAGGGTCAAGATGTATCCGATGGGGGTAATTTTTTTCTACCACGCCCTTGATAAGAAAAGACCTGAATCTTTGAAGAAGAACGTTTGAAACCGAGAAGAAGAAGGAAAAATCAAGAGAGAGGACATATTAAATAAGTATAAAAAATAAAATCGAGGAGTAATTTATAAAAAAACTATTGACAAGGCGGGGGAGTTGGCGTATAATGTGTTCAAGCTAAATAATTCAAACCGTTGAAGCGGAGATAACGGCAATGATGCCTTTACAGAGAGCCTGTGATGCTGAGAGTCGGGTAAGAAACAAGTTGTCAAATGGACCGCCGAGGGCGCAGTCAAATGTGGTTTTCACAGAGTATTCTGCGACGTTGCAGGCAGACGTAATTGCCGAGGATATGTTGGTATCCTGCTAAGCGCACGGGTTGGACCGTGAATCAAGGTGGCACCGCGGATAAGTGTTCTATTTTCGAAAGATATGTGTTATTCGTCCTTGACAGAGAGTATTTCTGTCGGGGGCGTTTTTGTTTTCATTGACTCCTTTGATAGAGATTTAAAAAGTCCACAGTTTTAAAAATTGTCGGAGTTTTTCGTATTAAGGGGGTAAGCATCATGCTATTCATGAAATGTTGGTGGCGCTCTTGGCGCCTATAAATATTTACCGAAAGCGATTATGAAATAAAAACAAACCTTAAATGAATTTTAACTTGGAGGAAAATAGAATGAAATTTAACGATATCGAATTTGACACCTACTTTAAAAACTACCCCGATGCAAACGGTTATTTCGGGAAATACGGCGGCTCTTACATTCCGCCGGAACTGCAAACTGCCATGAACGAGATTAGCGAAGCTTATCAGACAATCTGTAAATCCCGTAAGTTCATTAGCGAACTTCGCCGCATTCGCAAGGAATTTCAGGGCAGACCGACACCCATCTCACATCTTGCAAGACTGTCCGAGAAGATTGGTACGGGCGTTCAGCTTTATGTAAAACGTGAAGACCTGAACCATACCGGTGCACATAAGCTCAATCACTGCATGGGAGAGGCACTTCTTGCGAAATATATGGGTAAGAAAAAAGTCATTGCTGAGACTGGTGCAGGGCAGCATGGTGTTGCTCTTGCAACTGCTGCAGCTTATTTCGGTTTGGAATGTGACATTTATATGGGAGCGGTGGATATTAAAAAGCAGGCTCCTAATGTAGCAAGAATGAAGATTCTCGGAGCAAGGGTTGTCGAAGTTACAGATGGTTTACAGACCCTTAAAGAAGCTGTTGATGCAGCTTTTGCAGCTTATTGCAATGAGTATAAAGATGCCATTTATTGCATTGGCTCAGCAGTCGGTCCTCATCCATTCCCGATGATGGTACGTGATTTCCAGAGCGTTGTGGGTATAGAGGCAAGAGAACAATTTATTGAAATGACGGGAGAGCTTCCTGATGCGGTTGTTGCCTGCGTTGGAGGAGGCTCCAATGCTATGGGAATTTTCGCAGGCTTTCTGGACGATCCGGTTGATATCTATGGTGTCGAGCCGCTCGGCAGAGGTATCAAGATGGGCGACAATGCCGCAAGTCTTACCTACGGTGAAGAAGGTATCATGCACGGCTTTAACAGTATTATGCTTAAAGACGAGAACGGCGATCCTGCTCCCGTTTATTCAGTAGCAAGTGGGCTTGATTATCCTTCATGCGGACCGGAACATGCATTTTTGCACGATCTCGGCAGAGTGAAGTACGATGTCATTACCGATGATGAAACAATTGACGCTTTCTTTGAACTTTCACGCACGGAAGGTATCATTCCTGCGATTGAAAGCTCCCACGCCCTTGCCTACGGTATGAAGCTGGCAAAGACGATGGGTAAAGGTTCCATTCTTATAAACCTCTCCGGCAGAGGCGACAAGGATATGGATTATATTATTGAAAAGTACGGCATAAGATAATGACAAATGCGATTTGTTAGGCATCAAGCCGGGATAGGAATCGCTGCAATTTTCATACACTTATAGGGTCGAAGTTGCAGCGGTTTTTTATTTTATTTAATTACAGACAAAGTATTAAATTCAAAATCCTTTCTTTTTATGTGAATTTGTTGTATAAAGCCGATAGAAATTTCAAATAAAAAATAAATAAAAAAACACTTGACAAACTAAAATCGGTCTGGTATAATTAGCATGTTAATATTTATAGAAAAAACCGAAGAAAGCTGGTAGCATTTGCGTAAATCCCGCCGAGGTGATTAAAAAGTTTTATTTGTTAGATTTTTTTGACCTCGTTTTCGAGGTCTTTTCTAGTATATGGGGAGGTGTCTAATGAGAGAGGCAGTTTTAAAACAAAAGGAATCAACTGTTGCTGAAATTAAAGACAAAATTGAGAAAGCTTCCTCAATGATCTTGGTTGAATATCGTGGACTAAATGTTGAAGATGTCACCGAACTTCGTAAACAATACAGAGAAGCGGGCGTCGAATACAAAGTTTACAAGAACACTCTAATGAAAAGAGCATTCGGTGAACTGGGATACGAAGAATTTGCAGAAAACTTCAAAGGACCAAATGCTATTGCATTTGCTTACGAAGACATCGCTGCGGCAGCAAGAGTTTCAAGCAATTTTGCAAAAACTCACGAAAAGCTGGTTATTAAATCAGGAATAGTTGACGGCAAGCTTATCGAATTAAATGAAGTTAAAGCCTTAGCTGAACTTCCAACAAGAGAAGTTCTACTTTCACAAGTACTCGGTGGCTTAAATGCACCTATCCAAGGCTTCGCAAACGTACTTTCTGGAACTATGCGTTCCTTAGTAATTGCTCTGGATCAAGTAAGAGCACAAAAAGAACAATAATTTATTTTTTTGGAGGTATTTAAAATGAGTGAAAAAGTAACCAAACTTATTGAAGATGTAAAAGAATTGACAGTATTAGAATTGAGCGAATTAGTAAAAGCTTTAGAAGAAGAGTTCGGCGTATCCGCAGCAGCTCCAGCAGCAGTTGCAGTTGCAGCTCCTGCAGCAGGTGCAGCAGCAGCTGAAGAAAAAACAGAATTTGACGTAATTCTCAAATCAGCAGGCGGAGAAAAAATCAAAGTTATCAAAGTTGTTAGAGAAATCACCGGACTTGGCTTAAAAGAAGCTAAAGACATGGTAGACGGAGCTCCTAAGACAGTTAAAGAAGGTGTATCAAAAGAAGAATCTGAAGACATCAAGAAAAAACTTGAAGAAGTTGGAGCAGAAGTAGAAGTAAAGTAAGTTTTTAAAAAACTTTTAAAATAATCTGTGGGAAGTTTTCTCACAGATTTTTTTGTACATAAATTGATAATAAAAAGTGATTATGCTATAATATTTAGGGATACGAAATAAGGAGGATATATGAAATATTTTAATTTAAACGGAGAAAAAATAAGCCGCCTCGGCTATGGGACCATGCGTTTTCCTGTGATTGACGGCGATAATTCCAAAATAGATGAAGAAAAAGCGGGTAAGCTTTTAATGGACGCAGTGAACAAAGGCGTTAATTACATAGATACTGCTTACAATTATCATGGCAGGACGAGCGAAAAGTTTGTGGGAAAATTTTTCTATGAAAACAATTTGCGTGACAAGGTAAATTTAACTACAAAGCTTCCTGCATGGCTTGTGGAAGAAACGGCAGATTTTGAAAGGCTTATGAATGAGCAATTAAAAAATTTGAGAACCGATCACATTGATTTTTATTTGTTGCATTCGCTCGACATAAAAACATTTAGAAAAATTAGAGATCTGGGAGTTTTCGATTTTATCAAAAGGGCTAAAGCCGGCGGAAAGGTTCGACACATGGGATTTAGTTTTCACGATGAGTTCACAGCATTTGAAGAAATATTGAAAAGTTTTGATTGGGATTTTTGTCAAATTCAACTCAATTATTTGGATATAAATTATCAAGCGGGTTTGAAAGGATATGAAATGGCAACCAAGCTGGGCATTCCGGTTGTAATTATGGAACCGCTGAAGGGGGGCAAGCTTTCAAATCCACCAACAGAAGTAAAAGAACTTTTGCGAGATTTTAAGCATATGAGCGCGTCGGAAGTTGCAATAAAATATCCGCTTTCACTGCCAAATGTGATGACAGTGCTTTCCGGAATGAATACTCACGAGCAAGTGGAAGAAAACACCAAGATGGCGGGAAGTGTTGAGCCGGAAACTTTGACCGAAAAGGACAAAACTTTCTATAAAAATGCCAGAAAGATTTTTAAATCCAAAGAACGAATAGGGTGTACGGGTTGTGAGTACTGCTTGCCATGCACTGCGGAGATAAATATTCCAAAGATTTTTGAATTATGGAACAATGCATATCTTTTTGACGAAGCCCCAAAATCTAAAAAGATTTATTACAAATATGTAGAAGACGGCGGTAAGACTACTGCGGATTGTATTGAATGCACTAATTGCGAATCAATGTGTCCGCAAAATTTGGAAATTATTGATGGACTTAGAAAAGCGAACGAATTTTTAAAAAAATAGACAGTTTTTCTAGAATACAAAATTATATTTTACTAAGAGAGTTCCTCTTTTGTAGGCAAAAAGCCCGGCGAATCGCTCGGGCTTAATTGTTTTATAGATTCATGTCGTCAACGCTATCCAAATATTCTTTTATTGGAGCGATAACTTTTTTGATTGTGCCGTCGTTAAATGGATTTTCCAAATTTGCAACTTCCAAGAGTTTTGTAAATGGCTTTTTGCCGCCTGTTTTACATAGTCTCAAATAATCGTTCCAAGCTTCGTCATGATTATCTCTATCCTTTTTCCAGAATTGGAATGCACAAACCTGTGCCAAAGTGTAGTCGATGTAGTAGAATGGAGAGCCGAAAACGTGACCTTGTCTAAACCAGAATCCGCCGTCTTCAAGAACTCTGATGCCGTCGTAGTCACGGTGCGGCAAATATTTCTTTTCAAGTTCGCGGAATTTTGTACGTCTTTCTTTTGGAGATACTTCCGGATTTTCGTAAACAAAGTGTTGAAATTCATCTATGAGTGCACCGTATGGAAGGAAGAGTACAGCGCCTTGCAGGTGGCTAAATTTGAATTTATCTGTTTCGTCTTCAAAAAAGAGATTCATCCAAGGCCATGTGAAGAATTCCATACTCATTGAGTGGATTTCAGCACTTTCCATTCCCGGCCATACATACTCCATAACGTTGAAATCACGGCAATTATAAACTTGGAATGCGTGTCCGGCTTCGTGAGTCAGAACTTCTACGTCATGGGTGGTGCCGTTAAAATTTGCGAAAATAAACGGACTTCTAAATTTTGGGATATATGTGCAATAACCGCCACCGGCTTTGCCATGCTTTGCTTCAAGGTCAAATAAATCGTGGTCAAGCATGAAATTGAAGTATTCGTTCGTTTCGGGGCTTAGCTCTGCATACATTTTCTTTGCGTTGTTAACACACCAATCTTTGTCACCGTGCGGTTTTGCGTTTCCGTTTAAGAATTGCAACCCTTCGTCATAGAATTTTAAAGGCTCAATGCCAATTCTTTTGGATTGTCTTTCTCTTAATTCTGTGGCGAGAGGAACAACGGTTTCCAGTATTTGTTCTCGGTACTTTGCCACTTCTTCTTTACCATAATCTGTACGACCCATTCTCTTGTAGCCGAGGTCGACATAGTTTTCGTAGCCGAGTTTTTTTGCCATTCTATCACGAACTTTGACCATTCTGTCGTAGATATCGTCAAATTTAGCTTCGTTTTCCTCAAAGAATTCAGAAACGAGTTTTGTAGCTTCCATTCTCACAGCTCTGTCTTTGTCTTGTGTAAATTTACCAAGTTGAGTTAGGTTCATAACTTCGCCGTTAAACTCTTTTTTACACGAAGAAATAAGCTTTTGATATTCGATGGATAGTTTGGATTCTTCTACCAAGTCTTCCATAATTTCCGGCTTAAAGGTGAGCAAATCGTTTTCGTATTTTTCAACTAAGTATTTTCCAAAATGAGCTTCCAAATCATTTTTAAATTTACTATTTAAAAAAGCTGTTTTGTAAGCAACATAAGCTTCTTCGACGGCAGGTTCATTTTCAGAAATGTATTTCATTTCTCCGTCATAAAATTCATCGGTGGTATCAATGGAATTTCTGATAGATGCGAGTCCGATATTGGAATCCAATTCTTCCAAAACATTACGGATTGCATCATAAGTTTCGATTGCTTCATCAGCATTTCCGGCATTTTTTAATTTTTCCGTTTCGTCATTAATGAATGAAATCACCTTTTTAAAATCCGGTTTTTCATATTCATATTGACTAAATTTTAAATTTATCTCTGTCATTTTGTTACCTCCATTATTTTAGTTATACCCAAAACTTTGATATTTAAATAAGTGATTCAAATTACTTTTCATTATATAAAATAAATTCTTAATATGTTATAATTTATAGGGAGGTTTTTATGGCGGGCAAACTTTACATAGTTCCAACTCCGGTTGGAAATTTAAAAGATGTTACATTTAGAGCTATCGAGGTTTTAAAAAATAGCGATTATATTTATTGTGAGGACACGAGAACGAGTGCAGTTTTTTTAAATTTTTACGAAATAAGTGCGCCAAGGCGGTCATTTCATAAGTTTAATGAAAACAGCAAGATTGACGAAATCATTTCACTCGTAAAAGACGGCAAGAATGTCTCCGTGATTAGCGATGCCGGCACACCCGGAATTTCCGACCCGTGTGGGACACTCGTACGCGCGCTTGAACCCGATTTAATTACAACTCTTCCGGGGGCAACGGCATTTGTGCCTGCAATTGTGAACTCCGGACTTCCGACGGATAATTTTAAATTTATCGGATTTTTGCCACCCAAAAAAAGCGACAGACAAAAGGCTCTAAGGAAACTGGAAGCAGAAGAAGCTACACTCATTTTTTACGAATCGCCACACAGAATTGACGAGATGCTGGAGAGTTTGCAAGAAATTTTTGGCGATAGAAATGCGGCCATTGTGCGTGAAATATCCAAAGTTCATGAGGAGACAATTCGCTTTAATTTAAAAGATTTACCGCTTAACCGTGAACTCAAAGGAGAAATTGTGGTGGTGGTGAAAGGTGCGTCTCCAAAAGAGTTCGATATTTATCCTTATGTGGACGAGCTTTTGAATGAAAACATTTCTAAAAGAGATATTTTAAACAAGATAAAGGCGGAGTTTCCGAATGAAAATATTAAGCGTAACGACATTTATAAATATATTTTAGAGAAAAACAAGGTGGTGTGAGATGAAGATAGATGAAGCCTTTAACACATTTAATCAAAGTCTTTTGGAAAAAAAGAACAGAGTGAAATCTTTCAAGAAAGAGAATTTGAAAAAATTTGGCGAGTTCTACAATTCAACTATTTTGGAATGCGATGATATGCAAAAATATTTGCCTGAAGGAATCGCGGCTGTTGACGGCTCAAACAATTCCTACGGGGGTGCGGATCCGAATATAATTCACTTTTTGCGTGCCACATATTTGCCCGATTTGGAGCGAGAAAAAGTTGACGAAGTGAGTCTTATTAGTCCGCTTATCGATTCGAATTGTTCGCCAAAGACGGATCTTGCAAAGCTGGAGCTAATAGTGGGAAAAGAGGGGCTGGAGAAATATCAATCCAAAGTTCTTATGATGGATGGCGGACTTATGCGCTATTCGATTGGAGCGAGGGATGAGTACAACGAGTTGGTGGAAACTGCGAGAGAGTACGGCACGCTTTTAATAGGCGTGATTGAGGACATGAAAAGTCAATCGGTGTCTCAAGCACTGGGGATAGACGGTTTTGACAGAGAAATATTTTTTGGACTTTTAGATGTGGGAGAAGTATTTTTTTTGGACGATGAATTCAATCGCAAGGACGAACACGAGATAAGCACTTTTTATTTTCGACCGGCAAATGATCCAATGGCGATTTCGGTGGACTATCCAAGAGAACTTGCAGCAAGAAAAAAAGAAGCGGCGGATGTTGTTCGCACACTCACGTTTCCAAGTAGCCGCGGAGTGCCGCTGATTTTGGATTTTGTTGACAAATACTGTAAAATCACAGATAGAGATATGAATTATTTTATAAAAAAATACATTAGCGAAGATTTGAAGAGATTGTTTTTGGATCAAGCTAGAATGAAAAGGTGGTTATAATGAAAATAATAGGTATGACTACGAGTGCCGAGGCTTTTGTAGTCGAAAAAGATAATCCGATTAGAATTAATGAATATCTAAAAATTATTGACAAAAATCAAGGAGCGCTCATTTGTGAAACGACTGAAACGCATTCGTATAATCGTTTTATGCCAATGAATATCGACTCGGATATTTCGGATAATCACGTGCTCGACACTTTAAAAACTTTGGGATACGATATTGACAACGAAAAGATTTACATTGCGAAAGTTCGTCTTCTTCACGAAGCGAGCTTTCCGATTGAAACTGGCTCTGAAGTGGTTGTGCCGGAGTTTTATGAAGTAAAAGACATTCTGATAAAATCGGGGACTAATAAAGGGTTAGTGCTTGGTGCCGTGAAAAATACCGATATGCTCTACGGTGGAGCGAATGATGAATATAAAGATCTATTTAGTGTTATAGAAGACAAAAAAGAATGTTCTCAATACGAACTGCCTGCAATTTTTGACCTGTGGAGCATGAAGGATTATCCCCATATTGGAATTTTTGGCGGTTCCGGATCCGGAAAGAGCTACGGGATCAGAGTTTTGATTGAGGAGCTCATGCGTTTAAATATTCCAACATTAATTTCAGACCCACACAGCGAAATGGAATTTGAATCGGACGACAACATTTTTGACGACAAATACGTGGTGCTTAATGTGGGTAACGAAGTTGGAATTGATTTTACTACGCTTACTTCGTTTGATTTAATTTATCTTTTAAAATCTGCCGGAGAGCTCAGCGATGCACAAACTTCATTTATTGAAACTGTGCATGAAAAAGGTGAAACTTCAGCAAATTTTGAAATGAAGATAAATGCACTCATCGATCTTCTTGAGATTGGCAATGCCAATGACATAGAAAAATATATCGAAGCAAATGACGACAAATTAATCGCACAAAAATATGAAAACTACAAAAAATATGTTAGAATGAGCAATTTATCCGTGGTGAAAGCCGTAAACTGGAGATTTAATCAAATTAAAAACACTAAAATTTTTGAAATGGGAAGCACGGTGATAGAAGATTCACTCACTCAATCCAAAACTGTAGTGCTTCGTGGGGAAATGAGGATTCTCTTGGTGTTTATGAGTTATATTTTAAGAAAACTGTACTACTTAAGGCGTGATTATAAGGATAAACACGATGGTGACATTACCCATTTCTTCCCGACATTTGTGTCCGTAATTGACGAAGCACACAACTTTGCACCAAAGGGCGAACCGAAACCGTCCAAGTCGATCATTAGAGAAATCGCTCAAGAAGGTAGAAAATACGGCGTTTTCCTTGTGCTTGCAACGCAAAGGCCGTCAATTTTAGATGAAACTACGACCGCACAATTAAACAGCAAATTTATTTTCAGAACCACGAGACAAACGGACATTCAAACGATAAAAGAAGAAACGGACATCAGTTCTGACGAGGCTTCAAGACTTCCGTATCTAAAGAGCGGGGACGTTTTTTTCTCGAGTGCAATTATGGGAAGAACAATGTTTATAAGAATTAGAAAAGCGCTAAGCATGCAACCAAAGAGTGAAAATCCATTTGATGAACTATTTAGCATTCAAGCTGCCGGTGATGAAGAAATTATTAATATACTAGACGGCTTTTTCCCAATCCGCGGCACGGATATGATGTTTGTTCAAAATGCCCTCAGTAATAATGGAAAAAAGATGAATCAAAATGAAATTAAAGCATTTTTAGATAGAAAAGTGAGCGAAGGCATTATCGTAAAAAAAGATTCTATTATGGGAGAAACGTATGAAAAAGCTTAAAATTTTGTTTGTAACTACAGAATCGTTGCCATTTGTTAAAACTTCCAACACCGCAGATTTCACATACAACCTTACAAGAGAACTCAAAAATCTGAACGTGGACGTAAGGCTTGTGATGCCGCTTTATAAATCAATCAAAACTCAATACAACGAAAGCTTGAGATTTGTAAAAAGTTTTATCGTGGATTTAGGATATAAGACACATACGGCAACTATTTTGAGCTTGGACGTGGAAGGGGTAATTTTTTATTTTGTGGACGCTGATGTGTATTTTGACAGACCCAGAATTTACGGCGAAAGAGATGATGCAGAAAGATTTGTCTTTTTTAACAAAGCGGTCAACTTGATGATGAAGGAGATTGATTTTAAACCAGACATTTTAAATTTGAACAACTATTCAACCTCGCTAATTCCCGCTTGCATTAAAACCAAGCGAGAAGTGGATTCTTTTTACAACGGAATAAAAACGGTGCTTACAATTCATAATGTGAAAAATCGGGGAATCTATCGAGCGAAGGACATGGATGCAATTGCAAGCTTGCCGATGCGACTTATGTTGGATGGCGACTACAAATATTTTGGAGCAGTTAATTTCTTAAAAGCCGGAATCATTTCCACCGACCAAATCACCCTCGCGGCGCCGTCACTGGAAGAGGAGATCACTCAGCCGATTTACAGCGATAAGCTCGACTATCTTTTGAGCGAAAATGCATACAAGACAAAGGGCATATATGACGGAATTGACACGATAAGATATGACCCTTCAAAAGATCCTTCCATATTTCAAAACTTTGATGGGGATACTTTAGATGAAAGGATTATAAACAAACAAGGAATTTTGAATTATTATTCTTTGAACGGATTTGAAAGACCGCTTATTTCTTATATTGGAAGACTTACGCCGCGAAAGGGAATAGACCTTATAGTCAACAATATGGAAAAAATAATTGAAATGGGATTTAACGTAATCATTATGGGCACTGGAGAACCGTATTATGAAGAAAAGCTTACTGTGCTTGAGCAAAAGTTTCCGGATAATTTGTCGGTTAAACTATATCTAAATGAAAAAGAACAGGTACGATTGATTAGTGGGACGGATTTCTTTCTTATGCCGTCACGCACAGAAACGCAAGCCGTGTTTCATCTTTTAGCACAAAGATACGGTGCAATTCCAATTGTCAGAAACACGGGTACACTACGCGGCGTAAAAGAATACAACAAATTTTCAAAAAAAGGCGACGGCATAGTGTTTCAAAATTTAAACGAAAGTGATTTCATGAATGCACTAAAAAGAGCGATGGACGCTTACAAAGAGCACCCGGAAGAACTTCGAAATATGCAAATAAATGCACTTAATAAAGACGTGAGCTGGTATAGAACCGCAAAAGAGTATTTGGAACTTTACAATTCAATGATAACTTCGTAAAAAAAGGCGCATTTATTAGTTTTTTTTATTTTCAAATTTTTTTACTAATATGTTCGTAAATATAATAATAAATTTTTGGGATTAAATTTCTTATAGAAGTTTAAAAAGCTTTACACAAACACAAACTTATGCTATAATATTTTGTATAAAACTTTAAAAATAAGGAGGTGTGGTTATGAAGAGAACTTACCAACCTAAAAACCGTCAAAGAAATAAGGTGCACGGATTTAGACAAAGAATGAGTACCAAAAATGGTAGAAACGTTTTAAAGAGAAGAAGAAAAAAAGGCAGAAAGGTTTTGAGCGCTTAATATGCTCTCACCACAAAACAGACTAAGGCGGGAACTTGATTTTCAAGCAGTCTTTAATAAAGGAAAGAAAAAATGGAACAGAAATTTTGCACTTTATTATTTGCCCACACATCGTGGGAAAAAAGTTGGAATTATCGTTTCAAAAAAACATGGTAATGCAGTTAAAAGAAATTTGTTAAAGCGCCGTATAAGAGAAATAATGCGAAATGAAATCCCAAGATTAAATTACGGACTTTATATTATAGTGCCTAAAGTTTCCGCTGATGAGCTGAGTTTTAAAGATCTGGAAAAGAATATAAAACATGTACTGAGTGTAGGAGAAGTCTATAGATGAATTGGATTGCACTTAAATTAATTTGGTTTTATCAACACATTATTTCCAAATATATTATAACGCGCCCACATTGCAGATTCACTCCTACATGCAGCGAATATGCCAGACAGGCTTTTATAAAATACGGATTTTTTAAGGCTCTTTTTTTGACTATAAGGCGAGTGAGCAAGTGTCATCCATTTCATGATGGTGGCTATGATCCACTGCCATAATTTATTATAGAGAGGTATAATTTTGTTAAACTTTTTAGGAACTATACTCGGCTATGTAATGCGATTTATTTACGATTCACTCACCAAGTTGGGCTCTGAGCCTGAAAATATTAGTTTTTTTGCTATTACAATCATATTGTCAACGATTTTACTTAAACTGGTTACTTTACCACTAAATTTGAAGTCGGCAAAGCAGATGAAAAAGACTCAGGAATTGCAGCCACAAGCTCAAGAGATTCAAATTAAATTTAAGCACGACCCACAAGCTGCAAATATGAAAATTCAACAGCTTTACAGAGAAAACGGTGCTTCAATGACAGGCGGATGTCTTCCGTTACTTGTAACATTTCCGATTTTGCTTGCATTCTTTAGAGTTATGCAAGACCCGGCAACATATATTTTTCATGAAGCTGGAAAGTATGCTGCAATTTCGAAGCAATTTTTCTGGTTAAAAGACTTGGCGGCTCCCGATCCATACTGGTATGGTTTACCATTATTAGTTGGCATCACAACATATTTGCAAACATTTACGACTCCGAAAGTGGGCACTAAAGAGCAACAAGCTCAAATGGAATCTATGAGTGTGATGAATTATTTGATGCCAATTATGTTTTTTTGGTTTTCACTTAAATATCCGGGAGGATTGTCACTTTACTGGATTACAAGTACAATTTTTACAGTTGTGCAACAATTGATTACAAATAAAGATTTATTATTCAAAAAGAAAGGGGAATAGTGATGGACAAGATAACACTTCAAAAGAAGACTGTTGAAGAGGCAGTGCTTGAAGGGTTGAAACTTCTAAATGCAAAAAGAGAAGATGTTATAATCGAAGTTGTCGAAGAAGGGCAAAAAGGTTTTTTGGGTCTAATCGGCTCAAAAGATGCTAAAGTTACAATTGTGAAAAAGGATTCCCCGGAGGCTATAAACTATACAGACAACGAAAGAGAATCATATACAAAAAATGCAGCAACAAATATTTTGAAAGAAGCCGGAGAAAAGATTGTAAATGCAGGAAATACAGTTGCAGATACAGCAACTGTTGCTGCTGAAAGTGCAATCGAAAGTATTTCTGATTTTGCAGAAGATGCAAAAGAATCCATCAAAGATATGGCAGAAGCTGCAGCAGAAAAGTTTGAAGATTTAAAAGAAGATACAAGCGAAAAAGTGGAAGATTTAGGCGACACTATTGGACAAAAGGTAGAGGAAGTTAAATCTAAATTTAGAAAGAACAATGAAGAACTTTTCGTTCAATTTGCTACACCTGAGGAAGCCACCGAAAATTGCAAAGTTTTCTTGGAAGATTTAATGCACAAAATGGGTTATGCCGGTCATGTCGAAATTATTCCGCCGGTAGAAGAAGATGAAAACTATGTGCTGGATATTGTTCCGGACGATTTCAAGATGAATTCAAGATTTATTGGCAAGAAGGGCGACACATTGTCCGCAATTGGATATCTTGTGAATATTTATCTCAGAAATCATTTTACTCAAAATATGATAATTGAAGTGGATTGCGGAGATTATATCTATGAAAAGCAAGAAGATTTGAGAAGCTATGCAAGAATGGCTGCAAAGAGAGCATTAAACGAAGGCGAATACACTTTAAGACCTATGAATGCGTATGACAGAAGAATAATTCATAAAGAAATCAACAATATAGAAGGCGTCACTACCCATTCAGAGGGTGAAGAACCTAAACGTCGCATTGTTGTGATTCGTGACCCGCAATAGACGGGTCTTTTTGTTATGAGAACTATTGCAGCAATAAGTACCCCGCCGGGCAGAGGGGGTATCGGTATTGTAAGAATGAGCGGTGATGAATCGCTTGAGATTGTTAAAAAGATTTTCACGAAAAAAAATTTGACTCCTCGTTTTATGCACTACGGCAAGATCGTGCACGAAGGCAGGACAATTGACGAAGTTTTGGTGTGCTTTTTTAAAGCACCTCAATCCTACACTTGCGAAGACATGGTGGAGATATATTGTCACGGAGGATATACTTCCTGTATGTTTATTTTGGAAATTTTGCAAGAGCTTGGGGCTCAACTTGCCGGACCGGGAGAATTTACAAAGCGCGCCTTTTTAAACGGCAGAATTGACCTATTGGAAGCGGAAGCGGTTGAAGGTATTATAAATTCTGAAACTAAGGAGGAGCAACTTTTATACACTGACGTGCTTGGAGGAAAACTTACTCAAAAATTGGACGAAGTTTTACAAAAACTCGTCTATTTAATCAGCGAATGTGAAGCAAAAATAGATTATCCGGAGTTAGGCGACGTGGACGATATGAAAGATAAAATTGCGGAAATCAAAGACGATTTAAACAGTTTTATTGAAGATGAAAAGCGTACCGCGTATATTAGAGAAGGTCTCAGCCTTGCGATTATCGGCAGGCCGAATGTGGGAAAGAGCAGTCTTTTAAATGCACTTTCAAACAAAAATAGAGCAATCGTTACCGACATAGAAGGCACGACGCGCGATATGATTGAGGAGGTTATAAACTACGAAGGATTAAATATTAAGCTTATTGACACTGCCGGCATTAGAAAAACCGATGAGATCATAGAGCAGGAAGGGATCCGGCTTTCAAAGGAAGCGGCTGAAAAATCCAATTTTGTGATTGTGATGATAGATGGTTCAAAGCCGCTTAAAAGCGAAGACTACGAGATTTTGGAATTTATAGCTGAAAAAGAGAAAATAATTTTGGTAAATAAGTCAGATATAGGTATTGTCGTGGACACAAAAGAGCTGGAAAAATTTGGAGATGTGGCGTTTTGCTCCGTAAAAAATGACGAGGGCGTGCGTGAAGTGATGGCTACTATCAAGGATAAAATTGTTAGTGAAGTGGATTTTGATGCGACGAGCATTTTTAATCTAAGGCAAAGGGCTTTGATTAATTCTGCAATCGGAGAGCTAAAGCAAGCACTAATCGATGTAGATGTGATGCCGTTTGAAATTGTTGAAGTGGATTTGAGAGAGGCTCAGGAGTATATTTCTATGATCTTGGGCGTGAATGCCTCGGAGGATATTATAGATCAAGTGTTTAAAGATTTTTGCGTTGGGAAGTGATCTGATGGGTTTTTTTGCAGAATATGAATTGGTCGTAGTGGGAGCTGGGCATGCAGGGTGCGAAGCGGCTATTGCAGCAGCAAATATGGGAATAAAAACTCTAATTGTCACGATGAATTTGGACGGTATTGCGGCACTTTCCTGCAATCCTAACATAGGCGGTACGGGCAAAGGACATTTGGTGCGCGAAATTGATGCACTCGGCGGATATATGGCGCTAAATATAGACAAAGTTTATTTGCAATCGCGCATTTTAAATATTTCAAAGGGTCCTGCAGTGCATAGTTTGCGTGTACAAGCAGATAAGGTCAGATATCATGAAGAAATGAAAAAGAAACTTGAAAACACGAAAAATCTTACTCTAAGGCAAATGGAAGTTACCGATATTATTATTGCAGACGGTGAAGTAAAAGGAATTGTCGTGCGTGACGGCAGAAAAATAAAAGCTGATGCGGTTGTGATTGCAACGGGCACATATCTTGGAGGAAAAGTGTTTATTGGTTCTATAGTTTATTCCTCCGGGCCGGATGGCAGATTTCCGTCAAACATTCTTTCTGAGAATTTAAAAAATCACGGTATAACTTTGAGAAGACTAAAAACCGGAACTCCGGCAAGAGTGCATAGGGACAGCTTGGATTTAGATAAAATGGAAGTGCAGCACGGCGATGAGCAAATTACGCCATTTTCTTTTATGAATGATGAAGAAGATATCAAAAGAAAACAGCTTGACTGCTATCTTACACACACAAACAGGAGATTGCACGATTTTATTCGAGATAATATGGAAAAAAGCGCACTTTATGGAGGACTCATTGAAGGTACGGGCCCAAGATATTGTCCATCAATTGAAGACAAAGTGAAGAGATTTCCGGACAGAGACGATCATCAAGTTTTCATTGAGCCGGAAAGTGAAAGTACAAAAGAAATGTATGTTCAAGGGATGAGCACTTCTATGCCGGAATATATTCAAGAACAAATGTACAAGATGATAAACGGTATGGAAAATTGTAAAATAATGCGTCCGGGGTATGCTATTGAGTATGATGCGATTTTCGGTACGGATTTAAGATCCACTTTGGAATCCAAAAATATTAAAAATTTGTTTTTTGCAGGCCAAATTAATGGCAGCTCAGGCTACGAAGAAGCGGCTTGTCAAGGGCTTATCGCTGGAATAAATGCGGCTAGAAATATAAAAGGTGAAGCACCGTTTACAATTAAAAGAGATGAAGGCTATATTGGAGTTTTGATAGACGACCTTGTAACAAAGATTTCTTATGAGCCCTACAGAATGATGACTGCAAGAGCGGAATATCGCTTGAGCTTAAGACAAGATAATGCCGACTTGCGTCTCACAAAAAAAGGTTATGATATTGGACTTGCTTCAGAAAAAAGATATGAGCGCATGAAACACAGAGAAGAGATTTTTAAAGAGGCAACTGAAGAATTAAAGAAATATGTTTTAACTCCAAAAGAAGAAACAAACGAGATTTTGCAAAAATTTACTGCTAAAATAAAAACGGCGACAAGTTTACACGATATATTGAAACGACCTGAAGTTAGTATTTTTACACTTTTGGAGCATTTTCCAATTAAAACGGAGCTATCTCGCGAACTTATGCTGCTTGTAGAAACCGAAATAAAATACGAAGGCTATATAAAAAAGACAAAAGAGAGAATTGAAAAACACCAAAAAGAAGAGGACAGAGTTCTTGGAGATAATTTTGATTATGACAGCGTAAAGGGACTAAAGAAAGAAGCTCTTCAAAAATTGAAGCAAATACGTCCGGAAACGCTTGCTCAAGCTTCGCGAATCAGCGGAGTTAGCCCAAGTGACATCAATGTACTAATCATTCACATGGAACTGGAAAAAAGACACAAAAGGGAACAATAATGCATTTATCAAATGAAGAAAATATAAAGATAGATAAGTATCTCGAGTTGATGGTGAAAAAAAACGAAGTAATGAATTTGACCGCCATAACCGACGAAAAAGAGATGAAAGTAAAACATGTGGAAGACAGCTTAACCGTGCTTGAAATTTTAGACGAGCTAAAGCCAAAAAGTTTGGTAGACGTGGGTACGGGTGCAGGGCTTCCGGGAATGATTATTAAAATCACACGTCCGGAAATTGAAGTGCTGCTTATAGATAGCTTGAATAAAAGAATAAAATTTTTGGACGAAGTGATTTACGAGCTTGAGCTAAAAGGCATTTCTACAATGCACGCTCGTGCAGAAGAAGCTGCGAGAAAAAACGCCGATTCAAATGAAAGAGAAAAGTTTGACGTGGCAATTTCAAGAGCGGTTGCAAGGCTTAACACTCTTCTTGAATACAATTTGCCATTTGTAAAATTGGGCGGACACATGATTGCCATGAAAGGACCGGGGGCTGATGAAGAAATTGGGGAAGCAAAAAAAGCACTTGAAGTGCTTGGAGGAAAACTTGAAAAAGTAAAAAATCTAAATTTGTCAAATGGAGATGAGAGAAATATTGTGCTGATAAAAAAAATAAAACCAACTCCGCAAAAATATCCTCGAACCGGAAACAAGCCAAAGACAAATCCACTATAACTGAAATTTTATGGATTTTTTATAATGCGTGCAAAATAAATATTTTATTTTTGAAATATACTTTTTATTTTTAAAAAGTATATTTTTTTAACAATTTATATTTATCAATATATTGAATTAAATTAATATTAAAAACGCAAAAACAAAAATTAAAACAATATTGAATATATTTAAAAAACATGTTAAACTATATATAACATTTATAGGAGATAAGGATGAATAACTTTACTTTTACTTCAAAAATGGTAGATATAGCAGATTTTATATGTTACAATAGACCATTAGCAAATAGAAATTTCGATCAAATATTCATGCATGCAAGTGATATGATTAGGTAAACTATTTATTCTGGCGAATTTACTAAAGAGAAAGAAATAGTGTTTTTAGGAGATGGCGACGGTATGAGTTCCAGCTTAGTTTTATTTTCAGAGGCGGGTATTATTCCTAAAATAAAGAGCGCAACAGTTTTAGATTTTGATGAAAGAATTTTAAATGGCATTTTAAGATGCAGAGATAAACATGGTGTGAAAATAGAAATGAATTTAGAATTGTACAATGTAATAGAGCCAATACCAAAAAAATATCAAGGAAAATTTGATTTTTTCTACATTAATCCACCTTATGGTTCAAAGAATGAGGGACTAAGCTCAATAGTGTGGCTTTATAGATGCATGGATTTGATAAAGAAAGATGCAGAAGGAATTATTGTAATCCCGTATGATTCAAATATTGAATGGACGAAAGATGCGATGGTTAAAATACAGAAATTTTTAATTGACAACGGGTTTGTATTAAAGAAATGATTACAGATTCGCATTATTATCATTTGGATGATAATCCCAAACTTACATCTTCATCTTTATTGGTTGAAAGAGCGGCTTATAAAAATAGCAAATATCAGGATAAATATATGCCATTTGAATTGGTTAAAAATTTATATGGCGATTTTTTAAAAATACACAGATACATATATGATGATAACACACTTTTTGGAAAGCCGCATTATGATTGGAAATATGGTGATGACAGTTGGAAATAAAAAGAATTAAAGTTCAAACAGTTTCATATTTACTTTTGGTGGGCACTGTAATTTTTAATTTGTTTAAATATGCGGGAGTTGTATCTTTTGTAAATATAGCTATAAAATATTTGAACAAAAACAGCTTAAATAAATTTGATATTTTGCTCGTGGTTTTGTATTTTTTAGGAGTGATATTTTCTCCGCTTTTTGATTCTTTATATGAAATGTATATTAATAGAGTTCGAATGGAAATACATGAATATAATTTTATGAGCAAATTTTTACAATCCGCAGCATTGTCTTTTGAAAATGTAAATGATAAATCCTTAAAGAAGGCAAAAAATTATTTTATGTATAGTTGGATGGGATATCAAAGGTTGATGGAAAATATAAAAATTATTTTGGGAGGACTTCTTTCAATTATCTATATTTTCTTCATTTCTGATAAATATGTTAGAATTGTTATCCTTAGTGCAATGGCACTTTTTGTGATTATGAATATTATCACCTCAAAGGTGGAAAATGATGTGGAATCTCGTGTAAAAAATAGCGGCAAGATTTTAGATTATTATTTTTCACTAATAACGGATAGAAGTAGTGTGACCGATATTAAGAGTAATGGTTATTCAAATGTCATAAGAGAATTCATGATAGATCATTATAACAAAAGTAAAACCATTGTTAAAAATTTTAAATATAAAATAGCTTTGTCGAATATCGGTTCAATAATACCTTCATTACTTGGATTTATATGGTTGTTTTTTCTTGTAAAAAAAGGCATTATAACTTATCAAAATGCAATTGTAACTTTAGTCGGACTACGTGTTATAAATAGTTTTATCTTAAGTTTCATAAAAATGCGCCATATTTGAGGTCGGATTTGAATTTAAGGAAAACTTATTTTAAAGTTGATAAATATATGTCAAATAGATTGGAACAAGAAATATCAAAGCAAAAATTAAATTATATAAACGAAATTGAATTTCGCGATGTATCTTTTAAATATAAAAATTCTGATGTTTATTCACTGAAAAATTTTTCTTATTCATTTAAAAGTGGTAAAAGTTATGCCTTGGTTGGAAAGAGTGGTGCCGGCAAAACAACTATTATAAATTTAATACTCGGATTTTTAGAACCAACCGAGGGGAAAATTTTAGTTAATAATATAGATCTTAGAAATATAGATAAGTTTAGCTACTACAATTTAATATCATCAGTATTTCAAGATTCTGAATTTTTACCTTTTAAAATATCAGAAAATTTAAGCTTTACAAATAAAGAATTCAATTACGATAAAGAAGCAGATAGATTTTTTAGAAATAATACACCTAATATTTCTCAATATTTTAGCGACACATTCTACAAAGAAGGCAGAAATTTTTCGGGCGGAGAAAAAAATGCTTTAAATATTTTAAGGTCGTTAAGCAAATGTTCACAATGTACAATTTTAGATGAAGCCACTGCAGCTATGGATATTATAAATGAAATAGAAACGATAAAGACTTTTGTTAATTTGATGAAAGATAAGTTGGCTATTATTGTTACTCACAGGCTTCCTATTTCCAAATTTTGCGATGAAATTTTAGTAATAGATGATGGGTTACTCATTGAGTCGGGAAATTATAAAGACTTGTTAGAATTAGATGGTAGATATAAGTTGCTTAATGATATTCAAAATGAGGGTTATGAATATGAATAGATATTTAAAAATGATAAAATCATCAGATAAAAATTTATATTTTAATATAATTTATATAGGAATTTTTATTATGGTTTTAGAAGTTTTGAGTGTTTTGACACCTATTATTTTTATAGCCTCGCTCAACAGTTCCGGCTACATTTATTTGGCTTTATCAATATTATTTATGCTTTTATATGCAATATTCATACCTTACCTAAAATTAAAGTTTACATTATTATCGGAGTTGACTGTAGATGCAATAAAAATAAATAAATATTCGAGCACAATAGATCTGTCGTTTTATGATGTATATGTAAAAAATAAAAAGAACTTGTCAAATTTTATTTTTTCGATGAATAATCAGTCATTAGTTTTGCGATTTAACAATGCAATATTAAAATTTTGCTCGGCTATAGCAACTTCACTTGCTTTAATTATAAACATAATATTAATAGATATCCGCGTTGCTTTAGTCAGCTTGATTTTTATATTGCTAACATTTGTGATCAATTTTTATGAAAGAAAAATGGTGTCAGAAAGAAGCAAAAAAATTAGAGATATTAACTTCGGATTGGATTTTTTTGAAAGTGAGCCTTTTAAATCTAATTTCATTTTTGACAACGCCATATATAATTATACAAAATTCTTTTTGAAAAAGATGTATAATTATTTTATTAATTTATTTAATGGGGTAAAGAGAATAGAAATTAATATCGGAATTTTAAAATCTTTAGCAAGTGTGTTTTCATTTTTTGCTATATTTTCCGTTCCTTTAACTATTAGATATTTAGATATAGATTTATATATGGGAATTAATATTCTGTTTTCTAACATTTTGATTGCTAAAACTGTTGGGGATATAATAGATTCATTTTCTAAAGTTCAATTATTAAAAGTGCAATTTAATCAAAATATTTTTTTCGAAATGGATAAAACTGACACTAAATCAACAATTTTGGCGGATGGGGAATTCGTAAATTTTAAAAATATATCACATTCTTTTGATGATAAAAATCAAGTGCTGCAAGGATTAGATTTCTCAATAAAAGAGGGAGAAATCGTTGCAATTGTCGGAGAAAACGGGTCGGGAAAAAGTACACTTATTAATATTTTGACAGGAGTTATAATACCTAGCGATGGCAAATTAGAATTAGGTAATGATATCAAAATTTCTGTATCAAATCAAATACCGATATTGTTTCCGGAAAGCATTAAAGATAATGTAATTATGAATAGGGATTATAGTTTTGAAAACTATAATCAAGCTTTGTTAATTACACAGTTTAATGATGTATTGAAGGCTAATTGTTTAAATGACGATAGGTGTTTAATGAGTGAATATAATGAAGACGGAATATCGCTTTCGGGGGGAGAGAGAGTCAGATTATATATAGCGAGAAATATATATGAATTTGGCGATATATTAATAATGGATGAACCGACAGCTTCTTTGGACAGCGAACTGGAGCGAGATATATTCAATAATTTACTCAATGTTAAAAATTTTAAGACCAAAATTTTTATTTCTCACAGATTAGCTAATTGCAAAAAAGCGGATAGAATAATTTTTTTATGCGACGGTAAAATTAGTGAGATGGGAACACATGAAGAACTTATGATTAGAAAGGGAGAATATTACGAGCTTTTTATGAAACAACAATGTTTATATGCGGAGGGAAAACTTGATTAAGATAATTACAATTTTTGCACACAAAGATCCTATCGAGCAAGCCAAAAAAGAAGGATTGTATGTTATAAATATTCTTTGTAAGGAAATGCTTGCCGGAACATTTTTAAAAAGCTGTATGGTAAGTGATGAAACAATTATTATTGACTCCGAAAAAGATCTGGAAAGAGTTGTTAAAAATCTAACAAGAACTAATGATATAGATTTTATATATAGTTTCACCGATACGCGGGACGGGGTGAAGAGAGCGGCTGAATATTCCGAGAAATTTTTAAAAGAAAATAAATTTAAAAATCTTTCGTTTATAAATAAAGTATGTGATAAATTTGAATTTAGGAAAATCATTCCCAATGATTATAATATTCAATTTGGATTATGCCGAGATATTAATGATGTGAAAAAATTCATTGACGATTATCCAAATGCGATAATAAAACCGACAGACGCACAAGCCAGTATCGGCGTGATGAACGTCAACAAAGACAATGTCGAACAATTAGAAATTAATTATCCTGTGATAATAGAAGAAAAGATTTTTGGCAATGAATATAGTGCCGAAGCTATTACAATAAACGGCAATACAAAACTTATTGGTGTTACAACAAAAATTAAAGCAGGTACTGATAAAGAAAATGTAGGAGAATTTGTAGAGTTAGGCCATGTTTTTCCAACCGATATTTCAGAGCATAAAAAAGATTTGGAGGCACTTCTTTCGCTCCTTTACGATTCAAAACAAGATGAAAATTTTATATCTCATACCGAGTTTTTTATTACTCATGATAATAAAATTAAAGTTGTTGAAGGACATATAAGGGCGGGGGGCGATATGATTCCTGAAATTGTTGGAAACGTAGCGGGATACAATCTTTACAGATTATTGTTTTACGGTATAAAAAATAAAAGACTCCCTCAGATAGAATATAATAAAAAATCGGCAGTTTATTATCCTATATTTAAAAATAAAGAAATAAAAAATATTGTTAGGAAAAATTTAGATGAAAATATCAGCTCAAATATAAAAGACAGACTTGTTATTTCAAAAGGTTATATTCAACCGGTTGTAAAAGATTCGAGGGATAGAACTGCCGGATTTTTGATTTGTAAAAATGCAACAAATCCATTGCAAGAAATTAAAAAATATCTGGAATTAATAGAGGTGGAATATGAATAACATTGTTGTTTTGGCGTGGAATGAAGAGAAGATAATTGAGGCTAAAGAAGTTTTAAAACAATATAATATTTTATATATTACAGGATATGAACTTAGCGATGAAAGAATTGCCAGGTTAGATAACACTTTCGATAAAATAGATATAATAGATTGCGCAGACATGAAATCAGAATCTTACTTGATTTCGGCAATTAAGCAATGGAGCGATAATATTTATAGAATTATTACAATGGAAGAACTGTGTCTTATTATGGCGGCAAAATTAAGAGAGAATTTGAATATTGATGGAGACAAAATTCAAGATGTGTTAAAATTCAGAGATAAGTTTCTCATGCTGGATTGTGTAAAAAAAGCTGTTTTGACACCTAAAACTGAAACAATTAAGACTAAAGATCAGATTAAGAATTTTGTTGAAAAAAATGGCAAGTCTTTTATAAAACCAACCTTAGGCGTAGGGTCTAAAAGATGTCACACCATAAATAAAGATACAAATATAGATGAGCTGTGTGTTGATTTAGAACGCAGAGATTATATTATACAAGAATATATTGAAGGGCGATTTTTTCATTGCGACGGTGTTTCAATAGATGGTAATTTATATTGTTTTAACGCAATGGAATATTTGGAAAAGACAACAGAAATGGACCGCCCATATTTCAGAAGTGTATCTGTGTTTGACAACGGTTTGTATCAAAAGTTAAAAACAGCTGCACAAAATGTTATAGCTGTAATGCCACGCGGTAAATATGTGTTTCATGCTGAATTTTTTGAAAGAAATGGAGAAATAATTTTCTGCGAAATAGCAAAAAGGAGCGGCGGAGCAGCGATAGTTCCGCTCATGCAATATATATATGGAATAAATCTAAATGAAATTATGGTAAAAATTATGATTAACGAAGATTTTGATTTGCCGGATAATAAAATTCATGATAAATATTTTGCATATATTTTATACCACCCTTTCAATGGAATTGTTAAAGAAATTGAAGGTTTGGATTATTTATCCAATGAATTTGTTTTTTATAAAGAAGTTAATATCAAAGAAAACTCAAAAATGGAAGATGCAATATACTCAAGCGAAGCGATAATGATGGCGGCATTTTACGGCGATACAAAAAAAGAAGTAAATGAAAGATTATTAGAGCTTACAAACAAATTAAAAATTGTAATCTCCTAATTTTTCGGATTTATAAAAACAATATACAACCATATAAGATAACTTTTTATACAAACAAAAAATCCCCAAGATAATGGGGATTTTCTATTATTTATTGGCTTCATAATAATCGTGAACGCCTTTTGACGGGAACAAGTCAGCGAATGCATCTACGGATTTTCCATCCTTGTAAACCATTCTAAGCCGGTAGTCGACTTTGTCAATTTCCTCACCGTTTTCGTTCAAAAAGGTCACTGTAAATGTTGTGTCGAGTGCATCTTTGTCGCTGTTTTGTGGGACAGCGTATTCAAAATTTGAAATTTTTGTGCTTTTTACTACTTTGTATGCATCCGGAAACAGCTCTCTGTCCGCTGCAAATTTCTTGATTGTTTCGTCTGATACATATTTGCGAAGCTCATTTATATATTTGCTGATGCTTTCCGAGTCAGACAAATTGGAGTTGTCTTCCAGCACCTTATTTAGAGATTCAGGATCTTTAAAGAAATCATCAATTACTTCCACCTGATTGAAAAAAGCGGTTACAAATTCTTCAGCCTGCTTTGCTTTTTTTGAATCTGCGGAATCGGTTTTTTTGTTGCAACCAATTGCAAATATCATAAAAAATGCAATTAGACCTGCTAATATTTTTCTCATATTTCACCTCCATGAATTTCAAAATTGATCTGTGCACAACCAATCCCTTTAATTTTATACCCAAACTCTATAAGAATTAATCAAATATGATTCAAATCAAAAATTGGTATATTATACACCTTTGATATATAAAAATGTCTACTTGAATATTTTATATTTGGTTATAATAAAAGTGGCTTAGATGGAAACCCATTTACGCCTATTATTTTTTTAAGGAGTTTTTATGTCAAGAATACTTATTTCTCTTGGGGGCAACGCTCTCGGGACTTTAGAAAATGATTTAAAAAAATCTGTAGAAACTATTGCCGGACCAATTTGCGATTTAATTAAAGATGGCAACGAAGTTGTAATTTGCCACGGAAACGGACCGCAAGTCGGTTATATAAAAAGCAATATTGATAGAGGTGCTAAACTCGACAACACGGAAACTCTTCCTCTATCCAGTTGCGTGGCAATGAGTCAAAGTTTTATCGGCGCCGAGCTTCAAAGTGCAATTGATAATAAGCTATTAAAAATGGGTTTAAATACAAAAGTGGCAGTTGTGGTAACACATGTTTTGGTGGATGAAAATGATAAAAACTTTAAAAATCCAACCAAGCCAATAGGAGCTTTTTATTCTGAAACTGAAGCAAAAGAATTGGAAAAACAAGGCAAGACCATGATTGAAGATTCAGGTCGCGGCTACAGAGAAGTGGTGGCAAGTCCAATACCGGTTGAAATTGTGGAAAAAGACATTCTAAGAACAATGGCTGACAATGGAATTCTATTAATCGCCGGTGGCGGTGGAGGAATTCCTACAATTAAAGGGGAAAACGGTTACAATTCAATCGATGCCGTTATCGATAAAGATAGGACTTCACTCCTTCTTGCTTCAGATACAAACTGCGACAGCCTTGTAATTATTACAGGCGTTGAAAAAGTTTCAATCAATTTTAACAAACCGAATCAACAAGATTTGAGTAGAATGACTTTAGAAGAATGCGAAAAATATATTGCAGAAGGTCAATTCCCTGCCGGTTCAATGCTTCCGAAAATTGAAGCTGCAATGGAATTTGTAAAGCAAAAAGAAGGCCGCCAAACACTCATCACAAGTCTCGACAAACTCGTGGAAGGGATGAGAGGAAATACAGGCACGCTTATCGTTCACGATTAATTTTAGGACTCGTAGGGGTCCTTTTTGATTATTTTAAAACAATATATTATAATGTATTTAGGAGGTCTATTATGGAAAACGATAATTATGGAATTATATCTTTAGTTTGTGGTATTATTTCAATTCTGACAGCATTTGCAGGTCAATATGCTCTTCTTGGAATTATTTCCGGCATTGCAGGAGTAGTTCTTGCAAAACATTCATTAGATAATAATCCGGGCAATTCAATTGGGAGAGCCGGATTTATTACATCGGTAATCGGCATTGTTCTTGCTTCACTATTTTTTATTGCTTGCGTGGCATGTGCAGGAGTTTTATTTGGAATAATGCGTAATTTTTAGGAGAATTTATGGCAAAGGAATTTGAAACTTTAAAGGGAACTGTAGATTATCTTCCAAAAGAGCAAACTATGAGGGAAGATATCAAGAAAAAATTAACAGAAATTTTTAATATATACGGATTTCCGCCGGTGGAAACTCCGATTTTGTGTATGTATGACTTGCTCGCTTCAAAGTATTCTGAAGGGGCGGACATTTTAAACGAAATTTACAAATTGAGCGATCAAGGAAAGCGTGAGCTTGGACTTAGATACGACCTAACGATTTGTTTTTCAAAACTCATTGCATCAAATGGCTCGATTGTGATGCCTTTTAAAAGATACGAAATTGGTAAAGTGTTTAGAGACGGCCCGGTTAAGCTTGGAAGAAACAGAGAGTTCACGCAATGTGACGTGGATGTGGTCGGCGTTAAATCCATGATGCAAGATGCTGAGTTTATGAACATGATTCACGATGCATTCAAAAATTTGGGACTTGAAATCGAGATAAGATACAACAACAGAAAGTTTTTGAGCGGTATTATTAAAACTTTTTTTGGCAATATCGACGATGCAACCATGAGAAAATCTATCATGCTAATTGATAAGCTCGACAAAATGGAACGAAAAGAAATAAAAGAGGAATTTGTAAAGCTAGGATTTGTCGAAGAAAAATGCGATGCGCTTTTAAACAGTTTTAAACTTAGCTATGATGAACTACTTGAAAAATATTATGACGAAGCAAGTGATATTCTGAGAGCCGGCTTCGATGAGCTTAAAGAATTGAAAGATTACACTGACGGCACTCCGGCAGAGAACGACCTTGTGTTTGCACCATATCTTGCACGTGGAATCGACATTTACACCGGCACTGTATGGGAAATTTTCTTGCGCCATAGAAATGTAAACGGTCACGATTTTAACGTTAGCCTTGGCGGCGGCGGTAGATACGATAATATCATTACAGATTTTATCGACAACGGCAATGAATACCCGGCAATTGGAATGAGTTTCGGGCTCGATGTCATCTATGAGGTATTAAACAAAATGAATTCGGGCGAAGAAAAACCTATTGTGGATTTGTTTGTTATTCCGATAGATACAAAAGTAGAAAGCTTTAAATTTGCAAATGCTTTGAGACGCGAAGGCATAAAAGTAGAAATCGAAAAAATGGACCGTCGTGTGAAAAAATCTATGAACTATGCAAATAAGGTAAATATTCCATTTGTAACGGTTGTCGGTAATGAAGAAGCGGCTAATGGCAAAATCAAACTAAAGAGCATGAAAACAGGCGAAGAAACCGAGTTTGGTATTGGAGATTATGTAGGTATTAAAAAAATAATTATGGAGAATAAATAAAGTTTTGGGCCGGAATTTTCGGCTCTTTTTGTTATTATTATCAATTGCTTTTAATGAATTTTAATAAATTTACAAAAAATCTACAAATATTTCTTGACATTTTTCGTTATATGGAATATGATTAAAGTGTTCAAAGATATTCAGCGTAATGCACAAGGAATCCGGTTAAAATCCGGAGCAGCTACCTCTACTGTAACAGGTATGCTTTGATCATTTGCCACTTGAAGGGAAGGCGATCAAAGTGAAGCCTGAAGCCAGGATACTTGGAATATCTGAAAATATTTTCGGGTAAGGAAAGTATGCGTTTTTAAATTGTATTTTTTTACCCGCTGCTTTTGGCGGGTTTTTTGATGCGAACTTTCTTTATTTAACTAGTGGGCATTTTGAATAATATCGTCAAAATTCCTCAAAATGCCCTTATTTTTTAAAAGGAGGAGTTATGTCAAAAAAGACTAACATTAAAACTTTTATTCTCGTCGTATTGATGGGACTTCTTAGCACAACTACGAGTTATGCAATGCACATTGCAGAGGGCTTTTTGCCTAAAACTCAAGCACTTATTTGGTTTATTATAGCTGCACCGTTCGTGGTGGTCGGCATGAAGAGCCTCACAAAAATTACTCGTGAACACCCCGATCAAAAGTTGATGCTCGCATTATCTGGAGCATTTGTATTTTTGCTCTCCAGTTTAAAATTGCCGGCAATGACTGGAAGCTGTACACATCCAACTGGTGTGGGCCTTGGAACTATTTTGTTTGGACCGCTTCCAATGTTTGTATTGGGAACAATTACACTTTTATTTCAAGCAATTTTACTCGCTCACGGCGGACTCACAACGCTTGGTGCAAATGTGTTTTCAATGGCAGTTTGTGGACCAATCGTTTGCTACGTAATTTATAAGGCACTTAAAAAAGCAAAGGCAAATGAATTTTTTACAGTATTTTTGGCTTCCACAATCGGAGATTTGTTCACATATTTTATTACAAGTGTTCAACTTGGAATTGCATTTCCGGGTGGAAATTTCTGGGCAGCAGTTGGAAAATACATGGGAGTTTTCATGCTCACACAAGTGCCAATCGCTATCATGGAAGGGATTTTAACAGTTCTCGTCTATAACGGCGTGAAGAAATATGTTGGAGGTGCAGTTTATGAAAACTAGCACAAAATGGATTTTAATTTTCGCACTTATTCTTCTGATCATTATTCCGCTAGTTTTTGTGGAAGGAGAATACGGCGGAGCAGACGATGCTGCAGGAGACGTAATTCAAGATAATAATCCTGATTATAAACCGTGGTTTGAACCAATCTTCGAACCAAAGAGCGGTGAAATTGAGTCGCTTTTGTTTGCGCTTCAAGCTGCAATCGGAGCAATTGTTATCGGGTATTTCTTCGGATATTATAGAGGCAGAAGATCTGTACAAGTTCCAAAGAAAGTGAAATAGATGAGCACGATAGACAGGCTTGCTACAAACAATGTCTTAACAAATAAAAGTGCAAATATGAAATTGGGCTATGGAATTTTTTCATTAGCCCTCATATTTATATTTGACAATTTGTATTTTCACATAGGGATTTTTGTTTTAAATCTTCTTTTGGTGACGTGCGTTGCAAAAATAAATTACAAGACATACTTAAAACTCTTTAAAGGTCCGATGTGGTTTATTATTTTGGGCGTGATAAGCGTGGTGATTGGTTTTTCACACGAAAATGTCGGATTTATAAGCTCTGTAAAATGCGGAAACATCTATGTTGGCATTCAAAGAGCCTCTGTGCACGATGCCAAAATGATTTTTCAAAGGAGTTTTGCTGCAATAAGTGCCACATATTTTATGAGTGTGACCACACCAATTACGGATTTTGCAAAAGTTTTGTACAAATGTAAATGTCCGAAAGAGTTTATCGAGCAAATGATTTTAATGTATCGATTTATAGAAATTTTTTCGATTGAAGTGCATGAACTTCAAGTTGCGGCGGAACTTAAAGGCGGATTTACCGGTTTAAAAAATTGGCTTAGAAGTGTTTCCAAAATAACGGAGTCGCTATTTTTGCGCGTGATGGGCAGCTATACGGATTTTAAAAACGCCCTGGATTTAAAACTATTTGATGGCAATTTTTATTTTGAGGTCTAAATGTTAGAAATAAAGAATTTATACACTGAAATTGATCAAACAATGATTTTAAAGAACATCAGTTTTAGTATTGACAAAGGACAAATTATTGGAATAATTGGAGAAAACGGCTCAGGGAAATCTACGCTTTTCAACTCGATTTTAGGTTTATGCGAGATTAAAAGCGGCGAGGTTAATTTGGATGAAGAAAATGTAAAATACACTAAAAAAGGAAAAAGAGAACTGAGAAAAAGAGTTTCGATGGTGATGCAATACCCTGACAGACAAATTTTTTATTCTACAGTTAAAGACGAACTCGCTTTTCCGCTTTTAAATTTGAAATTTACATCGGATGAAATTGAAGAAAAAATAGCAGAAGTTTGCAAAGTGCTGGATGTGAAACCGCTACTTAATTCATTCGTGCAAAATCTTTCTTTTGGACAAAAAAAGCGAGTGTCAATTGCGTCGTGTCTGATGCTTGATCTTGATTATTTACTTTTGGATGAGCCGACTGCGGGACTTGATCCGAGACTTAATAGGGAGATGCGCGTGATCCTCAGAGATTTAAAAGAACACAGCGGACTTATCATTTCGAGCCACGATATGGATTTTATTTACGATATTTGTGATTATATTTATGTACTAAAAAATGGAGAATTCATTTTAGAAGGCGTAAAAGACGAAGTGTTTCAAAATGAAAAGCTGCTCCTTGATGTTGGACTAGATATTCCACCGGTTTACAAGTTTCAAAAATTACTAAAAGAGCGCGAGTTTGAAAATAAGAGCAAATAGTGTTATAATGTATAACATAAATTATTTTGGGAGGATATCTATATGGGAATGACACCAGGAATTCAAAACTTTTTAGTATATACTCAAATTGCACAATTGGTTGTGCAAGTTATTTTGTATGCAGCTCTTTGCGTTTTAGCAATTGTGGCAATTACCTATCTTTTAAAGAGAACCAAGATTGAAGCAAGACGCGCTGAAATCGAAGAAAAATACGCAGAGTTTGAAGATAATTGCTGCGGTTGTGAAGATGGGCAAGAAACAGCTTGCGGTTGCAAAGGCGAAGAATTAGAAGAAAATACAGAAGAATAAAAAGAAGCTTTAAGCTTCTTTTTTATTTACCTGCTAAAGTTTACAAATTTTACATTTCTTGCCTTGAATAGATGTCAATTTATATGATATAATTTAAAAAAATAGGCAAAATTGCAAATTTTTTATGTAAAGGAGGGTAATATGGAAAAAAATGAAGTAAGAGATGATCGCCTTTTCGAATTAGAGGATGAATTTACAGAGTTAATCAAAAATAAAAAATTTAAAGAGGCAAAAACTCTAATAGAAGACTTAAACGAAGTTGATATAGCAGAGCTAATTGATAAACTTGATCCAACTACAGGTACTGTTATTTTTAGAATGCTTGGCAAAGATGTGGCAGCCGATGTTTTTGCTAATTTTGATACCGAGCAGCAACAAGAAATAATGAAAGCATCTACTGCACAAGAAATTAAAGAAATTATGGATGAGCTTTATTTCGATGACCTCGTGGATATGCTTGAAGAAATGCCATCAAATGTGGTAAATTCTATATTAAAGTATTCTCTTCCGGAAGAAAGAACTCTTATTAATCAATTTTTGAAGTACCCTGAGTATTCCGCCGGTTCGATTATGACAATTGAATATGTTTCTCTTAAAAAAGAAATGACCGTTAAAGAGAGTTTTGCAAAGATAAAGCGTGAAGGTATTGACAAAGAGACCATATACACTCTTTATGTGACAGACGACTATAGAAGGCTGATTGGTATTTTATCTCTTCGTGAGTTGATTGTGGCTCCGGAAAGTGCAAAGATTATAGATCTTATGAAATCCGATGTTGTATATGCCGGAACTCATGATGACCAGGAATATGTTGCAGGACTTTTTAAGCGCTACGGTTTTGAAGCAATTCCGGTTGTCGACAACGAAAAGAGAATTGTGGGAATTATAACTTACGACGATATCATGGACATCATGGAAGAAGAAGCTACTGAAGACTTCCAAGTGATGGCTGCTATCACACCAACCGAGGAACCATATCTCGATTCAAGCGTAATATTTCTTGCAAAGCACAGAATTTTGTGGCTGATGATCTTAATGATATCAAGCACTATTACTCAACGAATTATTCAAGGTTATGAAACATATTTGTACAGCGTGGCTGGACTTTCAACATTTATTCCGATGCTAATGGACACTGGGGGAAATAGTGGCAGCCAAAGCAGTACGCTTGTTATTCGCGGACTGGCTACTGGCGACATCAAGCCGCACGATTGGTTTAAAGTGGTTTGGAAAGAGTTTCGAGTTTCAGTGTTAGTAGGCATTGCATTATCGATAGTTAGTTATTTTAAAATTATTTATGTGGATAGAATGCCGGAATCGATTGCGATGACAGTTTCGTGTACACTTATTATTGCAGTTATGACTGCGAAAGTGGTGGGTGGGCTTTTGCCAATCGCGGCTCACAAGTTAAAGCTCGACCCAGCAATAATGGCTTCTCCACTTATTACGACAATTGCGGACGCAACGACACTTGTTGCATATTTCTTCTTCGCACAACAAATTATAGGGTGATTAAATGAAATTATATAATAGTTATACAGATAAAAAAGAGGAGTTTGTACCTATAAAACCTGGTGAGGTTACAATTTATTCTTGCGGGCCGACAGTTTACAATGATATGCACATTGGGAATGTGAGACCACAAGTAGTTTTTGATGTTTTGCGCCGTTTTTTTATTTACAAAGGGTACAAAGTGACCTATGCATCTAACTTTACAGATGTGGATGACAAGATTATTAAAAAGGCGAATGAAGAGCACACTACGATTGATGTTATCTCAAAAAGATATATAGAAAGTGTAAAAAAAGATTTGGACGCGTTAAGCGTGAATGATTATCCAATCCTTCACCCTACCTGCACCGAAAATATGGATAATATTATTGATTTTATTTTAGGACTGATTGAAAAAGGTTATGCTTATGAAGTGGATGGTGACGTGTATTTTAGAGTGAAAAAGCTCAATGAATACGGAAAATTGTCCAACAGAAATATTGACGAACTGGAAGTTGGCGCAAGAATTGACAAGAACGATATAAAAGAAGATCCGCTGGACTTCACTCTTTGGAAAAAGAAAAAAGAAGGCGAACCTTATTGGGAATCACCATGGAGCGAAGGCCGGCCGGGATGGCATATTGAATGCTCTGCAATGATTTACGACTTGTTCCACGGCACAATTGACATTCACTGTGGTGGAGAAGATTTAAAATTCCCTCACCACGAAAATGAAATTGCACAATCAGTTGCACTAACCGGTAAACCTCTGGCAAATTATTGGTTACACAACGGAATGATTAATATTGAAAACGTGAAAATGAGCAAGAGTCTTGGCAACTTTCTATATGCAAATGATTTTATAAAAGAAGAATCCGGCGAAGTTTTGAGGTTTTTTATTTTGAATGCTCACTACAGAAAGCCGCTTAACTTTAATGCTGAAGTGATAAAAGCAGCAAAGATTTCATTAAAGAGACTTAAAAATTCTAAACAAAGGCTGGAAGAACTTGCAGAAAATGCAAAATCCGGAGAGCTAAACTCAGACGTTAAAGCTGAAACAGAAAAAATCAGAGAGTCATTTATTGATCACATGGAAGACGACTTAAACACACCGGATGCGTTTTCAGACTTTTTTGCACTATCCAAATTTGCAAATTCAAATATAGATGATAATTCAAGCAAGGAAGACATTGCAGAAGTTCTAAAATTATACGATGAATTTAGTGATGTGCTTGGGATTTTAAAGGAAGACGAAACAGATGAAATTCCTGTAGAAATCATGGAGCTTGTGAAAAAAAGAGAAGAAGCCAGAAAGAATAAAGATTATAAATTGTCTGACGAATTTAGAGACGAGCTAAAAAAACGTGGATATATTCTAAAGGATAGCAAAGATAAAACGGTGGTAGAAAGAATATGATAACCGACGAAGTGTATCAAATGGATGTGCTTAGTCTTGCTTTTTTGGGAGATGCAGTTTATGAACTTTTGGTTCGTAAAGTGGTAACAATTGAGGGCGGAAAGGCAAACGAGCTTCATAAAAAAGCTGTGGAATATGTTTCGGCAAATTCACAGTGCGAGGATTTATCACTCATCTGGAATAGCCTTGATGCAAGAGAAATCTCAATTGTAAAACGCGCACGAAACAAGCGACTTCATGGTCCAAAAAACACGAAACCGCAAGTTTATACGCTTGCAACGGGATTTGAGGCACTGTTTGGAGCACTTTATTTGAGTGAAGATTTTGATAGAATTGGCGAACTTTTTGAAATGATAAAGGAAGAAAAATGGAAATAATTGGTAAAATGGCTGTCATCTCTGCATTGGAAGATGACAAAATGAAAAAAACACGCCTTGTTGTGATGGATTTTAACAATGAAAACACCAAGAAGATCTGCGAACTTGCAGAAGAAAAAGGCGTAAAAGTGGTTGAAGACAAGAGATATTTCTTAAAATTTAAACGTGCTCATCAAGGAGTTGCTCTTATAATTCCGGAATTTGAATATATGAGCGAAGACGAATTATTTTCTATTCCGGAAAAAGAAAGAGATATAATTGTGGCGCTCGATTCAATTCAAGACATAAACAACTTGGGCACAATTATTAGAAGTGCAAGCGTTTTTGGAATTTCGAAGATTATTATTCCAAAAGACAGGGCGGCGGAAGTTACACCGGCGGTATTAAAAACTGCACAAGGTGGTGCAAATGATGTGGACATTATCAAAGTTACAAATCTTTCACGTACTTTAAGAGAAGCAAAGAAAAATGGATATTTTGTTGTAGGTTGCCACATGGAAGGCGAACCAACGGAAAATTTTATTTCACCACCGGTTGTGATTGTGATTGGGAATGAACACAAAGGAATTAGACCGGGAGTTTTAAAGGAATGCGACAAAGTGCACACAATTCCTATGGACTTAAATAGCTCTGTGGGGTCACTAAATGCGGGAGTTGCCGGCTCGATTATTATGTATGAATATTTTAAGGCATTCAGAGTATAAAGATTTAATATTGATTGACGGCTACAATCTTCTATTTGCAGACAAAGAGCTGTTTGAACTTTCCAAAGATAATCTAGAAGAAGCAAGAACGAAACTCGAAAATCTGCTCGCAGGATATGCGCTTTATGTAAAAAAACAAATTGTGGTGGTATACGATGGACATTTTGTAAAAAACAATCGCGGCGAAGAAATGATGAAGGACAATTTGGGAATTATTTTTACGCGTGAAAACGAGACTGCAGACACGAGGATTGAATCTCTATCCTACACGCTCACCGAAAGATTTAATCTAACTGTGGTGACAAGCGACTTTAGCGAACAAACTTTGATGCTTATGAACGAAGTGGAAAGAGTTGGCTCTAGAGAATTTATGGCGAAGTTAAAAGATAGTTATGCACTTGAAAAAAAGATGCATAAAAGAGATAAAAAAGCGAATGATACAATCACCAGTGACTGGAAAGAAACACTTAAAAAGATTAGAAAAGAATTGGATCAAGACTAGATTTTACACAATTTATATTTTAATTAAAAGTGCTTGACATTTAAAAATAATTATGTTAGTATAATTGTGCTAAGCCCACGTAGCTCAGTCGGTAGAGTACATCCTTGGTAAGGATGAGGTCACCGGTTCAATCCCGGTCGTGGGCTCCACCATTATATATAAAAAAATTTTTTTTAAAATAAGAGGAGGCTTATAATGGCAAAAGAACATTTTGAAAGAACGAAACCACATGTAAACATTGGTACAATTGGTCACGTTGACCACGGTAAAACAACATTAACCGCAGCAATCACATGTGTACTGGCAAATAGAAGCGGACACGGTGAATACGTTGAC
>JALFRW010000034.1 GCA_022778715.1 Ezakiella sp.
TCAGTTTAAGGTTAGCGCGGTTTTAATAGAGCAAGGGAACCACCTGTACCCATACCGAACACAGAAGTTAAGCCTTGCATCGCCGAAGGTACTTGGGGGGCAGCCCCCTGGGAGATTAGGTCAAAGCCGCACTAGTAAAATAAGAGTTTGTTGCTCTTATGTAGGGATTTATTTCCTAAAATTTATCGGCATAAGGTATTACCTTTTCGCCGATTTTTTTATAATTTTTTCCTTAAAGTACCAGTAAATCCAATATACTTTTTTTTAGACTCGAGCATTAAATATTTTAAGATTGCTTTACATAAATGATTTCTAAATGGTTCATACATTTTTTTAAAGTTTCATAATATTGGTGTACTTCCATAAGTAAGATTATAAATATTATGATATTATTTTATTTTTTCAGACTGTCAAGTCTAATTTTAAATAAATTTTACTTTTTTTCTATTAACTTTTTAATAATTTTCTTAATCTGTTCTTCCAAGGTAAAAGCGATATCATACTTCGAGAAATTTTTTTTGGGACTTATGTATATATTTTGGTTTTCGTATCCATTTCTGTGTTAGCCAATTAGGATTAATTCTATAATGTTATTAGTGGTTATTTCATTTGAAAAAAATCTTTATTCTTTTTCTTTTTTATGATTTTCTTTATTATTTTATTTTATGTTAATATTGCCGTAAATAAAATACCTTTAATTCACTCTAATCTCTTATTATTTAAACTTGCTCAAATATAATTTTACAGTGTTTAGAAATTTAAATATTTAATGCTATTAACACAGTTCGCCCTTCATTAATTCAAGCTATAAGAATACTTGAATTAAGAGGTATAGTTAAATGAATGTGAGAATGACAAACTTTTTTATTGGGTCTCTATTAAAAAATAATATGAAACTGCGATGAAGTGATGATTGAATAGATAGGTTGAATTTGTTTATTCACTCATTTTAACTATAAGAATATATAAATAACATATGGACGTTATATGAATAAAACGAATAAATTACACTTTTTTAATTATTGTTTTGTTATTTACTTTTATATAATTTTATTTATTTATCGAATATTGTATAGATTTTTAACAAGTTTATATTTTCATTCGTTTTTGACTTTTGAGTGGTAAAAATGTATAATTATATGAGGGGGGTAATTATGTTTAAGATTGGAGATAAAGTGAGTTATCCTATGCATGGAGCAGGAACAATTGTAGATATTAGTTATGAAGATTTTTTAGGAGAGCAAGTTCAATATTACACAATTAGCATCCCTGTTGGGGGAGTAAGGGTGAAAGTGCCTGTGGATAAAGCAGAAGAACTTGGACTTCGAGATATTATTCAAAATGACGTGAAAGCGGATATTATTGATACTCTTGGGGGCAAAGGGAGTGTAATGCCTTCTAGCTGGACTCAAAGAAACCGTATGAATATTAATAAACTTAGAACTGGGGAGATCACAGAGGTAGCGGCTGTGGTTCGTAATTTGTTGCTTCTTAGTGAGGAGAGAAATCTCGCAAGCGGAGACAGAAAAATGCTAAACAAGGCGATGAATTTGTTGTTGTCTGAATTAATTATGAGTTTTGATATCGATGAAGATGAGGCAAAGGATAGAATTTATTCTTTTGTTTTCCACGATTCAGGACAAGAAAACGGAGGTAATGTTGAGTAAGATTACACGAAATATTTTGAAAATATTTTTTATGATTTTTGGGCTCGCTATTGGAGTGGGTTTGGTTAAACTGGTGTCGATTATGGCACCTGGTTTTTTGCCTACAAAAAAAGTTTGGCTTGATTATTTGATCTATTTTTCTTTCGGAATTATTTTTGCAATTATTTTTAATTTATTATATTCGAGTGCGGAAAAGAAATTTATCAATTTGATCAATTTGATTGATAGCGAGGTAAAAAAATTAGAGACAGTAGACTTTGTGCTTGGAAGTGTTGGACTTCTTGTTGGCCTATTGATTTCTGCTCTATTTGGTAATTTGACTGCAAAGATTCCTATTCCACTACTTAGTTTGATTACTACAATTGTTATATATGTGGTTATAATCTCTATTAGTGTTACTATTTTTATTAGAAGAAAAGATGATTTTAGATCGTTTTTCAAGATGTTAAAGGATAGAAGGAAAGAGTTAAATACTAAAAGTGTTGAAGTTAATTCAGATTCTAATGTTAAAATTGTGGATACTTCAGTCATAATTGATGGCAGAATTGCAGATATTTTAAAGACGGGTTTTATCGAAGGAAATCTAATTGTACCGTCTTTTGTGCTGGAAGAGTTACAATATATTGCTGATTCAGCTGATGCAAGTAAGAGACAAAGAGGTAGACGCGGACTTGATATTTTAAATGATATGAGAAAAGATTATCCATCTATCGTTGAGGTTATGGATTTTAAGTTAGAAGAAAATGTGCCGGTGGACACTATGCTCCTTAATGTGGCTCAGGAATTTGGCGGCTCTGTTATAACAAATGACTACAATTTAAATAAGGTGGCTGGCGTTAAGGGTGTTCGGGTTTTAAATATAAATGATTTAGCTAAAGCTGTTAAACCGGTGGTACTTCCAGGTGAAATTTTGAGTGTATGTTTAACCGGAATCGGCAGTGAGCCCGGTCAAGGCGTGGCTTATTTGAATGACGGTACGATGGTGGTTGTAGAAAATGGAGCAGATTTGGTTGGACAAACTCTTGAGGTTGTGGTACAATCGGTGCTTCAAACTTCTGCCGGAAGACTGATTTTTGCAAGGTAAAAAAATGATTAACGGTAAAAAAGTTATTGCGATTATTGCGGCTGCAGGATCAAGCAATAGAATGAAATCCAATATCAACAAGATTTTTATTAAACTTGACGGAAAGCCGGTTTTGATGCATACGATCGAAAAATTTGAAAATGCAAAGTATGTGGATGATATTATAATTGGTTCAAAAGAGGATGAAATTGATTATCTTTTAAATGAAGTGCTTCCCATGGGTAAAATTTCTAAAGTTAAAGCGGTTATAAAGGGCGGCAAAACGCGGCAAAAAACCGTTGAAAATTGTCTAAGTTTTCTTCCCGATGAAGATGCAATCATTTTAAGTCACGACGGAGCAAGACCATTTATAAAGATTGATATCATAGAAAAAGCGATTGAAGAAGTCGTTGAAAAGCGTGCTGTGGTAGTTGGTGTTCCTGTAAAGGACACTATAAAAACTGTCGAAGATGAAAAGTCTAAGGTAGTGTTTTTGACTCCAAACAGAAATCTCTTGTGGAGAGCTCAAAGCCCTCAAATTTTTTATTTGAAAGATTTACGTGCAGCTTATGAATACGGCCGACAAGAAAAAATTGAAGTAACTGATGATTCTTCAATTGTTGAAAAATATGGTATTCCGGTTTATATGACTATGGGAAGCTACGACAACATAAAGCTCACCACGCCGGAGGATTTGATGCTTGCTGAGTTATTTATGAAAAGCGAGGAAACAAAATGAGAATTGGACATGGTTATGATATTCATATTTTCACTCCGGAGCGGCCACTCTATTTGGGAGGAGTAAAAATTAGAGAAACTGACGGACTTCTAGGACATTCGGATGCGGATGTCCTAATTCACGCAATTATGGACTCCCTTTTAGGTGCGGCCGGTCTTAGAGATATCGGATATTATTTTCCGGATAACGATGACGATTATTTGAATATTCGTTCCACTGAGCTTTTGAAAATTGTGACAAAAATGATTACAGATGCAGGATACAAAATTGGAAATATCGATGCAACTGTGGTGTGCGAAAAGCCGAAGTTAAAAAATTATATAGAAGAAATCAGAAAAACCCTTGCTGAAACTATGAATATTTCAGTAGCACAAATAAATTTGAAAGCAAGTACAAACGAAAAGCAAGATTCAGTTGGAGAGGGAAAATCAATCGAATCTTTTGCTGTATGTATATTGGAGGAGCTATAATGAGCAATGTTTCACCTATGGAAAAATGGGAAAACACATTATCTAATGTAAATCATGTGATTGCGGTGACTTCCGGAAAAGGAGGAGTTGGTAAGAGTGTTACAACAAGCCTTATTGCAACACATCTAAACAAAAGAGGCTATAAGGTGGGGATTTTGGACTGTGACTTAACCGGACCATCAATTGCTGAAATATTTGGCATTGACGAAAAAGTTTATGGCACAGACGAAGAAATTTTCCCATCCAAGTCGCCCGAAGGCATAAAAGTCGTGAGTATTAATCTTATGCTCCCAAGAAAAACAGACCCGGTTATTTGGAGAGGCCCAATTTTATCTAACATTTTAAAAGATTTTTGGGAAAAGGTGAACTGGGGCAATTTAGACTTTTTGCTTCTTGATTTGCCGCCGGGAACGGGCGACGTGCCGCTTACGATTTATCAGCATTATCCGGTAGACGCTGTTATTGTGGTATCAACTCCATCAAGAATGGCTAGCCTTGCAGTAAAAAAAGCATACGAAATGGCAATCAGATTAAACCAAAATGTGATTGGTGAAATTGAAAATATGAGTTATTATGTGTGCAAAACTTGTGGCAATAAAGAATACCTATTTGGACAAAAAGAACCGATTGAAAACCTAAAAGAAATCGAACATATTCCATTTGATTCCGAACTTGGAGAAAAGATTGATAGCGGCTCAATTGAAGATATTTATGTCATGGAATACGACAAGATAGTAGATTTTCTAAAAGAGAAATTTAATAAATAATTTAATACAAAGACTAGAAAGCGCTTTATTTGTCGTGTGAATTTTAAGTTACAAGAACGAATAAATCAATAAATTAAATTTTAAAGAAATGGTATTAATATTTTGCTTGAGAATTAATCGCCTAGATTGCAGGCTTTATTGGACCAAACGGAGCATGAAAGAGCATGATGGGTGAAGTATTCTTTGAATGCAAACTATGGATTCCGCTGAGGTTGACGCAAATAATTGAAATCCAAGCAGGTATTTCGAGCAATTTTTTAAATTATTAAGCAGATCATTTAATTTTCAACACTAGTGTAATATAAGCTTTCGAGTGAAGTAAAATTGAATTATTTGTTAGCCCAATTCGCGGGTCATAGTGTTTGATTTAAGATAGCCGACAATTGGACTTTAATTTTTGGTTAAGTAATAAGTAATACTTTTAATATATCTATTTCTAACTTTGGCTAAAAATCACAAAATAAAATTTACATCAAATATATATTAACGTTTTACAGGTTTATTATATTGTTTTAACCGGAACATTATATAATTTTGAAAACAACAAAACAATTCTGAGAGAGGGAGAATATCTATTTTTTGTAGAATTTTAATTCTATTTGTTATATAATGATAATGTGACTTAACTCATATTCTGCTAAACCAGTGTGATATGTAAATTTATTGAATATATTTTAAAATTGCATTTTACGCAAAAAAAATACCAAAGCTTTTGCTATGGTATTAATGGTGCGCCATCAGGGACTCGAACCCTGGGCACCTTGATTAAGAGTCAAGTGCTCTACCAACTGAGCTAATGGCACATTTCGTTCAACATTTGTTATTGTACCACATATTTTTTACAATTGCAAGTGTTTTTTAAAAAAAATTTTAAAATTTATAAATGGAGGAAGTTATGGATTTAAAACAAAAAGCAGTTGAAAGACTCGTAAAATACGCAAAGGTTTACACAACATCCGATGAAAACAGTAATACAATACCAAGCACCGAGAGACAATTCAATCTAGCAAATATCCTTGTGGAAGAACTAAAGAGCATGGGGCTGGAAGCTCATGTGGACGAAAATTGTTATGTATATTCTGAACTGCCAGGAAATACAGAAGATAAATTGAATATAGGTTTTATTTCCCACATGGATACTGCTCCTGACATGAGCGGCGAAAATGTTAAACCGAGAATTGTGGAAAATTATGATGGCAAAGATATTGTACTATCCAAAGACGGCAAATATGTGCTTTCAGTTAAAGATTTCCCGGAACTCGCTGACAAAAAAGGAAAGACGCTCATCGTGACAGACGGTTACTCACTTTTAGGCTCTGATGACAAATCGGGTATTGCTGAAATTTTAACAGCAGTGGAATACTTAATAGAACACCCTGAAATCAAAAGGCACACTTTAAAAATTGGTTTCACACCGGATGAAGAAGTGGGACGAGGCGCAGATTTATTTGACGTAAAAAAATTTGGTGCTGATTTTGCTTTCACAATTGATGGTGGAGAAATCGGAGAAATAGAATATGAAAACTTCAATGCGGCTGGAGCAAGGGTGGTGATTGAAGGTAGAAATGTTCACCCGGGCAGTGCAAAGGGCAAAATGAAAAATGCTATAGTGTATGCTCATGAACTCTATTCAATGCTTCCTGTTTTTGATAGACCGGAGCACACTGAAGGCACGGAAGGATTCTTCCACCTTAATTCAATCCGTGGAAATGTAGATAAATGTGAAATGGATTTCATAATTCGTGATTTTGACAAAGAAAAATTCGATTATAAGAAAAAAATAATGGAGGAAGCTTGCAAATTCATCGAAATGAAGCATGGAACAAAAGTTACACTAGATATGAAAGATAGTTACTACAACATGAAAGAAAAAATTGTGGTTGATATGACACCGGTAAATATGGCACTTAATGCTATGAAAGAAGCAGGAATTGAACCAAAGGTTTCAAAAGTTAGGGGTGGTACGGATGGTGCAAGACTTTCATATATGGGGCTTCCGTGTCCAAATATTTTCACAGGTGGATACAATTTCCATGGCAGATTTGAATATGCAGTGGCTGAAGAAATAGAAAAAGCAGTTGAGACGATTATTAACATTGCAAAAGTTAAATAGAATTTTTTTATTTATTTTAGTGTTCTGTTTTATGGGATGCACCGCACCTAAAAACAAAAAAGTTGAGGTCGCAATTCCAATAAAACCTAAGGCGGACATCGTAAATATTAGCGATTATATTTATTTAGATGAGTCTAGACTTAAGGTGGTGGAAAGTGGAATAAATGGTGTGTTTAATCCGCTTTATGCTATGAGTGATGCAGATAAAATCATAAGTTATATGGAGTTTTTGCCGCTTCTTGCAAAAGAAAGGAATTCTGAGTTCACAATTGACAATTCGCTATCTGAAAACTATAAAAAAGAAGGCAGATTTATAAAATTACGGCTAAGGCATATAAATTGGTGGGACCATAAGCCGGTTACAAGCAAAGATGTGCTTTTTTCTTTAAAGATAATTTTGAACAAAAAATATGTGGGCAATCATAAAAACAGCAGGCTTTTTAATATCGTTGGTGCAAAAGAATATTACGAAGGCAGTGCAGATACGATTTCAGGATTTCATATTGAAGACGACAAACATTTTAAAATTGAGCTTATAAATAGCGGACTTGATATGCAAGAAGCACTATATATCAGGCCGATTCCGGAACACTATTATGCAGATGAAGATGGAAATTATATGGAAGAACTAAACGATTTGCCGCTAGGCAATGGTCCATATAGAATTGTGGATTACGAGTCAAATAATTTTTGTATGCTTGAAGCCACTGATAATTTTCCTTTTGGCAAGGCGAAAATCGAAAATGTAGTGATTCGCGAAGAACTTGTTGGAGATTTAAAAACAAATCTATACAGCGGAGAAGTAGATATTTTAAATATAAATGGCAAAGACGAAATTAGGTTTGACAAAAATATTCGTCAAAACTACAACATCTTCACTTTGTTTGAAAACAATTCCGTGTTGCTTAAATGCGTACCTTCGGGAGATTTAAAAGACGCAAAACTTAGAAAATTTATTTTTTCTTCAATTCAAGAAGACGACTTTAGGACGGAACCATTTAAACTTTTGAAATACGACGTGGGGCTAATAAGTCTTGCAAACGACTATTATGGACATGTGGATATGCCATATGACATTTATGACTCTGGACTAAACAGAGTTGGCGGCTCATTATTTATTCATGGAGAACCATTCATTTTAAACATTTACTACACAAACGTTGGCATAAATGAATTTTTAGCAAAAAGAATTGCAGAAAAATTAAAAACACACGGTATCACTACGGTGATAAATAAAATTGAAGCTACAAAGACAAATGCATATATAAGTGAAATCAGAGAAATGAATCAAAACGCACTCATATTGCAAACATTCCAAAATGGAATCAGACCGGACTACGCTTGTATTTATGATGGTGCTGAATTTATGGGTGCTCCGCAAGAAAACAAATTTCAAAAATATGTAGAATTTTACAACACAAAACCCGATGAAAATATTTCCAAAAAATATAAAACGCTTTCACTCGAACTTATAAAGGGCGGATGGGTTCGTGGAATAGGCTCATCAATCACGAGAACGTATATCAGAAAAAATATTAGAAATATTTATCAATCGGAATATTATGATTGGTATGAAAACAAAGTTTGGAGAATTAATTGGGCGGATAAAATGAAAAAAGGAGAGGATTATTAGTTCTCTCTTTTTTGATTGCTAATTTTAATACTATACTATAGACGAATATTGTTTTTTAAATTTAGTAAGATTGTAAAATAAATAATAAGCATATGATAAGATGACAATATCTTGATATATTGTTAAATACAGGGTAGAGGTAATTATAATTCAAGCTTTTTACTTTTTTTGCAGATATGAAAATAATTGAGAGATTTTTAATTTCTCTTTTTTTATCTACTATAATTAGAAGATTATAAATTTATTAGAAGCCTTGTGACGAGTCACAACAATAAATGAGAGTATCTTGTTCTTCTACTATCAATAGGGAACTTTGTTGGGCTGGATATTAAAAGAAATCCGTGTTAAAAACACAATACACCTCTGCAACCGCTTTGATTGTTTATTTATTAAATATTAAAATCAGTATATATAGTTGATATTATATATTGTTGTAAAATTTATTATTAGGAGATGAAGTTAATGTTGGACAACATTTTAAAAAATATATATTGACATGGATAAGGTAGAAATTGATGAAGATGTTATAAATGACTCATTGATGCCAAGAGTTTTTGAAAAAAATTAAATCGTTTTTACACTTAGAATTGATACTACTTATCAAGATAAAAATTGAGATTTTATGGCTCAATTTTTACATTAATCGAGGGGAAATTGGAAAATTATGACTTAATTATTATAGGTGTCGGTTCATCTGGATTATATAATAAGAACACCATTACAAACAGATAGTGAGGATTTAGATGTGATGGTGATTAAAGCGTGTTAATACCAGGTGGCATTGCAAGGTCATCTTTAATTCAATTAAGAAACACTGCGGTAAGCATTATTTGTTTTTGTAGTTATGAGAACAAAAAAGACTCTGTTTTTTTCAGAGCCTTTTTATTTTTATCTTTTTAAAACATCATTTTTTCTTCAATGAAATCTTTAATCTCGTCTATTTTAAGCCTAGATTGTTCCATCGTGTCTCTATCTCTAATCGTGACTGTGTTGTCTTCAAGTGTATCGAAGTCGACGGTTACGCAATACGGTGTACCGATTTCGTCTTCGCGTCTATATCTCTTTCCAATTGAGCCCTTATCATCGAAGTCACATGAGAAATGCCTGATTAGTTCTGAATAGATTTCATCTGCTTTTTCGGTGAGCTTTTTGGTTAAAGGAAGCACTGCAACTTTGTAAGGAGCTAGTGCTGCGTGAAATTTCATAACAACTCTTGAGCTGCCATCTTCAAGTTCTTCTACGTGATAAGCGTCTGCCAAAAATGCCAGCGTTACTCTGTCGCAACCGAGAGATGGTTCTATAACATAAGGCACATATTTTTCATTTGTTTGTGGGTCAAGATAGTTCATATCCACTTTTGAGAATTCAGCGTGTTTTGTGAGGTCGTAGTCCGTACGGTTTGCAATTCCCCATAATTCTCCCCAACCAAACGGGAATTTATATTCAATATCGGTGGTTGCTTTTGAATAGAATGAAAGTTCTTCTTTTTCGTGGTCGCGAAGTCTGATGTTTTCTTCGCTCATTCCGAGGCTTAAGAGCCAATTTTTGCAGAAACTTCTCCAATATTCAAACCATTCGTCATCTTCACCGGGTTTTACAAAGAATTCCAGCTCCATTTGTTCAAATTCTCTGGTTCTAAATGTGAAATTGCCTGGTGTGATTTCGTTTCTAAAGCTCTTACCGATTTGTGCAATTCCGAAAGGAATTTGCTTTCTTGAAGTTCTTTGTACATTTTTGAAGTTTACGAAAATTCCCTGAGCTGTTTCCGGGCGCAAATAAATTTCTGCGGTGTTGTCCACAGTAACTCCTTGGAAAGTTTTAAACATCAAATTGAATTGCCTTATGTTGGTGTAGTCAAGTTTTCCACAGTTTGGGCAAACGATGTTGTGTTCGTTAATATAGTTCATTAGTTCTTCGTTTGACCAACCATCGGGGTTTATGCTTTCGATATTATTTTCTTTGCAATAGTCTTCTATAAGTTTGTCAGCTCGAAACCTTGATTTACAAGCTTTACAGTCGATTAGCGGGTCGGAAAAACTTGCTAAGTGCCCGCTTGCTCTCCAAACGTCCGGATTCATCAAAATTGCCGCGTCTATTCCTATATTGTATTTTGATTCTTCAACAAATTTTTTCCACCATGCTTTTTTTACATTATTTTTAAGTAAAACACCAACCGGACCGTAATCCCATGTGTTAGATAATCCACCGTATAGTTCACTTCCAGGAAATACAAATCCTCTGGATTTGGAAAGTGCAACTAAAGTATCCATATTTTCCAATGTATTCACCTCTTCTTATGTTAGTATGATTATATCAGAATTTGACTTGCAATTCAATATTTGAATATTTTTATTGCTTTTTGGGTAGATATCTAAATGGGGTTGATATGGAAAAATATTTTAGAATTAGTGGGATGCATTGTGCATCCTGTCAAGCAAGAATAGAAAAAGTTTTATCTAGAACAAAGGGCGTTAGGGAAGTTAATGTGAACTTGGCGACAAATAAGATGAGAATCGTCTACGAGGACAAAATATTATCCGCAAATGATATTGCAGATAAGGTTTCATCAATTGGCTTTTATGCCGAAGAAGAAATTGATCTCGATGCAAAAAAAGACAATGCTTTGAGAGACAAAGAGTATAAGTCTTTAAGAAGGAGATTCATTTTCGCGGCAATTTTCAGTTTGCCATTGTTTTCGATAATGTTTTTCCACATGGCAGGAGTTCATGTGTTTTTTGCAGCTCCAATTTATCAATTTATATTGGCTAGCTTTGTGCAATTTGTAGTTGGCTACGAATTTTATGTGAGTGCATTTAAGTCGATAAAATCGGGAGCTCTTAATATGGACGTGCTCGTAGTGATGGGCACAAGTGCAGCTTATTTTTATAGCATTTACAACTGGTCTATTGGGATAGACCATTTATATTTTGAAAGTTCTGCAATGATCATTACACTTATTTTGCTCGGCAAAATGTTAGAATCAAGAGCAAAAGCAAAGACAAATGATGCAATTATGAAACTTATGAGTTTGTCTCCAAAAGAGGCAACTGTTATAGAGGGAGAAAATTATATCAAAAAGCCGATTAGTGAAATTAAAATCGGAGACATGATTTTGGTAAAGCCAGGTGAAATTATAGCAGGTGATGGAGTTGTGTTAGAAGGGGCATCTGCAGTTGACGAGTCTCTTTTAACCGGGGAATCAGTTCCTGTTGATAAAACTGTGGACAGCAAAGTGTTTCAAGGCACTTTAAATGTAAATGGTTCATTAAAGGTAAAAGTTACTGCTGATATGAAGGACACAGGACTTTCGAAGATCATTTATCTTGTGAGTTCAGCACAAAATCAAAAAGCACCTGTGCAAAGAGTCGCGGACAAAATTGCAAATGTGTTTGTGCCGTCGGTTATCGGAATTGCAATTTTAACTCTAATTTTAAACTTGGTGTTTAAAGCCGGCGTGGAAAGAGCAATAGTGTCGGCAGTTTCAGTGCTTGTCATCGCGTGCCCATGTGCCTTGGGACTCGCAACTCCAACAGCAATTATGGTTGGCACGGGGAAGCTTGCGGGTGAAGGGATTTTAATTAAAGATCCAAAAGTTTTAGAAACAGCTCTTCATATAGACGCGATTGCATTTGATAAAACCGGCACAATCACAAATGGCAGACCAGATGTTGTGGACATTATAAATGTTTGTGGCGATGTTGGGTTAAACAAATCTATTTTGTACTCTATCGAAAGAAACAGCGAGCACCCGATTGCAATGGCAATTGTGAACTACTTTTTTGACAATCCCCCAAAGACAATAAAGGGCGAATTTGCAAATATAGTAGGTAAGGGAGTCTCGTTTAAAATTTTGGACACCAACTATTATGTGCAAAGTTTAAACAGTTTGAAGCAAGAAGGTATTTTGATTCCGGAAGAAGTAAAACAAAAACTAAAGCCGGCTGTCACTTATGTAGCACTCGTTGAAGAAAACAAAGTCAATATGGTGATTGGATTATTTGACGAAATCAAAGAAGATGCAAAAGTACAAATTGAAGAAATAAACAAAGCAGGAATAAAAACTGTTATGATCACCGGAGACAACAAAGAAGTTGCACAAAAAATCGCAGAACAAGTTGGAGTTAACGATTTTTATGCTGAAGTTATGCCGGATGAAAAGAGCGAGATTATAAAAGAACTTAAGAAAAACGGTACTGTGGCAATGGTGGGCGACGGTATAAACGACGCTCCGGCACTTGCAATCGCAGACTTGGGATTTGCAATGGGCACAGGCACTGATATTGCAATTGACTCTGGAGAGATCACGCTTGTGCGGGGCAATTTGGACGGAATTATGCGTGCAATTGAAATTTCAAAAAAGACGATGAAAACTATAAAAGAAAATCTTTTTTGGGCTTTTTTCTACAATGTAATTTCAATTCCTATTGCAGCACTTGGACTTTTAAATCCAATGGTAGCAGGAGCCGCAATGGCTTTTAGCAGTGTTAGCGTAGTAACAAACAGTTTAAGATTAAAGAAAAAGTAGGGAGGATTTATGAAAATTTTAATTGATGGAATGACATGCAATCATTGCAAAGAATCAGTTGAAGAAGCACTTTCAAAAATTGCTGACGTAGAAAATTACAAAGTATATTTGGAAGAAGGATATGCTGAAGTGACAGGTAATGCTAAGGCAGAAGAAATTATAAATGCAATAGAAGATATAGGATTTGATGCTAAGGAGGAACAATAATGCAAATTGAAATTTGGTCTGATTTTATGTGCCCATATTGCTACATTGGGCTAAAAAGCTTGGAAGCGGCGATTAAGGAGTTAAATTTAGATTCAAAATTAGTTTTTAGAGCTTTCGAACTCTACCCTAACGAAACTAGAACTGGTGTAAGATTTTTTGATAATATGAAGGAAAAATATAATATTGACGATTACGAAATAAATTTGAGATACAATAGAATCGAAAAGTACGCTGAAAAAGTTGGACTAAAATACAATATGAAAGACGGAATTTTAGCAAACACGAATTTTCTACACAGGGTTATGAAGTATGCAGCAACTGTTGATAAAGAACACGCTTTAGAAGAAGAACTTATGAAAGCGGTTTTTATTGAAGGTAAAGATGTTTCAGACTTAAATGTATTAAAAGACAAAGTAAGTGTTGTTGGACTTGATTATGATAAGGCAATTGATTTTGCAGAAATTCTTTCTACAAAGGCCTTAGTACTTGAAGATGAAAACATGGCATCAGCACTCGGAATCGATGTTATTCCGTCATATAGATTAAACGAAGATGAAATAGTTTTGGGTACTTTAGAAAAAGATGAATGGATCGAAAAGCTCAAAAAATATGAATAGTTTAAAACAAAAAAGTCAAGTAAAATTAAAATTTTACTTGACTTTTTTTGTTGTTTATGTTAAAATTCAGTATATGTGATTTTGAAAATCCATAAGATAAAAGGAAAAGGAGGAAATTTTATGCCAACAATTAATCAGTTGATTAAACAAGGAAGAAAAGATGTGAAGAAAAAGAAGAAGACTCCAGCACTTGGATACAACTTCAATACTCTTCAAAAGAGAAACACACCGGTAAACTCGCCACAAAAACGTGGAGTTTGCGTTTCTGTTAGAACTGCTACACCTAAGAAACCTAACTCAGCTTTAAGAAAAATTGCTCGTGTTAGATTGACAAACGGTGCTGAAGTTCTTGCATATATTCCGGGAATTGGACATAATTTACAAGAGCACTCTGTGGTTATGTTAAGAGGTGGTCGTGTTAAGGACTTACCTGGTGTTCGTTACCACATTATCCGTGGAACACTTGATGCTGCAGGAGTAGAAGGCAGACAACAAGGTCGTTCGAAATACGGTGCTAAAAAAGGCAAGAAGAAATAACTTTATAACTAACTCATATCCTTTTATCAAACGGGATGTGAGCGACGTTTGAACCACGCGAAATATTAATTTCACGAGTACCAAAGAATTAATTATATTTATTAAGGAGGGAAGAGAAGTGTCACGTAAAGGTCACATTCCAAAGAGAGTGGTGCTACCAGATCCAATGTACAATGACGTTGTAGTAGCAAAACTCATAAACAATATTATGCTCGATGGCAAAAAAGGCACTGCACAAGAAATTGTGTACGGAGCATTTGAATATGTAAAAGAAAAGACTGGTGAAGATCCATTAGAGATTTTCCATAAGGCATTAAATAATATTATGCCTGTTCTTGAAGTTAAAGCTAGAAGAATCGGTGGTGCAACTTATCAAGTTCCTATGGAAGTTCGCCCTGAAAGAAGACAAACTTTAGGTCTTAGATGGTTAACTCTTTATTCGAGAAAAAGAGGAGAAAGAACCATGGTTGAAAGACTTGCAAAAGAGATTCTTGATGCTGCAAATGAACAAGGTGGCTCAGTTAAAAAACGCGAAGATGTTCACAAAATGGCTGAAGCTAATAAAGCATTTGCACACTTTAGATACTAGGAGGTATTATGGCGTATTCGCTAGACAAAGTTAGAAATATCGGCATCATGGCTCACATTGACGCCGGTAAAACCACTACTACTGAAAGAATTCTTTATTACACCGGTAAAATTCATAAAATCGGGGAAACTCACGAAGGTGCTGCTCAAATGGACTGGATGGTACAAGAGCAAGAAAGAGGAATTACGATTACTTCAGCTGCAACTACTGCGTTCTGGAAAGGTCACCAACTAAATATCATTGACACTCCGGGCCACGTTGACTTCACAGTGGAAGTAGAAAGATCTCTTCGTGTTCTTGACGGCGCAGTTGCTCTATACGACTCAAAGGGCGGTGTTGAACCACAATCCGAAACAGTATGGAGACAAGCTGATAAATACCATGTTCCAAGAATTGCTTTTATGAATAAAATGGACGTAAACGGCGCTGATTTCTTTAGATCAGTAAGAATGATGCACGAAAGATTAAATGCAAATGCTGTTCCGTTACAAATTCCTATTGGAGCAGAAGATACATTTAAAGGTGTTGTCGACCTTATTGATATGCGAGCAGAAGTTTATTATGACGACATGGGAAATGATATCAGAGATGAAGATATTCCGGAAGAATTAAGAGATTTAGCAGACGAATATAGAGAAAAAATGCTTGAAGCAGTCGCTGATTTCGATGATAGTATTATGGAAGACTATCTCGAAGGAAAGGAAATTGACAAAGCTAGGATCAAAGCTGCAATCAGAAAAGCTGTTGTTTCAAACTCAATGACCCCTGTCCTCTGCGGATCATCATATAAAAACAAGGGTGTTCAATTATTATTAGACGCAATTGTTGATTATCTACCAAGTCCTTTAGATGTTCAAGCTATAGAAGGAACAGACTTAGAAGGCAACCCTATTGAAAGACATTCAACAGATCAAGATTTAAGTGCTCTCGCATTTAAGATCGTTTCAGATCCGTTTGTTGGTAAACTTGCTTATGTTAGAATTTATTCTGGCGAAATGAAGTCAGGCTCTTATGTTTTCAATTCAACAAAAGGCAAGAGAGAAAGAATAGGTAGACTTGTTAGAATGCACGCTAACAAGAGAGAAGAAGTTGAAGAATTGCCGGCAGGTTCAATTGCTGCAGTTGTTGGTTTAAAATACACGACAACAGGTGACACATTATGTACCGAAGAACAACCGGTTATCTTAGAAAACATGGAATTTCCAGAGCCTGTTATCGCTGTTGCCATCGAACCAAAAACTAAAGCATCTCAAGAAAAAATGGGTATTGCACTTGCTAAATTGGCAGAAGAAGACCCAACATTTAAAACATATACAGACCAAGAAACAGGTCAAACAATTATTTCAGGTATGGGCGAACTTCACTTGGACATCATTGTAGACAGACTTCTACGTGAATTCAAAGTTGAAGCTAATGTAGGCAACCCACAAGTTGCTTACAAAGAGTCTATTCAAGGAACTGCGGAAGCGGAAGGAAAATATGTGCGTCAAACCGGTGGTCACGGTCAATATGGTCACGTTAAGATCAGAATCGAACCACAAGAACCGGGCAAAGGCTACGAATTTGTCAATGCTATTGTCGGGGGTGTTGTTCCAAAAGAATTTATCGGGCCTACAGATCAAGGTATCAGAGAAGCACTCGAAAGTGGTGTTATCGCTGGTTATCCGGTATTGGATGTAAAAGTTACGTTATTTGATGGTAGCTACCACGAAGTTGACTCTTCGGAAATGGCATTTAAGATCGCTGGTTCTATGGCTGTTAAAGAAGCTTTATCAAAAGCAAATCCAGTTTTACTGGAACCAATGATGAAAGTTGAAGTAATCACTCCGGACGAATATCTCGGAGACGTTATGGGAGACTTAAACGGCAGACGTGGAAGAATTGAAGGGATGGAACTCGAAAAGGGAGTTCAAACAGTTCACGCATTTGTGCCATTGGCAGAAATGTTTGGATACGCAACATCACTTCGTTCATCAACTCAAGGCCGTGCAAACTATTCAATGGAATTTGACCATTATGAACCGGTTCCAAAGAATATTGCAGACGAATTAACAAAAAAATAATAACCTTATAGGGAGGAAAAAAATATGGCAAAAGAACATTTTGAAAGAACGAAACCACATGTAAACATTGGTACAATTGGTCACGTTGACCACGGTAAAACAACATTAACCGCAGCAATCACATGTGTACTGGCAAATAGAAGCGGACACGGTGAATACGTTGAC
>JALFRW010000028.1 GCA_022778715.1 Ezakiella sp.
GCAGTACCCATTGTACACATTTTTTCAAATGGCACAGGTAACATTTTACATATTTGATAATTTGTTTGATTAAATGAAATTAAAATAATCTTTTTAAGAGGTTGTCCAAATCTTTAAGTGGTGCAGTTTTTGAAAGGACAACCTTTTATTTATGAGATTTCATAAGATATGAAGTAAAGTTTTATTGAAAATAAAATTAAAGACGTTTTATATAATATGAAATTTATGATAATATACGTCAAACAATATTTTAATAAAAAAGAAATGAGGACAGTATGAAGAAACTAGTTAGAGATTATTTAATTATGATTATTGGTGCAATAGTTATAGGTATTGGTGTAGCTTTTATTGTAAGTGCTAATGTTGGTGGTGATGCTATGACGACTTTTGAACAAGGCTTAACACAAACATTTCATATCAGTTTACCTATTGCGATGATTATCGCTAATGGTATATTTGTTGTATTGTTATTGGTTTTTGCAAAAGAAAATATTTCTATTGATACAGTATTAAGTCCATTGTTTATTTCTGCTGGTTCAAAAGTTGGTTTGCTATTTATGCCTAGTTTAGATGATATGATAATTAGATATGTATTCTTGGTATATTGAAATTGACTCATAAAACAAGTCATTAACAATATACATCTCCTTTCTCTTTCAACCTATAAACGCGGTTGATAGCGATATTTGTATCTTGTAATATATTGAAATATGTGAATGTGGATTTGTATTTATTCTTGTGGCATTGACTACTTTAGAGAGGTTCCTACCACACCTTATTCCAAAACAATGATTAGTTAGATGAGTCTTTGAATTCGCATTTTGAACCAGGTTTTGTGGTTTAAGTGTTGTGGCATCAAGCACATCACACATATATTTTGAAAGGATGTATTTTTATATGTTTTTAGTCGGTATTGACATTGGTAAAAACAAGCACTCTTTTTGTATCATTGAAAAAGAGACTGGTGAACTGATAGTTAAACCAAAATTCTTTGATAACAATAATATTGGTTTCGAAGAGTTGATTTCTTCTATCCAAAATCTTTCAAATCAAGATATTCTTATTGGAATGGAAGATACAGGTCATTATCATTTTGCTTTATTAAAGTTTCTTTTAGATAAGAAATATCAAGTAGCTCTAATTAATCCTGTTACTACAAATCTTACTCGTAAACTCCAGGGTGGAATCACAAAGACTGACAAGCTGGATACGCTTACTATTTGTGATGTTTTATCTTCAAGTCAAAGAGTTAAATCTTATCGCATTACAAAAGTTGACAGATTTGATATGTATGAACAAAAACAATTAACTAGAGAGCATCACAATTTAAAAGAACAATTAAATGTACTTAAAAATCGTTTACAGAAAAGCATTGATATTGTGTTTCCTGAATTCAACAGTTTATTTGATTCGAAATACGGAACAGTATACGTAAACATTTTAAAAGAATTTGGCAGTGCAGATGCTGTAGCACGTGCTGACATTCGTACCATCCGTAAATGTTTTGACACCAAGGGAAAAGGTAGACGTATTGCACTGACTGCCGAAAAATTAAAGGAAGCAGCCAAGAATTCAGTAGGATTTCCTTCTATTGCGGAAGTTGTTCAAATCAAACACCTTATCAATCAAGTAAAGTTGATTGAAGAGCAAATATCTGAGATAGATAAAAAAATAGAAGAGTTTTCTATCTCCAACAACTCTCCTATCCTATCCATACCAGGGATTTCTCATTTCTCTGGTACTTCAATTTTAGCTGAATTAGGAGATATACACAACTACTCAAAACCTTCTCAAATAATCAAATTTGCAGGTGTAGCACCAATTACCTATGAATCTTCACAGTTTACTGCACAACACACTGCTATTACAAAGAAAGGTTCTAAATATCTAAGAAAGACACTGTACCAAATAATCACGCCTGTCATTAATAACAATGAAGTTTTTAAAACCTATTATCAATTAAAGCTTTCACAAGGCAAAGGTCACAGGTGTGCTCAAGGACATTGTGTTCGTAAACTGATGAGAGTAATATTTCAACTTTTAAGTACTAATACACAATTTGATCCAGCGTTGCTTGTTTAAATAACCATTTATTATTGATTTAAAATCAATAACTTCAAATGAAGTTGTTTTAGTCATGCCTAATATTCACATTTTCAAAGAACAGATACTTTTTAAATCACTAACTTTTCAATAGATGACATTTTCAAACTTTTTCATAAATTACTATTGATTTTTATATAGTTAGCTCTCT
>JALFRW010000016.1 GCA_022778715.1 Ezakiella sp.
GGATCTGTCTTTTTAAACATAGTCATTCTTTTAATTGATGGTGTAAAGATACGAAAAATATTCCAGATTACGGCATAAATCAGAGATTATTTTCGTGAAATATAAACATTTTAAACAGGCCTTACTTTTTAAAGTGGGCTCATGGAATAAAAAATAGAATATTGAAAGATTCAAAAGAGGCCGATGCGGTTTTGAAAGAATTGTGCGGTGAAGGTAATGGTAGCTTTTGGAAAGAGCATTATGCTCATGTAGAGCAGATACTAAGTGTGGCTATGCCTATAATCCGAAAGATTCAAGAAAATACCTATGTGATGGATAGTTATCAAAGACTGCCTCTGTCGGATGGCAATAATGTCTATTCTATTCCTTTTTCATTGAACTCAGCTTTGGAGACAGATGGAAGTTCGTTATATGCTTCTATAGAAAAAGATGTATTGCTTGATGCTGTCAACAAATCATGGATGAATTATATTAATGAGATTGATAGTGATAATTTGATTCCTGCTGATTTGTATACAATATTCTTAGATACAAAAAAATGTATGTTGGAAGATGTTGAGAATAGGTTAACAAAGTTATACATTCCTGTGAATGCAATAAGTGGTGACGAAGAAAATGATAAAAAAGAAACTTCAAATCCTTTGCTTAAATATATCAAAGTGCATAGTAAAAAGGTAGAGATGTTAGAACCATGTCCTTGTGGAAGTGGAAATGCATTCTGGCAGTGTCATGGAAAAAATAAACTAAAATAGAGTTATTAACCCGGATATTGCATATAAAATTAAAAGTGTGAAGGTTATTTAACGCTAAGTATTTGGAAATCAAATAAAAAAGCGTTATTTTTGCTGTATCAAACAAAAAAATAGCCTTCACATGGACAAAATAAAATTCTGGTTAATAACCAAACAAAATCGAAAGAAAATTGCAAAAACATGGCAAAAAGTTTGGAAGATACCAGATAATTTCTTATATTTGCACTGTTTAAAGATAGGTGTTATGAGAACAGTTCAAGATTATATAGCAATAATTAGGCAAAATAGTTCCAAGATTACTAAAGATTTTGGAATCAAGACTTTGCGCATTTTTGGTTCCGTATCACGAAATGAGCAAACAGAGCAAAGCGATTTGGATATTTGTGTAGAAACAGAAACTCCTAATCCATTTTTATTGGCCGACTTGAAAGAGTTTTTAGAGGGCTTGTTCAAGTGCTCTGTTGATGTAGTGCGTATTCACAAAAACATGAATCCTTTCTTTAAATCAAGAATTGAACGGGATGGAATCTATGCAATTCGATAAATATGTAGCATTGGATATACTTAATAGAGTGCATATTTCTATTGAGCATATAGAAGAGCGTTCACAACCTTATCATTGTGGCGATGATTTTCTGATGTCTTCTACTGGTGTAGCAATTCTTGATTCCATATGTATGCAATTTATTGCTATAGGAGAAAGTTTAAAGGGACTTGATAAGGTTACTAGAGGAGAACTCCTTACAACTCATCCTGAAATTGATTGGAAAAATGTGAAAGGGTTACGTGATATCATAGTTCATCATTATTTTGAGATTGATGCCGATCAGATTTGGTGGATTATAGAAAATGAGTTGCAACCTTTGAAAAAGGCAATTCAGGAAATGATAGAATCTTTAAAACGGATACTTGATGAGTAATGTCAGGTAGCCGTTTTGTCATTTCGTACTTCCAGCCCCCCATTTCATACATTTATCCCCTTTTTAAGGGACTATTTGAGTGTAAAGGTAAAAGATTAATTAATGTGTCCAATTTTATTGGACACTAATTTTTCTTTATAGAAAACTGATTATTTTTCATTCTAAAAAACAGAAAAAACTGCCTTAATACTTGCAAGTTTAGACAATAAACCATATCTTTGTCCTCAGAATGCAATCAAGTGCGTACAAGCGCGAACAAAATTTAAAATATTAACAAATTTGATTGTTGGATATTCAAGTTTCGCAAGTTCAGAAGTTAATGAAGTTAAAGGAGTTATCGCTCCCTACGGTCGCTGAGGAGTTAAGACATTTCCAATGAGACTCCAACTCTATATGATTAGCTTGGTAACCTTTAGACAAAAGACGGTCAACACATTCTAATACCACAAGGTTTTCATCTTCGCTAAAATTGGAAGTGTTAGTACGATTAACCGTAATACCGCTATTATCATAATATATAAG
>JALFRW010000011.1 GCA_022778715.1 Ezakiella sp.
TTGCTCTTTTTTGAAAAAAGCTGATGTAGCTACTTCTATTTCTCTAAAAGTAACTTGAAACATCAGCTTTCTGAACGGCTTATTAAATGCTAAAAATACCGATTCTTCAAATGAAGTGGATTTTACCCATTCTGAGTAGGTTTTAAATCCTTCTGAATCTTTTCGTACGCTTGATTCAGTATCTTTATTACTTCGTTCGAAGAATTTACAGTAAAAACCGTGAATTGTTCAATACCCCACTCGAGAATTTTTTTATATTCGTCTGCACTCAATGTGAACGGAGCAATTAAATATCCTTCTTCGTTACCTTCTTCGTCGTATTTTTTGCAAATTGTTGAAACTAATTTATTCTTAACTTCATCGCTATAAGCTAATTTATCCAATCCAGACATTCCACCTATAGCTTCACTGATTTTATTCAAAGTACCAGCATACATGGTTAATGTGACGTTACGAATTTTTAAAGTATCTTCCATTTTTTAATCTCCTAAAATAGTTTATTATAGTTAAACACTAACTTATAAAATTGTCAAGAAAAAACCTCGGAATAAATCCGAGGTTCAATCTGTGAGGTAAAAATGGATAAAAACCCCACTAAACTACCCTTTGTAAACAAACAAGTTAGCGTTGTAGTTTTTGAAGGCACTCTTCAATCCAGGATATGCTTTGTAATCTTCCTTAGTCAAATCGTAAGGAGTAAATTCAAACGGCATATTACCATAGTTATCAGTTGTGAAACCAAGGTTGAAACCGGCTGTAACTTTTGCTTTAGGGCAAATAATGGTAACAGGTTCGTTTCCGTTCGGCAAGATACCAACAATTTTAACACCGTAATAAGGTTGAACTTCATCTGAACCTACCGGAATCAAGTTTACGAAGAAACATCTGTCGTCAACTGCGAAATCCCAACCAGACGGAATAGCTTTATCCAAAGTAATTGTTAATTTGTTTTCTGCCCATTCAGCTTTAGTAACTTTTGCCAAATATACTTTATCGTATTCTTTAGTGCTTGTGCTTTGCAAAGCAATTGTGTCACCGGCTTGCAAATCACCTTGATGAGTCGTATCAACGCCTTTCAGAACAACGCTAGTAGCAGAATCACCACCAGTAATAGCTGTGTCGATTGCATAGTTACCAGACAATGTAAAGTTTTCACCAGCCAATTCAGCAGCATAAGCCAAGTTTTTAGCTGTATATTCATAAACTTCCATAGACATCTGAGTTGTAACACCGGTAACTTGAGAGTCAACTTGAGTATTTCTCAAACCTTGAGTTAAGGTAACTTCATTTGTTTCAGATGTTAAAGAAAAGTTTTTAATTAAACCAATGGAGTGTTCTTCCGGAGTTAAATCCAACACTTTATCCATAGGACCTACCATTACGGTAGAAACACCAATGTTAAATTGGTTAGTAATAGACTGTTGCATTTTAAATACCTCTTTGTAAATTTACAATACAGAGATTTCTCTCTAATTAGATTAGAACAAATTAAAATTATCTAATCAATAGTTTTTTTTGGTTGATTTTTAACTAAAAATCTTTTAATATCAATATAAAAGGAGATATTAAAATGGAAGATAAAATTGGATTTTCAGTGTACTTTTCTAAAAGTATTTATGACGAACTCAAAGCAGCTAAGCAGAGAGAAGGTCGTTCTTTAAATCAACAAGTAATTCATTGGGTTAAATTAGGTAAACTCTTAGATGAAAACCCAGAAATCAAGACAGCGTTGCTGTTGAAACAGCAGCTACAGTAATAAACTGTGTACTTCTCATTTCAGATTTTGACATCTGATTTATCATAGTTCCTTCAGTAGAAGTTAGAACTCCTTTTTCTACACCTTCTTTATCCAAAACTCGGAAGGCTTTTCCTGGGGCGTATCTACCAAATACATAAGATATAATCTTAGAAAGTTTATGATTGTTTGCGTCGGCCCATGTAGAAACACCAACATTGAAATCTACATAAATATTTTTACCATCAGAATCCATAGTTACGTGTCGTAAAATGACAAAGTCTTGTTGTGGATATTCTTTGATGTCAGCAAAATCATCGAGATTCAATATACCTATATCTTTTGACAATCCTAAATCTTTAATTTCTTCAACAATTTGATTGAAACTAGCTAATACAGATTGCCAATGACAATAATACAAATCACCGTCATTCTCATTTACAGGTTGTAAAAATAAATCTTTCATTTATAATTCTCCACAAATTTTAATATTTTTTCTTCAATCATTTTAGGAGCTAATTCCTCTGCGATAAACATTTCCATGGGACGGAATAAAGGCCTTCTTTCTTCATTACTCAATCCTTGGATTCGGCCGGTAATTCTATTTTCTATCTCTTTCGGAAAAGGTCTTCTTGTAGAATTAAACGCCGAAATATAAGTAATTTTCATAGAACGTAAATCGTGTTTACTTTTTGGATTATCATAATAGTTAAATGGG
>JALFRW010000017.1 GCA_022778715.1 Ezakiella sp.
TATTGGTATCCTGATGGGTATAGAAACTATCCTGATGAGGGTTATGGCTTTCCCAATGCAGATGTGTTCATCTGCTCCAACGTTCTTAATGTAATCTGTGATTGGACGGAGGTGAAACGTATTTCTCAAATGCTTCGTAAACAGTATAGACCTTTCTTTATCACTGTTTACGAGGGAACAAAATCTTGCATCGGTCAGGAAACTCGTAAAGATTGCTGGCAGTGGAACAAGCCTATCGAATCCTATATCATGAATCATAAGGATGTGATTAAAAAGAAAGTGCTTACAAACGAAAGATATAAGTCTTATATCATTTAAGTTAAACCGTTTAAATTTGAAAGGAGTCTAACTATGTCAACTTTAAATCTTCATTCTGTTCGTACCAACCTTGAAAATGAGTATGGCAAATTTAAAATCTTTACCCCTTGGGCAAATGTAGAACATAGATATTATATCGAGTTCTACCCTCCCAAAGTTGACGTTCTTGACGAAAGCCCTGAGAGATGTCTTGGAATCATGACTATCTATAACCCCAAAACTGAAAAGCTTTCTATCAAATGGATTTGGGATAGCCGTGATTGGAAAAATCATTATGCGCTTTCTTATACGCATAATTTTGTCCATGTTGTAAATTCCATGTTGTCTCATATTAAAGAAATTGAAAAGGAGTGTGCGTAATGTTAACTTATTTCTGTTACTGTCTTTTCGCTAACGCAATCAGTGCCATGGATGAAAGTAAAACTACCCATGAGTACTGTTAATATATAGTCCCTAACACACCAACAAATATTTTATTTTTGAAAGGAAGTTTTAATTATGACTAAATCTGTTAACAACAAAAAGGAATTCACCATGTCTCGTGAAGAATACATTCAGCATCTCTCTATGAAAACGAATGAAATTCACATGACTACCAAGAACTCTAAGACTGGTATGGGAGTTATTGATTTAGCAGTTCCGACTTGTTGTTGTCGTGAAGATGCGCCTTGTAAGAAGGATGGTTGTTATTGTATGAAAGGTTGTCAGCAGATTGCTGTCGTTCAGGCTTCGTATCTGCGCAATCTTCGTATTTATAATAACGACCATGAGGATTTTTGGAATCAGGTTGACTTTAAGCTCAAACATTCTGGTCTTGGACTTTGTAGATTTTTTGACGCTGGTGATATTCCTGATTACGATTTCTTCGACGGAATGGTTAACATTGCTTTGAAGAATCCTAAGATTAAGTTTATGGCATTTACGAAGAAGTATTTCATTGTAAATGAATGGCTTTCTGAAAATGAAAAGCTTCCTAAAAACTTAAACATTATCTTCTCTGCATGGGATAAGGATTGGGTTGTTCCTAATCCGTACAACCTTCCTGTGGCTTATGTTGATTTTAAGGATAAGTCTAAGAATCCTGAATTCCCCAAGAATTATACGACTTGTCCTAACCAGCATGATAAGACTGTCACTTGTACAGTTTGTCAGAAATGTTGGAATAAGAAGGTGAAAACTGTTGTATTCCAGCAGCATTAATGTTATAATAAGAAAGGAGGTGATGTAATGCTGTATGCTTTATTCGCATTTTTCATAGGTTTACTTGGAACAGCAATCTTTAATCAAGGTTTGTTCGGGAATGCTTTGTCAACTACTGTCGTTTTTCTGCTGGCAATCCCTGTTATCTTTGCGATTGGGGGAGCAATCCATGAAAGCAAGGAAGAAGAGCAAAAACGTCAGGCAGAGTTTGAGAGAAAGCAAAGAGTTAAACGTGGTCATCTTGAAGACGATTTAACTCCTCAACAAAGAATTCTTTGGGATTCTCTTCATAAGTATCGTTATAGTGATGTCTTAACAGAGCACATTATTAACGAAACCAAAAGAGAACACGACCAAAAAATGTGGAGTTGGAGGTATAACAAAGAACTTAAAGAAAAATATTTCGCAGAGTACTGTAAAACCCAATCTCAAACTAAATATCTCATGTATACGTATTATGAACGTAATACGGATGCAGAAGCTAAAGAGCTTCAGAAAATCGGACTTCTTGACAAATATAGGAATTATACCTTTTGGGATAATTTCCCTGATAATTGGAAGTTGTCTGATGAAGAGTTGGAGGCATTAGATTATGAGGATGATGACTGAAAGGAGGTGATGTATATGTAGATTCCTTAAAATCGAATGAAAGGAGGTGAGGCATATAACCATCGAAGGATATCTGCTTTGCTTCGAAATTGCTGTATTCATTCTTTGGATGATTGGCAAATCTTAATGGCAGTGTGAGATTGGGGAGAGAAATCTCCCCCTTCTTACAAATCAACTTCAACAATCAAATTGTTTATTTAAGAAAGGATTTATGGTTATGAAAAAGAATTTTAACAACAACACTGCTCCCATCTCTTCTGCGGCTATCTTCGCCGAAGTCATGTCTGAAATGCTTGACTCTTACTTTACAGAGTGCATCTGTCATTTCAACAAAGTTTGTATGCGTAAGCGTAAGGATGAAACCAGTCGCTATTTCTTCTCTATGAAGGAAGTAAATTATGTCAGAGATAATTTGCAGAATCCTGATAGCGTCATTGTCAAGCCTTTGTATGATAATGGTTCTATTTGGTGTTATGAAATGGATTATGCTCAGGTAGTTAAAGAAAAGAGAGGAGGAAAAATTACTGCTGAAGCCTAAGTATAATCAAAATTAAAGGAAGGTTGTGATACTTTGGCTTACTTTGCAATTGGTCTTCCCATTGCAATTCTGATTCGTCTGTTTGTAGGAATTCCTTTGTTTTGGTTTATTGTAATTCCTATTACAATTCTCACATTCATCGGAATTGCTAAAATGGATACGGACTCAATGTTGTATTCAAGAAAATTCAAAGATGGTAAATCTATCGACTCTTTAGCTATGGCTGAAAAGTATTGTGAAGAATACCGTCGAATGGATGAAAAATACGAATATAAACATTTCTGCGAACAACAAAAATATTTTTGGAAGAAAATAAGGAGGGAACATCCTGTGACTCAGATTTTTCTTAAAGATGGCACTGATATGTGTTGCGATTATGTAACTTGGAACGAACGACTTCAGGAAATTCATCTTCGTGACAATAATCGAGAAGAATACAAAATCGTTCGTTATGAAGACATCGGTTCAATCCGTGTCTGTTAAGTGAAGTCTTGGTAGGGAGGGTGGGTTAGACTTCTTAGCGCTTATAGTTACTCAGTGGCTATAAGTTAAGATTCTTACTCAGTGAGAATCTATCTCCCTTTTAATGGAAAGCTTTTTCCTTATTCAAGGGGAGATTTTTTCTAATTTCCACGGGGGAGATTTTTCAAGACTGGCAAATGCTTGCCAGATTTTTTAGTTTCCCCCACCACCACCCCAGAAAATTAAAAATTGGTAATTGAAAGGAGAAACGCCTTCCTTTCAATAAACCCTCATCAAAGGGCAAAACTTTTTCAGGTTCGTCGGATGCGAAGGTCCCACTATGTTTCTCTCTCACTTTAATCTCCCAACCCACCCACCCTTTTTAAAATGCAACGGGGGGGAGTCTTTTTAATCACCAAGGGGAGAACTTTTTCCCCGCTTCGCTACTTTCATCTCTTCCCAAGAAATATTCAGCAATTTCATTCAACAATTTCATCTCATCATTTCATTTATAATCAATTCTTTATAAATTTCGTCTTAAAATCAATTTCAATTCACGCCCATCAAATTATACCACTTTACCGCTATTTTTCAAAATTGAAGCTTAAATATAAATAATTTATTTATAAGTCCGCCCAGTAAAATAAAAAAGACCCAACTTATAAAAGTCAGGTCTTCTTATATCTACATATTCTTTCTTATTATTCCTTGTTTCCCCACCTTGAAGCAGCAATTCTCTTGCCACGTTCCTTCATGGCTTCTCTCTGTTCCTCAGTCAAATTGCGACTCTTGGGAGGTTTGGGATTTCTCACCCACTTAGCAGGAATCTTAAT
>JALFRW010000035.1 GCA_022778715.1 Ezakiella sp.
TGGATAGTATTATTAATCTACTTAATAAGTCCCTATGAACTTAAGCTAGGAATAGAAAGTGCAAAGGAAAATAGTATTTTATCATATTTACTTACTATAACAAATTACTTTAATTCTTTTCTTGGCTGGTTAGTAAATAAAATAGGCTATATATTTTTTAAACTAAACCGACTAATAGGTTCGATTTTAATTTTTACTTATTTGGGAATAAAAATTTATAAATTCCATACAGTAATGAAAGGCTCAGTCCTCATTGACAATAGCTTGTGCAAGGAAAAAATAACGGAATTTGGATTAAAAAGAAAAGTAGAGATTTATATAAATAATAATTTAAAAACTCCCATTACATTTGGTTTTGTAAAACCTAGAATAATCCTACAAAATCATGTCTTAGCTGATGAAAAATTACTAGACCATGTTTTGATCCATGAACTAATGCACATAAAGAAATTTCATATCCTACTTAACCACTTGATAAATATTGTAGCCTGCCTATATTGGTACAATCCTCTCTTATGGCTGAGCTTAAAATATCTAGACCAAGACATTGAAATCAACTGTGATAAGCTAGTGGTTGAAAACTTAGGCGACACAATAAAAAATAGAAAAGAATATTGCATGTCAATGTTAAAGTTATTAGAAATAGAAAGCAGTACAAATAATTTAGTTTTAAATTTAAACCCAAATAAAGAAAGGATGCTTATTATGAAAAAATGGAAAAAGACACTTGCAGGACTGGTGGTTTTTATGTTTGCGTTTACATTTTGTTTACCGGTATTTGCCAATGTGACTAACCTAAATCAAGATAGGATCGATACAAAAGGTGAAATAGTCACTAATATTAACTCGGAATTTGGAGATAGGGTTCAAATAATTAGTGACGAAGAGTATAAAAAGTTAGAATTAGGAGAAGTGTCAAGTATAGGACTTAGATCAGCAAATATAGACGAAGAGATAAGCCTGGGTAGATTCGATAATACTAGTTATAAATTCAACATGGACACTTGGTTTGGTCCAGTTCATGATGGATTTACAGTTAGACTAAAAGATATGTCTTGCTCCGGAGAAATTAAATATCAGGTAATTATTGAAGAAGATGGAAAAATCATCTATGATGAAAGATTTGCTTCAGACTCAACATTAAAAGTAAAAGCTTATAGGGGTAGTAAATATATAGTTACAATTATTAATCAAACAAATACAACATTATCAGGAAAGGTAAAGATAAACTCATATGTAAGATAGATAGGAGGTAAAATAATGGATTTAAATCCTATGAGATATAGTAATGGCGATTAGTTTAGATGCTATATTCTATAATATAGCTAGAAACAACAGTTGGAAAAATAGAATATATTTGATCTTAATGTCAAATATATTGAGGTTAAGCAAAATTATATGAGGGAGGTAATTATCGTGATTTATACGAATCCTCAAAGGTATAAGAACGGAGATTGACCAATCTTTATTCATAAACTTGATAAATAAAAAAACTAGAATTAATAAGAAAGTGAGGAAAGAAAAAATGAGAAATAGGTTTTTATCGTTATTTGTAGTAGCAACTATGGCGCTAAGCTTTTTTGCGACAACATCCAATGTTTATGCACATGATAATATTGAATCAAAAGAGGAGGTTGTGTCAAAACAAAGATTAGAAACTGATGAAGTGAGAAATGACCCGCTGCACGATTATGTTCCAACAGAAGATGAGATGCACTTTCTAGCAAAACCATATTTGAGTAGAAGTTCAACGATTTGGGTTCCAGTTACTTCTCCATGTGATCAAGCATGGCGAAATACCTATCCCAATAATTGGATGTGGCAAGCAAACAGAGCTATTACAAATGCAGATGATATGTTATCAAATAAATTTGGAATAGAATTTTATTCAGTTGCACAGAAGTATTGGGATTCTAGCAACTCTTCAGCTGAAAATTTGGTAGCAGAAGCAAAAAATGAATGGGGATTAACTGATGGGGCAACATTGATGATTGCGTTTACTGGGAAAAATGATGGAAATACAATGGGAATAGTTGATGCTATTGGAGATCCGTATGTTTTAATTTTAGACCATCAGTACGAGGACAACAGGGAAACTGTTCAACATGAAGTGGGACATGCGTATGGTTTGAGACATAGAAATGGGGATAATAATTGTGTGATGACAGCTGTTGGTATGGGTCATATAGATACAATTTGTTCAACACACGAACAGCAATGGAGAAATAATAAAAATAAATACTAACGATTGATAGGAGGCTTATGGAAATATAATGAAATTCAAAAGATTTGAGATGCCCTTACTATTGATTGTATTTTCTGTTTTCCTGCATGGATGTACCTTAAATAAAAACATTCCTTCTACAAATAATTGTGCAGATATTAATTTAAGTGTGAATGATCAGAATATTGACAATGTCATTGTGAAAGTAAATGATAAATGCATTTATCATGATGAGATTAATGACGTTTTTCTTCAACAGTTTGGACAAATAGGCATATCATATTCGGATATTGTAGAAAACAGCATAGATGAAATAGTAGTAACATCATATGCAGAAAAATTAGGTGTTTCTGTTTCTGATTCTGAAATTGAAAATGCTATTTGTGAGTACGAATCCATTAACAAGAACATATATGATAAAGCTCTTAAAGTTTATGGAGAAACGACTCTGAAACAAAAAATAAAAGATAGGTTACTGTTTGTAAGCACAAAAAATAAAGTGTTAGAGCAGGAGATAAAAATAGACTCTAATATTATCGCATCTTTTAAAAGCCAGAAAGAGTTTCATGGAAAACTAGATCAATATTCGGACGCTGAGTTAATGAAACGGATGGACAAAGAGATAAAGGATTATGCATTTGGGTTATGGGTCAAAGAAAAGAGAAAAGAATCAAACATTGAGTACTTAACGTTATATGATAAGTATAAAAATGATTTTTTGGTATTTAATGATCATTCAATGTCGATGTCTAAATTTGATGGCAAAGAAGTACCATTAGATGGAGACGAAAAGAAAGAAATTTTAAACTCTTTGCCAATATTTGAACAATATGATGCATCTTCTGTAGCTGAAATTTTGGTCAAACCGAGTCATAAAAATGATTATACAGAACGTGCATTCATAGAAGTGTATTTTGTAAATAGAGATAATAACGATAAGAATTTTCTAGTGACCATCTCTGACACGAACGAAACAGGTATTGATTATGGATTGAAAGATTCAAAAATGTCGACATTATGTGGTGTTGATGTGGAATTATCTAAGTCTGAAAATGTAAATATGGATACTAAGATAATCATAAGAGCTACTTTTAAGCTTAACAAAAATACTTATGTAATGGAGGGCAACAATATAGAACCTTTTGAATTTACAAAAATGGTTTCAGAATTAATCTCTAAATTGACTGATGGATAAACAGAATATCTAACTGGAAATTGAGATGAAAAGGCTATTTATCTTAAGAAGATATTTAGCCTTTTTCAATGTAAAAAAATAAAAATGGAGGAAATGATGAAAGAACTAGAAAAAATAATGGAAGAAATAAAAAAAGAAACTTGCAACATAGTCAAGTAAATGGACACACTTTTTAAATATATTTTTATGAAAAGACAGAATTATTCCTGTCTTTCCATGTAAAACTGTTCTATTTCATCAGGAGTGTAATCTCCCAGTGAAGAGTGAGGACGTTTCGAATTGTAGCGATTGATGTATTCAAAGCAGCATAGACGTAATTCATTCTGATTGCGGAAAGATTTACGGTTAATACATTCTCGTTTCATATGGCGAAAGAAGCTTTCGCAGCATGCATTGTCATATGGATAGCCTTTTTGGGAGAAGGACTGAACAACATTACGCTTTTCTAATGCTTGTCTAAAAGTATAGGCAGTGTATTCAGAACCACGATCTGAATGAAAGAGCACATATTTAGGTTCACCTCTATCAAAATAAGCCTTTTTAAAAGCTTTCATAGTTAAATCTACATTGTGGCGATTAGAAATACTCCAGCCGATGATTTTCCTTGAAAATAAATCCATCACAACACAAAGGTAGTGGAAAGAGCCATTTACCTTGATATAAGTAAAATCACTTGCCCAAACAGAATTTGGAGAAGAAGGATTGAACTGTTGATTCAGATGATTGAAGCAGTTACCGTTTTCCTTATGAGAATGCTTCCATTTGGGTTTCTCCGTGGACCGCTTTGGAAGATTCATTGTATTCATCAATCGATACACTCTACCGAGACTGATGTTAATGCCATAATCACGTTCTAAAACACGACGAATTTTGTAAGCACCTAGAGAATTATCATAGTCAGAATAAATTTGTAATATGTGCTTACGAATGACTTGATTTTCGCAGGTGCGAGGAGCAGGTTTCGAGTAAAAATGCTTGTAATAAGTGCTGCGATTAACATTTAGAACTCGACAAAGAGTTTTAATAGTGTATTGGTGTTGCAACTTGTAAACAGCATCTAATCGTTGTTTGAGTGTGGCGTGAATATGGCAATCGCTTTTTTTAATATTTGATTTTCCTCCTCAAGTTGAGCCATACGCTTTTGAAGTTCTTTGACTTGTTTGGCTGTAAGAACTTCTCCGCTTTCTGTTTCGACGGTTGAATATTGTTTAATCCATTTTGTGAGTGCTGATTGTGATACACCATATTCTTTGATAAGTGAAGCTTGTGTTTTACCGTTGTGGTAAAGTTCCACGAGGGTTCGTTTAAAATCCTCGTCATAGTGATTTCTTGTGGACATAAAAATACCTCCTTGTGGTGTCTAAGTTAATAGTATATCTATTTTTTAAATGTGTCCACTTTTATAAGTATAATGCACAAAGGAATAACAGAACATAGGACTATTACAGAATATAGAGACGAAGAGCTTGTAAGAGCATATTTATTAACAGAATTAGTAAATGAATTAGGCTTTCCTGCTGATAGAATAAAAATTGAAAAACAATATGAAGCAGGAAGACCAAATACCATTACAAGCAGAATTGATGTTATTGTCAAAGATAAAAATGATAATGCATTTTATTTATTGAGGTAAAAGCACCCGATGAATATGCAAAAGACTCAAAAGATGAAATTATCGAAAAGCAACCATTTAATTTAGGAGCATTAGAAAAAGCACAAGGTCATAGCGTAAAATATTTGGTTCTATATACTTTAAATGAAGAAACTCTTGATGATGAATGTATGGTAATTGATTATGAAAAAATACCAACATTTGTAGATTTGGAACAGGTAAGAAACGCTACGAATAAATTACCGGCACGCTATGAAAAAGCACAAAAAATACCTTATATCAAGGGAAGTGAAAATGATTTAAGAACAAATTTTTCTGCTGAATATATTACAACCCTACAAAAAGATCTTCACAATGTTTTATGGGGAGGTGGAGGAACAGATGACAATGAAGTGTTCTCTTCACTTTTTTAAAATTTTTAAAAAATATTTATAAAAACCCTTGACAAATATAAAACCGTATGCTAGAATGTAGAAGTTGAGCCAAATGGCAGAAATTAAAAAATATTTTAAAAATAAAAAATAATTTTGAAAAAAGGCTTGACAAATAAAATACGGTATGTTATACTGGATAAGCGCTCACAAAGAGAGCTAAGGAACCTAAACAAAGAAATACATGAAAAGTAGACAAGAAAAAAACCTAGAAGTTAATTCTAAGTGGAAGGAACCACATAAAAAAATACAAAAAAGAGCTTGGCTCAAACTTTCGACTGAGAGTTTGATCCTGGCTCAGGACGAACGCTGGCGGCGTGCTTAACACATGCAAGTCGAACGATGAAGAAGAGAAAGGAAGCTTCGGCAGAAAATCTTTTCAGATTAGTGGCAGAC
>JALFRW010000005.1 GCA_022778715.1 Ezakiella sp.
GGAAAGACTAACCAAAACAGGCTTAGTCGACCCATACGATTACTATACAAGCAGGTCATGTGTAGATTAAATTGAACCGCCGTATGCCGAACGGCACGTACGGTGGTGTGAGAGGGCTATTTGTTTAGCCCTACTCGATTAATCGTCATTATTGTCAAACACAAAATCGCCATCCCAATTTTGTTCGTTCTTGCCGCTGATTGACTTAAAAAAACTGGAGTCAAAGTTTAAATTGTACGGAATTGGGTAGCCGAGCTTTCTCATTTCATTTAGTTTTATTATGAGAAGATCCGGCACTACATATAATGCGCTCGCAATCTGATAAACACTGTAATCCGTTTCCAAATATTCTATCACAGCCTTTTCGTCTATCAAAAGATGTGCTGCGAAAATGTTTGCTTCAAGCTCTTCGTTGTTCTTTTTTACAATTGTTGTAGACGTTGCGATGTCCTGATAGTCGTTGTGATAAATAAAATGTCCAAGTTCGTGAGCCAGCACCATATTTAACAGATGCTCCTCAAGTTTCGTATTGTAGAACACAAAAGGTTTATCTAAAACTTTGGAATACATGCCTAAAAGATCGGTGTCTACAGAAAAAGGCAGAACATGTACGCCTTTTGAATGCAAGATGTGCAAAGGATTTCTCGTGCCTTCTTCTTCAATTAGAGCACACACATCCTTGTATATCATCTCACTAATTGTCATCTTTCTTTAGTTCTTCCTCTCTTTTTGCAATGTAATAAGCCTCTTCAATTGCGTCAAGTGCGGCTTTTTTGTCGGTCAAACTCATTGCTCCGCCCGCAAATAGGCCGATAACTCCACGAATAAGAGCATTTGCTTCTTGTCTGCCTTGTGCACCGAACTCTTCTGTTGCACGAAGAACAAATGAATCCTCATCTGTCAAAAGATAGTTAACATCAACTCCGAAGATTGCTGCTAATTTGTTGTAGGTTTTTCTATGGCGTGGTCTAATATTTTCTCTTTCGTATGCAGATATTGTTCTTAGAGAACATCCGAGCTCGTCTGCTAATTTTTGTTGTGTCCAGCCTAAGTCTTCTCTTAACTTTCTAACTTTTTCACCAAACATATTAACACCCTTTCTAAAATATTTTTAAAAGAAATTAAACTACATATATCATAACATCAATGAACATAAAATGCAAGCATTTACGCCAACTATTTTTAAAAAATTTTATGACATTTGTCATATAAGCTTGTGAAAATTCTCATACATTTTTTACGGGTCAAATAGGTATAATAATTATAGGAGGCGAGGAAATGATAGTTGAAGTAAAAAAGCTGATTAAAAGATACGGAGATAAAATAGTTTTAAATGGTTTTAACATGAATGTGGAGAAAGGAAAGATAACCGGGCTAATCGGTCCAAATGGGAGCGGAAAGACGACGGCAATAAATTGTATTTTAGGTTTACTTACTCACGATTCCGGCGAGATAAATGTGTTTGGTGGAGAGATGAAGCCAAATAGTTATGACAAAAAAGCCCGAATTGGAATCGTACCGCAGGACATCGTGGTGATTCCCGAGCTAAAGGTACAAGAAAATATAGAATTTTTTTGTAGTCTTTATGAAAAAGACTCAAAAAAAGTTAGAATGCTTGCCGAAGAGGCAATGGAATTTGTAAATATAGGTGAGTATAGAAATTATTTACCGAAAAAGCTTTCCGGCGGTTTGAAGAGAAGATTAAATATTGCATGCGGGATTGCACACAAGCCGGAGCTTCTCGTTTTGGACGAGCCGACTGTAGCGGTTGATGCACAAAGCAGAAATTTTATTTTAAATAAAATAAAAGATTTGTCAAAAAACGGCACTTCCGTGATTTACACTACGCATTATATGGAAGAGGTTGAAATGATAGCGGACAATATCGTGATTATAAAAGACGGCAAAAATATTGCAACGGGAACTCTCGATAGTTTGCTTAATATGATTGAAGATACTGAAAAGATTTCGATTTCACTTCTTACAAAAGAGGATATGAGCGAAAGTTTTAAAACGATTCCAAATGTGAAAAAAGTGACTTTCGAAGATGGCGTTCACAACCTTTCGTTTAAAGATGCTGATAATAATTTGCGTGGTCTTATTAATTTTCTGGACGAACATAATTTGAAATACAGTCATATTTATTCAGAAAAGCCAAGATTAAATCAAATCTATTTGGAACTTACAGGAAAGGAGCTGGTGGAATGAAATATTCTCTAAAGATATTTTTTAGAAACCGAGAAACTTTATTCTGGACCATAATGTTCCCGATCGCGCTTTTGTTTTTATTATCCAATTCATTTTCCGGCGGCACAACGATTAAGCTTTATTCAGACAATGAACAGATTGTAGATTTTTTTAACAGAGATAATATAGAAATTGTGAGGGTAAGCGAGCCATTTGAAAGTTTGAAAAACAAAGAAATAGACGTTTATGTGGATGACCATGGTGATGTTTATTCTTACAAGGCGGATGTAAAGGCGAATATTATAAAAACTAACATGGATATCTGGAAAAGATTTCAATATGACCCTATCGCTTCAATGAATGTAATGGAAAGAATGAAAAATTCAAAATCGGGTTTTACAAATTTTGGCTTTAATCAAATGCTTTTTGCGGTTTTGGTCATGACTGCGTTTTATTCGGCATATGGTGCGCTGGATGTGGCAGCAAATTTAAATTTAAAGACAAGTTATCTGGCGGTTAGAACTCTTGCTTCGCCAAAAAGCAGATTGGCAATTTTACTCGAAAGTTCAGTTTCAGGAATACTGACTTCGTTTTTACCGATTATATCCTCGTCGTTATTCGCAATATACGTAATTGGATTTAATGGATTTACAAATGTTTGGGGAAGCTGCGCACTATTATTCGTGGCACTGCTATATGGTTTTGGTTTTGGACTATTTTTGGGAATGACAAACATTGGCATGGGAGCAGCGAACGGAATTATTGTGGCGTATATGATTTCAATGGGCTCTATGGCAGGTATGAATGGGCCGAATTTAACGGCATATTTGGTTGAACATGCAGGAATTTTATTAAAACTGGATCCGTTATATTTGGTCACTAAAAATTTAAATATGATAAATTCTTTTAACCGTTTAAATTATGCTGAAGTAGGTGGGGTTCTTGCCGCTTCGATAATTTTAATCGTGTTTTCTGCTTGGAGATTAAAGGAGAAAAGATATGATAGTATATAAATCACTTTTAAAAATCATAAAGAGAAATATATTATACGTACTTCCGGCGGTTTTTGCCATTATAATCATGCTTCCATTTATGGGTGAAAATCTCTCCAAAATAACCGGATACAATTTTGATATTGCATATTACGGAGATGAAACTTCAGCCACTTTTGAAGAACAAAATTTGCTAAAATACTTGAGCAAATACAATATTAAAAAGCTAAAAATAGAACGCGACGATCTTGAAATGCTATTTCTTTTAGACACGTATGATCTTTTGATTGACTTTGAAAAGCCGGTCGGCAGCATGGATAGAATAAGATATAAAAACGGAATGCTGCAAATTGAAAGTGAACAATTTTTGGGATATCTAAATGAATATGAAGATTACAGCAAAGCAACGGATATTATGGGGCAAGAGATTAAGGCAAGCACCGTAAAAGACGGATCCGGCACTTCAAAGGAAGTTACATTTAGTATGCTTTTGTACCAAATTTCAATCGTGCTTTTAGTAATAGGTATAAAACTTTTAAAATCTATGTACGATGAAGATTTTTCGAAGCGCAGAATTATGGGGGGACTAAATGAAAATAGATATTATATGTCAATAATAATGGCACTTGTAACTTCTCTAATAATCACTGCACTATATTCAATCGCATTTGTGGCAATTTTCTATAAAATAACTTGGCACGATTTTATATTTAGCTTTGTAAATTATCTCGCCTTTGGAACAGCTATGGTTTCACTTGCAACCTTAATTGCAAAAGTGGCAAAAGAAAATTATGTGGCATACGGTCTTGCAAACACAATTTCGCTCGGGCTTGCATTTATTTCCGGCACATTTGGAAATATCGAAATGGTAAATCCGAAATTGATATCAGTGGCTAAGCTTTTCCCGGAATATTATGCAGTGGTTAATGTTCAAAGTATGGAATTTAACGTTGAATTTTGGAAAAATTTTGGCATAATGATTTTATTTGCGGCAGCATATTATGCAGCAAATGTTTATTTAGGGAAAATGAGAGCGAGAAAAAACAATTAAACTGTAAACTATTTGTCACCAAAATGGTTTAATGGTACCTTATAATAACGCATGTACTCCTATTTGTTATGCGCGAAGCTTCAAGCTTCGGCATAAAATTTTTTTCATGATGTTGCCAAAATTTTGGCAACTATACTCCTATTATTAAACATAATGAAAAAGGGTCGTCCATCGGACGGTCTTTTTTCTTACATACAATTTGTAAACAACTTGTAACCTATTAAATTTATTCTAGATATATAATAAACAAGTACTCCTATTGTTTTGTTTTTTTATTTTTCCCGCCCACATTGTTGTGGGTGGGCATTTTTTACATATTTAGTGGGAGTTTTTTTATTACAAAGGAGGAAGAATGGATAGAGCACAAAATATTAGAGAAATGGAAAAAATTTTCGATAAACACAATGAACTCATAAAGAAGTTGTCCGAATTTTTAGATGAGTTTGAAAGCGATTTAGGCGCTTATGAAAAGCTAAAACAATATTATGGCTCAAAAACTTGGCAAGAAGATAAGGACGATTATGACAAAGGGAAATATGAGAATATAAAAGCTGGAGTTTTGAGCGAGGACGCAATATATAATTTAATTGCCGATAATTATTTTCTGGCACTGAAACTTTTAAATCTTGCAAACAAAGTGCTTCAAGACCATTAAACTAATCTTATATGATAGAAGTTTTTTCTTTAATTTGTGGTAAAATATTAGAGGTGATTTAATGAAAACTCTTTTGATTGCAATAAATTCAAAATATATTCATACGGCACTTGCAGTGGATTATTTGTACGAAGTTACAAAAGATTTGAATACAGAAAAAATGGAATTTAATATAAATCAAAATTATTCACATGTGTTTTACGAAATCGCACAAAAAAAACCGGAAGTGATTTTATTTTCAACTTACATTTGGAACATAGATTATATTAGAAAACTAAGCAGGGATTTAAAAAAGGCTACCGGTGCAATGATTGGCTGGGGAGGAATTGAAGCGTCGTTTGATGTAGACGAGCATTTTAAAAACAATCCGGCATTGGATTTAATAATTCGCGGCGAAGGCGAAGTGAGCACAAGGGAGCTTTTATTTGCCCTCGAAAATAATGCAGATCTTAGAAATGTGTCGGGTGTTAGCTTTAGAAATGACGATAAAATAATTCACAACAAAAACAGAGAGCTAATTAAAAACTTGGACGATATACCAAGTCCGTTTGACAATTTTAAATATACAAAGGGGAAAATAGTTTACTATGAAATGGCGCGCGGCTGTCCATTTAAATGCACTTTTTGCATGAGCTCCACAATTAAAGGCGTGAGATATTTTGGTGAGAAGAGAATCAAGAGTGATATTCTAAAAATTATAAATAGCGGCGCAAAAATAGTAAAACTGGTGGATAGGACATTTAATGCAAATGAAAAAAAGAGCATGGAATTTATGGATTTTATTCGCGAAAACGCAAGACCGGGCATGATATTTCACATGGAACTTATGGCGCATTTAATCAGTGACGAATTTTTGGATTACCTCCGCACGCTTCCAAAAGGGCTTTTTCAATTTGAAATTGGCGTACAATCCACAAACACAAAAACGCTTGAAGCAATTGAGCGCGTGACAGACTTTGATAGATTAAAAAATGTGGTAGAAAAAATTCATTCATATAATAATATACATCAGCACGTAGACCAAATTGCCGGGCTTCCGTACGAAGATTACGAAAGTTTCAGGAAAAGTTTTGACGATATTTATTCTCTGCCCGCCGAAAAACACCAACTTGGATTTTTAAAAGTGCTTCGTGGTTCTAAAATGAAACTCGATGCGGAAAAATACGGATTAGTTTATAGCGAAAATCCGCCTTACGAAGTGCTTCGCACGGATTTTATTTCAACCGATGAGCTATACAGGCTGAAAATCATTGAAGACTTGGTGGAAGAATTTAGAAACGAAAATCACTTTGACAACACTTTGAGTTATTTACTAAAGGATATCAGCCCATTTGTTTTTTACGAAGAATTGAGCAAGTTTTGGGAGAAAAACGGCTACCACAAAGTGGGACATAAGTTGGAAGATTTGTATAAAAAGCTCTATGAGTTTTTGCTAAGAAGAAGTGATATAGCGATAATAATAGAGCTAATAAGGTTAGATTTTATCTCTAATATCGACAAAAATCCGCCGGAGTATTTAAATCCAAGGCCGGTTTTAAATGAAGAAAAACATGAAATTTTAAAAGATAAAAGGGTGAGAGCGCTTTTTGAAATTGGAATGGAAACTCCAACCAAATTTTTGGTAAAAGATTTTAGATTTGAAAAAATAAAAATCGGGGGCGTTATAAAGATGGTAGGAGTGAATTATAAAAAAGATGGTAATGTAGTAAAATTTATTTATTAAATTTTCAATATTTCATTCAAATGACAAATTGTTTTATCTGTTTAAAACAGAATAAAATTGGTTATAATTATATTAAAGCTAAATACTTTAAGGAGGTATAGCTATGAAAAAATTGTTTAGTATTATTCTTGCAACAATGCTTTTGGTATCAGTTGCATTTACACTTAATGTGAGTGCTGAAAAAAACCCACATATTAAATATTTGCAAGACAAGCTAATTATAGTCGGAGATGAAAACGGCGATTTAGGTTTAGACAAAAATATTACAAGAGATCAATTGTCAAAAATTGTAGTTTATGCAATTGGCAAACAAGACGTTGCTGACGGACTTATCAATGTTCCAAGTGAATTCACTGATATGAAAGTCGGGGGATGGGCAAACGGATATGTAAACGTGGCAGCTAGCGAAAAAATCGTTCAAGGTTTCCCTGACCACACATTTAAGCCACACAACAATGTTACCTATGAACAAGCAATAAAAATGATGGTTGTTACATCACTTGGCCGTGATTTAAATGACGAAGAAAGAGCAATCGACACTTCATCATGGGCGGCTCCATACATTGTACAAGCAAAAGCTTTGGGAATTTTGCAAAATGTTGGAAATGTAAATTATAAAGATATGGCAGTTAGAGAAAAAGTTTTCGAAATGCTATATGAAGTTATCACGAGAAAAGCAAACAACGCTGAAAAAACTTTAAGAGTTATGGTGATAGAACAACGAGTTGATGGAGCAAAAGTTTTAGCTCTTGCAGACACGGACACAATCAAAATGGGTCAATATATTGATTTCAAATTTGCAAGCAATATAAATCCAAAAGATTTGATCGGCAGAGTTGTAGATGTTACAATCGGACCGGAAAACACAATTATCGGAGCAAAAGTTGCTGGTGAATACAAACTTTTGACAGGTACATTTGAAATTTTAAACAACCGTTTGTACATGAACGGTAACAAGAGCGGATATGACATCAGCTTTGATGAAAAATCCATGATGGACAATTTATTAGGACTATATCACAACGATACAGCTTATGATTTAGGCATGTTCTTAAAAGAAAAAATCGTCCCTGAATATGCACAAGTTTTAGTTAACGACAACCATGTAATGTTCATAAGAAGCTACAACTTCAAAGATATTGCACCGGTTGCAGATGTTAAAGGCGACAAAGTTTATATTATAGACAATCAAAAACCTGCATCACTAACAGAGCAACCATTAAACACCGTTTACAGAATTGAAAAGAGCGGTTTAGAGAGCGTGAATGCATCAGATATTTCAATTGATACCGTACTTCATGTTTACGGAAATAACAATGCGATTGTAACAAATAAGAGTCTTGACGATGTTAACTTCAAAATTGAAAAGAAAAACGGAGTTTTGAACTTTAATGTCGGTGGAGATTTATATGCTTTAAATACGGAAAAAACAAAAGTTGGGGTCATAAGTGTTGATTTACAAAGCTACAAAGCAATTCCAAACAACGATAATGACACAACTCTAAGAGCGATGAGTTCAAAGAAAAACGTTATTTTATTAGATATAAACGATAATGTTCAACTCGTTCGCGGAAACTTCGCACAAAAAGAAGAAACTATGATCGTTGAAAAACTTTCAGCAAACGCAGTTAGACTAATTGATTCAAGAAATAACGCAATTGACGTTGAAGATACGTTGGATCTAGAAATTAGAGACGGCAAGAAATTTATCAAAATGTCGGAGTTAAAAGAAGGTGACGTCGTGTATGTATTTACAAAAGACGGACAAGTTTCACAGATTAACAGATACGCAAATATCAAAAATGTTAAATACGTAGACAAGGCAAACGATGACTATCTAATTGATACAAACCCGAGTCGCGGCAGATACGCACTTGTAACAGTTGGCGGACAAGTTTACGAACTCACAAATGACACGGCTGTTGTAGTAAAAAGAGATAATTCATATACCTTCACAACAATCGACTATGTAAAAAAACATGCAACAAAAGATGCACTTGGCGTAGCATTTGTAAGCACGAAGGAATTTAAGGACCTTGTAGTGCAAGCTGCTACTCCAACCACTGCAAGAGAAGATCTTTTGAAGGCAATCGTATTTACAAACTTCAAAGAAAATGTTCCGGTTGACAGCTCGGAAATCGTTGAAATGAATTACGGATTTATAATGAACACGGACAAAGTTTTAAACGTAAAATTAGCTGACGGATCAAAGAAAGAATATGTTCCGCATCCGGCAGCAACGATAGAAGAACTAAATCCTATGGATATAGTAAAACTTAACCTAACAAAAGACGGTCAAGTAATCAGTGCAGAAAAAATCATACCAAAAGACTATCGTGAATATGAAATCACATCAATTTCAAAAAAAGACGGTGTAACCACAATTGAACTAAAAAGAGGGACAGAAACTTTCACAAAAACACTTAAGAGGGACATCGTAATCTTCGGAGGAGATATTGAAGTGGGAAGCGTGGTTAGGATGCATGTTATTGAAGACGATATCGACGCACTTATTATAGTTAAATAAAAGGAATCTAAAGCTCGCTGAATTAGTATAAAAATTAATTAAAAGAGTTTTTAACCGTAAGAAAAGGCTATGAGCAAAGTTAATCGTAGCCTTTTTTATTACTTTAAGATGGAAAAAAGTAAAAATCCAACTTGAATTCTTTTCTTACAATGAACATATGTATAAAAGAAAAATCATGAAAAAGATATTTTTTTAAAATATCAAATAGAAGCTAATGCTTGAAAAGATATGATAACTAAATCAGAAAAGTAAAAACATTAAAAGGAACTTAAGGGAAAAGAATTTTTGCTTTTTTAAGAAGAAAAACGGATAAAAAGCTATAAAAAACTTAAAAGAACTTCAAAATCAATAAAAATGGAAAAAGCAAACAGCTTTTTAGATTGCAAATAATATTGTGACACTTAAAAAACTAAGTTCATGAATAATAAACAAGTGGAGCTTAACATTTAGACAGAAGGTCTGTTATTAAGCTCCATTTTATTATTATTAAATATTCTGTTTAAATTAAAGCATATCCATTTTTTAACAACAAGCTATATGACATTTAAATTTTAATTACTTATTCTCAGTTATGTCGGATTCATTATGATATATCTCGCCGTATAATTAATGTGCAAAAAATTTTATAAAATATTTAAATGCAATTCGCCTGCTTCTTTTTCAAAATCGTCGGACCAAACAGAAGCTTGCACTTCGGCTATATGTTTTTTCTCTAAAAAGAACATACAAATTCTAGATTGCCCGATTCCGCCGCCAATAGTGAATGGAAGTTCGTGGTTGATTAGAGCTTGGTGGTAAACGAGTTCAAGTCGGTCTTCGGTGTCGGCGAGTTTAGACTGAATTTTTAGACGGTTGTCGTCAACTCTAATTCCCATACTGGAAAGCTCAATTACATCTTCTGTGGTTGGATTCCAAAATAAAATATCTCCATTTAAAAGCCAGTCGTCATAGTCCGGACTTCTAAGGTCATGAGGTTCGCCATTTGAAAGTTTACCGCCAATTCCTTGCAAGAAAACAGCTTTTTTCTCTTTTGCAATTGCTCGCTCTCTGTCCTTGGGTGAGAGGGTCGGATATTTTTGCAAGAGTTCTTCGGAGGTTATAAAATAAATTTCCTTTGGAAGTTTTTTCCTCAGTACATACGGATATAGATGCACCATAAAATCATCGGTTTTTTGGAAAACTGAATAGATTTCGCGAACTATGCAGTGTAGATATACTTCATTTCTATCATCTCTTTTAATAATTTTTTCCCAGTCCCATTGGTCTACATAAACTGAATGAATTGAGTCAAACTCTTCGTCCGGTCTAATTGCGTTCATGTCGGCATAAATGCCTTCATAGTCGTGAAAACCGTATTTTTTTAGTGCATATCTCTTCCATTTTGCAAGGGATTGAACGATTTCTACATCAATTCCATATTTTCTGATTTGGAAGTCTACCGCTTTTTCATTTCCGCTTAAGTTGTCGTTTAAACCAGTTTCAGGTCGAACGAAAAGCGGCGCACTAACTCTTGTAAGGTTTAACGTTGTGGCAAGCTCTCTTTGAAAATAGTCTTTCAGCGATTTTATCGCGATTTGTGTTTCTCTTAAATCTAAATATTTTGCATCTGAATTATTTTGCATATTTATCTCCTTTTTACAATCAAGATTGATTGAATTCTGTCGGTTAATCATGGAATATCGTTCAACAAAAATGATATTTAACGAATATTATACATCTAAAATAAACTTAGGTCAATATTTTTATGTGATAAGTTGTAAAATTAAAAAACATGCTAACATCGTGTAAATGTCATACTGATTTATCTAACAACTGATACCAAGTTATAAAAATAAGAAACAAAAATATTTGAGCAAAGGAAAACATAAAATTATAAACAGTTTTTATATCATGGTTGAAATTTTAATAAGACTATGTTACAATAACGTTACGAGCGTGAAAAATATGAATGTATTTTTATTTTTTCACAGGAATTAATTTAACACATTAAATGAAAAGAGAGGAGAGTGTAAATTCTGCGAAGGTGTCTTTACTCGCAGGCCGAAAGGTGCGAAAGAAATTTATATTGGAGGCTATTATGAACAAAAAATTAACGGCTATTTTATTAGCGGTATTTATGGCGTTTTCCATGTTTGTTGGTTACGACAAAATATTTGCAAACGAGCTAAAAACAGAGTATTTAGTTTATGTAGATGTGGAAAACATTGTACCGGGTTACAACAAAGCCATGGAAAACAACAAATTAAAAAAAGCTATGGAAATTGCTGACGAAGCATTAGATAAGTTTGAGAAAATTCTTCTAGAAAATGCTAAGTCAGCAGATATTTTTGGTAGAATTGAACTTGTAACTCCATTTGTTGCTGTAAGATTAAATGCAACTGATTTGGAAGTGGTTAAAAGTTTACCAAATGTTACACAAGTTATTGAAAATTTAGAATTTGAAATTAAAAACGATGTAGTTAAATCAGATGAAGTTAATTTCCAAGATAGAAGTGATAATAAAATTTCTTTAATGATGACAAAATCAAATGATTTAATTGGAAATACAGATTTACTGCAATCCAAATATGATGGCAGAGGCAGTGTTTTGGGGATTATTGATAGCAATATGGACCCATCACACGAAGCTTTTTATTTGTCAAATCCGGAAACGGCAAGATTTCAAAAAGACGATATCGAAAAATTTGTAACAGGCGGAGAGTTAAAAGCTAAAGGTACTGACGTAGAAGAGTTTTACCATACGGAAAAGGTTCCATTTGGGTGGAATTATTATTTGGATACACAAAATTTAAATCCGGACGAAGAACTGGAAGCTCATGGGCAACACGTTAGCGGAACCGTTGCCGGAAACAGAGTTTTGATAAACGGCAAAACTTGGAGAGGCGTTGCTCCGGAAGCTCAACTTTTGATGATGAACGTTATGAAAAACGGCAGCACCAGTTCATTTGTTTATGTAAAAGCAATGCAAGATGCCATTCTTATGGGAGCAGATGCTGTTAATATGAGTCTTGGTGCTACAAAAGGTCTCCCGGGAAATACTATCATGGTAGATAAATTCATCGACAAAGGGTACAATCTTGACACCAACTTTGTTATCGCTGCCGGTAACGAAGGCGAATATAAAGGAAATTTAAATATAGATTATCCGGATTTTGGTACTATGGCTAGCCCGGGTACTGCAACAAACGCTATTACTGTTGCATCTCTTGAAAATAAATCTATGTACACAACTGTGTTTAGTTATGAAGGCAAACAATATGCATATAGTTTTGCAAGAGATAAAAAAGATACTGAAAAATCAATCAATTTTGAAGAAAAAGATTATGAGTTTGTGGATTGCGGCGAAGGTAAGCCGGAAGATTTTACAGACAAAGAGGTTGCGGGAAAAATCGCTCTCATTAAAAGAGGCGGCTTAACATTTACGCAAAAGATTCTAAATGCGGAAAAAGTTGGTGCAGCAGGCGTTATTATTTATAACAATGCAGAGGGTCTTATCGGACTTGCGATTGAGGGCACGAGTATTCCTTCGGCAAGTGTTACATTGGAAGTTGGCGAAATTTTAAAAGCAGGAAACACTAATAAAATTCACATCTACACCGAAAGTAAAGAAATGCCGAACCCGGAATATGGCGAAATGAGTGCATTTTCAAACTGGGGTCTTTCGGCCGGCGGATATATGAAACCGGATATCACAGCTCCCGGCGGACACATTTATTCAACTCAAACAATGGGTAACACTTTCGGAGATATGAGCGGTACTTCAATGGCAACGCCTCATGTAACAGGCGGCGTCGGGGTTATTCGTGAAAGATTAAAAGAACCTATTTTTTCAGGAGTGGAACACAAGGCGGCACTTACAAAGACAATTCTTATGAACTCGGCAGTTCCTCACATGGATCCGAAGACGAAACAAAAAACTTCTCCGAGAAGACAAGGTGCCGGAATTATGAATTTGACGAAAGCTTCGGAACTCGATTTCACTGTTGTGGATGCAAAAACGAAGATTGCTTCAAAATTTGTGGGCGACGTTGATGACACCATCACTCTTAATTTGCTCGTTCACAACTACAGCATGAAAGAAAAGACAATTGTTCCGTCAGTTGAAACGACAATTGAAGCTCATGACGGCAAAACAATGCTTTTAAGACCGGGCGAACTTTTCTCAAACACGTACGAAGAACAGACATTTACAGTTCCGGCAGGTTCTGAAAAAGAAGTTACTATCACGATGCCGATAGAAAATATGGAACTTGTAAAACCGTTTACAAACGGCGCTTATATTGAAGGCTTCCTGCACTTAAGAGACCAAAACGGTATGGAAGTTTGTTTTCCGTTCGTATCATTCAAAGGAGAATATGGAAAGATTCCGTCAATTGAAAAACCGATTTATAACTACGACTTTGAAACGGAAGCTCCGATTTATTGGAATTATGAGCCAAAGGAAAACTTCGACTGGTTCAATTATTCAACTCACCTCGAAACAAATATGCCGGACGCTGAAGGCAAACAAAGATATGTCATTGCCGGTATGAAAAATTTCGACGAAGTTAGCGAATTGAAAAATCAAGAAGGCGAACCGAAACCTGAATTTGAAAAAATGTATTTCTCACCAAACGGTGACGGATATTTGGACAGTGCATATATTTATATCGTGGCTGTCAGAAACGGCAAATTTGGTGTAAAAGTTTTTGATGAAAATGGCAAAGAAACGAATTTTGGAAACAAATTGTTGTCCTCAAATATTTCCGCTTTCCCGGATGACGCAACAAATGGCAATCCGAGAGACAGATACACCGGATTCAGCATTTTAGGCGGACTTCCGCTTTCAAAATTTGAAGACGGAAATTACACTTTAAAATTAACCGGTGCAAGCGTTAAAGAACAAGGCACTTACTATGATGAAACAAGTGTAGAAATTCCGTTTGCAGTTGATACCACAAAACCGGAAATGGTGGATACTGAATATGATGAAAGCACGGGTGCACTTAGCTTTAAAGTTAAAGAAGAAGGCGCCGGACTTAAAAATATCAAAATCTATAACAAAGATAAAGAGATTGAATTTACAGAGGAAAACGGAATTTATTCGTTAATAATTCCTCAAGGCGAAAAATTGTCAAATATCAAGATTGAAGCAATGGATAATGCTTACAACTTACTAGAAATAACGGCTGAAATGATGCTTTTTAAAGATATGTTCGGCAAGCTCAAGGTTGAAACCAAGACGGATAAGCAGGGAAATGTAAATCTTGTCTATGAAGTTCATGATGAAAACGACGAAAAACTGGACAATATTGAAAATATTAAATTCGGCAAGTACAAATTGGTTGTGAAGAGTTACAGCGACGATTTTGAATTAGTCGGCGAAAAAGAAGTTCCATTTGAAATTTCAAAAGAAAACAAAGAAGTAACAATCACTCTGGAATTCAAATTTATTGAAAGGGTTACTATCGGCGTTAATGTCACTGATAAGAGTGATGTAAATTACAGCGACATTGAAATTTTTGCAACAAATACAAAGACCAACAAAGTATATCAATTTGTAAGCGATCCATCTTTCATGGAAGGTAAATATTTTGACGCAAAAGTTCCTTATGGCGTCTACAATTTGAGCGCAAAATTAAAAGACGGAATAGAAGGATACGAAGTTATTTTAGACGCTGAAAATCCGATTACAGTTGGCAGTTCTGATAATTTCCAAATTGTTTCAAAGGCAAGAGTTGCAAAACTCGGCGCATTCAAAGTGAATATCACTCAAAACGGATACGAAGGCAAAATCGAGTACAAGGCTAAGAATCTTGAAAGTACAGATGTAGTTGATATGAACCATCTTGGAGAAGGCACTTGGCTCGTTTTCCCGACAGAAGTTCCGGAAGGATATTATGTGGAAGACCCGATGCAAATTGCAGTGCTTGAAGGCGGTTTAACGACTGCGGATGTGGAATTTACTTTTAATAGGATTGCCGGTCAGGAATTTGAATTAAATATCACGGACAATCATGATGGCGCAAAATATGAAATCGGAGATTTCTATAATTATATCGGTGAAGGCGGAAAATCTTTCAATTATGCAAAGGGCATGAAGCTCGCACCGGGTTTCTATTATGTATATGCAGTTCCTGACAAATTTGGAATCGGAGAAACGATTGTAGACGGCAAAAAGAAGCAGGAAGTCACATTTAAATCCGTTACGGATCCGGTAAATCTTGAATTTAGTTGGAAAGAATACAAAGATGTATCCGAAGTTTCAGCAGGATTGGTTATAGCTAATGATGATTCTGTGCCTGCAGAATTACAAAAGAGTTCATACAATTTTGTATTCACCGACTCATATGGCAAAACAGTTAATCATGAATATGTGAAGGGTTCACCACAAACAATGTTTGTTGATTTACCATATGGCTATTACACGGCTAAAATAGAAAATATGCCGGAAGGTTATGAACTTTCTCCAAAAGAATTTACAGTTTCTGACAAAGAATTCGTCGTTACATTCACATTGAAGAAAAAAACAAATGAAGGCGAAGTTATTGCAGATTTCTACTTCATGGACGGCGAAAAAGAAGTTTATCCTGTTAAATTTAAACTCGGAGACAAAGTTTACACCGACAGCAAAATTAGTGTAAAACCGGGAACTTATACAATTGAACTCTTGGAACCGATAGACTACAAAGTAAAGAGCGGCAATGAAGAAGTTACCGTTCCTGAAGTTGGCGGGGAAATTTACGTTCCTGTAGAACCACAAGAAGTGCCGGACGACAAAAAAGGTACAATCGCTGTAAAAGTTTACGAAGTAAATGGCGAAAACAGAGTGCTTCAAAGAACGCCGTTTGTATATATCGGAAATGAATATGTTATGGACAGCAAACCGCACGAATATAAATTTGGAACTTATTTAGTTACACTTTCACCATATTCATGGAATTCACTCGGCAAATATGACGAAACAAAATCCAAGATCAAAGAAACCGTCGTGCTGGACGAAAATCACAAAGACGTGGTTGTAGAACTGGAAATGGTGGTTAAAGGAGGAGATAATCCGACACCTGTAACAAAGGGTAAAGCAAAATGGAACTATGAATATAGCGGAACAAAATATATTTACCAAAGAGCAAATCTGGTAAAAGTTGGAGCAAACGGAGACGAACTGATTAAGTCCAGAGTTTGGAAAGACGATTTTACAGAACTGGAATTTGGCAAGTATGCATTTATTCTCGAAAATTTCTCAACATACGATAAACTCGAAGCCGACACACACAGAATCGAATTTGAACTCACAAAAGAAAATCCTGAATTCACAGCGACATTTAAGATTAAGGATAAAGTTGAAGCACCTAAAATGCAAAAGATGATTGTAAAGAGCAATCAATTGCAATCTGCAAACAAAGTGACATTTAAAGTGTTTGATGCAGACGGCAAAGAAGTTCCGGTTACAAAGACGGCAAGCGGATTTGAATTCCCGGCAATAGATTTTAAAGAATACACTTTAGAAGCGGAAGGAAACGATTATCCGTTCTTCCCTAACGTGATTAAAGCCCTAACATTACTGGAAAAACAAATCAACTTTACACCAAAGCTCGACTTAACGGTCAAGTCAATTGCAAATGGCAAGGAAATTAAAGCAAAATACAGAGTTTCAATGTCAAATTCGCTTGGAAAAGCTGTTACGGAAGATTTAAGTATGATTCCATTTGTAGTTTCTGCAGAAAAACAAATTTATACAATTGAATTTTTATCTTGTGAAGAAGGATATCATTTAGCAAAAAATGAAGATGCTAAAAAGACAATCGAAATTTCAGAACAAGTCCCATATTCTATCACGTTTAATTTCGAAGAAGATACAACACCGGCTGAACCGGTTAACAAAGAAGCTCTTAAGAAATTAGTTGAAGAATATGACGAAATCGTTGAAACCGACGAATATAAAGAAGCTGATGATAAAGACAAAAAAGCTTATGATGATTTGATTGAAAAAGCTAAAGACATATTAAAATCAAATGTAACACAAACTGAAGTGGATGAACTTGTAAAATCTATTGAAGATGCTCGCGATAAAATGATTGAAAATGTGCTTGAAAGGGCAAAAGAAAAACTCAAAAAATTGGTTGATGAAGCCGATGATATCAAAGGTAGCGACGCCTACAATTACGACGACGAAATAGACAAAAAAGCTTACGACGATGCAGTTGAAGATGGCAAAGATGCAATGGATGCAACAAAATTAGCAGACATCAATTCAGCAATAAAAGCTATTTTAGAAGCGCTGGACAATTTGGACGGCTTTAAAGAAGTTGACAAGACACAATTAAAATCACTTGTTAATGAATATGCAAATGTTAAAGCAACTGAAAGATATTTATTTGCAGATGCTGAAGCTAAAAAGGGATATGATGATGCAATAGCAAAGGCAACAACAGTTATTGCAAATAAGAGAGCAACTGAAGAAGAAGTTACAAAGGCGGTGGCTCTAATATTAGATGCTAAGTCAGCACTAAACGGAGTAAAACCAGTTGAACCAACTCCAGAACCGAATGTTCCTGATGTCAAACCGGGAAGACCGCAAAAGGATGTAAAATATGATAAATCTGGCAGCAATACGGTAAGCGTTGTAAAAAACGATACAACAGTTAAACCGATTGCAAATCCGATTGTTGAAACTCCAAACGATTTTGGCATTGTAGAATTAAAGCCGATATTGCCGGTTGATTTAACAGATATTCCTTCGGACAGCACGGGAGAAGCAATCAGAAACATGGTTTCAAAAGGCGTTTTAAAAGGAATGGGAAACGACAAATTTGAAGGGGATATAACAATCAGCCGTGCAATGGTTGCAGAAGTATTGATGAGAATTTCAATAGACAAATTGATCGACGAAACTCTAATAATCCCGGACATTAAGCTGGGCGATTGGTATGAAAAATCTGCAAAATGGGCTATCTCACATGAAATCTTTAAAGGTTTTGATGACGGCACATTTAGAGGAAATACAAAAGTAACTCGCGAACAATTTGCACTTATAGTTTATAGATTCCTGAAAGAAAAAGGTATTGAACTTCCGGAAATTATAAACGATGTTTACTTTGAAGATATGGACAAAATCTCAGCATGGAGCAAGGACGCGGTTATTGCAATGGTAAAAGTCGGCATTGTAAATCCACAAAAAGGAAATGTTTATAATCCGACAAGTGAAGTCACAAGAGCAGAATTAGCGGACGCACTAAATAAAATTATCTCATTTGTAGAAGCGCAAAGAGGATATTAAAAACTGAAGTTTTAAAGACTCGTTTAAAAATAACGAGTCTTTTTTATTGAAAAAAAATATGAAATAAAACTGTTTTTTCGTAAACCGGCTTATTCAGCCTCTTTAAATTGTTTTTGAAAACATATTTTTACCAAGAATTCTGTTGTAAAAATATATGTAATCTGATATTATATATAGTGTACTATATATTAGTTAAATCTAAATTAGCACAATATGTACTATATATTATGATATATAAGCTTGTTAAAAAGGAGGCAAAAATGGTTCAAGTAATAAAGAGAGACGGCAGAAAAGTTGATTTTGAAACTGAAAAAATCGTGATTGCAGTTCAAAAGGCAATGAAGGAAACCGAAAAGGGAATAGATGAAGTCGCAGCGAAAGAAGTGGGAGAGGCGCTTTTTGAAAAATTTAAAGATGTAGAGGAAGTTTCGATTGAAGAGATTCAAGATAATGTTGAAATTGAACTCATGAAGAGACATCCGGAAGCAGCAAAAAAATATATTTTATATCGTGAAGAACGTGCCAAACTCCGTGAGGAAGGGTGGGCAATGACTAATCTCCAAAGAGATATTTATGACAAAAAATATCGCTATGACGGAGAAAACTTTGAAGGATTCATTAAACGTGTCAGTGGCGACGACGATTTTATCGGAAAGGCAATTAAAGATAAAAAATTTATGCCGGCAGGCAGAATTTTGGCAGGCCGCGGACTAAATAAGGACGGCAAAAAGGTCACACTTTCAAACTGCTATGTTATGCCAATTGTGGAGGATAATATCGAAAGCATTTTTGATACGGCAAAATATCTGGCACGCACATATTCATACGGCGGAGGATGCGGGATAAACATTTCAAAGCTTCGCCCAAAAGGAGCGAAGGTAAATAACGCTGCCTCAACTACAACAGGTGCCGTTAGCTTTATGGACCTTTTTTCCATGACCACTTCGCTCATAGGCATGCGCGGAAGACGTGGAGCTCTTATGATAAACATGGACGTGTCACATCCTGACATTGAAGAATTTATTGACGTTAAAAACGATTTATCAAAAGTTAATTCTGCGAATATAAGCGTAAACGTCAATGACGAATTTTTAAACGCCGTTAAAGAAGGAACAGATTACACCCTCAATTTCGATGTGGAAGCTAGTGGCGAACAAATTAGAAAAAATGTTGACGCTAAAAAACTGTGGCGTACGCTTGCAAGAAACAATTGGAATATGGCTGAGCCGGGAATTTTGTATAAAGACAGAATCAATTCATGGCACATCATGAGTGCGGATCCAAATTTTGAATATGCAGGAGTTAACCCGTGTGCTGAAGAACCGCTTCCTGCGTGGGGTTCATGCAATCTTAGCTCAATTAACTTGGGAGCATTTGTAAAGAGTCCGTTCACCGATTACAGCAGATTCGATTTTGACGGATTTGCAGAAATGGTTCGCGCCGGGGTTCGCTATTTAAACGGAGTCTTGGATGAAAATGAACCGCTTCACCCAATCAAAGAACAGCGAGAACTCGCTCGGGATTTGCGACAAATTGGACTCGGCATAATGGGACTTGCAGACATGTTTATCAAACTTAAAGTTAGATACGGCTCACCGGAATCCATCAAATTAATTCACCAAATAGGCCGATTGATGATTAACGAGGCATTAAAAGAATCCGCTCTTCTGTCAAAAGAATATGGACCATTCCCACTTTACAATAAAGAAGCGGTGCTCGCAAGTGCATTCATTCGTTCAAATGCTGACGATGACACTTTGGAACTTATTAAAGAATACGGCTTAAGAAATAGTCAACTCTTAACTATTGCACCAACGGGTTCCATCTCTACTCTTATTGGCTGCTCAAATGGCGTGGAACCGATTTTCCAAATCTCATACACCAGAAAGACAGAATCAATACACGGGATCGACACTTACTACAAAGTTTATACCGAAATTGTAAAACAATATATGGACAAAAATAACTTGTTTGATGAAGAAGAATTGCCTGATTTTATCGTTACGACCTCCAACTTGAACTATCACGAAAGAATTGACGTACAAGCAGCATGGCAACAATATATAGACGCTTCAATTTCTTCAACTGTAAACGTTCCGAACGAATTTACAATTTCAGAAGTGGAAGACCTGTATCTTTATGCTTGGGAAAAAGGGCTAAAGGGGATAACGATTTATAGAGATGGTTGTCGCCGTGGTGGAATTTTAATCACCGACAACAAAAAAACCGACACCGAAAGAATTAACGAGCTTCAAGAAGAAATCAACGAAATCGCAAATAAAGCCCTACAAAAAGATCCGGATACTTGTCCGGTATGTGGCGGTAAGATGAATCATAGTGGTGGCTGTGCGGAATGTCAGGACTGCGGCTATTCGCCGTGTGCAGTTTAAAATAAAGCATAATAATTTTGTAAATACAGATTAAATACGAACTCATATTTTTGAGTTCGTATTTAATTTGTAAAAGTCGCTATTTTGTTATGTAAATTTTGTGTTTTGTGATATAATTTCTGTGTATGAATATTTATTTGAATTGTTAGGGGTTTTTATGAAAGTATTGGTAATTGATTCCGGAAAAGGCGGCAGAGTTGTATATAAATATCTTAAAAGTATGGACAAGGATATTGATGTTATATATGCTTCTGACGAAAAGAATATGCCTTATGGCGAAAAAACTAAATTTGAAATTTTGCATCTTACAAGGAAAATGGTTAAGCCATATTTGAATGATATTAATGTACTTGCTCCGGCTTGCAATACTATTAGCACCGCTCTAATTCAAACCGGAAATATAAACAAAAATGTGGTGGATATTATTAGACCGACCGTCCGAATTTTAAAACGACAAAATTTGAGACATCTTGGCGTTATTAGCACAACATACACTCACAATTCACATTTGTATGAGAACTGTTTGGGTGCGATTTCAATTCCGTCAAAAACTTTGGCAAACCTCGTGGAGTTCGGCGATTATGAAGGAATTAAAAAAGAACTCGAGGTAATCATTCCGCCACTAATTGAAAAACGCGTGACGAGGCTCATTTTGGGCTGCACTCATTACGAGCTTATAGATTATATAATCAGAGATATGTACCCGCATTTGGAACTTTTGTATCCGGGGAAATATCAAGCAGAAGCGGTCATAAAGAGATTAGATCGACTTAAAGGAGAAAAGAATGGCAGTAGATAATGAAAAAGTTATTTCATTAAAAAATGTTAGTTTTAGTTACAGTTCAAATATAGACGGTGAGAAGCTTTTGGCGATTGACGATGTGAGCATGGATATAAAAAAAGGTGAATTTGTAGCAGTGCTTGGCTCGAACGGTTCAGGCAAGAGCACACTTTGTAAACTGATTAATGCGCAAATTTTTCCAAACGAGGGCGATGTGATTGTTAATAATATAAACACCAAGGAAGAGGACAGAATTTGGGACATTAGAAAAAATTGCGGTATGGTATTTCAAAATCCGGACAATCAGATCGTGGCGACAATTGTGGAGGAAGATGTTGCGTTTGGTCCGGAAAATTTGGGTGTACCGCCATCCGAGATAAGAGAGCGAGTTGACAACGCCTTAAGAATTGTGGACATGCTGGAATACAAAGAGCATAGTCCCAACTTGTTAAGTGGAGGACAAAAACAACGGGTTGCCATTGCCGGAATCCTGGCAATAAATCCCGATATTATTTTGTTTGACGAACCGACTGCAATGCTGGACCCGTCCGGCAGAAAAGAAGTTTTAAAGACAATTTTGCAATTAAATCGTGAGAATAACAAAACGATTCTTTTAATCACGCATTACATGCAAGAGGCGATTGATGCGGATAGAATAATTGTATTTGACGACGGGAAAATTGTAAAAACGGGTACTCCAAAAGAAATTTTCAGCGAGCCGGAAACTTTGAAAAGATATGGGTTGGATGCTCCATTTGTGCCGGTTATGGAAAAGGCGCTTGGAAACGCAAAGACAAATTGCGAAAGTTTCGATTTGGAAGACTACGCAAAGTGCGTGCTTGAGAAAATTAAAGAAAAAAATTCCGCCCCTTTTGACATGGGTTCATACCAAAAATTTAGAGCCGGCGAAGTAAAAGAGTTTGGAATTTACGATCAGAGCGCCGAAGTTGCGACAGACAAGCTTTCACACGTTTATGGCGAAGGTACGCCATTTGAAAAGAAAGCGGTTAAAGACGTGACTATGAGTATTGCAAACGGTGAATTTATCGGAGTGATAGGTCACACCGGCTCCGGTAAGTCCACTTTTATTCAACATTTAAACGCACTCATGTTCCCGACGAGCGGTAAAATTGCGATTGAGGGTCAAGTGATAGATAAAAAAATGCGCTTAATTGGCATTAGAGAAAAAGTTGGCATGGTGTTTCAATATCCGGAGCATCAGCTTTTTGAAGAAACTTGCGCAAAAGATGTAGCTTATGGTCCGAAGAATTTAGGACTTACAGAAAATGAAATAGATAGGCGCGTGGTTCAAGCGATAAAAGATGTCGGACTCGACTACGATTTTATAAAGGACAGGTCGCCGTTTGAGCTTTCGGGCGGACAAAAAAGACGTTTGGCAATTGCCGGCGTGCTTGCCATGGAGCCGAAGATTCTTGTTTTAGACGAACCTACTGCCGGGCTCGACCCGAGAGGTCGCAACGAAATCATTAACCTTATAAAGGGCATTCAGGATAAAAAGAAACTTACGATTGTGTATGTAACACACTCAATGGAAGACATTGCAAAGATTGCGGACAGAATTTTGGTGATGGATAAGGGCGAACTTAAATATTACGACACACCGGAAAAAATCTTTAAACGTGAAGAAGAGCTCGAAAGCATCGGACTGGACGTGCCATACACTGTGGAATTTATGAACATACTAAGAAAAAACGGAGTCGTGCTACCTCAAGCACTTTCGCCTGAAGAGGCAGCCGATTCTATTAGAGGGCTACTACAATGATGAAAGATATCACTATTGGGCAATACTTTCCGGGGGATTCGCCGGTTCACAAGCTCGACCCGCGCACCAAGATCATTCTCACGTTTGTATATATTTTTCTATTGTTTTTTGTAAAAAAATTCACCACTTATATTTTTGCATTTATATATTTATACACTGCTACAAAGCTTGCAAAAATACCGTTTAAGATGCTTTTTAGAGGAATAAAAAGTCTGTTTTTCATAATATTTTTGACGGTGTTTTTAAATATATTTATGATGAAAGGCGAAGTCTTATTTAAGATTGGACCGCTTACCGCATCTAAAGAGGGGCTTCAATTTGCAATTTTTATGGCGCTTAGACTCGTTTTAATGGTTATGGGTTCGGGGCTTATGACTCTGACCACTTCACCGATTAGAATGACGGACGGAATTGAAAAACTTTTGGAGCCTTTAAAAAAAATTGGCGTGCCAAGTCATGAAATTGCAATGATGATGACAATTGCTTTGAGATTTATACCAACACTAATGGAAGAAACTGACAAGATCATGAAAGCGCAAAAAGCACGAGGTGCAAATTTTGAAGAAGGCAATTTGATAAAGCGTGCAAAAGCGCTCATTCCGATTTTGATTCCTCTATTTATAAACAGCTTTAGGCGTGCAGACGAACTTGCAAATGCTATGGAGGCAAGACTTTATCACGGAGGAGAAGGCAGAACAAAATTAAAAGAATTGAAATATGAAAGTCGCGACACGGTCGCTTATGTTTTAGTTTTGGCTTACTTTGCTTTTATGGTGGGCCTAAACTATGTGCCATTTGTGATATAGCATGAAAAAGATTTGTTTAATTATCAGTTATGACGGCACGGATTACAGTGGTTGGCAAAGGCAGGACAATGCACTTGGCATTCAAGAAGTGATTGAAAATCTTCTCTTGGAAGTGACGGGCGAGGAAGTAACGCTTAAAGTTGCGGGCAGAACCGATGCAGGAGTTCATGCAAATGCGCAAGTGGCAGACTTTTTAACAAATTCTGCTATTCCTCCAGAAAAATATATTTATCCGTTGAATAATTTTTTGCCACACGACATTAGAATTATGAAATCCTTTGAAGTGACGGAGGATTTTTCTTCGAGATTTAGTGCACTCGGCAAACATTATCGCTATTCAATTTATTTGGGCGAAATGATGCCGGCAAAACTCATGAGATATTATTCGCTTTATTCGTACAAAGTAGATTTGGAAAAAATTCAAAAAGCAGCAAATGTTTTAATCGGCACACATGATTTTAAAGCATTTGAAGGGCCGTATGCACAGATGAATACTTCGGTTCGCACTGTAAACGATATAAAAATCACGCAAGAGGGCAATAGAATTTATTTTGACATCTACGGTGAAGCTTTTTTAAAAAACATGGTGCGCATAATCGTGGGTACAATTTTAAAAGCGAACGAAAATAAAATAACCCTTGAAGAAATTGAGGAACTTTTTGTCAATCGAGATAGAACCAAAGCGGGCATCACAATGCCGGCAAACGGGTTAACATTAGAAGAAGTTTATTACGATTGGAAAAAATATATAATAAACCAAAATGACTGATGCTTTTTAAGCCGGTCATTTTTTATATGAAAATCAAAATTCATATTACAAAAAGTCAACAATCAATTGTTAAATAATACAAAAAAGTGTATAATAAATATAGTTTTATGGATAAAACACTTATATGTTGTGTTTTTAAATTTGCGAGGGGAGGGAAGAGTAACTTAATAGTTTTTTAAGTTGCTTTATTTTGTTATGGCAAAAATTATGGTTCAAGGAACGACATCTTCGGCGGGAAAATCCCTTATGTGTACAGCGCTTGTGAGATTTTTTTATAAAAAAGGATTTAAGGTTGCTCCATTTAAGTCACAAAATATGAGCAGAAATTGTTATATCACCAAAGACGGCAAAAAAATTGCAACAGCTCAAGTGCTTCAAGCATTCGCTTGTGAGAGAGAGCCGGAGGTGAATATGAATCCGATTTTACTTATTCCAAATACAGATATCGGAAGCACGGTGGTGCTTTTCGGTGAAGACTATAAGTGCATGTCGGCACGAGAATATTTTGCGTATAAAAAAGAGCTTATGCCGATCGTGAAGAACACTTTTTATGAACTGGAAAGCGATAATGACGTGGTTGTGGTGGAAGGAGCAGGCAGTCCTGCTGAAATCAATTTGCGTGAATATGATCTCGTGAATATGGGACTTGCAAATATGGTTGATCTGCCGGTGATTTTGGTGGCGGATATAGACCGCGGGGGAGTGTTTGCTTCGCTCTATGGGACTGTGATGCTTCTAACAAAAGAGGAGAGAAAAAGGATTAAAGGCCTTGTGATTAATAAATTCCGCGGCGATAAAACACTTTTGGACAGCGGTATAAAAATGATTGAAGAATTGACGGGAATTCCTGTCATCGGAGTGATTCCATATGTAAAGCTGGATATTCCGGATGAAGATTCTCTAATTGATTATGACAAAGAATCAAATCACAAGCCGATAGACAGAGAGGGACTTTCAAAAGAATTTGACAAATTAGTGGACGCGGTTGTGGAAAATATGGATATGAAAAAAGTGGAGGAAATAGCAGGTTTATGCGAAACATTATAATAGCGTTTCTGATTGATATTTTAATCGGCGACCCGGTTTATAGGTTGCATCCTATTAGACTGATGGGAGACATCATTCATTTAGAAGAAAAATGTTTTTTAAAAGAAGAGTTATCGGATTACAACAAATATATTCGAGGAACCATAATTGCAATTTTTAATATCGTTTTTGTCTTTGGAATCACCATTGGTATTATTAGTTTGATTCCAAAGGGATTTTTTAGAGAACTCTTTAAAATCTTTTTGATTTATTCGTCCATTTCACTTGGGGATCTGGGTAAGAGTGCAAGAAAAGTCAGAGAAGCACTGGACCTTGGTCTTGTTGAAGCAAGACACGAACTTTCAATGATTGTTGGAAGAGACACACAAAATTTGAACGAGGAAAGAATTGTGAAAGCTACAGTTGAAACAGTTGCAGAAAACACTTCAGACGGAGTGATTAGTCCTCTCTTTTACGCATTTTTCTTGGGTGCACCCGGTGCTATGGCAATGAAAATGGTAAACACGATGGACTCTATGATTGGATACAAAAACGCGAAGTATTTATATTACGGCAAATTCGCAGCCATTCTAGACGATGCAGTAAATTATCTTCCTGCCAGAATTACCGCATGGATGTTTTTAATGGCAGGCGATATTTTAAATTTAAATGTGAGAAACGCAAGATATGTGCTTCACAGAGATGCAAAAAAACACGAAAGTTTAAATGCCGGATACCCTGAAAGCGTGATGGCAGGACTTTTGGGAGTGGAACTTTTGGGACCGGCAACTTATAATGGGGCGGTTGAAAATAAACCTTATATCGGAAATAATTTCAGAAGAATTGCAAAAGATGATATCTACACTGCAAACCGAGTAATGTATGTGGCAAGTGCATTTTTCGTTTTGATTTGTTTATTTCTTGAGATTAGTGGGCTTAGAAGGGTTTTTTAGGGGGAAATATGAAAGCAATTTTAATTTGTTTTTTTGGAACTACGCATGAAGACGCTTACAAAAAGTCAATTTTACCGATAATAGAACGCACAAAATTAGAATATGGAACGGAATATGAAATTGAATTTTGCTACACTTCGCGCATGATTTCCAAAGTGCTAAAAAATAGAGGCATAGATGTTAAAAATGAGATTGAAGCAATGGAAGCACTTTCAAAAAAAGGTTGTGATGATATTATCGCTTTTTGCACACACATCATACCGGGATTTGAATATGAAAAAATCTCGGAGCTAAAAAAAGAGTATCCGAGTTTAAAAGTTTCAAGTCCGCTTATCACACCGGAAACGGTTTCTCAATTTGCTGAAAGTGTGGACTTTGGAGAAGAAGAAATTTTATTTATGGGTCACGGTACGAATCACCGTATGGATATTCTTTATGACAATTTGGCTGATTGCTATAAAAAAATAGGTAAGGTAAATATTCATATTGCAACCGTAGAAGGCAAACGAGATTTACATTTTATTATGCCGGAGCTTGAGAAGGTTAAGGATAAAAGGCTAATTTTAAGGCCATTTATGCTTGTGGCAGGGGACCACGCAAAAAACGATATGGCGGGCGATGAAGAGGATTCATGGAAAAATATTTTAACGAACGCCGGTTTTAATGTAGAAACTCAATTGAAAGGGCTTGGCGAAGAAAACATAATTAGAGATTTATTTTTTGAAAGATTAAAAGAGGAATTATAATGAAAAAACTGTTCGCAGTTGGCACTGGACCGGGCGATCCGGAATTATTAACTATAAAAAGCGTACATTTAATAGAAAGTGCGGACGTGATTTTTGCTCCGGATAATCGCGGCAAAAATATGGCACTTGATTCGGCGAGAGAATATATTAAGACGGACAGAATTGTTTATCTTGAATTTCCGATGGGAAAAATGAACGACGATTTATATAAAAAAAATGTGAATATAATAAAAGATAACTTGCATGATGGTGAAATCGGAGTTTATCTTACAATTGGAGATGCCTCAATTTACAGTACTTTTATGAATATCCTAAAATATGAACCGGACTTTAATTTTGAGATCTCTTCGGGCATTCCAAGCTTTTTAGAGGCGGCAAATATTGCGAAAGTTCCTCTTGCAACCACGGGAAAGAATTTCACACTTGTGGATAATATTGACGGCGTGAATTTGGAATTTGTGGACAGAATTGCAATCCTAAAGACCTTTAAAGACAAATCTCACACACTCGATAGGCTGGAAGCACACGGTTTTAAATACGTCTATATCGAGGAAGCGTCAAGCGAAAACGAATTGGTGCTGACAAATAGAGATGAAATATTAGAACGCATTAGCTATATGTCACTAATAATCGGGTGGAAAGAATGAGTGGCGAACATGGTGCAAATATTTTTAAATACAGCGAGGACGGAAAATTAATAGATTTTTCCAGTAATATCAATCCATTTGGTCCGCCGAAGGGAGTTTATGAAAATATAAAGGAAAATCTCGCACTCATAACTCGCTACCCTGATGTAAACTACAGGAAACTTCACACGGCAGTTTCCAAGTATTTGGGAGCAGATGAGGGCAATATTTCACTTGGCAACGGTGCGATGGAAGTGATTGATGCGATTATAAGGCTTCACAAAAAGATTTTAGTTTTCAATCCATGCTTTAGCGAGTACGAAAAAAGAGCGAGAATGGCAGAAAAAATTGTAATTGAAAGAGATTTAGATGATAATTTTTTGCCGGAGGTAAATTATTTGCCCGAAGACTTAAGAGATACTCTCGTGATTGTTACAAGTCCGCACAATCCAAGTGGGGTGGCGCTTACGAGGGAAGGCTTTTTAGAACTTTACGAGAATATAGAAAGAAAAGGCGGAAATCTTTTGGTGGATGAAGTTTTTTATGAATTTGCAGGACTTGATTACGATCTAGCAAAGGAAATAAAAAATTACGATTCTCTTTTTGTTGTGAGGGCGACCACGAAGTTTTTTTCGCTGCCGGGACTAAGGCTTGGATATGCAATTTCAAATGAAAAAGAAAAAATTGACGATATAATTCACACCTGGTCGATTTCGGGGTTACTAGAGAATCTGGGAGATACGATTTTTGGCGATAGAGAATTTGTCAAAAGTTCAAGAGAAAAACTGGCAAATGAAAGAGAAAGAATGACTGACGCTATTTCAAAATTGAAGGGATTTTATCCGATAAGCGGAAGAGCTAATTTCATTTTGATAAAAACAGATTATGACAACAGTTTATTGTTTGAATATTTTTTAAAAAAAGGAATTTTAATTAGACTATGCGACAACTTTAAAAACTTGGGGCAAAAATATATTCGCATTGCAGTTAAAAGTCCAGATGACAACGACTTTTTATTGAAGATATTAAAGGAGTTTATTTATGAGTAATGGAATATTAAGAAAACTTATGATTGCTTCCCCAACCTCAAATTCGGGGAAGACACTTATATCCACGGCATTGATCAAATTATTTAGAGATATGGGGTTAAGAGTTATGGGTGCAAAAACCGGCCCCGACTATATTGACGCGGAATATTTGACATATGCTGCCGGAAAAATGAGCGAAAATTTCGACCTGTTTTTGATGGATGAAGAAATCATTAGACAAAAAGTAAACAAAATCGCCGCAAAAAATGACGTGCTCGTGGTGGAAGGGGTTATGGGTTATTATGATGGCCGCGGCAATACCATGCAAGCAAGTAGTTTTGAACTTGCAAGCAAACTGAATCTTGGAACGATTTTAGTTTACGAGCCGCGCGGAGAAATGTTTACCATGGTACCAAAAATTAAGGGTATGGTCGATTTTGGCAAAGGCACAATCAAGGGAATAATTTTCAACAAGACGAGCAAGAAAATTTATGACATGATTGCTCCGCAAGTGGAAGAATATGTGGGAATTAAACCGCTGGGATATATTCCAAATGAAGATTTTATTTTAATAAACGAAAGAAGTTTGGGACTCATTAGACCGAGCGAAGTGGAAAATATGGAGCAAAGGCTTCAAATGTTCTGCGACCAAATAAAACAAACGGTGGACTTAAATAGAATGCTTCAAGTGGCTACCACGGAAGTGCCGGCAAAAGATATCGACCTTGAAAATCCTTTTGAAAAGTACAGTATTTATTATGCCGACGATGATGCATTTTGTTTTCACTACAATTCCGAAATTTACAGTGCATCAAAAAGATTTTCCCCGCTTAATGACAAAGAAATCCCAATGAACGCGGATTTGATTGTAATCGGTGGCGGATATCCGGAGTTATTTAGATTTAAACTCGCCGCAAACAAGGGCATGATTAATTCTTTAAGAGAATATCACAGACGTGGAGGAAAAATTTTAGCTTATGGCGGAGGGCTCATGTATCTTTCAGAAAAGATTGGCGATGTGGACATGGTTGGAATTTTCCCGGGCACAAGCTCAATGACCAAAAATTTAGTTCATTTTGGCTATCACGAGGCGGTGATTGAAGACGAATGGCTTGGCATAATGCACGGTTCATTTAGAGTGCGAGAATATCACCGGGGAATCTACGAAACCACAAGCAGGACGATGCTTAGATTAAGAAAGCCCGATGACACGACTGGTAAAAGTGAACACGCAGACGGATACAAGGAAAGAAATGCTTACGGTTCTTACAGTCATCCTCATCCGGATCAAGTGAAGGACATGCTTCTCGAATTTTTAGCAAGGAGAAACTAGATGTATATAAAAAATCCGGCTCGCATTGAATACAATTCAATGGATATTATTGAGGAATATTTGGGCGATGTGAATTTCAGCGAGGAAGAATTACCAATTGTTAAGCGAATGATTCACACAACCGGCGACGTGGATTATAGAAAGATTATTGAATTTAAACACGATTTTGTCACAAAAGCAATAAATGCATTAAAATCCGGCGGCAAAATTTATGTGGACACAAATATGATTTGTTCCGGCGTAAATAAAGAGGCACTAAGGCAGGCAAATATAGAAGTGGTTACTTATATCAGCGATGAGAATGTACGGAAAATTGCGGCAGAAAAAGGCATCACCCGCTCAATTGTCGGGATTGACAAAGCGGTGAACGAAGGCATGACGATGTTTGCTTTTGGTAACGCTCCAACTGCACTTTTTAAGTTGATTGAACATATTAAAAACGGGGACATCGACCCCAAATTCGTGATTGGCGTGCCGGTCGGATTTGTGGGAGCGGCCGAATCTAAGCGAGAACTTGACACCGTGGACGTGCCTTGGGTACGCACAAATGGCTCTAAGGGAGGTTCGAATGTGGCAGTTTCTATTATAAATGCACTTTTGTACAATTTTACACAGAGAAGTGGGTTTTAAATTGAACGAAGAATTATTAGGAAACGGCAACGAAATTTTTGAAAACGGTATGCGCCTTGGAATCACCACGGGAAGTTGCGCAGCTGCAGCGAGTTATGCCGCAGCAAAAGCACTTTTGGGCGAAAAAAACGAAGTGCTTAGAGTTAAAACGGAAGTAGGCATCACGCTTGAGTTTGAAATTCTAAATTTAAATGTGAACGGCGATGTGGCAAGCGCTGAAGTCAAAAAATTTGCCGGTGACGATCCGGATGTCACGGACGGAGTTATAATCGGAGCACGAGTAAAAAAAAGAACTGACGATAAAATTCTGATTGATGGCGGCGAAGGTGTCGGAACAATCACGCGCAAGGGACTTTTTGGTGAAGTTGGAGAAAAGGCGATAAATCCGTACCCGAGAAAAATGATAACGGATTTACTAAAAGATTTGGGTGGATTTGATGTCACGATTTACGTGCTGGATGGTGAAGAGATTGCGAAGAAAACTTACAATGAAAACATGGGAATTGTGGGAGGAATTTCAATTATCGGCACCACGGGTATAATTCATCCGATGAGTGAAAAGGCACTTATTGATACTATAAAGCTGGAAATAAACATGGTAAAAAATGAATACGGAAAGGAAAACATTCTCTTGGTGCCGGGCAATTACGGAAAAAGCGTTAAAGAAAAATTGAAGCTCGAGATTCCGGCGGTCGAGATGAGTAACTATATTGGCGAGAGCTTGAAAATGTGTTACAATTCCGGATTTAGAAAAATCACTCTTCTGGGACACGTTGGCAAGTTTTCTAAATTGGCGCTTGGAATTTTTAATACGCATTCAAATGTATGTGACACCAGAATGGAAGCCTTTTTGGTTTATTTATTTAAAATGAATGTAAAAAGAGAAGACATTTTAGAAATTATTGATTCAAACACTGCCGAAATAGCAATGAATAAAGCAATTGACATGGGCTATTTAGACGTGATTAAAAACATGGAACAAGGCGCCGAAGAAAAAATAAAAAAATATTTAAAAGACGATAATTTGGATATTAAAGTAATTATTTATTCTATGGAAAGGGGTGCAATAATTTGATTTATGTAGTTGGCATTGGGCCGGGCAATCCGAAGTATCTAACAAATGAAGCGGAAGATGTGCTATTTAAGAGCAAATTTGTGATTGGATTTAATCGCGCGGTGGATTCAGTTGATGAATTTACTGAAGCAACCGAAGTTAAAACGCTAAAAGATATCACGGATTTTTTGGATACACACAAAGATTTAGGGGAAGACATTGTTGTGCTCGCTTCAGGCGACCCGAGTTTTTTTGGGATTGCAGAATATTTGTCAAAAAAATATGAAATTGAAGTTGTACCCGGAATTTCCACAGTGAGTTATCTCTCGTCAAAATTAAAAATTTCTCTAAATGAAGTGAAGACCATTTCTTTTCATGGCAGAGAAATCGAAAAGAGCATGATTGATTCAAAAAAACTCATGGTCTATACGGATTCCAAAAATACACCAAACAGAGTTTCAAAATGGCTGAGTGAAATGGGTTACTCCGGCACAATAGTGGCAGGGTTTAACCTCAGTTATGACGATGAAAGCATAATTAAATTTAATATCGGGGAAGAAATTCACGAATATAGTGATTTGAATATTTTGTATGTGGAGTTAGCTTGATATGAGAGCGATTGAAGATGATAGATTTATACGAGGCGACGTGCCGCTGACCAAAAGAGATGTGCGGGTTTATATTTTAGACGCACTCGATATTAACGCAGCAGAACGCGCACTTGACATTGGTGCCGGCACGGGCAGCGTGTCGATTGAAATGGCGATGCGCGGTGCGATTGTGGACGCCGTTGAAACGAATGCGGCTGGAATAAATTTAATAAAAGAAAATGCAAAAAAATTTGGAGTAAATATTAATACGGTTAATGGAATGGCACCGGATGCGATTCCAAATATAACTTATGATAAAATTTTTGTGGGCGGCTCAAAAGGCAATTTGAAAGAGATAATTAAAAAAAGTTATGACCTCTTAAAAGATGGCGGGGTTCTGGTTATGTCTTTTATTTTGCCCAAAAATTTCGCAATAGCTTTGGAGACAATGTCGGAGTTTAAAATTGTAGAGAGCACACTCATTCAATCTTCAAATGTGAATAAAATTGGCATGATGATGGCTAATAATCCGGTATTTATAGTTAGAGGTGTCAAATGATATTTTTTGTTGGGGCGGGTCCGGGAGATGTGGATCTAATAACGGTTAAGGGCAGAAAATTGTTGGAAGAGGCTGATGTAATAATATATGCAGGGAGTTTAGTTTCTAAAAGACAACTGGATTTTGTTAAAGACGATGCAAAAATTTACGACTCTTCAAAAATGAGTTTGGAAGAAGTACTCGAAGTTTTTAAGAAAAGCGAAGAAAAAAGACTTGTGACTGTTCGACTTCACACCGGTGACCCAGGAATTTATGGGGCGATCGGCGAACAAATGAAAGAACTCGACAAGCTTGGAATTTACTACGAGGTGGTTCCGGGGGTGTCAAGTTTTTCTGCGGCAAATGCAGCTATTAAAAAAGAAATGACTTTGCCGGGAGTGAGCCAAACGATTATTATAACGAGAAATGCCGGTAAAACTCCGGTGCCGGAAGGGGAAAAGCTGGAAAATTTGGCAAAACATCACGCAACCATGGCGATTTTTTTATCAATTTCCATGATTGAAGAAGTGGTAGAAAAGCTTTTAGTCGGATACGAAAAGACAACTCCGATTGCGGTAGTTTATCGAGCAAGTTGGCCAGAAGAAAAAATTATACAAGGAACATTGGAAGATATTGCTGAAAAAGTGAAGTTTGAAAACATCGGAAGACAAGCAATGATACTTGTGGGAGATTTTTTGAACACTGACTTTGAATACTCAAAACTCTACGACAAACATTTTGCAACCGGCTACAGAAAAGCAATTCCAAAGGACAAAAAAGATGAGTAAAACTGCGGTAATCACTTTTACCGAAGGTGGAGAAAAACTATATAAAAAGCTAAGAATAAATGCAGACTTTTTTTCAAACAAAAAATTAGACGGCGGAGTGAAACGTATGATGCCAAAGATTATGCGCGATTATGATAATGTTATTTTCATTTGCGCATGTGGAATCGCAGTGCGAATGATAAAGGATTATCTTGTTTCGAAGGAGAAAGATCCTGCCGTCGTGGTTATGGACGAAACTGCAAGATTTGCAATTTCGCTCGTTTCGGGCCACTTGGGCGGCGCAAATTTTCTTGCAAATGCACTTGCAAAAAAAGCGGGAGCAATTCCGGTTATTACCACTGCGTCGGATTCTTATGGAATGACGGCAATTGATATGTTTGCAAAAAAACACTCGCTCGTGATTGAAGATTTAAAAACGATTGCACCGGTTATGACTAAAATGGTGGAAAAGAAAAAGGTGTTTATTTTAAACGACACCGAGAATAATTTCGATTACGCATTTAAAACAGGCGATTTAAAAGAAGCCGAAGCAGCACTTTTTATTACTCACAGAAATATAAAAACAAATTTGCCCGCAACTTACCTACGACCAAAAAATTTGTATGTGGGTGTTGGAGCAAAGACCGGCGTGAGTGAAGAAAAAGTGGAAAAAGCACTTGTCACAGCTTTTAAGATGCTCAATTTTTCTACAAAATCAATTAAAAAATTAGTTTCGATAGACATAAAAAAAGAAGAACCGGGAATTGTAATGCTCGCAAAAAAACTTGAAGTGCCTTTTGAGACTTTTAGTGCAGAGGAACTAAACGAGGTTAAGGGTGAATTTAAAGAATCGGAGTTTGTAAAAAAAACTACCGGTTGCGGAGCGGTGTCGGCAAGAGCGGCTGCGAAGTTTGGCAAATTGGAGCTGGAAAAATTGGCAATGGACGGAGTTACTATTTCAGTTGCAAGGAGAGATAGATGTTAAGTATAATAGGAATTGGGCCGGGCGGAAAAATGAGAATGACGCTGGAAGCAATTGAGAGAATAAAAAATGTAGACGTGATTGTGGGCTACGGACCATATATCGATTATGTACGCGAGTTTATTGAGAATCAAGAAGTTTTTCAAAATGGAATGAAGGGTGAAATTGAAAGATGCAAAAAGGCGATTGAATTTGCAAAAGAGGGCAAAGAAGTAGCTGTAATTTCTACCGGTGACGCCGGGCTTTACGGCATGGCAGGACCGATTTTGGAACTCGCACAAGATGAAAACATCGATGTGGAAGTGCTTCCCGGAGTTAGTTCAGCTTTTAGTGCGGCGGCGGACTTGGGAGCACCGCTTATGATGGACACGGCACTAATAAGTCTTTCGGATTTACTTGTGAGCTATGAAAAAATCAAAGAAAGAGTACGAGCAGCCGCCATGTCGGATTTTGTGATTTCTTTTTACAATCCAAGAAGTAAAGGTAGAACGGAGTATTTAAAAGAAGCTTTTGAAATCATTAAAGAATATAGAAAAGAAAATACGCCGGTCGGGATTGTGAGAAATTCGGGTAGAGAAAATTTTTCTTATGAAATCACAACGCTTGGCGAAATAGATTTCAAAAAAGTGGATATGAAGACAATAGTTCTTGTTGGAAACAGTACAAGCTTTATTTCAAACGGCAGAATTATAACCAAAAGAGGCTACGATTTATGATTTGGATTTTGGGTGGAACTCACGAAGTGAAAGATTTACTCAACCTAATGAAAGATTATTCAAATATTATTGTGAGCGTTACCACAGAAGAGGCACGAGAATTTTTGCCCATAGATTTAAAGGTGCATGTGGGAAAAATGACGGAAGAAGAAAAGCTCGAGCTAGTGCATGCGAATGATATTGATTTTATTGTGGATATGACGCATCCGTTTTCAAAGCATATCAAAAAATCTATCGATGAATTTTCAAAAAAATACCACATACCGCTCGTCCGATTTAAGCGAGAAATTGAAAAAATAGAAAGTAAAAATATAATTTACGCAGATGGTTACGATGAAGCAGAAAGGCTAATTAAAAATTTGCACGGCACTTTTTTCTTTACGACCGGTGTGAATGAAAGCGAAAGATTTTATAGAGTGCGCGGCGAAAATCGAATGATTTTTAGAGTTTTGCCGAGCGTTAAAAGCGTTCAAAAGCTAGCTGATATCGGGGTTAATATGAAAGATATATGTGCGATGCTCGGACCATTTAGCGCGGAGATGAATGTGGCTCTTATTAAAAATTTCGGTGCAGATTATATTGTTACTAAAAATAGCGGTGACGGATCGGGCATAATGGAAAAGATTGAAGCAGCAAAAGTAACAAATATAAAAATTATCGTGATTGAACCGGACGAAGTGCCCGGTATAAAAGATTTAGATGTGTTACGACAAATATTGGAGGAAAAAAATGAGTTTGTTAGAAGAGACACTAAGAAATATTGAACCACTCAATAAAGAAAGAAGTTTAGCGGCAAGAAAAGAATGGGATGGCATTGCACACCCAACAGGTTCGCTTGGCGAGCTTGAAGAACTCACAATAAAAGTTGCCGCAATTCAAGACACAAATATTCCGGACGTTTCAAAGAGAGTGCATATAGTGATGGCTTCTGACAATGGAATCATTGAAGAAAATGTATCGAGCGGTTATAGCGACCTTACAAGTCAACTCGTGTATTCCATGGCAGTGGGTGGAACTGCTGCAGCAAATATGTGTAAGGAAACAAACACTAAATTGGTGGTAGTTGACCTTGGCACGAGAAGAAAAGTGGAACACGAAAATGTAACTCATAGAAGAATTAACCCGGAAACAAAAAACTTTGCAAAAGAACCGGCAATGACAATTTCCGAGGCAATAAAAGCAATAGAAACCGGAATTGAAATCACCGATGAGCTTGTGAAAGAAGGCTACAAAATTTTCGGAACAGGTGAACTAGGAATTGCAAACACCACAACATCAGCCGCAGTGCTTACAGGACTAACCGGAAAAAGTGCGGAAGAAACTTGCGGACTGGGTGCCGGAATTACGGACGAAGGACTAAGAAATAAAATAAGAGTTGTGGACTACGCGATGAAAGAGTACGATCTGGAGAATAAAACTCCGTTAGAAATCCTGTCTTATGTTGGCGGATATGACATCTGCGGACTTGTGGGAATTTATTTATCGTGCGCAAAAAACAAAACCGCTGCCGTTATCGACGGATTTATTTCCGGCGTGGCAGCACTATGTGCAGTAAAAATGAATCCCGCTGTTAAAGATTACCTGCTTCCAAGCCACAGAAGCAGAGAAAATCAAATTAAAATAGTTTTTGATGAACTAGAAATGAATCCACCGCTAGACCTTAAAATGAGACTCGGCGAAGGCACAGGCTGCATGCTTTTATTTAAAGTTTTGGACACCGGAGTGTATTTGTTAAAGAATATGGCGAGATATCAAGAAATAAATATTTTAGAAAATGTCTTGGTGGACATTAGAGAAAAATGCTAACTCTTGTGGGCGGCGGAAGCCGCAGCGGTAAAAGCGTATATGCGGAAAATTTGATTAAAAACAGTGCGACTTATATTGCAACCGGAATTGGTTTTGATACGGAGATGAAAAATCGTATAAAAAAACACCGGGAAAGGCGTGAAAATTCCAATGTTGATTGGACGACTGTGGAATGTCAATATAAAATTGACGAGGGTATAAGTTTAAAAGAGTACGCACTTTTTGATTCGCTGGGCGTGTTTACTTCAAATGTTATGTACGAAATCACGAAAGACGAGCTCACGAAAGAAACTAAAGAAAAAACGGTTGAAGTGGTGGTAAGTGAAATTGAAAAGCTTGTGAAAATTGCTAAAAAATTTAATTCAAAGCTGATTATTGTAACCGATGAAACCGGACTCGGCGTGATTCCAGAAAACAAAGTAGCACGCGATTACAGAGATATTTTGGGCAGTGTGAATCAAAGGGTGGCTAAAATGGCAGATGAAGTTTATTTTGTTGCAATGGGCATCGGAGTGAAATTAAAATGAGTTTTTTTAAATCTATAATTGTGGCATTTCAATTTTTAACGAGATTTTATTTACCGATAAATGCAGAGTGGAGCGAAAAAAATTTAAAATATAGCCTTATGTGGTTTGGATTAGTGGGTGCGACTATAGGTACACTTTTCACAATAATTGTAAAATTGCTTATGCACTTTTTAATTCCAACGCCGGTGATTGCACTTGCTATTTTGATTGTGTGGATTATTATAACCGGGGGAATGCATTTGGACGGACTAAGTGACACTTGCGACGGATTTTTTTCAAACCGTGACAGAGAAAGAATTCTGGAAATCATGAAAGACAGCAGAGTGGGCACATTTGGAGTCATCGTAATTGTGCTGGTGCTTTTTTTCAAATTTGAAATGCTAAAACTTTTTTTAACTTTTAATAAAAGTATTTGGCTTCTGACAGTTCCACCCATGTTTGCACGTTTGTGTGCAGGATTTGTATTAAGCTTTTATGAAACTGTGAAAAAATCAGGCCTCGGCTACACTTTTCACAACACAAACCCAAAAGCAACATGGATGATTGGATTTTCAATCTGCTCAATTATGACATTATATTTAGAATTAAAGCTTTGGAGTTTTATTATAATTTCTTTTGTAATTGCAAACTTGATTGCGATGTATGCTAAAAAGAAAATCGGAGGAGCTAGTGGGGACATTTACGGAGCAATTGTGGAAATCGTAGAAGTGTGGGGGATGATTGCAATATGCATAATCTAATTTTGATTAGGCACGAAGTTTCTACCGGAAATTTAACGCACACTTTTTCCGGAAAGGAAGTGAAACTTTCAACTTTGGGAAAAATGCGCACAAAAAAAACTCGCGAAAACTTTTTGAAACTTAAATTAGACAACCCGATTTTTCTGGCGAGCGAATATCAAAGAGCTATTGAAACGGCAAAATACACTTTAAAAAGAGAACAATTTCTAAAATTAAAAATTACCCCCGTAGTAAATGAAGTGGATTTCGGTGAGCTGGTTGGGCGAACATTTAAAGAGAATTTAGAAGTGTATAAAGAGGGACTGAATGATTGGTTAAAAAATCCGGACAAAGTGGCGCCACCCGGTGGCGAAAGCACAATGAATGCAATGAAAAGAGCAAAAAAATTAGTCGCATTTGCTAAAAAATATGATGGCGATGTTGTGGTTTTTTCACATGAAGGGTTTATACAATGTGTTTTAGGGGCCAAACACAAGAAGAGAAAATATAGAAGAATAAAAAATGGAGAGATTGTCGGGATAGATATTTAACCCCGATCTCTCCATTTGCTGTTTGCATCTTTTTTAAAATAGATGCAAATTCTAAAACATCTATGTAGGACTGACTAAAACTTGTAATTTTAAATAAAAAGCATTAGAAAACAAAAAAGCGAGCCTCGGCCCGCTTATGTTTATGGTGGACTGTACAAGATTCGAACTTGTGACCTCTACGATGTCAACGTAGCGCTCTAACCAACTGAGCTAACAGTCCATTTTCAAATACATGTTATTTTAACACATTTTTTACGTTGTGTCAAGGATTTTAAAACTAAACGGAGTAATTTTTTAATTGTCAAAACATAGGTTATATTTTTGCAATTTGATACAATTTCTTTAAAAAAGAGTTTGCTTTAATAAAAACAACACAATTATTTTAGTGAAATATCCAGGGTCTCTGCCTAATAAGTTCAAAAGTTAAAAACTTTAAAAATATCTTGCAATTTGATATAATTATAAAGGAGGTTTATCATGACTTATGAAGAAAAATTACAACTGTTTTTTGCTTGCATTGAGTCTACAAGGATGACTTTGTACAAGTTTGCACAAGATTTTTCAGACAGAAAGATTGTGGAGATTATAAATAAGTTAAACGATGCACAAAATTTGATTTTTAAAATCGCAGTCGATAAGGAAATTAAGCTTGATTTTGAGCTGAACAATTTGAAAATGCAATCGGATTACAGTTTTTATATATACGAATTTGACGATAAAACGGGATATAAAAATGAGATAAAAGATATGGCAAAACATATTTTGCAACATTTTGGCGAACTAACTCGTGAGCATTTAAACGCAAATGAATTTCATTTTGTGTATGCACTTGAAAAATGTGCAGATGAGTTTTATAATATCACAATTAATTATTAATAAGGAGAATACAATGAAAAGAAAATTACTTTTACTTATGGCATTTGTGCTGATTTTTGCAACCGGATGCAAAAAGACAAATGAGCCGAAAGATGAAACTAAAACAGAAGTTTCAACTGAAGTACAAGCTGATGAAAAAAAAGAAACAAAAAAAGTTGAAAATAAAGAAGGAGAAAAAGAAGACGCGGTTTTAAATTTTGACAGTTTGACCGGCATTAAGCTTCCTATCAAAGAAAACGGATATGAACTCACAGACATTAACGGCAAAAAGTATATCCAACTGTCTACATTTAGAAAATACATGCTTCTTTCAAAAAATAGATTTGACTATGAGATAAAAGCAGATAAAAATGAAATAAAATTCAAAACCGGACTCATGCCAAAACTCGACAAGACTTTTAAAATTGATACGGCAGGGCTTGAAGAACAAAAGTTCACTTTAAAACAAAAACAAAATACGATTGAAGGCGCAAGTGTTTATTTTAAAGACGACAAGGACGCATTTGTGGACATCGCTTCAATTTCAAAAGTGTTGGAATTTAATTTAGAAAAAGACGAAATCATCTTTGCCGATGCAGATACATTGCAAAAAGAAAAGACGAATGACAGAGACTACGATTGGTACATGGACCAAGCTCACACAGGGGAATACAGTGATGGTAACTGCGGACCAACAAGCCTCGCAATGATTTTAAAATGGCTGGACGGCAACAGTGCTGCAACGGGCGAAAGTTTGCGCAACGAAATTCCAAACGACGGTGATTGGTGGACTACAAATATTTTTGATAGCTATTTTGAAAATAAACAAATTGATATTGATGACGTTATCTACACAAAACCCGAAGACATCACAAACTTAATTGACAAGAACGAAATCGTTTTGGTCTGCCTTACCATGGGAGAAATTCTTCCCGTTCCAAATCCGGACAAAACAAATATGGGCAGATTCTATAAATTTGACGGGGGACACTTCCTCTTGATTAAAGGCTACAAGATAATTGACGACGAACTCTATTATGAAGTTTATGACCCAAACAACTGGGATATGACCTATTCAGAAACCGGCGAACCGATGGGTAAGGATAGACTTTACAAAGCTACAGAAATGCACAAGGCAATTGTGAACTGGTGGTCGGGAATTTATGGAATTAAGCCGGCGTCCAAATAATCACCCTCGTAAGCGTTTGGGATTATATGCTTGCTTGGAATGCAGAAACCCATTTGCAAAAGAGCATAACTAAGAAACTCGATGGATTTAAAAAACGAAAATAAGTTAAAGCCGATCGCAAAATTGTCAGATTTTTTTAAAATCTTATTATTAATCGGCGGAGAGTTTTAAAATAATATGTATAAAATATGGATGGTAAATATTACTGTCCATTTTTTAAAGGGGAATGATATTCAAATGGATTTAATACAATCAAAACTTTTTAAGTTCAAAGAGGAAAAATATAAATCATTTCAAGCGAAGCTTTTGCCGAATTTAGATTCGGAGATAATTATCGGTGTGAGAATGCCGAATTTGAGAAAGCTTGCTAAGGAAATTTGCAAAAAAGGCTTGAGGGAAGAATTTATAAAGAGTTTGCCGCATGAATTTTATGAGGAAAATATTTTACATGCACTTTTGATAAATGAAGAGAAAGACTCAAAGAAAGCGTTTGAACTTATTGACGATTTTGTTCCTTTTTTGGACAATTGGGCAGTTGTAGATGCGATTAATCCGGAGGTTTTAAAGAAAGCGTACGACAGTGAACTTCTAGAGTGGATTAAAAAACACGTTTACAGTGGTCGGGAATTTGAAATAAGAGTTGGAATTTTGACCTTGAAAAACAATTTTTTGGGTGAGAGATTTGCACCTGAATATTTGTTCATTCCGTCTGCGGTAAAGGACGAATCCCCATATTATGCTCGGATGATGGCGGCGTGGTTTTATGCAGAAGCAGTTGCAAAACAGCGAGATCATGCGATAGAATTTTTGATGGGAAATCATTTGGATAAATGGGTGCTTAATAAATCAATTCAAAAGGCAACAGAGAGTTTTAGAGTCTCAGAAGAAGATAAAAAACTACTTAAAAAATTAAAAGTTTTAGATTAGTTATTTTGAATAGAAGTTCTGTTTTTTGGGTAAAAGATTTTTAATGAAAAACAGGAGGAAAAAAATTGAAAAACAATAAGCTTTTAAATTATATTGCACTTGCACTTTCGATAGTGAGTGTTATTTGGTTTTTTAGTTCAGATTCCAGATTCTTACCTTTTATAGCAGCAGTGGTTGCACTTGTACTCGGTTTGGAAGAAGGCAAGAAAAGCCATTCGGGAATTGCAACTTCGGCGGTTGTTATTGCAGTTGTGGGGATTGTTTTAACAAGCGCAAGATTTATCGGATGCATTTCCTGCGCCTATTTAATAAATAAGGGACTAAATTCTTTATAATTCGCGTAAACACTCTAAAATTCGTTGACAAATACGGATAAATAATGTTATAATCAATTGGAAAGAATAGTAAATAAGACAGTTGTCTCACAGAGAGTATTCGTTGGCTGAGAGAATATGGCACAACTTATTGAACCAACTTTTTATTTTGCTTATGGCCGGTTTGACGCGTTATAGTTTTTAGAGTATTTATTTGAGTGGTACCGCGATTATTCGCCTCAATTTTTTTGAGGCGTTTTTTTTTACAAAAGTATCGCGAGATTATATAATATATGGAGGTTTTCATGAGATTATCACAAGCTTATATGCCTACGCTTCGTGAGGCGCCGCAAGATGCGGAAATTGTAAGTCATAAATTACTTTTAAGAGCAGGTATGATTAGAAAAACCTGTTCCGGTGTTTACACTTTTCTTCCTCTAGGCTATCGAGTGCTAAGAAATATTGAGGAAATTGTTAGACGCAACATGGACGAGTATGGCGGACAAGAAATAATGATGAGTGTTATTCAGCCGGCTGAAATTTGGCAGGCTTCTGGCAGATGGGAAAAATACGGTCCGGAAATGTTTAAGGTTAAAGATAGAAACGGCAGAGATTTTTGCCTCGGACCGACAGCTGAAGAATATTTTACAACTCTTGTAAAAGACGAACTCACCAGTTACAAGCAACTTCCGCTAAATATTTATCAAATTCAATTAAAGTATAGAGATGAAAAGAGACCGCGTTTTGGGCTTAATCGTTCGAGAGAATTTTTGATGAAGGACGCCTACACTTTTGATGCAACTCCGGAGGGAATGGAGGCTTCATACAAAAACATGGAGCACTGCTATGACAGTATTTTTAATGAAATCGGTCTCGAATATGTAAAAGTGGACTCCGACTCCGGTCAAATGGGCGGCAATATGACAATTGAATATCAAGCTCTTGCAGACACCGGCGAAGGTGCTCTTTTCTACACCGACAACTATAAGTTTGCGGCAACAGATGAAAAGTGCGAAGTAGTTTATGAAGTTAAAAACAAAGATGATGCCATGAAGGAAAAAGAAGCAGTAAAAACTCCGAATTGCAAGACGATTGAAGATGTTGCAAATTTCCTCGGTAAAGATAAAAGCGAATGTGTTAAAGCAATTGCTCTAAAGGCACGCGATGAAAAATTCTTTGTGTTCATTCCCGGCGACAGAGAACTAAACATGACGAAGTTTGTGAACTATGCAGGAGTAAACGATTACGACGTAGAAATGATGGACGACGAAACAATCCTTGCTTCAGGAAGTGTCCCCGGATTTATGGGACCATTTAATTTGGAAGGCCGCGTGATTTTGGACAAGCGTTTAACTGAAATGAAAAACATGGTGGTTGGTGCAAATGAGGTTGATGCCCATTTTGTAAATGTCAACTATAAAAGAGATTTTGACGGCGAAATTGCAGGCGACCTTTTGATGGCCCAAGTTGGAGATATGGCACCGGACGGCAGCGGCGAGCTAAAGATGCGCCGCGGAATTGAAGTTGGGCAAATTTTTGGACTCGGCACAAAGTATTCAGAAAGTTTGGGCGCGGGGTTTCTGGACGAAAACGGAGTAAAAAAACCATTCTGGATGGGCAGTTACGGCGTTGGAATTTCAAGAACCATTACGGCAATTATTGAACAAAACTATGACGAGTTTGGAATAATTTGGCCAATAAACATCGCCCCATACGAAGTGATTATAACCGTTGTAAACACGGCCGATGAAGCACAGGTGAAAGTGGCTGAAGATTTGTACAAAGAACTCTCAAGAGATTTCACAGTTTTAATTGACGACAGAAAAGAACGTGCCGGAGTTAAATTCAACGACCGTGACCTGATTGGCATTCCACTAAGAATTACAGTTGGAAAAGGCGTTTTGGAAGACAAAGTTGAATTTTCGCTTAGAAAAACTCCGAAGGATCGAGAAGATATAAAGACCGAAGAGGTTTTAAATAGATTATTAGAAGAAAGGAGAATTTTATGTCAGTAAGATTGCGTTTTGCTCCGTCACCAACGGGGTGGCTCCACATTGGAGGACTTAGAACGGCTTTATTTAACTATTTATATGCAAAGAAAATGGGCGGTGAATTCATTTTAAGAATTGAGGACACCGACAGAACGCGTTATGTTGAAGGGGCGATTGAAAATCTTTTGGACGCTCTAAAATGGAGTGGCATCGAAAACGACGAAGGGCCGAAGATTATTGACGGCGAGTTAAAAGAAGTGGGCGACTATGGACCATACATTCAATCCAACCGACTTCCGCTATACAAAAAATATGTAGACGAACTCATTGAAAAAGGGGCTGCGTACTACTGTTTCTGCGACAAAGAAAGACTTGATTCAATTAGGGCGCAAAGAGAAGCAAAGGGGCTTATTCCAAGGTATGACGGATTTTGTCGCTCAATTCCGCTTGAAGAAGCAAAAAAACGCGTTGAAGCCGGAGAACCTTATGTTGTAAGATTAAAATTAAACAAACATGAAGATGTAAAATTTCATGATTTAGTTCGCGGCGACATTACGATTAACACCGACGATATGGACGACCAAGTGCTTTTAAAGAGCGACGGATTTCCGACATATCACATGGCAGTTGTCGTAGACGACCATTTGATGGGCGTTACACACATTGTGCGTGGTGAAGAATGGCTCCCGTCCACTCCAAAACATGTGCTATTATATAAAGCGCTTGGCTGGGAAACCCCAACATACGTTCATCTCCCAACCGTTTTAAATAAATCCAGAAAGAAACTTTCAAAAAGAGAAGGCGATGTAGCAGTTGGTGACTTTAGAAAAGCGGGCTACTTGCCGGATGCTTTAATAAATTTCCTGGCTCTTATCGGCTGGAGTCCGGACACCACAGAAGAAATTATGAATATGGACACCATGATAAAAGAATTTAGTTTTGAAAGAGTTTCAAAGACAGGCGGAATTTTCGATTTGGACAAACTAAACTGGATGAATGCACACTATATTAGAAATAAAGAAAATTCGGAACTTTTGGATCTTGCAATTCCATTTATGGAAGAAGAGATCGGACTTGCAAAAGAAGAAATTTTAGCAAATCGCGAATATTATGAAATCATGATGGAGGCGGTGAAGGAAGACTGCGACACTTTAAGAGTGCTTGCAAACAAATGCAAAATGTTTACCGAAGATGAAATCACCTATGACGAAGACACCAAAGAATGGCTTGAAAGTGAAGATCTGCCGAAATTAAAAGATGGCATAAAAGAACTCCTTCAAGACAGAGAAATGGACCTCGAATATGCGGGCGAATTTATGAAACTCTTAAAAGAAAAAACCGGAGTAAAGGGCAAGGCTTTGTTTATGCCGGTTAGATCACTTCTCACCGGAAAAGCAAAGGGTCCGGACTTTGTGCACGTACTATATTTACTTGGCAAAGACAAAATCGAAAAGAGGATTGAAGCCTAATGAAAAAAGCACTCGTGTTATTGCTTGTGATTTTTACAATATTTGTCACGGGCTGCAAAAAGACAGAAGTTTCCCTCTATCCGGTTCTTAAATACGATGACCATAAAGCAGGATACGCTTTTATGGACAAACAAGGCGAAATACAAATTGACAGTCGATTTGACGATGTGCTCTTAAATTTTAATGATGCTTACGCAATTGTACTAGCCGACAAAAAAGTTGAAATCATAGATAAAACGGGCACTGTTGTACTGGACGGCATAGACAGCGTTTACCAAATAAAGGAAACTCAAGCGATTGTAAAGCGTGGCGAAAAAACGGAACTTGTGGATTTAACCACAAAAGAAATTCTCATGAGCTACGATTACATTGCATTTGGCGAAAATGGAATTTACGCTTATATGGATGGCGGCAAGTGGGGATATCGCGATTTGAGCGGAGAAAAAAAACTCGCACCTCAATTTGACGAAGCATTCCCGTTTGGGGAAAATGCCGCTGTTGCCACAAAAGAGAATAAGTCATTTATAATCGACAAAAAATTAAATATCAGTGACGCCCCATTTACCGAAAGCTACAAAATTAACGAAGATACAATTTTAGCTAAAATGGACGACAAACAAATTTTAACCGATTTAAACGGCAAGGTTATTAATGACAATTTGGCAGGAGATTTGACAGAAGTTTACGGCGATTTGTACTCCGCATTCCAAAGAGTGGACGGAGTTTTGGTGAAAAAAGTTTTCAATAAAAACGGAAAACCCGTGAGCGATGAAAACTTTAGTGACGTAAGACTTTTGGGTCACGGTTTTTTTGCCGGCAAACTGGACGCAGGATTTGCACTATTTAGTGAAGATTCAGGCCGTCTTACGGACTATAAATACGATTATTTAAATTCAGATAACTTTGACAAAAAACTCGATAAAAAAATCGGTTCAATAACAGGGGTTCGTGAAAACACCGCCTACTCAATCAATAAAAACGGAGAAGAAAAATATAAAGTTGCAGAAAACGCGGAATCAATTATTTTGGACAGGGACACGTTTATCGTTCAAAACGAGCTGAATACACGATATATTTCTCCTGAAATGAAAGTGATTGCCGTTAGTCCAAAGGTGGAATACGACGGCGACTTCAGATTTTTAACCGACATTGAAAATGAAAAGAACTACCCGTTTGTGATTCACAAATACACAAACGATATTTTGAACAATTCGATAAAAAAAGCAGTGGATAAAATCACGACAGAAGAAAACACTCGTTTTAACAAAAAGATCAGCGGCGACATTTTGTATTTCACGCTGAAAACCGAACGTGCAGAATATCCGTTTATGGCGGACATCAATTCCGGCAAAGAGGTCGAGGCGGGCGATCTGTTTAAGGATCCGAAAGTGATGGACGAAATTATCGAAGAGAAAAAAGCAGAAGAAAATATTAAGGGTGACGTAAAGCTCGTTTCATTTTCGTATGATGACGATTTTAAATTTGTGCTAAGGAGCGATAAAGAGTATTTTATCACGATGGACAAAGCGGAGCTTGACCGATATATAAACGTGGAAGGCAGCTTTTTTAAAAGTTTGTACAAACCGGTCGTGAACAAGTAGGTGAAAATTTGAACGATTATCTGACAGGAATTATTAAAACTCTCGAATTTAATAAAAAAACAACGATTATTTCCGACGGAAAAAAATATATTTCAAAAGGCGGACTTCCAAAAGAAGAAGTCGCTTTTTACAGAAAGAGAAAAAATAATGCGGTGATTACCGAAGTTTTAAATTCGCCTTATGAGAAGACGTCGGTCTGCGGTGCGGAAAAAAGATGCGGAGGCTGTTATTTTGCAGAAATCGGCTATGACGACGAAGCAAAGATTAAATCCGATGAAATAAATCGAATGTTTGCTGAAGTTGCGGAGCGTGACGGAACGGAAATTTTACCGCTTCACACTCCAAAAACCGCTCGAAAATATCGAAACAAAATGGAATACACTTTCGGCAACGAAGTAAAAGGCGGCGACCTGAGGCTGGGACTTCACGAAAAAAATATGTTTCACAATATTGTGGAATGCGAAAATTGCATATTGGTACCGGACGACATGACGACAATTCGCCGCGAGATTAGAAAGTATTTTGAAGAAAAAAATTTCAGCTTTTTTTATAAAAATACTAAAACTGGATTTTTACGCCACTGTGTGATAAGACATTCTGTGGCGGACGATGAATACCTCATAAACATTATCACCACGAGTGCACAGACCCTTCCGGAAGACTTTGTTCGGAAAATGCTTGCGGTTAATGAGAAAATAAACGGGAAGATTGTTTCGATTTATCACACTTTAAACGACTCCGTAAGCGACGCCGTGATAAATGAAAAGCTCACGCTTCTTTACGGCAGGGAGAGTCTGAACGAAGAGCTGAACGGTTTAAAATTTAACGTGGGACCGTTTTCATTTTTCCAAACGAACACCGAAGCGGCGGAAGAACTCTATTCTTACGTGAAAGAAAATATGGACGAAGTGGACACACTTTGGGATTTGTATGCCGGCAGTGCCGTGATCGGACAAATTTTATCCGACTCGGCAAAAAAAGTGATAAGCGTGGAGATAAATCCGGAAAATATTAAGGACGCACGTGACACCATTTTAAGAAACGGCATAAAAAATGTGAAAGTGATTGAAAGGGATTGCAAACAGTTTGTAAAAGAAACGGACGAAAAGGCGGATTTAATTGTGATTGATCCGCCGAGAGCCGGCATTCACAAAGACGTTGTGAAAGCGTTGGATTTAAGCGGCGTGAAAAAAATCATCTATGTAAGCTGCAATCCGGTCACTTTAAAAAATGATTTGCTCGCATTCGAAAATTATCGGGTAAAGAGCATAAAATGTTTCAACAATTTTGCCGGCACTTTAAATATAGAAACTGTTGCTGTTTTAGAAAATAAATCAATTTAAAAAAGGAGAAAGTATGAGAGAAAGTTATTATGTGACCACTCCGATTTATTATCCTAGTGGTAATTTGCATATTGGACACACATATACCACAATTGTGGCGGACGTTATAAAGCGATTTAAAAAACTCGAAGGAAATGATGTATTTTTTGTAACGGGAACCGATGAGCACGGACAAAAAATCGCAGAAGCTGCAAAAAAATCCGGACTCGCTCCAATTGAATTTACAGATAGAATTGTGGAAACCACAAAAAAACTTTGGGATTCATTAAATATCGAATACGACCGGTTTGAACGTACCACTTCAAAAACTCACGAAGAAACCGTGCAAAAAGTGGTCGAAAAATTATACGAACAGGGCGACATCTACAAGGCAAAATACGAAGGACTGTACTGCGTGCCGTGTGAAGCTTATTTCACGGAGTCGCAGGCAATTGACGGACACATCTGTCCCGATTGTCACCGCGAACTACAAAAAAGAGAAGAAGAAAGCTACTTCTTCAAAATTTCAAAATATCAAGACAGAATTATTGATTATATTAAAACGGCCGACATCGAGCCTGCATATATCAAGGACGAAATCATAAATGGATTTTTAAAAGACGGGTTACAAGATTTGTCCATTTCAAGAACTGCAATCGACTGGGGAATAAAAGTGCCGTTTGATGAGAAACACGTGGTGTATGTTTGGGTGGATGCGCTAATTTGTTATCTTTCAGGCATAGGCTATTTAAGAGATGAAGAACTCTTTAACAAATTCTGGCCATGCGATTTACACCTTGTGGGAAGAGAAATCGTGAGATTTCACATAGTTATATGGCCTGCGATTTTGATGGCTCTTGGGCTTGAACTTCCTAAAAAAGTGTTTGCGCACGGCTGGATATTGTTTGACAATGATAAAATGAGCAAGAGCAAGGGAAATGTTTATTATCCGGAACCAATTATCGAAACTTTGGGCGCAGACACATTGAGATATTTCATTTTGCGTGAATTTTCTTTTGGCAGCGACGGCAACTTTACAATCGACAAATTAGTTCAAAGATACAATTCAGACCTCGTAAACGACCTTGGAAATCTCGTTTCCAGAACGCTTGCGATGGTTGAAAAATATTTTGACGGAATTGTGCCGGAAATTGGGAAAGCGGAAGCGCTTGACGGAGAAATCGATGCTGAAATTGAAAGAGCAAAAGAAGCCTTCTATGCAGAGATGAATGATTTAAAATTCAATTTCGCACTTGAAGATGTGTTTAAATTAATTCGCCGTTCCAACAGATATATTGACGAAACCGAACCGTGGAATCTTGCAAAATCTGACACGGAAAGACTAAAGACAGTGCTTTATAAGCTCAGCCTTGCAATTGTGGAAGCCGCAAAAATGCTTGAACCGATTATGCCAGCCACAACTGAAAAGATTTATGAAAAATATAACATCAAAAACAGTTTTGAATTTAAAAGCGGTCTAAAAGTCAACAAAGGCGAAAATCTTTTCAATCGTGCAGACTCCGATATGACGGAAAAAATCAGTCAAATCAACAAAGAGCTCTTTGAAAGACGCCAAAAGGAAATTGGAAATGCTCCAAAAACTTCTGAAAAAGTGCTTGAAAAAAAAGCAGAAATTGAATTTGCAGATTTCGACAAATGTGACCTTAGAGTCGGCAAAATTATAGAGGTAAAGCCACATGAAAATGCAAATAAACTCTATGTACTAAAGGTTGACATCGGCGGAGAAATTCGCACAATCGTATCGGCTCTGAGAGAACACTTCAAAGAAGAGGAACTCTTAAACAAAGAAGTGGTCATGATTATAAATATTAAACCGGTGAACCTTCGCGGAGTACAGTCAAATGGAATGGTGCTTGCAGCCGAAAAGAACGGCAAGCTTACTTTGTTAAAACCGTGGGACGAAGGATTCACGGGAGCAGGAATAAGATAATGTTGGAATTTATTGATGCACATGCGCATTATGACGACGAAATGTACGAAGAGGACAGAGATGAAATTATAAAATCTCAGTTTGAAAACGGGGTAATTGCAATTGTAAATGCGTCAAGCGATGTGATCACGTCAAAGAAGTCGGTGGAACTTGCAAATAAATACGAGAAAATTTATGCGGTGATTGGAACTCATCCGCACGAAGCAAAAGATTTTAAAGACGAAGATATAGAAATTTATAAAGAACTTTTAAAAAAACCGAAAGTGGTCGCAGTAGGTGAATGCGGACTTGACTACCACTATGATTTTTCAGACAGAGACACTCAAAAAAGAGTGTTTCACCGAATGATTGCATTTGCGAACGAAGAAAAAAAGCCGCTTGTAATTCACTCGCGAGAAGCCGTGGAAGACACCGTGAATATGCTGAAGACTTTGAGAAGTGGCGATAAAACTTTGATTCACTGTTTTACCGGCGCAAAAGAAGTGGCAAAAATTTACCTCGATATGGGATACTACCTTTCAATCGGAGGCGCAGTCACTTTTAAAAACGCAAGACATGTTGTGGAATCTGTGGCGTACGCACCGCTTGAGAGGCTAATGCTTGAAACGGACGCGCCATATATGACGCCGGTGCCATTTCGTGGTAAAAGAAATCTTTCGATTTATATAAACTATGTGATCACGAGAATTGCGGAAATAAAAAACATTTCAAAAGAAGAAGTGGCAAGAGTGACTACGCAAAATGCAAGGGAATTTTATGGAATATAAAACTATAAAAGAAGTTATAATCGTGGAAGGAAAGGACGACATCACAAAGCTAAGCGAAGGCATAAACGGCACAATCGTGCAAACGGGAGGCATCCACATTAGTAAAACGAAGATGGAAGAGATAAAAGCTCTCACAAAAAATCGCGGTGCAATTATTTTAACCGACCCCGACCACGCCGGAAACGTGATTAGAGAAAAGCTTATAAAAAACCTTGACTGCCCGATAAAAATTGCATATCTGAAACGAAAGCTGGCGATTAAAAACGGCGATATCGGAGTGGAAAACGCAGACATTGCAGACATTATCGAGGCGATAAACAATGCACGTCCAACCTATATCGATGCGAAGAAATCTTTTGACGAAAAATTTTTGTTTGACAACAAACTCACGGGATTTCCGGATTCCAAAAAGAGGAGGGAATTTTTGTCGGAAAAACTCAATTTGGGCGAACCGAACGCCAAAGCGCTTCTAAAAAGGCTCAACAATTTTGAAATAGAAAAAGGCGAAGTGCTTGAAATTTTGGAGGAATATCGTGGATAGAATTTATAATGCGACAAGAACAAAAAAAATAATGGCCAAATACGATTTAACAATGAAAAAATCGCTCGGTCAAAATTTTTTGGTGGACGGAAATATCGTAAAAAAAATTGTGGACGGTGCACGACTTCAAAAAGATGACAAAGTGCTTGAAGTGGGACCGGGCATAGGATCGCTCACGGAAGAAGTGCTTCTTCGCGGAAACTCCGCCACCTCAATTGAAATCGACTCGCGTTTTTATCCAATTTTAAGAGAAAACTTCCAACGTTTCAATAATTTTAAACTTGTGGAAGGCGATGCATTAAATGACGAAGTTTGGAAAGAGGCAAATGAAAAACCGGAACCGAATGTGTTTATGGGAAATTTGCCCTATGTCATAACCACGCCGCTTTTGGAGAAGATTTTTACAAGGAGTAATAGATTTAAAACCGTCGTCGTGATGGTGCAAAAAGAAGTGGCAGACAGAATGACGGCAGCTCCGGGTTCTAAAACCTACGGCGCACTTTCCGTTTTTGTATCCTTTTTTTCGAACGCCAAAACCCTTTTTACGGTGAGTGAAAGTTCTTTTATACCAAGGCCGAAAGTAAAAAGTGCGGTGGTTAAAATGGAATTAAAAGCTCCGGAAGTTGACGGCAAAAAATTTATGAAATTCGTTCACATAGCGTTTAACATGAGAAGAAAAACTCTTTTAAACTCCGTGTCAAAGGGAATGGATTTGGACAAGAAAGAATCCCTTAAAATGATTACAAACTGCGGAATCGACCCCGATGTGCGTGCCGAAACACTGGAATTAAAATCGTTTCTAAGACTCTACGAAAATTTCAAACAATTTCTTTAAAAATGTTTATTAATGTCAGAACCCGGGTATAATAGACGTGGAAAAGAAAAGCGGTGATTTGCACCGCAAAGTTAGTATAAATTGGAGGAATAATATGAAAGACGTAACAATTTACACAAGTGACACATGTCATTTTTGCCATTTAGCAAAAGAATTTATGGATAGAAACAACGTTAAATACACAGAAAAAAATGTTAGCCAAGACAAAGACGCTATGATGGAATTAAGAACAAAAGGTTTCACGGGCGTTCCTGTAATCGTCGTTGGCGAAGAAACAATTTTCGGATTTGACCAAGAAAAATTAGAAAAGGCATTGGGACTATAAATGGCAGACGTTCAAATTAATAAGGATATGTATTTGGGCGAACTATTAGAAGCGAAGCCAGAATCAGCATACTTGCTAATGAGCTACGGAATGGGCTGTATTGGTTGCGCTGCAAGCCAAATGGAAACGATTGAAGAAGCGTGCATGGTGCACGGAATCAATTTAGACAGACTTCTGAGTGATTTGAATAGACTTTAAATTTTAATCTATGGGAGAGATCTCATAGATTTTTTATTTTATAAACTTATTCCCACAGAAAAATGTACAAGTTTTATTGAGGTTTTTAAACATATTTTAAAGTTATATCATAAAACATCTAAAAGAAAACTATAGTTGACTGACAGTCAGATGCAACAAAAAAATAAGTCTAATAATTTAATCTGAAAAATTAAAAAAAAAGGAAATTATTAAGAAAATTTAACAATTAAAAAAATAGCTAAATTTAAGCATAAATCCGGAATGCTAAACCGGGGGGAGGGGGGTAAATGAGTAAATTTAACGTTTTTAAGTTGAATGGCGAGTTTTAATATTATATAATAGTATACACAATAATATAGTCCAAAACTATGCGAACAAAACAGAATTAATAATATATTATCTTTAATGTTCTGGACAATTGGAGGCGATAAGAGAAAATTAAGTTTTAAATCCAAAAAATTTAGAAAGGAGAAAAAAATGGATAAAAAACAAAAAACAAAAAGATATTTTTCACTATTCCTGGCACTAATAATGCTGATAGGAATGATGCCGATGAATATTTTTGCAGAAGTTGAAAAGGCCGATTGGAATATTGAGACTGTTAGTGAAACAAGTGCTCAAAAAGAATTATGGTCTTTATCTAAAAACAACAAATTGGTACGCGTATCTGAATTTGAAACTAAGAGAACTCCTGCAATTAATTATGTAGGAACTTATACGAACTCGGACGGAAGAGAGGTTATAAGGCTCTCTTACAATTTAAAACAAACTGCAGTCAGCGCCGTTTGGAAGAATTTAGTTTTAAAATTTCCGAAGGAATTCATTGATGCTGTGGATTGGAAATATTCCAAGACAACTGAAGGAAAGACGCTAAAAACAGGTATGTATAAAGGTCTTTATAATGACACAAAACACGATTATTACAGAAGTGACCGAGAAATACAACCATTTAGTGTACTTGCAAATACAGAATCTGTAGTTGGCGGTTACGGAATATACTATCAAAACTTAAATAATGCCGGAAATAATGCTATGGCATATAGAACAGAAATTCCTATGGATTTTGTATTAAATGAAGGAAAGTCTATAAAGGATTTTCAAACTCAAATCCTTATACAAGCAAGATTAATGGATGAAAAGTTTGAACGAGTGTATGTAAGAACATCAGACCAAAACCCGATAGCTTCTTATAATGCATATACTTTTACTACTGTAATTCCGGCAGCAGGTACAGATTATAAAAAAGATTTAAACACCTTTTTTGTTAGCAATGCAAGTCCTTTTGATGCTGTAACATCATATGTAACTTATGACTTGGATGCGGGCATCATAGATGTAGTGTATAAGCAGTCAAAAGGAACTACCGGTTCAACTTATGGCGGACTTAGAAAACAAGAAAATCCGCTTGGATTTAGACAAGCTGTAGAAGCATCGTTTTTAGACATCTTAGATGATGAGAGAACTTCCGGAGCAGTTGCAGAAGTTACGATCCTTGACAACAGTGATAAACCTTACGGCAACAATAACGGCACCGATCCGAGATATAATATATTCTTATCAAAAGATGATTTTACTGTTAAAGATGATTTAGCTTTTATACAAATCGGGGCTAAAGAATGGAAATCAGATTGGGATTATCAATCCGGAATAAATACAAAGATTATTTCTCAAGAATTTTCAGATGCAGTTTTAAATGGCGCTTCATCGCCTAATTCCGGTCTATCTACTCGTGTCAGATATTATGTAAAGAAAGATGTTTTAAATGCGCTCATTAAAGAAAATGGTTTAAAATCTTATGCATTTTATTCTGCAATTGTAAACCAGGATGCATATGGAACCACTTGTTGGACCCTACAAGCTGATGAAGATATTATTTTAAAGGCAGGCGACCAGGTTAACCTTAAATTTAATGACAACCAAGGATATAAGGAAGCATTAACATACTATGATCCTTACAAAGAAATTACAATCGGAAAAGATCAATATTCAATTAAATTTACAGAAAATATTACTAGACGATTCGCTGCGACGGGACCTAATGCCTACAAGGAATTTACCTGGACAGTACCGGTTGATATTAAAATTCCAAAGGGAGAAACAATCAGCGTGCGTGGTGGATATAATGGCGAGGTAAACGGTAAACCGTTAGCATCACAAACATTGACAATGGTCATTAATAATCGCAATCTGGAGTTTACAAACCCGGAACTTGAACACAAACCGAGAATATTAAATTGGTCATCAACTTTAACGGGCGGTGCACTTGATCAAACAATATTAAGACCGCGCGTAGATGAAGTTTTCACGGATTCAAATAAAATTAGCGGATATTCATATTATGACCGTGCAGAAATAGGATTTAGAATTCCTAATGTGCTTGATGATGAACATCATGTGTTAAAACAAACAATTTCCGCTTCAAACGTCGGAGAGGAAGTTAAATTTGTTGAAAATGATATAATTGTTCCATATACCGGTTATAAATTTTCAACATCGGAACCGAATATTGCCGGAAATGAACAGTTAAAACAATATGAACCATTCAGATTGCCTGCTAAGCTTGAAAAAGATATGCCAATTTTTATCAACAACAGAAACAGTCTATCAGGTTCTATTGAAGGAGAAGATGTCATTGAACAAGTGCAGGCAAAGGTTAAATTTATACCGGGCGGACCGCTTGGAGATGTAAATTATGATAAGGTGGCACCGCTAAACAAAAAATATCTCTATAATTATGAGTTAACATCTGATACACTTACATTCACAAAGAATGACGCTTACACAGCAAACGGTTTTGGTGAATTGGATGAAAACGGAGATATTGTTGCAGGTACTGTTGACAATATAAAAGTTGATGGAAATGCTCAAGTTATTGATGTTGACGGTGAAAAAATGATCAACTACATCAATCACGACGAACAAACTTATGACATCAACGCATCTGATACGGTTTATGCAGAGGAACAAAAACAGGCATTGGCTAAAAGACAATGGCCGGTGGTTAAGGGAGACGACGGAAGCAAGTTTATCAATGGTAAAACTTTAATCGGTTGGACAACTGTTAAACTTGAAGACGACGCTGAAGGAACTGCCGCTCAAAAATACAATAAACTTGTTGAATACAAAAAAATTGTAGATGAAGTTGCAGATTGGCCAACGGCAAAAAATACGGCTTATGTGTTTAATGCTAAATCACCGATAACAGAAGCAGTAACAGTTTATGGTGTTTGGGGCGAACCTGCAATCAGACTTCACTCAAATTTCGGAACGCAAGATTATGTCGAAACACAAACTTTAGAAAAAGCTGTTTTGGATAAATTGGCAATTAACACAGATCCAAGCACTATTGATGCTACTTTAAAGGAAGTATACAATAAGGCCGAATTTAAACGTGAAGGCTATTCATTAGTCGGATTTTCAAGAGACCCGGATGCAAATGAACCGGATATCAATGTTACGGTCGACGGATTCACAAAGGATTTGTATCTGAGAGACGGCGACACATTTAAGTTGGCAAGCAAGGGTACAGAAACAACATCTACCGGTGATGTTTTATACGATTATACTTTTGATGCTGCAAAGGGAATTGACCTTTACGCAGTATGGAAACCGGATTTCACAATAAAAGCGACAAAAGAGTGGATAAACAAAGAAGGCGGAAACTTTACACCGGATCTTAATAAGACTTCAACACTTAAATTTGCTATTATTGGACGCCCAGCAGTAGGAACTTTCGGCAATGAAGTTGTTCTTGATGCTGCAACTTATCACCCAATAGAAGGAACAATTAAAGCCTATACCGGTGGCGATATAACTTGGGGCGAAGGAAACGAAGCTAAACTAAAGGGTTACGACAGCAAAGGTCGTCGTATGTCATATTTGCTAGTTGAATTGACAGATGATAAACAAGTAGAAGCTTTTAATAATGGTTCATCTAATTGGTCAGATTATAAGATTAAAATTACAGAGCCTGATGAAGCTGCACATGTTTACGGTCACAAAGATCAAGTTGTAGAACTTGGAACAGGAGCAGATATTGATTCATTTACAAGTGCAACAACTCGTCTACACAAAACAGCACAAGACCCAGACGGAATAAATCCGCACGGAGGTGCATTAACTCATCAAGTAGGATACTTCGATACAACGGGATATATAATACAAGCAAAAAATACACAACTAGATGTTCCAAAACCTACTATTGAAAAAGCTTACACTGGAGATGCTACAATAAAAGTTGATCCACCAAAAACTATGGTAGATAAAATAACGGTAACACTTCCTGATGGTAGAACTGCTATATTTAATAAGAATGAAACTTCAGACGGATACGTTCCAACAAAAACTGGAACAGCAAATGATGCAGTGCTTAAATTTGAAGGTGGAAAACTTCTTATAACACCGAGCGTTCCGCTTAATAAAGGAGATAGAGTCACAGCTATTTCAGAAAAAACAGTTGCAGATGTGGCTAAACAATCCGAAGAAGATGTAATGATAGTAGAAGACAGAAAAGCTTCAAACAAACCTACTGACTTGGAACAAGGAAAGTACAACGATGATGGCGATGTTCCTATTTCATTTAAAGTTCCGGACAATATAGTTGACAAACCGACTGCAGGCACAGTATATACAGTGGTATTGGTTGATAAAGATGGCAGCGAAACTCCGACAACACACACATATACTATACCGGCAGATGGAGCAGAAACTATCCCGGGCACAACACAAGAAATTGTAGTTCCAAAATCAGAACTTGAAGGCAAAAAAGTAATAATCAGAGCCGAAGAACCTAATAAAGCTCCGACAGATTCCGATGAGTTAAAATTGGACTTCACAGCACCGGCTATTACTACCGACGCAAGAGATGAACGCTGGAGAAGATGGGCAAACATTGATGTAACATTAGATGAAGCACCTGCCGGACCGATTACACTCACTTATAAAGAAGATGGAACGGAAAAGACAGAAACTTATGATACTAAAGAAGAATTGAAGTATGTCATTGAAAAACTTAAGTTAAAAGACAACATTACGGATATGAAGATTAAAGCTGCTGATAAGTTTGGCAATGAAGAAGCTTATGATGTATCATACACGCCTATCGGTCAAACTCAAATCGTTGTTTCACCAATAAGAGTAGGAAAGAACTTTGTAACTGTAAAAGCTAAAGAAGCAAATACAAAAGTAGTGGTTAATGTCTATGAAAAGGGAACATTGCTTGACAATTACACCAGAGATAAATATTTTGCTTTTGCAGGACCGGATACACCAACTCCGAAAGCAACAGCAGAATTGACATTAACAGAAGTAAATAAAGCATACAGATTGAGATTACAAACACCGGACGGCACGACTTATGTACTTCAAGCAGGAGATGTGGTCGATATAGTGGGAAGCATCGGAGAACCGGGTCCCGACTATAAGATTACAAATCCATTCACAGAAATATTAAGATAAGAAGAAAGAGTGAGGGGCTTTGCCCCTCCAAACTGAAATCCAGAAAGGAGTAACTATGACAAACAAGAGAATTATATCTCTATTGGTGGCAATTTTAATGATCATCACAATTATTCCGGCTCAAGCATTTGCCGGCGTAGGCGGGATAAAGGACAGTGAACAAAATATCATTAAAGGCCGTGAAGAGGGAGATAAGCTGGTATTTGACATACTGACAGCTAAAAACCCTAGAAAAACAACCATTCAAGGAGACGGTATTTTAAATACCCTAAGAGGAGCGGCAGGAGATAATGCTAAAATAGCTCAAAAAGTAACAATAGATCTGGAAACTTTCGGACTGAACAGAGAAGACAATTTTGATTGGAATCTATTAAAAGACGGTCTGACTGTGGAAGTTTATTTTACAGATCAAAGCGGAGTTTCAACAGAAAAGCAATCAGTAACATTAACTCAAGCTCAACCTCACGGAGAAGTCACACTGGAAATTCCGGCTAATGGCGGAACGGGAAAACTGCACGCAGAAACCCCTGCACTTAATAATGCTGCAATAAGAGTTATCAATACAGGGTCCGCAACAGCAGATACGGCAGTAGGAAGCGTAGATTGGTCTTTTAAAGTTGAAGTAAGCGAAATTACAAACCCTATCATCAACTTGGAAGTAAAAGACCCGTACGGAAGACCGGCTGCACCGGCAGGAGATGTATCAGCAACTCTTTATATTTCAGGTCTTGACGATGCAGGAGTTGAAATATCGTTTACAATTAGAGCAGGTGAAAATAGCTACAACATCAAATCATTTGATGATCCGAGTTATGACCTGGAAGACTTGAGTTATCCGGGAAATAATCCGACACTTGAGGTAACCGGAGAAGAAGATTCTAAATTGACTTTAGGCTCAGGTGAAAATGCAGTAGAGTATAAAGTTGAAAAATCTTATTCAATTCAAAACGGCGGTACTATAACATTAACAAGTCAACCGAAAGTTATCGTTCCGACACCGGGAGATGACGGAAACATACCGAACACACCGGAAGGATATGTAAGAGTAACATTTGATCCGACAGACAAAGCACAAGATTCAACAAAAACAATATATGATGTTTTAGAAGGCACAACATGGGAAGAAGCAAAAGCAGCAACACCGGCGCTTGCAGAACCTGCTGATCCGACACCAAAAGACACAAAGATGAATTTTGTAGCTTGGTTGGATGGAAAAGATAAATTGGAAAATAAGTCAGGAAATGTAACGACAACAACATTTACTGCACAATATTCTGAAGATGTAGTTCCACAAAAACCGGGAGAAGACAAACCGAACGTACCAGATAACTATGTATTAGTAGACTTCTCAGCAGGAGACCACGGAACAATCTCAGCAGATCAAACCGTTAAATACTGGGTAAACCCAGAAAAAGAAGTATCATTACAAGCTCCAACAGTAACACCGAACGCAGGATACACACAAAAAGCAGGAGCAGACGCATGGGATCACGCATTAACAGCAACATTTGCACAAGCAACAACAATCACTGCTCAATACAATGAAAACAACAAAGACATCATAGGACCGGTAGATCCGGGCGTAACACCAAACCCAGATCCGACATTATACTGGACAGTAACATTTAAATCAGCAGACGAAACAAAAGGAACAGTAGCAGCTGCAAACACTTATTACGTACTAAAGACAGCTAACAAAACATTAGCAGACGTAACAGCACCAGCTACAACACCAGCTGAAGGATACAAATTCGAAAAATGGACACCGGCACTAGATAACAAGACAGCAATAGATCAAGACATCGAAGTTGTAGGAACATTCGTAAAAACCGTTACACCTCCGGAACCGCAAAAGATGTCAGAACCGCCTATTATTGATCCTATTTATGACAATGACGGATTTGTAACAGGAGAAGGTACTCCGGGTTCAACAATCGAAGTCAGATTCCCGGACGGTGAAATTGTTGAAACAATTGTCGACAGATTTGGAAAATGGGAAGTAGAAGTGCCTTATCGTCTATATGAAGGAGAAATTGTTGAAGCTAGACAATATGAAGAAGGCAAGGATCCATCATACTATGTAGATGAAAGAGTCAGACATTTTGAAAGACATTGGAACGATAAAGACAAAGACAAAGACAAAAAAGACGAAGAACAAACTACAAAACCGGTAACTCCAAAGAAAGTTTGGACACCAAAACAACTTAACGCTAGGGATCACTGGGCATATATCAAAGGCTATCAAGATTTAACATTCAAGCCTAACGGAAATATTACAAGAGCGGAAGTTGCAATGATATTTGCCAGATTGTCAGTTAATAAGCAAGTGGTAAATGCACCAAAATTCAGCGACGTTAAAGACGGAGACTGGTACAAGAAAGCTGTTGATATAGTGGCTTCACAAGGTATTGTTAAAGGTTATGAAGACGGTTCATTCAGACCAAATCAACCAATTACAAGACGTGAATTTGCAGCTATTGCAGCAAGATATGCAGGAAATATTGACGCTTGGAAGACGTTTAGAGACGTAACTCCGAACGACTGGGCTTACACTTTAATCAATAAAGTAGCCGGTATGGGCTGGATTAACGGTTATCAAGACGGCACATTCAAGCCGGATAACAATATTACAAGAGCAGAATCTATCGCTATTATCAATAGAATGCTTAACAGAAAAGCTGATGCAAACTTTACTATTTCAAATTACAACATGTTATACGGCAAATTCCAAGATGTTAAACCGACTGATTGGTACTATTCAGATGTATTTGAAGCAGCATTTGGTCATACGTTTGAAAGAATGGAAGATGGCGTAAACGAAAAATGGAATAGAGTTGTTGATATGATGTTTGGTCTTAACTAATATATTGTTCAACAGTTTAAGTAAATAAGTTTACTAAGTAACCCCACGCTCCATGAGTGTGGGGTTTAAATATATTAAAGGGCTTTATGCCTTTTTATTAATTAAGAGATTAATTTTTAGATTGCTATATTATTTTAAAGCAAGAATAACATAAATTATTTTGATATTAATAAATCAAATGGATATTTCAAAATCTATAGAAATATCTTATAGTTACCATTTTTTTATTGAAATATATAGAATTTATATTATAATTAAAATGAATACATTTTTTGGAGGATGTTATGAAGAAGAATAGTATTTACGGTTATATTTTTATTGTGATAGGAATTATATTAACATTGATTCCGGGCGTTATTGCGCCAACTTGTCCTATGATGGAGACGGGCAAGTTTATGAAGTGTCACTGGATGGGAAAGGCTGTTTTCGGCAGTGGAATTTTGGTAATTCTTTTTGGAATTATATACACCATAGCAAAAAAGGGGTCAAGCAGATTGATAGTTTCTGTCTGTAATTTTTGTCTTTCTTTATACATCTGTGCGTTGCCGGCATTTTTAATCGGCGGGTGTATGAAGCCCGAGATGGCTTGCAGAGCGAAGACAATTCCGGCAGTTTATTTTGTAACAATTGTATATTTGGTAGTTAGCGTTATTGCAATTTTCGCAAATAGGGGAAAAGATGACTCTGCTGACAATTAATGATTTAAGCAAGTCTTTTAATGGTGGAAGAAAGGGATTTTTTGCGCTTCAAAATGCAAATTTTGAAATCCACCAAAGTGATTTTATAAATATCATCGGTAAGAGCGGCAGCGGTAAGAGTACTCTGCTGCGTTTGCTTTCCGGTCTTATAATTCCAACTTCCGGCGAGATTTTGCTGGCAGGAAAGAATATTTTTGATATGAATGATGCTGAAATCAGTTTGTATAGAAATGAGTATGTGGGGTATGTGCCGCAATCTTTAGGACTTATTTACAATCTTAATGTGTTTGACAATATACGTTTGCCATATTTTTTTGAAAGGCGCGATGGCGATGGCGTTGATAGGGCAAGCGATCTTTTGAAGAATTTGAAGATAGATTATTTGCAGGATGAGATGCCTGCCAATCTTTCGGGCGGTGAGTTTAAGCGCGTGCTTATTGCAAGGGCGCTTATGAATAATCCAAAGATTTTGCTTTTGGACGAGCCGACGAGCGATCTGGATTCTGAGACCACGACGGATATTATGAATTATCTCAAGGAGATCAACGAGTCGGGCACGTCAATTGTTATGGTTACTCATGATTTTGACTTGTTAAAGTACGGCAATCGACTTTTTAGAATGAAAGATGGAGTTTTAAATGAAGAGAACTAGTTTGGACAGCAGAAGAATTGCACTTTTGAATATGAGGAGCAAGTCTAAAAGAAGTGTGTCACTCGTGATTTTGGTTGCATTTCTCACTTTCGTGCTTTTTGTTTCCAATTTTTTAATTGTGAGTTTGGATCGGGGAATTGATTCGCTGTCGGACAGGCTCGGCGCGGATATTATTGTTGTACCGAATGGTTACGATGCAGAGGTTCAAGGCTCAATTTTAAGAGGAGAGCCTTCTAATTTTTTTATGAATGAGGACAATTTGGGCAGAATCAGAATGCTTGATGGTGTGAAGAGAGCAACTCCACAACTTTTTGTGGCAACTCTTTCTGCAAGTTGTTGTTCTTTTCCGGTGCAAATCGTGGGAATTGATTTTGAGTCTGATTTTGTGGTGGCGCCTTGGCTAAAAAATGAGGTTAAGTTGCCGCTTGGACCCGGCGAAGTACTCGTAGGACATAGCATAACCGGCAACAAAGACGAGCTTGTGAAATTTTTTAACCACGAATACATGGTCAAGGGGAAGCTTTCTAAAACCGGTATGGGCTTTGATAACACCGTTTTTATGGATATAAAAGAGGCAGAAAAGCTCGCTGAAGCGAATGCTGACGTGATTGGCATTAAGGACAATTTTAATTCCGGTATGATTTCTTCCGTGCTTGTGGGCGTGGAAGATGGTGCTGAAGTAAATGATGTTCAAAACGCAATTAGACGCGAGTTTAAGGGAGAAGATGTGTTTCCGATTTTATCGCTTTCGATGATGAATGAAGTTGGCAGTTATGCAAATAATATAAAAAGGTATTTGTATTTTTTAATTATTGTGCTCTGGTTAATGATTTTCTTAACGATTGCACTTATGTACAGCATTATTATAAAGGAGCGCAAGGTTGAATTTGCAAGCTTCAGAGTGATTGGTTGCAAGAAGAAAGACATTTTAAAAATTATGATAAACGAGATTTTGGCAATCAATTTCTCCGGCGCAGTGATTGGTTCGACAATAGGACTTGTGTTTTCCGTGCTGTTTGGCAACTGGTTTAAGACCAGTTTTAATACGCCCTTTCTTGCTCCAAGAGCTGGAGAGCTGACTGTTTTATTTGTGACAATAATTTTCTTCGGGACGATTGTCGGCCCAATTGCGTCGGCAATTTCTCTTAGAAAGATAAATAAGGAGGAATTGGGACTACTAATAAATGACAAATAAGGAGGAAGAATTGGAATTAAAAGAGATTAATTCGGGAGAAAAGATAAGCTATGCCACAACAAAGGACGATCTAATTATGCTTGCTCGCCAAACTAAGACGAAAGCAGAAAAGAGAAAAGACGGTTTAATATTGTCATTGCCGCTTATTGCATACTTCATTCACATGGCAGAGTATTATTACATGCCAAACAAACCTGGCAATGTGAACACTCATGTGTACGGAATATTTTTAACAATGCTGGCTGCGATGTATGTTTGCGGTCTGATTGCATCTAAATTTAACTATAAGACATTTTTGTATTTTAGACATAAGGCACCATTTTATACTTTGGTTTTTGTTATATTATTGGTGTTTGATATTTTAACTTTAAAAACCGGCGTACTCATTATGCCGTACTTTCCTTGGGCGGATAAGGTGTTTAATGCCGCGATTGAAGACAAGCTTTACCTCTTGGACTGCGTTAAAAATTCACTTATTTTGCTATTTACGGGTTATTCAATCGGGGTTATCCTTGGGATTATTACGGGAATTTTGTGTGGATACAGCGATAAGATCAGTTACTGGATTATGCCATTTATAAAGCTTTTGGGACCAATTCCAAGTACCACTTGGCTGCCGCTTGTGATGGTTCTTATGAACTCGCTATTTAAGGGTGCAGTTTTTATCATCAGTTTGGGCGTTTGGTTCTCGGTATCGATTGCGACAATTACGGGCATCAGAAATGTGAACCGTGAGTACTACATGGTGGCTCGAACACTTGGTGCAACGAGCAATCAGCTTGTGACAAAAATAGCAATTCCAAGCGCATTGCCAAGCATTTTTCAAGGGATGACTCAGGGCATGAGTTCAGCTTGCACAGCACTTTTAGTGGCAGAAATGCTCGGCGTGGAATCAGGGCTTGGCTGGTATATCACTTGGCAAAAATCTTGGGCAGAATTTCCTAAAATGTACGCCGCAATTGTAATCATTTGTATCACTTTCATTTTGGTAAACTGGATTTTAAATTCAATTAAAAAAGGAGTGTTAAAATGGCAAGAAGTGTAGGCACGAAGTTGGAATTAAAAAATGTGAGTAAGTCTTTTAAAAAGGCAGGTCAAGAAGATCTAACTCATGCACTTTCAAATATAAATTTGGAATTTGTTGACGGAGAATTTGTATGTATTGTGGGGCCAAGCGGATGCGGCAAGTCTACAATTTTAAGACTTATCGCGGGATTAATTGAACCAACTGAAGGCAAACTTTATTTAAACGGCGATGAAATCACAGGGACGAGTTCTGATAGGGGAATGGTGTTTCAAGCACCAACTCTTTTTCCGTGGCTCACCGTGGAAAACAATGTAAAATTTGGACTAAATGTACAAAAAAAATCCAATGATGAACTTGTCGAGAAGCTTCTAGAAATGGTCAAACTAGAAGAGTTTAAAGACAGCTATCCGGCGGAACTTTCCGGTGGTATGGCGCAAAGAGTTTCACTGATTAGAACTATGATAAACGAACCATCAGTATTTTTGTTAGATGAACCGCTTGGGGCACTTGACGCATTCACGAGAATGAATATGCAAGACGAGTTAATTAGGCTCTGGTCGCAAAATAAAAATACCATGATCATGGTTACGCACGATGTGGACGAAGCGATTTATATGTCCACCAGAATTATTGTTATGGCTCCAAGACCTGGTCGAGTTTTACAAGATATTAATATAGATCTCGAAATAGGCAATAGAAATAGAATTTCAGATGAATTTCTGGAATACAGAAAGACTATAATGGATTTACTCCATATGGGGCATATTTAAGGAGGTTTTTATGAACAATTTTAAAAAAGTGTTTGCAATTATTTTAGCAACAGTATTTTTATTCACAGCATGCAAAACCACTGTGAATGACACAAAAGAAGAAACCAAGACAGAAACAACAGAAACAACGGACACAAAAGAAAATGCAGAAGAAACAAAAGACGAAAGCGCATCGTCTGACAGCGAAGAAGAAGCCTGGAAAAAAGAACCTGCTTACGGCAAGCCAATCAAAATTGGTTACAATGGCGGACTTTGCACGGGTGGTCCCGGAGTCGCTAAAGCCATGGGAATGTTCGAAGAAGAAGGTTTGGAAACTGAAATCGTAAACGTTCAATCGAAAGTGGATGCTATTGGAACGGGCAAAGTGGATTTAACATGTGACCACATTGCAACGCTTATGGTTCCGGCAGTAAATGGAATTGATATGACTTTTAAAGTGGGTGCACAAACCGGCTGTAAATCACTTTATGTTTTAAACAACGAGGAAGTAAAAACTACAAAAGATTTGGTAGGAAAGACAATTGGCCTTCCGGACGGAATAGGTAACTCCGACCACAACATCGCTTTAAGATTTTTAAACCATGATGAAATTGACCCGAAAGACGTTAAATTCGTTCCGGTTGAAGGAAGTGCATCAATTCTCGCTCTTCAAAATGGAGAAATTGCCGGCGTGGTACTATCTGACCAATTTGCAGAAAAATTCATTAACGACGGCACAATTAAAATGATTCGCTCACTCACCTATGACGAAGATTTTAAACAAGAACCATGCTGCGTGTACGCTTTCAACAAGACATTTGAAAGGGAAAACCCAATCACGGCAAAAAAGGTTGCAAAAGTTTTGTTTGAAGTTTCAGACTATATCCAAAACAATATTGAAGATGCAACACAAATTTTGTTTGACAACAACTGGGCAAGCGGAGATTTTGACCAAGCTGTAAGAATGATGAAATCATACAACTGGCAAGTTACAAATGAAATGGCTTCAAATGCTCTAAAAGATATTATTGAAGATTATAAGAAATTCGGAGTTTTGACAACTGATAAACCGACCGATGAGATTATGAAAGAAGTTTGGCACGAAGAAGATTTTAAACACGAATTATAAGAGAAGCTCACACGATAAGCAGCACCTGTTGAGTTGCATTTTTAAGAAATTTTTATACAAGAAGGTAGACATGAAAAGATTAAACATTATTTTGGCATTGATGCTTGCATGCGTGATGATGTTCACGGCTTGTAAGACGACAGTTAATAATACAGAAGAAACAGACACAAAAAAAACGGAATCGGCTGACAAAAATACGGAAGAAAACAGTAACAGCAGCAAATCCGAAGATATGAGCGAAGAAGAAGCATGGAAAAAAGAACCGGCTTATGGCAAGCCGATAAAAATCGGGTACAACGGCGGACTTTGTACAGGCGCACCCGGAATTGCAAAAGCACTGGGATATTTTGAAAAACAGGGACTTGACGTTGACCTGGTAAGTATGGACAGCACGGTTGGAACGGTTGACGCTGTCGGTACGGGCAAAGTGGATATGGTTACAAACCATATTTCTGCAATGCTCGTGCCTGCAACAAACGGAATTAATATGGTGTTTAAGAAGGGCGTTCAAACCGGTTGTAAATCACTTTATGCTTTGAAAGACGGGGCGGTTAAGAGCACAAAAGATTTAGTTGGTAAGAGCATTGGACTTCCTAATGGAATCGGCAACTCCGACCACAATATTGCAATAAGATTTATGAACCACGATAAAATAGATCCGGCAGATATTATTTGGAAACCTGTTGAATCTTCTGCATCAGTGCTTGCACTTCAAAACGGAGATATTGATGCGGTTGTGCTAAGTGACCAATTTGCCGAAAAATTTGTGAATGACGGCACACTCTCAGTCATCAGAAGTCTTACATGGGATGAAGATTTCAAAAAAGAACCTTGTTGCATTTATGCATTCAACAAGGATTTCAATGAAAAGAATCCTATTACCGCTAAAAAAATGACAGCTGCACTTTTTGAAGTGTCCGACTATATTGCTCACAATACCAAGGAAGCAACACAGGTGCTTTTTGACAATAACTGGGCAAGCGGAGACTTTGACCAAGCTGTTAGAATGATGGAATCATACGATTGGCAATGTTCAAACGATATGACAGAAAAAACTTTAAAGAACATTTTAGATGACTATAAGAAATTTAATATTGTTACAAATGAAAAATCAAGCGATGAACTTCTGGATGAACTTTGGAAACCGGAAGATTTAAAGCATGATAACGAGTAAAATTTAAACTCGCTAAATATTTTATTTACTTTAACAAAAGCCGTGCAATTGCATGGCTTTTAATTTTGTGTTAGCTAATAAATATTTTTATGTTAATAAGCGTGATTTATGGGTAAGTATAAATGTATGAAAGGAGAACATTATGGGAATTTATGACGTTTTAATGGAACACAGATCATATAGAAACTGGAAAGACACACCGGTTGAGGAAGAAAAGATTGAAAAGCTTTTGGATGTTTATAGGCACGCTCCAAGCTCAGTGGGCATGTTTACATCCTCGGTCATTAGAGTAAAAAATCCGGAAATAAAAAGGCAAATTTCTGAGGTTTGCAATCAAGAATATGTCGCAAATGCACCGGAGATTTTCGTTTTCCTCGTGGATTTGCACAGAAATAAAAGACTTTATGACGAACTAACGGATGATAATAAATTTACTCCAACCATGAACTATTTTATGCAAGGGTTCACAGATGCCGTGATTGGCACGCAAACTATCGAATGCTTGGCAGAAGAAATGGGACTTGGCTGCGTCTATCTCGGCTCGATTTTAAACGACTATGACAGAATAATTGAAATTTTGGATTTGCCAAAACTAACTTTTCCGGTGATCGGACTCGCATTCGGTTATCCGAATCCGGAATTAATTCCTATGAAAAAACCGAAAATTGAAAATCATTCCAGAGTTTTTACAGATAAATATAAGCTTTTTGACAGTTATAAAGATGAGTTAAAAGATTTTAGCGATAAACTCACAAGCTACAAATATTTGGGTACAGACACGTATTCAAACGATTTTTTCACAAATGTGGTCAATTTCTATTCCATGACAAATGAAAAGCGAGAAAAATTTTTTGAAGCCGTTAAAAAACAAGGTTTTTCAGTAGATGTCTAGAAAAAAAGTTATTATTTTTAATGACTACTGCGGCATCGGCAATGTCGCACTAAAAATGAACACTTTTGCGCTCATGGCAAACGGTATCGAAGTTATTGGTGTACCAACGAAACTGTTTTCATCGCCGATGAATAACCCTGCTTATGTGGAGCTTTCGATAAATCGTTTTGACGACTTTGTAAATTCTATTGCACTTATAAATGACCACTACGACGGAGTGCTCGTGGGGCTTTTGGGTGACGAACAAGTGTTTAACGGCACGCTTGAGTTTATAAAAAAATATGGCAAAGGAAAAATGATTTTGGACCCGATTTTGGGGGACAATGGAGCGAAATATTCCGGCACAAAAGATGTCCATATCCAGTTTTACCGTGAAATCATCAAATATAGTAAGCTTGTAATTCCAAATATTACCGAAGCAATTTTACTGTCAGGAGGTAATTTGGAAAACTACAAACATTATGACGACAACGTTATTGAAAAGCTGATTGATGGACTTGTTAAATTGGGGGCAAACAAGATTTTGCTAAAGGGCGAAAACGAAAACGGTGAATTTGTGAATAGATATTTTGACGGGAGAGAAATTCATAAAATAAGTTCCAAATTTGTGTTGAAAAAATTTCATGGCACGGGCGATCTTATTGCAGGACTACTTACAACAATAAGCGTTAAAGACGAACTCACGAAAGACAATATAAAAAAAGCACAAGATATGATTAGCGGGATTATTGAAAGCGCGGCAATTGATGAGGAGATACTTCCGGATTGCACAGATTTGCGATTGTAATTTGAGCTTAACTCACCTTTTTACACATTGTTTTTGTCGCGTTGTGTTTTAGTAAGCCAACTACTAAATATTTTTAAGATAGAAAATGTATAAATTTATCATGAAAATAAAAGTTAGGAATGCTTTTTTAATATAATATAAATAAAAACTGACTCGTTAGAAATACAAGTCAGTTTTTTATAGCTTAATTTTTACAATAGTTTTGGTAAATCGTGTTTTATAAATAAAGTCTAATTAAATTTCATAAAAACTCGCAAAATAGTAAATTTCAGTATTTAGAATATTTTTTAATCCACGGATATGCCGTTTAAGTCTTCGATTTTGCAAATCAGACATCGCTTAATAGCAGTTTTTTCGGTAAGTTTTTATAGAAGTTCTACTAATAAATAAATTTTACTTTATCGGGTTAGTTTTTGACACGCGACTTACTCAAGCCTTAAACTATCTTTAAGATAGAAATTTCTTGTCTTCGTTTTTTCTTATTACCGGTAGTAATAATCCTAAAACTACAATTATAACAGGGGTTGCAATATTTAGTGCCATTTGAATTTTGTCCGGCGACCACATGCCCATAATACAACATGCAAGAGTTATTACAAAGCACCATGCGCCGATGAACATTCCGAAGCCTTTACTTTTAACGAAGGTGTATCCACGATCCAAGTCTTCACGATTTTTCTTAAGTGCAAAATATGCAACGAATACCCACAAGTAACGAAGGGGCATTGTTACGCCGCCGAGTTTTGTAAGCTGACGCATAACTGTTGCCGCACCTGAGCCAAACATTTGCACAACTGCGATAAGTCCGGATAGGCAAGCTACCATGAGAATACCGTTTGTGTAAGCTCCTTTTTCGTTTCTTTTTAATAGTTTTCTTGGAATGAATTGGTTTGCATTTTGGTCTTCAAGAAGCATTCTTAGCGGTGCGTCAATACTAATTAAGAGTGTTGAGAATTGTCCAATCATGTTGCAGAGGGCATAGATGATTAAAAATAAGTTGCCAACTTTATAGTATTCACCGAGTTTTTGGAAAGCCCAATATGCACCGTTTGCTGCGTATGAGTCGAAGTTTGCATTGATTTCTTGAACGTCAAACATCATTCCCATTGCGATTGTTCCAAAAATTGCACTGATAACGACCATTAGTGTTGAGAGCATAATTGCTTTAGGGAAATCTTTGGACGAATCGCCTTGCATTTTGTTTACATATGGAGAAATTTTTTCTATTCCCCCGACTGCAAACACGAGTATTGACAAGTTGCTTAAGAAATTCTTGTCTACTTTTGGCAAGAGCGATGCAAAGCTATAGTCTTGCTTTAAAAAAGCCGAGTTTGGGCTTATTGCCGGAGCTGCAAACATCATTAGGATGAATAAGATTCCCATTACAAACATACTTGAGCCGGCGATTGCACCTAATTTTTTAAGCGGGCTGATACCTCTTGTTGCCATCCAGCAGAAGAAGAACAGGATTCCGATTGTTGCCAATTGGACATAGATAGTTTTAAAGTTATCATAAATGTTAGCATTTCTAAAAATTATCCAGCTTAAAGCTTTAAGTCCGCCTGAACCTTTTCCTGCGATGTATGCAATGTGAACTGCCCAGTAGGTCCAACCAGCGTAGTATGCAAGTTTTGCATTTGTGGTTTCTTGAATCCAGCTTGTTACGCCACCGCCCAAATGTCTAAATGAAGAACCGAGCTCTCCAACCATAAGAGCGTATGGAATGAAATATAGCAAGAACATTGCGATCCAAGGGATGATTACTTGAACTCCGTTGAAATAAACGTAGCCGTTGAGCACGTTGCCAAATCCCCAAAGAGTTGAGAAACACATGAAGGTCATTGTGGCGGTGCTAATCTTCTTTTCGTTCTTATCCATAAGAACCTCCTCCTTTATATTTTCCTTTATTTTGTTTTTTTTATTATATATCTTTTATAGAAAAAAGTTTTACAAAAAAAATAGAATATTGAAAACTTGCAGAGCTTGCAATATTAAAATCAAATTTGATATATTAAATGAATTTATAGTCCTTTGAATCATCAAACTTTAAAAACAAAAAAACGCTTGTTTTAGCTAAAAAATAAAGATGGAGAAATCAAAGCAAATTTTTATTTATAACCAAAAATTTATAAGATGACAAAATATTTAAAAATATTATAATTTCTATGAGATTTGCAATATAATTTCTAATTTATACATAAATCATATTAAAACACGAGAAGATGTAATTATTTTGTTACTATTGAGATTTATATATTTTTTATTTAAGCGGATGTGAAATATGTGTTAGGCTCAAATATTTAATTTTAATATCTATTATTTTTGAGAAAAATATGCTATAATTCATTTTGGAGGAACCATATGAAAAACAAATTATTTATATTTATGATGTGCATAACACTTGTTTTTACATTTGTTGCATGTGCACAAAAAACAGAAAATTCAGAAAAAACTGATACAAAAGAATCTGTTGAAACAACAGATAATTCTGAAGACACAAAGGAAGATACCGCAACTGAAGAATCAAAAGAAGAAACAGTTGATGAATCAGTCACAAAGCTGGCTGACAAACAAGTTTTTGTAAAGCCGGATTTTGTAAAAGCTCTTATAGACGGCAAGACAGATTATGACAATTTTGTCGTTGCGGAAGTTACATGGGGCGAAGCAAAGGACAGCCCGGATTATTTGAAGGAACACATTCCTGGGGCAATTCATTTTAACACAGATCTAGTAGAAGAAGGACCGGTTTGGAACTACAGAGCTCCTCTTGAAATCGAAAAGAATATCCTGGCAAATGGCGTTACAAGTGATACTTTTGTTTTGATCTATGGTCCGGACCTTCCGGGTGCATCTCGAGTTGCTCAATGTATGCTTTATATGGGTGTAAAAAATGTTAAAATTCTTGACGGCGGATTAAATGCTTGGAAAAATGCCGGCTACGAAACGGAAGAAGGCGAAGTGAAGCCAAACACTGCCGAAGAATTTGGCGTGGAAGTGCCGGCTCATCCGGAATACGTACTAAGCCTTGAAGATGTACAAAATAAACTTAAAGATTCAAACTTCAGACTCGTTTCAATCAGAAGCGAAGAAGAATGGAAAGGCGAAACTTCAGGATACAGTTATATTCCAAAAGCAGGAGAACCAAAAGGCGCTGTTTGGGGTAAATCCGGCGAAGGCAACAGCGGCATGGAATATTATGTAAATGATGATGGCACAGTAAAAGATTTTGCTGATATCGAAGCTATGTGGAAAGAACAAGGCTTTGACACTTCAAACGAACTTTCATTCTACTGCGGAACCGGGTGGAGGGCAGCTCTTCCATGGCTTATGATGTATGAACACGGATATGATTCAACATTATTTGACGGCGGATGGAATGAATGGCAAATGCATGACGAACTGGAAGCTCAGGTAGGAGATCCAAAAGATCCGAATTTTGAAATTTTAACAGTAAAAGATTTACCAAACGATAAAGCTCTCAAATAATGAAAAGATTTTTGGCTGTTTTGCAGGCATTTTTGGTGCTTGCAATTGGAGTTTTAAATTATTATGCAAATGCAAAAATGGGAATGGTACGCTGGCTGGTGTACAAAAATTATGTGATTGAAAAAGGTAACTTAAAATATATTTTCTTAGCGGCACTTTTTGCGATTGCAATTTTGGGATTTTATTTTGCGATTAAAAAGAAAGATAAAATTTTGCCGGTGGGATCAGTTATTTCCGTTTTGCTATTTCATTTTCACAATGATTACTTTAAGGATGCAAGATATTTTACAACAATTATTTTGATGGTTTTTATTGCGGTAAGAGTAATTGAATTAAATTTAAAAGAAAAGCAGGCTTTATAGCTTGCTTTTATTATGTACAAAATAAAATTTGCAAAAGTATATAAATTAATAATTACACAATATGTAGTGGTTAGTTAATTTGAAATAATTATATAAATTCTTGTTGGTGCAACTTTTTTAAAAAAACTTGCATAATATTTGTGATATTTGGTTATTTTTATTGATTTTGGAACTTTTTTTGCAACTTTTTAAAAAAGCGTTGCAAGATTTGATTAGCCGAAATTGGCTCATTGACTGCATATAGTGACTTGAATTACATTTTTTTATTGTATATAATAAGGGCGACGATATTATTCAAGGAGGAATGGACTATGAGAGATAAGAAAACACTTGTGCTAGGTGTTATCGGATCAGATTGTCATGCTGTTGGTCTTAGAATTCTGGACCACTCATTCAAAGAAGCCGGTTTCAATGTAGTTAACGTTGGTGTTTTATCGCCACAAGAAGATTTTATTAACGCCGCTATCGAAACAAATGCCGGATGTATTTGCGTAAGCTCACTTTACGGACAAGGAGAACTTGACGTACAGGGTATGCGCGATAAGATGAATGAGGCAGGGCTTGACAATGTATTGCTATACATAGGTGGCAATGTCGTTGTTGGTAAGCAAGATTTTGATGAAGTTAGAAAACGTTTTTATGCAATGGGTTTTAACAGATGTTATCCACCGGGAACGTCACCGGAGACAACTATTAAAGATTTAAAGACAGATTTGGGAATTGAGGATTAGCTTGTAAGGCGGATTTATGAAGACATATAAATTTATTGATTTTGGAAGCACATTTACAAAACTCACATTGGTAGATATTGAGAAGGAAGAAATTGTTGCTACAGCGAAGAGTTATACTACTGTGGGCAGAGATGTTAAATATGGTTATGAAAAGGCACTTGAAGAGTTAAACGCAAAGGTTGGACATGATTATGAAGTTGTCAAGACTTTAGCGTGTTCTTCTGCTGCAGGTGGACTCAAGATGATTTCTATTGGTCTTGTGCCGGATTTAACTGCTGAGGCTGCAAAGAGAGCGGCTCTCGGTGCAGGAGCTAGGGTTATAAACAATTTTGCATTTAAGCTCAACTCAGATGAATTTGAAGAGATTGCACTTTCAAATGCAGATATTATTTTGCTGGCAGGCGGTACAGACGGTGGCAACACAGAAACAATTATTCATAATGCAAGAGGTCTTGTTGAACATGATGTAAAAATTCCGATTGTAGTTGCAGGAAACAAGTCTACTCATGATGAGATTAAGAAAATTTTTGCAGGCAGAAATAATTTGTATTTCACAGAAAATGTTATGCCAAAAATCAATGAAATTAATGTTGAGCCGGCTAGAGAAACTATTAGAGAAATTTTCATGCAAAATATCACAAAGGCAAAGGGCATGAGAAATGTTGAAACTGAGATTTCAAGTGTAGCAATGCCTACACCTCAATCAGTTCTTAAAGCTGCTGAGGCACTTTCTAAGGGTACAAACAACGAGGAAGGCATTGGGGACTTAATTATTGTGGACGTTGGAGGCGCAACAACTGACGTACACACAATTTGTTGGGGAGATCCAACGAAGCCGGGAGTTTTCACGATTGGTCTTGAAGAACCTTTTGCAAAGAGAACTGTGGAAGGCGACCTTGGTATGCGTTATAGTGCGATGAGCGTTTATGAAGCAAGTGGCATGAGAATGCTTAGAAAGTATTTGGATGTTTCACAATATGAAAATCCTAAAATAGAATATTTAAAGAGATACGAGAAAACTTCTTTTGTAAGTACCACAGAAAAGGACATTAAGTTTGACGAAGCTATGGCAAAAATTTGCATAGACCTTAGTGTAAAACGTCACGCTGGTGTTGTAGAGCCGGTTTATAGTACGAGCGGTATTGTCTATTCACAAAGAGGCAAGGATTTATCTGAAATCAAATATTTAATTGGTACGGGCGGAATAATAGTAAATTCAGAGAATTATGCAGACCTTTTAAGTGCTGCAACTTTTAGACCGGACGATCTCAATAGTTTGAAGCCGAGATTTCCGAATTATTATGTAGATAAAAGATATATTTTATCTGCTATGGGTCTACTTACTATGATAGACAAAGACATGGCAGTTAGAATAATGAAAAAATATATTTTAGATACGAAAGTTGAAAATACTTTTATACCGGAGGATTAACTCTGGTTTAGGGAGGATTTATGAAAGTTCAAAATAAAAAATGGAGCGAAGAGGATTTTTTCGCGGAAAGAGAGGAAGTGCTTCGTGCTTGGCCAACCGGTAAGGATGTTGACTTAAACGAAGCAATTGACTACTTGAAAAAGCTTCCGGATCACAAAAACTTTGCTAAAAAAATTAGAAAAGCTAAAGAAATGGGAATCACAACTGCTGAACCAAGAGCAGGGGTTGCACTCATTGACGAACATATTACTTTGTTAAAACACTTACAAAACGAAGGCGGAGCAGACTTTTTGCCGTCCACAATTGACGCTTATTCACGTCAAAATAGATATGAAGAATGCCAAAGAGGTATTGAACAATCAAAAGCTGCAGGCAGATCTTTGTTAAATGGTTTCCCGGGGGTTAACCACGGGGTTGCCGGTTCAAGAAAAGTTGTGGAAGCTCTTAATTTACCACTTCAAATGAGACATGGGACTCCGGACTCAAGACTTCTTGCAGAAATTATGCACGCCGGAGGATTTACTTCAAACGAAGGTGGAGCAATTTCTTATAATGTTCCATACGCAAAGAGCGCACCGATTGACAAATCAATTCACGATTGGCAATATTGCGACAGACTTGTGGGTTTCTATGAAGAAAACGGCATTGAAATCAACAGAGAACCATTTGGACCTTTGACAGGCACACTTGTCCCGCCAAGCAATTCCAATTCAATCGGTATTATAGAAGCACTTCTCGCTGCTGAACAAGGTGTAAAGAGCATCACGGTTGGTTACGGGCAATGTGGAAACTTATACCAAGACGTTGCAGCAATCAGAGCTCTGGAAGAACAAACAAATGAATATTTAAAAAAGTTTGGCTACGACGATGTTTGCGTAACCACAGTTTTCCACCAATGGATGGGGGGATTCCCACAAGATGAAGCTAAGGCTTTTGGCGTTATTGCATGGGGAAGCGCTACGGCAGCACTTTCCGGAGCAACCAAAGTTATAGTTAAAACTCCTCACGAAGCAATTGGTATTCCTACAAAAGAAGCTAACGCTCAAGGAATAAGAACTACAAAGATGGTTTTAAATATGCTTGAAGGACAAAGATTATTGCCGTGCGACAGATTGAATCAAGAAATTGAACTGATTAAAGCTGAAACAAGAGAAATTTTGGACGAAGTTTTAAAATTAGGTGGCGGAGATTTGGCGGTCGGTACAGTTAAAGCTTTTGAAATGGGCGTCCTCGATGTTCCATTTGCGCCATCAAAATTTAACAAAGGCCTTGTTATGCCGGCTCGTGACTTTGAAGGTTGCGTACGTTATTTAGATTTTGGGAACTTGCCGTTTAGTCAAGACATTAAAGATATCAATAGAGAAAAATTGGAAAAGAGAGGCAAAGACGAAGGTCGTGAACCTTGCTTCCAAATGACAGTTGATGACATTTTCGCAGTTGGTCTTGGAAAATTAATTGGTAGACCGGCAAAATAATTTATTTATATTTTAAAGGAGATTTTTGAAATGAAAATTGTAGATGTAGTTGCAAGTGCAGGAAAAACGGGTTTCTATTTTGACGACCAAAAGGCTATCAAATTAGGTGCAGGTCATGACGGAATGTTCTATGTCGGAACACCGGTGACTGAAGGATTTACAAGTATTAGAATGCCGGGTGAAGCTATCAGCGTTCTAATTGTACTGGAAGATGGACAAGTTGGTTGGGGAGACTGTGCAGCAGTCCAATACTCCGGAGCCGGCGGACGTGACCCATTATTCTTAGCAAAAGATTATATTCCAATGATTGAAGGACCTATAAGAGAAGCTTTGGTTGGCAGGAGTGTCGATTCATTTAAAGATTTAGCTGAAGAAATGGATCATTTCAACGTTGACGGCAAGAGACTTCACACAGCTATCAGATACGGTATTACACAAGCTTTGCTTGATGCTACAGCAAAATCCAAACATGTAACACGCGCTGAAATCGTTCGAGATGAATATGAAACAGGAATTGAAATTAATAGAGTACCTATTTTTGCTCAATCCGGAGATGACAGATATTTAAATGCTGACAAGATGATTATCAAGGAAGCAGACGTTATGCCTCACGGGCTTTTCAACAATGTCGAAGAAAAGACCGGCAAAAACGGCGAACTTTTGCTTGAATACATCGAATGGTTAAGCAACCGTGTAACTACAATGCGCCAAAATCCTAACTACAACCCTATTTTCCACATTGACGTATATGGCACGATTGGAGATATTTTCGATAACGATGTAGAAAAAATGGCTGAATATATGAAGAAAGTTGAAAAAGCTGCAAATCCATATAAAATTAGAATTGAAGGACCGATGGACTGCGGCGAAAGACAAAAACAAATCGATTGCTTGGCAGCTCTCACAAAGAAATTAAACGAAGATGGAACCAAAGTTGAACTTGTTGCTGATGAATGGTGCAACACATACGAAGATGTTCACGATTTTGTGGATGCCGGAGCCGGACATGTTATCCAAATTAAAACTCCTGACCTTGGAGGAATCAACAATACAATTAAAGCAATCAAATACTGCAAAGACAACAATGTTGGAGCATATTGCGGAGGCACATGTAATGAAACCTCAAGATCGGCTGAAGTAATAACAGATATTGCGATGGCTTGTGGCGCTCTTCAACAACTTGCAAAACCGGGCATGGGCGTTGACGAAGGAATCATGCTTGTGAATAACGAAATGAATCGTGTTGTTAGACTTGTTGAATTAAGAAAAAATTTATCTAAGTAATTTTTTATAAGATTTAGTTTGTGGAAAAAGCAGGGCGGTTTCGCCCTGCCAATTTCTTAGATTAAATCTTTTTGATTAGGAGGAAAAATGAAAGTAGTAAACACAAATGATATCACAAAAGCAGTTAAAGATATGTGCGTTTCTATGAGTCACAATTTGCCAAAAGATGTCATGAAAGCTCTCGAAGAAAAAAGAGCAAATGAAGATTGGCAACTTGCAAAAGACACTTTGACTACAATTATCGACAATGATATTCTCGCCGAAGACAAACAAATTCCAATGTGCCAAGATACAGGAATGGTTGTGGCGTTTGTAAAGATTGGTCAAGATGTTAAAATTGAAGGCGGTTGGATTGAAGACGCTATTAACGAAGGAATCAGACAAGCTTATGTGGAAGCATACTTAAGAAAATCTGTAGTTAAAGATCCACTAAGAAGAGTGAACACAAATGACAATACCCCGGGAATTATAAATTACGAAATCGTGCCGGGCGATACTCTTGAAATCACTGTGGCTGCAAAGGGATTTGGCTCAGAAAACATGTCCAGACAAAAAATGCTTAGACCGGCTGACGGCTTAGAAGGGGTTGTTGATTTTGTTGTTGAAACTGCAAAACTCGCCGGACCAAATGCTTGTCCACCGATTGTGGTTGGGGTTGGCATTGGTGGAAGCTTTGATCGTTCAACACTTCTTGCTAAAAAAGCTCTCATGAGAAAAATGGACAGTTACAACGAAGACGAATATTATAAAGATTTGGAAATTAAACTCGAAAAAATGATTAACGAACTCGGGATTGGACCACAAGGTTTTGGCGGAAAAACCACTTGCTTAAGAGTTTTGATTGAAACCGCACCGACTCATATCGCAGGATTGCCGGTTGCTGTGAATATAAACTGTCACGCAACTCGTCACGAAACACATAAGTTTTAGAGGTGAATTATGATACATTTAAAGACACCATTTACCAGAGAAGATTTAAAAGATTTAAAAGCAGGAGACAACGTTTTAATTTCCGGTGTAGTGTATACCGCTCGTGACGCTGCTCATGCAAGACTTGTGGAAGATTATAAAGCAGGCAGAGAGTTGCCATTTGACCCGGTGGGAGCTTGTATTTATTATGTTGGACCAACACCGACAGCTCCGGGCGAAGTTATAGGAAGTGCCGGCCCAACTTCAAGCTACAGAATGGACCCGTTCTCACCAACACTCATGGATTGGGGCGTTAAGGGAATGATTGGAAAAGGCAGAAGAAATGAGAAAGTAATCGATAAAATCAAAGAAACGGGTTCAGTATATTTTGCTGCAATCGGAGGAGCTGCCGCAATAATTAAAGACAGAATCAAGGAATGCGAAATCATTGCATACGAAGATCTGGGAGCAGAAGCTTTTAGAAGACTTGTGGTGGAAGATTTTCCGGCAACAGTTATCATCGACAGCAATGGAAACAATTTATACGAAATTGGAGTGGAGGAATATTTAAATGCCAAGAAAGATAAATAAGGAAGCTCGCGCAGGTTCTTTTGAGAGTAATGACCTTATTGTCACGGTTTCTCCGGCAGATAGCGGAATTAATATCGGAATAAACAGCGTGGTTTCAGATATGTATTTTGATTCAATAAAATCCACAGTTTTGGAGGAATTAAAAGAACTAGGTGTTGAAAATGCGAATGTTACAATTGATGACAGAGGAGCCCTTCCTTTTGCAATCAAGGCAAGAGTTAAAACTGCAGTTATGAGGGGGTCTGGTGATGAATTATAAGACGATGCTTTTTATTCCGGGAAATAATCCGGGAATGTTAATGAGTATGGACGTGCTAGGTGCTGACGCATATATTGTGGACCTTGAAGACGCTGTTAGTCTTGACAACAAGGACGCCGCAAGAGATATGGCGGTTTCATATTTAAATACATTCGCCGGAGATAAACCTTACGACATCTTCGTTAGAATCAATCCACCGGATACGCCATTTTTTGAAAAAGACGTGAAAGCTTTAAAACAAACAAAAATTGAAGGACTAATGCTTGCAAAAGCTGACACTGAAAACATAGAAATTTTAGACAAAAAACTAGATGGCACAGATCTTAAAATCTTTGCACTAATCGAAACTGCAAGTTCTCTTGAACTATCCTATTTTGTGCTAAGCAAAGTTAAAAGAACGGTGGGTGTGCTTTTAGGAGCTGAAGATTTAACTTTGGACCTTGGTGCAAAGCGTACAAAAGAATCCAAAGAAATCGAGTATGCACGTGCAAAAATTGTTGCATCGGCAAAAGCTGCCGGCGTTCAAGCAGTAGATACTCCATGGACAGATACCGACGACATGGAAGGTTTAAAGTTGGACACTCTAAAGGCAAAAGAAATTGGAATGACCGGTAAAGCTCTTATTTCACCACGCCATGTGGATGTAGTTAATGAAGTGTTTGCTCCGACAAAAGAAGACATCAATCATGCACTACGCGTGTTTAAGGCACTTGAACAAGCTAAAAAAGAGGGTAAGGGGGCATTTAGCTTAGACGGAAAAATGGTTGACAAACCAATAATTTTGCGTGCAACTGACGTGCTTAAACAATCGGGCGAATTTACGGAGGCTATGAATGAACTCATTACTAAATAAAGATTATTTAAACGCAGAATACAAACCTGTGGATAAAACCAATAAATCGAGCAAAATTTTAGAAAATATGGATTCGCTTTTTGATAAATTAGATTTAAAAGACGGAGCTGCAATTAGTTTTCATCATCACTTAAGAAACGGCGACTTTGTCACAAATATGATTATGGCTGAAATAAAAAAAAGAGGCATTAAAGATTTAACTCTCGTTCAATCTTCAATTTTCCCTTGCAACGAACCGCTTGTTCCGTTAATCGAAGATGGCACGATTAAAAATGTTATCACTTCATATATGTCGGGACCGGTGGCACAAGCGATTTCAAATGGCAAATTAAAAGGCACGCTCGTGATGCAATCTCACGGCGGCAGAGCTCGTGCAATCATGGAAGGCAGCATCAAAATCGACGTTGCATTTATTGCAAGTCCTGCAACAGATGTTCATGGAAATATTTCTGCAACAGAAGGCAGCGCATTCTGCGGAGTCTTGGGATACGCTTATGCAGACTCAATTATGGCGGAGAAAAAAGTTGCAATAACAGACACAATTTTAGACTATGAAAGCAAGACGGAAATTCCAAGCGAAAGAATTGACTATATAGTAAAAGTGGACAAAATCGGGGATCCAAATGGAATAATCTCGGGCACTACGAAAATCACAAAAGACCCAGTTGGACTAAGAATTGCACAAAAAACTGTGGAAGTAATGGTTGCAACGGGACTTGTAAAAAACGGAATGAACTACCAATCAGGTGCCGGCGGAGTTAGCCTTGCAGTTACAAAATTTCTTGGTGACTATATGGAAGCTAACGAAATAAAGGGCGGATTTGCTTCCGGTGGAGTGACCGGCGACTTGTGCGACATGAAAAATCGCGGACTATTTGAAAAAATATACGATGTACAATGTTTCGATCTAAAGAGTGCAGAAGATATTAAAAACGACCCAAACCATATTTCAATGTCTGCTGAAAAATACGCTTCACCATATCACGACCCAATCGTAAATGGGCTCGATTTTGTAATACTCGGCGCAACAGAAATTGACACCAACTTCAACGTAAATGTAACTACCGGTCACGACGGTGTAATCATGGGCGGTTCCGGCGGACACCAAGACACAGCATACGGCGCTAAAGTTTCAATCATAGTTTCTAAATTATTCCAATCCAGAATTCCACTAATCGTGGACAGAGTTGGTGTAATTTCAACCCCGGGCGAAACGATTGACGTCGTGGTAACCGAAAGGGGAGTTGCAGTTAATGAAAACAGAAAAGACTTGCTCGAACTTTTAAAATCAAAAGGCATAAACGCAATGACTATTTCCGAACTAAAAGAATTGCAAGATTCAATTATAGGAAAACCTGAAAAACAACAAGAAAAAGAACGCCGTGCAATCGGATATATGGAATATCGCGATGGACAAGTTTTAGACGTAATTTATGAAGCAAAATAAAAGGAGACTGGAGTCTCCTTTTTATTATATATCTTTAATGTATTTAATTTAATAAAGTGGTAAAAAAACTTTTTATTAGGTGGAGTTATATACTTCAAAATAGACGTTATAAAGACAAATTAATCTATAATCGCTTCTTTATTGTTAAAAAACAACTTTTATGGACAACTTAACACATTAATACCATCAAGAGAGTTTAATAAAATAAATGGTATTAAAAGTCAATAAATATATTGTTCTTCTATTGTTCCATATTAGGATATAATAAATTATGAAAATAGTAAAGAGGTGCAGCATGATTATATATCTGCAAGAGAAGCTGCGAAAAAAATGGGGAATGTCTCAAAGGAGAGTTGCAGTTCTTTGTTCTTAGAATAGAATTAATGGAGCAAAGATATTGCTAAGCAATTCCGATCCGAAAAACACAGATCCTAACGACAATGATGATTTATATTCAGATTTTGAAGTAAAAAGAGTAGAGGCAACAAAATGATTAATTTAAAACTCAAAGTTAAGAGGAAAAATAAATGAGTTATTAATTTCAAATTTTTAGGGGATTATGAGTAAGAAAAATTTTGAAGAATGGTTATCAGAGTTTGGAGTAGTATAGCAGATTATCATTATTATATTGATTTTTAAGAAGTAGTATATAAATGGAGGACAATATATAACTAGAAAAAGTTAAGAAATTCTTTTAAAAGTACAATTTAAATGATCGCATTCATGAGTTTGAGAAGTCGAGTGGAGTAGTTTAATTACAGATGAAGCTTTCGACTGCGATATGAGAAGAATTGTGAAGTCGTTTACATTTATGGTGGCGGGTAGCCTATTTTAATTGCTGTAGTCGACGTCCGGAGTGATTTGCACTTCGTATTCAGGGTAGATTTCTTTTATTTCGCGTTTTATCATGTCGAGTGCTGTATTTATGTCGACGTCAAAGCTTAGCACTACGTCGAAGCGCATAACGTTTTCTTCAGTGTATGCATAAAATCCGTGGAACTGTAGAGCCCATTTGTGAGCGAGCACGAGTTCTTGAACGTTTTTTCTGATTTCGGCGGCTTTGTCATTTTTGGTGTTTAGCGAGTACACACCAACGCTAAGTAAAATTATTTCCAGTTTTTCGTATACTTCGTATTGCAATTTTCTGGTTAGTCGGTCCACTTCGTCAACTGTCATCGTATCCGGAAGTTCCAAGTGAGCGGTACAGTAGAATTTGTTTGGACCATAGTTAAAAAGCGCCAAGTCATAAACTCCGTTGACTGCGTCTTCTGCTTGCAAAATGCTTTTTACTTTGTCGATTGTTTCTTTGTCTGCTCTTTGCCCGATGATGCTATTTATGGTTTCGCCCATCATTTTAAGGCCGGATCTAATCATAAATGCTGATATTACGATTCCAACGTATGCTTCAAGCGACACATTCCGGAGCATAAATATTACAGCAGAAATTAGCACCGAAAGAGAAATAATTGCATCAAAAAGTGCATCCGAGCCTGAGGCGATGAGTGCCATGGATTTCACTTTTTTCCCTTCTCTTTGAACATATTTTCCCAAAATGAGTTTTGCTACAACAGTGATTCCGATAATTACAATTGAGGTCACGCTGTAATTTGCGACTGACGGATTTATTATTTTTTTTATGCTTTCTAAGAGCGAGGTGATGCCGGCACACAAAACGAGTGCCGACACCGCCATCGCATTAATATATTCAATTCTGCCGTGACCCATTGGATGCTTTTTGTCAGGCTTTCTCGAGGCGAGCTTTTCGCCAATGATTGTGACGACGCTTGAGAGCGAATCGGACAAATTGTTTATGGCGTCTAGGATAACTGCGATAGAGTTTGTGATAAGACCAATTGAGACTTTTATTCCGGCGAGCGCAAAGTTTGTGATGATTCCAACGATGCTAGTTCTTATTATTATTTTTCCGCGGTCTTTGGCGAGCTTACCCAAGTCATGATTTTCGTTTGACAATTTTGTCACCACCTTTATATTGTCTAAAAAATGTATGTATTTTTACTATTATAATGCTCCAATAAATGTTTTTTGTCAAGCGAATAACATTTTAATGCAAAAAAAAAGCACAATTTAATCTTGCGCTAATTTTTTTTGCTGTTTCATGTACATTATAAAACCAAAACCAACTGTGATTGCATTAGATAAGAGCATTGAAATCCAAATTCCAGTTGAGCCTAGGTTTGTGTAATATTTTAGTGCCATAATGATCGGCAAACGGAGCAGCCACAATCTAGCAAGTGATAAAAACATTGTAAATTTAGTTTTTCCAAGTCCTTGGAAGTAGCCGTTAATTGCTGAGAAATATCCCATAAAAAATGTGATTGCTGCGGAGTAGTACATATATTCGCTCGCTTGCCGCCAAAGTTCAATGTCTGTTTTATCTTTAATAAAGATTGAAAGTAGCGGGTCTTTAAAAATTATTAAAATTGCCGCAGCAAAGATTGAGAAAAACGTGATTATACTATTTGCACGCACGAAAATTTCTTCGGTTCTTTTATTTTTCCCGGCACCGTAATTTTGTCCGATAATTGAAGTTAGTGCCATGCCGATGCCCATTGATGCTTGGTTAAAAATGTCTGAAATTCTGTTTCCCATAGCAAATGCGGCAAGAGTTGTCGTGCCATAGCTTTGAATAAATCCGTTTAAAATTGTAAATCCGATCGCTTCGCCGGAGTTTCCAAGGGAAGCTGGCACAGAAATTCCAAACATGGTCTTTACGATTTTGGAATTGTATTTAAATTCTTTGAAGTCTATTTTTATTTCGGATTCTTTTCGAACCACGCCGATTGAAATTACCACTAAAAGCACTTTTGAAATTACAGTTGCCCATGCAGCACCGCGAAGTCCCATGTTTAATCCCGGGATTCCAAGCACGTTTTCAAAAATGAAAAATGGATCTAAAATAACATTTGCGAGGGATGAAATTGCCGAGATAACTGTGATGGATTTAGTCATGCCTTGTGCATTTAAAATTGCTTGATAGCCAAAAAAAATCAGGTCAAATATTAATCCGATTGCATTTATTTGCAAAAAAGTTGTAGATTTTTGGAGAAAAGAGCCTTTTACACCCATCCATTTTAATGCAAATGGGGAAACAAAAAATAGCATTGCAGTAAAAACTATTCCCATTATGACTGAAATTATAAGTGTGTGCATGGCGTAGTTTTGTGCGTCATTTTTTTTGCCGGCTCCAAGCTTTTGACTCATAAGCGATGTTGCAGCTACATTTATTCCAAGTCCAAAAGCGATGAATAAATATTGAAGCGGCCAAATAAAGGCGGTAGCTGCGTAATCTTCACTTGAAAGTTGTGCTACATATATGCCATCCACTACGCCGTATAAGGTCTTTGTTAAGTTTGAAATCATGAGCGGAACGGATAGCCGCATAATTACTTTTGAAATATCTCCGTTTGTAATAAAATTTATTTTACTTTGTCTGTTTTGCATTTTTTCCTCTCAACAATATGTATTAATATTATATTATATCATAAAGTAAACTTTTTTAAAAATATAATTGATTCATATACTATGTTTAAGAGCGATTATAAAATTGAAAAATAAAGCTATTGTAAAATTGAACAATTTTTTATATAATACATATTGTAGATATTGCATATTTATATAATATTAAAAGGCGATATTTTTGTAGATTATTAGTTTTAAGCAGAAATTGATTAGATGAATAGGAAAAGCTTTTTTTTGGTATTTTAATCACATATTAAAATCGTGTGACTTTGATTTTGATTTACTTATAATCCGAAAATCACCACAGATTAATGTGGGTGAGCGGCTGAAATTGTTATATATAAATTATGCAGAAAGGAGATTTTATGAATTACAGTAATACAAATGAAAATCCAATGGCTTATAAGCCGGTAAATAAACTTTTATATTCGCTTGCGGTGCCGGCAGTAATTGCAAATGTGGTGAATTCACTTTATAACATTGTGGATCAAATTTTTATTGGGCAAGGTGTTGGTTTTTTGGGAAACGCGGCAACGAGTATAGCATTTCCGCTCACCACAATTTGTATGGCTATCGGACTTATGACGGGAATTGGCGCAGCATCAAATTTCAATCTGGAGCTGGGACGTGGCAATTCGAAAAAAGCAAAAGCGGTGGCAGGAACTGCTGCGGGCATGCTTTTAATTATAGGTGTAGTTCTATGCATATTAGTGAGAATTTTTTTAAAACCGCTTATGATCCTATTTGGTGCGACAGACCAAATAATGAATTATGCAATGGAATATACAGGTATTACTTCGTATGGAATTCCTTTTTTGCTATTTTCAACCGGAATTAATCCGCTCGTACGCGCGGACGGTTCGTCCACATATTCTATGATGGCAATCGTGATCAGTGCAATTTTAAATACAATTTTAGACCCTATTTTTATTTTTGTGTTTGATATGGGAATTGCAGGTGCTGCATGGGCAACCGTAATAAGTCAAATTTTGTCGGCTATAATTTTAGTTATGTATTTTCCGAGATTTAAATCGGTAAAGTTTAATAAAGACGATTTTATACCAAGATGGAACGAAGTAATAACAATTGTTTCGCTTGGAATTACATCTTTTGTATTTCAATTTTCAAACTTGATTATTCAAATAACTTCAAATAATTTACTTAAAATTTATGGTGCGAAATCGGTTTATGGAAGTGACATTGCAATTGCAATTGCAGGAATTGTCGCAAAAGTAAATGTTATATTTATATCAATTGTTATTGGAATGGTGCAAGGTGCGCAGCCGATTTGCGGATACAATTATGGTGCAAAAAAATTCACCAGAGTTCGAGAAACTGTAAAACTGCTTTTAAAGACAAATTTTATAATTTCGCTTGTTGCATTTGCAATATTTCAAATCTTCCCTCGACAAATCATATTGATTTTTGGCAGCGGAAATGATTTGTATTTTGAATTTGGGATAAGATATATGAGAATATTTTTAGCACTGATGTTTTTAAATGGAATACAAATCTCAATTTCCACATTCTTCCCGGCAATTGGAAAAGCTCGCGAAGGTGCACTTTTGGCACTTTCTAAACAAATGATTATATTATTGCCTCTTATGGTGATTTTACCAAAGTTTTTTGGTCTTGATGGAATAATTTATGCAGCACCTACGGCAGATTTACTCACATTTATTCTCGCAGTATTTTTTATGACTAGAGAAATGAAGAAAATGCCAAAATATGATGAGGCAGTGATAGAAACAAATTAGAAGAATATCAAAAAACTTGATTGTCGCTTTTGATTAATTGTACACTATAATCACGGAAGTAGAAACTATATTAAGAAAAACAAATTTGACAAGAAAGGAAATTTAAATATTACGAAGAGAGAACCAGTAAATTAAAAGAAAAATAATGAATATTAAATTTCCGGGAAATCTTCTAATATTTAAATTAGAAAGAACATATTGGGAAAGTAGCTTATTTTTAGAATATACAATTTTTTATAATTCAAATTAGGAAAACTTAATGACGATAATTTCTATGTCATTTTTGAATGTAAAAAACACAAAAAAAAAGGAGCTTAAGCTCCTTTTTTAAATGAATTTATTTTGAAATATTTGCTTTTGTTGTTCTAAATACTTCTTCGTCCAGTTGCCCAACAGATTTTGCAACTACAACAGAGCATGTGATATCGCCGAGCACGTTTATTGAAGTTCTAACCATATCGAAAATTCTATCCACGCCTGCAACAAGAGCAATTCCTTCAACAGGAATTCCAACGCCTTGAAGCACCATGGCAAGCATAATCATGCCGGCTCCCGGAACGCCGGCGGTTCCGATTGAAGCGAGTAGAGTTGTTAGAACGATTGTTAGTTGTTGACTAAGAGATAAGTCGAGTCCGTAAACTTGTGCGATAAATAATGCACAAACACCTTGATAGATTGCTGTTCCGTCCATGTTAATTGTAGAGCCAAGCGGCAACACAAATGATGCGATTGGCTTTGAAACGCCCAAATCATTTTGTGCACATTCGAGTGCTGCAGGAAGTGTTCCGGCGGAAGATGATGTTGTAAATGCGAGTGCCCATGGAGCAAAAACTTTTTTAAAGAAGGTGTGAACAGGAAGTTTTGAAATGAGAGAGATTGATCCGGCGTAAACAATCATAGCTTGAACGAAACATCCGACATATACAAGGGCTATGACTTTTAATAAAGGAAGTAAGACTTGAGGACCATTTGAAGCAACAACCGGTGTAATAAGCCCGAATACCCCGTATGGAGCCACTTTCATAACACCGTTTGTAATAATAATCATTGCCTCTTGAAGTCCGTCAAAAACTTTAAACAAGAATTCGCCTTTTTTACCGGTGTGTAAAATTCCTGCTCCAATTATTAGTGCGAAAACGATGATTTGAAGCATTTGTCCGTCAACGAGAGCTTTTAGCGGGTTTGATGGAATAATTCCGACAAGTGTGTCGATAAATTTTGGAGCTTCTTTTGCTTCAAAAGCAAGCTCGTCTGAAGGAAGTACGAATCCCGATGCAACGTCAAAAATATTTGCAAGTGCAAGTCCAATTATAATTGCAAATGCAGTTGTGACGAAAAAGTAGACGAAAGTCTTTAAACCGATTTTGCCGATTTCTTTTGCATCTTTTAAGTCAGCCACGCCAACTATCAAGGATGAAAATACGAGTGGGACGATAACAAGTTTGATTAGATTGAGGAAAACTGTACCAATCGGTTTGATATAAGTGTCTGCTGCGTTCGGAGTGTTTTGTAGTAAAATACCAACGATAACACCTGCAATAAGTCCTATCAAAATTTGAATAGGAAGGGATAATCTCTTTTTAGATTTCATATAATTCACCTCTAGTAATTTATTTGTTATATATTATATCATAAAGATTTTAAAATATATAATTTTAATCACATAAATATAATATTTGTTAAAAAATTTTTTTAAAAATATAATAAAGGTTTATGTTTGAAATATATTACACAAAGTATTACATTGCAAGATATAATTATAAAATGTTTATAAAATAATATAAAACAAAACCTGCAAACAATTTTGTCTGTAGGTTTATTTTTATATTATTTGATAAATTCAGCAAATTTAAAAATCACTTCTTTTAATGGAGCATCAAGGAATTGACATGCTTTTTGTTTTATCTCGTCCGGAATTCCATATGCAGCTTCTGCAATGCTGCCGGCGATCGCACCAATTGTGTCGCTATCGCCACCGATTGAAATCGCATTTCTAATCGCGTCTTCAAAATCAGTACTTTCTAAAAATGATTCAATTGCTTGTGGCACTGTTTCTTGGCATGTTGCACTAAATTTATAAAACGGTCGTATTTCATCTAATGTAAAATTTAAATCATAGCCGTATTCGCTTTCGATATGATTTTTAATTTTTTGTTTCAACTCGTGAAGTTCTATTTTTCGAGAGTAATATCTCGCAAGAAAAATCGCATCGTTTGTGGCGAGTGCACCCTTTATGCCTTCGGAATGATTGTGTGTGACATCCGCAGATAGGCGGGCGAGTGTTTGAGATTTTTTAAAACCTTTTTCCAAATCAAGTGGAGATGCCCAAGCACATGGGCTAACACGCATTGCTGAACCATTTCCAAAGCTACCATATGGCTCGCGGTCGCTTTCAAAGAGCCATTTTTTAAAATGACTGCCATAGCCTGCGGCCGGGTAAGCTCTACCAAATTTTTTCATAGAATCTATAAAATTGTCGCGTAAGCCGCCATTCATAATCGCATCTGCCACTGCAATTGTCATCACACTATCATCGGTGAAATGGCAATCTTTACGAAAGAATGGAAAATTTTTTGTTTTAATATTATCCCATTCGTAAACTGAACCCACAATGTCTCCAATTATTGCCCCAAACATATAAAATCACTCCTTATCATGGTGTGCAAAATTTATTGATATATTATAATTATAGCACTTTCACAAACAAATAAAAAAGTGCACATTTCATGCACTTAGTAAGCTTTTAAAAACTCATTTTATTCCCAAACTTTCAAAATTGTATCTGTATCGGTTTTTAGTCTTTTTGCCGTATTCTATTGCGTTCACCGGGCAATAGCAGATGCAAGCCATGCAATGCGTGCAGGTGTTTTCCCAAGTAGGTTTGCCGTTTACGAGGTGCACATTGTTTAGCGGACAAACTTTTTCGCATTTGCCGCAGCTTATACAGCTGTTTTTTACTTCAAATTTCCTTGTTTTCACATACATCGGGTAAAAGATTGGATTGATAAAACGGCTGGAGAGTCTTTCGCCAAACTTTATTTTATCTTTGACAAATGGTTTGTTAGATTTTATGATTTCAGCAGTATTCTTAATGTGATTAATTTCTTTTTGAACGATTTTTATGGATTCAGCTTTGTTTGGCACGCTAAACATTGCAATATAGTTTTCGGGCATCACAATTTGTTCGGTGCCCATATATGAAAGAGAAAGCTTTTCGCTTAAGAGTTTATTGTATTTGTCCGCATTTGCGTTTGAGCCGCCACAAGTCATTACAAACCAAACTCTTTTCGCTCCGGTAATTTTTGTTTTTAAAAGATATTCTTTCACAATTTTTGGGATTCTCCAAGCGTAGGTTGGCGTTACGATTACAAGTTTTTCATTAGATACGAGTTCGCTTTGACTGTTCGTTTTAAGTTTGCTCTTGATATCAATTATCTCATCGCCGGTTTCTACGGCGATTTTTTCTGCAACAAATTTGCTGTTGCCGGTTCCGCTAAAGTATAATATCATTTTATTCTCCTTTATGTAGAGCAAAAAAGCTCGAAGTTAATCGAACTTTTCGCCCAATATTTTATTATTTATTCTTTTTTGCCAGTCTATAAAGAGTTTTTACCATGTGACCGGTTGCACCTTTTGGTTCAGCTTTAAAGGCTTCACTGTTGTATGCAGGGCCTGCAATGTCGATGTGTACAAAGTTGGTGTCTTTAACGAATGCACCCACAAATTCTCCGGCGCTTGATGCACCGCCCCATCTGCCACCTGTGTTTTTAATGTCGGCGATTTCAGATTTATTTAGTTCTTGATAATCTTTTCCATGAGGGAGCATCCACGATCTTTCGTTTTCTTTTTTTGCACAGTTAAGAACTTTTTCAATTGAGTCTTCATCATTTCCAAGCACGCCAGATGCATGAGCACCTGTTGCAACCAGACAAGCACCGGTAAGAGTTGATAGTTCTACGATCATTTTCGGTTTGTAGGTTTTTTCGGCATAGCAAACTGCATCGGCAAGCGTGAGTCTGCCTTCGGCATCGGTGTTATCTACTTCAATTTTTAAGCCTCTTAATGAACCGATCACGTCGCCCGGTTTATATGCGCCGCCATCTAGCATATTTTCGCAAGCGGCCACAACACCAACCACATTTACTTTTAGTCCCATTTCAGCTATTGCTCTAATTGCACCGATTACAGCAGCAGATCCGCCCATGTCCGATTTCATGGTTTTCATTCCGTCGCTTGGTTTTAATGAGTATCCGCCTGAATCGTAGGTTAAACCCTTTCCGACATAAGCAAGTGGAGCATTTTCACCGTTTAAATATTCCATAACGATGAGTTTCGGGTCTTTTTTTGAACCGCGAGCCACTGATAGATAAGCTTCCATTCCGATTTCTTCAATTTCAGTTTTGTCAAACACTTTTACCTTTACGCCAAATTCTTCCAACTTTAGAGCTTCTTGAGCGAGTGTTTCAGGATATAAATCGTTTGCTGGAGTGTTTACAAGGTCGCGTGCAAATTTGATTCCGTTCCATTTTGACATCAATTCTTTTAAGTCTTCTTCATCTAGGTCGCCTGAAGATTCTTTTTCAACTACGATTTCGTTTAAAGTGATTTCTTTTTTGTCTTTTTTGTAGTTGTCAAAAGTGTAGGTGGAGTTTAGGAGTCCCTCTAATAATAGTAAAGCGGTTTCTTTTTTTGAGAATTCTTTTAATTCAGGCACTTCAATTGTTAGAGTTTCGATTTTATATGTGTTAATTCTTTCTCCGAGCTTTAATCCGGCAATTTTTAGTGAGTCTGCATCTATATCTTTTTCATTGCCAAGGCCGACTAAAAGTTTTTCGTTTTCACATTTGTAATTCAAAAATACTTCGCCACAATCCATGTTAAAGAAATGGTTTTGTTTAAAGCCGTTCAATGTTTTGCATTTGTATTCGCGGTCTTTTACAAAAAATTTTACCGTTATACCACGATTTTCTTCTATTCTTAATTTCATAATACACCTCCTAAATATCATACACTTTGATTATATAAGAAAGCAGTTCGATTGTCAAAGCATCTCGTTTTTAAATTGTAGATTTTGAGCCGTAAATCACGTTTTGTAAAATTATTTTTACGTTTTTTATCAATTTTACATATATTTAACAATAAGGGAATTGTCATTTTACAAATGATGGCTATTATAGGGGTGTAAGAGGTTAGCTCTTAAAATCTTAGAAAAGAGGATATGTAAATGAAGTATTTGAAAACTTTTGCAATTGTTATTGCAGCAATGTTAATTTTTGTTGGTTGCAAGAAGACAGACGACAAGAAGTCGGAAGAAAAACCAGAAACAACTGTAAAAACTGAAGAAAAGAAAGAAGAAACAAAAGAAGACTCAAAAGAAGAATCGACTGGATTCAGTGGAGAAATTCACGTTGTAAGCAGAGAGGTTGGCTCAGGTACAAGAGGAGCTTTCACAGAAATTACAAAGATATTAACAAAGAACGATAAGGGTGAAGAAGTTGACAACACTTATGAAGAAGCAACAATAGTAAATGCAACTGATGGTGTGATTACAGCAGTTAATGGAGATGAAAAGGGAATTGGCTATATCAGCCTTGGTTCTTTAAATGATGACGTTAAAGCAGTTAAGGTTGACGGCGTCGAAGCAACTCCGGAAAACATTATAGCCGGAGATTACAAAATCGCAAGACCATTTATGCTCGCTTATCATGAAGAAAAATTAAGCGATATTGCAAAAGATTTTATTAAATTCATTCTAAGTAAAGACGGACAAGAAATAGTTAAAGCTGACGGATGCATTCCAATGGATACAACAGAAGAATATAAGCCGGCAAATGTTGAAGGAAGAATAGCTATTGCAGGCTCAACATCTGTAACTCCACTCATGGAAAAATTGGTTGACAAATATAAGGAATTAAATCCGGGATTTGAAGCAGATATCCAATCAAACGGTTCGTCGGCAGGTATACAAGCAGCAACAGAAGGCGTTGCAGAAATTGGTATGAGCAGCCGTGCATTAAAACCTGAAGAATTAGAAAAAGTTCAAAGCGTAACTATTGCTATGGATGGTATCGCCGTTATAGTAAACAACGACAATCCAATTGATGATATCACTCTAGACAACATCCACAACATTTTTGTTGGCGATGCAAAAGATTGGTCAGAAGTAGAATAATAATTAGAGGCGATAGAGATGAAAAGTAATTTCAAAGAAAAATTCATGAAGTATGTTTTTATGCTTGCTTCAATCATCTCTATTGCAGCATTTGTAGTAATATGTTACTTTATATTTAAGACAGGTATGCCATTTATAATCAGATATGGAGTAGACTTTATATTTGGTACTAAATGGTCGCCTGCAACAAATCCGCCATCCTACGGAATCCTTCCAATGATTTATGCATCATTTGTAGTCACCTTCTTAGCAAGTTTGATAGGGGTTCCGATTGGGATTTTCGCGGCTTTATTTTTATCTTTTGAAGCTGGAAAAAAGTTAAAGAAATTTTTAATGCCAATGCTTAATTTGATGGCAGGCATTCCTTCTATTATATATGGTTTCTTTGCACTTCAAACGATTGTGCCTTTTATTAGAGATAATATTGGTGGTCATGGTATTTCGATATTAGCAGCATCGATTCTTTTGGGCATTATGATCCTACCGACTATTATCGCTATTTCTAAAGCAGGGCTGGACGCAGTTAATAGTAAATATTATGAAGCAAGTGTTGCACTAGGGGCAAGTCATGGAAGATCGGTTATGAAAATTGTATTACCTGCCGCAAAGCATAGTATTATGGCAGCGGTTATTTTAGGCATTGGAAGGGCTATTGGTGAAACCATGGCTACAATTTTAGTCGTTGGTAACCAACCTAGAATTACTACCGACATTTTAAAAGGAATAAGAACACTGACCGCGAATGTTGTGCTTGAAATGGGTTATGCAGCCGGTGAACATAGAGAAGCTCTTTTTGCAACGGCTTGCATATTGTTCGTGTTTATTCTAATAATAAACGGAATGTTCCTTGTGTTTAAGGGTAAAGGAAATAAAGAATAATGGATACTAAAACAAAGAGAAAAATACAAGAATATTTTTATAAATTATTGACTTACACGGGTATAATTATATCAGTAGGAGTTTTAGTCGGAATAGTTTTATTTATTTGTATTAAAGGTATACCTAATCTAAAACTTTCGCTTTTTGACCTTCACTATAATTCTAAAAACGTTTCAATGTTTCCGGCAATTATCTCAACATTTGCAGTTGTAATTTTATCAATTATAATCGCCGGGCCAATTGGAGTTTTTACAGGAATTTATTTGGCTGAATACAGCAAATCCGATTCAAGATTGGTTAAAGTAATTAGAATTGTGACTGAAACTTTGAGTGCAATTCCATCAATCGTGTATGGTCTATTTGGTTATTTGTTTTTTTCCATAGCACTGGGAATGGGCTGGAGCATTTTATCCGGTACGCTTACGGTGTCAATTATGATTTTACCGCTTATTGTTAGAAGCACCGAAGAAGCATTTTTATCCACGCCAAAAGTTTATAGACTTGGTAGTTTTGCACTAGGTGCCGGTAGACTAAGAACAATTTTTAAGGTAATTTTGCCGGTTGCAATGCCGGGAATTTTGTCCGGTATAATTCTTGCAATTGGAAGAGTTATAGGTGAAACTGCGGCTCTTTTATACACGCTTGGAACATCTACAAATATTCCGAAGAGCTTAAAAGACCCGGGTATTACACTTTCGCTTCACATGTACAAACTTTCAAATGAAGCCAGATATACAAATGAAGCTTATGCAACTGCAGTTGTGCTTTTGATTATTATATTTATTCTAAACTGGATAAGCACGGTGCTTGCAAAACAAATCGGAGGTAAGGAAAATGGAAAATAAAATGCAAATTAAAAATTTAAATTTGTATTATGGTGATTTTCTTGCTGTCAAAGATTTAAGTTTAGATGTTATAAAAAATCAAGCTCTTGCTTTTATAGGACCATCAGGATGCGGAAAGAGTTCAACTCTTAAATGTTTAAATCGTATGAACGATTTGGTTGACGGTTCGAGAGTTGAAGGCTTAATTACTCTTGACGGACAAGATATTTATGATAAAAAATTTGACGTAAATGCTCTTAGAAAGAGAGTGGGAATGGTTTTTCAAACTCCTACACCTTTTTCAATGAGTATTAGCGATAACATTACTTATGGGCCAAAAACTCATGGAGTAAAAAAGAAATCAGAATTAGAAGCAATTGTAGAAACTTCTTTGAAGCAAGCCAATCTTTGGGAAGAAGTTAAAAACGATTTAAAGAAAAATGCACTTGAATTATCAGGTGGTCAACAACAAAGACTTTGCATTGCAAGAGCTCTTGCAGTGGAACCTGAAGTCATTTTGATGGACGAACCTACTTCAGCTTTGGATCCAATCAGTACCGGAAAAATCGAAGAACTTGTAATGGAACTAAAAAAGAAATACACTATTGTTATAGTTACTCATAATATAGGTCAAGCCAGCCGTGTAACAGATAGAACCGCATTTTTCTTAAATGGTGTTATGGTTGAAGTTGGAAATACGCCGGAGCTATTTATGAGTCCAAAGAATAAGAAAACAGAGGACTATATCACGGGGAGGTTCGGTTAGAATGAATATTGAAAACGAATTGTTCGATTTAAAAAACGAACTTGTGAAGATGGGCACTTTCGTTGAAAATAATTTAAGAGATACTTTTAAGGGAATTGCCGATAAAGATAGAGAACTTTTGAAAAAAGTTGCAAGAAACGATATTAAGACCGACGAGTTTGAAAAGGAGATTGAGGATAGAAGCCTTAGAATTTTGGTAACACTATCGCCAAAAGCCGGCGACTTCAGAGTGGTGACCTCTGTTTTAAAGATGATCACCGACCTGGAAAGAATTGGTGACCAAACAGAAGATATCGCTGAAATTTGTGAAGATATTAATTTTGAAAAGATGGATTTTGAATTGCCGCTTTTAAAAAAGATGTTTGACACTGTGGGGAAAATGCTAAGTGATTCGATAGACGCATTTGTGTCAGGAGATATTGATTTAGTTAAAAATATTGACGCAATGGACGATATTGTGGACGACACATTTTTGGAACTAAGAGTAAAGGTCGTGGGCAGAATTAAGGAAGGATACGATCCGGAGCTTCAACTCGATTTAATTCAAATTGGTAAGTATGTAGAAAGAATTGGCGACCACGCTGAAAATATTGCAGAGTGGGTAGTTTATGAAAACACGGGAACTCATCCATATTTTGAAAGGACTGATTTATGATTTATATTGTTGAAGATGACGAAAGCATAAGAGAGCTTGTTTTGTATGCTTTAAAAAACGAGGGTTACTCTGCAAAAGGCTGTCGTGATTTTGAGGAATTTAAATCTGCACTTGAAGAAAATGATCCGAATTTGGTACTTTTAGATATTATGCTTCCGGGAAAAGACGGTATTTTTATTCTAAAGTGGATTAGAGGATCAAAATATAGCGATGTCCCGGTTATGATGTTAACCGCTAAGTCAACTGAAATTGATAAGGTTAAGGGGCTGGATTTAGGAGCTGACGATTATGTGTCAAAGCCGTTTTCAGTTTTGGAACTTATGGCGAGAGTGCGTGCTTTGATTAGACGCAACAAGCCGAGTGATAGCACAGCAGAGCTAAAGGTCGGAAATGTCACAATTATCCCTCAAAAAAGGCGAGTGCTTGTGGGAGATGACGAAATTTCACTCGGTTTTAAAGAGTACGAACTTTTATATTATTTTGCACAAAACAAGGGCATAGTTTTATCTCGCGATAAAATTATGGATGCGGTTTGGGGATACGATTATTTAGGCGAAACTAGAACTGTAGACGTTCATGTGGCATTTTTGAGACAAAAACTCATGAATGCAACTGCAAGTATTAAGACTATTAGAAATGTTGGATATATTTTGGAGGAATAATGAAAAAAAAGTTATTTAACAGTTTCTCCTTATTAATAATTTTTACAGTGGTGATTATTTCTATTGCAAACACTATGAATTTTTATGATAGTTACAAAGATTTCCACGAAAAAAAATTAGTTGATGTTTTGGATTTTCTAAAAAACGTAAGCAACGAAATGGATGACTATGAAAAAGTGTTTGATACGGCAAAAAAATCTTTTAGAGGCATCAGAGTTACGCTTATAGATCCTAATGGGGACGTGCTTTATGACACGGATACTGAAGCGGCCAATATGGAAAAGCATGACGATAGAAAAGAATTTATCGAAGCGCTTGATCTTGGAAATGGCAGTGATGTTAGAAAATCCGACACTTTGGGAGTGAATTTCTATTATTTTGCAACTAGAATGAAAGACGGTAACGTGCTTAGAGTTTCAGAAATGCAAAAAAACATTATGACAAGTTTTAAAGATTCCATTATACCAATCATATTTATCTTGTTCATTGGTTTAATAATAGCGTTCTTGTTTATAAATCATATTTCAAATAAATTGGTGAAAGATCTGGAATTACAATTTAGTGAGATATCTCAGGGCTTTACAAATAGTAACGATTTCCCGGAATTATATCCATTAAAACGTCTGGTCCTTGAACAACAATCCGAGTTAGAACAAAAGGTGGAAGATATGAAGGAATATCAAGACACCATGCAAATTATTTTCAGAAATATGCAAGACGGCATTATTTACACTGACGATGTAAATAGAGTTAGAATGGTCAATGCTAAGGCTATAAAACTTTTAGGAAAGAAAAAAACGGAGGATTATACAGGGAAATCTATTTTCTATTTGATTCGAGACGAGAGACTTGTCAATATTTTATCAGCCAGAGAAGAAATCAGTGAAGAAAGAATTCACACTGAAATAGACGAAAGACAAATTATGATTTTAATAATTCCTGTTGTATTGGGTGAGTCGCTTGTGGGACGAATTATCGTGCTTCGCGACGAAACGGAGGCAAATATGCTCGAAGTTGAACGAAGAGAATTCACCTCAAATGTAACTCACGAGCTAAAAACACCTTTAACTTCTATAAATGGATACGCAGAAATGCTCACAAACAATATGGTGAAGAGCGAAGATGTACCACGAATAGGAGATATGATTTTAAAATCCGGCAATAGGATGCTTTTACTCATTGAAAAGATTTTAAGTTTGTCAAAGATTGAAGAAAGACAAGACAAAGAAAAAGAGAATTTCAATGTAAAAGCTGTTATTGATGAAGTGTTGGAATCGGTGGCATCAAAAGCAAAAGTTAAAAACATTGCAATTCATTCAAATTTGAGCGATGTGAATTACTTTGGTGTGAGAGATGTTATGGAAGAAACGATTTACAATTTGGTGGATAATGGCATTAAATACGGTAAGGAAAACGGGAATATTTGGGTGGATTTGTCGGAGGAAAAGAAAGGTTTCAAAATCATTGTACGCGATGACGGCGTTGGAATAGACGAACTTGACCAGGAGAAGATATTCCAAAGGTTTTATATTGCAGACAAGAGCAGAAATAAAGCCGATGCAAGCGGTATTGGGTTATCCATAGTTAAACACGGAGTGGAAATAATGGGAGGCAAAGTCACTCTTGAATCAAGACTCGGCAGCGGTTCAACTTTTGAAATTTTTGTACCTTACAATATAAATTAATTTTGCAACATTATAGCTTTCGAAGTGTGTTTTATGATATAATAAAGCATACAAGGAGGGCACATGAAGTTAGACTTTAAAGATTTAAGAAAAGCTTATGCTGACAAAGAAGTTTTAAAAGGACTTTCTTTTCAAGTTGAAAGTGGAAATATCCTTGCATTTTTAGGGAAAAATGGAGCAGGCAAAACCACCACTATAAGAATTTTAATGAATGTAATAAAAAAAGATAGCGGAGAAATAACTCTAGACGGAGTTCCATTTGACCGTAATAATTTTAGAATTGGATATCTGCCGGAAGAAAGGGGAATGTATCAAAAAAACAAAATTTTAGATCAACTCGTTTATTTTGGCGAACTAAAAGGATATGGTAAAGAAGAAGCCAAAAAATCAGCAAAGGAACTTTTGGAAAAAGTGGGTCTTGCTGAAAGCATGAATAAAAATCTTGAAACTTTGTCCAAGGGTAATCAACAAAAAGTTCAAATTGTGGAAGCACTGATGTGTGAACCGGATATAATCATTTTGGATGAACCATTTTCTGGACTTGACCCAATCAACTCGAGCATTTTAAAAGAACTTATTTTAGAAAAATCGGGCAAAGATAAAATCACGCTTTTCTCGTCCCATCAAATGGGTTATGTGGACGAAATATGTACAGATATTGCAATTTTAACGGATGGAGTCTGTAAAGTTAATGATAAAATTGAAACCATAAAACGAGATATGGCAAAAAATAAAGTTTTTGTTATTCCATTTGATTTTGATTTAGAAAGCTATAAAAATATGCTTTCTGAAAAAAATTACAAGCCGGAAATTAAAAGGGACAGAATTGTGGTAGACTTGGGCAATGTTAAGAGGGAAGAATTTCTCACAGACATTGCAAAACTAAATGTTGACGTGGACAGCTACGGTATTTATAAGCCAACCATTGCTGACATTTTCATGGAATATGCGAGGTAATTATGGGTACAGTTTTTAAATTTGAATTTTTGAACAGAGTTAGAAAAAAGAGTTTTATAATTTCAACCGCAATACTTTTTGTGGTAATGCTACTTTTGAGCTTTATCCCGGCAATTGTAAAAGAAATATCATCTTCAAAAGGAGAAACAAAGGGCGGAGATTTGATTGGTATTGTAACGGATAAACCATATATAGATAAAGAAACAATGGATAGCCGAAATTTGAATGCAGAATTTTTTGATGACAGGGCAAAACTTGAGGATGCAGTGAAAAGTGGAGAAGTGTTCGCAGGGTTTGTGATTTCTGATAACAAAAAAGAAGCTCTTGTAAAAGACAACAGCTTCTCAATGGTTGGACAAATTGAAGGATATATGCAAACTTTTGGGCAAATTGAAAATTTGAATGGTTTAAAAGAAGCGGGGCTCACAGATGAAGAAATTGCAAAAGCGTACAACAATAAGTTCGACTATGAAACCACAGTGCTTGGCTCAGATGCTGCAAAAAATTATTGGCTGGCATACGCATTCTTGCTTTTGCTATACTTTATCAATCTCAGCTTCGGAAATATGGTGAGCATGAACGTGGCAAGAGAAAAGAACGACAGAACCATGGAAATTTTAATCACATCCACCACTCCGAAGAATTTGATTCGCGGAAAAGTATATGCAAGCAGTCTAAGCACCATTTTAATTGTGCTTGCAGCAATTCTTGGATTTGTGGCGGGGCAACTCATAGCAAAGGCTGTAGGCATTGAAGCGAATATTTTAGAAATGCTAAGCCTAAATGTTTCGTTCTCACAAGTCATAGTTATGCTTTTATATTTTGCAATTGGATATATTATGTATATGTACCTCTACGCTTGTGCAGGCAGCCTTGTAACAAAAATGGAAGAGTTAAACACAACAGTAAGCTATATCACATTTCTGCAAGTGATTGCATTTATGACTTGCATGTTTAGTTTGTCTAACCCGGGTGGAGCAATAAAATTCCTCAGCATTTTCCCGCCAACAAGCCCTTACGGCATGATTGCAAGATATGGACTAAACGCTGTTAATACGGTTGAAATTGCAATTTCGCTTGCACTATTAATTGTAACCACATTCTTAATTAGAAATATTGCAATTAGAATTTATGAAAACGGCGTTTTAAACTATGGCACAAAACCAAACTTTATGAAGAGCGTGAGAAACGCAATAAAAAAATAAGCACTAATATACCTTTTGTTGAATAAATAGCAAGGGGTATTTTTATGCGACCTATTAATAAAATGTATAAAATTTTCTATGTATGTAATAGCTTACAAAAATGAGCACTCAAAAACTCCCAAGACTATTTTTTATTTTATCTTGGGAGTTTACTCGTGGCTTATTAAATTTTTAGGTTCTATCACAGTGTTCGCTATTCTCCTTTCAAATGCTAATTTTAATTTTTACGCTCCAACCGCATTTCAGTTAGTTACGTCTTCCCTTACGTTTATAAACAATTTCTCGGATTTTAAATAATTAATACTAATTTTCACTATTGTTCCTTAGCTGTTTTAAACTTTTCGGTGTAGCTTATGTTCTTTTCATACATATTAAGTTTTAATTTTCTCCGATTTGCCTCAACCATAATCGTTAATCTTATAACTGATTCTAAGCCTTTGCTTCAAGAATCTTACTTAGGTTTTTTGAGATATCTTTGAAATTCTGTTTTTTTGATGTGCCACGATATTTTTATCCAAAGGTTTGATGATAACCTATTTTTGCACCTAGCCATTTTTCGAATCTGTGCTCTAGTATTATTATCTCTTCCTTTGTTATTAGATATATACCCCAATAAAGTGATTTAAAACACAGTTTGCAAGAAAATAATAATTATTTTTTAAATGCATTTTATTTGTTTTATTTATAAAAGACAAAAATGTTGAAAAATACACGAAAAAAATAGACTTCTTATGAAACTGTCATAAAAAAGTCTATTTTAATATTTTATTCAATGTTTAAATTTTTAATAAAGATTATTTTAAATCATCAGTCAATTATTTTGATAATTATTTTTTCTTTAATTTCATAATCTCTGATATTATCTTTCAGTTTATATTCACCGGTTTTTACATCTTTAACAAAGGCTTCTTCGGTGAGATTGAGAATTTCAAATTGTTTCAAATCCGTTTTAATATCTGCTTTTAAAATATAAGCTTCGGTGCCGGTTCTTTTTTCTTTGTTTTCATATTTCATTGTCAGGACTTCAAAAGGGATAAATTCATTTGTTTTAATTATATGATGTTCGGTTTGATCAAGTAAGTCCGCAGTAAATATAATTTCGTATTTATCGGATTTTTTAATTTCCAAAGTAGGATTATCAGCTTCAATTTTAAAAACATGATTGTTTATTTTAATTTGATTTTTTAAAGGGATTCCGTCATCCCCAATTTCCAAACCTTCATAATTTATTCCTGTGTCATTTATATTGTAATTAATAGTGTTTTTCTTTTTTGAGCAACCGAACATAACAAGCATACAGAGAAATAAAAGAATTATCTTACGGTAATTGTATCTGTCCATTTAAAATCAATTCCTTATTTAAAAAATTTAGAGCATTTGTAATCTATTCTTATCAGAGATTATTTAATGAGTTTATTTCCGCATTTTGAGCAGAAAATCGCTCCCATTGGCTGTTCCGCACCGCATTCTGCACAATAAATCACATCAGTCTTTACGCCATCCGCTTTATCTCCGTTCTTTGCTTCGGTTTTTTCTTCGGGAGCTTCATCTCTAATGGCAGATTTTAAAATTTCAATTTCGTCAGTGTATCTTTCGATAATTGAGTTTTTCTTTTGTTCAAGATTGTCCAACTCTTCATCATTTTTTTTGATGCTTTCAAAAGCTTTTTTAATTTCCGCATCGTCAAAACCGATGGCACTAAAATCAATGTTGCCGTTGTAGATAATTCTGCCGATTATTTCAAAACATTCTTTGTTTTGACCTGCAATTTTTTTTGCTGTTTCATTGAGTGCATCCAGCAAAAAATTCATTTTTTCTTCAGAATCTTTAATCTGTTTTTTAGCCAATGCTTCTTTTTGAGTTTCAGGATCTTTTGAAAAGTTTATTCCCAAATCTTTAAAAAAGTTGTTCATAATTCCTCCTTAAAATTGTACTTCAATTTGTTTTTCTTCACCATTTCTTAAAACGGTAAATGTCGCGGTATCGCCTTTTTTATACTTAATTAGTGCTGTTCTGAAATTGTCCGTGTTTTTAATATTTGCATCGTCAATTTTAAGAACTACGTCGTTTTGCATTAATTTTGCTCTCGAAGCTGTAGAATTTGGTTCCACCTGCAAAATTATTACGCCATCATAATCGTTTTCAATTCTAAAATATGCCTTGTAGTAATCATAATCCGTGATTTGAACGCCAACTACAACAGGAGTTGCCGTGCCTCTTTCGAGCAGAGAGGACAAAATATCTTTTGCGGTGTTAATAGGAATTGCAAATCCCAATCCTTCAGTACCTTCGCCACCGATTTTTGCGGAGTTGATGCCGATTACTTCGCCTTTTGCGTTTAGAAGCGGTCCGCCTGAGTTGCCTTGGTTAATTGCCGCGTCTGTTTGAATCAAATTTGAAATTGTCTTGCCGTCTTGTGTAGTCAAGGCTCTGCCAATACCCGAAATATATCCGGCGGTTACTGAACGGTTGAAGTCAAGTCCGAGAGGGTTACCAATTGCAATAGCTTTTTCGCCGATCGTAAGCTTGTCACTGTCTGCCAATTCTGCGGCAACTAAATTTGTCTTTTCAACTTTTATAACTGCAAGATCCATGCTTGCGTCGTTCCACAAAAGCTTTGCCGAAACCGTGGTGTTGTCATCAAGCAAAACTTCGATTGTTTTAGCTTTGCCGTCACCAACCACGTGGCTGTTTGTTAAAATGTATCCATTTGGGTCTACGATAATTCCTGAACCCACGCCCTTTAAATCTTGAAGCCCAAAAAATCCTCTCACAGTCTCAGTTGTCGTTATGCCGACTACTGATGGAAGAGCTTTCTTTGCAACTACTGCCACCACGCCTTCGTCGCCGGTCGGTTCAATTTTTATAACATCTTTTGGTGCATTATTTTCAGACACCTCTATAGGATTTTTTTCCATGTACAATTTTGACCCGTAATATCCGCTGCCAAGGCTGAGCAGTACACATAAAATAACAGTTAAAATACTATTTCCGATATTCCTTTTTTTCTTTCGTGCTTTCGGTTCCGGTTCATATGGCTTTTCATAATTTGTGTTTGATTGTTCGTTTTCTTCGTCAGATCTTTTTTGTTCATATGCTTGACGTCTTTCAATTAAATTTTTAAGACGTTCTTCGCGTTCTTTTTGTCTTCTTTCTCTATATTCTTCATATTCATCGTCATATCTGTCTGTCATAACAAGTCCTCCTAACTATTTTATGATATTTCAATATACCCATTTTTTTAAAAAAATAGTTAAAGTTTTGTGACATCAAAATCCAACATAACCGGACAGTGGTCTGATCCGAAAATATCCATCAAACATTTTGAATCCACAAGTGCAGGAAGGGCATTATCACTCAAAACAAAATAGTCGATTCTCCATCCTGCGTTTCGGTCTCTTGCTTTGGTGATATAGCTCCACCAAGTGTATACATCTTTTTTATCTTTGTACAAATATCTAAATGTATCAATATAGCCTTCGTTTAACAAGAGAGTGAAATTTTCCCTCTCTTCATCTGAAAAGCCTGCCGATTTTCTGTTTTGCGCAGGATTTTTCAGGTCTATTTCATTGTGCGCAACATTCAGGTCACCGGTATAAACTACCGGCTTTTTTTCTTTTAATGAATTTAAATATTCGCGCATTCTGCTCTCCCACATCACTCTGTAGTCAAGTCTTAAAAGTCCGTTTTTTGAATTTGGAGTGTAACAATTCACGAAATAAAATTTTTCAAACTCCAATTCAAGTACGCGACCTTCATTGTCTATATCCTGGAAAAAATCAATTCCGGAATAGCGGACATTCAGAGGTTCTATTTTTGTAAAAACGGCTGTGCCGGAATATCCTTTTTTGTCGGCTTGATGCCAATATTGGTGATAACCATCCAATTCTAAATCCGCCTGACCGATTTGACATTTGGTTTCTTGGATTGCGAAAATATCTGCATCAATTGCATTAAAAAAATCCATAAAGCCTTTATTTAAAATAGCTCTGATTCCATTAACATTCCAACTAATAAATTTCATATATTTCTCCTTACTATATAGATATGAATACCCAATTTCTGCGTCTGTGAAACAATTTGAAAAATTATAGAAATAAAAAGTTTCAATTTGATAAAAGTTTTCAAAAAGTATTGACAGACGAATATTTAGAGTGTTATTATAAGAAAGGATAATGATTATCAATTTCAAAATGAAAAAATAAAGAAATGTGGAGGAAAAATGTCTAGACAATATAACACTGAGCAAAGAAATAATATCGATGCCCTTTTAGAGGAAGGAAACGATTACAGCTGCGACGAAATAGTTTCTATTTTAAAAGCTCGCGGCAAAGAAGTAGGCGTGGCAACTGTTTACAGACATGTTAAAATGCTGACTGAAAAAGGAATTTTAAACAGTTATTATGTGGGCGGCAAAGTTCGCTATAAGCTTGCGAGAAAAGACCGTGACACAGCAACTTTAAAATGCACAAAATGTGGACGTTCATTTGTGCTAGATTGTATTGACTTATTAAATTTCAAGCATCATATAAAATCACATCATAATTTTACAATTGATACCAACAGTTTGATTTTTTATGGCGTTTGTGACGAATGCTTATGCAAGGAGGTTAAATATGAAGAAGAATAAAGGTATTTTAGTGGTTTTAATGGCAGTTTTATTATTTGTATGGGGGTGTAATACTCCTGAAAATAAAGAGCCAAAAGAGAATAAAGAAGAAAAAGTAAATGTAGAAACATCAGAAAATGGAAAGTTAAATGTGGTGACAACTCTTTTCCCTGATTATAGTTTTGCAAAAGAAATTGCACCAAATGCAAATATAACTCTTTTGCTTCCTCCGGGAGCTGATTCACATAGTTTTGAGCCAAGTCCAAAAGATATTGAGACTCTAAAAAACGCTGATATAGTGATTTACACCGGTGATTATATGGAAGAATGGTTTAAACAACTTAAAAGTGGAGTGGGATTAGAAGAAGACAAAATTGTGGATGCATCAAAGGGAATTGAATTAATCAAAAATATAGACGACGATCATGATCACGATGACCATGACGAAGACGACCACGACGAAGACGACCACGATGAACACGAACATCACCATCATCATGTATACGATCCACACATTTGGACAAGTCCAAAACTTGCAAAAGTGATGGCAAAAAATATTTTGGACGGATTTGTAGCAGTTGATGAAAAAAATGCTGATGAATACAACAAAAATTATGAAAAATTCGAAAAGAGTTTGGACGAACTTGACAGCGAATTTGAAGCTGTGGTAAAAAATTCAAGTCATCCAAAAATTTATTTCGCAAGTCCATTTGCACTAAAATATTTTGCTCGCGATTATAAATTGGATGTAAGAAGCGTTTACGACACATGTTCTTCAGGCAGTGAACCGTCCGCAAAGGAAATGGCAATTATGATTGACGAGATGAATGAAAAGAAGGCAAAAGTGATTTATTATGCAGAGCTTACAGATCCAAAGCTTGCAAGGCAAATAGCAGATGAAACCGGTGCAGAGCCTATGCTTTTCCATTCATGTCACAATCTTAGCAAAGAAGAATTTGAACAAGGCAAAACTTATCTTGACATTATGAAGAAAAATGTAGAAGCTTTGAAGAGAGGAATAGATGATTAAAGTCAGTGGACTAACTTGCAGCTATGGCAATTTGCAAGTGTTTCATGACTTGAATTTTGAAATAGAAAAAGGTGACTATCTTGTAATTGTTGGAGAAAATGGTTCAGGCAAGTCAACGCTTTTAAAAACGATTTTGGGATTAAAAAAGCCGGACAGCGGACATATTACAATGGAAGATTTTAAAGACATAGGATATGTGCCACAAGAAAATAATGCTGCAAAAAATTTTCCGGCTCTTGTAAAAGAGGTGATTATGAGCGGTATAATTTCAAGGAATAAATTTTTCTACAACAAGAATGACTATCAAAAACTGCAAGAAGTGAGCACTCTTTTGGAATTGGATAAAATTTTAAATAAATCCATTTCAGAGCTTTCGGGCGGGCAAAAAAAACGTGTTATGCTCGCCCGTGCACTCGTTCGTGGAGCTGACATTTTATTTTTAGATGAACCGACGTCATCGCTGGATCCTCTAAGAACCAGTGATTTTTACAGTACTTTGGATAAATTAAATGCCGATGGGAGAACAATTGTCACAGTTTCTCACGATTTAAGAAGCATTATAAATTGTGCAAAGACAGTGCTTCATCTCGGGGCAAATGATCAGGGAGTTTTGTTTTTTGGTGCAAAAGAGGATTATATGAAGAGCGAACTTTTCAAAGTGCTAAGTGGGGTGCATATTCATGAGTGAAATATTCACGATGTTTAGCTATCCATTTATTCAAAAAGCACTTGCGGTTGGAATTTTAACTGGTGTAATTTCCGCGGTTTTAGGAGTGAGTTTAGTTTTAAAAAACTATTCCATGATTGGCGATGGACTAAGTCACGTAGGATTTGGCTCGTTTGCAATTGCTGCTGCTGCATCTATTGCGCCGCTATATTTTTCTGTGGTTATTGTGGTTATTGCAGCATATTTCATTTTAAAGATAGATGATTCTAAAAAAATTAATTCAGACGCAGCAATTGCACTTATTTCATCTGTTGCACTCGCAATTGGCGTTATGATTACGTCACTAACCAAAGGCATGAGTGTGGACATTTATCAGTTTATGTTTGGCTCTATTCTTGCGGTGACTGATGGAGAAATGTATTTTACGATTGTAATTACATTTGTGGTGGCGCTATTTTATGTTGTTTTTTACAATAGAATTTTCGCTATCACATTTGACGAAGATTTTGCACGAGCTGAAGGTGTAAATGTGGATTTATATAGAGCACTTCTTGCAATTGTGACAGCAATTGTGATTGTGCTTGGCATGCGCGTGATTGGCACGCTTTTAATTTCGGGACTAACGATAATTCCGGCAATAAGCGCGTTTCAAATTTGCAAAAGCTTTAAAGCATCTGTAATTGTGAGCGCACTTGTTTCATTTGTATCAGTGCTTTTAGGGATTGTGGCAAGTTTTATTTTGAGTACTCCAACCGGGGCTACGATTATTGTAATAAGTGTTATTATTTTTTTGATATGCTTTGGAATTAAAACCACAAAGAGCAATTTGAAAAAGAGAGCAAAAAATGATAAACTATCATAGTTATGAGAAAGAATGAAAATAAGAAAATTTTAAATTATGTAGTAATTATATTTTTTGTAGTAGCAATCTTCGGATTTTTGATGCAAAAATATGGGGAAAAGACAATTTTATACGACAAGAATGGCGAAACTTACGCATATGTAAAAGACGAAAATACAATTGAAGAGGCATTTAAGAAAGCAGAGTTAAAAACCTTTGAAGGAAAAACGATTAAGAAAGAGGATATTCTAAAAAGAAAAGACTTTGTTTTTTTCGGAAAAAATGCGAGCGAGGAGGAATTAGCACAAGCATTTGCCGAGAATTTGCCAAAGTACGAAATTGCATGGGTGGTCTACAAAAATGGTACGCCGATTTGTGGACTTAAAAATCGCAGCGAAATTTTGGACATGCTAAGTCAGCTCAAAACTTATTTCGTGAGCAAAGTGGTTTCAACAGATACTCGTGTGGACACCAAAATCACGGAACTTGATTTTATTGACAAGGTTGAAATAAAAAGCGCAAGTATAAATTCGGAGAAAGTGCTCAGTAAATCTGAATTTTACACGAAAATTTTAAAGGCGACAAAGGAAACTACTGTTGAAGTGAGTGAAAACATGAAAGACGAGCCTCTTGTGGTATCAAATAATATGTTTAGTTTGAACATCGAGATTAGGGACAAAAAGACGGAAACCATAAAACTTCCGCAAACTACGATTGTAAATTATGATGAAACACTTGAAAAAGGCAAGCGAATTGTGGACAGATCGGGGACAGACGGCAAGCTTGTCAGAGAAAGTGAAAACAGATATATAAATGGGCAAATTGTTTCCTCGAATTTTGTAAAAGAAACAGTTGAAGTGGAACCAAATTCTGAAATCGTGCGTGTGGGCGACAGAGATGAAGCTCTCAGGGTGAGATTCACGTGGCCGGCAGTTGGCATTATCACAAGCGGATTTGGGCCAAGATATGACGGTTTTCATAGAGGGCTCGACATTGCAGCTTATCTCGGTTCGACAGTACGTGCATCTTATGAAGGGACTGTCACATTTGCAGGCAGACAAGGAAGCTACGGCAATGTGGTGATTATTGAACACAAGGATGGATATGAAACACGATATGCGCATTTATTAAAACCACTTGTAAAGGCTGGCGAGAGAGTTGAACAAAACGAAGCAATCGGGCAAATGGGTTCGACAGGCAATTCAACAGGACCGCATGTGCATTTTGAAATTTTGAAAAATGGTGAACTCTTAAATCCGGAGGATGAGCTTTAATGAAAGATGGAAATGAAGCCAGAAGAGCATTAATTAAAAAATTCAGAAAACCAATTTATAGAAAATTCATTGAAGGCATAAAAAAGTACGAGCTTATTACGCCGGGCGACAGAATTATGGTTTGTGTAAGTGGAGGTAAGGACTCGATTACGCTTTCACTTTTGATGGAAGAGCTTTATTTACACGGAAATCGCAATTTCGAACTCGTACATGTGATGATGAATCCGGGATTTGAAAACGACTATGTGGAGCATATAAAAAATATTTACGATACACTGGGTATCGAGTTAAAAATCTTTAATACGGACATTTTTAAAGTAACAAGCGACATGGCGAAAGAGAATCCGTGTTTTTTGTGCGCCAGAATGAGACGCGGCGCACTTTATGGTGAGGCAAAAAAGCTGGGTGCAAATAAAATTGCACTTGGTCATCACATGGACGACGTGGTGCAAACCACGATTATGAATATTTTTATGCAAGGTGCGTTTAGAAATATGTTGCCGATTTTAAATAGCCAAAATTATCCGGGAATAAAGCTCATTCGTCCTCTATATTTGGTGGCGGAAGAGGATATAATCAAATTTAGAGATTATATCGGGCTGGAAAGTTTGGGATGCAGATGCGTTTTGTCAGAAGGAAAGATTGTGACTTCACGCGATAGAATTAGGGAGTTATTAAACAATCTTGAAAAAGAAATACCATGTATCAAAATGAATATTCAAAAATCAATTGAAAATGTTTATTTGGATACAATTATTAATCCGGATAAATAGAAAAAAGTCTATTACAAGTTTTATGCTTGAAATAGACTTTTTTAATTCAGTTATATAACTCATTATGAATAATTTTTTAAGACAAATACAAATCTCTTTGCATCTATTTTTTTATATTTTCTTAAATTAACCCTACAATATATTTTGTCAATTCCATACAGACTTTAATCGATGCTGTAATACTTCTTTGAATGAATCTTTTTACAGGAAAATTTGACCGGTAATATTTCTACAAATAGTCTGAATCTAACACTTATTTTTTTTGATGCAGCGTTGCAAAATTTTTCTGTTAGGTCTATATTTAACTTCTTTTTGTACATCAACAACCGTTTTAAGCGTGAGTTTCACTAGTTTACCTTGTTTGGAGCAACTTTGCCGTTTAGGTATGCGATTATATTATTAGCTGCGATTTCGCCCATTTCTTCACGAGCTTCGATTGTTGCGTTGCCAAGGTGAGGTGAGAGAACCACATTGTCCAAATATAAAAGCTCTTCCGTAACTTTTGGTTCAAACTCATACACGTCAAGTGCAGCGCCTTTTATCACTTTATCTTTTAGAGCTTTTGCGAGTGCTTTTTCATCGATAACAGGACCTCTGGAGGTGTTCACAAGGTAAGCGTCTTTTTTCATCATAGCGAGTTCTTTTTCGCCAATCAAATGGTGAATGCTTGGAGTGTATGAAGAATTGAGACTTAGTACGTCGCAAGTTTTTAGAATTTCTTCAAATTCTAAATATTTAACATTGAGTTCTTTTTCTTTTTCTTCGTCCAAACGACTTCTTTTATAATAAATCACATTCATGCCAAAAGCATTTGCTTTTTGTGCAAGATTTTGTCCGATTCTGCCCATGCCAAAAATGCCGAGCGTTTTGCCGTGAAGTGTCGGTCCAAGACAATAAGTTGGTTTCCAACCTTTAAATTCACCGCGTCTTAAGCTATCTTCACCTCGCGTAATGCCACGCATAATATCTAAAATAAGAGCAAATGTCAGTTCTGCAGTGGAATTTGTTGAGCCGGTTGCCGGAGCATTTGTGACAACAACATTATTTTTAGTTGCAGATTCAATGTCGATATTGTCAAAACCTGCACCAAAATTTGCAATTATCTTCAAATTTTTTGCGCTATTTATAATTTCGGCATCAATTTTTTCTGATAGTGGACACAAAATCGCATCCGCAGATTTAGCCTTTTGAATTAAAATATCCTTTGGCAAAAAATCCAAATTATCATTGTAATCAACTTCAAAATATTCTTTTAACTTGTTTAAAGTTTTTTCAGGAACTTTAAGTGTAATAAGTACTTTCATAATAAACCTCCATTTATGTTATACCCATTTACGAGTAAAATTTACAAGAAATATATATTGAGAGTATATAGAGATGAGGTTATGGATACTGTAGAATGAATAACTGCGATGTTAATAACGGCATATTCAATTTCAAATATTGTTGGAGAGTTTAAAAGATTACAAAAAAAATTAAAATAAGGAATAAATTTTAGAGTATCAATACATGAAGATGAAGTCGTGAACAATATTACTATTAAAGGGTTGCGAAGAGCTATTTTAAAAACACGATTTTATAATAAATTCGAACACTTTCAAGGTTAACCTATCTTGAGAAAATGTATTTATAATAATGCAAATATGGAAAAAGAAATATATTAATATTAGCAAATATTAATATATTCTATTAAACAGTGCTTGTACTATAGAAAATTTAAATATGAGCTTATAAATGGCTATTTTATAGTATTTGTAAAGTTCACAAATAACATTTTAACACTATTTTAATTGAATATAAGTATAATAACTACTATAATCAATATTGATAATCAAAGGAGGATATAGATTATGACAAAGAAAGTTTTATCAATCGCACTCGCTCTCATGCTTGCTTTTAGCACACTAAGCTTAAGTGTAAGTGCTGCTGATGAAAAGAAAGAAGAAAAGAAAGCGGAAATTAGTTTATTTGAACAATACAATCCAAATGTTGCAAAAGCTTTTGCTAATGCTTCAAAAGCAAATTCTGGAGATTCAGCTTTAACACAAAAACAAAAAGAGTTTATCACACTTGGAATTGCAATTGCTGTTAAATGTGAAGCTTGCACAAAAACACACGCAAAACGTGCAGTTGAAGCCGGTGCTACTATGCAAGAATTAGCAGAAGTTGTCGGTGTAAATGTTATGATGGGTGGTGGCCCTGCAACAGCGTTTGGTAAACTCGCTCTTGAAACAGCAAAAGCAGCCGGTGCAAAAGAATCGGAAAAGAAAATCGATTTAAAACCGATTACAGAAATTGAAATGGAAGTAAATCCGGAAGATTTAATGACAGTTCATAAATTAGACTTCGCTAAAAAATATTCATTAATCGGCGAAAACGTTATGAGAGATGGATATCTAACAGTTAAAGAAAAAGAACTCGTTTCACTTGCAATCGCTGTTGCAGTTGGATGCGAAGGATGCATGAACTATCATGGAGCTCAATGTGCAAAAGTAGGCGTAACAGAAGCTGAACTTATGGATATGGTTGCTTGCAACAGAATTATGGAAGGCGGACCAAGTTCACCGGCTTCAAGAGTTGCTATTAAAGCTTACAAAGACGCAAAAGCAGCTATAGAAAAAGAAGCTAAAGAAGCAAAAACAGAAACAAAAACAGAAACAAAAACGAAATAGCAATATCATACAATAAAAAAGTTTAGTGATGTTTTAACTTTAAAGACGCTTGTTAGTGAGCGTCTTTTTGTATTTAATCTTAAAAATAATTTGATTTTATTACATATAGTTTACATATATTTATAACAATTATATGGTTAAATTATTATTTAATTATATAAAAAATGAGTAAAGATTAATATTAATATTAAAATATAAAATAATTTTAATTTAGTCAAAATATTTGTTGACAAAATTATTAACAAGAGGTAAAATAAAAATGTTAGCATATTTAAATAAAGTGCTAACATTATTTTCTTAAGGAGGGAAATATGAAAAAGAATAAGCTATTAAAAGTAATTCTTGCAATTGCACTTGTGATTTCTCTAGTATTGCCTGAAACTATTAGTGCAGAATGGAATTACGGTCATGATCTTTACAAGATCAATTTTAGGGACACCAATTTTGGTGAAGCAAGACAAAATGCTGATTTTAAAGCAATGCAAAGTAACTTCCGTTATGGTGCTTTAGGAGCTAGTGGGGAGTACCAAGGACTTGTGCCGGAACCAGTGGATTTGGTTTTTGGAGAAGATGAAAGAGATGCAATGTTTAGACCTCTAGGATTTCCTAGAAGTTATGATTTAAGAGACTATAATAAATTAAGCCCAATTAGAGATCAAGGACCGAATGGTTCATGCTGGACATTTGCTTGTTATAGTTCATTAGAAAGTGTGCTTCGTCCTGCGGAAGACCCGGATTTTAGTGAAAAGCACATGAGAGATTCTCACGGTTTCGACTGGGGACCAGATAAGGGTGGTAACAGATTTATGTCAAGTGCATATTTAGCTCGTTGGTCAGGACCAGTGGCAGAAGCTGATTGTCCATACGATCCATACAATTACTATGTGCCAAAAGGTTTAACGAGAGTGAAAGATTTGACAGATGTATATTATTTGCCTGATATGGACAGTGATTTTGAAGGAGGAATGAATGCAATCAAAAATGCAATCATGCAATACGGAGCTGTTCAGACAGCAATGTATTCTTCAAATGCTTACATTAATCAAAAAACTTGGGCACACTATTATCCAAGGAGAGGTAATGGAAACCACGCAGTAGCAATCGTTGGATGGAACGACGATTATCCAAAAGAAAATTTCTTGCAAACTCCACCGGCAAACGGAGCTTGGCTCATAAGAAATAGCTGGGGCGAAGAATATGGAATAAGTGGATATTTTTGGGCTTCTTATTATGATACGATAGTGGGAACAAATAACGCGGTGTATTTTGCAAAGGATATGCAAGATGACGAAAATATTTATCAATATGATCCATATGGAATGACAAGAACCGTTGGTTACAATGGTAAAGGTTACGCTGCAAATGTGTTCGGCAGATTAAAAAAGGATGAATATGTAAATGGCGCAGGATTCTTCGTGGCAAGCGGAAACACGGATTACGAGGTGTTTGTAGTTCCAAAATACACCGGATTAGAATCTCTTGCAAATAACAGAATTAGTGTTGCAAAAGGCAGAGTAGATTATCCAGGATACCACACCGTTGAATTTAATCAGGTGCCTGTAAATAGTGGCGACAACTTTGCAGTTGTGGTTTATTTTTATTCATCGGAAACTAATTATCCTATAGCGATTGAAGCTAGAGAATATCAATATGCCCCAAAAGTTAACTCATATCCGGGACAAAGTTTTACAAGTGAAGACGGTATAAAATGGACAGACCTAACAACTTATAATAGCAGTGCAAATGTTTGCGTTAAAGCTTTCACAGTAAACAGTAGCGACGGAACAATTCCTGAAGATGTAAAAGTAAGTGGTGTAAATTTTAAAAATGATAAAATTTATTTAAAAGAAAATGAAACACACCAATTAACATTCGAAGTGTTGCCACAAAATGCAAAAGACAAGAGTGTAACTTTTACAAGTGACAACGAAAATGTCGCAACAGTTGACAATATGGGCAATGTAAAAGCTGTGGCTGAAGGATATGCTTATATTACAATAAGGACAAATGACGGCGGATTTACTGACAGAGTTTTAGTGAATGTTACAAAACCTGCTCCGGTTCAAGTGAAGGTTACAAAAGTGGATATAACAAATTCTTCTATCTATATTGGAGAAGGTGATAAAGCAGTTTTAAATGTAAAAATTACTCCAGATAATGCAACCAACAAGACAATTAATTTTGAAAGCAGGTATCCTGATGTTGCAACAGTTGATCAAAATGGTGTGATAACAGCTATCAAACCTGGTTATACTTGGATTTACGCAACAAGTGTGGATGGACCATACGATTATGTATATGTAAATGTTAAAAAATCTTCAACACCAAGCATTGTAAAAGTTACGGACATCGTTGTGCCGCAACAAAATATTGAAATGAATGAGGGCGATATAAAAGACATAAACGCAACAGTTGTCCCGACAAACGCAACAGATAAAACCTTGACTTATACAAGCTCTAAAACTTATGTGGCGACAGTTGACAGCTATGGCAGAATTACTTCAAAATCAGCAGGTGATACTGTGATTACAATTAGCTCAAAAGACGGAGTATCCAAAAATGTTTATGTAACTGTTAAGAGAGTCGAAAAATCTGTTGAAGTTACAAATGTGTTTGTGGATTCAAGTTATATTTATTTAAACGCCGGAGAAACTAAAAAGATTGGTGCAAGAGTTTATCCATATAACGCAACTGACCAAAGTTTAAATTATACCTCATCAAATCCTGACGCAGTTACGGTTGACGAAAACGGATATATTACAGGAATTGCTAAAGGATACAGCTATATCACAGTTAGAGCAAATAACGGTAAATACGCAACAATTTATGTAAGCGTGCGCGGAGATGCTCCAAAAAATGTTAAAGTTAACAGAGTTTATCTAGACAAGTCCAGTCTGAGTTTGTATTTGGGAGAACAATACACCGTGGCTACAAGTTTTTATCCGACAAATGCTACAAATAAAAATGTAACTTGGACATCACTAAATCCTAGAATTGCAACTGTGGACGAAAATGGTACGATTACAGCAGTAAGTGGCGGAAGTGTTTATATCTATGCAAAAAGTGCTGACGGGCCTCAAGCTTACATCAAAGTTACTGTAAATAGTTTTTATAACTATTACTATTAATACACTTTAAAATAGAATTATAAAAAACCAATTGACTTTTTATAAAAGCTTGATTGGTTTTTTAGTTTTATTTTAAACTATTAAATGCTATAATTAATAATAAATTGCAAAGTGAGATAGGTGATAATTTTGATAAAATCAATCGAAGATTTTGGCAGATACATTGAAGATATTGCAGAAACGAACCCAAATAAAGCTAGGCGAATGCTGCTTCTGGGATACAGGGCGTATGGTTTTAAATTAAAATATTTTCCGGACAAAAGGCTTCCGCACGCAAAGCAAAAGTCAGCTGTATATTTAAATCACACAATTAGAAAAGCGCTTACCGAACCGGATAATGTGGTGCTTGTGAATATTTTTATGCCGTGTGAAGTTTTGGAGGCTATGGATATTGTACCGATGTGTGCAGAGCTTTTTTCGGGATTTATAAATGGTACATATTCTGAAAGAGTTTTTTTAGAAGAAGCAGAAAAAGAAGGTATCTCTGACACTTATTGTTCTTTTCACAAGACAGTGCTTGGCGCAAGTTATTTAAAAGTTTTAGAACAACCGAAGGCAATAATAAACACTTCGTTTGTGTGTGATGCAAATAATCTCACATTCAGAGAGCTTGCTCGCGTGTTTGATGCACCACATTACTATGTAGAAGTACCAAGCGAAATGTCGGAAGAGAGTGTGGAATATGTGGCAGGGGAACTTAGAGAAGCCACCAAACTTTTGGAAGATACTACCGGCAAAAAATTGGACGAAGAAAAATTAAAAAAAGTTATGGAACGTTCCAAAGAAAACGAGAAACTGTTTAAAAAGATTCTCCATGAAAAGCGCACTAAATATTTGCCGACTGACGTTACAAGTGAGCTATATGAAACTTATCTCATGCACAACGCACTTGGAAGCGAAATGACGATGGATTATGCAAAAACATTTTTGAATGATTTTAAAACTGCAAAGAAGTTTTCTGGAATAAAAATTCTTTGGATGCATATCATCCCAAATTGGCAAAAGCCTGTCACCGATATTTTCAATTTTAACGACAAATGTCAAATTATCACCTGCGATATGAATTTTGACAGTTTAATAGATATTGATGTGGATAAACCTTATGAAAGTATGGCGACAAGACTCGTTTACAACAATTGGAATAGTGGAGAGCGGAGAGTGAAAAAAGCCCTTGAAATGGCAAAGGAGCTAAATGTGGACGGAGCAGTATGCTTTTGCCAGTGGGGTTGCAAGCAAACTATGGGAATCTCGGGAATTTTCAAAGAAACTTTTGAGGAAAACTCGATTCCAATGCTCGTGCTTGATGGTGACTGTGTGGACAGGAGAAATGCTTTTGATGGACAAGTTTCCACAAGGCTAAACGCTTTTGTGGAAATGTTGGAGAAGAAAAATGCAAGATAAGATTTTTTACGTTTGTAAATATACGCCAATTGAACTAATTGAAAGTTACGGATTTAAAATGGAAAGGCTGGAACCTAAGCTCACCACAATGGACTGCTGCGATGCACTTACGCATCCAAATTTGTGCGGATACGGAAAAGCAGTAATAGGCGAGATTTTAAATAAAAATATAAAGGCACTCTTTTTAGTGGACTGCTGCGACGTTTGCAGACGAATTTACGACATTGCAAAAGAGAAAGGGGTTATGGATTTTTTATTTTTGATGAATTTGCCACACAAAAATGGCGAGCTTGAAGTGAAACAATTGGTAAAAGAGCTCAAGCGACTAAATGAGAGTTTAAAAGAATACACCGGAAAAAATTATGAGGAGCAAAAGGCGAGAGAACTTTGGAAAGAGTCAATCAAAAATTCTGATGCAAAAGGAACTCGCGATGTAATAATTTTAACGGGTGCGCACGGTGGAGAGAGGCTAAAGCACAAAATTGAAGACGTCACGAATTTGAAGGTGTTGGATTACACTTGTACTGGAAACCGCAAGCTCGCAAAAATGAACGGCGGAGAATTTTTATACGACTATGCACATGCACTTTTGTCTGGAGAAAATCCTTGCATGAGAATGCAGTTTGAAAGAGATGATATTCCAAAAGGTGTGGGGACGATTTGTCATACGATTAAATTCTGTGATTATTACTCATTTCAGTATAAAGATTTGAAGTCAAAAGATCAAAATATTTTAAAAATCGAAACGGACTGCACCGCTGAGAGCGAAGGGCAAATTGATACAAGGCTCGAGGCTTTTCGTGAGTTAATTGCACCAAACATGTCAAAAAACAGTAAAATTTATGGTAAATATGTTTGTGGAATCGACTCGGGCTCGTCAAGCACAAATGCAGTGATTATGGATGAAATGAAAAGAATAGTAGGCTATGCAATAGTTCCAACGGGTAGTGGGGTGAACGCGAGCGGTGAAAGAGCATACGAAATTGCATTACAAAACGCAAGACTAAATAAAAGTGATATCGGAAGGATAATAACCACGGGATATGGCAGAAAAAATATCGATATTTCGAATTCAGAAATAACTGAGATTTCTTGTCATGCAAAAGGTGCAAAGCATTTATTTCGCGAGGCGAGAACTGTGGTAGACATTGGCGGACAGGATTCTAAAGTTATTGTGTTGGACGAAAATGGGGATGTGGCAAATTTTGTGATGAACGACAAATGCGCGGCCGGCACAGGAAGATTCTTGGAAACAATGGCAAAAGTGCTTGAGATGGATTTAGGCGAAATTAGCATTCGCGGACTAAATTCGAAAAGTAGTGTGAGCATTTCAAACACGTGCACAGTGTTTGCGGAGTCTGAAGTAATATCACTAATTGCAAACAACACGCCCGTGGAAGACATTATAAACGGATTAAATGAATCAATCGCCAAGAAAACAGCAGCTATGGTAAAAAGAGCAAAGGGCAGCCCGAAATATATTATGACAGGAGGAGTAGCAAATAATGCAGGAGTGGTAAAAGCACTGGAAAAAGCGTTAGGAGAAAAAATATATGTACCAAAAGAAGCACAACTTTGCGGTGCAATCGGGGCAGCACTATTTGCCTTGGAATAAAGTATTATAACTGATAAATATAAAAGGAACATTTGCAAAAATGCATTTGTTCCTTTTTTAGTTATTTATAAGTCTTTGAATCAAATTTCTGTTGTCGCCCTTTATAAAAAAATCTTCGAACTTTAAATCGTTAGAATAATCGTCAATTCTATAAAAATTAAACCTTTCTTTATCTTCTTTTTTAAATTTTTCCTCAATTATAGCTGCGAGTAAATCGGCTAAACGGTAATTGTTTTCCAATTCTAGATTGTTTGCAATTTTTGGAAAACATTCTTCGAACAAAATTCTGTAGGGCGATTTATATTTATACTTTTCAGGATTTTCTTTAAAATAAGGAAAGAGATTTTTGACAAAAATATCCAGTGCTTTTGCTTCATCAAAACTTTCAAAATAATAATCTCTTCCGGGCAATTCTTTTACGGCTTTAAATGCGTCATAATATCCGAGCTTCATTAAATATTTTGCTCTTTCGGTGTCGAAATTTAATACGCTGTTTAGCTCCTTTTTCGGTTCAATCACAATTGAATCTTTGGGAAAAGAATTGTCATGTCGGTCTTTTGGGTTTGCACGGATTATTACAGCTCTCATGCCGAGATTTTCAACCATTTCAAATGGAATATTGTTAAAAAATCCACCGTCCAAAAAATATTTTCCATGTAGCGGCTCGACTTTAAAAAAAGGAGTGTAAGCGCTTCCTATAATATAGTCCAAAAGCTCGCCCTCTTTTATTTCTTCTGCAAAGAGCATTTCAAACTTTCTATCTGTAACATTTACAGTTGCAAGCCCATATCTCATTTTGGAATTTCTGATTTTTTCTTCTGAAAGCGAATCGTAAATTAAATGCTTTAAAGGAGCTGAAGGAATCGTGCCTTGACTCATGAGTTTTCTGTACTCTTTTATTTTCGAAATCATGTCCAAATCGTCACTTAAATTTGGCAATTTATAGTGGCTGTCTTCTGCAAAAAAGTTGTGCAAGCTCAAATTTTCCCACATATATATGCACTTGTTAATTTCGCCGGATGCGATAAAAGCACCGTTAATAGCGCCGATTGACGTTCCCACAACGGCGTCAAAATTAAAACCCATCTCGCTTAAAGCAAGATAAGCTCCGATTTGGTATGAGCCTTTTGCTCCGCCACCTTCAAGCACCAGTCCGTATGATTTTTCCATGAGCCACCTCCAAATGTCTTTCTGGTTTTAATATAATAGAAATTTAGAAATAATTCAAGTTATCCGTGGTAGAGTTATACGCAACAAAAAATCGGCAGGTACCTGCCGATAAATTTTTCTATTTGTTTGGGTTTGGAGTGTTAATTGATTTATCTTCCAAAATTTCCACTGCGTCTTTAAAGGTTTCACTAATTGTTGGGTGAGCATAAATCATATCTGTCAAATCCGAAACGCTTAAATTGTTGCTCATTGCGATATTTGCAAAGTGAATCATAAAATCAGCTTCTGCGCCGATGATGTGGCAACCTAAAATTTGCTTTTTGTCCGGAGTTGCGAGAATTTTTACAAAGCCTTCAGTTTCTGAAGAAGATAATGCTTTTGCATTTCCTTGATATAAGAAACGACTCTTTATAAATGGAATATTTTCTGCGGTTAATTGTTCTTCAGTTTTACCAATCATAGCAACTTCCGGAATTGTATATAAAACTGATGGTACAAGATCCAAGTTTACTTTTGTTGGTACGCCGGCAAATTCTTCTACAAGTTTGATGCCTTGCGCTGAAGCAAAGTGTGCAAGTTGTGTGTTCTTGTAGATTACGTCTCCTATTGCATAAATGTTTTCAACATTTGTTTGAAGATTTTCATTAACTAATAGTCCACCGTTTTTGGTTTCAAGACCAGCGTTTTCCGTCTTAAGTCCGTCAGTGTTTGAGTCACGACCAAGTGCTACGAGCACGTATTCAGCAGTATATTCTTTTGTTGTTTCTTTGCCTGTCATTTGTGTGGTAACTTTTAGCATATCGCCATCTTGTTCAATCTTTTGTGCACGTTGTTTTACAGCAAAGGTAAGTGTGTCTGATTTTAGAACGCTTTTAAGTCTCTTTTGTACATCTCCGTCAGAAACTTTAAATACGCTGTTTCCAATAACTGTAACTTCTGTGCCGAAAATGCTATAAATTGAAGCAAATTCAAGACCTATAACACCGGTTCCAATAACAATCATGGATTTTGGAATTTCTTTTAAGTTTAAAAGGTCGGTTGAACTTAAAACTTTTGGCAATTCTTTTCCCGGGAGTGGATTCATATCCTTTGAACCGGTTGCGACAATGCACTTATCAAATGTAACTTCTTCCGTGCCGCCATCATTTTTTTCGACAATAACAGTTTTTGAATCTTTAAAAGAGGCAAACCCTTTTATATAAGTGAGATTTGGGTAAGTGCTAAATAAAAATTCAATTCCATTTTGAAGTTGTCCAACGATGTCTTTTTTTCTGTCGTAAATAACTTGTTCGTTTAATTTTGCATCTGAGACTTCAATACCAAATTCTTCACTTCTTTTTATATCTTTGTATAAACTTGCAATTTTAACCATTGTCTTTGTTGGAATGCAGCCAACGTTTAAGCATGTACCGCCGATTTGACCTTTTTCCACAATAGTTACATTCATTCCCAGTTGAGCAGCTCTAATAGCAGTTTCATATCCGCCGGGACCGGCTCCAATAATTAATAATTTCATTTACGCCTCCATAGATTTTCAAATTTTCATACATATATTATACCATTTTTTAAGTATTTTATCCATACCATATATATAAAAGATTTTATAGTTATTATCAATAATTAATTTATATGTTGCTAAATAGGGAAAAGAAATAACGTGCATATAAAATTTGTAGTTTAAGAAATTTATCTCATGGGTATAATTGTTTAAGAGGTAAGGAGGAATTTTATGAATATAATTATTGATAAAAAAACAGCTGACTATATTAAAAAGCGTGGCTCCTCTAACGTAACGGTAGATATTGGTTGTGCTTCTTGAAGCATTGAACCACAACCGACCGTGACGCCGGGAGAACCAACAGTTGACAAAGATAGTTATTCAACTTATGATGTGGATGGAATCACTGTTTATCTATCCAACAATGCAAAAGTTGCAGATAGCGGATTAAAAATAGAATACAAGAAAGTTTTATTTTCAGAAAAGTTAATCGTTTCTGGACTTTTATTCTAAAAATAACCTGCGAAGTTTCGCAGGTTTTTGTTTTTTGTAAGTGGCAGATAGTCAGCTTTTTAGAAACAAATTATTTAAAAACAACACCTCTTTATTGACAAAAGTTTACAAAATATGTTTTTAATTATACTGAAAAAAACAAAATTTATTTTTTTTGACCAGGAAAACGCAAATTAAATTCAATAAAAAACCAAATAAAAGAATTAAAAACACATTTATAAAATATATTTACTAAAATTTAGAATAAAAATTATTACAAAATGTTTAAACCATAAGAAAAGGTGGTATAATATAATTGTGCTAAAGGGTAATCCTAAAAATGCACAAAATATTATCCGGTTTGATAATATAAAATGGGTACATATCCCAAAAATTAAGGAGGAAATATGAAGAAATATTTATCAATTTTACTATCTGTAGTACTCGCTTTTAGTGTACTCACAGGTTGTGGCGGAAGCGGCAACAAGTCAAGAGTCAAAAAAGGTGACGCTGATACTTTAGTTGTTGCAAACGATTCAGATGCCGTATCTTTAGACCCGATGGGTACAAACGATAATGCATCGTCAAAAGTTTTAGTTCAATTATATGAAGGGCTTTTTGAATTTGACAAAGACAGCAAAATAGTTCCACTACTCGCTGAAAGCTATGAACAAACATCAGACACAGATTACGTTTTTCATCTAAAGAAGGGCGTTAAGTTCCACAATGGCGACGAAATGAAAGCATCAGACGTTGTATTCTCATTAAAACGTGCTTGTGAAGCTCCAAACGTAAAGCACTTGTTTAACACAATTGAAGAAGATTCTATAAAAGCTGAAGACGATTATACAGTATCACTCAGTTTGAAATTTCCATTTAAAGGTGTTTTAGACTCTTTTGCACATCCGGGCGGATCAATTCTTTGCCAAAAAGTCGTTGAAGCTGCTGGAGATAACTATGGAACTTCTACAGATGTTGTATGCGGTACAGGTCCATTTAAATTAGATGAATGGTCAAAATCAAATGCTATTAAGATGAGCAGATTTGAAGATTATCATGGAGACAAAGCCGCTATGGCAAAATTGGAAATCAAGATCATTCCGGAACCTACAAACAGATTAGTTGAACTTCAAACAGGTGGAGCAGATATCGCTTATGAACTTCAACCAATGGACGTAGAAAAAGTTGAAAAAGACGAAAACTTAGTTATGAACAAATCTCTTGACTATGGCACAACATATCTTGGATTTAATGTTCAAAGAAAACCTTTCGATAACCCAAAGGTTAGAGAAGCTATTGCTTACGCAATTGATATGCCGGGTATAATTCCAAAAGTTTGGCTTGGACTTGGTAAAGTGGCTTCAAACTCAATGCCAGGCACTTTAAAATATTCAATCGGTGACACTACACAACCTAAGGAAAGAGACGTCGAAAAAGCAAAACAATTGTTAGCTGAAGCCGGTTATCCGGACGGGTTTGATACAACAATTTCTACAAACGAAAGAAAACAACGTGTAGATATGGCTACAATTATCAAAGAACAATTGAAGGATGTTGGAATCAATGTAACGATCAACGTTATGGAATGGTCAGCATATAACGATCTATTAAAGAACGGACAACAAGATATGTTTGAAATTGCCTGGATAGCTGATACTCCGGATCCGGATTCATTCTTATTCCCATGTTTCCATTCAAGTGCAAAGGGTGAAGGCGGAAACTACTGTTTCGTAGAAGACTCTGAAATGGATAAATTGCTTGAAGATGCAAGAAAAGAACAAGATGAAACAAAGAGAGGCGAATTATATAAAGCAGCTCAAGAAATGATTTTGAATGAACAATACTGGATTCCGCAATATTGGTCAGAACTTACAGTTGGTACATCTAAGGATGTTGAAGGCTTTGAAATGAACCCATTTGGATTCTACAAATTAAGCAAAGTTAAGATCAACGCTGCTAAATAGTTTTTAATTGTAAATATGAAAGAATTTTTAATGCCTGTTTATGTTGCAAACCTAACCTAGGTCGGTGAACGTAAGTGAACTGAAGCTGGGTAAGCTGCAAGAATTTCACACGAAAATGAGCTAAAAGCGAAGTTTTGGTGCTTGAGGTTTACTGCAAATTGCTTGTTAACAAATTTGTTTTTAAACGAAGGTTTAACTAAGCTTAAAAACAAAATTTGCTTCAATGTGCAATTTTCAATATATTCTTATTATTAAAAATTCTAGCTATAATGGGACCGGGATAATGTCTCGGTCCCATTATATAATTATCAATAAATATATGATGGAGGAAATATGGGCAAATATATAATTAAAAGAATTCTTTATTTAATTCCTGTCATATTGCTTGTAAGTCTTTTTGTTTTCTGGTTATTATACATAACCCCAGGGGATCCGGCTAGAAATATTTTAGGGCCGTCAGCACCCGAACAACAAGTTGCAGAGCTTAGAGAGGAGCTTGGTTTAAATGATCCATTTTTTGTACAATATGGAAGGTATATTGGAAATTTAGTTTTAAAAGGTGACTTAGGAAGAAGCTATAGGACTAGAATGCCAGTAGTTCAAGAAATTGGAAACAGAGCCGGTGCAACGATTAGACTGGCATTTTTGGCAATAATTTTTGCAGTTATTTTAGGTATTCCTATCGGAATTATATCAGCTGTAAAACAATATAGTATTTTTGATAATATCACGATGATATTCGCACTTATAGGAATATCTATGCCGGTGTTCTGGCTGGGACTGCTCCTGATAATGTTGTTCTCAGTAAACTTAGGTTGGCTACCGGCATCTGGATTTGATAGCCCGAACCAATGGATTCTCCCGGCGGTTGCATTGGGAGCTCAATCGGTGTCTGTTATTACAAGACAAACCAGAAGCTCAATGCTCGAAGTTATCAGACAAGATTATATCAGAACTGCTAGGGCAAAGGGTCAAGAAGAACGTGTTATCACAAGAAAGCATGCTCTTGCAAACGCACTTATTCCTATTACAACAGTTATAGGTACACAATTTGGTCAACTGATGGGTGGGGCTCTTATGACAGAAGTTATATTCTCTATTCCGGGTATAGGTAGGCTTATGGTTGACTCAATTAAAATGAGAGATATACCGTTAGTCATGGGGTGCGTATTATTCGTTGCAATTACTTTTGCTCTTGTAAATCTAATTGTAGATATTCTTTATACTTATATCGACCCTAGAGTTAAGAGTCAATATGTGTAGGTGATTGATATGACTGAAAAAATTACAAATGATAAAGAATTAAAACAAATCACAAAATCTAAAAGACAAACAGGATTATCGGAAGTTATGAAGAGAATGAAGAGAAATAAACTCGCTATGGTGGGTCTTGTAATTCTTATCATTCTAGTGCTAACTGCAATTTTTGCAGACGTAATCGCACCATACGGATTTAATGAAATGGTTGGACCAACCTATCAAACTCCTAACAAAGATTTTATATTCGGAACTGATCACTTGGGCAGAGACATTTTCTCGCGTGTAGTATACGGTTCTAGAATCAGTCTTAAAGTTGGCTTTATATCCGTTTCAATCGCACTTGTCTTCGGCGTTACACTTGGCGCTATAACAGGATATTACGGCGGAAAAGTGGATACGATCGTTATGAGATTTATAGACGTTTTGCAAGCTATTCCAGACATCCTTCTTGCAATAGCAATTATGAGCGCCCTTGGAAATGGACTTGGAAACCTGATGATCGCAGTTGGTATCGCTTCGGTTCCAGCGTACGCCAGAATTGTTAGAAGCTCTGTTTTAACTATAAAAGACAATGAATTTATCGAAGCTGCAAAAGCTAATGGTTCAACAGATGCAAGAATTATTTTTAAACACATAATTCCAAACTGCTCTGCACCAATTATTGTTCAAGCAACACTTGGCGTTGCGTATGCAATCATCAACGCAGCAGGACTTTCATTTATTGGGCTTGGACTTGAACCGCCAACTCCTGAATGGGGTGCAATGTTATCCGATGGAAGAAGTTATATCATGGACTATCCACACATTACTTTGTTTCCGGGACTTGCAATCGTGGTCACAATTTTTGCACTTAACGTTATGGGCGACGGTCTTCGTGATGCTCTTGACCCTAAACTAAAGAGATAGGAGGCAATTATGGAAAAAGGAAACTTGCTTAATATTAGAGATCTTTCAGTTCTTTTCAATACAGACTCCGGAGTAGTTCATGCAGTTAACGGAATGAATATTTCTTTAGACAAGGGGGAAACTTTAGGACTTGTTGGAGAAACTGGTGCAGGTAAAACTACCACAGCACTTGCACTTTTAAATCTAGTTCCGGATCCGCCGGGAGAAATATCTTCCGGGACAATCGAATTTGACGGAGTAGATATTTTAAAGGCAAAAGAAAAAGACATGAGAAAAATTCGGGGGAGAAAAATTTCTATGATTTTCCAAGACCCAATGACAAGTTTGAACCCTGTTATGACGATTGGGAAACAAATCGATGAAGTTTTTGAACTCCACACCGATTATGATAAAGCTAAAAGAAAAGAAAAAGTTTTAGAAATGTTAGATGTAGTTGGTATCAGAAGAGAAAGAGTTAATGACTATCCTCACCAATTATCCGGCGGTATGAAACAAAGAATCGTTATAGCTATGGCTCTTGCTTGCAATCCGGAAATTTTGATTGCAGATGAACCTACCACAGCTCTTGACGTTACTATTCAAGCTCAAGTTATGGAGCTTATGAAAGAGCTAAAACAAAAATACGATACTGCAATTATTATGATAACTCATGACCTTGGCGTTATCGCCGAAATTGCAGACAAAGTTTCAGTTGTCTACGCCGGACAAGTAGTAGAAACCGGAACCACAAAAGATATTTTTACAAACAAACTTCACCCATACACAATTGGACTTTTTACCTCAATTCCAAAACTAACTGGTGATGTAGAAAGATTAAAAGTCATTCCGGGACAAACTCCTGACCCGACCAACTTGCCAAAGGGATGCAAATTCCACCCAAGATGTGAAAAATGTATGGAGAAATGTAAAATTGAAGAACCGAAAATGTATAAAGTTTCAGATACTCAATATGTAAAATGTTTTCTATATGAAAACGAAGGAGGGGAATAATGGCTGAAAATTTCATTGAAGTAAAACATCTTTGCAAATACTTTCCAACAAAAAAAGGAACCCTTCACGCAGTTGAAGATTTGAACTTTGCAATTAAAAAAGGCGAAACCTTGGGACTGGTTGGAGAATCTGGCTGCGGAAAATCCACCGCAGGACGTGCAATCATCAGACTCCATGAACCAACAAGCGGCGAAATTTGGATGAACGGCGAGAACATCATGAATCGTCACACCAAAAAAGAAATGAGACAGTTGCGCCGTGAAATGCAAATAGTTTTTCAAGACCCATACTCATCTCTAAATCCGCGTTTAAACACATTCGACCTTATAGCAGATGCTCTTTATGTAAACAAAGTATATAAAGACAAAAAAGAAATAGAAAAAGTTGTTCTGGAAATGATGGACACAGTTGGACTTGAAAGACGTCTAATAAATTCATACCCTCACGAATTAGACGGCGGACGCAGACAAAGAATTGGCATTGCAAGATCTCTGGTAATGAGACCCGAATTTATCGTTTTAGACGAACCAGTTTCTGCTCTTGACGTTTCAATTCAAGCTCAAGTCTTGAATCTTTTGCAAGATATTCAAGAGCAAAAAGGACTAACATATCTATTCATTTCGCACGACCTTTCAGTTGTTAGACACTTGTCAGACAGAGTTGCTGTAATGTATCTCGGAAGAATGGTAGAACTCGCAGACTATATACAAATTTTTGAAAATCCGCTCCATCCATACACAGGAGCACTTCTTTCCGCAATTCCTGTTCCGGAATACAACTACAACAAAGAAAGAATTATATTAAAGGGTGATGTTCCTTCTCCAATTGATCCACCGGATAGGTGCGTGTTCTACGGAAGGTGTCCAAGACGTGATGAAAAACTCTGCAGCGGACCTCATCCACAATTAAGAGAAGTTGAAACCGGTCACTTTGTAGCTTGCCATTTAATATAAAATTTTAGCAACAATTCACTTGGATTGTTGCTTTTTCTTGACTTTTTTATTTTAAGAAATTAGAATATAAATAGGAGGGATATATGAAAAGATTTATAATATTTTCACTTGTGGCACTAATTATGTTGCCGACAATGTGTACTGAAGTTAAAGCAGACGATGAATTAAAAGGTATTCAACTGATCAGAGTCTTCACCATTTTTAAAATAGGAGAAAAAGGCTATAAGATTGTGCGTGATAAAATGGAGACCGATTATGACACCGACACAGTGCCATACATTAAAAATAATCGTACAATGTTACCGATTAGATCAATAGCCGAAGCTCTTCAATTAGAAGTAAATTTTGACAAAGAGACCAGAATGGCTATTTTTTCCAAACCGGAATATACGATGAAAATAAATATTGACGATGGTGACGTCTTTGTGAATGACAAAAAATCCGGAAATTTAAAAGAATACATGGAAAATGTGGACGGCAGATTGTATATCGCAGTTTCAAAAGTGAATGAACTTTTAAAGGACACCACAGAAGATACTTTTCAAATCACATGGAATCCGGAAGAAAAAGAGGTTTATATTTATTTAAATTAATTTTTTTATAAATATAGCTAAAAAGAACGGATATAAATTTAAGCAATTGAAATCTGAATAAATAAGAAGTGAAAGGCAATTAAAAGAAGTCATATTTGTTAGTATAGAAAGTTCATTAAAGTTTGCAATTTATGTAAGAGCTTTTCTTAAGTGAGAAGCTCTTTTAAAATGAGAAAAACTATTTATGCTATTAATTTATATTTTCAAATATTTACAAACGAAATACCTAAACTATAATGAGTTAAAAAACATGGTATACAATCAAACTTTTTTGAAAAAACTATAAATTCTATTTATTTTGTGTAGATTTATAGTATAATAAGATTGGAGGGGTAGTATGGATGAGCTAAAAAAAGTGGTAGAATTTGTGCAAGCAGATCCTTCACACTATGATTATGCTGAATTTTTAGGCGAACTAAATGGTTATAGAGTATATAATCCGGTTTTTAGAGATAGAGATGCGCACATCGGCTTTCCAAGATATGTTATGGTGGACGATGAAGAAATAAGATGGACAGATAATGACGAACTTGAAGAAGTTATTATTACTTTTTTTGATACGGAGAATGAAGATGAATAAAAAATTCATACAAGATAAACTCACATTAAATTTATTATATTTGAATATTTTATTGTAGCGAGGTAGTAATATGGAAATAAGCGAAGTATTAGAGGGTAAGGTTGTTTTTTTAGATGAGAGTGTACTTATTGCACCGGGAATAGACGATTTTTTGGAAAAAATTTTAGATGAAATGATTGATCTCGGGCAAAAATTTTATATCACTAAAGAAACATATTCGGACTTAGAAAAAAAAGAACTTGAAGGTGTTTCAGAAGCAGGTGATGCGATAACCCTTATTGAAGACTTGATTAACCAAAATTTGGTGGGAATTTTAATTGCAAAGAATAAGGATGGCATTATTAAACTTACGGAAATAAGCCAAGAAAGACCGATTTTGTATATAACAATGGATAAGAAGACGGCGCTTAATTTGGAAATGTTTAATCGAATGAAGAGCTATTCAGGCAAACCAATCTCCGTCATGGGAATAAACAAATTGGGTGATTTAATCCCATATAATAAATAGCATTTTATGCAGACTTATGAATTATATAAGTTTGCTTTTTTATAACGAAGATATAAAAAGCATGGTTCAATTTGAACCATGCTTTTGTTTTAAAAAATCATCTTTTTCTTATGTGATAAAAATAGAGTTGTTGAGCGAGGCCTGCTAGTTCGCCAAATTCGTTAGAGCCGATTTCGGCCATTTTGACTCTATTTTTAATATTGTTATCAAATCTTTCGTGAAACACTTTTTCCATCCAAGTGTCCAATGGGAACACGTCTCTTTTATTAAATCCGAATAGCAAAATACAGTCGGCCACTTTTGGACCTACACCTTTTAGTGTCATTAACTTTTTTCGAGCCTCTTTTGTTGGCAGAGCCGCAACATCGGCTAAAAAATTCGGGTTATTTTTTAGATAGTGTGACGTGTGGTAAAGATAGTTATCTCTATATCCCGCACCCATTTCATGAAAGTCTTCCACGCTTAGTGTGGCAATTTCATGGGCATGCGGAAATGAATAATACTCGCCAAAGTCATCGAGAAATTTTTTACCAACACTTTCAGTGAGAGCTTTTGTAATTTTTTTTATGCGCTTGATGTTGTTATTTTGACTAATTATAAATGTGAAAATTATTTCTTCGGCATCTTGGTTTAGTATGCGAACACCACTTGAAAATTCCAGCACGTCTTCCGGAAATCCAAGGTTATAAAGCGTGCTAAAATCTTTTTCGTAGTCATGTTCAATATCGAAATAGTTTTTAAAAATCTCTAGTGCGGTGTCATTTTTTGCAAGTATTTCAAGGTTGTTGCCATTTTCTTTTACATAAGCGCGATTATTTCTTGTTATGACCAGGTAGCCATCTTTGTAGTTTTCAAACATAAAAGCCTGACCACTATCCATGATTGCGTTTAAGTCGAAGTGGCTAGGCTTTTTTAAAATATATTCTTTCATTATTTTTCTATAAAATCATAATTAGTGTTATTTAGGAGTTCGTCTTCTTCGCGAATTTTTTCTGTTAAGAAATATCCCAAGGTGTAGAGGCTTTCGTTTAGCCAAATGTTTTCTACAACTGCCCTGCTTGGTAGACGCAATTTTTTAGGAGCGAAGTTCCAAAATCCTCTTATTCCGTTTTCAGCGCAAATTGTAGCATATCTTTGCGCCACGTCTTTGTGAAGAGTTAATACGGCGATGTCAATTGTATTGGTTTTTAAAAATTCTTGTAAAGTGTCTATATCGTGAACTTTTACTCCACCAATTTCGGTGCCGATTTTATTTCTATCTCTATCAAATGCGGCCACTATTTCAAATCCGTTTTCGTTAAATCCCGGGTAATTTAATAGCGCATTTCCGAGATTGCCGACACCAAGCAAAACCATAGTTTTTTTGGTTGTTAAGTTTAAAATTTTTTCCAAATTTTCTTTTAAATTTTTAACATTATATCCATAACCTTGTTGTCCAAATCCACCAAAACTATTTAAGTCTTGTCTGATTTGGCTCGGGTTAAAACCGGTCAATTTTCCAAGCTCTTTGCTGGAAACGCGAGAGATGGTAATTTCTGATAATTCGCAAATTGCTCTATAATATTTTGGTAACCTTCTAATGATAGAAGGACTCCTGTCCCCACTATTTTTCATAAAATCACCTCAATTTACTTTATCATAATATTTACAACTTGTCAACTTATTTATCAATCAAACTTGACCCACTGTAAAATTTTGTGTAAAATGAATTTGGTGATAATGTGATTATTGAGGTTAAAAATATTTCCTTTTCGTATATTTTAGACGACATTTTTAAAGATGTTAATTTTATAATAAATGAAGGGGATAAAATTGGTCTTGTGGGCGCTAATGGTTCGGGAAAATCAACGCTTGTGAAATGTCTTACGGGAGAGCTGGAGCCGCAAGGAAAAATAGTAAAAAAAAATGATATTAAAATCTCCATATTGAAACAACAAATAACAATCGATAGAGATATCTCCGTTATGGATATTGCGTTGGAAAAATATTCTGATGTGATTGAAATGGAAAAGAGAATGCGCGAGCTTGAACATGAGATTGCAGAAAATTCTGATAGTGAAAATGTATTAAATGATTTATATAAAGAATATGCGGAGATTCAAGAGAGCTTTAACAATAAAAATGGCTACGGTTATATTTCAGAGATAAAGGGTTATTTGTCTATGGTTGGACTCAATGATAATTTTTATGATAGAAATGTAATGACTATGAGTGGAGGCGAGAAAGCTCGTCTTGAGCTGGCTCTTGTTTTTATGGAAAAAGCGGATCTCATAATCTTGGACGAACCAACAAACCACATGGATGCACAGATGATTAACTATCTTGAAAAATTTATGAAAGATTTTAAGGGTTCTATTATTTTTATTTCACATGATAGACTTTTACTTAAAAATGTGGCAACGAAAATTTTTGAAATTGAACATGGCACAGTTCGCGTTTACGATATGGGTTACGATGATTACAGAAATGCACGCAAAAAAGAAAAAGAAGACGAAATGCGTCATTATTTGAATTTCAAAAAAGAAGAAGAAAGGCAAAAAGAGATCATACGCAGATTTAGAAGTTATGCTACGGAGAAATATCATCGTTTGGCAGATTCGCGAGAAAAAATGTTGAGGCGATTAAAAGAAGAAAAGGCTCCAATTGCACAAGATACTTTTAGTTTTAATTTTAAAACGCCACAACGAACGGGCGAAGATGTTTTAACGGTTTTTAATTTGGGTAAAAGTTTTCCTGACAAAGTTTTGTTTAGCGGGATTTCTTTTGGGATAAAAGCCGGTGATAGACTTGCGATTATGGGACCAAACGGAAGCGGCAAAAGTACGCTTTTAAAGATTTTGCTCGGAGAAATTCCACATGATGGTGAATATCTATTTGGAACCGGCGTAAAGATTGGATATTTCAATCAAGAGCTGGTGGTAAATGACTATGAAAACACTTTGATAGATGAGATTTCAGACGATTATCCAAAGATGACTATTACTGAAATCAGGACAAAACTTGGAGCATTTAAGTTCCGCGGAGATGATGTGTTTAAGCAGATGAAAGATCTCTCCGGCGGTGAAAGGGCAAGGATAAGTTTATTAAAACTCATTTTAAGCGGTGCAAATGTACTCTTTTTGGATGAACCTACCAATCACTTGGACATCGACTCAAAAGAGGTTTTAGAAGAGGCTCTCCTTGCGTTTGAGGGCACTATAATTTTCATCTCACACGATAGATTCTTTATAAAAAAGATAGCTACAAAAATTTTGGATTTGTCGGCTGATAAAAAGTTGTTTTTTGATGGGGACTATGATTATTATATGTCTAGAATTTCAAATTATTCTGATGAAAAGGTAGTGCTTGTAAATAAGACTCAAGAAAAGAAAGAACAAAGAAAAGAGCGCGAAAGGATAAAGGAAAATCAGAAGCTCAATCGAGAAATAAAAGCACTTGAAGCGAAAATTGAAGAATATGAAAATTCCATAGCGGTAATAGATGAGAGTTTGTCCAATAAAGAAGTCTATAAAAACCACGAAGAAGTGTTAGAATTAAGCAACAAAAGGAATAAGTTTGAAAAAGAATTAGATGAATTTTATAAAAAATGGGAGCATTTACAGACTATTAAAGGAGAGAATTAATGAATGTAGACGTCAGCATTTTAACAGGATTTTTGGCAGGGCTTGCGAGTTTTATAACTCCATGCGTGCTGCCAATGGTGCCGGCTTACCTAATGTACCTCACCGGTTATACGAGTGTGGACGATCTTTCAAAGGACAGACTAAAAACATTTTTTAGAAGTTTGTTTTTTGTGTTAGGATTTACAATTGTGTTTGTGCTTCTTGGTATGAGCGCAACGGCGTTTGGTAGATTTTTAATTAAAAACAAAGCACTTTTTAGAAAAATTTGCTCAGTGATTATTTTAGTATTTGCACTATCCATGATGGGTGTAATTAAAATTAAGGGGTTAAACAGATTCAAATTAAAAAAGAGCAACGGATTAGTTGGAGCACTTCTTATGGGAATGGCTTTTTCAATTGGTTGGAGTCCATGTTTTGGACCGGTTTTAGGTACTATTTTAACGCTCGCTGCACAAAAAGACACAATTTTAAAGGGAGCTACCCTTTTATTCAGCTATTCACTTGGGCTTGGAATTCCATTTATAATTTCGGGATTTTTTGCAGGTGAAATTCGAAAGTTTTTTAATAAGAAGCCGGGCATGTTAAAAAAAGTAAATTTTGTAGCCGGTATAATTATGGCGATTTTTGCAGTTTTACTATATTTTGATACATTTAGATTTTTAAGTTAAGGAGAATTTATGAAGAAGAGATTATTATTAATTGCAGCAGTAGTTGCGCTTAGTTTTTTTGGTTGTAAAAAAGACACTTCAAAGAGCGACAATGCAAATTTAACACAGACAGAGCAAACTGTGGAAAATACGGAAAGTATTGAAACTGAAGACGAAGAGAAAAAAGACGAGTCTAAAGTAAACACAGATGAAGAAAAGACAAAAGAAGATTACGACTCTGATGGTAAATTCATTGGATATTTAAACAGAAACAAGGAACTTTTGGATGCAGATTTTTCCCAAAGAGAATTTGGTACAGAACTTAAAAAAGATGCACCGGCAGTTGATTTTGATGTGTATGATATGGATAATAACAAAGTAAACATCAACGACATATTGCACGACAAAAAGACGACAATTTTTGATTTCTTTCAAACCACCTGCAAATTTTGCATTGAAGAAATGCCCGCACTTGAAAATATAAACAAAAGAGATGACACCTCAGTCGTACTCCTAGCAGTGGGCGAATCAATTGATACCGTAAAGAAATTCATGGAAGAAAAAGAAATAAATCTTCCTGTTTTTGTGGATGAAACCGGTGAGCTTGCACAAAAATATTATATCAGCGGCTTCCCAACCAGTGCTTATGTAACAAATGACGGAATTTTGCTAGGAGGAGTAGTGGGAATGAGAAGCGAAGAAGATATTAATAATATTTTAGATAACCTTAAAATCAAGTGAAAATAAATTAAATTCTTAGCTTCGCACCGGACTTTTAAAAACTGTTTCGTGAATTACATTTTTAGTTTTGAGATAATTAAATGAAATATAAAATACCGAAGGATGCTGTCTATAATTAATAGAGGCATCTTTTTTATGAAAATACAGTTTAAATTTTAATAATAAATATGAGTAGTAAAAAACCATTGCAACAAAAAAATTGCCGTGCATAGCACGGCAATCTTTTTTATTATAATCTTGGACAATATAAAATGTATTGTTATTATTTGAAATAATTTAGCCAAATTTCAAAACTCGTTATGAAAACAGTCAACCTTGTGACTTATATCATCAAGCCGGAGTTTATTAAAGAACTCTGTGGTAAATGGAAAGTCTTTATCTGAATTATTTTATATCTTTTTAATATCTATCCATCTTCTTATCAATTTTCGCTGCCGTTAAGTACTACCATATGGTGCATGTACAAGTAATCCAAAAATTGTTTGAGATGAATGAAAAATTAATTTTACAGCTCTTTATCAATTATTCTAATTAGCTTTTCAACGTTTTCGTCTTTAGTCGCCCAACTCGTGCAAATCCTTACAGCGCTTAGTTCCGGAGAGATTATTTTATTCGCATCGAACAGAAATTCATTTTTTGTTTTTTCAATGAAACTGTTTGGTAAAATTGGAAATTGTTGGTTGGTGGAAGTTTCATATAAAAAGTCGATATTTTTAGCTTTTAGTGCATCGCGAATCATGCAAGCTTGTTTGTTTGCGTGTTCGCAAATGTCAATATATAAATTGTCAGTAAACAAAGTTTCAAATTGTATGCCGGCTGTTCTGCCTTTTGCAAGAAGTTGACCGGTTTGTTTGATAATATATTTGAAGCCTTCTTTTAAGTCGTCATTTACAATAACCATAGCCTCGCCGAGCAGAGCACCGCATTTTGTTCCACCGATGTAGAACATATCGCAATTCTTAGCAATGTCTTGTAATGTTATGTCGCCTTCTTCGGCTGTCAAACCGTAGCCGAGTCTTGCACCATCTAAGTATAAATATAAATTATGTCTATCACAACAAGCGCGGAGTGCCTCAAGCTCTTCTTTACTGTAGAGCGTGCCGATTTCAGTTGGATATGTGATGTAAACTAGTTTTGGTTCTACTGAGTGCTCAACGACCGGTTCAAAATTTCTTTGATTAATAAAGTCCTCAATTTGTCCTACGGTTATTTTTCCGTTTTGGTTTGGAAAAGTTAAAATTTTGTGTCCACAAGATTCCGGCATACCTGTTTCGTGAACGTTGATGTGAGCGGTGTCCGGAGCCATAACAGCTTGATGGCGTCTAAGTATTTGGTTTAATCCTGCTACATTGGTTGGAGTGCCTGACACCAGGAAAAAAATGTCGATATTATCATTACCGATTGCTTTTTTAATTAGCTCACGAGCATGGTTTGAATATTTGTCATCTCCATAGCCAAAGCATTGATCCATGTTGGTTTCCAAAAGTCTTTCCAAAATTTTTGGATGACAACCTTCGTTGTAATCGCAATTTAAGTAAATCATATTATGTTCCTTTACATATATATTTAAGATAATCTTATAATTTAAATTATAATACCTATGCTAAAAAAAATCAATCACCATTCATAAAAAATAACGTCATTATCTTCAATTACTGCACAAGAGTGAGAGCCATCTTTTGGAATTGTAGTGGAGCCGGGATTGATGATTCTAACAGTTGGCGTTATAATATCTTTTTTTATATGAGTATGACCGGTAATTATAAAATCAGCAAACCTATTTTCAGCTTTTATAATTCTTTCTTCTTCGGTTTCACGATGGCCGTGAGTCATATAGATTCTGATATCACCAAAATCTAAAAATCTTTCGTTAACTGAAATATCCTTTCCTGTTACCATTTCATCCACTTCGCTGTCGCAGTTTCCACGCACTAAAATAATATTATCCATTTTTTGAATATAGCTTGCTAGCTTTTTTGGTTCATAAGTGCCAGGCAAATCGTTTCTCGGACCATGATATAGAACATCCCCTAAATGAAGATAACAATAAACCGGACCCATTTTTTCTATTGCAGTTAAAAAATCACGATACCCTCCATGGGTATCGCTCAAAATTCCAATTCTCATTTTTTCTCCTTATATGTATTGGCGGAAAAGGTGGGATTCGAACCCACGTGCGGTTACCCACAAACGCTTTTCGAGAGCGCCCCGTTACGACCGCTTCGGTACTTTTCCTAATCTTTCATTCTCTTCTTTTTAAAAAAGTCTTGTATGATTTTAAGGCAATCTTCAGCAAGCACTCCGTGCACTATTTCAATTTTAGTGTTTGAAACAGGCGAGTTTATAATTTTAAAATTAGAAATCACAGCGCCCCTTTTTGGATCGGTTGCTCCAATCACAAGCTTTTTAATTCGGGATTCTATAATTGCACCGGTGCACATTGAACACGGTTCCAACGTGGTGTAAAGAGTGCAATTTGGCAGGCGATAATTATTTAAAACTTTGCATGCTTTGCGAAGAGAATTTATTTCAGCGTGGCAAGTCATATCCATATCTTCTATAACGGTGTTTCTTCCACGTGCAATTATTTCACCATCGCAAACTATAACTGCTCCGATAGGAATTTCGTCATTTAGAAACGCCTCTTGGGCCTGTATTAAAGCTTCTTGCATATATCTTTCATCGCTCATCATAACTTTATTGTACTTATTTTAGTGAAAGTTGTCAAGTATTAAATGATAAGGCGAAGCATAATAGCAAAATTTTATAGGTAGAGGTCTTAAGCTTTTCTTAATTATGACAGGGTTGCGACAAAGACAAGCTAAAAGAATAATTAATTGTACTTGGATAAGATTAGTATATTTTCCCTTTCAAATTCATTAAACTCGGCCGGACTAAAGTTAGGGTCAGGATTATACCAATCCTTTGCTTCAAAATATTTTTTAAGTTTTGCATTCTTAAAAATATATCCGTGACGAGCGTAGATTTCATTTTTTATCAAATTTATTTCTTCCGGAGTTTTTTCTAAAAGTTCTGAGTTTTCTAAACATCTTTTATCAGTGTCAAACAAATAATCCCCATCAGCAGTTTTTTGAGGTTTTGATTTATTTTTGAAATCTTCGCTTGTAAAAGTTTTTGCAATTATTGCATCAGAGTTTGCGTTTGCTTCTTTTGATGATTCAGAATTATTTTCTATAGAACTCTTACTTAGATTTTCTGAGGATTCTTTTTTCTCAACTGTGTTTTCAGTATTTTCTTTTACATGAGAATCAGTATTTGCACTAGATAAAAAGTCCTCGCTATTTTCGGTATAATTAATAGCTTTTTTACTATTCTCATTTTTATCTTCCAAGCCGGTATTTTCTTTTACGTTTTCAGAAGATTTTTTGTCTTTAGTTTTAGATGCTGGAACTTTTTTTTCTTCTGTTTGCACTTCTTCAGTTATTATTTTAACTTCAGAATCTTCAGACACTTCCACTTTTGGAAGTTCCGCAGTTTTTTTTAGCAAACTCTTTTCGGAGTTTTCGTCTTTTAACGGATTCTTGTATGCAAACACATACAATAAAAACACGATAATTATAATCACCAAAACAAGCACGATTGCAACTTTTTTAGGTTTGGTATTCTTCTTATTTAAATCCTCAAAAGGTGGTCTTAATGGGTTAATCATTGTTTGCTCCTTTTAATTCATGAGTATTTTTTTTGCCTAATGCTAGCATAATAAGTTTAAAATTCATTCTATCGCGACTTATATCGCTGTATGCTTTATCCATACGCTTGTTCGTTTGCATCAAATAATAATGCGCACTTGCAGTTATGTCTGCTCCGGAATAAATCGCCTTAACCATGTCGAGCGGGGTGTCGATTCCACCGCTTGCGATTTTATAAACATTAAAGTTTGTGAGATTTTTCAAGCTTTCTTCCGTTGAAATAAATGGAAAAAAATCCGGATTTTCACGATTAAAGCTGGACTCGATTTTAGTGAAATTTGTGCCGCCAAATCCGGAGATATCGACGTTTTTAACTCCGGCATCCACGAGTTTTTTAATAGTTTCACTGCTCATGCCTTGACCAACCGCTTTCACAATTAAATTATCTCCAAAATATTTCACCGCGTCTTTTATATTTTTAATTTCACCTTTAAAATTTCTGTCACCAAATGAGTTTGCAAGTTCTTGACCGGTGTTTAGATGAATTGAAGCATAATTTGTGTCTAAATATTCAGCACATTTTTTTAAATCGTCTACGCTTTCTCTGGCACTCAAATTTACAATTGGTTTGTATGCTTTTTTTAATGATTTAAAACTACCGTCGTCGCCAAAATTTAAAAACATTTTCATAGAACCGCTTATCACGGGAATTTTAAAATCCTGGGAAATAAGAGCCAGCTTTTTATTTATCACTTTTGAAATTGGTGTGCCACCGGTCATTGCATTTATATAATTTGGAAAATCCAGTTTTAAATCCAGAAAACTTACACTAGTGTCTATTTCATCTATTGATAAATCGCAGAGCTCTTGAGGAATAAGCGTTACATTTTTAAAAACACCTTCTCTTTTTTGGCGAGAAGAAAAGAGAAGGTGATGTGTTTTTTTTGCTATTGCGAGTTCGTATTTTTTTAGGTCGTTCAATTTAGTCTCCCATATAATAGTTTCCAAAATATTGTTTGAAAGCTTCTTTGTCTGCTGCTTTATCTGCAATAAAGTAGCTCGTTTGACCAATATACCCCGCTTCGCCCGGAAGCGTGAGTGATGTGATATTATCCACATTGAGTTTGTCAGCTGAGGCTGCCGCAGCAATCATTTTTTCGATTGAAATATTGGTGTCCACATTTGGAAGCACTCTCTTTAAGATTGTTGGCAATTTAAACAAATTTTTAAATGAAAGAGCTTGTTTTATTGTCGCTTGAATAAATTGTTGTTGAGTTTTAATTCTAGCAAGGTCGGAACCATCTCCGTATCCGCCTGTTGTCATATCGGAGTTGTGACGCCACCTTAAAAACTTGATAGATGTTGGACCGTCAATTACTTGTAAACCCTGCTTGATGTCTATGTCAAGCGGAGGGTCTGCTGATGGGTCGTAGTAGTACATGTGAACAGGAACGTCAAATTCCACGCCGCCTATTGCGTCCACAAGATTTCTAACAGCTTCGTAGTCCACTTTTACATAATGTCTCAAATCGAGATTTGTGAGATCTCTGATTTCTGAAATAATTCCTTCGTTGCCGCCTTTTGCGTGACCGGCGTTTAATTTCATAACGCCGTATTTTTTTGAATTAACTCTGGTATCACGAGGCAAGTTCATCATAACGATTTCGCCTGTGTCAAAATTTAGTTTGGTTAAAATCATGGTGTCGGTACGTTGCCCCTTAACCTTGCTGATGTCTTTAACGTCGTCGCCGTCTACACCCATAACTACGAAAAATAGTTCACCGGAAATTGTTTCTTTTGGAACTTTTATCTCTTCTTCTTTTTTATCGTTTTCTTTATTTTCTTCTTCTTCAACATTTACCTCGGACTCGTCAGGTCCTTTTGCAAATAAATTTTTAAATGGGTTTTTTGCACCCACTACCTCGGCATAAATGTAGAATGTCGAAAAAGCAATCATTGCACACAAAAATGCAATTGTAAATTTTCTTTTCATTAATTTTCCTCTTCTTTGCTTGAAATTGCTCTTAAATATTCAGTGTTGTTTTTTACAATGCTTCTTATAGAAGCATTCACCTTATCGTCAAATTGATACGAATTCTTTTGCAAAATTTTAAATGCTTTACTCACTGCCGTATCGGTTATAGTTTTTTTGTCGACTGCTTTGTCCAACATAATTTGGTATCTATCGTCCAGCTTACCGTCTTGATTAACGATTGGGTCGAGAGGTGTGCCATTTAAAATTAAATACAACCAGCTTTGATATCTCACTAAAAAATCGGAGTTACCCGTGAAGCTTGGATTTTTCTTTATAAACTTTTCGATATTATTTAATTTTTCTAAAATTTGTTCAGGTTCACTCAAAAGCTTACCACTTGCGAGCACAGGGCGAGTTAAATCATCATTTTTTATTTCAAAATAACTCTTGTACGGTTCGTCTAATTCATCACAAAAAGTCAAAAAAATGCCATAATTAATAATTGGCATGTAATTATTTCCCACCTTTTGAATAATATATCCTGAATCGTAAATCTTTTTGATTTCTGTTTTAATCTTGTCATCTGAAATATTTGAAATGGCATCTCTTTTTATAAGCATATTGTCATAATTCTCAAGCAAATAATTTTGAATGTCTTTTTGCATAACGATATTTGTGGCGACAGATAGATTTTCCGATAGCACATCTTCCAAATCGAAAATAAGTTCTTCAGCTTTTTCTTTGTCTAAATTTTGGATTTCCTTGTTCAGATAATTTATTAAATCTTGTGAATTCTTTGGTATTTTTTTTTCGGCTGTTTCACTATTTTCGCTATCTATATTAATATTATTTTTTCCGGTTTCTCTCACATTGTCCTTGCAACCGTACATTAGTAAAACGACCGCTAATATCAGGGCAATTCTGTGTTTTTTATTCATATTATATCCCTCCGCTTGGGAAAACCAGTCTTATATAGTTTATATTATAGATTAATTCAAATTGTTTTTCAAGTTACAATTTAAATAAATTTTCACGGACTTTTATCTCTCCGAGTTTGGATTCGAGAGTAATATATTTGTACAAAATTATAATCGTGGAGCCAAAACTAAAATATCCGATTTCGTCTCCTTTGTTAAAACTTTTTTTATTAATTGTAATGGTGTTAACGTTTGTAGCACCTACGGCGATGTAGGTATAATCTTTCGATTTTAAAATCACTCTTTTGTTTTTCAAAAAAGGATTTCCCATTTTAAAACCCGTGTCATTTACCGGAATGGATTTTCCGCCAATTATTCTTTCACTAAAAAATTCTCCATCATTAATCGCGTGGAATCTGTGATAATTTTTGGGGCTAAGATAAATAACTTGAAAATATTTATATTCTTCATCGTCACCGGTTAGAATTTTTGTGTTTACAATTTTCCCCTTAACTTCAAAAGTGGTGTCAGTGTTTATTTTACCTGCAGCAGAAATCACCCCGTCACATGGCGAAACAAATTCACCATTTCCAATCGGACGAAAGTTCAAATCAATATTTCTAATAAAAAAATCTTGAAGCGAATTATATTTTTCAGTTTTGTATTCGCCCATGTCAATTTTATAGTGACGAATAAATGCAGGAATAAAATTACGGGAAAATTTTGAGCGAGTGAAATTATATATTAATTTATTTACATATTTCAAATTGCAAAAATTGATTATAAATTTATTCATTACGGCTCCTTATTTGATAAGCTTCAATAAATCTAGTATAATATATAAAGGAAATATTCGCAAGGAGACATCTGGATTATGAAAAATGAAGAAAAAAGTCTAGTAAGAAAACAGGCAGCAAATTTTATCACGTTGTTAAATATGCTTTCCGGATCAATTTCAATTCTCGCGAGCTTGAGCGGTAGATACAAAACTGCTCTTGCGATGATTTGGATTGCTGCAATTGCAGATAGGTTTGATGGGAAAGTTGCGAGAATGCTCGGGACCGACGGAGAACTTGGAGTGCAAATGGACAGCATGGGCGATGTGATTAGTTTTGGAATTGCTCCGGCGATAAATGTCTATGTTAGAGTTTTTTTAAAACAAGATAATATTATAAAAACTTTTGGCGGAATTGTAACGGTATTATTCATGTGCGCCGGCGCACTGAGGCTGGCTAGATATAATGTAAATGGTTTAAATGAGGACAATTCATTTAACGGAATGCCGATTACTGTAGGTGGAAGTCTACTTGCAGTGACACTATTTTTTGTGAAAAATTTTGGACCGATTTTTTATATCGTAATAATGGCATTGTTTTCGATTTTGGAATTATCGACTATAAAAATAAAAAAGCGTTAGGAGGGATTATTATGACACCACACAATACGGCGAATCTTGGAGATATCGAAAAAAAAGTACTTATGCCGGGAGATCCGCTTAGAGCAAAATATATTGCTGAAAACTTTTTAGAGGATGTGACTCAGTTTAACTCTGTGAGAAATATGTACGGCTATACCGGCACCTATAAGGGCGAAAGAATTTCTGTTATGGGTCATGGAATGGGAATTCCTTCAATTGGAATTTACACTTATGAATTATACAAATTTTACGGAGTGGAAGAGATAATCAGAATTGGCTCTTGTGGGGCTTATCAACCAAATTTAAAAAACTTCGATTTAATTGTTGCAATGGGAGCGTCAAGCGATTCGAACTTTGCTCATCAATTTAACGTTCCCGGCAATTTGTCTGCAATTGCTGATTTTAGTCTACTAAAAAAAGCATGGGAAGTTTCGGAACATTTAGGTAAAGAAATTCACGTGGGAAATGTACTTTCGAGTGATATTTTTTACAATTACAACGCAGACGAATGGAAAGAATGGGAAAAAATGGGAGTGCTCGCAGTGGAAATGGAATCTTACGGACTATATTTAACAGCACAGAGTTTGGGCAAAAAAGCCTTAGGAATTTTCACCGTTTCAGACAGTTTCCACAACAAAGAAGTGACCACACCAGAGGAAAGGGAAAAATCATTTAACGATATGATTTTGTTGGCTTTAAATATATGCTTAGCGTAGAAAAGATTTACCAAAAATTGCTTGCTGAGGATGCAATAACTTATACAAAAGGCGAAGTGGACGCTGCTAAAATGCTTTACAATCTCTTTATGGAGATTCCATACTTTAGCGAAAACCCACAAAATGTAAAGCTCATCTCGACGGAAGAAGAAACTATTTTAAGATTTAATCAAGTTTCTATTTTGGAAAAAGGGGACTCGATGAACTCTGTTTTAATTATAAACACAATTGACGAACCTGCACTTTTTGAAAAAATTTCAAAAGTGGATATTATGGCTATGAAAGCAACAACGGCTTCGCTTTTTAAAACCATGGAAAATTTGTCGAACGAGTTAGAAAATGGCAAAGTAGTTTTGATAAATGTGTGCGACCGTTACGGGGAACACACTGGAATTAGAACAGCAGCAAAATATGTGAAAGAATTAAAAGATAAAGGCTATCAATTTAAAGCACTTTTTCAAACTTCGCTCTCACTCTCAAGTGGCGAAGAAAGTGTTTTCTTTGGCTCGCAAGCTATTCTTAGACCAAGTTTATTTTTGGCAGGGAAAATGGCTCGAACAACAGCGTTTTATGACGGTTGTGATCCGGGATATATTTTGTCCACAATCGTTCGCGACATTACTCTAAACAGTGAGCTGATGGATAGATATCAAAACGAAGTTAGTGAACCGTTTTATGTAAACAAAATGATTGTGCCGGGTGGAACAGAATTCCAAAGTTCTGCATTTGGTTATGTTTCTTTTACAACCACTAGTGTTTCGCACTCGATTTTGGGATTTATGGACGAGTTTAAAAGAATTGTGACCGAATCTCTTCATAAGGCAATTGAAGAAGTGAATGTGAAGTATGCTAAATATTGTTTGCAAAGAAATATAAAATTTGTACCACTTAAAAATGTTCCAACTGTTTACACTTGGAATGAATATTTGAATGAGGTGGTTACAGTTCGCGGAAATGCAATTATTTCTTCTCTGAATAGCAAAATTAAAAAAATTGAAATGAGAGAAGATGATGTCAACATTGCTGAGCTAAGGCTTAGAACCGTTAAATATCTCTACGACAATTTTAAAACGGCAAATGAGCCGGTTTTGATTTTATATTTAGAAGAGTATCCGTTTCACAGGGTTGACACCACCGGCACGAACGATAAAGAGCGCGAATTAATGCTCACCGTTACATCTGCAATTAATAAAATTGACCCGAGCATAAAGCGAAGATTTTTCTTCCCGGAAATGAGTTACAGCTCTTTCTTCGATTTTACAGAAGATTACAGAGAATTAAAAGAGGCGACATCACTTGTGCCGGGAGACAATAAAGAGCAGATTAAAACTATTGACATTTCGCGCGAGCTTGCAATTCCATCGGTAAATATGGGAGCGATAACAAAACTTGTGGACGGAGAATATGTGTTTGATGATGAATATCATTTCGAAACTTTGCCAAAACTTATGACGGAGTCGATTTTGAGACTTTTAAATAATGGTGATGTATGAAGCAAAATATAAATGTTGAAGTTAGTTTGGATTATGATGATGCCGAGATTAGACACGAGATAAAAAAGAAATTTAGAGTTAATCCCAAGAGCTACGAGATAATTGATAGGAGTTTGGATGCAAGACGTGCAGAATTGAAGTTCAATTTAAAGCTTGAGTTTGATGAAGACAGAGAAATAAAAGGTGCTACAAAGGCAAGAGAAAAATATTTGCCAAAGATAATGCCAAAAAACAACCTCAATGTTGGTATAGTTGGAATGGGGCCGGCAGGACTTTATGCAGCGCACATTTTAAATTTGATGGGTGCAGAAGTGCATATCTTTGAGCGCGGCAGAGATGTGGATACAAGATGCGTCGATGTGGAGAAATTTATCAAGACACGCAAGTTAAATCCAAATTCGAACATTTCTTTTGGAGAAGGTGGCGCGGGCACTTTTAGTGATGGAAAACTTACTTCCAGAAGTAAAGATGAGAAAAAAGAATATGTAAAAGATTTGCTGTTTTCGTATGGTGCACCGGAAGATATAAAGATTATGCACAAGCCTCATATTGGCACGGACGTTATGAGAGTTGTGATAAAAAATTTCAGAAACGACTTAATTCGTCGAGGAGTTAAAGTACACTTTAATTCAAAAGTGGAGAGAATTGACATTAAAAACAATGTGGCGGAAGCTATTATAGTGGGTGATGAAGTTTATAAGTTTGATAAAATAATTTTGGCACTTGGGAATGCATCACGAGATACATTTTTGAATTTGATGGAAGAAGGTGTAAATTTGGAAGCAAAGCCTTTTTCAGTTGGATTTAGAATTGAGCACGAACAAATTTTTGTGGACAGAGCGCAATTCAAAAATTATATGGGTCACAGAAGACTTTTGCACGGTGAATATCAACTTACCGCAAAGGCGGACCAAAATGGTATATATAGCTTTTGCATGTGTCCGGGTGGAGTTGTGGTACCGAGTGCGAGCGAACCGCTTCATTTGTCAGTAAATGGCATGAGTTTTCACGATAGGGGTTTAAAAAATGCAAACGCAGCAATTGTTCGCACGGTAAATGACATAGTAGACCCTATAAAGGCAATAGAGTATCAAAGAGAAATCGAAAGAAAGGCGTTTGAACTCGGAGGCAGTGATTACACAGCACCTGCAATTTCTGTGGAAGATTTTTTAAATGGTACAAATCCAAAAAATAAGTCAAAAGTGATTCCAAGCATAAAAACCGGGGTAAAATATACAAAAATAGATGAGATTTTTGAAAAGGGTTTTTGTGACGACTTGCGAAAAGGACTTGTGAGCATGAATAAAAAAATGCACGGTTTTACAAGTGATGCAGTTATAACGGCGCCTGAAACAAAAACAAGCTCTCCGGTAAGAATTAGAAGAGATGACAACTTCAAAACAAATATAGATGCGTTATACGCTTGCGGTGAAGGAGCGGGTTACGCCGGAGGAATAGTTAGTGCGGCACTGGACGGACTAAAATGTGCAGAGAAAATAATGGAGGAATTGGAATGAATTTTAAAATAACTCAGTCTCATATTACTTATCCGGAAACTTTAAAAAGAGATTTAGACAAGCAAACAAGACATGGATATGAAGCGGTGGACGTTGAAAAGAACAATCTTATTTTGGACAAAAGTGTTAAAACGTACAACTTTTTAATTCCGGAAAACACAAGACAAATGCGTGAATATTATAGAAATAACGGCTACGGTTATGTGGAGCTCGCCGTTACGACCAGACATATTCGTATGCTTGGGCTTACTATTACAAAAGTGGATCGCCCAACGAGGGAAAGTGCAAACTATCTTTTGGTTAAGAGCTTAAATCGTGAACCTGTTATGTATTATCGCGAAATTTTGCAGGCATATCACGAAGAAGAAACAAAAAAATATTTGCCGCTTACAATTATCTATGCAGTTTTTTACACAATAAACCTTATAATGAGAAATAAAATTGCTTCTCAAATTGGAAATGTTGGATACTACATTCTTGAAGGCATTGTAATTGTGCTGCTTGTGATTTCACTTTATCATTATTTGCGCCACAAACAATTTAAAGAGGATATAGAACAATGATATTAATGCTTATAATATTGGTGAAATTTTTCTACTTTTATGACAAAGTTAATATCCAAAAGAATTATTTCTACACTGTATTATATTCAACACTTTTTGTCTCAGTTATTACGCTGGGACTTAATTTGTTATCAATAAAGACGGGAGTAGCATTGTGGGCAATAATATATTACACTATTTCAATCGTGATGTTGATAGACGTGGTCTACTTTAAGCACTTTAATCAGCTCACAACAGTAAACCTATTGGTGCAAATAAAACATTTGTCAACCGTCGGTGATTCGCTGCTGGTGCTTCTTGACCCAAGCATGCTCATTTTAATTCTGGACTTAATAATCATTCCTTTTTTACCGGAAAAAGCTATCGGATTTATAATAGGCGGCGTGGACTACAAGGTAGTATTTTTTGTATTTATAATATTTTTTCTGGAAATTTTGTATTTAAATAAAACCAGAATTATTAAACAAGATATTGTGACATACCACGGAGCAGACTTAATCGGAAGTCTTGGTAAAGACGCGTGGGAACTAAAAAAACAAGTAAATCCGGAAGATTTAAATAATTATATCTATAAGACTGATGAAAACGACAGATATTTTGGCTCATTAAAAGGGTCAAATTTAATTATAATTCAAGTGGAAGCACTGCAAAATTTTTTACTTGAAAGAGATTACAAAGGCATTTCAATTGTGCCCTCTGTGAAGAGATTCTCAGAAGACGAACATAGCATTTACTTTAATAATATGTATCAAATCATCGGCAGGGGAAACACTTCTGACGCTGAATTTGCAACTTTAACTTCAATAATTCCACCAAGAAATGCACTTGCATATATGGAATTTCAATCCAGAAACTATTATTCAATACCTATACAGTTTAAAAATATGGGCTACAACACGATGATTTTCCACGGGAATGAAAAGCATTATTACAATAGACACGTTATTTATCCGCAACTTGGATTTAATAAGTATTTCGGAAAAGAAGATTACGTCTTTAAAGAAGAAAACAAAATAGGATTTGGAATAAACGATCATGATTTTCTAAATCAATCATTGGATAAAATGCTAAAAGAAGAAAAAAACGGGCCAATTTTTGCATTTATAATCACTCTTTCAAGTCACACACCTTTTAATATGCCGGAGAAATTCAGTCCGAAAATTGCATCCAGTCATGACGAAACAAATATGGTTGGTAGATATATAAATTCTATAAATTATGCCGATTGGGCACTTGGAGATTTCTTAAACAAAATGAAAGAAACAGGACTAATGGAACGTTCCACCGTTGTGCTTTATGGGGATCATTTTGCAATTTCTGCAGCAAACACTGAAGACACTGCTGCAATGGTGGATGCGTTTGATTATAAATTTGGATATTCTTATGACGATATGATGAATATTCCTCTTATCATACACAACAAGAATTTAAAGAGAGAAACAATCACAAATACTTGTTCGCAAATTGACATCTTGCCAACGCTTTTAAATTTGTATGGCGTGAAAGAATCGGGAGGAGTAGTTTTTGGAAGTGACATAATAAATCATCCAAGCAATTTTTGTTTGCCGGCAGGATATATGATAGAAGGTTCATTTTTTGCAAATGACATTTTTGTTATGATGGACACAACCGGCGATATAAATGAGGCTCGTGCATTTAAAATTGGAACTCATGCTCCTCAAGATGCAAAACAATATGAAGAGCTTTATAAAGAATTGATGAGAAAGCAAACTATTTCAAAATATGCACTCTTCTTCAACAAGATGACAAAACAATAATAGAATAACTTTTACTTGACAATAACAATAATTTATGATAATATTGTCAAGTAAAGCACTTGGAGAGATGGTTGAGTGGTTGAAGGCGCTCGCCTGGAAAGCGGGTATACATTGATAGTGTATCGAGGGTTCGAATCCCTCTCTCTCCGCCATGGCGCAAGATGGGGATTTAGCGGCACCTTGTAACCTGAAATCCGCTATAGCAGGGTCTAAAACCGATGGAGGTCATTATTGGTCGGAAGCTGGACGGAAGTTGCGTGTTGATCTCGGGGCCCTTTTGCAACGATTTGAATTGACGAACCTCGTCAGGTCGGGAACGAAGCAGCGATACTCTTTTCAGTCGTGTGACAATAGGTAACTCTTAGGGAGCGAAACTTTCGTAGTGAGCACGGTTGTTAATGCTCGAATTCGGAGTGCGCCTACATAAGAAGGCACTGATTAACTGGTTTCTCTAGTTTGTCAGTGCCTTTAATAATATAAAATTTAGTACAGATAATTATAATAAATATTTTATACAGTTTTAAACACAGGAGAAAAAATGATTATTATACTTTTATTTATTCTAAAATTCATTCTATTTTACAAATTCACGAATGTTTCAATAAACTATGCAAGTGTGCTTGCGATGGATTTACTTGTAGTTTCTTTTTTTTATTATATTGCAAACTTTGATAAGACGGGTAAAAAAAGATTGTATTTGTGGTTTTACATTATAGTTTCAATTATTATGTTTGTGGACATCACATATTTTGACTATTTTAACAGAATGCCGGTTATAAGAGAACTCAATCATGCCGGTAATTTGGGCGATGTCAGCGACGCAGTTTTTATGCTGATCGATTTTAAAAAGTTAATATTTATTTTAGATTTGCCGTTTGTGATTTATTTTGGACTTAAAAACAGACTATATACTATAGAAAATATTTTTCTAAAAAAACACAAGCTGAAATCTTACACAATACCAATTTATATAATACTTATTTGTGCGATGATTTTACTTTTTAATAATAATAATTTTAACGCGATTAAAAGGCTATCACTTTTTTCTTATCACGCAAACGATATTTTCTCAAAGGGAAAAACGCAAATTGCAGAAGGGAAGGAGAGCCATGAGATTTTAAAAGAAGGCGAAAAAAATGAGTACACAGGAATTGCAAAAGGGAAAAATCTAATAATAATTCAAGTGGAAAGTTTAAATAATTTCCCAATTAACAAAAAGTACAATGGAATAGAAGTTACCCCGAATTTAAACAAACTTATAAATGAAAAGGGTTCAATTTATTTTAATAATTATTTTGAACTCTTGGGAGCCGGAAATACTTCAGATGCTGAATTTGTAACGCTTCATTCGCTATATCCATCTATGAAAAATCCTTCATACGAAGTTTATCTAAACTCCGATTTGTACGGATTGCCAAAAATTCTAAAAGAATATGGATATAATGTGGCGGCTTATCACGGATACAAACCGGAGTTTTGGATTAGAGACCGTGCATATCCGCATATTGGAATCGACAAATTTTATTCAGAAGGTTATTATGATAAAGATGATGTTATTGGAATGGGTGTTTCAGATAAAAGCTTTTTTAAAAAATCGGCTGAGCTTATAAAAGAATATCAATCAGAACCATTTTTCTCGTTTTTGATAACTCTTTCAAACCATGTGCCATTTGAAATGCCGGAAAAAGATAAAAAGTTAAAACTAAAACCGGAAGATGAAGGCAATTTATTTGGCAGATATCTAAGTTCTGTGCACTACACCGACGAGGCAATCGGGGAATTTTTAAAAGAGCTGAAAGAAAAAGGCTTGTACGACAATTCTATGATAGCAATTTATGGTGATCACCACGGAATTTTGATGAAAGATAAAGTGGTTAACGACAAAATTTCCGATTTTATTGGAGCTGATTTTGACTATGACACGATGTTAAATATTCCTCTGATTATTCATGTAGGAGGCTATGCTGGAAAGGCTAAAATAGATAAAGTAGGAAGTCATCTCGATTTTTTACCGACAATTTTAAATTTGTACGGTATAGACAGAAAGCATTATGTACTTTTGGGAGAAGATATGCTAAATGGCAAAGATGACGGAGTAGTGTTCCCACAAAGCTATCTGATTCGCGGTTCATTTATCAATAAGGATTATATTTTTAAAATGAAGCGCGACGGAATTTTTGAAAACGGGGAGCTAATAAATCGACACACGCGCAAGATTGAAGACAACAAAAAAGCTAAAGAGCTTTACAAGAAAGCGATTGAAGACATTGATTATTCAAAATATATTTGCGAAAATAATCTCGTAAGCTCCATTATGGATTCCGGTGAAACCGACAAAAAAGTGGAAGTGGCCAATAAAGCTGAACTTGAAAACGCAGTTGAAATTAAAGATATAAACGAGTTTCAAAGTGCATATAAAAAAGGTTTTAGGATTTTTAAAACAAAATTGTTTAAATCCACTGATGGACTTTATACCACTTCGAGTGAAGAAAAGAGTTTTGAAGAGATAAAAAATGCCGACTACAATATTCTAACTCTTGGTGAGATAGCAGGTTTGCTATCGAACGTAAAATTTATTTTGAGTGCGGACGACATGAAAGAATTAGCTGATTTTATCAGAAAAATGCCTGGACTTCAAAGAAATCTCATTTTGGAAGCTCGAGACCACGAAACTTTTGAATATATAGGAACCAGACAAAATGGATACAATATTATGGTTTCCGGTGATGAATTTAGCGAAGAAGAAAAACTCTCTCTTCATGAAAATATTCCGGAACTCATTTTTGACAATTCCACTTCTGAAGAGCTTTTGAAAGTTAGCTTTTATAAAGACAAAGAGCCGAAGATTTTTGAATTTGACGAAGTGAAAGACTTTGAAGACAAATCTGATGCATACAAAGATTTTAAAACAAACAATATCGTGGTGGACGAAGTTCTGATGACAAAATATGATTATGAGAATAATATTGTGGATTTATCAAGCTCTGAATTTTCAAGTGTGGAAAAGTTAAAAAAATATATGGATAAACACAAAGAGAAAATAGTGGCAATTTTTCCGGATGAGCAGTCTATTGAAACTTTGCGTTATTTAAAAGAAAATGAAATAGATTTAGATAGAATTTTGATATTGTTAAAATCTTACGAGGAAGCTCCTTATGCATATAAACTCGGGGCAAAAATGGTGAGCTATTCTTATTATCATCCACTAGTGGAAGAATATATATATCTTTCCAACGGTTATTTTTGGAAAAACAAATAATTATTTTAAAAGGGCTGTTTTGTGCAGCTCTATTTTGTTACAATGTGATTAAAAACACAATTCACCCTGCTTTTTCATTGAATTAAATAATTGGCTATGTTATACTTACTTCGTAAGATACTTAAGGAGGTACTAATGGATACTGCAGAATTTAGAATTGAAAGTGATTCAGTTGGAGAAAAGCAAGTTCCTATTGATGCTTTATATGGAGTACAATCGTTAAGAGGACATGAAAACTTCAAAATTACAGGGCGTACTTTACATGAAGAAATGATAAAAGCTCTTGCACAAATAAAGAAGGCATGCGCTTTATCAAACTGCAATGCAGGAGTTTTGGAAAAAGACAAGTGTAATGCAATTGTGGAAGCTTGCGATGAAATTATCGCTGGAAAATATCACCAAGCATTCTTTACAGATCCGGTACAAGGTGGAGCCGGAACAACTGCAAACATGAATGCTAATGAAGTTATTGCAAATTTAGCAGAATTAAAACTAGGCGGAAACCTTGGTGAATACAAGCTAGTTCATCCGAACGACCATGTAAATATGGGTCAATCTACAAACGACGTTTATCCAACCAGTGGAAAGCTCGGAGCAATTTCTCTTGCTAACAATTTGCTTGATGAATTAAATCTATTAATCGAAGCTCTTGGCAAAAAAGCTGAAGAATTTGATGAGGTAATAAAAATTGGAAGAACTCAATTGCAAGATGCTGTGCCAATTAGACTTGGTCAAGAATTTAACGCTTATAAACACGCTTTAATGCGTGATATAAGCAGAATTAATTTTGCTCTTGATGGATTAAAAGTTATAAATATGGGTGCCAGTGCAATTGGAACCGGCATTAATGTGGACACCGAATATCTCAAAACAATTGTTCCGACACTTGCAAAAATCACGGGCTATGATTTAAAACAAGCGGAAGATTTAATCGACGGTACACAAAATTTAGATGCATTAGTTTTTTTTCATGGCACAATTAAAACTCTTGCAGTGACACTTTCAAAAATGTCAAACGACTTGAGGCTTATGAGCAGCGGACCACGCACAGGAATAGGCGAAATTAATTTGCCGCCGAAGCAAAACGGTTCTTCAATCATGCCCGGAAAAATTAATCCGGTTATTCCGGAAGTTGTAACTCAAGCTGCTTTCTTAACAATCGGCAACGATACAACAGTTACAATGTGTGCAGAGGCAGGTCAACTTGAATTAAATGCTTTCGAACCGGTGCTATTTAAATCAATTTACGAATCACTTGAAGCTTTGACAGGTGCAATGAACACTTTAAGAGTAAACTGCATTGAAGGTATCACCGCAAATAGAGAAAGATGCGATGAACTTCTTCACGCATCAGTTGGAATGGTTACAGCTCTTGTTCCGCACATTGGTTACAAACATTCTGCAAGCATTGCAAAAGAAAGCTTGAAAACAGGAGTTTCTGTTAAAGAATTAGTCATGAAAGAAGGGCTTTTGACTGAAGAAGAATTTAATGAAATCATGAATCCTATGGATTTGACGACTCCAGGCATTGCGGCAAAGCATTTGCTTGAAGAAAAAAAGAATAAATAATGAAAAAATCTCGACTAATAGTCGGGATTTTTTTCATCAAAACATTTACCGTATTTTTCGGTTAAGGTATTTTGTCTTTAAAATTTCTGTTATATATGGTATAATTTAAATTGATTTATATAGAGAAAAGTAGTTAGTGGGGGCAAAATGGATAATTTATACAAACTGGATGAATATAAAGAAACGTGCTGGAGCGGCGGAAAAACTAAAGAGTTTTTTATTTATCCGTCAGATTCTAGCTATACCGATAGAAATTTTAAAATCAGATTTAGCGAAGCAAGCGTGGATGTTCCGGGTACGGATTTCACTAATTTGCCGGGTTACAATAGATTTTTGATTCCAATTACAAACACGCTCGTTTTGGAAAAAGAAGGCACAGAACTTCCAATCAAAAAATACTCTACTTTCACTTTTAGTGGACGCGACAATATCCTGAGTCACAGCACTGGTCACGATTTAAATTTGATGCTTTCGGAAGACCTAACGGGCAAACTTGAAATGGTGAAATTTTACAACGAACTCTTGATTAAAGACGAAGTTAAAAAATCTAAAATCTTAATTTTTTATAGTTTAGATGATGGTCTCACAATTACTTCCAAGAAAAAAGAGGTTACGTTATACGAAGGCGATGTTGCAATATATATATCAGACGATAAATTTGAACTTAGAATAAAAGCTTTACAAGAAGAAAATAAAATTGTTTGGGGTAAAGTTACTCTATGAGTTTGTTTAAAAAGTTTTTTCGCGGCTTTTTTGTTTTGTTTTTAATATCGGCTACGTTTTTATATTTTAACATGGAAGATGTGGTTTATTATTTGAATGCAAAACGAGCAAAAACCACTGATGAAGTTTCTTATAAGTATCTTGAGGTGCCGGAGCACGGCTCAAGTTATGTTTATAACGATGTGATTTATACTCTAGACGGTGAAAAGTTTACAGGGCTTAGTTTTGATGGTGAAGTGTTGTATGAACGCGTTCTGGACGACAAAAATTTCACTATGAACGGAATTGGTGACAAGATTTTTATTTCTAATCATAATCAGATGATTATTTTGGATGATGAAAACCACTTAATAAAAAAGCTTGAAGGTAAACAAGAAATTGATGGGTTGAAGCCTTTAGAAGATGGATACGTGGTTTATTCGCGCGATGAGGGAAATTATCTCACCACAATTTTTGATAATGATATGAATATGGTTCACGAATATGTCCAGAAAGATGCCACAGTTGATGTGAATGTGGACAAAAACTTCATTGAGGTTTTAAATATAAAAAAATCCGAAACTGGACTTTCCACAGTGATTAACAAAATTAGTGACGATAAAAGCGAAACTATTTTGGAATTAAGCGGTTATGTGCCATACAAATTTTTTGGCACAAAGAGCGGCTATCTGATTGCCACCGACAAAGAGCTAATTTATTATGATGGTAAGGCAGTAGAAAATAAAATCTCCTACGAAAATTTTGGGGGATTTTATCAATTGAAAAAATATTATTGTTTGTTTGCTGATAATTATCTATATATTTTGAGGCCGAATTTGGAAATCTTGAAAAAAGAGGAACTGAAAGGTTTCGATAATATAAGACATTTTTCAGATAAAGTATTAATATTTACAACAAGAGAGTTTTTGGTGGTTGGAGATGAGGGAATACTAAGTCGCACTAAGACAGATCAAGATATTGTAAATATGTATGGTGAAAAAACTCCTGTTGTGGAGTTTAGAAACGGTTTTATCATTTATTAGGAGGAGAAAATGAAATTAGATTTAAGAGGACTGAATTGTCCGGAACCAGTAATTAGAACAAAAAAAGAATTGGATAAGGCTGAAGTTACTGAAGTTACCTCAGTCGTAGATAACGCAGTAGCAAAAGAAAACTTAAAAAAATTAGCTGATAGTTTAAATTGCACAGCCGAAATAAAAGAAGTGGGTTCAGATTTCGAAGTTACAATTAAGAAAACCGGCGAAGAAAAAGCTCAAAATTGCGGAATTAATTTTTCAAATGGAGAATCAATCGTGCTTTTCAAACAAAACTATTTTGGAAGCGATAAAGAACTTGGTAAAATCTTGATTAAGAGCTTCATTTATTCATTATTAGAAAGCGGAAACCTTCCTACAAAGATGCTCTTTGTAAATGAAGGTGTAAAACTTACAGTTGAAGAAGGCGAAATTTTGGATGATTTAAAGCAATTGGAAGCAAAGGGCGTTCAAATTCAATCTTGCGGACTTTGCCTTGATTTTTTCAAGCTAAAAGAAGATTTAAAAGTTGGTACAATCACAAATATGTATGATATTTATTCCAGCTTAAAAGATTGTGCACACTTGATTGAAATTTAGGAGTTTGTGTGGAGAACATTAAGAGAATAGTAATGAATGAAATGGGCGAGCTCAACTTCTTAGGAAAGCTCGCAATTTCTTTATTACTATTATTAATTATAGTTTTAGTAAAGAACGAGATAAAAAAATTAATCAAAAAAGGTTTTGACACAAAGATTGCAAATTCCATGATTGATACAGGTCGCACCAAAACATTGGTAACTCTTATGCAATCAGTTGTGTCTGTCGTGATGTATTTGATTTGGATTTTTATAACTTTAGACATTTTTAAAATTGATGCAAAAGGACTTGTCGCAACTGCCGGAATTGGCGGTATCGCAATCGGGTTTGCAGCAAAGAGCTTTTTGGAAGATTTAATCAGTGGAATGTTTTTATTAATGGAAGACACATTTAATGCGGGAGATTACGTTAAGCTCGCAGATAAAGAGGGTATTGTACAAAAAGTAGGGCTTAGAACAACCATTATAAAAGATTTTAACGGAGATTTGCATACAATTCCAAACAGTCAAATTAAAATTGTGACAAATAAATCAAAAAACGAACAAAGAGCGCTTGTGGAAGTGCCAATTTCTTATGAATCGGATATTAGAAAAGCAAAGGTCGTGCTTGCAGACGGTTTGAGCAAAAGATTTGCACATGACGATGCAATTGTACGGGGACCGGATTTGATTGTGCCAATTTCACTTTCGGATTCAGGAGTGATTATAAGAGTTATTGCATATACTATTCCAGGGGAACAATGGAGAGTGGAAACTGCAATGCGCGAAGAAGTGAAAAATTTGCTTGATGCAAATCAAATTGAAATTCCTTATAATAAATTAGATGTAAATATAAAAAAATGAAAGACGGAAGATTATGCTTAAAATTTTAGAAGGCGACATTGTAACTATGAAAAAGCCACATCCGTGCGGTAAAAACGAGTGGAAAGTTTTAAAGACGGGAGTGGATATGAAAATTATATGCATGGGTTGTAATCGAGAAATTATTATTTCTAGATTCGATTTTTATGGGAGAGTTAGAAAAGTGCTAATTGACGGCAGATTTGAATCAGTTAGAACCACAAAGGAGTTTGAAGGCAGATGAAAAAAATGTGTATTGTTGGAGGTATGGGACCGCTTGCAACTGCTGATTGTTATGAAAGGATAATTTCAAAAAGTCCTGCCACTAAGGACCAAGAACATATTGAAACTTTGATTATTTCAGACACACTTATGCCTGATAGAACTCAGGCGATTTTAAGTGGCGAGCGTGACGAGCTGTTAAAACATTTTGAAAATAATTTTAAACTGGCAAAGAGCTGGGGTGCAGATTTCATTATTATTCCGTGCAACACAAGTCATTATTTTTTCGATGAATTATTAAAATTAACCGATATTAAATTGTTAAATATGGTTGAGCTAGCTTGCAAAAAGGCAAACGATAAAACTTATGTTTTGGCCACAGAAGGCACATACAAAAGCGAAATTTACAAGAAGTGTTTGGAAAAATTCGGTAAAGAATATTTAGAATTGACCGATATCGAAAAAAAGATTTCAAACGATACAATTTATAAAGTAAAATCCGGCATAGAGCCGATTTGGGAAAATTTCCCGGAATTTGAAAAGCTGGTGGAAAGTAAAAAGAATGTTGGAATAATTCTTGCATGCACGGAGCTTTCACTCTTTACTTTTGATGAAGAAAATGTGATAGATGCTTTAGACGAACTTGTAACAAACGCAATAAGGGAGGCGTACGAGTGATGATAGAGTTATTTATCACTTTTTTTAAAATTGGCATCACCACTTTCGGAGGTGGGTATGCAATGCTCCCGATTTTAATTGTGGAGATTGCAGAAAAAAGAAATTGGGCTACTGAAGATGAACTTTTGGAATATTTTGCAATCGGTCAAGCGACTCCCGGAATTATTGCTGTAAATACTGCTACATTTGTGGGATATAAAAACCGCGGTGTCGCCGGTGCAATTGTTGCAACGCTAGGATTTATCGCACCATCAATAATGATTATTTCTATAATATATCCAGTTGTTGACATTATTAACGACAAATTTATTTATGCGGCAAAATTTTTAAAAATTGCAGTGACCGGTTTAATTTTAAATACAATTTACGGAATGTTAAAAAAATCCATAAAGAATTATTATCAATGGACGCTGATTGTTTTAAGTGTGGTTCTGGCATTACTAAAATTGCCGCTTCCACTAATTGTGATTGGATTTGTACTTGTTTCGTTGGTGATTAAAAATGATGACTAGAATATTTTTAGAATTTATGAAGATTGGCTTGTTCTCTGTGGGCGGAGGACTTGCTACAATTCCATTTTTGGCGGAATTTGGTGAAAAATATGGTTTTTTCACTTTAGACGAGCTGACCACTATGATAGCAGTTAGTGAATCCACTCCGGGGCCAATAGGAATCAATATGGCATCCTTTGTAGGAAATCGTGCAAATGGAATATTTGGAGCAATCATCACTACATTTGGATTGGTGATTCCATCGGTTGTAATTATAATCATGGTTGCAAATGTACTGGAAAAATATAAGCATAGCGTTTACACACAACGAATTTTAAAAATGCTAAAAACGGTATCAATTGGGCTTATAATTGCAGCAGTTTTACCAATTGTGCTCAGTTTGTTTAAAGGGGCAAAAACAACTGAAATGCTTTACACTTTGGTGATAATTGTAATGGTATTTTTCACAAGAGAAAAATATAAAAAACTTCACCCAATATATATTTTACTCGTGTTTTTCATACTTGGTTTGGGAATTGATCTTTTGTTATGATTTATATTTTAATTGTTATAGCAATTTATATAACCGCAGGATTTTTATATTCTATTCGTTCGAAAGTCACGACCTACAATATAAAATCAAAAAAAATTAAAAGATCGTACAAATTTTTATTTATATCGGATTATCATTCAAATTCTGCGCTTGGAATATTAGAAAATTTAAAAGACAATTTGAAAAATACAGATGCAATTTTTTTGGGCGGAGATATTATTGATGATAAACCGGATAGCTATAAAATTAACGAACTGGTGGATATTATAGAAAATGTTCCGACCTTTTATGTGACAGGAAATCACGAAATTAGAAGAACAGATTTAGATGTAGTGCTAGAATACATGAGTAAATATTCTACGGTTTTAAGCAGAAAAAATTCTCCGCAAGTACTTGAGGAATTAAATATTTACGGGGTAGACGACCTGGCAGTGAATTATGACGATTACTTATATTCGCTGGCTGATTTTAAATCCAGAATTGACAAGAAAAAGTTTAACATTTTGCTGGTGCATAGACCGGAAGATTTAGAAAAATTTGCAGATGTGGGATTTGACTTGGTACTTTCAGGGCACGTTCATGCAGGCCATATTAGATTTTTGTTTTTGGGAGGACTTATGGGCCCAGGTCAAGGACTTTTTCCAAAATATCAATATGGCGAATACCAAGTTGGCAACACAAGAATGTTTTTAACCAGTGGAGCCACTAAAAAAAGATATGTAACCCCCAGATTTTATAACAAGGCTGAAGTGGTGATAATAAATTTAACGGAGGAAATATGATATTTTTTGATGTAGACGAAACAATTTTAGAGACAAAAGTTTGTTACAATAGAATTTACCAAAATGTGCATGACAGATTTAATTTTAAAATGCCTGTGGAAGAATTTGAAAGAAAAGTTGCTACTTCTCTTAGAATCATGATGATTCGCCACATGGAATTTAATTACAATGAAAGCCTTGGAATTGACCCAAGCGATTATTTGATGGAGATTAAAACTCTGGAAGAGCCTGGTATGCAAAATTTTAGAGAAGATTTTTGGAAAAGTAATCAAGACATTTTTAAAGATATCGATAAGGATGAATTTTTTCAGTTTTTCAAATCGCAAATTGTGGAATACAACACATCAATCGAAGGAATGGTTGAACTCATTGCAGATTTATCAAAAGAACATGAGCTTGGCGTTATCACAAACGGAGTGAGTTATGTACAACACAAAAAGGTAGAAAATTTAAACATTAGTCAGTATTTTAAAAAAATATATGTTTCCGGAGATTATGGCTACGGTAAGCCCGATCCTAAATATTATCGCTATATAATAAACGACAGCGGTGCGGATGTAAATAGTTCCATTATGATTGGGGATAATGTTCAGGGTGATATTTTTGGTGCGCTTGCAATAGGCATGAAGGCAATCTATTTCAATGGAAAAAGACAAGACTACAACGTAGTGAAAGCAAAAGATGTGGCAGATTTAAGAGTTAAAATCAAGGAAGCACTAAATGAGTAAGGCTAAAAAGCTTTTATGTATAATATTTGCGGTTTTTATTGTGTTAATTTTTGGTGGATACCATGAATTTGATGAGATGGGATTATATTTTATTACAGAAAAATCCGAAGCGGGAGGTGTCAATTTATTTTTGACTTCCATTTTTAATCCTACAAATGCCATCATTTTGTGTGCGATGGTTTCTTTAATTTTAATTGCAATGAAAAAAAACAAATCCGCAATATTTTTAGATTTATCGATGATTTTAACCACATTAATAAATGAGACCATAAAAAGAATTATAGCACGACCACGCCCGGAATATAGCTTGTTTTTAGAAAAAGGTTATTCGTTTGCATCCGGTCATAGTGCAGCTTCAGCTTGTTTTTTTGCTTGTGTTTTTTTGATTTTAAAACCTCATTTGAAAGAAGAAAAACATTTAAGAATTGCTGCGGCACTTTGCACATTTTTTACCGGCTACATTGGTTACACCAGACTATTTTTTGGCGTACATTATTTTTCTGATGTAATTGCAGGATTTTTTTTAGGAATAACAATCGCAATCTTGGTGCACAACTTTTTAATAAAACGAGATTCATTGAAAAAAGAATATAAAAATGAAAGATTGTAAATATTATTTGTTTACACTTAATATAAAAAATGGTAGAATTGTTATGAGGTGGTAAAATGCAAATTGGTCTACTCGGATATGGAGCAATTGGAAAAGGGATTTACCAAACATTAAAAGATAGATTCCAAGACATTTATATAAAAAAAATTTTGGTTAGGAACTTAAACAATAAAGATACCTCATTTTTTGTTACTGATCTTGAAGAAATTTTAAACGATGATGATATCGACACTGTAATAATTGCGATTGACGACAACAAGACTAGTTATGATTTTGCCACAATGAGCTTGAATGCAAAGAAAAACGTCATTATGACAAACAAGTCTGCAGTTGCAAATCATTTTTCAGAGCTTTTAAAAATGGCAGATTCAAAAGGAGTTTCATTTAAGTTTGAATCTGTTGTAGGTTCCGGACTTCCATGGCTTAGTACAATTTTAGAATATAAAAATGTAAATGAAATCAGCGAAGTTTATGGTACATTTAATGGTACTTGCAATTTGATTTTAGATCTCATGAAAAAAGATGGTATTGAATTCAACGAAGCACTTCTTAAAACTAGAATTTTGTGCTATCAGGAACCAAATTATATGGACGACATAAAAGGAGAGGATTCTGCAAATAAACTTGCAATTTCAATAATGGTTGCGCTAGGAGCTTATGTAGAGCCAAAGGATATTCCGACTTATGGAATTGAAACCATTAGAAATTTGGACTTTGATTTTTTTGAAAGACGTGAACTTTCACCAAAACTCGTCAGTTTTGCCAAACTCACAAATGGTAGACTTTCGATGTTAGTGGCACCGTTTTTGTTTAAACAGGGCACACTTATGGCAAATGTGAGTGGAAATAATAAAATTTTAGGCTTCAAAGGGGATATAGTTGGAGAGGTGCAATTTATTGGAGAAGCAGCTGGAGTCTATCCGACGGCAAATAGCGTAATGCTCGACGTCTTGGACATTAAAAACAACAGATGCAGCAAAATTGTGATGCCTAACGAAGTGATAGTGGATCAAACGGCTATAAAGCACAAATTCTATTTCTCGTTCGACCAAACTTCTTCAAAAATAGAAAGAATTTTGATTCCATATGTACATTCAATTTTTGAAACACAAGACAGCGTTGTAATAACGACCAGAAATATCGATTTTGACACCTGCATTGATCTGCTGGAAAAAATCGAAATGACGGGTGAACGTTTTTTCTTTGCAGTTTATGCAGATTGAAGGGAGATATTATGGAACAAAAATTTACAACTAGAAAATTAGTATGGACAGCAGTATTTGTAGCACTCGGAGTTATCATTCCTTACGCATTTCATGTGGTGCCAAACGCATGGACATTTTTGCCGATGCACTTGCCGGTTTTGTTGGCAGGACTTGTACTTGGACCGGTTAGCGGACTTTTAACAGGAATTTTGTCTGTCGTTTTAAGCGGTCTTATCACAGGTATGCCGACGGTTGCAAAGTGGCTGGTTATGATTCCGGAACTCGCAAGCTATGGAGTTTTTGCAGGAATATTCCAATCTAAATTTAGAAAAGATTATACAGGCACACTATTTTCTCTTGTGCTCGCAATGCTTTGCGGAAGAATAGTATATGCTATTATGTCAATGGTTGCAGCAAAGGTTTTGACAGGCGAAAAACCATTCACTTTCGAAGCATTTATAGCAGGAGCATTCACATTGGTAATTGTTGGAATTATTATTCAAATAGTAATCGTGCCACCAATTGCAATGGCACTTAGAAGACTAGAAAAATAATGTTTATAACCATAGATGGGTTTTCCGGAAGTGGAAAGACAACAATTTCAAAAACGCTTGAAAAAGAATTTGAAAATGTAAGAGTGATTCAGGCAGATGATTTCTTTTACAAAAGAGGCACAAAAGTGCACCCTCTTTCAGGCAATTTTGATGCTAAACGCTTTATAGATGAAGTCATTCCCAAAATTAATTCCGGGAATGGCTTCTTTATTAGAGCTTACTATTGCAAAACCGGGAAATATTATAAAAAATGGATTAAAAAAGGTAGTATTACTATTTTGGAAGGCAGCTACACTTCCACAGAACTATTAAATAATTATGTAGATATAGCCGTATTTTTGAGATCCAAAAAAAGTGACAGACAAAAACGAATCAAACTTAGAGAAGGCGATAATTATATTTATTTTGAAAAAAAGTGGTTTGTAGATGAATACAATTTTCAAAGGAAATTTAAAACATATAAAAATTGTATTAAAATTAATAGTTTGTCGGAAATGAGGGAGATTATATGTGGAGCAAAATTGCTAAAGACAAAGAATTCACATCTAAATTAACAAAAATAGCAGTGCCGGTCATGCTTCAACACTTGATTACAAATGGACTAAACACTTTGGACACTTTCATGATTACAAAGCTTGGAACAAATTCCGTGGCAGGAGTTGGACTTGCAAACCAAGCTTTCTTTTTCTTTAGTTTTATTTTATTTGGAATAAACACGGGTTCGTCTATTTTGTTTGCACAATACTATGGTGCTGGAGAGGAAGATAGAATTAAAAAAACTCTCGGATATGCGATGAAATTTTCCGTATTAGTTTCTATTATTTTTAATTTATTTGCATTTTTCAAACCAGAATGGTTTATTAAAGTTTTCATAGATGACTCCGGAGTTATAAATGAAGGTGCAAAATATCTGAGACTCGTTTCATTTTCGTATATATTAACTGCACTTAGTTTTTCAATCGGATTTGCAATGAGAAGCACCGACAACCCAAAGGCACCATTTGTGGCAAGTTTTATTTCTTTTTTTGTGAATGCATTTTTCAATTATTGTTTTATCTTTGGCAAATTCGGGATGCCTCGCATGGGTGTTCGAGGTGCAGCAATCGGCACAATAATTGCGAGATTCATTGAGTTTTTAGTGCTTATTTATGTTTTAAAAAAATACAAAGGGCCATGTTATGACAAATTTTGCAATTATTTTAAATGCGATGTTAAATTTAGAAAACAATTTTTAAAAGTTATTACACCGGTTGTAATTGAAGAATCTTTATGGAGTCTTGCGCAAGTGGTTTATAGCGGAATTTATGCAAAAATCGGTGTTGACGCAACTGCAGGTATTCAAGTGGCTCAATCAGTTTCAAATCTTTTATACGTAGTTGCTCGAGGACTTTCAAGCGCCGCTGCTGTTATTATCGGTGTTAAAATTGGAGAAGGGGATTATGACAGAGCACAAGATATAGCCATGAAAAGTTTAGTGGTTGGAGCTACTTTTGGAGCTATTTTGGGGGCGGTTTTAATAATTTTCCCGAGCGAGCTTTTAAAACTTTTCCCGGATTTAACATACGATGTTAGAGAGCTTTCTAGAACGGCTCTAATGGCAATGGGTCTAACATATCCAATAAGAATGCACAATTCAGTTGGAATAGTTGGTGTGCTTCGTGGTGGCGGGGATGTGAAATATTCCATGACTCTTGAAACAATATGTTCTTGGCTCGTAGGAATTCCGCTTGGCATGATTGCAGTTGGAGTTTTTCATGTGCCACTTTGGGCAGCAATTTTGTTTACCACAAGTGATGAACTCGTTAAGATGATAGTGAGCCAACCGAGAATGAGAAAAGGACTTTGGATAAAAAATTATTCTTAAGGAGAGAACTATGTATTTTATAATAGGAGTAGGGATATTATTAGTAGTACTTTTGCTTTTGGCAGTGCCATTTAAAATTATGATAAAATTGCTCATAAATGCACTTGCAGGTGCAATTGTAATTTTGATGGTAAATTTAGTTTTGTCAAATTTTGAAATTATTATCCCTTTAACCAAATTTAACTCCATTTTAGTGGGTATATTTGGAGTGCCGGCAGCTATATTAATGGGGATTTATTATGCACTACAATAATTTTTTAGTTAGGAAAAAGATTAAGGGCAAAGATATTTATATAAAAGAATTTGAGGACAAATCAAAACTCGTTATGACCGGTGTAGACTTCAATTTTAGAAAATACAACCTTAAAAACACCAACAAATTTTTGCGTGAACATCGTTTGACAGATAAAAAAATTGCAAAAACTTATCAAAAGCATACTAAAAATGTGGTGGCTTTCCCGCATCCCGGCGAGTTCTACGGGGTAGACGGATTTGTTACGGATGAAAATCCAGTCATGGTTGTGACGGCCGATTGCATTCCGATTTTAATAAAGGGAAATAATTCTGCTGCACTTGTACACTCCGGTTGGCGCGGAGTTAAAAAGAGGATTTACTTTGAAGCGATAAACCAAATGCACGAGCATAAAAGCGCTTTTAAAATTTATATGCTGCCCTCAATTGGCAAAAATTCTTTTCAAGTTAGTGAGGATTTCGTGGAGGAATTTGATGGACGAGACAGGTTTAATCGTTTCAAAACACCGGATAAAGAGAAAGGCAAATATTTATTTGATTTAAAAAGCTTTGTAAAAAGTGAGTTGATTGATTTTGGAATAAAATCTGAGAATATTTTTATAGAGAATGTCGACACTTTCACCGACAAAAGATTTCACAGCTATAGACGAGAAAAATCGGAGTATGGATTAAATGCAATTATTTATATTCCGGCAAGTATTGAAGAATAAACAGGCTTGTGATAAAATTATAGTGTATATATTGCACTTTTTTAGAAGGATGATTTATTTGGAAAAATTTATTGTAAAAGGCAAAGGAGAGCTAAAGGGCTCAGTTAGAATAAGCGGTTCAAAAAATGCGGCACTTCCGATTTTGTGTGCCACTATTTTGTGCGGAGAGGAAGTTATTCTTGAAGACGTGCCGGAATTAAAAGATGTTGAAATCCTTTGCGAAGTCTTAAGAGGACTTGGCGTAGAGGTCGTCCATAAAGAAAAAAATGTTTATGTTATAAATGCCAAAGAAATTACAAACACAGTTACCGGCGAAGAGCTAATGAGTAAAATGCGTGCCAGCTTTTGTGTTATGGGTCCACTTCTATCTAGAATGGGACACACTGCAAACGCTCTTCCGGGCGGATGCGCAATTGGCACAAGACCGATTGACTTACACATAAAAGGATTTAAAGCTCTTGGCGCAGAAGTTATTATTAGTCACGGAATGGTTGAGGCCAGTGCAAAAAAATTAATTGGAGATGATATTTATCTTGATTTTCCAAGTGTTGGTGCAACACAAAATATTATGATGGCTGCGGTTTTAGCTGAAGGGGAGACCACAATCGAAAACGCAGCTATGGAACCGGAAGTTGTAGACCTGTCAAACTTCTTAAACAAGATGGGCGCTGAAATTAGAGGAGCAGGCACTTCTACAATTAAGATAAAGGGAGTGAAAAAACTTCACGGCTGTAGACACCAAATTATTCCGGATAGAATTGAAGCCGGCACATTTATGATTTTGGCTGCTGCAACAGGTGGTGAAATTTTGATTGAAAATGTAATTTCTAATCACATGAGGCCCGTCATCGCAAAATTAAAGGAATGTGGAGTTACAATTTTTGACAACGGTGACACTATAAATGTTATCAGTCACGGGAAAGTAAAAGCTTTTGATATAAAGACGCTTCCATATCCCGGAATGCCGACAGATATGCAAGCACAATTTATGGCACTTGCAACACTTGCTGAGGGCACGAGCGTGGTGATTGAAACGGTATTTGAAAATAGATTTATGCACGCGGACGAACTAAAAAGAATGGGAGCAAATATTAACATCGACAACAAAACTGCAATTGTTCAAGGCGTACAAAAACTTCGCCCGGCAAAAGTGAAAGCTACGGACTTAAGAGCGGGTGCAGCACTTATCATTGCAGCGCTCACAGTGGATGGCGAAACAGAAATTTCCGATGTCTATCATATTGACAGAGGATACGAAAATGTCATAGAAAAATTTAGAAAATTAGGCGCAGATATTAAAAGAGTTAATGTATAGAAAGAGGTAGAAAAAATGGGTTTTATGCTTAGAAACGATGTAGGTATCGACCTTGGCACTGCAAGCGTGCTAGTGTATGTCAAGGGAAAAGGAATTGTTTTGCAAGAACCATCTGTCGTTGCGATAGATCAATATACAAATAAATTTTTAGCAGTGGGAGAAGAGGCAAGAAGAATGCTTGGAAGAACTCCGGGCAATATTGTTGCAGTTCGCCCACTTAAGGAAGGAGTAATTTCAGACTATAATATTACTCAGAGAATGTTGAAATATTTTATAGAAAAATCTTTGGGCAGAATGCTATTAAAGCCACGTCTAATTGTTTGTGTTCCATCAGGTTGTACTGAAGTTGAAAAACGCGCAGTTATTGAAGCGGCAAATGAAGCGGGCGCGTTAAAAACATATTTGATTGAAGAACCGATTGCAGCTGCAATCGGTGCAGGACTTGACATTACCGAGCCAACTGGCAGAATGGTTGTGGATATCGGAGGCGGCACAACAGATGTTGCTGTAATTTCTCTTGGTGGAATCGTGGTTTCAAAATCAATCAAAGTGGCAGGAGATAACTTCGATGAATCAATCACCAAATATGTAAGAAAGAAACACAACATGATGATTGGCGAAAGGACCGCAGAAGAACTAAAAGTGAACATCGGATGTGCATATCCTTTTGAAGAAGAACAATTCTTAGAAGTGAAAGGAAGGAATTTGGTTTCGGGACTTCCGATGAATGTGGTTGTAAGCTCAAATGACATGCTTGAAGCGCTAAAGGAACCAGTTCAAGAAATTTTAGAAGCAGTTCACTACGTTCTAGAAAAAACTCCGCCGGAACTTGCTGCTGACATATCAACACAAGGCATTATATTAACAGGTGGGGGTGCACTTCTTAAAGGTTTGCCAAACATAATAGAAGAAAGAACGGGAATCAATACGAGAGTCGCCGATAATCCAATAGAATGTGTTGCAATTGGCACTGGAAAGAGCTTGGATTGGGTGGAAGTGCTTGAAAAAAACAACGCCCCATCACAAGGATATAAAAGGTAGTGAAAATATAAAATGTGGATAAAAAATAAAGATTTATTATTAAGAAATGCAAATTTTAAAGATGCCAAAATGCTTGCAGATTGGTGGAATGATGGTTCTATTATGGCACACGCTGGTTTTCCGCTGGGAGTGTTTACTAGTGAGGAAAAGATAAAGTCTCAAATGGAGAAGTACACTGAAGACCATTTTGTTATAATTATTGAATTTAAGGGAAAACCGATTGGTGAAATGGATTATACAAAAATAACCGATAAGAATGCTGAAATCGGAATAAAAATTTGCGAAAGCGATTTAAGAGAGCATGGGCTGGGTCGCGTGATTTTATCAATGCTTATCAATTATTGTTTTGAATTAGGTAACGACACAATAACACTAACCACAAATTTAAAAAATAAAAGAGCACAGCATGTTTATGAAAAGCTCGGCTTCAATGTGGATAAGATTACTTATGGCGAGTGGAAAGATCAGCTCGGAATTCCACAAGACACGGTGTATTATTCACTTGTTAAAGAAGATTTTAATGATTTTACGGACTACGTTTATCAAATTTAGAGATTAGTATAAAAAACTTTGTAAGTTAAGAAAATTAAAAGTCAAAATTTTCAGAGTTTTCTAATAATTGTTATTAAAAAATCAATGCTCGATTTTCACAAATCGGGTATTTTTTATTGACAAGGCGTAAAATTTTATATATAATATATTGGAATCAAGAGGCGACTCTTGACTTTTTAAGGTTAATCATTATATAATGATTAATATATCCTAAAAAGGATTGATGCTTGGGAGGTGAAGCGAATGAGAGATAGTATCACCTTAGAATGCACAGAGTGCAAACAAAGAAATTATGTAACAAGCAAGAACAAAAAGAACACAACTGACAGAGTTGAAATCAAAAAGTATTGCAAGTTCTGCAAGAAACACACTGTGCATAAGGAAACAAAATAGGAAAGGAAGTTTAAAATGGCTACAGAAGCAAACGCAAACGTAAAGAAAAATAGTAAGCTGGCTACCTATTTTAAGGGCGTTAAGGTCGAAACAAAGAAAGTTGTTTGGCCAACACGTAAGACACTTGTTAATTATACCACTGTTGTTATCGCGGTCAGTATTGTAATTAGTTTAATAACCTATTTGCTTGATTTAGGCATTGGTTATTTATATCAATTAGTTTTATAAAATGACTGAGGATAGAAAAAAGGATGCTAAGTGGTATGTGGTTCACACATATAGCGGCCACGAAAACAAAGTAAAAGCCACTCTGGAAAAGATGGTTGAAAACAGAGGAAACATCGACGACATCTATGAAATCGTTGTACCTATGGAAAATTATTACGATAAGGATAATCCATCCAAGGTTAAACAAAGAAAGAGTTATCCTGGATATGTACTTATCAATATGATTGTGGATGATGACTCTTGGTATCTAGTAAGAAATACCAGAGGAGTAACCGGGTTTGTTGGACCCGGAGGTAAGCCGGTAGCTCTTACGGACAGAGAGCTGAAGAGTTTAGGTATGATAGAAGAAGTTGAAAAGAAACCAGTAGACGTTAAAGCAGGAGATCGAGTTTTGATAATGTCAGGTGGTTTCAAAGATCAAGTTGGAACAGTTTCTGAAGTTGATGAAAAGGCAAGAAGGTTAATACTGCTTATAGATATGTTTGGTAGACAAACTTCTGCCGATGTTGATTTTGATCAAGTAGAAAAAATTTAAATCTAAAGATTTTTTAAAGGTGGAAGAAGCGCTCCCTTCGTACCACATATATTGAGGAGGAAATTATGGCTAAAAAAGTTCAAGCAATTGTTAAGTTGCAAATTCCAGCAGGAAAAGCTACTCCTGCACCACCGGTAGGTACCGCACTCGGACCTCACGGTGTTAATATCGTACAATTCACTAAGGAATTCAATGCTAGAACAGCCGCACAAGCTGGGCTTATTATTCCGGTTGTTTTAACAGTATATCAAGATAGGTCTTTTACCTTTATCACAAAGACTCCACCGGCTGCCGTACTAATCAAGAAAGCACTAAAACTAGATTCAGCTTCAGGCGAACCAAACAAGAAAAAAGTTGGTACTTTAACAAAAGCTCAATTGAGAGAAATTGCAGAAACAAAGATGCCTGATCTTAATGCATCTGATATTGAAGCAGCTATGAGCCTTATTGCAGGTACAGCAAGAAGCATGGGCGTAGAAGTGGAAAAATAGTGGGAGAATTATTCGAAAGGACCACAAGGAGGTAAATATGGCTAAAAGAGGAAAGAAATACCGTGAAGCGGTAAAAACATACGATAAACAACAATTATTTGAAATTGCTCCAGGTATTGAAAAATGCTTGGAATTATCAAAAGCAAATTTCGATGAAACAATCGAACTGCACGTAAGACTCGGGGTTGACTCAAGGCACGCTGACCAACAAGTTAGAGGTGCAATCGTGCTTCCACACGGAACGGGCAAAAATGTTAAGGTGCTTGTAATTGCAAAAGGAGATAAAGAAAAAGAAGCTCTTGAAGCAGGAGCGGACTATGTTGGTGCAGAAGACATGATCGAAAAGATTCAAAAAGAAAACTGGTTCGATTTTGATGTTTTAATTGCAACACCGGACATGATGGGTTTAGTTGGACGTTTGGGTAAAGTTTTGGGACCTAAGGGACTCATGCCAAATCCAAAGAGCGGAACAGTTACAATGGATGTTGCTAAAGCAGTTAAAGAAATGAAAGCCGGTAAAGTTGAATATAGACTCGACAAAGCAAATATTATTCACTCAGTGTTTGGCAAAAAAAGCTTTGGACCTGAAAAGCTTGAAGAAAATTTAAAGGCTCTTATGGGTGCAATTGTTAAAGCTAAACCGGCAGCTGCAAAAGGTAAATATTTAAGAAGTGTTACTATTACTTCAACAATGGGACCTGGAATAAAGGTAAACCCAACAAGATTTGAAGCTTAATTTTAAAAAGTCTTTTAAAAGTTTTCTTTTAAAAGACTTTTTTTAATCTATTATAGATTAAAAGTAAGGTGATTTTATGATATGTAATATTTGTCCGCGAAAATGTAATGTGGATAGAGATAAAAAACTTGGGATTTGCGGTGTCCCAAATGACTTTGCAATTTCAAAGGCGATGCTTCATTTTTGGGAAGAGCCATCCGTGTCGGGCAAAAGCGGTTCCGGAACAATATTTTTTGCGGGGTGCAATATGAGATGTGTTTTTTGCCAAAATTTTGAAATCAGTCAAGAGCGAGGAAATAATTATGAAATAGTTAACGAAGAAAAACTCGCGGATATAATGATAGGTCTTGAAAACAAAGGAGCAAATAATATAAATTTAGTTAGCCCGATGCACTATGCACACAAAATTCCGACTCTTGTCGATTTGGCACGCAAAAAAGGGTTAACAATTCCAATTGTTTACAACACAAATTCTTACGAGCTGGTGGAAACTCTTCAAAATTTAAATGGTAAAGTAGACGTGTATCTTGCAGATATTAAATATTGTGATGACGAACTTTCGAAAAAGTATTCTAAAACTAAAGAATATTTTGACGTAGCATTTGAGGCTATAAAAGAGATGTACTATCAAGTAGGCAAAACGGAGTTTGAAGATGGACTACTAAAAAGAGGGGTGTTGGTTAGAATTTTGGTGCTTCCGACTCATGTGCTGGATGCAAAAAGGATAATAAAAAAACTGTATAATGAATTTGGCAACAATATTTCGTATAGTCTTATGAATCAATATTGTCCGTTATACAAAGCAACAGAATATCCTGAAATAAATCGGGATCTTACAGTTAAAGAGTATAACAGAATTGTGGACTACGCGATGAACCTTGGAATAGAAAACGGATTTATTCAAGCAGAAAAAATGCGGGAAAATGGTAAAAAGAGTATATATACACCGGATTTTGATTTGGGGGGAATTGAATAAAACTCAGTACAGAATAGGGGTCTAATTATATTTTTAAATATATAAACATTATATAAATTTTATCCTTTCATTAAAAAAACCTGCTCTATGCAGGTAAAAATAATTTATTTTTGTTTTAAAGCGTTTACGGTAATTTCAAGGTATTCACAGAAGTCGTCGTATGCTTGGTACTTGTCAACTTTGCCATCGGCGACTTTGTTTAAAAAACCTTCATAAATATAAAGGCACATATCATTTGTCTTTCTTGCAGAATTTTCATCAAAGTAACCGACATATTTTGCAACCTCAATCAATCTGTTAAGTTTTTCCTCAATGTCTTTTCCGAGCAAAACTTTTTCCAAATATGCTGGGAAACCCGTGTTTTCTACAGGGAAAATTTTTCTGTATTGATACATATAATCCGGGTGAGATTTTGCAAATGGGGAGAAGAGTACTTCTCTATATTCTTCTGGTTTTTCAAAGGAATGTTTAGCAAAAGCTCTCCAAACTTTTTTGTAGACCATAAGCGGATCATCACCTTCTTTAACCCAATTTGATAAATCTTCATTGAATTCGTCGAACACTTCCAGCTTTGCAAAATAAAGCAAATGTTCCACATTGTCAAAATAGTTGTAGATCGTTGCCGGATTTAGTTTAGTGCTTTCTCCAAGTTTTTTGATTGTTACATTTTCGATTCCTTCTGTTTTGATAATATTTCTTGCTGAGTCCACAAAAGAAGTTATGATATTTCTTCTATGTGGTGTAAGATGTTTTGAATTAAAATCTATTACTGCCATATAAACCTCTCAACTTTATAATTATTATTAGTGAAACTAACATATGTAGTATATATTGTTTTGCAAGTATATTATAACATAAATTATAACAAAAAACAAGTTTTTTAATTAAATATTTAATAAAAATATATAAAAGCTAACACACATATTGAATAAAATAGCCAATAATCATATTATAGTTATAACAAATAGATCTATTTTTAATTAGAATTATAAAAAGATGACAATTTAATCTTTGACAAAATTAGAATTTTTAAATATAATTATATAAAAGGAGAGATTATGAAAGATATAAAATCATCAAAAGAAATTACAACTTATGTTTCAGATTTGGGCGTTTCAAAAGCGACTTATGCCCCTATTAAAACCAGACTATTAGCAATGCTTGCAGGTATGTTTATTGCAATTGGCGGAATAGCAAGTTCAAAAGTGAATTTGTTATTAGCAGATTCTCCGTTTAAATCGATTTTTGCGGCAGCAACCTTTACAATAGGAATTGTGCTCGTGCTCGTTGCGGGGGCAGAACTTTTTACTGGAAACATTCTTATTACCGTTGGATATTTAGATAAAAAATTAAATAAAAAACAAGTTTTGACAAACTGGTGCAGAGTTTATGTTTGGAATTTTATCGGCTCAATTTTATTTGCACTTTTAACATATTTAGCACTAAAAGATAGCGAAGATTACGCAAACTATTTTAAGAACATCGTGGTTTCAAAAACTTCACTTGGATTTTTTAAAGCATTAATTCTTGGTATATTATGTAACATTTTGGTATGTTTAAGTGTTTGGTGTTCGTACGCAAGTTCAGAAGGTGCTGGAAAATTCTTACTTGCAACCTTTCCGATTTTCATTTTTGTCTTAATGGGTTACGAGCACATCGTCGCAAATATGTTTTATTTTACGGTTGGATACCTGTTTGGAAGTGATGTATCGGTTTGGACTGCAATTTTGCAGTCATTTATTCCGGTTACGATAGGAAATATTATAGGAGGAGCTTTTATAGGGATGGTATATCAAATAGCCAACAAAAATTAAAGTTTTGTTTTTCCTATTTTGCGGAGTTTTATTTTGCCTACCAACAAAACATTGGTATGTCTAGTTTAATTTTCACGATAATGCATCTAATATCAGTTTTCATCTTTTAACTATACTGTCATAAATTTTATTACGATACAATGGTTAAAAACTTCGCTTAGCTCTAGACTTCCATTTTTTAGAAGATAAAATACAAAAGCTTTATGTAAAAGAATTTTTATTGTAGAAATTGTTTATTTTGAATACTCAATCGCAAAAAAGCTTCGTCTTTTTTGACGGCTGAGGTTAATACTTTAATATTTATAAATTTATAAGTGATATGTTATGATGCAAAATCTAATTTACTTTTGGGTCTATATTCAGATACTATTAAAATACACTAATTAAACCGCGATGCTAATGTGATTTATTTAGTTTCCAAATCGAATATTAAAGTATCGATATGTCAAAATATATTATAAAGATTAATTAACTATGAGTATTATATAAATTGTTTTTGTAGTATTAATTAGTTACAGGAAACAACTTCTTTAGGATCGCATTTAAGTTACTAAAATCAGGTATATTTTATTTAGATTCATACTAATAATAAACAATTCATTAAGCTTAAAAATAAATAGTTAAGAAAAAAAAGCCTACTCGAATGAGTAGGCTTTTAATTTAATATTTACTATATGTCTGCGGTTTCTTTTGAGTTGTAAATGTCTATGTTTAATTCATTTCCACGTTTAGCAGCCACCACACCAGCCACTAAGCTGTCACTGACGTTAAGTGCAGTTCTTCCCATATCAATTAGCGGTTCGATTGCAATTAATAGTCCCGCAAGTTCGATAGGAAGTCCCATAGATGATAATACAACGATTGCAGCAAATGTTGCACCGCCACCAACACCAACGATACCGAATGAACCGAGAGCTGTGATGATAACCAGTTTTGCTAGGAATCCGATTGATAATGGATTTATTCCAACTGTCGGAGCAATCATAACTGCGAGCATTGCAGGGTAGATACCGGCACAACCGTTTTGTCCGATTGAAGTTCCGAGGGAGCCTGCTAAGTTTGCAATTCCTTCCGGAACTCCGAGTTTATTTGTCATGTTTGTGATTGTCATTGGAAGTGCACCGGCACTACTTCTAGATGTGAATGCAAACATGAGGTTTGATGAAGACTTTTTAAAGAATATACTTGGGCTGAGTCCGTGGATTCCTATGATTATGCCGTGAATAATAAACATAATTATAATTGCCACATAACTTGCGATGATGAACATTCCGAGTCTTAATATTTCTTGAAAGTTTGAGGTTGCAGCCACGCCTGTCATAAGAGCCATAACGCCGTATGGAGTGATTCTTAAGACGCTGTGAACCATTCTCATTACGATATCCGAGAATGAATTCAAGAAATCAATAAATAAATCTACTGTTTTGGATTTTTGTTTTTTGAGTTCAAATGCTGCAAATCCAATCATCGCTGCAAAGAACACTGTTGCTAGTGTTGCGTTTGAGCCTTGTCCCGTCATTGCATAGAATGGGTTTACCGGAATAATTTCAAGAATTTGTTGTTGAATTGGTTTTGCTTCAAAGTCTTGATAGGTTTCTTCCAATTTTTGTCCTCGAGCAACTTCTGAGTCTCCGGATTGAAGACCTTCTGCAGTTAGTCCAAATGCGTTTGAAATAAGTGCACCTACAAGAGCCGAGATAGCTACCGTGATCATGAGTACGAGCAAGATTCTTCCAGCGGATTTCCCGATGTTTGTTTCTTGCATAGCGATAGCTTTTGTTATAGATACAAAGATCAATGGGTAAACTATCATTCTAAGTAGTCTAACATAACCATTTCCGACAAGTCCAATCCAGCTCATTGCCTTTCCGATTAGACCTTGTTCTTTAACTATAACTTGAAGGAGTGCGCCAAAAACAATTCCGATTATAAGTGCAATAATTGTTCTGGTGTTGAAACCGACGTTCATTTTCTTCAAATAATTGATGAAGAACATAAATGCAACAAAAATTGCGATGATAATGATTGCTGATAATGTTGTTGACATAATATAATTCCTTTCTATAATATATTTGACTTTCGTCCTTTTTCTATATACCCAAATTTTTTAACTTTATTGAGATTTATTCGATTTTTTTTATTTTAATCAAACAATAACTCAAAATTAAAAATAAATTATATATTTATCAATATAAAATGTTTTTTTTGGGTATAAAGAAACCGTCGGGGGTGAAAGAGATGGATGCAGAAAAGAAGACAAAGGTAAAAGAATATTTCGCCATTGCTCTTTTGGTCATAATTATAGCACTTGTGATTTATTTTATGGTTATTACAAACAAGAGAAATGAAGAATATAACACACAATTGTGTGACAATATTTCCGGGCTTATCGGTTCAAGCAAGTCTTATTATATTACCGATTATGACAAGGACGATATTTATAAGTATGACGTTAAGAAATTCCGCTCTGTGATTCAACTTGGATATGGTGATTCAAATGGCGTTGTGGCAAAGGTTTCAAATTACGGGGAAGTGAAAGATGAAGGCTATGTTTTCGTTGCAGAAAGAATAGGCAAGAAAAAGATTAGAGTGCTTTTGAATGAACCTGAGGTTTTGAGTCATGATATTTACATGGAAAACTCACATGAATCCATTACAGAGGCTAACGACAAGACGGCAAAGTTAAAGCAAAAGATAGAGGGTGAACTCATTAGTTCCAAGGATAAGGAAACGGTGTTTGTAAACACTGAAAATATTATCAAAGCTTATCTTACTGCATTGGGTTACACCGATGTGGAGATTATAAAAAAATAATTAGAAAAGGAGATTTAAAATGATTTCGAAAAGATTAGCAGACAAAATTAATGAACAATTAAATTTTGAACTAGAAAGCGGTTATATTTACAAAGGAATGGAAGCATTCTTCGGAAATGAAGGTTTAACAGGATTTCAACATTTTATGAAACTTCAAGCTGAAGAAGAATATGCACATCATGACAAATTTGCAAATTTTCTTTATGAAACCGGAAACAAAGTTGAATACACGGCTATTCCGGAAGTAAAAAATGAATATAAATGTCCAAAAGAAGTTATGCAAGTAGCATATGAACATGAACAAGAAGTAACAAAGAGAATTAAAGAACTTTATGAAATTGCATTGGAAGAAAAGGATTATGTTGCACTCACAACTCTTGATTGGTTCTTGCACGAACAAATTGAAGAAGAAGATACATTTAGAGGAATTATGGATAGATTTGCTCTTCTCGGTGAAGCAAACACAACATTATATTGGATAGACAAAGAACTAGGACACAGAGAATAAAAAAAGCGAGGTTTAATCCTCGCTTTTTTATAATTATTTAGGTATTTAATGGATTATATGAAGATAAATCCTAAAACTAAAGACAGGCGAGTGGATTTATGCGGGGAAATAGTGGAAAGCCAATAAGCTGCTTTGAGATTGAGAAATTGGTGTTTAAAGTGCGGGGATTATTATTTTAAGATATAAAATCGGACTTGTAAAAAGAAATTTCTGTTTTGTTAAAAGACTGTTTATATTATTTTCATTAAAATTTTAATTGTTATGTAGATGTGGAAGAAATGTTACAAGATTTAAAAAAGAGGCAAACTCCACACTTGACTCTATATTTGAACAAATTAAGTTTTTGATAAAAAGAAAAAATAATTAAATTTTGGAATTATCCTTAAAACAAAAGAACTTAAGATAATTGAGAAAACGAATTCAGGCATTCAATTTTTGCACACTATTGAAGAGAAGGCGAATGGTCGTTTTGCATAGGTACAAACTTAATACTTTAATGGCGATTATAATTTGTATGAGTAAATATAGAATCATTATTGCAGCCTTGGATTTAATATGAAAAAGGCGACTTTTGAATAAAAAGTCGTCTTTTTCGTAAATAATTTATTTAGGAGTTTTAACATTATGACGGCATTCACCTGAATATGGACAAGATGCACAGCCGCCCGATTTTTTTCTTTTAATAACTGATTTAATTGCAAAGTATATTAATATGATTATTAATATACTTGCTATAATATCAAATGCACTCATTATGCTACCTTATACTTTGCTCTTTGCTTTATTTTGGCAATAATACCGGCAATCATTGTGATAGCGATTATTCCAATCAGCACATATAAAATTATATGACCTTGTACGTTAACAGATTCACTTGCTTCTTCCAATAGATCGGCTTGAAGTGCAACCTTTTCTACATATTTTGTCCCGCTAAAAATTAGCGAACCGATTTGATTTACTAAAAACGCAAGCACATAAGCCAGTCCTGTTTGGAACCCGATTGTAAAAAGAGTTTCCTTTGAACTGCCGAGTTCGGTTTTCATTGCACCAATTGCTGCAAAGCAAGGAGCTGCAAACATGGTAAACACGATGAATGATGCGGCAGTAACGGGACTAAAGTAGATTGGAATTTGGCTTCCGACAGATGCGAAAGTCGCAACCACAACTTCTTTTGCGACAAGGCCTGTGATTGATGCAACTGCAGGTGCCCATGAATCGCCAAAACCAAGCGGAACGAATAGATATCTAAGCACTCCACCGATTTTTGCTAACATTGAAGTATCAATATCGTCGGCTACATATTTAAAACTGAATGTGAAATGTTGCAACACCCAAAGTCCGAGGCAAGCAAGCAAGATAACTGTACCGGCCTTTATTATGAAAGCTTTTGCTTTTTCCCACATGTGAATGAAAACATTTTTCATTGCTGGAAGCCTGTATGGCGGAAGTTCCATAACAAACGGGGCAGGGTCGCCTTCGAATCTTTTTGTGCGTTTTAATATTATTCCGGCTATTATCACCACTAAAATTGAAGTGAGGTATATTATTGGAGCAACAATTGCCGATCCATTAAAAATAATCGCAATAAACATGGCAAAAATTGGTAATTTAGCTCCACATGGGATAAATGGGGTGAGTAATATGGTCATCCGCCTATCGGCATCAGTTTCTATAGTTCTAGTTGCCATAACTCCGGGAATTGAACATCCGGTGCCGATTAGCATTGGGATAAAACTTTTTCCGGAGAGACCGAATTTTCTAAATAGTTTATCCATAATAAAGGCGATTCTAGCCATATATCCAGAGTCTTCCAAAATGGATAAAAAGAAAAATAACATCATGAGTTGTGGCACGAATGTAAAAACTGCTCCAATTGATTGCACGATTCCGTCGTTTATTAGCGATACCATGATTTCGCTTGCACCGAGTTTCGTTAGATTATCCACTAAGAAATCTCCGATATTTGCAAAGAGATCTTCCACTAGTCCGATAGTATAGTCGCCAAAAAGCGAAATCGAAATATAATAAACTAACCACATAATACCAAGAAAAATTGGAATTGCTAAAAATCTGTTTGTGACTACGCTGTCGATTTTATCTGAAGTAGTGAGCTTTTTATCAGTTGTTCTTTTGACAACTCCATTAACCAAGCTTTCGATTTTGTCGTATCGTTCAGTGGTAAAAATGGATTCAGAATCGTCATTCGTTTTTTCTTCAATATTTTTAATAATAGATTCAATTTTATCTTGTCTTTCTTTTGGAAGATTTAAATCTTTCAAAACTTTCTCATCGCGTTCAAAAATTTTGATGAGTAAATATCTATCAAACTTTACTTTGTCATTAAGCACGTTTGAAATTTCATTTAAAGTAGCTTCAATTTCTTCACTGTATGTTAAATAATTTGGCAACTGCTCTTTTTTTCCAATCGCTATCGCTTTGTCTATTAGATCATTGAGACCATGACCTTTTAGAGCTGAAGTGGAAATAACCGGTACACCCAAGTTCGCTTCAAGTTTTTTTGTGTCGATTGAAATGCCGTTTGATTTAAGCAAGTCGGTCATATTAAGCGCCACAACTGTTGGGACGCCCATTTCAAGCACTTGGCTAGTCAAGTATAAATTCCTCTCCAAGTTTGTTGCGTCAATTATGTTTATAATAACGTCGGGTCTTTCATTCCTAATAAAATCTCTGGTGATAACCTCTTCCAAAGTGTATGGCGAAAGGGAATAAATCCCTGGTAAGTCTACCACTTCAATGTTCTTGTTTTTAATAAGTCGACCGGTCTTTTTTTCGACTGTCACTCCCGGCCAGTTTCCAACATATTGGTAAGCACCGGTTAAATCGTTAAACATGGTTGTCTTACCGCAATTTGGATTGCCGACTAATGCAATTCTCATATACACCTCCATAATATACAAATTAGCAAAAGCTAACTTTTGAGCAAAAAAATTATTCTATTTCGATTTCCTTAGCTTCGCTTGCTCTAATGGAAAGAGAATAGCCACGAACAATTAGCTCAATCGGATCGCCCATTGGGGCAACGCGAACTAGTGTGACTTCGGTACCTTTTGTTATTCCCATATCCATAATGTGCCTCTTTACTGCACTCGTGCCGTGCAATTTCACGACTTTTGCAGTTTCGTTAATCTTTAAATCTTGAATAGTTTTCATTTAAGCCTCTTTCACTAAAATCTTAGAAGCCAAACTTTGGTCAAATGCAAGTCTGGATTCGTAGAGTTTTACAATTAATCCACCGGAAGTTTTTTGCAAGATTTCAATTTTAGCATTTTCAACAAAGCCTAAACTTTTCAAATGATTAATAACTTTTTCGTTTCCTTTGATTTTGAAAATTATATATTCTTTGTTTAAATCGCCCATTAAAAGTGGCATAATAACCTCCCGTGAAATGATAAGTATATAAAGGAGTCAAAAGACCACCTTTATATTTAGGAATTATATAACAACATATATTGGTTAGCTATCGCTAACAAATTCATTATAGTCGAAAAAAAAATAATTGTCAAGCGCTTTTAACAATTATTCTAAAAATATTTTATTTTGAAGAAAATCTTTCTCAAAGATGTCCTCGCCGGTGTAGACAATAGAACGATTATTAAGCTCGTCTGTAATAAATTTTTTAGTAATATTTTTTGTATTTTCGTCTAAACCTAAAAGCGGTTCATCTAAAAAAACAATTTCGCTTTTTGCAAGCAACGCTCTTATAACAGAGGCGCGACTTTTCATTCCGGTTGAGAGCTGGTTAGCGTATTTATACTTGGAGTTAGATAAGCCTAATTTAAATAGAGCTGTATTTATTTTTTCATCACTTGCATTAGTAAGTACTTTTATTTCGGCAAATAAATTAATGCCACCAAGAAAAACTCGCTCAGGAAAAGTAATGCTCATTTTTTTATAGTCATTTACGATTACGCCGTTAAAATCCGTGTCTATTCCCGTTAATATTCTCATTAGAGTGGTTTTACCGATACCTGAGTCGCCAACTATGTGAAGCACTTCGCCGTTACTTATTGTTATATTTAAATGTTTTAAGACGATTTTGTCGTCAAATCTTTTTTCTTTTAAATTTAATTTAATCATAGTGAGCTTTCACCTTTTTATAAATTAAGAGAGAAATACTTTCAAAGAAATATGATGTTAAAATTATTATTAAGCTTAGTGCAATAAGATCTTTCATTTCCAATGTCAACTTTGAAATATATAATAACTCGCCAATTCCTTTTGAACTGCCAGCTACTACTTCACTAGTAGCACCTGCTTTAAACGCAAGACCAAATGCAATTATAAGTGAAAACGAACTCGCGAGTTTTATTTTTGGCCATTTTACATATTTGAAAATTTTGCTTTTTGATAGAGAAAACACTTGTGCAAGTTCCAGTTTGCTTGTTTCAATTTCATTTAAACTTTTGAACACATTGTCATAAACGATTGGCAAGGTTACAAGCACAACTACGACCATAGAGAGTGCATTTTTGTTTGCAAAAAACATTACGATTAGTACAATGCTAATCACGGGAATCGTTCTAATGAGTGCAAAAAATGGATCGAAATAAGGATACAAATTAAATTCGTAAGCTAGAATTGCCAGTATATTTCCAATAATAAGTGAAATTATCACGCCAATAAAAATTCGTGCACTTGAAATTATTAGCGGTTTAAAAATTTCTCCACTAATAAAAAAATCACAAATCCTTTTAAACACAACCGAGAATTTCGGCAAAATTATTTCATCATTTATAATAAAAGCCAGAGCACTCCAGATAATTACGAGTGCAGTGGCTCCAATAAGTCTTTTTAAATTAGTCTTCATTAGGCAATTTTCCGCCAATTAACTCAGGGTTAGTTTCCATAAGAACTCTAAAGAAATCGTTCAAGGCATCGTTTAAAGGCTTTCCGGTTAAACTCAAAAATTCAATATTTGGAATTGCTTGTTCTGCCGCTTCAGCGGGGGCAATATTTAGCATTTCAACATTTTTTGAGTAGTTTTTAGGTTCGGATTTTAAAGAGTCCACAGCCTTGTTGTAAAGAGAGGTAAACTTAATCATGTCTTGTTTTCTTTCTTCATAGGTGTCGCTGTAAGTTACGATGACGGAAGTGATTATTTGCGGTAATTCAGCTTTTTTCCATTCGTTGTTAATGTCAAGCGCATAGTCGAGCGAATCAATCTTTTGCGTTAGTGAGCTTGCAAATGGCTCAGGCAATAAGAGCAAAGCATTTTCATTTTTTTCGATGATTGATGCTGCTTCGCTTGGGTCATTTAAAAATACTAAATTTACTTCATCGTCTTTAATGTTTGCACTCTCTAAGAGTTTAGTTATGATCATTTCCGGCACAGCGCCTCTACCTGTTAAGGCAATTGTTTTTCCCTTTAATTCAGATATATCCCTTAATTTGCTTTTTCCAAGAAGGCTAACAGCATTTCCGACATTACTATAAATTGGCTTTAAATCCATTCCTGAATTTACAAGTTTTGCATACAAATTTGACGGTATGAAATAAACGTCGCTTTCTCTTTTTTTAAGAGATGCAATTTGTTCTTCAATAGTGTTGTGCACGGCGAGATTTGTTCCCAACGTGTAAATGATTGGGGAAACACTAATTGCGGTCGGCCCTTTCATAACAGATATTTTTAAATTGTCCACTTTGATAAAATCGCCAACTTTTGCTTCGCCATTAGTATCATTATTCTTTTCAGCTTTTTCGTCATTCTTTTCGTCATTTTTTTTCTTTTCGCTATCTTCGTTTGAAATTTCGGTATTTTTATTATTTTTCGTTTCGCTATCTGGTGCAGTTTTACAGCCGGTAAGGCAGAAAATTGTCATCAAAAAAGCTATTAATACTGATAATCTTTTCATAGTTCCTCCATACAATAATCATACAATAATAATTATACAATATTTCATAAATATTGCAAATGTTTTTTATTTATTCATAACATTATAAAAGATTGAAAATAATTAGATAATTATATATAATATTCTTAGGCATATATTTTAAAATATCAGTTTATTATAGGAGGTTAGCATGACATTTTGTTATAAAAAAGACAAAACAAAATTTGATGAATTTGCATCATTTGTCGAAGACCACAAAAATACACCTGGAGCAGTAATGCCGGTTTTACAAGAAGCGCAAAGAATTTTTGGATATATACCGGAAGAAATTGTGAATTATATGGCACTAAGATTAAATAAACATTCAAGTGAGATTTATGGTGTGGCTACATTTTATTCGCAATTCACTTTTGAACCACGCGGAAGGCATGAAATTTGTGTCTGCATGGGCACGGCTTGTTATGTTAAAGGCGCAGACAAAATTCTGGATGAATTTTGTAAGACTTTGAATATTGCACCTAACAGTACAACGGAGGATGGAGAATTTACTGTTGTTGAAACTCGTTGTGTTGGCGAATGCGGTGATGCGCCCGTGGTTACAGTTGATGGAAAAAATATACCATTGGTAAAACCGGATATGATTGAAACTATTTTATTTGAAGCGGAGGGTATAAAGAATGAATAAAGAAAGCCTTTTAAAGATAAAACAAGACACATATCCGATTTTAATTGAAAGATTAAGAAAAGAAAATTTTGTTTTTGATGGAGAAGAAATTTATCCGCAAGGCGAGTTTTACAAAAAACAAAAGAGAATAGTTTTGAAAAATTGCAATGTGATAGACCCAAAATCAATTGAAGAATATATTGCAAGAGGTGGATATTTTGCTTTGGAAGAAGCCATTAATAAATATTCATGCGAAGAATTAATAAATATTGTTAAAGATTCAGGACTTAGAGGTCGCGGCGGTGCAGGTTTTCCAACGGGCAGAAAATGGGAAGCGGCTTTTGTGCAGCCGGAAGGTCAAAAGTATATAATTTGCAATGCTGACGAAGGCGACCCGGGAGCATTTATGGACAGATCTGTTTTGGAATATGACCCGCACAGCGTGATTGAGGGAATGGCAATTGCAGGTAGAGCTGTTGGTGCAGATAGAGGGTTTATTTATGTGCGTGCTGAATATCCAAAGGCGGTTCAAACTTTAAGACAGGCGATTGCAAGTGCAGAAGAAATGAATTTGCTCGGAGAAAACATTTTGGGAAGTGATTTTAGCTTCACAATAGAATTAAGACTTGGCGCCGGAGCATTTGTTTGTGGCGAGGGTACAGCTTTGATGGAATCCATCGAAGGGCACAGGGGTATGCCAAGAAATAAGGAATTTAGAACAACGGAAAGAGGACTTTTCGGGAAGCCAACTGTTATAAACAACGTTGAAACATTTGCAAATGTGGCGCAAATTATAACAAATGGAGCAGAATGGTTTAACTCTGTTGGCACAAAAGACTCTCCGGGTACAAAAGTGTTTGCACTCGTGGGGAAAGTTAAACATTCTGGACTTGTCGAAGTTCCAATGGGAACTACAATACGAGAAATCGTATTTGACATCGGTGAAGGAATTCAAAATGGCAAGAAAGCAAAAGCAGTACAAACCGGCGGTCCATCGGGCGGATGCATTCCAACAAATCTTTTTGACACGGCATGCGATTTCGAATCTTTAAAAGGCATCAACTCAATCATGGGCTCAGGTGGAATGGTTGTAATGGATGAAGACGATTGTATGGTGGACGTTGCGAGATTTTTCCTTGAATTTTCAGTTGACGAATCTTGTGGAAAGTGCACACCATGTAGAATTGGAAATAAGAGACTTCTTGAAATGCTAACTGACTTAACAGAAGGTCGTGGTACAACGGAAACTATTGAAAAACTTGAAACTCTTTCAGAAATAGTTTGCGAAACAAGCCTTTGCGGACTTGGGCAATCAAGTCCAAACCCGGTTTTGTCAACTTTAAAGTATTTCAGAGATGAGTATACCGCTCATATTGGAGAAAATAAAACTTGTCCGGCTTTAAGATGTAAAGCACTTCTCGATTACTATATAACTGACAAATGTATAGGATGCACCAAGTGTGCAAAGGCTTGCCCACAAAGCTGCATAGATGGCGAGGTTAGAAGGAGACACACCATTAATACAAGTGATTGCATTAAATGTGGACAATGTATGGAAGCATGTCCTGTTCAGGCAATAATATTGAAATAGGAGGTTCATATGGTAAATTTAAAAATAAATGATGTAGAGATTAGTGTAGAAAAAGGAACTACTATTTTAAATGCTGCAGAAGAAATTGGAATTAAAATACCTACGCTTTGTCATTTGGATTTGCATGATATAAAATTTTTAAACAAACTTGCAAGCTGTAGAGTTTGCATGGTTGAAGACGCAAAGAGCGGAAAACTTTTTCCGGCTTGTGCAACTCCGGTTAAAGAAGGAATGAATATTAAAACGGATTCCTCGAGGGCAGTTCGCGCAAGAAGAACAATGGTAGAGCTATTGTTATCCGACCATCCGAATTCCTGCCTGACTTGCGCAAAAAATTTGGATTGTCAATTACAAAAAATTGCTCATGACCTTGGAGTAAGAGAAATTCCATACCACGGTGAAATGAGAAAACTTCCTATTGACTCAAATAGCCTATCAATTGTGCGAAACCCAAACAAATGTATTTTGTGCAGACGCTGCGAAACTATGTGTAGCGAAGTTCAAACAGTTGGTGCATTATCAGAAATTGGCAGAGGATTTTACACTCATGTGGGAAGTACATTTAACAGAAGTATGTATGAAACTACTTGTACTTTCTGTGGCCAATGCGTAAGCGTTTGTCCAACGGGAGCACTTACAGAAGTTTCCAATATCGGAAAAGTTTGGAGAGCTCTAAATTCTGATAAGACAGTTGTGGTGCAAACTGCTCCGGCAGTGCGTGTGGCACTGGGAGAGTGTTTTGATTTAAAAGCGGGAACAATTGTCACCGGGAAAATGGTGACTGCGCTTAAAAAGCTTGGATTCGACATGGTGTTTGACACAAACTTTGCGGCAGACCTCACAATTATGGAAGAAGCGCATGAATTTGTGGAAAGACTAAATGGAAATGGTAAACTTCCAATTCTAACTTCCTGTTGTCCGGGCTGGGTCAATTTTATGGAGCAACAATTTTCAGATATGATTGACATACCAAGCACATGTAAGAGTCCGCACGAAATGTTTGGTGCAATTGCAAAATCTTATTTGTGTGAAAAGATGAATATAAAACCGGAAGACATGTATGTAGTTTCAATTATGCCTTGTGTAGCAAAGAAATTCGAATCAGCAAGACCGGAGCTTGAAGCAAATGGCAACTCTGATGTGGACACCGTTATCACCACAAGAGAACTCGCTCTTATGATAAAAGAAGCGGGCATAAATTTCTTAGATCTGGAAGATTCTGCTTTTGACGATCCAATGGGAGAATCAACCGGTGCCGGCGCAATCTTTGGTGCAACGGGTGGGGTTATAGAAGCTACAGTAAGAACCGCATATAAAACAATCACCGGCGAAGAATTAGATAATTTGGAATTTGAGGCACTAAGAGGATTTGACGGAATCAAAGAAGCAAATATAAATATTGATGGCAGAAATATTAGAATCGCTGTTGCTAATGGACTTGGCAACACCCGAAGACTTCTGGAAGGCTTAAGAAACGGAGAAGAACAATTTGATGCAATCGAAGTTATGGCTTGCCCGGGCGGCTGTATCGGCGGCGGCGGTCAACCGTATCATCATGGTAATATATCTGTTCTAAAAAGACGTGCGGAAGGAATTTATTCTGTGGATAAAGCAAAAATACACAGACGTTCCCACGAAAATCCAAAAATCAGACAACTGTATGATGAATATTTGGGAGAAGTTGCTGGACCAAGGGCTCACGAACTCTTGCATACAACTTACGAAGCAAAACCAAAGTTATAAAAAAGAAGACCTTGCATTGGGCCTTTTTATTTGGAGGATATTTATCTGCAAAAGTGCAGCTTTTAATATTAAACACCATCTTAAGATTTCATTATAACAATTATTATTTCTTCTCTAATAGACTGAGCAGCATATTTGTTTATTCTTTATAACTTGTTTTTTATTTTCATAACCTCATTTTAAAAGACATTATAAATTATTCGCATAATAAAAAAACGAGCTATCGCTCGTTTTAGTTGGTGCGGATGAAGGGATTTGAACCCCCACGTCGTGAAACACATGGCCCTCAACCATGCGCGTCTGCCAGTTCCGCCACATCCGCATATTATTAAGTTAATAGATTATATTTTATTCAAAATGGGAATATATAAAGTAGAAACTTATTACTTGTTAAGTGTAACACAAAGTCTTGACTTTGTCAAGCATTTTTATAAAATAGGTTAAATAATTATGTGGGGATAAAATGGATAATATTGATTTGATTGTGGATTATATAAAAAGTGGAGAAAAAGAAAAGGGCAACAATTTTTTGGGATTGGAATTTGAGCATTTGATTTTACAAAAAGACGGTCGTGCAGTTTGTTATTTTGATGACGGCGGTGCTAGAGATATTTTGAATTTTTTGGTTGATAAAAAAGGCTTTAATCCAATTTTTGAAGGCGATAATATTTTAGGAGCACAAAAAGAAGACTACGCTATTTCAATTGAACCGGGAGGTCAACTCGAACTCTCACTTGCAAAAAAAGATAATTTGCCGGAAATAGAAAAAGAAATTTTAGATTTTTATAAAATTGTAGTACCGGAGGTGGAGAGCTACGGCAATTCGCTTTATGCTCTAAGCTTTCAGCCCGTGAGCGATATTTATGAATACAAGATTTTGCCAAAAGAAAGATATCATGCAATGTTTGATTATTTTGGAAATCATGGCAGCATGAGCAGATATATGATGAAGGCAACGGCAAGTGTGCAATGTTCAATTGACTACATGAATGAGGCGGATTATAGCAGCAAATATGGTATGGCTACTAGACTTTCAAATGTTTTGTATGCTCTTTTTGACAATGCCGCTTTTAGAAATAATCGTCCGCTTGACATGAAAGCATTTCGTGCATACATTTGGGAAAACACAGATGCACAAAGAACCGGCGTTTTGAAGAAAGCTTTTAGACCGGATTTTGGTTATACAGATTATGCACAGGCCATAATGGACGTGACGGCAATTTTTGCATATAAAAAGGGACACTTGGAAAGATTTGATGGCACAATTGGCGAAGCTTTAAAGTTTGATTCGTCACAAAAGAGCATTGAGCAACTTTTGTCCATGATGTTTTTGGATGTTCGTACAAAAAAAATTATGGAAATTAGAATGATTGACGCAATTCCGTATCCATACAATTTGGGTTCCATAGCTTTAATAAAAAATATTTTTTATAATGAAAATAATTTGTACAGAATGTGGAATTTGTTTGGAGATATGACCTACAAAGAACACGTGCGTTCAAGAGAGGACATGTACAAAAATGGCGCGAGAACAAAAATTATGGGTAAAACCATTGCAAGATGGGGAGAAGAAATTTTATCCGGTTTAGATATAGCTGAAGAAGATAAAAAATATGTTGAAAGCATAGTACCAATTTTTACAGGAGACACTTTGAGAGATAGAATGCTAAGCTCATATCATAACGATAGAATTTTAGCGAATGCAATAGAAATAAGTAAAGTTAAAATAAATTAAGGAAAGGCAATATGTATAGTAGAAAAGATATAGAACGTTATATAGATTTTGTTAAAAACGGAGAAGGATATGAAGAAGATTATTTGCATTTAAAAGAGGAATGTAAAAAGCGAAAATATTTTTATCATGGTAAACCTCTGCCATTTGCTTATCAACCGCTTTTGGTGTCAGATAAAGACGATGAAACTTTTAATTATATAACAAAAATGACTTATTCTATTGTGTCTAAAGTGACGAATAGATATGTTAAAGACGAGGATTACAGAAAGCTTTTTAATTATTCTAAATTTGAAGAGAAAATGATTTTACATGTTCCGCTTTGCAAGACGGATGTGCCAATGGCGAGATTTGACATTTTTTACGAAAGTGAAGATAATTTTAAATTTTGCGAAATTAATACAGACGGCTCATCTGCAATGATTGAGGATTTAAATATTTCAACACTACTTATGGAAAGTAAGATTTTTAATGATTTAGCTTGGAATTTTAGAAGTTATGAGCTTTTTGACAGTTGGGTGAATTATTTTATTGAAAACTATTATAAAGACACAGAAAAAGAGCTAAAGACTGTTTTGATTGCAGATTTTAATGAAGCCGGCACACAAAATGAGTTTGTGGAATTTCAAAAACATTTTGAAAAGATGGGGATAAAGTGCATTATTGAAGACATTAGAGAGCTCAAGTATAATAAAAATGAAAATGCACTCTATTCAAATGGAGTGCAAATTGATGCGGTGTATAGGCGTGTGGTTATGAGCGATTTGAGAGAACATCTTGAGGACTCTTCAGATTTTGTGGATGCTTATTTAAATGATGCAGCATATTTTGTTGGGCCATTTAGAAGTCAAGTGGTACACAACAAGGTTTTTTTTGCAATTTTACACATGGACGAAACCAAAGAATTCTTAACAGATGAAGAAAACGACTTTATAAATAAACATATTCCGTATACGATTAGGTTTGAGGGAGATGAGGAGTTTTTCAATAATATTGTAAAACACAAAGACAAATATATTTTTAAACCGTGTAATTTGAATGCTTCACGAGGAGTTTATTTGGGGCGCGAATATAGTACAGAAGAGTTTATAATAAAGGCGAGAGAAGATTTTAACAAGGATTATATTGTTCAAGAATTTGTGGAAAGAAAAACAATTCCTTTTTTGAAACTTATTAACGGAAAATGGAGTATAATTGATTTAGGAAATATGATTGGATTATTTTCATATTTTGGCAAATTTAGTGGAATATATGCGAGAATGGGCGAAGACGATATAATAAAGACCACCGGTGGATATATTACAGCACCGGCTATTAGATATTAGGAGGGAAGTATGTTTGCGAGAGTAAAAGATGTTGTAAAAACTTATGGCAAAGGCGAGAACCTCATTATAGCAAATGACCATATAACTTTTGAAATAGATAAAGGTGAACTTGTTGTTATCGTAGGGCCTTCTGGAGCTGGAAAGAGCACGATTTTAAATATTTTGGGAGGAATGGATAGAGCAGATAGTGGCGAAATTGTGGTAGACGATGTGGACATTTCCCATGCCACAGAAAAAGATCTTACTATGTATCGAAGATATAAAATCGGATTTGTGTTCCAATTTTATAATCTTATTAACAATTTGACGGCAAAAGAAAATGTGGAACTTGCAAGCCAAATTGTAAAAGAGCATATTCCTGCCGAAGAAATTTTGGCTCAAGTTGGTTTAAAAGATAGAATGAATAATTTTCCACCGGAACTTTCAGGCGGCGAGCAACAAAGAGTTGCAATTGCGAGGGCACTTTCAAAAAAGCCTGCGATTTTGCTTTGCGACGAACCAACTGGGGCGCTTGACTATCACACGGGTAAAGATGTTTTAAAGCTTTTGCAGAAGGCCTCTCGCGAATGGGGCACAACTGTTGTTATTATCACCCACAATACTGCAATTACACCAATTGCAGACAGAGTCATAGAGATTTGGGACTCGAAGGTAAGAAACATTACGCTAAATAAAAATCCGGCTGATATTGAAACAATAGAATGGTGATTTCATGAAAAAGGTAATAAAAGAAGGGCATGACAAAGAAAAAAGAAGATGCTTTAGAAATGCTCACAAAAAGGATATTATTCGAGAAATTAAAAGAACTTGGAAGAGGTTTTTATCCATATTAATTATTATGGCGTTAGGAGTTTTCGTGCTCGTTGGGCTGAAAGTTACCGGTCCGCAAATGAGACAAACTTTTGAGCATCATATTAGCGAGCAAAAAATGTACGACATATATATTTCATCTCTTGCAGGAATTGACGATAAAGACATTGAAGCGATGGAAAAAGTGGGCGACATTAGAGAACGGCATTATGGCTATTATACCGACGTTGCACTTGATGATTTAAAGATTTTTGTTAGAATAAATAGTTTGTCTGACCTAATTTCAATTCCGGAAGTGATAGAGGGAAGACTTCCTGAAAAGGCGGGAGAAATTGCCCTTGAATATACGCCAAAGCTAGATCACATCAAAGTTGGTGACGATATCACTTTTGAAAAAGAGTCGGACAAATTAAAAGAAGATAAAGACAAAGATGATTTAAAAACTTATACTTATAAAGTGGTTGGCAAAATAATTTCTTCGGACTTTATGATTCAAGACCAAAAGGGTATTAGTGAGTCTTCAAGTGGTTCTCTAAGTTCAGTGGCTTATGTAACAGAAGACAATTTTGACAAGGAAAACTACTCTTTTGTCAAATACACTTTTAATGGAACTGAAAATTTAATCACGGATTCGCCCAAATACAAAAGAATTACAGATGGCAAGAAAAGTGAAATTAAAGCGCTTTTAGAACCAAGAGCTGCTAAAAAGTTTGACGAAATAAAACAAAAAAACCAAGAAAAAATAGATGATGCCAAAAAAAAGATAGATGACGGAAAAAAAGAGTTAAAGGACGGCGAACAAAAGCTAAAAGATGCCAAAGATAAGATAAATCAAGCAAAGAATGATATTGCAAATGGTAGAGCCGAGCTTGCAAAAAATGAAAGAGAAAATGCTCAAAAGTTAGAAGATGAAACCAAAAATCTGGAGAATAAAAAGGCAGAATTAAAGCAATACAAAAAGGAATATGAAAAAGGATTAAAAGAATACAAAGAGGGGCAAGAGGCTTATCAAAAAGCTTATGACGAAAATTTCACAAAATTAAATAAAGCTGAGCTTGATTTAAACGAAAACAGACAAAAAATTACAGCGGGCAGTGCCGAAGTTAAGGCAAAGCAAAAAGAAATAAATGACCAAGTAGCAGAGCTTGACGAAAAAATTGCCGGATTAAATCAAGCAATTGAAGCAAAAAAATTGCAATCTATCTCCACAGAGGAAGAAGAAGCAACACTTCAAAAGCTTATTGGTAAAAAAGCTGAAGCCAAAAAGGGTCTTGAAGAATTAAGCAGTAAGATAATTGAACTTGAAATCCAAAAAAGCAAAGTGGAACAAGCTTTGTCTGAAGTGGAATACGGATTAAATAAACTTACTGTGAACAGAAAAGATTTAAATTCAGCTGCGATCAGCTTAAAAGAAGCCCAAGAAAAAATTAAATCAGGTGAGCTTCAGCTTTCTGACGGCGAAGCAAAACTTGCTGAAGCAAAAGAAACATTTAAAACAGAAATTGCTAAAAACAAGAAAAAGCTAGACGATGCTGAAAAAGAACTTGTTGATGGTGAGGCAGAATACGAAAAAAACAATAAAGAATTTTTGGAGAAAAATCCTGAAGTACAAAAGAAACTTGACGATGGCGAAAAAGAAATCGCCGATGCAAAAGAACTTTTGGATAAATTAAGACAACCAAAATTCGTCGTCGATACAAGAAATGACAATGACAGTGTGTTTTTTATGTTTGATTCTTCTCACAAGTTGGACGTAGTGAGCTGGATTTTCCCGGTGTTCTTCTTTTTTGTGGCAATTTTGGTCTCTGTTACCACTATGACTAGAATGGTCGACGAAAAGAGAATTGAAATTGGCACATACAAGGCTCTCGGATATAAAACTCTTAGTATCTCTCAAAAATTTATTTTCTATGGATTGTTTTCAAGTGCGATAGGAGGAATTTTGGGAGCTACTGCCGGTTCGAGCTTGTTGCCTAAGATAATTTATCACGCATATTCAGCAAGCTTTGTTATAAAAAAATTGCACGGCATTCCAAATGTTGCAACCAATACACTTGCAATCCTGTTTGGTATCGCTGTAAACTTTATTGCAACTATGAGCGTTGTAATTTCCAGCTTAAAATCAAATGCTGCTGAACTGATGAGAGCAAAGCCGCCAAAGAAAGTTAAAAAATATTTTATTGAAAAAATCACTTTTATTTGGAACAGACTCAATTTCTTAGGCAAAGTTACGATGAGAAATGTTTTTAGATATCGAGCTAGAATGTTTATGACAATATTCGGAATTGCAGGTTGTACGGGGCTATTGTTCCTTGGATTTAGCCTGAGAGAAGCAATAGTAGGCATAAGCGATAAACAATTTAATGATATTTTCAAACACGATTTTGAAATAATTATAGATGAAGAACTTGGCGATAAGGGTAAAAGCGACTATTTGAAATTTCTTAATTCAGACGAAGTGATTGGCTATAAAGAAGTATATTTTGAAAAGTTAAATTACGAAAATGAAAAGGCCCGAGATCAGGAAGTTACGCTCATAGTGCCAAAAGAAGTGGAAGGCTTTGAAGATTATGTAAGCATGCACAAAGAAAGGCAAGTAAAATCGCCGATTTATTACAATCTAGATGAAATTGTGGCGACAAAAAAATTGGGAAGTATATTGCCAATCAAAAATAAAACGCCAATCGTGCTAGAAGATGCTAATTTGAATAACTACGAAATTAAACCGGCACATTATGCTGATAACTACACAGGGCACTATATCTATATGAGTAAAGACAAATACGAAGAAATATTTGACGACAAATATAAGACAAATGCATATTTGGTAAAACTTGCTGATAAAGATAAAAAAGAAGAAATCGTGGATCAATTGAAACAAAATTCCTCAATTCTCGCGGTATTGGATTTTAACGAAACTAAAATGGCGATTGACAACTGGCGCACATCTGTTGAAGCAGTTGTGTATATCATAATAATATGTTCGTCCATACTTGCATTTGTGGTGCTGTTTAACTTATCAAACATCAACATTGAAGAAAGGAAGAGAGAGCTTTCTACAATCAAAGTTTTGGGATTTACAACTAGAGAAATCACACAATACATTTATAGAGAGACGTATATATTGGCGATAATTGGAATTATTTTGGGTTACGGCGTTGGGTGGATGATGCTTGGAGCCGTCTCAGAAATATTGCCGCCAGACAACTTGATGCTAAACACAATCATATCATGGCAACCGTATGTGTTCTCAGCATTTGTAAGTTTACTTTTCACATTTATTGTACAGTTTGCAGTTATGAAACGATTAAGAACGATTGATCCAGTGGCAAGCCTTAAAGCTTATGAATAAAGATATATTTTACCCGGATGTTATTACATCCGGGTATTTTTTTTAAACAATTTAAGTAAAAATAGTTAATACGCATGGATTAGCATGTGAATCTGGTATAAATTTTTGCATTATAATAAAAAAGAATTTTTTCTGATGGTTAGAGTATTTTACGCCATTAGTTTTAAATTCAGGTCTTCAAAAATAAGCTGCCAGTCAGTCCGATAAAACATATAAATTGTTATTTTCAAAAACAGTTTTATTAATTCTGTTTCGGGTATAAAATAAATAGTGGTTAGAGTCTTATTTTTAAAACAGGGTAATTTGTATTGTTTGTTTTAAAATAAAATGGTAAAATATATTTGGAGGTCAGGTATGAATATTGAGACATATAATAGCTATATAAAGATTTTAGAATCTGAATTAAAACCGGCAATGGGCTGTACTGAGCCGATAGCTATTGCACTTGCATCGGCAAAATGTAGAGAAGTTTTGGGTAGGATGCCAGAAAAAATTGTTGCAACATGTAGTGGCAATATTATAAAAAATGTAAAGGCTGTGCTTGTGCCAAATTCAAACGGGCAAAAAGGAGTGGAAGCAGCAGCTATTTTGGGTGCAGTTGCGGGTAAAAGCGAATTGGAATTAGAAGTAATTAGTAAAGCTACAAAAGAAGATGCAGAACTCACCAGAAAGCTGGTTAAAGAAGGAATTTGCACTGTAAAACTTAAAGAAGGCGTGGATAATCTTTACATTAATATTGAACAAACCGCCGGTGACGATAAAGCAATTGTAGAAGTTGTCACAAAGCACGATAATATTACTTATATAGAAAAGAATGGAGAAATTCTTTTAAAAGAAAGCAACATAATTAAAAGAGAAAACACAGTCAAAGAACTTTTAAATTTGAAAGATATTTATGAATTTGCAAATAACGTTAAAATCGAAGATGTTTATGATGTTATAAAAAGACAAATTGATTATAATAATGCGATTGCAGATGAGGGGCTAAAAAATGAATGGGGCGAAGCTGTCGGCAAAACAACTCTTGAAATTGGTGACGATAGTGTGAGAACATGGGCTATTGCAAGAGCAGCGGCAGGTTCAGATGCTAGAATGAACGGTTGTGCACTTCCGGTTGTAATAAATGCAGGCAGCGGAAATCAAGGAATGACTTGTGCAATTCCAGTATGCACTTATACTAAAGAGCTTAGAACTAGTGAAGAAAAACTAATTAGAGCGCTTGTTCTAACAAACTTGATTGCCATTCATCAAAAAAGATATATCGGCGACCTTTCTGCTTACTGTGGTGCGGTGTCAGCCGGCGCAGCTGCCGGATGCGGAATTGCATATCTATACGACGAAAGCTTCGAAACAATTGAAGACACTCTTTCAAACACGCTTGCAACAACTAGCGGCATGATTTGTGACGGTGCAAAATCTTCTTGTGCAGCAAAGATTGTAACTTCTGTCAGTTCTGCAATTATGGGCTATGAAATGGCAAAACGCGGAAGAAAGTTTAGACCGTGTGAGGGTATCGTAGCATGTGACACAGAAACCACTGTTAAAAATGTGGGACATATTGCAAAAGAAGGCATGAAACAAACCGACATTGAAATTATTAATATTATGAACAACAATATCGCTAAAGATATTTAGTTTGTTATAAATAACGGCTGTATACTTTTATTGATAAAAGCCAAAAAGTATACAGCTTTTTTATTGCAATTTTTGAGATATTATATAATTATTTAAAAGTTAGTTTTTTATTGACAAATATGCGAATTATTTGATATAATTAACCAAAGGAATGTGTTATGAAAATTAAGACGCGTGCTAAATTAAATTTATATTTAAAAGTTTTAGGAAAAATAAGTGACGGTTACCACGAAATAAACACCGTTATGAGCGAGTTTGATTGGGGTGACTATATTTATATCGAAAAATCTGAGTTTGATTCTTTTCAGTCCAACATGATTACAGAGGGAGAAAATTTGGTGGAAAAGGCGCTTAGAGTTTTAAGAGAACACACTTTTGTTCCAAGCGTTAGTATAAAATTAGAAAAGCTCACACCAGTTGGTTCCGGGCTGGGCACAGGGTCTTCAGATGCAGCAGAAGTATTAAAAGGATTAAATAAATTGTTTTATTTAGGCTTAACGAACACAAACTTATGCGAAATTGCAAGCAAGATTGGCATGGATGTTCCTTTTTTTATAGACGGTGGGATTCAGTTGGCAACCGGACGTGGGGATATTTTAAAAAAACTCCCCGGTAAAAAGACAAACGCACTTGTGGTTATGGATGAACCGGTTATTTCAAAAAATATTTATTCTTTATTAAATGAAGAGGATTTTTTGTCTGACAATAAAAATACACTTTTAAATCCGGTAATTAGAAATTATGGAGCAGTTCGTAATTTTTATTATTCGCTCCTTGAGTTTGATAAAAATTTTTCAATGACGGGTGCGGGAGGAGCATTTTTTGTTGTTGGGGAAAAGAATTATTTATCAGAGTTGGAAAAAAAAGTTGTGTATAAATTAAATCCTAAGTTCATTCATAAGAGCGAGATTTTATTACCTGAGGTGGATTATGGCGAAATTATTTTTAATACTTAAAATAATATTTGTCTTATTTTATATGGGTACATTGTCCTATATGGCTAATTATTTTTTCAAAAAATCAGCATGGGACAACTTTAATTCGCTTTGCGGTATTTTAGCGGTGTTTGGAATTATCTTTACCGGACAGGCTTATCTGGTGAAAGCTTATAGCCATTTTACAACGCAAGAAGTAGCGAAATTCGTACTTGTTATATCGAGATACTTGATTTCACTATTTTTTATAATTGTAAACTTGTTTAGTTATTATATGTATATCGCAAGTTTTAATAAGAAGAGATATCAAACTCAACAAAATATTCTAATTATGTTCTCGGTGCTTGCATTTATTTTAGTAACTCTACCACAAAATGATTATAGCAATCCTAATCCCGGACTTTTGCTTCCAAGACTCAGAGTCATTCCGTCGGTTATTGCGGGCTTTTATGTGTCGCTTATTCTTTTGGCGGACGCATATTACAAGAGAAATCCGCAGTTTCAAATCTACGCGATTTGTTTAGTTGGTCTAAACTTAGTTCAAATTGTCAATAGTTATTTTTTAAAGGCTAAAGAAGATACAGAATTTTATTACTATGCAATGACTTCCATTATTTTCATCTTTATGATGGCTATTTTTTACAGAGAACTATACAAGAAGAAAGAACTAGAACGATTCTAAAGTAGGATAAAAATAGACTGGTATCCTACTTGTTTTTATTTTAATTTTTTTATGGAGGAATTAATATGAAAAAAGAAATTTTAAATTGTTTGGTCGCAAAATCTGAAAGGAAAAGAAATTGGTTCGTTATGCCTGGGCACAAAGGGCGTGATGTTGGGGGCTACTGGTCACAATTAAATCTATCCGCAGATACCACCGAAACTTATGACACCGATAATCTCAACAATCCGGTTGATATGATTAAACGTTCTCAAGAAAGAGCTGCCGAAATTTTTGGAGCTAAAAAAACATTTTACACAATTAACGGTACATCCGGCGCTATGATTGCCGCTGTAACCGCTTGTACTCTACCTGGAGATAAAATTTTAGTTTCCAGAAACTGTCACGTCTGCGTGTATAGAGCTGCGGCAATCAGACGTTTGGAACTGGAATATATTTTGCCGGAAGTGGTTGATACGGTTGATAGAAACGTCACACCGGAAGAAGTTGAAAAGAGAATTATAGAAACTGATCCGAAATTAGTAATTGTAACAAACCCTACATTCTTTGGATACACTACGGATATCCAAGCGATTGTAGATATTTGCAATAAACACGGAGTGCTTTTAATCGTCGACGAAGCTCACGGTCCACATTTCCCGTTTAGTGACAATTTGCCGCTATCGGCAGTACAAGCCGGAGCTGACATAGTTGTGCATTCGACACACAAAACTCTTCTGGGGCTCACTTCAGCAAATATGATTCACGTTTGCTCAAATAGAGTTGACACTGAGGAGCTGATGAGATGTATTACCACTTATCAAACTACATCGCCAAACTATTTAATCACACTTTCAAACGAACTTTCGGCAGCGTTTATGTCTGAAGGGGGAAAAGAAGTGCTTGAAGATAATATTAAATGGGCAAAAGCAGCGGCCGATGAAATTAATAAGATTCCGGGACTTTCCTGCCTGACTGACCCATGCAAAGACCCGCTAAAGATTATCGTAGATACATCAAGCCTGGTAAACGGCAGAGAATTTGCAAAATATTTATTTGACGAAAAGGATATGGACTCAGAAATGTGCGACGAAATGCATATCGACTTTTATGCAGGAATCGGCAATATTGAATCCGATTATATTGAGCTTGTTCAAGCTTTGAGAGAAGCTGCTTCAGAAATAGAACCTCAACCGGTAAAACAACATCCTCCTAAGATTCAAATTCCGGAAGTGCAACTTGACATTTGTGATGCGCTTGACGCAGATTTCTATTTGGAAGATGTTGACGATGCCGTTGGAAAAGTTTCAGTTGATTATATCATGCCATATCCACCGGGAATCCCGCTAATTTTACCGGGTGAAGTTATAACTGAAGACTCTATCAAATTCTTTGATAAAGACAAGATTAAGATTTTCAAAAAATCTCCATTCTTTTAGACTATAGATTAAAAATAAGACATAACGGGTATAAGAATTTTGGATTAATTTATGAGGAGGGTATAATGGAATTAATCGAAGAATTTAAAGCGCAATTAAAAGGAAAAAACGCATCAATTGTTTTACCGGAAGGAGAAGACGAAAGAGTAAGAGAAGCTGCAAAAATTCTGGCAAAAGAAGGAATTATTGAGCCGATAGTTTTAACCGATGGCGAAGAAATTGAAGGCGTAAAGACAATCAATGTAAAAGATTATGACATTTCTGAAATGGTACAAAAATTTGTGGAAAGAAGAAATGGAAAAATCGATGATGAAGGCGCAAGAAAATTAGTTTTAGAAGACAAGAACTATTTTGGAACAATGCTTGTTTATATGGGAAAAGCTTCAGGACTTGTGTCCGGTGCTTGCCATAGTACAGCGAACACAGTTCGTCCTGCACTTCAAATCATCAAAATGAAAAAGCCGTTCAAAAAGACGAGTGGTGTATTCGTTATGATGAAAGGCGATGAAAGATATATTTTCTCCGATTGTGCAATTAATATCGCTCCAACCTCAGAAGATATTGCTGAAAATGCAGTTATTTCAAATGAAACTGCAAAGACATTTGGAATTAAAGAACCAAAAGTAGCTTTGCTTTCATTCTCAACAAAGGGCAGTGCTGATTCTGAAGAAACTCACAAAGTGGAAGAAGCATTAAAACTCATTAAGGAAACTGAAAGCGAAATGGTAGTTGACGGTGAACTTCAATTCGATGCAGCATTCGTGCCAAGTGTTGGCGAAAAGAAAGCACCGGGATCACCCGTTGCAGGTCATGCAAATGTATTTATTTTCCCTAGCCTTGAAGCCGGAAATATCGGATACAAAATCGCTCAAAGAATGGGAGGATTCACAGCTATCGGACCTGTACTTCAAGGATTAAATTCACCTGTTAATGACTTATCAAGAGGCTGCTCAATCGAAGATGTTGTTTCACTTTCATATTTGACAGCAGCTCAATCACTATAAAAAGACCATGCCGATCGGCATGGTCTTTTAAAATATCTTATTGTTTATTTTAAACAGTAAGATAGGGGCATAATGTAAAGTTATAAGATAAAGAAGTGTGCCGGTGATAGCTTAGGAGCATAAAATTAAAAAGACTACCTTAATTTTTGTTATGTAATATAACCTCTTTTTTAGGTTATATTACAATTATTTTGAAAGGAGATAATTTATGAACAAAATTGAACAATTAAAGGAAATCGTAGAAAAATCAAACAACATCGTATTTTTTGGAGGTGCCGGAGTATCAACCGAATCCGGAATCCCGGATTTTAGAAGTTCAAATGGAATTTTTTCTAAAAGTTATAATAGAAATATTATGCCTGAAGAAATTGTAAGCCACACTTATTTTGAAAATTATCCCGAAGATTTTTTTGATTTTTATGTAAACAAAATGATTTTTAAAAATGCTAAACCAAACGCTGCTCATATTGCAATTTCAAGACTGGAAAAAGAAGGAAAAATAAAAGCAGTGGTAACTCAAAATATAGACGGACTGCACCAAATGGCAGGCAGCAAAAATGTTTATGAACTCCACGGCTCAATTTATAGAAACTATTGTGAAAAATGTGGACGTTTTTATTCATTAGACGACATGCTTGAAAGATTTTATAAAGATAAAGTACCAAAATGTGATTGCGGAGGGACAATTAAACCTGACGTCGTACTCTATGAAGAGCCGCTCCCAAATGACACAATTACAGGCGCAATAAATTTCATAGCCCATGCCGATACTTTGATAATTGGCGGCACCAGTCTCGTTGTCTATCCGGCAGCAGGCTTTATATCTTATTTTAGAGGGAAAAATCTGGTGGTGATTAATATGAGCGAAACGGCAGCGGATAGAAATGCGGACTTAGTTATAAACCAAAAGATTGGGGAAGTATTTGAACAAATAAAATAGGTTAAAGTTTTATGCCTATCATAATTACAATTATTTTTTCACATCAAGCATAATAATAAGAACTGTAAATGACAGATTTTTTTAATTTATAAGTGATATATTGCTTATAAATTATTGACATTTAGGAGTGAATTATATATAATAAAAAAAATTTGTTAAAAAGAGGTAGCTATGAAAAAGATTTATCAAGTAGACGAAAGAGTGCCGGGCAAATTATTGGTACCGCTTTCAATTCAACACACATTTGCAATGTTCGGAGCATCTGTTTTAGTGCCAATTATTTTTGGAATCAACCCGGGTATTGTGCTTTTAATGAACGGTATTGGAACGTTAATTTTTATTGCAATCACCAAGGGAAAAGCACCGGCTTATTTAGGCAGCAGCTTTGCATTTTTAGCTCCGGGGGCTGTTATTATAAGTCAAAAAGGATTTGAATATGCCGGAGGTGCTTTTGTGGCAGTCGGTATTATTGGTATGATAATTTCCTACATTATTTATAAGTACGGTACAGATTGGATCAATGTGGTGCTACCGCCGGCTGCAATGGGCTCTGTAGTGGCTCTTATCGGATTTGATCTAGTTGGGTTAACGGTTCGCGGAGGAGCAATTGGTGCCGAAATTTTAACCGAAAATTATTCGACAGAACACTTAATTGTATTTTTAGTGACGGTACTTGTGGCGATTTTAGGTTCAGTTTTATTCAAAAAAATTCTCGCAACCGTTCCAATTTTGATTGCAATCATATGCGGTTATGTGACAGCGCTTGCACTTGGAATGGTGGATTTAACAGCTGTAAGAGAAGCAACTTTTTTTACAATGCCACAATTTAGACTTGCAAAATTTAGTTTAGATTCAATTTTAACTATGCTGCCAGTTGTGCTAGTTATTTTATCTGAACATATTTCGCACCAAGTCGTTACCTCAAATATTATCGGCAGAGATTTGATTAAAGACCCGGGGCTTCATCGTTCAATTTTTGCAGACAACTTATCGACTGCTCTGTCAGGTCTTGTAGGCGGTGTTCCAACCACCACTTATGGAGAAAACATCGGCGTTATGGCAATCACCGGAGTTTACTCGGTGGAAGTAATCGCAGGTGCAGCAGTTATATCAATAATTATGGCTTTTATCGGACCGCTTAGTGCATTTATTTCTACAATTCCGGGCGACGTAATTGGTGGCGTAACATTCTTGTTGTACGGAATGATTGGAACGAGCGGAATTAGACTGCTGGTGGACCAAAAAGTGGACTACAGTGTTTCTAAAAATTTAGTGCTGACATCAGTGGTTTTCACAACCGGACTTTCAGGAGCAACCGTAAAATTTGGCGCGATCAATTTGAGCGGAATGGTGCTTGCATCAGTTGTTGCTGTTTTGTTATCACTAGTTTTTTATTTGTTCGACAAATTCCAAATAATGAACGAATAAGTTTGTAAAGCTCTTTTGAAGAGCTTTTTTTGATTGAAAAAAATACCTTAAAATGATAAAATGTATGATAAGAAATATATTTTTGAGGTAATTATGACTAAATACGATTTGGCGATTTTGATTGTAATAATTTTTATAGCGGCGGCTGTTCTTGTTTTTATCCCAAGTAAGACTGCAACCGGAATTGAAGTGAAAGTCGATGGAAAAGTTATATATACAAGCGATTTTAAAAAATCGCCGACGACAAAAAAATTTGAAACCAAATATGGCATGAACGAAATTGAAATTGGCGAAGATTATGTGAGGATGATTGATGCAGATTGCCCAAACAAACTTGCCGTGAAGCAAGGAAAAATAAAATCGCCGGGTGCGAGCTTAATTTGTATTCCTCATCACATGATAGTGTCAATTGTAGGCAAGAGCGATGAGCTCGATGTTATGGTGAAATGATGGATAGAAAGATAATAACTAAAGTTGCGCTATTTTCGATAGTTGCAGGCTTGATTTCATTTTTTGAAAGTTTTTTTATTCCACTAATTCCAATTCCCGGCATGAAGCTTGGCTTTTCAAACATCGTGCTTTTAGTTGCACTATTATATTTTGACAAAAAAGTGGTGTATCTAATTGCAGTTATGAAAAGCATATTGGCGGCACTTTTGAGCGGAGCATTCACTAGTATTTTGTACAGTTTGCCTTCCGGAATTGTTGCTGTTTTGGCAATGAGCATTGCGATGAAATTTATGCCTAAACTCAGTTTCATTGGAGTGTCCGTGATTGGGGCACTGTTTTTTAACATGGTGCAAGTGTGTGTCTCTGTGATTGTGCTAAATAGTACGGCATATTTTTACTACTTGCCATGGGTTATAATAGTAGGTAGTCTCGCTTCAACCTTGAATGGTTTTATCGTAAATGAAATTACAAAGAAAAATACATTGGGAGCAATTTTGAAGTGATAAAAAAAGAAAAAATTGATTTAAAAGATTATATAATTGAAAAAGAAGAGAGTATGCCTCGCGAAAAAATGATTGATAACGGACCAAAAAGTTTAGAAGATTGGGAACTTTTGGCAATTTTACTTAGAACCGGTACAAAGGATACAAATGTCATTGAGCTTAGCAAAGGCCTTCTTGAATATGGCGGAGGCACTTTAAGCGAACTCATTAAGCTCGATTATCATAGACTTTCTGAGCTAAAGGGTTTTGGCGAGCAAAAAATCACAACTCTTCTTGCCACATTTGAAATTTCCAATCGCGTGACGAGAGAAAGGTCATTTGAAGCTTTAAAAGACATGAGTTCCGTTAGAAATGCTTCGGAATATATTATGATGAAGATGCAAAATTTCACTGAAGAGCATTTTATGGTTTTAATTTTAAACAACAAAAACAAACTTATAAATAAGAGTTTGACGAAATTAAATGAAGACGGAATTAGTGAAATAGATACCAAGTTAAAGCACGAATTTATGTTGCAAGAGAAGAAATTTCAATATATGGGTGAAGACTTTGTGTCGAAAGGCACCGTAGACAGAACTATTGCAATGCCACGAGAAGTTTTTAGAAAAGCTGTAAGAATGGGTGCGACGTCGATAATTATCGCCCATAATCACCCAAGTGGGGATCCAACTCCTTCGCGTGACGATATTAATATCACAAAAAGGCTGGTTGAGTCGGGGCATATTTTAGGAATTGAAGTTTTGGACCATATAGTTGTAGCAAAAGGTCTATATTATTCACTAAAAGAGCATGGAGATATGTGAGAAGATGAATTTTAATAATAAATATTTTAAAAAGATACTTGTTTTTATAGTATTTGTAGCTCTTGTGGCATTTGTTTTTGTAGTGGATAAAAATGTTGAAAAAGATAATTTCATTTCAAAAACAGTTGGAAAAGTGGTTGGACCAGTGTCGCATTTTTTTAGAAATATTGGCACCGGAGTTCGAGGTGGCATAGAAAATGTCACCTCGAATGAAAAAGACGATATTGAGACTCTAAATCTACAAATCAAAAAGCTTGAGCAAGAAAATAGAAAATTAAGGGGCATTGTGTACCGCGAAGAAGCACTTAAAAATGAATTTGAAATGACGAAGATGAGCAAATTCTCACTTTTAAAAGCAGATATAACTTCAATAAATCCGAGTGCATGGTTTGACGTGTTTATCATCAATGTCGGCTTAAAAGACGGTGTGGAAATTGGAGATACAGTTGTGAGTGCACCATTTGGCGAAGTGGAGGCAACCGAAGGTTTAGTGGGCAAAGTAACTGAGGTTTTTGGGGACTACAGCGAAGTAACCGCGATTACCGACAGTTCAATGAAAGTTAGTATTAAGACAAACAGAAGTGGTGACGGCGGAGTGGTTTCAGGATTTAAAAACGGCGAACTCGTGGCTTATATGTTCGATCAGAACTCCGATGTAATTGTCGGTGATGAAATAATGTCGTCCGGTCTTGGCGAGGTACTTAAAAAAGATATTTTTGTGGGTGAAGTTACAAAAGTGGAATCAGACGACACGCTTCTAAAAAAAATAATTTACATTTCTCCGGCTGTCGATTTTAAGCATTTAAGCAGGGTGTATTTGATAAAATGATAATATTCAGATTATTTATAGCCGGATTTATCTTAATTATGTTGCAAATTGGACTATTTCCGGCACTAATTCCGGAAATAAATCAACCGGAGCTAATATTACCTATGATAGTAACTGTGGCACTTTTAATCGGAAAAGTTGAAGCTATCAGCGTGGCAGCAATTTTTGGCCTTCTTTTAGACTTATATTTTAGGCGTGCTTTTGGTCTAAGGCTATTATTATTTGTCTCAATTGCAACATTTTTGGGTTCATACCGAGAAAAATTTACGCATAAATCCATGTTTACAGTAGCTGTAATTACAGTAATTTGTGGCATCACTTATACTGTTTTTTATTGGCTAGGGCTTACTTTTTTAGGAATAATTTTAAAACAAAATGCACTTTTTATAAGTTTATTTTCACTCGAAGTTCCAATTCAAGTGATATTTTCGATCATTTTCTATAAGATATTTAGCAAAAAGAGATATAGAAAGGTTATTTATTGATGAATAAAAACAAGTTCAAACCAAACATAAGATTGAGACAAGAAGCAATAATTATTGTCACGGCGATTATGTTTGCGGTATTAGTTTTTAGGCTTTTTTATCTGACAATAATTGAAGGCGACAAATATCGTGAAATGTCGGACAATCGTAGAATAAAAACTGTTTATGAAACGGCGCCACGTGGCGAAATCAGGGATAGGCACGGCAGACTTTTAGCAGGAAATATCCCTTCTTTTACTGTTCAAATTTTAAAAGATGAGCTTATGCGTGACAATCAAACTCAACAAGACATCAAAAAGAGAAATGAGAGACTTCTAACGCTCGTTAGAATTTTGGAAGAAGACGGCGTATTTTTTCAAGGAGAATTTCCGCTTGATTTAAACTATTATACTTTTTTTGATGAAAGCATATACTCAGAAGATACAAAAACACCACAGGAAATAATGTCAGAAAAGCTTGATAACGATAATATTTTGGAGCAATTTATAGATTCAAAAATGAATTTGGATCGTTTTCCAAACCATTTTGTGTTTGACGTGAAAGAAAGAACTTTAAACGCTATCAGAAGCAAATATATCGATTTTCCGGTGGAGATGAAAGATGGAGAATTTACAGCAGATGAAGTTAGGTTAAAATCTTTCTTAAAAGAAAAATCCATGAATGAAAATTTGAATGCAAGAACTCTCGTGTTTAGTGTGGTAAAATATGATAAAACAATTAAGACAAAGATTTTGGATCACCCAATTGCACGCGCAATTTTGTTTGATATCGTGGGTAAAACCGGAGAAATTGGAAACATCAGAATGAAACCCGTGTCATTTGCAAATGACAACGAACTTTTAAGCTACAAGATAAATCTTGTTAAAAAATACCCTGCTCTAAAAATTTCAGATGATGCGGAACATGTGTTCACGTATCTTGGCAAAGAGTATGCATTAAAAAATCTGCTCAGAAAAGTTTACGATGATATTGTGCCAGGCGAACTTTTTTTAAAAGAGCTGCAAAACGCTGATAAGTTTAAAAATGTGGACATATATCTTTCAGAAGACGAAAAAAATGTATTTTACAAATATACTGACGGCACCGAGTCAAACAGCGTAGTAGATGATATTATCAAAGGTGCCGGAGATGAATTTGTTTCTAACTTTTTATTAAAAAACGAAATAAAATCACTCGTTCAAAAAGAGCTTATTGATCAAGGTATAAATCCGCGCATTTCGATATCAGACGATGTGGCTTTTGTGGAAGAAAAAAATAAAACCAATCTTATAAATAGATTTAAACATTATTTTTCAAAAGATGTCGATGATAAAAATCCGACGGCACAAGATGTTCTGAATGCAGCTAAAGTTTTTTATGGGATAGAAGAAAATATTTCTAACTATGAGGCAAAGGACATTCTAAATATATACGACCTAACTTATAAACTCGGCGAAAGAGCTTATAAGCCGGTAAATCTCGCATATGGACTTAAGGATAAAACAGTTGCAAAAATTGAAGAGCAAATTGGTGACAACTACGGCATTAAAGTTTCAAATGAACCCATAAGATACTATCCAATGGGAAACAGTGCATCGCATATTTTAGGATATATGGGAAAAATAGCAACCGATTCAGAGATAGAAAATTATGTGGACGAAAAAGGCTACGATAAAAACGAGTTTATCGGTAAAACGGGTGTGGAAGAAAGTTTTGAAGAATATTTACATGGCAAGAGCGGAGAAAAGACGGTGGCTGTCGACTATATCGGAAATACAACTAAAATTTTAAACGAAACGCCGAAAGTGCCGGGGGACACTCTCTACCTTTCAATCGATGCAAAGCTAAACAAAATGGCGGAAGATTATCTCAAAAAGACGATTGACAGAGTTCAACATCGTTCAGTTTATGAAAGTCCGTGGGGAGATTATCAAATGGATGGTGAGCTAAAGACAAAGCGACCGTTTTCGAATTGTAATGCAGGCGCCGTTGTGGCGCTAAACCCAAAGACAGGCGAAGTGCTTGCAATGGCGAGTTACCCGGGATATGACCCGAACCTCTTTGCTACAGGAATTAATGAAACCGACTGGAAAAATTTGATTCCGGAAGATGATAACGACCCGCTTGCAGCAAGACCGCTTTATAACATCGCGACTCAAACGGCTGTTCAACCCGGTTCCACATTTAAAATGTTAACAGGATTTGCAGGATTGCAAAAAGGATTAGACCCGCTTGAAACCATTTATGACGGCGGATATGTGGAGATTGGCGATACAAAGTTTAGATGTTTGTTATACACTATGACCGGTGGATCGCACGGAAATGTGGACCTTGCTCACGCAATTGAGCATTCCTGTAATTATTATTTCTATTCGCTCGCTTTGGGCTACAATCAAAGGCAAAACAATAAACCAATCAGCACTAAGATCGACATTGAAGATATTAGAGAAGCGGCTGAACAATTTGGTTTAAATGACCCGACGGGAATTGAAATAAATATTCCAAAAGAAGTGGCAGGGAGCGTTCCGGAGCCGGAGAAAAAAGTAATAACTACTAAATATTATATTGCAAAATGGCTTAAGAACAATTTGGCAGATTTTCTTGTGAAAACAAAATCTGAAGAAGAGTTAAAGTCAGATATTGAAGAAATTTCTGATTGGGCAAAAGAAGGCAGAAGTCTCACTAAAAACGAAATAATTAAAAGACTTGAAAACATGGGTTATAACGGCGAAACTCCGGTGAAAGGGCAAAGGAGAAGTTTGGCGGACGTACTCAAGTTCGACTATATAAATCAAGCAAATTGGAGCATTGCAGACACATTAAATGTAACAATAGGGCAAGGGCAATCCGCATTTACCACACTTCAAATGGCAAACTATATTGCCACGATGGTTAACGGTGGCAACAAAAACAAAGTCACTATTTTCGACTCTGTAAAATCTTACGATGGCAAGACCGATATCTTAAGACCTGAAAGACAAACTGATAAAATAGAAGTGAAAAATCCTGCGGGTTTGGACGAAATAAAAAAGGGAATGAGGCTCGTATCTACGGTTGGAACAAGTAAAAGAGTGTTTACAGATTTTCCAATTGCAACAGGTTCAAAAACGGGTACTGCTCAAAGAGACGGCATCAATCCAAATACCGGCAAGCCCTATGATGACTTTGCCTGGTATGTTTGCTATGCACCGTTTGATGACCCCGAAATCGTGGTGGCAAGTGTGCTTTTCCAAGGGGGAACTGGTTCAAACGCGGGACCAATGGCGAGAGATTTGATGGCAGAATATTTGGGACTAAATAGAGTTGAACAAAAAAATATTATGCCATTTAAAAATGAGCTGGTAGAATGAAACACACAAAAATAAAATTGAACAATGCGACAATCACCGTTTTTATAGAAGATGGCGAACTTAAAAAATGTATTTATGAAAAAGACGGCGAACTCCCGGTTGGCACAATCGTGCACGCTCGAGTGAAAAAAGCGGATAAAAAGACAAAGACGGTTTTTGTGGACATAGGCGAAAATATGGATGCTTTTTTCCCCAAAGAGATTGCACTAAAAGCAGGTGAGGACGATTTATTTTGCATTAGAAAAACGCCGGATGATGAAAAGGGATACACAATTGATGGAAATTTTACAATAGAAGACGAAAATGGCGTACTAAATATTAAGAAAAATTATTTTAAAAACACAGAACATATTTATTTTACGCCAAAAGCTGGTGGAGATGAAAATGTTTTAATCAAAACTTGGGAGAGCATAAAAAGCGAAAAAAACACTCTCCCAATTCCGAAAGTAGTTTATAGAGCAAAAAGTAGAGCAGAAAAAGAAATCAATAATTTAAACTCTGAAGAGCTGGAAGATTTTGATTTAAATTCTATAGCAAAAGAAAATGTATGGCTTTTTGAAAGAAAAATCGATTTAAACGGCGGATATATTTATGTGGATATTTTGCCTTACGTCACTTTTTTTGATATCAATTCCGGAAATTTTAACTCTTATTACTCTTCGGAGAGAAACCGTCACGCTCTAAATGCGGAAGCTATGAAAAAAATCGTTCATATAATAGAGGTACGAAATATTGAAGGTGTGATTTTAGTGGATTTATTAAAGATGAAGAAAAATATTCAGTTCAATTTTTTAAACGAACTAAAACAAAAATATCCATTTATAAATTTTCACGGTATAACAAAGCTTGGCATTTTAGAAATGACAATAAAAAAGACTGGCGGAAGAACGATTATGAAGGAAATGATTTTTCCAAATTTATAAAAACTGTAAAAACTCTTGACATTTTATTTGGAGTGTGATAAGATTATCAGGTAATACCGCTCGGGTCGGGTTAAAAAGAGAAATCTGCCTATGACACGGCGAGACTAAATCACTTGGAGGTGTGTAGTATGTACGCAATTATTGAGACAGGGGGAAAACAATACAGGGTTGAAAAAGACCAAATTCTTCACGTGGAAAATTTAAATATTTCGGAAGGTGGAGAAGTAGTTTTCGATAAGGTTCTTTTTGTTTCAGGTGACGATGGGGCAATTAAAGTTGGCAAACCATATGTTTCAGGAGCAAGCGTTAAGGCAACAGTACTAAAAAATGGCAAATCAAAGAAGATTATCGTTTATAAGTATAAGCCAAAAAAGAATATTCGAAAAAAGAGAGGCCACAGACAACCTTTCACTAGAGTAGAAATCAAAGAATTGGCTATCTAATGATAGAGGTAAAAGTCTTCAAGAACAAGGATAGTGTCGGTTTTAACATTAATGGCCACGCAGATTATGCCGAACATGGAGAAGATATAGTCTGTGCAGCAGTTTCAATTTTGAGCTATACAATTTATCGATCACTCATAGTTAACCTGGGTTTGGAAAAGAAAATGGACTCCAAACAAAAAGATGGGTTTATGAGCGTGAGGGTTTCTGCTCGAAATGAACAAATTGATTTGTTATTTGACACATTTATTGAAGGCATGAGAAGCCTTAAAGAAGGCTATGGGGATTTTATTAGACTTACATTAGAGGAGGATTAAAATGTTTAAATTAGATTTGCAATTATTTTCATCCAAAAAGGGTGCCGCAAGTTCAAAGAATGGCAGAGATTCTATGGCTAAACGTCTTGGCGCTAAAAAGGGCGACGGACAAATGGTAACTGCCGGCAATATTATCGTGCGTCAAAGAGGCACAAAGATTCACCCGGGTGCTAACGTAGGCATCGGTAAAGATGATACTTTGTTTGCAATGATTGACGGCGTTGTCAAATTTGAAAGAAAAGACAAAAAGCGTAAACAGGTTTCGGTTTATCCACGCGAAACAGTTTTAGCTAACTAGATAATAGGCGGAGATAATTTTTATGAAAATATCTTCGCTTTTTTTATTTTAAGAAGAAATGGTTTACATTCTTGTTAATTAGTATTTATTAATGTTAGTTTTATTCATTAATGTATTATGAGAAAAAAATAAATAATCTATGATATAATAATATTAGAGTTTATAATTTTGCAATTAATAAATTTTAAGAAACTATATAATTAAAAAAGAGTCTGTATTAATAACGGCATAAATATAAAATCGAAATAAATATAAGTAAATAAATTTGCTCGGAAAAGTCGATGAATATCGGCACCGGAGGCTTTTTTAGGAGGGTCGGTTAATGTTGCATGAAAAACGAACAGTCATAAGATGGCGACTTTATCAGCAAATACGGAAAGGAAGTGAAACAGAATATGTTTGATACTGTGACTTTACAACTCAAAGCCGGCAACGGCGGCGACGGTCACATAGGCTGGCGTCGTGAAAAATACGAGCCGAAAGGCGGTCCGCATGGCGGAGACGGAGGAAAGGGAGGCTCAATTTTTTTGGTCGGTTCCTCCAATTTGAACTCGCTGATTGATTATAGATACAAAACAAAATTTAAAGCGGAAAATGGCAGCAATGGTATGAACAATCTTAAGACGGGCAAAGACGGTGCCGATTTATATCTTTATGTACCGCTTGGAACTATTGTAAGACAAGCGGGATATGAAGGCGTGCTCTACGATTTCAAAGAAGACGGTGAAACATTTGAAGTGGTAAAAGGCGGACGCGGCGGACGCGGCAATTGGCATTTTAGAACGGCGACAAGACAAGCTCCTACATTTATGGAACCCGGCAGAAAGGGCGAAGAGGCTTCAATTATTTTGGAATTAAAACTAATTGCCGACGTTGGATTGGTCGGTTTTCCAAACGTGGGAAAGAGCTCTCTTTTAAGCATTATGAGTGCTGCAAAACCTAAGATTGCCAACTATCATTTTACAACTCTTGAACCAAATCTCGGAGTTTGTAAGATTGAAGACGGAAAATCCTTTGTTATTGCGGATATTCCGGGGATTATTGAAGGTGCTTCTGAAGGGGCAGGTCTTGGATTTAAATTTTTAAAACACATCGAAAGGGTTAAGCTTCTTGTTCACGTGCTGGACGTGAGCGGTTCAGAAGGCAGAGATCCTCTTGATGATTACTACAAACTAAGAACTGAAATGGAAAGCTTCAGCGATAATATTGCAAAAAAAGAAGAAATTATCGTTTTAAACAAATCAGACCTCATTTCGGCTGAAGAACTTGAAGAGAAAAAAGCGGAGATCGAAGAGAAAACCGGCCGCAAAGCATTTGTGGTGTCTGCGGCTACAAAAGCAGGTATTAAAGAACTGGAATACAAGATTTTTGAACTGAATTCCACAATCAAAAACTTTGAACTCGTGCAAAATAAGACAACTTTAGTTCAAAAAGAAAATCCTACAAATGTGTATTATGACAATGGAATCTATTATATCACCGGTGACAAAGTGGAATTCTTTTTCCGCTCGACTGATTTTTCGGAACCGGACTCTGTAAGAAGATTCGACAATTTTTTGGAAAGCGAGGGAATAAATGCCAGGTTGGAAAAGCTTGGAGTTGAAGACGGTGACACTGTCGACATTTTAGGCTACCAATTTGAGCACTGGGACTAATATGATTAATTCAAAAGAAAGAGCATTTTTAAAGTCGAAGCTAAACACTTTAAAGCCGGCGCTTCGCGTTGGCAAAGACGGGATTAAAGACGAAACTCTCAAATCAATCGACTTATATCTGAACAAAAATGAAATTATGAAGATACAAATTTTGAACAACTCAGATGTGGAGCCGATGGAACTGTTTGAAGAGCTTGAACAAGAACTCGGTGTAGATTTTTTGGCACGCATGGGCAATAATTTATCAATCTACAGAAAAAGCGACAAAAATATTTTATTAAAAGAGATGAAATAATGGTAATTATCTATGGCGGTAGCTTTAATCCTCCAACGATTGCGCACGTTTTTATGGTAAAATATATCATGAACGAAGTGAAGCCGGAACAGCTTCTTGTTGTGCCGACCTATCTGCCACCTCATAAAAATGTCACGGATATCGATGTCTATGAAAAGTTTGATATGGTGAAAGAAACGTTTGAAGAAATTCCCGGTGTAAAAGTGACTGATATTGAGTATGATTTGGAGGGAGTCAGTTATACCTGTAAAACTCTTGAAGCACTTTCAAAAAAATACGATGATTTATATCTTTTAATTGGGATGGACAGCTTTTTGTCTTTTCCTAAATGGTACAGAACGGATAAAATTTTGTCTTATTCAAAAATTCTCGTCTTAAAGCGCGGAGGCTATGAGTTTAAATCTCATGAATTGTATGAAAAGAATAAAGATAAATTTGTGTTTCTTGACAACCCTGTGTTTGAACTGTCTAGCACATTTGTTCGTGAGCAAATAAAAAAAGGCAATGATGTCAGATTTTTTGTGACTGACACGACTTATGAATATATTAGTGAATATTTGAGGTAGAAATGGTTAGTGAAACAGAGATTTTTAAATTTTTAGAATTACACTTAAACGAAGCCCGTTTTAAACATTCAATTCGTGTTATGGAAACTGCGGAACACTATGCCGGCATTTGGGGTATTGACCACGAAAAAGCACATATTGCAGGTCTGCTTCATGATTGCGGCAAATGGAAATCCAAAGAGGATACGTTGAAAACAATTGAAAAATTTGGTATAATTTTAAGCGATGAAGAAAAGAAAAACTACAATCTGGTTCATGGTGCATTAGGGTCTTATATAGCAAAAAATGTTTTTTACGTGGAAGATGAAGAAATTTTAAATGCCATAAAATACCATATTGCCGGCAGAAAAAATATGACCGACCTCGAAAAAATCATCTATCTTGCCGACAAACTTGAACCGAAAAGAGATTATGTGTTAGTAAATGAACATAGAAAATTGGCAGAAGAAAATCTTAATCTGGCAACCAGAAAAGTGATGGAAGATTCCATCAGTTATCTTATAAAAAAGGAAGAATATATTTCACTTCTATCTGTAGAAGCCAGAAATTCATTGTTATGAGGGGATATTTTGGACGAAACTTTAAACAAACTTGAAATTATAAAAAAAGCAATCAGTGATAAAATCGGTTACGACATTGAAGTAATTGACATTCGCGGAAAGGCGAATTTTGCGGATTATTTTGTTATTTGCTCTGCAACAAACAGCTCCCAATTAAGTGCAATTTGCGACAATGTGGAGTATGAAATGGGAAAAGCCGGATACGAAGCCATAAATCCATCAAAAAACAGGAGCAATGATTGGATTTTGCTCGACTACGATGAAATCATCGTGCACATTTTTGATATTAAAGCTAGAAAATTTTACGACATAGAACGTCTATGGAAAGAAAGAGATATAAATAAAGATTAGGGAGGATACTATGAAAGTTATTGACACGAAAAAAGCACCGGCAGCGGTTGGTCCTTATGTACAAGGTATGGAACACGGCGGATTTATTTTTACCAGCGGACAGTTGCCAATCAACCCGGAAACAGGAGTTTTGGAAAGCGACATTGAAGTTGCTACAGAACAATCTCTAAAGAATGTGCTGGCAATTGTGGAAGAAGCCGGCGGGACATTGGAAGGCATCATGAAAGTGAATATTTTCGTAAAAGACATTAATGACTTCGGAAAAGTTAACGCAATTTATGAAGAATTTTTCGGTTCGCACAAACCGGCAAGAAGTTGCGTTGAAGTTGCAAGACTGCCGAAAGACGGCGTAATCGAAATCGAGGCAATCGCTGTTAAATAAGCTATTTATAACGCTTAAATTATCCATCTGAAGAAAATAGATGAAAGTTGAATAGAAAATTAGAATATGATGTGACTTATGATAATTAAGAATGATTAAGTTGATAAAAGAAAAGCCGGAGAAAACAACAAAATAACATTGGATAAGTTGTCGATAAATAGGAGTATTTTATAACCGTAAAAATGTTAACGGATGCGGTATGTTGTGGTTTTATTAACGATATATTTCTCCTTCCGGAGAACCTCTAAATTACTCTAAAAATCTTCCGAACCGGTTGAGAAATGAAAAGTCAATAAATATTCGAAAAGCCTTTATAATTTAATCGTTAAAAAGTGCCGAAATTAAGACAATTTCGGCACTTTATTTTTGCCGTTTTTAGCCGGGCCGGGTTTTATATTGCAATCTCAAAATATTTTTATTATAATAGATATATATGCGACTTGGAGGGAATATGGAAAAGTTAAACGAAATATTAAAAATTGAACTCCCAAAGATGAACACCGAAAAAGGCATTTATATGGCACTTATGGCTTTTTCGCTTACTTTTGTTGCATTTGCGACTTATTATCTTATAAACATCGGTAACAAACATATCGAAGAACATCGCAGAGTCAACCTCAAATTCTCGGTAATTCTAAAGTGGGTTGCCTACATTGTGGCTGCGATTTTGGTTGTAATTGCAATAAATAATATAAACTCACTCAGATATTTATTAAATTCGCTGTTTGCTTCGGTTGTAATTGCTTATGTGTTAAATCCGCTAGTAGTTTGGCTTGAGAAAAAATATCCAAACATCAAAAGAAAATGGTGGATTTTAATCATTTTTACAGTGCTTCTGCTTATTATATCTTTTATGGCGCTAACGATTGTGCCGCGAGTAGTCAATGAAACTAAGAAATTTTTCAACAATTTAAACTATTATATAAATGACGCAAAGACAGTTTTGGTTGACCTTTCAAACAAATATTTTGGCAAAGACATTTTTAACTTAAAAGATATAAAAGTAAACGACATAGTTGATAAACTTGGTCTTAATAAAGGCGATTTTAATTCTATGCTTTCCGGCGTAAAAAGCACATTTAGCAAAATTTTTGCAGGCATTATGGTTCCGATATTTGTGTTTTACTTTTTAAATGACAAGGAAATGTTTATTGCTGCAGCTAAAAAAATGATTCCTAATAAATATCGTGACACGACAATCGGACTCGCCAGAGAAATGGACAAAAATGTTATAAAGTATGTTAAAGGCAAACTCATTTTGGCAGTTTACGTTGGATTTGTGAGTGGAGCAATGCTCAGCATATTCAGAGTGGATTTTGCAATTGTAATCGGTCTTATCACGATGTTTGCAGACATTATCCCATTTATCGGGCCATTTCTTGGATTTGTGCCGGCCGTTATATTTGCACTATTAGATAGTCCCACAAAGGCACTTTTTGTTATGATTTTGTTTCCGGTTTTACAATGGACCGAAAACTATCTGGTGGCACCAAAAGTTATGAGTGATCAGCTAGGCATTCACCCAATGCTCGTGCTTGTGCTAACACTGATTGGCGGTTTTTTGTACGGATTTATTGGAATGATCTTTGCTTTGCCAATCACAATTGCAGCGAAAATTATATATAAATATTATAAAGACAAAAAGAAAAATATAAATGAGTTAACTAATCCAATCGAAGATTAGATTTAGATAAATGAAAGGAGTTTTATGGAAAACTTAGAACTGCACGATATACGTGAGAAATTTTTAAAATTTTTTGAATCAAAAGATCATTTGGTGCATCCATCTTATTCATTAATACCAAAAGATGACAAATCATTGCTACTAATTGGCGCCGGAATGGCACCTTTAAAGAAATATTTTACAAATGAGGAAACTCCGCCGGCAAAAAGAATGACAACATCACAAAAATGCGTTAGAACAGGTGATATTGACAATGTTGGAAAAACACAACGCCACCTCACATTCTTTGAAATGCTTGGAAATTTCAGCTTTGGCGACTATTTTAAGAGCGAAGCAATCCACTGGGCATGGGAGTTTTTAACTGAGGTTATGAAACTCGAAAAAGAAAGACTTTGGGTTAGTGTATACGAAAAAGACGACGAAGCCTACAGAATTTGGAACGAAGAAATTGGTTTGCCGGAAGAAAGAATAGTTCGCCTGGGAAAAGAAGACAACTTCTGGGAACTCGAAGTTGGGCCATCCGGACCGGACTCTGAAATTCACTACGACAAAGGGGCGGAGTTTGGATGCGGTAGACCGGATTGCAAACCCGGCTGTGACTGTGACAGATTTCTCGAAGTGTGGAATTTAGTGTTCACCCAATTTGATAAAGATGAGCATGGCGAATATCATCCGCTACCACATCCAAACATCGATACCGGAATGGGACTTGAAAGAATTGCCTGCATTATGGAAGGCGTGGACTCGGTATACGACATCAAAGCAATTCGAAAAATTATTGACACGGTTTGCGAAATTTCCAATAAAAAATATGGCGTAAATCATGATGACGATGTGCATCTTAGAATTATAGCGGACCACTCCCGTGCAATTACATTCCTGATTTCAGACGGAGTTGTACCGTCAAACGAAGGTCGCGGTTATGTTTTAAGAAAACTCATCCGTCGCGCAAGCAGGCACGGAATGCTTCTTGGAATTGAAAAATCTTTTCTTGAAACTCCTGTCACAGAAGTGATTGAAAGCTGGGGCAGAGCATATCCGGAGTTAATTGAAAATAAAAAAATCATTCTGGAAGTGTTAAACACGGAAGAAGAACGTTTCCAAAGAACAATTTTCCAAGGCACTGAACTTCTAAACGACAAAATCAAGAAACTCTTGACAGTTGGCAAAAAATTGATGTCCGGCTCAGACGTGTTTGAACTTTATGACACGTACGGATTCCCGGCAGACCTGACCGGCGAAATCTTGGAAGAAAAAGGTTTAAAATACAATGTCGAAGAATTCAAAAAGGCGATGGAAGAGCAAAGAGTCCGTGCAAGACTTGCAAAAGATAAATCAGACTCAGGTTGGAAAAAAGATGACACGGCGGAATTCGATTCTGAGATCGGACATTTCTGCGGTTACGAAAAAGACGAAGTAAACACAAAAATCACAGATTTATATTTTGAAAACAAAAAAGTCGATGAGTTAAACGCAGGCGAAGAAGGAATTGTAATCCTTGATGACACCCCGTTCTATGGCGAATCCGGCGGGCAGATTGGAGATATCGGTACAATTAAAGGCGATAACTTCACCCTTGTTGTAAAAGATACAAAAAAGACAAAAGAGGGATTGTTCCTTCACATTGTGGAAGTAAAAGACGGAATAGCTGAAAAAGGCACACAAGTGATTGCAAAGATAGACTCAAAACGCCGTGACGACATCAGACGTAACCACTCTGCAACGCACCTTCTTCATGCAGCATTAAGAGAAGTTTTGGGCACTCATGTTCATCAGGCAGGTTCGCTTGTTACAGAAGACAGACTGAGATTTGACTTCAGCCATTTTCAAGCAATGAAAGATGACGAAATTGCCGGTGTGGAAAAGATTGTAAATGAAAAAATTCTTGAAAAATTACCTGTTGTAACAGAAATTAAATCGCTGCAGGAAGCAAAAGCTGAAGGTGTTATGGGACTGTTCGAAAGCAAATACAAAGATATAGTAAGAGTATTAAAAATGGGAAATTATTCCATGGAGCTTTGCGGCGGCACACATGTAGGAAACACCTCGGAAATCGGGCTATTTAAAATCGTTTCGGAAACAGGAGTTGCAGCAGGCGTAAGAAGAATTGAAGCTATCACGGGAAGAGCTGCTTATGAATATGTGGTTAAAAACGAAGAATTGCTTTATGACATTTCCACTGCTTTAAAAACCGCAAAAGAAAATATTATGACAAGAATTGAAGAAGAACAGAAGCTTGCAACTGAGCAAAGAAAAGAAATTGAAAGCTTAAAAGCAAAAATTGCAGAAAATGTTGCAGGTGACCTTACGGACAACATCATCGAGGTTCAAGGGATAAAAGTACTGGCAAAAGTTTTTGATGATGTGGACACGAATGAATTAAAAACACTTGCGGACGAAATCAGAAACAAACAGGATAACATCAGCGTGATCCTTGCAAGTAAACACAAAGATAATGTAAACCTTCTCGTGGCAAACTCCAAATCGGTAGTTGAAAAGGGCCTGAATGCGGGCAACATAGTAAGAAAGATTGCTCAAGCATTGGGTGGCAACGGCGGTGGCAGACCTGATATGGCAATGGCCGGTGCAAAAGACGTTGAAAAGGTTACAGAAGTATTTAAAAATATCAGAGATTATATTAACAAATAAACAAACTATAAGACACAGTTAACACGTAACCGTGTCTTTTTTTATAAACTTTTATACTACTATATGTAGTGGTTATAATAAAATGCTTAACGAAATAGTATTATTCGATAGAAAAATCGTAAAAATATATATAAAAATCTTATATTTAATATATTTTAAGATGTGACAAGACTCACAGTTGTCTAAAAAACATAGCAATAAAAATTTTTTAAAAAAATATATTTTTAAAAAATTTGTTTAAAATAACGAAAAATTACAATAATATATATTTTATATTAATAATATATGGTACATTTTAATAGATTATCAAAAAAAAAAAAAAAAAAACAAAATAAATAATGAAAAGTAGGTAATATAATTATCTAATCATACATAAAAACACTAATTAATTTTGAAAATAATTATATACAAATGAGGTGAAATTGAGAATAAAAAGTTGCTAAATAATACAATAAGTTGTATAATGGAAAAAATTACAGAAATATTAATTGCCGAATTTTCCGGGATTATTATTTTTAAAATTTGTAAACAAATGCTTGAAAGGAGAGATGTGAGTTGAAAAGCCGTTCGATAAAGATTTTATCTATTGTTTTCGCATTTCTTATGATTTTTGAGCAAGTAATATCTGCTACAACAGCAGTCGATATAATGAGTACAAGTGATGCACCGTTAAAAGAATCTGCCACAAGTATTATATCGGACAATAATGTTACGGATATTGTTGCTCCAACTATCGAAGAAAATTCGGAAGCAAAAGATATAATTACAACTCCAAACACAAATGAGAATGATGGCGCTGTAGATTTGGTAACGCCACAAGAAAACAAAGAAACAAACACATTAATTGAAAACAACAATGCAGTTGATTTGATTACTGACGATAATCAAGCTGATGGTTTAACACCTGCGGAAAACGATGACGAACCGGTTCTTCTGTTTAACAATGTAACAGAGAATTTCATTTCAAGTGAAAATTTGAATGAAAACAATGACGAAAATGCGGAAGAAATTGGAAATGAAAATCCGGGCTCGTTGCCGGCTGATTGGTATTCAAACAATGCAAAACCTTGGAGCGTTTATAGAGAGCCGAAGCTCGTCTATAAAACCGGTGAAGAGCTTGACCTGAACGATCTTCTAATTGAAGTGAAAACGGGCAACTCCGGAAGCCTTTTGGATATAATGGATATTCTGGACGATGCCACAATTGAAATCACCAGAACAAACGCTGAAACCGGCGAAGAAATCCTTATGGATGCTCCGGTAAATGAAAATGAAACCTTGACCATTCACATGGAAGGTGTGGAAGACATCGTTTTGAACATCGTCGTGGATGACGAAGACAAAATGGATGAAGAATATGAAGCATTTCAAGAAAACTTAATAAAGGGAGAGTTCAATGACGGCTTGGATTTTTCACTTTATCTCATAAAGAAAGGATTGAGTGAAAAACCGGTTGTAGCTTATTCACTTAATCCATTCAAACTCACTCCGGCAGGCAAAGATATAGATGGCAAATTGCAATCAGGTAGCATTTACAATGAAACACCGGATTATAGATTTGCCGGCGTTGAAATAGAAAATAAAGTAAAAGCAATCTTGAGTGAAAGTAAAAAGGCGGCAGAAGAAGCCGAACTTGCAAATAATCACAAAGACATCAGAAACAAACTTGTAACTCAACTTGCAATCTGGAACGCGGTGGCAGGATTTAAACCGGTCATTAAAGACGAAACAACACCAATTATAAACGACCCGATCGCCCCGCCGGAAGAAATTGAGAATACAGATAATGCTGAAGCTTTGAAAGCACAAGATGAAACAACGGAAAGCGCAGATGCGCCCGAAGCGGAAGCACACGATGAAACAGCTCCAATAGAAGAACTTGAAGAAACAGCACAAGAAGATGCTGAAATCGGAGCAGAAGAAAATAAAAACGAATTAGAACTAACAGACACTGAAGACACAAAGAAAACTTTGAAATTTGACTTATCCGAAATTGACTTGCCATATGACGAAGTTGAATTAAATGAAGAAGAAGCACAATATTACAATTTCTTAATAGAACTGTCAAATTATGAAGAAAACGAAAAAAATGCAGCAGACGAAGACGATAAAGACGAAATAAAAGTTTATCTCGCAAAAGACGAACTGGAAGCAGACCTGGTAACAATCGGACAAAGCGATTTGGACTTAATCGAAAGAGTTGACATCGACGCACAATTTATCGTAAAAGAATACAAATTCATTCCTCAATTCATTGCAGGAGATACACTCGGTATGCTCGGATTCGGCAAACCGAAAGAATACAATTTCAAACTCGTGTCCACAGTTAAATCAAATAGGAAGATTGCAGAAGGCGATGTATTCAGAGTAAAGATTATGTCGGACAAATATGCACCGGTTTTCGACGGCGAAAACTATGCGGTAAACGACATCGTGATTGACGATGAAGTTGTTGCAACTGCAAAATATGATGAAGAAATTAAAGAAATCGTCTACACTTTTGTTAAAGATTTGGACACGAACACTTTCGAATTCACACAAGAATTTGAAAAAAACAGAAAAGAAGAATTGGAAATCGCTCCATTTATGAGCTTGATGAGACTGGCAAGTTTCTATTCGGAAGAACAAACAGACTTGTCAACCGATGCACCGGAAACTGACAAACCGGAAATTTCACCGGAAGAAAAGCTGACGGCAGTCGCTTCACCGCTAGTTGAAGATGCACCGCAAGAAACATTAGAGTTAATGGTTGGCGAAACACCTATATCTGCAGTAACGTCAGGCATCAGTGTAGATGGCTGGAATGATAAAAGCTTCAGACTTATAACCACGGTGCAGGCAGTTTCAAAACCGTGGGCAATTCCTGCAGGCTGGAAATTCACTGTAAATATTGGGAAATATTTAAAATTAGACCCGAAATTTGAACTGAAGGCTTTAACTGACGGAAACGGCAGAGCATGGGCTTATCCTACCTATGACGAAACAAAACATGAAATCATCTATACAATATCACAACCTATTACTATAAGCACAGATTTATATATAAATCAATTGTTGGCATTTGACACTGAAGCGATTGGAAATGAAACAGAAATTACGATTGATATTGTTTTATCATCTCCGGGAATGGCAGAAAGGGCAATGCCATCGATAAAGGTTTCAAAAAATGACACAAGAACGGAAATTCCGTCCGCTTATGTATATGAATATGGCACAAAAACAGCAGGAAATTATCCTTACAGTTTGCCATACAGTTCAAAACAATACGTCGGCCAAGACCGCACAACAATGAACTGGGATATTACAATAAACACGAAAGCTATAACCGACAGACTAAAAGACGGCACTATTAGTTTAGATAATTTAGGACTTGCACTTTATGCACCGTTAAATCAGGGGCTGTCGAATTATAAGGTAAGCATCCCGGCTCTAGGAATTAATAATGTTCCAATTACTCTAAGCACTTACGATTTATATAGATACAACAGAATGATCAACACAAATGACATTATTAATAGAATTGGAGACAATTTAAATATTACTGTCAGCGCACAAATCGATACAATGGCTAGCTCTTATACTTTGGGCATAAGATTGACTCCTGATGTCAACTATATTAAAAAGATTAGGGAAAACATTGTAAAAAATTTGGTAGTTGCACCGCCGTTTATTATTCAATACTTGGTTGATCCGAACAATTCAGCCAGATTTGATAAAGGTTTCAACTTGGTTGACACCAGACTTGCAACAGCTGAAGCACCATTTGACCCAAATAAAAAGGTTATTTCAAAAACCTATAATGACCCTTCAAGAACAATGTTTGCTCAAATCAAGAATGAAGGAACAAGGGCGGTTGCTTTAACAGTATCTGAGACTTTGAGAATTGAAGATCTGGATTTAAGAAATGTAAATAATATTAATATTGGTAGTGACATATACGCCGGCACATTTGATAATATCAGATTGTCTAATGCGGACCCGGATATCACAATATTTAAGCCGGAAATTAATGGCACCTATTCAATATATTATTCAGCGAAAAAAGTGCCAAAACGCTCTTTTGACTCAAAGATTAGAAGTATGATAAATACCAATGCATTGATACCGGGCACAATCATTCAATACACTTTTAACGGTATATCGAATAACTTATACAACAATACGACAATTAATTCAGATTTGATTTTGAGAAAGAATTACGACCTGGTTGAAAAAGTTGGTGGAGAACAATCAGCGTTTGTAAGACTGAAAGCTAATGATACATCGGACTCTGATTATCATATCGGCGAACAAATTTGGGCGTCACAAGAAACCGGCACATCTTGGCGTGCAGGAAACACATCAAAAGTAATAATGCGTGTGGTTGAGAACTATGATTTGGTTCACTGTTTCAACTGGGGCGCTACGCAGCCTTATGATGTAGACCGTGATAAGTGGTGGGATGATAATAATTCGCAATACAAGATTAAAAGGGTTGTTATAAATAAGCCTGAAGATTTAAAACCGTACCTGCCAACCAGAGTGGGACGTTTGGAAAGTCCATTTACTTTAGAACAAATTTATAAATATTTCAAAATGGGTTTAAGAGAAATCGAAGAGCATCCTGAAGATTATGGCATTTCCCGAGTTAAAGAAGACCTAAACAAATTGGAAAAATATAGCATGCTTAGAAGTGCATTTGTCGGCAGGATTTCTTCTTCACCTGAAATTTATAACCAACATCAGAAAAATTGGGTTTCCCCATATGATACAGAATTACTAGAAAGTAACAGACAAGTTGAAAATCTGTTAAGCTTCTGCAGGGCACATGAAAGAGATTGGAATAACGATATAGACCAATCCGTTGAGCTTATTGCCTATGTAAATCCGCTGAGCACGGACGGCTCAAACGTCGGTATTAATAGGAATTTAAAACAAAATCTTATCACAGCTCATTTCTATAAGCCGGTTTATATCTCAAAAGTTACTGATGAGCTTGATGCAGGCGGAAAACCGATTGTAGATGAAAGCGGCAAAACAAAGCAGGTGCCGGTTTCCGGAGCAAAATTCCTGTTGACATCTTCCGACGGGAATAGATATGAATGGGTATCCACTGATAAACCGAAAGAATTATATTTAGCTCCGGGAAGCTACAGACTTGATGAAATTATCACACCGGAAGGTTTCAAAAAAATTGATACGGTATACTTTGATGTTGCGGATAGTCTGGATGAAGAAAAATCAATAAGGAAAAATGATATTCCTATTAGAATATCTAGGCCGGAAAATCAAATTGTAGTTTTTAATAGAAATAAAAGTCCGTATGTTCCGCCGTATGATGTTATAAAGCAACTCCACGAAGACGACACACGTAGTTTTGCATCTGCAAGTAGAGAGTATGCCGGCGGAAACTATATAGCCTATAAGAGAGAAATTTTAAATTTAAAACATGGTGAAAACGATGATGTTGAACTGGATATAGTTGGGTCAAACAATCTTGCACATGCGTATGAACCGGTATATAAGACGGACCCGCAGCCGCATTATGAATTGGATGACACAAAAATAACACTTAAAGTTACAAACAAAAAATCGACACCAAACGATGTGGTTGCCGATGTAGCTTTTAAGAAAGTTAATGATTTGGATTATCCGCTTGGAGACGTAGAATTTACGCTCTATAAAGAAGACGGAACAGTAATAGAATCTAAATACACTTACACCGACGGTGTTGTAATATTTAGAAATCTGAGCCCGAATAAAGACGCAAACGGAAAACCGATATCTCCTAGAAAATATATAGTAAGAGAAACAAAAACGCCGGCAGGCTACAAAGTTCCTCATGAAAGATACGAGGTAATCGTAAATGAGGAGGGAATTGTTACGGTAAGTCCACCTATTCCGGAAAATACGTCAGGACAAAATCCGTTTAAGAAATTCGGATTGATGTTATTTAGAGCATTTGCTGCTGAAACTCCGGTAAACTCGACGGTTAATGTTAATAAATATCAAATTTTGGACACGGGTTACTATGACGATTACACTCAAGGCGTTACACGACCGGATGGCGAAGTTATTTACGGCTGGGGTGAGCAACTTAGTTTAACCGCTGAAGTTTTAATTGATCAAAATGCAAAACCTGCGGACAAGTTTACAGTTGAATTTGATAAAAAAATAGAGCCTCGCGGACTGACTCCGTCTCAAGGGGAAAATCCTGTAAATACTTTCTTGCCTACACCGATATATGGTACAGGCGGTGAAATTTTAGCAACTGCAGAGTATGATAGTGTTACAAACTCAATAACCTACACATTCACCGACTTTGTAAAACAAAGTTTGGGATCCACAATCAATTTAAGTTTTTCAGCCTTGGGATTAAATACGAAATTGGTTCAAAAGGAAGGCGATTATACTTTCACAAATAAGATTGCAGGCAAGGCATACACAAATAATTTTCATGTTAAGTTCTGGGGTTTTGAATGGTCCGGCAATGATTTTGCTATAAAAACGGCAATTTCAGAATACAATATGGATATTGGCAGAGTTAAGAGTGTAACCTATCTAAATCCTGAATATGTTATTCCGGAAAATCCGGAGGATTGGAACGGCAACAGACCGGCACCAACCGGAGACACAACATTAATATTGACCACTCCATATATGGAAGGCAATATAGATTTTGAAAAAATGCTCATTCAACCTGACGGAAATGGACCAAAGTATGTTAAGTCTGATTTGGTTAAGATATATAAAGTCCCAAGCGGCAGCAGATTGAGTGCAATGGTTGAATCCATGAATCCAACGGAAGCGGGTTTATCCCAACTTATTGAATTGCACAAACCTTTAGAATATGGTGTATTTCCAACAAAAAATGAATACCAAGATATAGATGGAAATTATTTCATTGAGGATTTGGACCGCACAGGAATTGCAATAAAATTTACTGCCGAAGATTTTAAGGATGAAAATGGCGGAGATTGCGGAATCATAATAATTGCAAATGAACCTGCGAAAGATAATAATAGAGATATAGAGCATTTGGCATACTGGTCTTATGATGACGACCCGATGAAGTATATCTATAAGCCAAGCGTTGTATACAGGCTGGACGCTGAAGGCTCAAGTGCGGATTCAAACGTATTTATAAATTCTAAAATTGTTAACTACAGAGACAATGTTGGTAAATTTGAAATTGAAAAATATGACACAAAAACAGACGCTCCATTGGAAGGTGTTAAATTCACATTAAAAGACAGTGAAAACAACATTATCGGAGAAGAAAATGCAACCACAAATGAATATGGCAGACTTGAGTACACCGATTTAAAACCGGGCACATATTATCTATATGAAACGGAGCCGCTGGATAATTATGAGCCGCCAAAGGGCAGATGGGTGATTGAAGTTGACAAAAACGGAAACACAAGCTGGTGGCGCGATGAGGAATATGTACCGGGAATGAGTGCAAACGGACTGTTTATAGGGCCAATGCTATTTGGCGCAACACCGCTTAGAGCCGGTGAAGACGATTTTAACCAAAACTTGGTTTATAATTATGAAGCCGGAAATGCAATAGTGACCACTTATGCTCAAAAACTTGTAGACGGCAATAATAATTTTGACGGCAGATACAAGATCGGGCTTGAAATAAAGCCGAAAGCTATAAATAAAGTGATAGATGACACAACTCCGGCTAAAAAAGACGTGGTTTATATTCTTCCGTTGTTTGAAGCAATGAATGGTGCAGGCTTTAACAATATGTTGGATGCTATAGGTCACCAATTGGAGCAATTTAAAGAAGCTAACAGTAACGGCTCAGATATAAAAGTTGCTCTAATGGGATATGACCAAGATAAGCAAACAATCACAAACGGTGCCGTAACCGTTGACGAAGCAAAGGCTGCATTGGAAAATCTGAAACCAACAGCTCAACCACACAACAAGGGTATTATTCGTGCAGTAGACTATGTTGTAAACAACTGGATTTTGTCAAAGCAAGATTATAGAAGTCAACCGGGCACGGGTAATGGATTTAGACGAGATGCTGATAAGCTGATAATAATGGGCGAAAGTGATTATTATTGGGAAACCGATCAAAGCATAAGCTGGACAGAATTTGGTCATATGGGAAATGGTACCTCACCTGCTTATAACGGATGGGGTGAAGGCAATTACGGGTTGATGAATTTCACAAACCGTATAAACTATTACAATAATATTAGCGGATACAGAGCGATCAATTCTGATTTACGCAATTTTATTGTGATTGACGCTTATGCAGAAGGTTTTCAAAAAACTTTCGGCAAAGTGGATGCTGAAATCAGAAGCGGCTATAGCTATGAACAATATGCAGATGCCGTCGGATATTTAAAAGGCGTTCAAAATATACCGGTAGAAATTAAATTTAATGACAACTTTAATATCTATCTCGAAACTAAAGATGAAAACGGTGTTACAAAATACACCAACATCAAGTCCGACAAAAATGGAAATTTTGACAACGCTTGGCATGACGATAAAAACCCGTACGACGAAACAAATAGAACCATTAATCTAAAAGACGGCGAGTTAACTTTAAATATAAATGACACAGCTAATATTGAATTTGAAGTTAAAGCAAATCCAAACGTTTCATTAACGCCGGGAGTTTACCCGCTTCTGGAAAGCATAAGCGTGGATGGGGTTAAATTAGAAGAAAAAGTAGGCGAAAATTTAATTCAATTGGTTCCAAATGCTAAAATTGATACAAATCCTCAATTTACTTTAAACACAAATTGGATGGGCATCGATTCGAGTGACCTTGTAATGAAAATTACGATTGTGGAACCGAAAGGTGACAGGCACTATGTGGAACTGAACAAAGAAAACGATTACTCCTATGTGGATACTGAGGGAAAAATCGACTACAGAAGCTCAATTATTGATGAAGGTATCGAACTGTATCATTCGGGGGATTTAGATCCGGACACTCACGAGCCGATAGACGCATCAAAGAATCTGATTGGAAAAGGATATTGGTATGAATGGAGATTTGATCGCAATATTCAAGGCAGAACAAATATCAATATTTATAAGAGTGAAGATTATCAGCCATTAATCGAAATTGGAAATATTCCAAAAGAAAAGGGTGAATTTAAAATCACAAAGACCGACGAAAATGACAGAAAATTGGCAGGTGCAGTATTTGAACTTAAAAAGCTGAATAGTGACGGCACTTTTGAACAATTGAAAGATGCCGACGGAAATGTGATTGGCGTAAAAACTTCGGGTGTAGACGGATTGATAGTTTATTCCGGTCTTGATGAAGGCACATATAAATTGTCAGAAACAAAAGCTCCGGATGGTTATGAGGCAATCTCAAACACTTGGACAATAACGGTTGATGCAGGCGGAAAAACTACGGTTAAAAAAGATGAAAATGTCAAACCTAATGCTCAAAGCACTAACTATGGACCATTACAATTCAGCGAAGCGGCAAAAATGCCAAAATTGGAAGCAAGCTTAAACTTGGAACAAAACAAACAAAATGTTGCAGTTCCAACCACAGCATTAACTGAAAATGACAAGAACAATATGTCGCTAACAATAGTTGATTCATCGGAACCGGGAGAAATAAGTGTTCCAAATATAACGGTTGTAAACAAGAAAACAGCGCTTGAGCTCAACTTGATAAAAGTAAATGAAATTGGCAATCCGTTATCCGGAGCAAAATTTGATATTATTAAGCTTGATGAAAATGGTAATGAAACTATTGATATCATCACACAAATTTCAGATAAAAACGGCAGAATCAAGTTTGAAAACCTGACGGAAGGAAACTATATTATCAGAGAAACAGAAGCGCCAACAGGTTATAAAAAATATCCGAATGAGTATAAAGTAAGGGTGAATGCCGGAAAAGTTTTCGTTACTGAAATTCTTAAACAAGGCAGCACACCAAAACCGAGATTTGAAATTCAAAACCCTCAAAATTATGTAGAGTTTTCATATTTGGACAATATACTCGTTAGATTGAAAGCTGAAGTTTCACAAATTCCAAATTCGGATGAATTTAATTTAACGCTAAAAGCGAAAGATATTTCAAAAATTTTAGGCGGAAAATTTTTCTATATGGAATTTGATGATGACAATGTGGAAGTTAAATACAATGGCAACACGATAACCAACTTTAAAGTTAACTTCGATGAATACGATGTCACACCGACAGTTTCAGATGATTATATTTTCACATTCAAATTAAAAAATTCCAACTTCGTCGGTGAAAGGACGATTGCACCAATAAAATATGCATTCTTTAGAGGCGAAACTTTTAAAAACACGGATTATCCAATTGTGATTGAAAACAAATCGGCCTCAAGTGACACAGGTGACACTACAATCAGTGAAATTCCTATTGAGCTTACAATAAATAATGAATTTAGAGTTAAAAACATACCAAACAACATTGGCAAGTTTACAATTTTAAAGAAAGATATTGCTAAGGATAAGAATGGAAATGATGTTGTGCTGGAAGGTGCAAAGTTCAAGCTGACAATGGTTGACGAAAACGGTGAACCGATTGTGGGAGAACCGCCTGTAGAAATCACGACCAATGAAGATGGTATTGCATTATTTAACAACTTGAAGGTTGGAAAATACAAGCTCGAAGAAACGGAAGCTCCAAGCGGATATGGAAAGAGTTTGATAACTTGGAAAGTTGTGATTGCTGAAGACGGAACCACAACGATAACGCAAGTGTATCCGAAAGGCTATGTAACAGATTTCGAACCGACAGATGATAAATATATTATCACGAACAAAGAAAACAAATTCAGAATTCACAAAGTTGATGCAGTTACTGCTTCAAAGGCGCTTAAAAATGTAGAATTCAAATTGACCAAGAGTAATGAAAACGGTGACATTTTGGAAGGTGCAACATCTGTTACAAAATATACCGACCAAAGCGGGGATTTGATTTTTGACAAGCTGGACGATGGCTATTACAGATTGGAAGAAAGCAATGTTTCCGGCGATTACTACGATTTGCAAATTTTCTATATCGTAAAAGTGGAAAATGGCATAGTAAGCTATACTAAAGCGCTATTTAAGACAGATAACTATCAAAGAATTACGACCAGTGTTACAACACATGTTAACTACAAGGTTAAGTTCCTTAATAAAAATTATGATGCGGACGGAACAGAAATCGCATATCCGGGATTTAGCATAGATTTATATGATGCCAATGAAATCTTTAAATATGACGATGACGTATTGGCGGCAACAAATAATAATAGCGGAGATTCGGGCGAATTCAGCAAAAAAACTGATGACACACCTTTAGACAACTCCAGCTACTATGTAAAGCTTAATTATAATGCCGGCACGGATCCTAATTGGCAAAGTGTTTATATAAAGACTGCAAGTAATGAAATCACAATTCTGAACTTCAAAAAAGGTTTCTATCAGAATGCAAGCGAAATTGACGGTATTCCGACTCAAGAAATTGTAAACTATCCGAGAGTTCAGGGAAATGGACGTTTGGAAGTCAGAAAATACGACGGTAAGGATTCGTCAATTGCTCTTGAAGGAGTTAAATTCAGGATCTTCAGTACAAATGGTTATGACAATATTCTGACAACAGATGCAACGGGTAAAATTGAAATAAACAATCTCGACAACGGATATTACACCGTTCAGGAAGTTTCAACAGTGGATGGATATGTTCTGGACCAAACGCCAAGACATTTTATAATTGGCGGCACATTCAAAGTTCCGGAAAACGTGCAAGGCAAGGATGTAACAAGCCTTGTAAGCTTTGACGGAAAACCAACCATTGAAATGTCAAATGATAAAGGAGACGCTATGAATCCGAAGCAAATAAAACCGAACGATTCTGAAGCATTTTTCATTAGCAGTAAATTCAAATTTGAAAATCCGGAAGATGAAAATGCGAAGATTAAACCGGGTGACTATTTCTTGCTGGAACTAAGCGACAATATTAACACCTACGGTATTGCCTCGGAAGATGAATCTTATCTGAAGCTGATTGGACCTATTGGAATTCTTGCAGAAGGGGATTTTGAAATAAGTGGCGGCAGGAGATATATAAAATACACATTCACAAATTTTGTGAATACTCAATATCCTGAATACGCCGAAACAAACACCACTTATCACATCGACCCGCAAGTAGTTTTGCACACTGGAAATCAAAATGTTTATACAAAGCTCAATAACGACACAAGAGCTTTCACAATCAATGTTTTTTATTCAGAAAACACTTATAAAGGGTATGTAGCTTATCCGAACTCTGTAAACAGAATAGTTCACGCAGACTGGACAAAAGGAGAATATGAAAATATCATCTATGTAAATAGAGAAAAACAAAATCTTTCAAATGCAATTTTGAACTTTGGCTATGACGAAATTAACAGCAATTACAACTTGCTTAATATGAACGGCGTTGATTATGAAATCTACAGAGTAAACAGCAATTACGATGTGTTAAATACAATGCCGGAATCCTATGGTTTAGATTTGAAAAACACAAATTATTATACAAATCAAACCGCAGGTTACAATAACAATAACAGCGTTTATGTACAAAATGGCAGATTGTATGTGAACTTTGGCGATGATATGTATAATGGAAATCCGTATATTATAGTTGTTAAAGGCAAGTTTGACAATTCCGACAAAGGAATGCCGCTAACCACAAGACAAAGACTCAAAGCAGATTATTTATACAATGGTTATTGGTATTTTGGGGAATCTATGAGCGGAACAAGAACTGACCCGTATTATAACGACAGTGAAACCAACGGCGTAGTGCTTCTAAATGTTAAAAACTATCAAAACAGCATTGAATTCACCAAAGTGGGAGCAAAGAAATCAGGAGTTTCAAAGCCGGTGGGCTCAGGAGATCAAGAAACGAATATTGTTATCGAAGCAATTGACAACCCGTTAAAAGATGCAGAATTTGTGCTCGCAAAAGACGAAAACGGCATAGTAGAATATAGAGCGCTATTAAATGGAGCATACACTTGGGTTAAAGATATAGCTAACGCCGAAAAAATCAAATCGGACGAAGTCGGTAAATTTGGCTGGAAAGGTTTGGCACCGGGTTCATATATTGTGTATGAAACGAAAGCGCCAAACGGATACAAATTACCGATCGATGATAATGGAAATTTAAAACCTGTTTCAGAGTTTGAAGTAAGCGACGATTATAAAATAGTGTTAAAAGAAGGTTATTCAAGCGTAATCAAAAATTACACTGAAAATATCGAAGTTGAATTTGAAAAATCCGATAAAGAGCTTGATGCTTTCGGAAATAGAATTACTCTTGAAGGTGCACAATTTGGTCTTTACAAACGCAAGAAGAACGTAGACGGAAGATATATTGAGCCTGCTCAATATATTCCGGTGGATGACAATATTGACGAAATTACATCAGAAAAGATTTCGCAATTATACACCGTTGAATCAGGATTTAGAGGATTATTTAAGTTCAAAGTAAAAGTTGACGAAGAATATGCAATAAAAGAACTCAAAGCACCAAAAGGATATCAACTGCCAAAAGATTTTGTTATCTGCTTTAAGGTTCAAAAAGATGCCGACGGTAACAATCTTGTGTTAATTAAAAATGATGCCGGAGAATGGATTAATAAAGCCGATGGTCCGGTTTCGGTAGTAAACAACAAGACAGAATATCCGGCAACGGGCGGTATGGGAACGATTATTTTCACTATGATTGGTATGCTTTTGATGGTAGCCTCAGTAATTTTCTTTAAGAGAAGGGAGGTGCTTGAAATTTGATACCGGAATTGGAGATAGGCAGGGCGCATGACCCATAGCAACCGGGCAGCCTCGATTGAATAAAAGAGAGTCAAACAAAAAATGAAAAAACAAATATGATAAGTACGGCTTGGCACGATAAAACAAGCAAGGATGAAAAATATAAAAGACAAAACAATATGGAGCAAATAGAATTTTGAAGGAGAAAATTATGAACAAGAAATTCAAATTTTTAACTGTGCTATTAGCACTAGTAATGGTACTCACAACAGTTGTACCGGCAAAGGCAGGAGCCGATCTGGGAGACAAAACAAGCAAAGATCCGAATGCTGTAACTTCGACAGTTACGTTGCACAAATTAATGATGACAGAAGCAGAATTAAATAATTGGACGCAAGTAGGCGAAGAAAAATATGACGGCACACAAAATCTTGATGAATTTGCACAAAATCTCGGCAAGACATTGACAGAAGTCCCAAATGTATATTTTGCATTAAAATTGGAAAAAGGACAAACAGCAGCCAGATTGAAAGCAGATGGCTCGGGAGAATACGAAACTTTTACTTTAACAGAAGATATGTATGTAAAAGCGGTTAAAACACAAGCTGAATTAAAGGCAGATCCTAACAATTATGATAAAACTTTAACACCTTTAACAGTAAATATTGGAGACCCGGCAGTTTCATATGTAGTAGTTACTAATGATGTTGAAGAAGCAGTTGGCGGTCTTACAAAAGGTGACGGTATTAAATTCTTTACTGAACAATTAAAAGGCGTATTTTTAATCGACGAAATCACAGAAAAGACTACCTATAAGAATGATGGTTCAGTTATCACAGACTCTAAAGCTGTTCCTGTAAAAATCACTTTACCACTCGTAAATAGTGAAGGTACAGTTCTAGATGCACATGTTTATCCAAAGAACACAGAAAATAAACCGCAAATCGATAAAAACTTCTTAAAAGAAAATGATTTATCAGTAGTTGAAGCAAACGAAACAGGAACAACAGCAGGTGCAGAATATGCTAACTATAAAAAGAAAAAGGCATTAGCATCAGCTCAAATTGGTAAGATTGTACCATACGAAATTAAAACTGAAATCCCGGCAAAAGCTAAATACAAAACTGCTGTATGGGACGATAAGATGACTGAAGGTCTAACATTTAACAAAACAACAGATACAAATATTGCAGATAAAGATAAATTAATTGCTAAGGTTATTTATCAAAGAGCGGACGGTTCTTTAGATACTGACAATGCAGTAACATTAGAAAAAGATAAAGATTACACTTTAACAGAAACTGACAATGGTTTTGTTCTTGAATTATTGGAAGGAACAGCAGCTCAAGGAGCTGAAAGAGCAACGGGACTTTATTTAATTAATGAACAGGAAAAACCTGTTACAGTTATGATTACCTATTCAGCAACATTAAATGAAAAAGCTGTTGTTGATATTCCTGAATCCAATGATGTTATGTTCCACTATGGCAACGACTCTTCATTCGGAAACACACCAATTCCTACAAAACCAAACAATGAAACAGGCAACTTGACTGTTACTAAGAGCTTCCCGGGAGTTACAGGAGATTGGGTTGAAGGTGAAGAAGTTATAGTTACACTCTACAATGCTCAAACCGGAGAAAAAATCGGTGATACAATCACCTTAACAAAGGATAATCCAAGCCATACTTGGAAAAATCTTGACAAAGACACTGAATACAAAGTTGTTGAAACCTTTAAACCGGGATACAAAGCAACTTATGGCGTGGACGGAAATGGTAATATCACAATTAAAAACGAAAAATCAAATAACCCGGAACCGTTGAATCCGGAAGGACCGAAGGTTGAAACATTTGGTAAGAAATTTGTTAAGACAAATGACAAAGAAGGAACTGATCAAAAGAGATTGGCAGGAGCAGAATTCTATGTTAAAAACGAAGCTGGAGAGTATCTAGCTTTAAAATCCGGTCAAACAGTTGCAGCAGAAGTAACTGCTTATGAAACAGCACAAAATAATTATTTAGCATTGGTTAATGCATACAATTCAGCAGTTCTTGAAGCTGAAAAAAATGATACAACGGTAGTATTCCCATGGACTAACGGAGCAGACACTTATAATACATTGGAAGAACTTAAAGCAAAATTGGAAGAATTAAGAGTTGCACGTGACACAGCTTTTAAAGCATCAAGAACAAATTATGTTTGGGTTGCTGATAAAGCAGATGCTCTAGTATTAACTTCCGATATTGAAGGTAGATTTGAAATCACCGGACTTGATAAGGGAACTTATCTTTTAGAAGAAAAAACACCACCAACAGGATTTGCTAAAATCGAAGATCAAATATTTGAAGTTGGCCCAGGCACATACACAGCCGGAGAAATTCATTATAATAAAGCTGATGAAACTGTGACGGAAGGTGGAACAGAAAAACCTACAGATGCACAAAGAGTAATCAATAAGAAGGTTACAATTCCGCAAACAGGTGGTATCGGTACAATTATCTTCACAGTTGTCGGTATTCTTTTAATGGGCGGAGCAGCAATTGCTCTTAAGCGACGTAAGGAAGACGAACTAGAAGGTTTAGCATAGTTATTGATTTGTTTTAATAGTTATGTTTAAGGCAAGGTTTGGACAAGTCTTACAGATTTGTCCAAGCTTTGGCATATAAAAAAGGGAGGTAGATGCCTTGGTTAAAAATAAATTTAGATTATTAAACTTAATATTGGCATTTTGCCTTTTGTTTTCATTTGTTCCGCTTTTGGCGAGTGGCGAGATTCGCGTGAATATCAATCTTTGGGATTTTTATGACAGCGAGGAAGTGAAAGAGCTTCTAAAGGATGCTAGCGTGAAGATTTGGCGTATTCAAGATGGAGATATGGAAATTTCCGAAAGGAAGGCTTTTGTTAAAAACAATCAAGAGCTTTTAGATTCCGGTTTAAATGAAGATTTAGATTATATTGGCAGGTTTGAACAAGAGAATGGCGTGGTTAGCGTTATGCTCGCTCCGGGGCTATATTATGCGCGCGTGGTTGGAATTGACAGGGAAAAGATTAAAGTTTCAGATTTTGTTTTTTATGTTTCAGAGGAAAAGAAAGATAAGGACGGATTGATTGAAATTAATCCAAAACATGAAGTTCCACATAATCCGGATACACCGCCACCTCCGGACAACCCGCCGGACAACCCGCCGGAGAATCCACCCGAAATTCCACCGGAGGTACCGCCTGAAACGCCTCCCGAAACTCCGCCATACGGGCCAAGGAAAATGGGACGTGCTTATTTTAAAAAGATTGATTTTAAGTCAGGAAAGCCGGTTTACGGCGTCGTTTTCAGGGTGACACAAGAGGTGGACGGCAAGCAACAAAATCTTTTAAAAGATGGTAAGCTATTTACAGTGAAATCAGGTGAGGACGGTTGTTTTGATTGTGTGCTTAATTATGGCGATTATGCACTTTGGGAAATGAAGCAAGCTCCGGGCTATGAGCAACTTACAGATGCTATTTATTTCACTGTTGACGGAGACGATCCAAGGCTAAGACTTAATATTGAAAATAGACCGTTTGGTAAACGACCACTTCCAAAGACCGGCGACTTGGTTTTTCCTATGTTGTTTGTGCTGGGAACTATAGTATTCGTGTTTGGTTTTATTTACCAAAAGAAGAATTTTGAAGTTAAAAAAAATAATTAGTTTTTTCTAATTTAAAATATGAGCGACTTTTCGGTCGCTCGTACATACATATCCTACGATTTTTGCAATCGCAGGATTTTATTTTATATTTTTGGGTGCGTGTTTCATTCACACGAACAAAGTTCATAAAGTATGTGTAATGAAGGAGTTATTTATGAATGATTTAAGTAGAACGAGATTTTTAAGAAGACGGCAAGCGTATATCGATAAAAATAATTATAGGATGTTTTATTCAAATTTGTTATTGATAGACATTGAAATTTTGAACAATTACGGTTTGAGGAGTTTTTGTTGAACACGATTAATTTGCTTTTTATGGACAAATTGCCACAAAATTGATATAATTAGTTGTAATTAAAGGTGACATTATGAAGGAAGAAATTTCAAAAGATAAAAACAATGTGAAGAATGGAAAGAAGAGGAGCAAGCTTTCACTGGCACTTATTATTTTGGTCTTTTTGATTGGGCTTTTAGTTTTGTTGTATCCAATTATTTCCCGTCTTTATTACAGGGTGGAGAGCGGATATCAAGTTGACGATTTCGATAAGGGCGTCCAAAAGCTTTCAAATGACGAGATTATTCGCCGTATGACTTTGGCACGTGCTTTTAATGCTTCTCTTGTGAACAATATTGAAAAAGATCCATACACCGAGGAACAAAAGGCTGCCGGAAGGGCGGAATACGCAAGAATGCTCGAGATAAATGAGAAGATTGGACACGTGGAGATTCCGTCAATTGATCAGGATTTGCCAATTTACGCCGGCACGACTGAGGATGTGCTTCAAAAGGGCGTTGGGCATTTGGAAGGCACAAGTTTGCCGATTGGCGGGACTGACACGCACGCGGTGCTCACTGCACACAGAGGGCTTCCAACGAACAAGCTTTTTACCGATTTGGACAAGTTAAAAGAGGGCGACGTGTTTTATATTCACAATTTGTCGGAAACTCTTGCATACAAGGTGGATCAAATCAAAGTGGTGGAGCCGAGTCGGTTTGAAGATTTGCTCGTGGTGAAAGGAAAGGATTATGCAACGCTTCTAACGTGCACTCCATATATGATTAACACTCACCGTTTGCTGGTGCGCGGGGTGAGAATTCCTTATGAGGCTGCAGAAAGCGTGGTTATAAATCGTGAGGAAAAGATTTTCCTCCGATATAAAAAGCTTTTTTATATTTCACTTGGCGTGATACTTCTTCTTATTATTATGATTGTTACCACGAGGCACAGAAGAAACAGATATGCCCGAGCAATCAAGAAGCTTAGTGCCGGGATTGGCGGAATGACTCCGCCGGACGGTCCGAATCCGCCGAGTGGACCAAAAGGTTCAGGCGGACCGCCGGATGATGATTCGCCGGGCGGAAGTTCTGATGGCAGGAACGGTTCGCAAACCGGTGATGAGAAAGAGGCAAGCGAGGCAAAAGATACAGCTATGGAAGGAAAATATATTTTTGAAGAGCATGTTGATTTGCAGGAAGATTTTAATAATAAGGCAGAAGAAATCAAGATAAAAGAATTTCCCGGAGAAGATGCGATTGGTGGACTTTTGAAAGAAAATAAAGACCAAAAAAAGGTTGATACTCCGATAGATACAGAAAATAATGGTGAGGGGGAGGAAGACGTGAAGTTTTTTAATAAAATAAAGAAAGTTCTGATTGAGCCGGATGAAGACGATTATGACGAATACGATGAAGAAGCTGAGAATAGTGAGGTTATCGAAAAAGAGTCATCAAGTGCTGAAAAAAAGGCTGAAGCTGAAGTGACGAGAGAGGAAAGTGCTGAAGAGTCTACAGTTCACGAAGAAAATTCAGGAGAGAAAAAGAAAGACGCTTTTGTGCAACCGGAGTTAACGGAAAAAGAGAAGAAGTCCGATTCATTTTTCAAGAGATTTAGCAAGAAGAAGGCAAACATGAGCATTTTCTCTGATGAGGACATGAATGTGGATGAGAAAAAAAGAAGAGAAGAAGCAAAACGCATGGCAGAAGAAGCAAAAGCGCGCTTAGAAAAAGATAAAAACAAACTTCAGGAGCTTGCCCGTCAAAATGGCGTGGATAGTGATGCAGTGAAATCAAATCCTGTGCCTGAAGCAAACGAGAATTTCTCGGTGAGAGTGTCCAGCATCGACAATATGGACGAGGACGATCTGGTGCGCGAGTATAAGAGAATTCGTGAGTCTCAAGAGAGAGAAAACGAGATTGAACGACAAAAAAATCGGGAAAGAGTGAAAAGCGTTAAAGAAGAGATAAGAGAAGAGATAAATAGCGAAGAAACCATCAATACTGAAGACATCAAGGACGATGTGAGACGCAAACTCGAACTGGAAAGGACGAGAAATACAGAAAGCAATAAAAGAGAAAGTTTAGAAAGTACAGGCACTGTAAAAAATGCAAGAGTGCGTGAAGAAAAGCCGACAAAAATAACTCAAATGCATGATGCTCACGAAGAGCTTGTTGATTCGAGAAAGAAAGAAGATGTAAAGACAGAGCGTAAAAAAACAACTGAGCAAATTGTAGATACAAAAACTCCAAAGGTGGGAAGAGAAGAAAGCTTTAGCCTAAACTTTGGAGCAGATGCAAAAGCAAGACACGAAGTGGTAATAAATGAACCAGTTAGCAAAACTCGTGAAGTACGCACAACGCACGGAGAGTCCATTTGCGTGGAAAGAAAAACGGAAAGGAAAAGAGCTGATACAGAAGAAAGAACAGCCGGAGAATATATACCGGAACGTGCGAAGAAAGCAAAATATTCTCTAAAGCCTGCTAGTGAAGTAAGAACTGAGAGAATGTCAGAGTCACGGGTTAATCAAAAGAAAGTAGTGGTGGAAGAAACGCCGGCACAAAGACAAGCTCGTTTGGCAGCGGAAGATTTTGACAGAATGATGGCAGAAAGAAGAAAGAAGCCGACAAGAGATGTCAAGATTGAAGATGTGAAATTGAAGCAAGAGGCAGATAGGCTAAACCGGTTGAGAGATATTTTTAAAGATGAATAATTATGTCAAAAAAAGATAAGGATAAAAAGTTAGCGACAAATAAAAATTTAACAACTGATAAAAACAGGACGAAAATTGAAGCAAATAAAATTAAGAACAGGCGTTTAAAATGGATACTTACGGGAGTGTTTTTGCTTGGATTTTTGATTGCGGTTTATCCTCTAATTTCGCAGTATTATTATCGTCAAGTGGCGATAAATGAGGTTAAAATTTTCGACGATTTGCAATCAAAGCTCGATGAAGAGGAGATAAAAAACAGAATTCGACTTGCAAATGCGTACAATCGCTCCATTGACCCTACGAGAATTATGGACCCTTTTACCGAGGAGGAAAAGGAAGGCCGCCGTGAGTACGCAAAGATGCTTGAGCTTGAGGAGAAGATTGGACACATCGAGATTCCACAAATTGGTGAGGACTTGCCGGTTTATGCCGGCACTTCGATGGATATTTTGGAGCGGGGTGCCGGACACCTTGAGGGTACGAGTTTGCCGGTTGGCGGACCGAGTACGCACGCCGTTGTCACCGCACACAGAGGACTTCCAAAGGCAAAGCTGTTCACTGATTTGAACAAGCTTAAGGAGGGGGATGTGTTTTTTTTCCACAACATCGAAGGTGTACTTGCGTACGAAGTGGACAGTATTATGACTGTGGAGCCGGATAATTTTGATCCGGTGCTAATTCAGCCGGGGCGCGATCTCATGACACTTTTAACCTGCACACCATATATGATAAATTCGCATAGGCTTTTAGTTACAGGGCACAGAGTTGAATACACCGAAAATATTACTATAAACAAACGCGCAATGAGTGATGCTGCAACTTATAGAGAGTATTTAAGAATTGCTCTTGCGGTCATATTTATGCTAATTCTCATTTATATTGTGGAGAGAGTATCGCTAAATAAAATGAAGAAGATTTTTAGAGAGAATAGAAATAGGCGTGATGGAGATGAAAAATAAGAACAAGTTTATAATAGGGCGACTTTTGATGGTGATTGGGCTTTTGATACCGCTTTTATCTCTAACTACGATTTGTGTAAATGACATGAAAAAAAAATCGGACTACGAGAATTTTGTCGAAAAAGAGAGTACTATTTCAAATGAAGAGCGCGAAAAGTTGAAGAGCGAAATCGAGAGATACAACGGGAGAGTGCAAGGCATTGAGCCAGGACTGGTGGATCCATTTACGGGCACGGATTTTAAGGCGAGATACAACATCAAAGGCGAAGACGATGAAGCATTTTCGTACATCAGAATTCCTAAGATCGATGTGACTTTGCCGGTTTATTTGGGTGCGAGCTATCGCCATTTGTCGATGGGTGCAGCTCATGTGGACGGTACAAGCTTGCCTGTTGGTGGCGAAGGCACACGTTCTGTGATTGCCGGTCACCGCGGTTTTTATAAGGATACGATGTTTTTGAATCTGCACGAGCTAGAAAAAGATGACATGATTATTTTACGTCGAGAGGACGATATCATGTTCTACAAAGTGACGGACAGCGAAGTGATAAATCCTTATGATTGGGACAAGCTGGAAGTACTTGACAAGGAAGATATGCTCACTCTTTTAACTTGTGATCCGATTACACCGCCGAGTCCGTATAGGCTGATTGTGAATGCAAAGAGATACTATCCGCCGCAAAAAGAGAATGTGAAAAACACGCTTGTGAAGATTGAAAGCGAACAAATAAGTTCTAACGTGAAAAACGTTAAGATGGGAGTTTATGCAGCGACGATTTTAATGTGGGCACTTTTGATTTATATTACCGTAGACACTATTTTGAAACTGAAGAATTACAAAGATGCGGGGTATGTGGCTATGATAGACGACGAAGAAGATGCTGCAGAAAATTCAGAAACCGGCGAAAACAAACCCTATACTAACAAAGAGAATTAGAAAAAACTGAAGCGCCTGAAAAAATGAAGAAGACTGAAATAGAAGAGAAAGGGAATAAGTATTAAGCTGACAATAAAAAGAATGCATCAACAACAAAATAGAAGCTTAAACTAGCCTGCAATTTTTTGCAGGTATTGCTTTAGAAAATTTTGAATTCAAATAGAATTTATGATAAAAATTTAAACCAGAGGATTAAAAAGTTGCGAAATTGTAGAGGATATGAAATATGAAGCGACAGAAGAGTTTGAGTGAATGCAAAAAATCGAATAAATTTGTTGACTTTATATGAAAAATATGGTATATTTATAGCTGGACTTTATGTAAGTTCCTTGCAAGCTTATGCTTGCCGTTAGACCAAAAGGAGGTGTACTATGAACGCTTATGAAACTATGCTTGTTTTTCGTCCTGATGTAGAAGATGAAAAACGCGAAGCTCTCATTGAAAGACTCAAGGGAATTGTTGCAAAAGAAGATGGTAAATTTTCTGTTGACAATTGGGGGCTAAGAAAACTGGCATACGAAATCAATGATTATCCGGAAGGATATTATTCAGTGCTTGAATATGAAACAGATCCTGAAGAAATCAAAGAAGTTACACGTGTTTGCCGTATTTCTGACGTGCTTTTAAGATACATGACAATTGCAAAAGAAGACTAAGAGGTGAACTATGAATAATGTAGTTTTGATCGGAAGACTCACAAGAGATCCGGAACTAAGATATTTACCTGGCACAAACACTGCAAATTGCACTTTTTCAATAGCAGTGGACAAGGGTTTATCAAAAGAGAAAAAAGCGGAATATGAACAAAAGGGTTGGGTCACAGCAGATTTTATTAATATCGTTGTCTGGGGCAAAATGGCTGAAGCTGTAAACAACTATGTTGGCAAAGGCAATCAAATCGCTATAAACGGACGACTTTCTACCAGAAATTATGAAGACAAACAGGGAAACAGACGTGTTTGGACAGAGGTTGTCGCAACAAATGTTGAGTTTATAGAATGGAAAGACAGAAACTCAAACAGTCAAGGTGGATATGGTGCTTCAATGAGTGACATGCCATCGAATAATTTTGACGGCGGATTTGATGACTTTACAGGCTTCGAACCAAAAGAAGACCCGAATATTCCTTTTTAATATTAATTAAGAAAGGAGACAAATATGCAAAAGAGATTTCGTCCTAGAAAAAAAGTTTGCCAAATGTGTGCAGACAAAAACGAAACTATCGATTATAAAGATGTCCAAAAATTAAAGAGATACGTCACAGAAAGAGGTAAGATTTTACCACGCAGAGTGACAGGTGCTTGTGCAAAACACCAAAGAAAGATTTCTTTAGCGATTAAACGTGCAAGACAAGTAGCATTATTACCATACGTTGCAGACTAATTTTTGTTGGCATACTGATAAATAGATAAGGTTAAAATCCGTCAAACATTCTGACGGATTTTTTAGTGGAAAATGCGAAATTAGTAAGATGCTAAAACATAAAAAACTTGCAAAAAAAACGATGGAGGTCATCCATCGTTTTCGGTTGTATATATTGGAGAACTGATTTATGAATTATGTAGCATTAATTTAATTTGGTATAAACAGTGTTGCCGTTATATTTTATGTTCGAAACAAATGTTGTTGAGGTTTTGTTCCACTTGTGGTCTTTTGCTATGTCTTTGTTGCCAATCAGGAAGTAGTCATACATTCCGTATCCATCCGGTAAATCTGTGTCGTTCCAAGTTACGTCAATGTGATACCATTTACCGTCAATCTTTACAAGGTTCCAACTGTGACTTATCCAACCGACTGTTGAATCTGCAGTACCAACAATAGATTTACATTCGAGTCCGGCTTTTGATGCGATGATTTCGAACAATTTTGTATATGCTGCGCAGACTCCACGTCCATCTTCCAATAATGCGAATGGGTCAAATATTGAAAGTCCGCTTGGAAGAGTAGTTTTACCGGCTGCAAATTCTTCATACGCATATCTGGCATTATTAACTATATATCTATTTATATATTTAACTTTTTCTTCGTCTGTCGGTTTTTGGTTAACTTGTGCAACGATTTCATCTATTTTGCTTTCAATATTTCTTTGTTTTGCAGATTTGTTATATTTGAAATTGAAAACCAATCTAACATTGATGCATTTACCGTTAACAGCACTCCCGTACACATCCGTATCTCCTAAAACTAAACTGCCTGGTAGGCTGCTATCCGTTTGAATTTTGCCTTGGATTTCTTTTATTACTGCTAGGATTTGTTCTTGGGTCAATTCAGCCACATTGAGCTTTAATTCGTATGTTGGATTTTGACTCATGATAGCATTTTTTAAGTTTTCATATTGGTCTATGTAGAGATTTTCTAAATTTGTATGTATCTCTTTGCTCGCTTGATTGCTTGCACCATTATTTGGAGTGAATATGTACTCTGGAGCAACTTGTTCAATTTTTATTGGTCGGATTTCCTTTCCAATATCAACTTTATAAAATTCAGGAGGACTTATCAAACTAATTATTGATAATGCGCTGATTGTTAAAGATATAAGGTTATAACTCATATATATTCTCCTTTTCTTTATAATATTTACGGATTTTTTTATTTTATTATGAATAATAACTTAAAAAATCGTATTTAATTAAGTAAATTTGAATTATTTTTTAAAACTATGATTAAGTAATAAAATATATTTCTTATCTAATTTATTATTACCATTATACCCGATATAAATATAAAGTCAACAGCATTTTACTTATATAACTAATAATAAATTTTAAATATAATTAGATATTAATATAATAAATATAAAAATAATAAAATATTAAATAAATATAAGCTGAATAAATCACAATAATAATGATTATAATATCGAAATAGTTATATTTAATATAATAGTATTTATATTAAATAATAAAAAAAGCAAGTTATAAGGAAATTAATTACATATTTAATTATTTAAATATTTCTAAAATTTAATAAATTTTCTTTTTAGAAAAAATATAGATAAAAAGTGTTTGAATCTGACCAAATAGGGTATATATCTAATGGTCAAAGAAAGTCAAAGAGGTGAGTTAATGGAATATAGAGATTATTATAAAATTTTAGGCGTGGACAAAAACGCCTCAAAGGATGAAATAAAGAAAAAGTTTAGGGAACTTGCAAAAAAATATCATCCGGATCTAAATCCTGGCGATGCGGAAGCTGAGAAGAAATTTAAAGAAATTAACGAGGCTTATGAGGTTTTAAGCGATGATAAGAAGAGAAAGACTTACGACAACTTTGGTTCAAACTATAATTTCCAAGGCGGTCAAAACTTTGATCCAAGCAGTTATGGTTTCACATACACGAATTTCGGAGGAGGCAGCGGAGATTTTTCAGATTTCTTTAATCTTATTTTCGGCAATATGGGCGGCGGTGAATCCGCCGGATTTGGAGGGTTTTCCGATATATTTAGTGGCGGAAGTAGACGCAAAAGAGAGACGCCACCTTACGAATCCGTGCTGGATGTTACAGTTGATGATTTAAAAAATGGTGCGCTAAAAAGCATTTCTCTAAGCATTAATGGTAAGGTTCACAATATCGAGGTTAAGGTGCCGCGTGGCATGACGCCGGATAAGCGAATCAAGGTACGCGGTTCGAAATGGGGAATTGACAGAGATATTTTGTTCTCGGTTGAGGTGAAAGATGCTGGAGAAACTCTTGTGGGTAACGATATTATTAGAAAGCTTGAAGTTTTACCATGGGAGGCTTATTTTGGTGCTGAGAAGCAAGTGAACGTGAATGGGAAGACAATAAAATTAAAGGTACCGGCACATATTGAGTCCGGGAAGAAGATTAGAATTAAGAAACAGGGGTTTGAAGATATGAAGGGTAATAAAGGAGATTTGCTTTTTGAAATTGTGATTACAAATCCAAAGAACATGTCAAAAGAAAAGGAAGATATATATAGAACCTTATTAGAAGATTAATTTTTGAAGGAGTACTATGGAAAACAATTATACTATTAAAACTGTTGAAGCACTAAATGATGCTGTTAATTTGCGTAAGGAATATGGAAACGCAGAGATTAAGCCGGTGCATTTGTTTTTGGCAAGCTTAAATATTGAGAGCGTTATTAGTTTAGTTTTATCAAAGCTTAATGTAAATATTAATGAAATTAGAAAAGATACCACGGATATTGTTGAAAATTTAGCCAAAACTTCCGGCGGTGGAAATTATATGTCACGAGATTTGGACGAGGTTATGAAAGATGCCGACAAGATTAGGTCGGATATGAAAGATGAATACCTAAGCCTTGACCATATTTTGCTTGCAATGATCAATAAGCCGTTTGAGCTTAAGGAAATTTTTAAAAAATATAATATTAACAAAAACAATGTTTTGGAGGTGCTTATGAATATTAGAGGTAATCAAAATATAAATACAGACAATCCGGAATCCACTTTGGACGCATTAAATCGTTTTGGCAGAGATTTAGTTAAAATTGCAAGAGAGGGAAAAATGGATCCTGTGATTGGCAGGGACGAAGAGATTAGAGATGTTATTAGAATTTTGTCGAGAAGGACGAAGAACAATCCTGTCTTGATTGGCGAGCCGGGCGTTGGTAAAACTGCAATTGTGGAAGGACTTGCACAAAGGATTGTGAAAAACGATGTGCCAACAGGTCTTCGCGATAAGACAATTTACGAGCTGGATATGGGCGCTTTGATTGCCGGAGCTAAATACAGAGGCGAATTTGAAGAGAGATTAAAGAGTGTTTTAAATGAAGTGAAAAAGAGCGATGGAAAGATAATTTTGTTTATAGACGAAATTCATAACATCGTGGGCGCCGGTAAGAGCGAAGGGGCAATGGATGCTGGCAACCTCTTAAAACCAATGCTTGCTCGTGGCGAACTTCACACAATCGGGGCTACTACTTTGGATGAGTACAGAGAGTACATCGAAAAGGATGCTGCGCTTGAAAGAAGATTTCAAAAGGTTTATGTGGGCGAGCCATCTGTCGAGGACACGATTTCTATTTTAAGAGGACTTAAAGAAAAATATGAAGTGCACCACGGAATCAGAATTTCTGACGGCGCGGTGATTGCTGCCGCAACGATGAGTGCAAGATATATTTCTGACAGATTTTTGCCGGATAAGGCAATCGACTTGATGGATGAAGCGAGCGCTCTTGTGAGAACGCAAATTGACTCCAGTCCGGTTGAGATTGATGAGTATGAAAGAAAGATTCTGCAACTTGAAATTGAGAGAGAAGCGTTGAAGAAAGAAACAGACGAGGCTTCCATGAAGAGACTCGATAATATAGAAAAAGAAATTGCAGATAACAAGAAAAAATACGAAGCCCTCCGCGAAAAATGGGAAGAAGAAAAGAGCGAGATTGAAAAGGTTAAAAAAGTTAAAACAGAAATCGATGAAGTGAAGACTCAAATTGAGCAAGCTGAAAGAAATTATGATTTGGAAAAATCAAGTGAACTCAAGTTTGGACGTTTGCCAAAGCTCATGGAAGAGCTTAAAAAGCTGAACGAAAATTCAGATAAAGATAAGCTTTTAACAATGGAAGTGACTGAAGATACTATTGCACAAGTGGTGAATGAATGGACGGGCATTCCTGTGGCAAAGCTCACTTCAACTGACCGAGAAAAGCTGCTTCATTTGGGAGATGAGCTTCATAAGAGAGTAATTGGCCAAGACGAAGCTGTGGAAAATATTGTGGATGCAATTTTAAGAAGCAGAGCAGGACTTCAAAATCAAAATAGACCTGTGGGCAGCTTTATTTTTCTAGGACCAACCGGTGTGGGCAAGACAGAGCTTTCGAAAGCTTTAAGCGAATATTTGTTTGATGACGAAAAGAACATGGTTCGAATCGACATGAGTGAATATATGGAAAAATTCTCAGTGTCACGATTGATTGGTGCGCCTCCGGGATATGTAGGCTACGAAGAAGGGGGTCAACTAACTGAAGCAGTGAGACGTCGTCCATATTCTGTAGTGCTTTTTGATGAAATCGAGAAGGCTCATCCGGATGTGTTTAATCTGCTTTTGCAAGTACTGGACGATGGCAGACTTACCGACAACAGAGGTAGGGTGGTCGATTTTACAAACACGATTTTAATTATGACTTCAAACATCGGTTCACCACTTTTGCTCGGCGGAGTTGATGAAGAGGGAAACATTAAAGAAGATGTGAAAAACAAAGTGATGGAAGAGTTAAGAAACAATTTCAGACCTGAGTTTTTAAACCGTGTGGACGGAATTGTTATGTTTAAACCGCTCACCGTGGATAATATGTACAAGATTATAGATATTTCGATTAACAGTTTAAACGGAAGACTCGCTGACAGAGGGATTGTTTTGCATTTAGATGAAAGTGCAAAAGAATTTATTATAAGTCAAAGTTACGATCCAAATTACGGCGCAAGACCTATTAAGAGATACATTTCAACAGTAATTGAAACTGAACTCGCAAAGAGAATTATCAAGGGAGACATTGTGGATAACAGCGATGTGGACGTTAGTGCAAAAGACGAAAAATTAAATTACGAAGTGAGAAGAGGTTAAGATTTCTTAACCTCTTTTAGTTTAAAATGCCCATTTCGGGGTAAAATTTAATTGAGGTGTTAAAATGAAAATAACGTTGACAAAAAATGCGAAAATTAGATTTCATGAATTAAATCCAAAATACGTGAGAATATATATTGTAAAATTCTCATGATGTGGTGCTACTCTGGGCGTGCTCCCGGATGAACTACGCGATAATGACGAGCTTATCGAAACAGAAGGAATCAAATTTATCATCAACAGGGATGTGCTTGAAGTCGTGGAAAGAGACGTCAAAATTGATTTCATTCCAGAAGGTTTGAGGCGCGGTTTCAAAGTGTTTTTAGATTAATAATAATGAAAAATCACTTGTATTAATCACTTGTATTATGGTATAATACTAACAAGGGGGTTAATATGGAAAATCTTGAACGCAATTTAACTCTTTTAGCTGACTTTTATGAATTTACAATGGCAAATGGTTATATCAAGCTCGGAAGAGGAGATAAAACAGGATATTTTGATTATTTCTTTAGAAGAGTGCCGGATGACGGCGGATATGCCATTTTTGCGGGACTAACTCAACTGATTGAGTATTTAGAAAATTTGAAATTTAACGATGAAGATATAGAGTATTTTAAGAGCAAGGGAATTTTCTCTGACGAATTTTTGCAAACGATGAGAAATTTCAAATTTACTTGCGATGTTTGGGCGGTGAAGGAAGGTTCAGTAATTTTCCCACACGAACCAATTGTTACAGTTAAAGGGCCGCTCTATCAAGTTCAAATGATTGAGACGATGCTTTTGTTAATTTTAAATCACCAATCTCTTGTGGCAACAAAGACATCTAGGATTGTGCGAGTGGCAAATGGCAGAGATGTGAGTGAATTTGGAAGCAGGCGTGCGCACGGAGCTGACGCTGCAAACTATGGAGCAAGGGCGGCATATATCGGAGGGGCGGTAGCAAGTGCCAATGCATATGCCGATAGACATATGGGGATTCCTGCAACGGGCACAATGGCTCACTCGTGGGTGCAAAGTTTTGACTCGGAGCTTGAAGCTTTTCGCGCTTATGCAGAAGTTTATCCGGATAGCTGTTTGCTACTTGTTGACACGTACGATGTGCTTAGGTCCGGAGTTCCGCATGCAATTAAAGTGTTTGATGAGCTGAAAGCAAAAAATCACAAACCGATCGGTGTTAGAATTGACTCGGGAGATATTGCATATCTCACAAAGGCAACGAGAAAGATGCTGGACGAAGCGGGATATGAAGATGCCGTTATAGTGGTATCAAATAGTATGGACGAGCACAAGATTAAAGATCTCTTAAACCAGGGAGCAAAGATAGATGCTTTCGGCGTGGGTGAAAGACTCATTACCGCAAAGAGCGACCCGGTCTTTGGTGGTGTTTATAAGCTTGTGGCTATGGAAAATGATGGAGAAATAATTCCTAAGATTAAAATTTCCGAAGATGTTGAAAAAATAACAAATCCGGGATTTAAACAAATTTATAGATTATATGATAAAGAAACCGGATATATGGAAGCAGACCTCGTTACACTTCACGACGAAGAAGCTCCAAATGGGGAACCACTTGAAATTTTCCATCCATTATTCACATGGAAGAGAAGTGTTGTCTCAAATTATGAAGCTGTACCTCTTTTGACACAAATTTTTAAAGAGGGCAAACTCATTTACAAAAATCCGGATATTGAAGAGATCAGAAATTATGCAAAAAGTGAACTGGACAGAGTGTGGGAAGAAGTGAAACGCTTGGATTCTCCCCACGCATATTATGTCGACTTGTCACAAAAATTATATGATGTTAGATTTAATCTTTTAAAAGAGAGAAATGATTTATGAAAAAAGCTCTTTATCGTGAACTCAGACCAAAAAATTGGAAAGATGTCATCGACAAGGATTTGATTGTAGAGGTTTTAAAAAATCAAGTTAAGAATGGAACTACTTCACATGGGTACTTATTTTGTGGCGTAAGGGGAACGGGAAAGACGAGCTGCGCAAAGATTTTAGCACGTGCAGTCAATTGCCTCAATTTAAATGACGGAGAGCCTTGCAACGAGTGCGAAAACTGTAGAGAAATTTTGAATGATAGAGCTATTGATGTACTAGAAATAGATGCCGCAAGCAACAATGGCGTGGATAATATCAGAGAGCTAAAGGAGCTTGGAATTTATCCTCCAACAAATCTTAAGAAAAAAGTGTATATAATAGACGAAGCACACATGCTTTCAAATTCTGCCTTTAATGCACTTTTGAAGATTTTGGAAGAGCCACCTGAACACTTGATTTTTATTTTGGCAACCACAGAACCGGAAAAACTTCCGGATACCGTTAAATCAAGGCTTCAACGTTTTGATTTTAACGGTATTAGAAAAGATGCAATTATAAATAAATTAAAACAAATTGTGAAGGCTTTAAATGAACAAGTGGATGACGAAGTGTTTTCCGTGATTGCGGAAAACGCGGGCGGCTCAATGAGAGATGCACTTTCTATGCTGGATCAGCTATTTGGCGTGAGTACCAGGCCGATAACAATTGAAGTGGTGACCGACCTATTGGGAATCACAGGGTTAACAGAGCTTATGCCACTTTATAGGGCAATTTTTTCAAGAGATAAGATTGCTGCGATAAATGAGAGCAAGAATCTTACAGACAAGGGAAGAAATCCGGAAAAGCTCGTGTTTACACTGTTAAAATATTCCAGAGATTTACTATTTGTAAAATTTGGCGAGTATAAACTTGTACCAATGAGCAATCTCAAAAATCTAAAGTTGCTCGCACAGATGACGACAGACGATGTTCTGATTGACATGACGGAAGAACTCAGAAAACTTTTGGACGAGCTGCAATACGCCTTTGATAAGGAACTGATTTTTAGCCTTGGAATGCTTGGACTTGCAAATAAATATGACGGTAATGTTATGATGTATCAAACTTCAAAACAATTGGGAATTAATGAGTCAACTGAGCCGGCAAAAAAGCTTGAACAAAAAAAAGATTGCGAGTTACAAATTGAAGAAGAGCATATTCAAAATACAAATGTAATACCGGAAATTAAATTTGAGCGAGATGTTGAAGTAAAAACAGAAGAAAACATTGCTGGTAAGGCTGTAGAATCAAAAAAAGTTATCCCGGTTCACAAAGATACAGCTAGAGGATATAAAGAAGATAAGCCAATTCAAAATGAAGAGGCAGAAAATATAGATAGTGACGTTATAGACAACAGTTATAATGACGATGGTAGCCTGGAAAACAAACAAGGAAATGAAATTTTCATGAAAGCGGCAGAAGGAAATCCACTGCTTCAATTTTCATCAGAAAAATATTACAAGAAGCTTGTTGAAAAAAGATTAGTGCTCACTCCGAAAGATTTTTTAAACGAGGACACGGTTTTGGAGCAATATATGCACGAATTTTTGGAAAATCTAAAGCAAATTCTAGGCGAAGAAGCAACAGTTTATATCACACCAAAAGACGAAAATGTAAAAAAAGCAATTGATTTATTTGGCGATAAATTAGAAATTGTAAAATAGAAAGGAAAATATTTATGAGAAATTTTAACGGCGGCGGTAATATGAAGAACATGATGAAACAAGTTCAAAAGTTGCAAAAAGAGATGGAAGCTAAGAGAGATGAAATTATTGCGAAGGAATTTACAGTTTCAAGCGGCGGCGGAGTTTGTTCGGTTACTGTGAATGGTAGAAAGGAACTTCAAAAAATCGATCTGAACCCGGAAATCGTGGACAAGGATGATATTGAAACTCTAAGCGATTTAATCATTGCAGCTACAAATGAAGCTATAAAGCAAGCTGATGAAGAAATGGAAAACGCAATGGGACAATTCACCAACGGCTTTAATGTACCGGGACTCTTTTAATGAGCGATAATATTATAGAAAACTTAACAGACCATTTGGCTAAATTTCCGGGCGTAGGCAGAAAAACAGCGAAACGCTTGGCTTATTATATCGTGGACTTGAGTGACGAAGAAGCCTCGGGGCTTATAGATGCAATAAAACTTGCAAAGAGTGGGGTAACAAAATGCAAAATTTGCGGCAATTATTCTGAAAAAGAAATTTGCGACATTTGCGCAAGTGAATACAGAGATTGTTCGAAATTAATGGTGGTACAAAATCCTAAAGATGTAGACTCTTTCGAAAAAAGCAAAGTTTACGACGGCAAATATTTTGTCCTGGATGAAGAGGAGATAAATCCACTAAAGGGTATCGGTGCAAAGGAAATCGGGTTAGACCGCTTGGAACAACTCTTGAACGAAAACTATGAGATAAAAGAAGTAATTTTAGCTTTAAATGGAAATGTTATGAGCAGTCAAACAGGATTACTTATTAAGGCTGCAGCGAAAAAGTCAGGCAAGGAGGTTACAAGAATTTCTCAAGGAATTCCGTCAGGGGGCGTGCTTGAATATTTTGATACAGACACTATTAGGGCAGCTTTTTTGGACAGAAAAGAATTTTAAGGGGGTATAATGGATAAATTTAAGTTAATTAAGAGCGAATATATTGACGAACTAAAAAGTGAAGCAGAACTTTATGAACATATTAAGACCAAGGCAAGCGTTTTAAAAATAAAAAATAGCGACGAAAACAAAGCTTTCGGTATTGGATTTAGAACTGTGCAAAACGATGACACCGGGGTTTGTCACATTTTGGAACACTCTGTTTTGAGTGGATCCAGAAAATTTAAAACCAAAGAGCCATTTATGGATTTGGTTAAAACTAGTTTGCAAACATTTGTGAATGCTATGACTTTTGACGACAAGACGATTTTCCCGGTCAGCTCTAGAAACGAAAAAGATTTTTTCAATTTGATGGACGTTTATATGGATGCTGTTTTGTATCCGGATTTTTACAACAACGAAAAGATTTTCATGCAAGAAGGTTGGCACTACGAAATTGAAAATAAAGACGATCCAATCACCGTGACGGGAATAGTGTACAACGAAATGAAAGGGGCAATGAGTCCGGACATTATGCAAGTGATGGTAGATAAAATACCAAGATATCTCTACAAAGATAGCACTTATTCCACCAACTCCGGCGGAGATCCTGAATCTATTCCAAGCTTAACATATGAAGATTTGATAAATTATCACAAGGAAAAATATCATCCGTCAAACGCTTACATTTTCCTATATGGAAATGGAGATATCGAAAAAGAACTCGAGTTTTTGGACGGATATTTGTGCGAATTTGACTACAAAGAAATAAAGGACGAAATGAGAGATATTAAGCCACTTAAAGAAGAGGTGGCGGTAAATGAAACTTATTTTGGCGAAGAAAAAGAAAACAGTGATTTTCTAGTAGTTGGTTATGTTACAGGTGATTCCACGGACAATTTGAACAATATTATTAATGAAGTGCTGTTAAGAGCGCTCTTAACCGAAGAAGGAGCATCAATTAAAGATAGAATTTTGTCTGAAAACTTGGCGACTGACGTGGAAACTGTTTGGGGAGTTGGAAAGAGGAATAATTTCTGCGTGATTGCAAAGGGCACAGATGAAAAGCATAAGAATGACATTGTTAAGATTATCGATGAGGAAATAGCAAAAATTGCCGAAAATGGACTTGATGAAAAAGTGTTAAAAGCATTATTGCACCAAATAAAATACGATTTCATTTCATTTAACGATACACCTCTGATGGGAATTTATTGTTTCATTCGTGCAACCGGTTATTGGAATTACAAATTAAACCCAATCGATTCATTCAAATATAACGAAGCATTTAAAACATTGGAAGAAAATCCGACTCTCATCAAAGAATATGTAAAAAAATACATGGGGAAAAACCGCCTAATCATGCTTGCAAAAGCTGACGAGTCTATCGGGCCGAAAAGAGACGAAGAGCTAAGCAAAAAGTTGGAAGAATTTAAAAAGAGCTTGAGTGACGCGGAAATTGAAGAGCTGATTAAAAAGACAAAAGATTTGCACGAATTTCAAATAGCTGAAGATTCTTATGAAGCTAAAAATACCATTCCAAAGCTTTCAGTTAAAGACTTGAGTGAAAAGCTTGAAGCTCCATCTGAAATAATTGACGGCAACATTTCATACAGCGAAAGATTTACTGCCGGTGTCACATATTTGAACGCAGTTTTGCCGATTGAAGATTTGGACAACAAAGATATCATGAGCCTTAAGATGGTGACCGATTTAATAGACAAGCTAGATACAAAATCCACCAATTATCACGAACTACAAATGGATATTAATATGCTTGCTTATGATTTTAACTCAACTATTAGTGCAAGTAAATTCTATGGTAAAAACGAAGCAATGCTTACGATTAGAAAAGTTCTAAGCGCTGATGCAAACGATTTCAAGAAAGCTTATGAACTGTTTAATGACGTCCAACTAAACACCGATTTTTCAAATGAAAAACGCATAAAGGAAGTGCTAAATGCAAGAATTGCTGCATTAAAAGTACGTGCAATCCAAGGAGGCATTGATATAACAAAGTCTCTTGCAATGAAGGATTTAAACCGTTTGTTTGAAATTTCCGAGCTCTTAAATGGCTATTCATACATTGCATATCTTGAAGAAGTGGTTGCGCTTGAAGATGGGGTACTCGCTAAATATTTGCAAGATAAATACGAAATATACAAAAAGCTTTATAAGAAAAACGGATATTATCATATTACAAGTGACAAGGCTGGCATCGAAATAGCACTCGAAGTGCTGAAAGCTGACGGAGTTTATACAGAAAGAGTGGACAATCACTCGTTTAAGTTTGAAAATAAACCGGGCAAAACTGCTGCTATCGTAGCGGTGACAGATGTTAACTATTGCATTGACGCTGCAATTTTAGATGGTACAAAGGGCAGCGACAAAATTGCACGAAATATGCTTTCAAACAATTATTTGCACGACAATATCCGGGCGAAGGGCGGTGCTTATGGAGACGGAATTGATCAAAGCGAAGATACTGTTTATTTTTATTCATACAGAGATCCAAATCTTGAAAACACATTCCAAGTTTATGAAGAAGCAGCAAAATGGCTTAGAGAAAAAGAGATTTCTCAGGCTGAAATTGATCTTCTAATAATCGGAAGTTACAACTACTTTGACGCAAATTTAACGCCAAGACTAAGAAGTGTGCGAGATTTCTACGAAAGAATTGTTGGATATACTCATGCTGACAGAGAAAAAGCTTTAAAAGAAGCATTAAACACAACTAGAGCTGACTTCGTAAATTATGCAGATAGGCTTGAAAAGGCGCTAGAAAACAAAGGGCGTGCAGTGCTTACAAATAAAGAAGGCTTAGAACGCACAAAAGATATGTGGGAATACACATATAAGATCAATTAAAAGAAAAACCGGTGTTAAGAGAGTTGCATAAGAAAACAAGTAAAAATCCAGTAAAATCAACAATTTTAATGATAGTGGGAAAACAGATTAGCTAAAAAAATGAATAACCAAGCGATAAAAGAGATCTCCCCGCAAGTTCAAGCACTGTTTCTTTATTTGTTTTTCTGTCAGAAAGTAACAGCCTTTCATAGAGGGAGGTTGCCTCTTATGCTTAATTTACGGACGACCAAGCGGTATATTGGGCTTGGTCATCGGTTTGCTATTTAGTTCTTATGGGCTTTTGATGATAGGAGCGACTGTGATAGCATTTATTGAATTTATAAATGAGAAGATTAAAGCGCGGTTTAGGCAAATTAGAATTTGAGGAGGAGGAATATACTATGAATATAGGATTTTTGCTATGTGGAGTTTTGGTTATTCCATTTGTGATTATAGGAGTGTTATTTGCAATATTTAAAGAAAAAGCGGCTAAATTTGTTTCGGGATTTAATTCATTACCGAAAGAAGAACAGGCATTGTATGATAAAGCTCATATTTCTCGTGATATAAAAAATCAGTGTTTTACATGGGCTGGCATAATGTTAGTAGGAGCAGTGTTGTCTTATTTTTTAACACCATATATGGCTATTCCGGCTTTTATTATTTGGCTCGTTTTATTTTTCAAAGAGTTTCACTTTGACACGCACAAAGCATTTGAAAAATATTTATTAAAATAAATTCCAGTTTATCTAGCTTAGCGAACTATAAGTTCATAAGAGATAAGACCTATAAAACTTGTACGAATATTGTAGGGTAGGAAAAGAAATCTTCCTCTATACTAAAATAAAGGTGGGAATCAAAATGAATATTATCAAGTCGTTTAACAATACGATTGATTATCTTGAAACCGTTCTTGATGATGAGATCGATGAAAAGAAAGTAACTCAGCTATCAGGATATTCGTATTCAATGTTTAGCCGCTTGTTTTCCATTCTAACTGAAATGACACTTTCAGAATATTTAAGAAGCAGAAGATTAACGGAAGCTGCAGTTATTTTAAGAGATACGGACGAAAAGATTATTGATATTGCATTCAAATTCGGATACGAGTCATCAGATTCATTTGGAACAGCTTTTAAGAATTTTCACGGATTTACTCCTTCTGAGGTAAGAAATGGGAAACCATTCAAATTAGTATCACGAGTACAATTAGCACTTAGTGTAAGAGGAGGAAGAAGTATGAATATTACAATTCAAAAGAAAAAAGCATTTACAGTTGCAGGAGTAAATGAACAAAACATCAATTCGGCATTATGCCCAAGTGTCTGGGATAAGCTATATAAAGAATATAGCCACGATGAACTTTTAGGTTTAGGAAGTGGTCAAAGTGTAGGTGTTTGCCACGATATAGAAAATCCAAGCACAATAAACTATATGGCAGGCTATATCGTGAATGATGTAGATAAAGCAAAAAGTATAGGCTTAGATGTTTTGAAAGTTGAAGAGGCGGAGTATGCCGTTGTAGAGTTAACAGGAAGTGTTCCGGAATGCATTCATAACGGCTGGAAATATGCGATGGAAGTGTTTTTCCCCGAGCATGGCTATGTCCATTCGGGAAAACCTGACTTTGAATATTATTATGAAGGTGATATGAATAGCAAAGACTATAAAATGGAACTTTGAATTCCGATAACTAAAGCTTAAAAAACCTGTTGTCGAGCTGAATAAGACTAAATATAGGATATGTAAGGCGATTAAGAAATAGAAATCTTGGTCGCTTTTCTTATGCAAAAAATTAAGAAGAGAGGAGGTAAAATGATCTCATGTTTGCAGATTGAAACCGAAAAAACCTTTTGCAAATTCCCTTGACGGCACTCCGGACAGTTCTTTTAACGTATACTGTCTGTGTTTAGTACGTTTTTTAGCCTTTATATCGCTGTAATCAATCTTGACAAAATAGCCATCAATGAGAATTTTGTGAGCATAGGTGGAGAAGCGGTGTGTTCTCATCTGCTGAATTTTTAGGACAATCATTTCCCTTATCGTACGCCGTCAATGGGGAGAAACCAAAACATTTCGTACTTTGTTTGGCATTTTTTCACGGTCGTTTACATAATAAGGGTTTGTGACTATCCAAATAAGCAAACACCGTAGCACCCGGCAGGATGGGCGAGAGCGTTAATAGGGAGTGTGCCTAAACTCCTACGCTTGCTGCGGCATATCTTTTATCACTACTACAGTAGACACCCTGTATTTTTCCAAACCTATAAGAAAAAGTTCAAGAAAAATTCTTGCCAGATTCTTGAAAAGTCTACGGTGATTCGTATATAATGTGTGTTTTAATACTATTCAAAAACTGGCTCCGAAAAAATATGGCATTTTCTTCATCGTAGTCCTCGCTGTGATTGTGGCGATTTTACTTTGGTATGTCGGATTTTATATTGACGAGCCGCTTAAACGAGTGTTCGTCATACTTCATACTTTGATTTATATCGGGCTTTTTGGGGCATGGGTATCTTCGTCAGTAACCGGATTATCCAGCCGCAGGTGCGCCATTATCTGGTTGTCATTTCCGTGCTTATGGGATTTTGGATCGCCGTCCGAGGGATTTGGAGCAGTTCCAAGTGGGACAAGGAAAAAACAAGGACTATCTCAATAAATACTAACGCAAGCACAAGTATAAAATAGGCTAAAGTGACTTATCAGCCTATTTATGATATAATATATCTTAACAATAAAACGGATAAGGGGTAATAATATGACAATTTCTTATAAACCATTATGGCACTTATTGGTAGAAAGAGAAATGAACAAAGAAGACTTAAAAAGAGCTGCAAACATAACAAGCAACATAGTTTCAAGAATGAGCAAAAACTCTTATGTGAACTTAGAGTCACTAGAAAAGATTTGCTTGGCATTGGATTGCAAGATAGAGGAAGTTGTAGAAATTCATAGAAATGAGGTGGAATAAAATTGGGAAATCTATCACAAAAAAGAAGAGCTGAAATGCTTGAATACCTAAATCATCTAAAAGAAATTCATACAGACGATGAAAGTAGAATTGCACTTAGCAAGATTGAAACAGCTTTAACCGAGAAAAAATATGGACTCGTTTGGGAAGAACACGAGGAAGAAGTAGATAAAAAGCTTGTTCACAACATACCAGTGTTTAAAGAAGTTGAAGAAAGAAAAATCGTAGCCGATGAAAATGCATATTTTAACTTTCTTTTAGAGGGGGATAATCTACATTCACTTAAATTATTAGAAAAAACTCATAAGGGCAAAATTGATGTCATCTATATTGATCCACCTTACAATACTGGAAATAAAGATTTTATTTATGATGATAATTACATTGGAACAGACGATGGATACAGACATTCAAAATGGCTATCATTTATGAATGAAAGATTAAGGATTGCTAGGAAATTATTGTCAAATGAAGGTGTTATTTTTTGCTCGATTGGAGATGATGAACTATCACAATTTAAAATTATTTTAGATGAAATTTTTGGAGAAGATAATTTTATTAATCTAGTTTCAGTAAAAACAAAGAATGCTGCAGGTGCAAGTGGCGGAGGTCAAGACCTCAAATTGAAAAAGAACTTAGAATATTTATTGATATATTCCAAAGATATAAAATTTTCACCTGAATTTAATACAGTATATAAATTGACAGAAATTGAAGAACTTTTAGACTATTACAAAGAAAATGATATTAGCTGGAAATATACATCTGTGTTAGTGAATCCAGGTACAAAAAAATATATTGGTTCTACTGTTGACGGAGCAGGAGATGAGATTAAAATCTACAAAAGACTAAATCCTATATTCATGAGCGTAAATCAAATAGCTAAAAAAGATAATATATCTGTAAGAGAAGTTTATAAAAAATATTTTAATCAAATTCATATGACAGCAATGCCACAAAGCTCTATACGAAAAAGAGTAGTTGATTATATAGGAGAAGATAATCTTGATAGGGAGTCTTTATATAGCATAGAATATATCCCAATAAGCGGAAGAAATAAAGGTAGGCTATATGAACAGTTCTATAAGGGTCAAAAGCTTCGTTTAATTGCGTGGTTCGCCGATGTAGGAGTTAGCAATAATGATGGAGTATTTAAAAAAGATATTGAGGGAACTTATTGGGATGGCATTGAATTAAATAATCTTTCTAAAGAGGGTAGTGTAAAATTTTCAAATGGGAAAAAACCTCTTTCTCTATTAAATAGAATAATAAAAATGTATAAGTATAAGGACGCCATTATTTTAGACTATTTCGCAGGCAGTGGGACTACGGGACATGCAGTTATGCAGCTTAATAAAGAAGATGGTGGAAACAGGAAATATATTCTTTGTACTAACAATGAAAACAATATTTGCGAAAAAATAACTTATCAAAGAATGAAAAATATTCAAGAAGAACTACCTCATAATCTTAAATACTATAAAACAGAGTTTATACCAAAACTTTCAGAAGATGAGGAAATTTTATCTTCTAAACTTCTTGATTATATCAAGGAAATGGTAGAGCTTGAAAATATGTGTGAGATTGATGGGAATAGTAGAAGAATCATTTTGTCTGATGAAGATTTAAATATAGCACTTACTGAAATGGAAGAAGGTGGTGCTCTATACATTCCATCATTCATCTTACTAACCAATGAAATCAAGGATAGTATCGAAGAAAGAAAACTTGAAGTTGTCACTATCCCAGATTATTATTTCACAGAAGAATTAAGAGAGGTGAACGAATTATGATATTAGATTTATTTGATTTTCAAACAGATGCCAAAAACTATCTTTTGGATAAAACGACAGATCCAAATGCAAAAAGAAAAATAATTGTAAAAAGTCCGACCGGGTCTGGAAAAACAATAATTCTACTTTCTTATATCTATGATTATCTTCTATGGCAGGACCCTAACAAGGTATTTATCTGGCTTACTCCAGGAAAGGGAGATTTAGAGGAACAGTCAAAGGAAAAAATGGACGACTTTATTCCTCATGCAAAATCTGCTAATATACATGATGCCTTACTTCAAGGTTTCAAGGGTGGTTATACCTATTTTATAAACTGGGAAATGATAACTAATAAAAAGAATAATGCACTTAAAGATAGTGAAAAGAAAAATCTTTTTGAAAGAATTGCAGAAGCACATAGGGAACAACTTTCTTTTATCACAATTATTGACGAGGAGCATTTGAATAACACTTCAAAAGCAGATGATATTTTGTATGCCCTTAATTCAGATAGAGAGATAAGAGTATCGGCAACAACAGTCAAGAACCCAATGGCAGAATTTTATGAAATACCAGAAGAAGAGGTAATAAATTCTGGTCTTATAACAAAGGCACTTTACATCAATCCTGGTATTGAAGCTGACGAGATGGACGACCTTGAAAGTGAAACTATTTATCTTATACAAAAAGCAGATGAAAAGAGAAAAGAAATTAAAGCCGAGTATGAGAAAATAGGAGAAAAAATCAATCCTTTAGTCATTATACAATTCCCAGATATGAGTGAGTCCTTAGTTAATTTTGTAGAAGAACACCTAACAAATATGGGTTACGCCTATAAAAATAAAATGCTTGCTAAGTGGTTAAGTGAGGAAAAAATAAATACACTTGATGTTACAGATGAAGACTCCAAATCGAACTTTTTAATTATGAAACAAGCTATATCAACGGGTTGGGATTGTCCGAGAGCAAAGATACTTGTTAAACTTCGTGAAAATATGACAGAAACCTTTGAAACGCAAACAATAGGACGCATAAGGAGAATGCCAAGAGCAAGGCACTATGACAATGACTTATTAGATTTTTGCTTCCTCTATACATTCGATGAAAAGTACAAAGAATCTGTTATACAAGGTGGAAACGCCTATGAAGTTAAGAGGTTATTTTTAAAAGACAAGTGCAAAGATTTTGAACTTGTAAAAGAATATAGAAATAAAGACTATCAGTTTGTAGATGAAGTATTAGTTCGAGATAGAGCTTATGACTATTTTAAAGAAAAATACAAACTAACCAACATTAAAAAGGACAATGAAAAATTATTAGAGTCTTATGGTTTTGTAATGGGAACAAAAGTTATATCTACCTTTAGAACTGGTAAGTTTATAAAACTCAAAGATATTGTTGATGAAAAGCAAGGTGAAAATAGGGAGATAGCCTATGAAGTATCAACTCACGATCATGGAATTGATTGTTTGCACGCAGTTGATATGATAAAAAAAGTCACTGGTGTTCCCTCTAACAAGATGAGAGCAATTCTTCAACATCTTTTCCATAAAAATATACCATCAAGCAAGAAGTTGTTAAATCTTTCTAATCGTGAGTGGTACGCTTTTATGATAAATAATGCCTATAAACTTAGAGATGACTTTTTAGATTTAGCTGCAATTTCTAATGAAAGACAAATGCAAATCTTGGATAAGAAAACTGAAAAGTGGAGATTGCCTTTAGAAGATTTTTATAAGTATCTTCCCTATGAAACAGAAGTAGTGGAGTATGAGAAAAATGCTTATAAAGAATACAACACTTCTATGACAACATCCCAGTTTAGATCGACTTCAGAACAACTCTTAGAAAACTATCTTGAAAGTAGAGATGATGTAGATTGGTACTATAAAAATGGAGATACAGGTAGGCAATATCTATCAATTATTTACGGTAATAATCTAAGCAAAGAATATCTTTTTTATCCAGACTATATAATCAAAAAGAAAAATGGAGATGTATGGATAATTGAAACTAAAGGTGGAGAAAGAAAAGGTGTAAGTAAAAATATTGATACGCAGATCGAAAATAAATTCTATGCTTTTAAGGACTATGCAGATAGGCATAAAATAAAGTGGGGGTTTGTAAGAGATAAAGATACAAGACTCTATATTAACAATACAGACTACACAGAAGAAATGAATAATGAGAATTGGAAAAGACTAGAAGACTTATTCTAAGGAGATAAAATATTGATAGAAAGTAGACCTGAGTTTGATAAAATCACATCGTTTGATGAGTTTAATAAATACTATTGGTATCATGAAGAACTTTCACAGATATGCAAGTCATTAGGATTAGAATACAGAGGTATAAAACAGGAACTCAATTATATTATTGAACAGTACTTTAAGGGTGATTTGATTAAAAAGTCATCAATAAAAAATGAAAAGAAACAAGTAGAAACTATTACCTTAGATACTTCATTACTTGAATGCGGGTTCTCCTTTAACACACATTTCAGAGAGTATTTCTCAATTTTAACAGATGTTTCGCCATTTAAATTTACTGCTGATATGGCTACTGCTTGGAGAAAAGTAAAAAGAGAAAATGATTTGAGTTTTACAATTCAAGATATGCTCAAAGTTTATTATGGAAAATCAGATTATGCTAAGTATGATAATTCGGTTTGTCAATGGAATCAATTTTTAAAGGATTTTTGTGCAGACGAAAATAGTTGTAACTACTCTAATAAAATACAAGTAGCTGCAATTCTTTGGAAAGAAGTTAGAGATTCAAAAAACAAAAAAGTTTATTCACGAGAACTTATAAAAAAATATAAGGATAAAATAGAAGACTATCACAAGTAAACAGAAACTATTTTTTTGAATGAAAAAAATTAATACAGATAGATGTTAGGCGATAGAAATTAAAAAACTCTATCGTCTTTTTTATTTTAAGAAAGGAGTTTTGAATGAAAAAATTAGAACAAATAAGACAAGAATCAAAAGAAATAAAAGATAAAATTGATGATACAGAAGAAAGATTAAGGCAACTAAAAAATCAAGAACAAAAGATATTAAAACAAGACATAGTAAAAAGAAGAAAAGAAAGAACTCATAGACTCATAACAAGAGGAGCAATCTTAGAAAGCCTTATAGAAAAAGCAAAGGAACTAAGAAGACTTGCAGATAAAATGGTCACACTCGGCAAGAGAAATGATCTACACGCAAAAAGACAAGTCAACTCATTCCTATTCGATAATGAGGCAGCAAAAAAAGTATTCACAGAATATAACGCTAAGTATGAATCAAGAAACGGTGGATATACAAGAATTATTAAAACAGGTGTACGCCGTGGCGATGCAGCTGAAATGTGTATAATTGAAATGGTATTAATTTTAAAGACGGTTCTGAACCGTCTTTTTGTTTACATAAAATCTTTGGCTCTACACTAATAGCAGTAGGAATATATCACAACTATTGACAAAGAGCCAATTAAGAATTACGATATAAGATATGGATTACATATCTTATGAAACGCAAATATGATTAGGGGGCAGCTTAAATTTAAATATAAGGATTTAATCATTAACATGAGAATAAATTCATTTAATACTTCTGATGATAAAGAGTTTAAGGATTGTGATTATCATAAAAATTGTGGAAAGATGTGGTTTGTAAATGAAAAATGATTTGAAGATTAAAAAGAGAAATATGCGTAGGATTGTGAATGCACCTGGTTTTATATTGCTACTTTCTCTTTGTTTGTTTTCAGCAATTTTATTTGTCTTTGCACCAATTACACTTAATAATGTAGTTGAGAATGTTGGTTCGATTGGTGTTAAAGATATTTTAATGGTAATTGGACTTCTTGTTGCAGGTTATATTGTTGATTTTATTTCTGTATTTACAAAAAATCAATTAATTCAGCAATATCATGGAAGAGCGAGTGATGTTTTATATAAAGATGTTTTTAAATTAAAATATGATAAATATATTACCGATGGTCCAACAGCAATTAGAGAGTTTGTATATAATGCAGCTGAGGCATACGCGTCATTTTATTTTGATGTAATACCAACACTTGTTGTAAATATTGTTACAATTGTAGTTACAATATATTTAGCGTGGACACTTAATCATATTGCTGCAATTTTGATGTTTATAACACTTCCTATCCATTACTTTGGATTTAAAATACTTAATAAAAAGCTTGCGGAATTATCTGTCAATTTAAGAAACGCAAGTTCAGAATCGCACAGAAATATAAATTCTGTTGTGTCGCAAGTGGATTTTATAAAACAAAATCCAGAGAATGAAAGACTTCTTCCAACGCTTGCAAAAAACATCTTAAGATCAGAAGGCGTACGTAAAAAAGTTAATTATGTTGCAAATGGTGTATCAGGATTATTAATTGGTTTAAATCAAATAATTCAAAATTTAACTATAATCTTCCTAGCAGCACTTGCTCTCTCAAATAAGGATGCATTTGGCGGAGTTGTTTATGTAATGCTTGTATTTCCTTATTTTTCAAATGCAATTAGAGGATTATCGTGGACAAATCTTGGCTTTGCAGATGTAAAGGCGGCAGATGATTATTTAAAAACACTTATTGAATTTAAAGAAGAAGACGGTGTTATGGATATGCCACAAGATATTAAATCAATAAAATTTGATATAAAATCTGTGGATATTTTAGACAAAAATCTATTAAATGATATTAAGATGGAGTTTAAAGCTGGGGATATTGTCGGCATAATGGGTGAGAGTGGAACAGGAAAAAGTACACTTGTAAAATTAATTCCTAAATATAGAAATGCAAAGGGAATTTATATAAATGAGATACCTATTGAAGATATCAAAAATTCTGAATATCTAAAATCAATATCTTATTATTCACAAAATACACCGATAATTACAGATACGATTTATAACAATTTAAATTTTGGACGAAAACCGATTGCAAAAGAAATTTATGAGAATATGCCATTTTTGTCGAAATTTAAAAATCTTGATGAAATAATTGTAGAAAATGGCGCCAATTTATCGGGTGGGGATAAACAGCGTATCGCACTTTCAAGATATTTTACAGAAGATGCAAAAATTGTAATACTTGACGAACCAACAAGTTCGCTTGATAAAGAAACCGAAACTGAACTAATGAGCGAAGTATTAAAAAATGTTGATGATAGAATAATTTTTATCATTAGCCATAACAAAGATATCATGAATTATTGCACACATGTAGTCGAAATAAAAAATAAAACAGTTAAAGTAACAGAAAAACCAAAGGCGTAAATATTTTGCATGCGTTATAGTATATTTGCTAGAATAAATTAAGTGCAATATAAAAACGAAGGAGGAATGCTCATGAATTACAAAAAATATATATTAAAGAATAAATGGGCATTTCTATCTGTTGTATTTTTGCAAATTATTATGTGGGGCTGCCAGGTTCTAGTGCAGCTTTTTGCAATAAATGCTTTTGATGGTGCTATTAAGCTAAATTTTAATTTATTTTTAAAATGGACAGTCATTTCTTTTATTACATGGGGAATATATTTTCTTATATGTAGCTTTGAAGCATATAAAAGAGCAGATGCAATTAGAATATTTAACAACGATGTTAGAAATGATATCTATTTAAGTGTTTATAATGATACTATTTCAAATATATATAAGTCGGACAAGAGTGATTATATTTCGTATGTAACACATAATATAAATGAGATAACAAGACTTTGTTGGGAGCCACTATTTAATATGTTGGGAAGAATTGCACAGATTTTGTGGAGCATAATTGCTCTTATTTATATTGATATTTATCTTTTTATATTTGCAATAATTACAACATTAATTATGTGGTATATGCCAAAGATCTTTGAAGACAAATTTGAAAAGTTAGGTGAAGAAAATTTAAAAGCTCAATCAATTGCAATGGGGAAATTTAAGGATTTATTATATGGCATAAGTATACTTAAAATACTAAATAGAAAGAATTGGTATGTTTCAAAAGGTGCAAAGGCAAGCAATATTAGTGAAGATGCAAAATTCAGGCAAAATTATATTGTGGAAATTTTAGAATGCATTATGGGTTACATTAGTGTATTTTTGCAAGTTTTATCAGAAGTTTTAGTTGTTGTGCTTGCGGTTTACGGAAGGATTGGTGTGGCTGTAATAGCAGGAGCTGCAAATTTGATTGGCGGAGTAAGTAATGGATTAAATAATTTTGTAAATGCAAAAAATAGTATTATGCAGTCAAGATCATATTTTGAAATTATTAAAGACAATAATATTAAAGAAAGGGAGTTAAGTTTTAAAGATAAAATAGAATTAAAAAATATTTCTTATAGTTATGATGAAAAAGAAATTTTAAATAATATAAATATGGAATTTAAGAAAAATCATAAATATGCAATAGTTGGAAAATCTGGCAGTGGCAAGTCAACAATTTTAAAAATTATAATGGGCATTATTGATGACTATGAAGGCGATGTACTTTATGATGGTGTGGCTAAAGAAAAAGATGCGATTGATTATAATATCGGATATGTTTCACAGGATATATATTTATTTAATGATACAATAAGAGAAAACCTAACCCTTGGTAAAAGTTTTTCGAATAATGAAATTAAAGATGCACTTAAAAAATCCTCATTACAAAACTTTTTAGAATTCCAAGCAAATGGATTGGATACAATAGTTGGAGATGATGGCAAGAGTATCTCTGGTGGAGAAAAACAAAGAATTGCAGTTGCACGATCGCTATTACAAGGATGCGATATGCTTTTAATTGATGAAGGAACAAGTGCGCTTGACAAAGAAAATCGAGAGATAATAGAAAACACTCTTTTGAATGATAAAAATTTAACGCTCATAATGGTCAGTCATCATCTGAATGATGATATGATAATAAAATTTGACAAAGTGTATGAGATTTAAAAATGGCGATGTAAGGATCGCGGAATATAAAATTTATCTCTAACGAAAACATTATTTTTTAATATATTGTAGAGAAATATGAATAGTAGAAAAGCTAGAATATATGCAATTTATATGATAAAATACAGTTAATGAACAGTTTATCATTTGATGGAGTAGTTCGATTACTGTTTCCAAAAATAAAGTAGGATTTGATATGAATTGTAGAGTGAAAAAGAGCATATGCTTAATACTAGCACTTACTTTGATAGTATTTAATTCAATATCTATTAACGCGAATCACAATACTATTGAGGCAAAAGTATATGACTCATACGAAGAGTTTGAGGCTGATTATAGTTTTCAAACTAGATCAATTGAAGTTGGCACAGTTTTAACGGCAGCAGTAATTTGAAAATATGGTACTGGAAAGTGTGAGCTTATAATTTTCTGGAGGGGAAAGTATTTATATGGAGAGTTTAAGTGGAATAAAATAGAAATATCTGATAATAGCATTTTTTCTGACGAAGTATATTTCACAAGTACAAATGGGTATAGGTATTGCCCTGCTAAAAAAATTAGTAATTTCACAGTAGATGATTTTTATTTAGATGAAGAAATCGAAAAAGTTAGAATATATGTTGATGATATACAAGGATATAATGTAACAAATGCAAAATGGGATGTTGGTATAACATGGAGAAACACAATAACAATAAATTAAACTTTACAAAGCAGCAAGAAAAGTATCTTTTTATAAAGCCTTATTATCGGGACAACGATGAATTGTTAGAATTTATAGAGGAGAATATTGAGGGCGATTATATAGAATACAGCGATTTAGATATTGGCGACAAGATAACGGTTGATTCGTATTTGCAAGATATCAAAGACGAGTATGGAAGTATCAGTCTTAAGCTTTATAGAGTAAAAGACATAGAAAAAAATAAGAATTTTATATATGATCCGATAACAAAGAAGAAAAAAGAGTTTCCGATATTGATGCTTGAGGAGAACAGCGGATTTATATTTGCAAATCAAAATTATCTTTTTATATGGTTGTCGCTTGCACGAGGGGTAAGTAATGATGAATTTAAAAATGGCGATGTAAGGGTCGCGGAATATTATTTTCATTTGAGAAGTTATTTTCAATTGTATGATGAGAATGTTTTTGAAATGAATAATAAATGAGATAGTTTTGATAGGTTAGTGGAAGTTATTGATGATATGAATATTGACTTAGTTATGTAAAAATCTGCTTGATTATATTAGAGCCAGTTAATAGTTGAATTTTAAAGACGGTTTTGAACCGTCTTTTTATTTGAATAATATTAATAAATCGTATTAGATTATTTGAAATCGACTTTAGAAAAGAAAAATTAATAACATAGATATGAAATATTAATAATTTAATACGAAAATATATTTTTATAAAGGAAATTTTACATTAATTTTATTCATAATAAAATTAATGCTAATAAAAATAATATTATGAAAAAATAAAATAAAAAAAGACTTGCATTTTTATATTTTATATGATACATTGTAGTTAATAAATAGTATAATAGTTTACTTAAATAAATTAACATACTATTTAAATATAATTAAGGAGGATTGTTATGAAAAGGAAAATTGGGTTTTGTCTTGCTATTATGCTAGTGCTAGCAATGGCAATAGGGGTGTATGCCAAAGTTGATATACTATTTTGGCATTCAGATGGAACATACGCAAAAACAGAGCATGGAGATTCTTATTTTGCTGACACATACTATGGAGAAGTTTCAGTAAGAGGAACAGATAGAGATATTTGTGAAAATGACAGAGAATGTTATTTTGAGTGGGTAAGAATTAGATATAATGTACAAGGGGAAATAAGCGAAGTGACAACTTATTCGCATGGACAAAATGATGCGGTAAAGAGAATTGAGAGAATAACAGTAAAAGATAAGTGGAATAATAAGGCTAAAACTACTGTTCATTATAATTATAAAACTACTCCTTTAAGAGGAAATAATGTTCATAGTGTGGGAGACTCAATATATGGTGGTGGAATATTTAGAGATGACAAAATGATCAAAACATGGAAAATTGTTAAATAAAATTATATGCTGGAAAATTCCAGCATATAATTTTAAAACATGAGGAGTTTTTATGATTAGAAGAAATTATTTATACTTTATATTAACTATTGCTTTTTCTATCATAGCAGTTTTTGGTATAAACTATTTAGTAGGAAGTGATTTTAGTAATATTTATTATGGGATGACTAGAGATTTTAGATATTTTGAAAAACTTAGGGATAATAATATCACTCTTGATTTTTTAAAAAAATACGATGACATCAAAGTTATAGCAAAGACAAATAATGATAGTGTTATAGGCGTTTATGATCCTAGTATGTTTTACTATTCTAATTCTTCTAAAATTATTTCAAATGGAGAATATAGATATTTTTCAACTTATGATTATAAAAAAAATAGCAATGTTTCGATATTATCATATCCAGTTGTAGAAATGTTTAATAATGGTATGACTATTAGCCAATCTGAAATAAAATATTTTGAAGAAGAATATAATACAGATATAATACATGTTTTTGATATATATTCTGAGATTTTTCAAGCGGAAGAAGATATCAAGATAGCAAAAAATTTATTTTCAATTAATAGAGGGGATATAACCAGTATATATATTGATAGTGATAGCAACCGTATTATTAATGAAGCTACTAGCAAGTTAATTAGTGCGGGGTTTAATATAAAAAGTAAAGCCAATTCTATTTATGAGACTATAAAAATATCTTTTAAGGGAAGATTATATGTGAAATTTTTTCTGATTAGTACAATATTGTTTTATATTTTATTCATAGTAGTAAGTTTTATATTTTTATCAAAATATAAAATTTATATGAACGCTATTAGAATATGTGGGGCTAGTATTAAGGAAATATTCTTAAATAAATTTATTACAAATCTTGTTATAACTTTATTGATATCAACTGTTTCGATGGAACTAACTATATTATATTTGGATTCTGTTGATTTATTATCTTTAACAAGGTCAAATATATCGCAGATATATTTGTTGGTTTTAGTCACTATAATTATAGTCAATTTTATTAGCTTTGCAATGAATACAATATACTCATTAAGAGAAGTGAGGTAAATATATGATTATTAGACATTCAACTAAGTATATCCTAAATAATAAAACAATTTTTATTGTCATACTATTCTTAGTGATAGCCGTTAGTCTTATGGTAACAAGCATGTGCATGGCGATAAGTAATAACAATATTGCAGATTTAAAATTAAATACACAAACATATTTTGAGCCGGTACCAATATCTTTTGAATTTAATGATTTAGATAGTATGATAAAAGAAACAGATGCATTGTTATCTAAAAATGGTCAAAGTTACTTTATTTCACAGGATTTAAACGAAAAGTACAATTGTAGAATATTTGTTTTGGTTGGTAATTTTATAGATGATAGTAAGGTAAGATATATATGGGCAGTTTCTAAAAATAACGATAAACTGAGAAAGGAAGCTGTTAAAGTAAATGATAGTATAGATTATATAAATATTGAAAACCTAAATATTTCTGACTTTGACACTAAAGATAAAAATTTCTATATGGCAGATTTGAATAAATTGACAGATTATAAATTGACTGTGGATAGTTTTTCTGATGTTATAAATAATTTAAGCTTTTCAGAAGAGGAAATTAAAAATAAAGTAGCTGAGGAATTTGTTAAAAAATTTGAAGATAAGACTATACGAATTAAATATATAGAGAATAGCAAAGAAAATGAGGTTAGCTTTATAATAATATATGTAATACCATTTTTAATTATTGTAATAACTGGTATATATATATCACTTATAATATTTTATAAGAATGTCCTATATAAAATGCGTAATGAAAACATTGTGCATATTATATCAGGAGCTACTGTTAAAGATATATTTTTAAGAAATTCTATGTTTATAATAATTATAATGATTTGCAATTTTTTATTTTTAACATGGGCAAATACTATTGATAAAGATGCAATAGCGAGTAAAGTTATTCCTATAATATGTATTATAGAATTTGTTTTTGCAGAGATTATATTATATATATTAATTAAAAATGAAAATCTTGAAAGATATGTAGGTGGTGAATAGGTGATTGAACTAAAAATTTCTAAAAAATATTTTGAAAATACAAAAGATGAATTATTGGTTTTAGATGAATGCGAGTTTAAAATGGATAGTGGTGAAGGTGTATTAATAGTAGGTGAAAATGGGAGTGGAAAAACATCTTTATTAAAAATAATAGGGCTAATTGATAAAAAATATAAGGGACAGTATATTTTTAATGGAATAGATATTGATAGATTAAAAATAACAAAAATACCAAAAATTAGAAATCGTGAGATTGGATTCGTATTTCAAGATTACAATTTGATTGAAAATGAATCTGTAACTTATAATATATCAATACCTCTTTTTTATAGTGGTAAATTTAATATTTTTGACAGAAAGAAGCAAATTGAAAAATGTATTTCTCTTTTGGAAATGGAAGATATAAAAAAGAAAAAAGTAAAACATTTGTCTGGGGGCGAGAAACAAAAAGTTGCAATTGCAAGAGCAATTATAAATGAACCCACAATCTTAATACTGGATGAACCTACAAATGCACTTGCCCCAAGATTAAAAGAGAAGTTATTTGACTTTTTAAGGGAATACGTAAATTCTGGTAAAAATGTAATAATGGTAAGTCACGAGTTAAATGAATTTGAGAATTTTACTGTATATAATATGGAGCATGGAAAGTTAAATAAAGTATAATAATATCAATAAGTTGTAAATCAAAAAGGTTAGTGTTTTGACGGGGAAGTAGAAGTTATTGATTATAGTTATATAGAATAATGAGAAAAAGCTTGTGGTAAATCCACAAGCTTTTTAAGTTTAAATATTTTGTTTTAATATCTATTGTTCGAAGAGAACTGTTATTATTTTTTCCATTGCTTCTTGGTCTTTGACGCCTGCTGTTTCTACTGCGCTGTGCATTCCCCACATTGGGTTTTTGACGTCTACTATTGGGATGTCGAGTTTTGATGTGGTGATTGATGCAATTGTGGAGCCGCCGCGTTTGTCGGAGCGATTTACAAATGTTTGTGTTTTAACTCCGGCAATACGAGCAAGATTTCTAAACACTGCAATTGAATTTGCATCTGATGTGTATGCTCCGTTTGCTGCAACCTTTATGACGGGTCCTTCGTTTATGCGTGGACGATTTGTCGGGTCAGCGTAAGACGCAAAGTTTGGATGCGCTGCGTGAGCTTGGTCAGATGAGATCATAAATTAATTTTTTAGTGCAATTCTATAATCTTCAAAATTTCCACCGTTTGCAATGACGATTCTTTCTAATGTTTCGCGGAAGAATGGTACGAATGCGCCTTGAGATGTCATGCTTCCGATTTCTTCGTTGTCAGATACATAAGCAACCGCAGTTTTTGATCCATCTTTTGCATTTATAAGTGCATTTATATTTGCGTAAGCCATTGCAAGGTTGTCGATGCGTCCTGTCATAAAGAATTCCTTGTCCACTCCTACATATTCAAATTTTGTGTCGCAAGTTAAATATAGTTCGTGCGAAATAATTTTTTCGCCAATCTCTTTTTCGATATAAGGGATTAGTTTAAAATCTTTATTTAAGCCGACGACAGGAAGTGTGTGTTCTTGTACGTTTATTTCCCAGCCTTTGTTTGCTTCGCGATTCATGTGAATTGCGACTGATGGAATAAACACAATGTTTTCCTTAGACATATATTTAATTACTTTTAGTTTTAAAGGATCGCCCAAATCAACTGTAACTTTACCGCCGATTGATAGTGGACGATCAAACCATGTTGATAGAAGTGGGCCGCCATAAACTTCTGTGTTTAACACGGACGACATCTTCTTTTACCATTTCAGGATTTGGTTTTATTCTAAAGCCTGGTGAATCCGAGTGGCTTCCGGCAATTGTAAAGCCGTTTTTTTGCATCGCTTCCCATTCTAAATGCGATGATTGATGTGTCGTTTTTAATTACATAGTATTTTTTGTGAGGCTCTAATGCCCACTTTTCGTCTTCGTGCAATTCTTTGAATCCAGCATCTTGAAGCATCTTTGCTAAGTTTGCAATCGCTTCAAAGTTTAGCCTTTAATTGTCAAAAAATGTTTTAATATACATTTTTACTCCTATTTGTTGAATGTTTGTTTTAGAAAATCGATGATGTCAAGCGATTCATACATCGCTTTGCCGTCAATAAATAAACATGGCACTTGGTCTTTGCCGCCTTTTTTGATTAAATCTTCTTTGTTTGTACCGTCGTGAATATTTTTCATTTCGAGTTCGATATTATTTTCTTTCATAAAATCTAAAACTCTAACGCAAAACGGACATTCAGGTTTATAATATAATTTTAAATCCATTATGACTCCTTAACTATTCTGAACAAAGTCTTAACCATGTGGCCTGTTCCGCCAGCTGGTTCGTATCTATATGGTGAAGAATTATATGCAGGTCCAGCGATGTCAATATGTGCCCATGGAGTTGTTTTTTCTAGGAATGCACCAACAAATTCTCCGGCACTTGAGCTGCCGCCAAATCTTCCGCCACTATTTTTAATGTCTGCAATATCAGATTTATTAAGTTCACGATATTCTTCGCCATAAGGTAGACCCCATGCCTTTTCGTCTTCAGCAATTGCAGCATCAAGAACGCGTTTTACACATTTGTCGCATCTGCCGATAACGCCACTTCTGTGCATACCAAGTGCAACAAGACATGCACCAGTAAGTGTTGCAAGGTCAATTAACATCTTTGGTTTGTAATTCTTTTCGCCGTAGAAAACAGCATCTGCAAGTGTCAAACGACCTTCTGCGTCTGTGTTGTCAACTTCGATAGTAAGGCCCTTCAATGATCCGATAATATCTCCAGGCTTGTACGCACCTCCGTCAACCATGTTTTCGCATGTTGCAACAATCGCAACAACATTTTTCTTAAGTCCTGCCATTGAAATTGCCTTCATAGCGCCGATTACTGCAGCGCTGCCGCCCATGTCTGATTTCATAGTCTTCATACCGTCCGATGGCTTCAAGCTATATCCACCTGAGTCGTAAGTTAAACCCTTGCCAACAAGAACAATCGGATCGCCTTCACCCTTCATATATTCCATTACAATTAGCTTTGGCTCTTCGTTGCTGCCTCTTGCAACAGACAAAAATGCCTTCATGCCAATTTTTTCAATTTCATCTTTGCCAAAAACTTTAACATTAACGCCGTATTCTTTTAAGCTTTCAGCATTTTTTGCAAGAATGCTTGGAGTCATATCATTTGCAGGAGTATTTACAAGATCTCTTGCAAAGATGATGCCTTGCCATTTGATTAAAAGTTCTTCAAAATCTGCTTCATTTACACCCTCAGCAAATTTAGGGAAGAAGTTAATTTCTTCAAGCTGACTTTTTGGGGATTTTTCTGATTTATAATTATCAAATTGATAAGTTGAATTCAAAAGTCCCTCAACAATTGCAAGTGCTTGTTTGTTTACGTCTTCAATTCTTGAACGCATTTTAATCATAATTTTTTTGGTGCCAAGCTCTGTCAATTTTTGACCAGCCTTCAAAGCGGCTGTTTTAATCTTATCAATAGTAAGATCTTCAAGTTTACCAAGACCAACAAAGAGTGCTGGCTTTTCTTCGTCAAGACTTAAAAATACTTCGCCACATTTTGCAGTGAAGAATTTGTTGTTCATAAGTCCTTGCATTCTGCCACAAGGATTTTCTACATCGCTTGCAACAAATTTTACATTTAAATCTTCAGTTTCTCTTATAAAAATTTTCATAAAAACCTCCTATTACATTCTATACCCCTTTGCTTGATTTATAAAGCATCTTGAGTATAATAAGAGGATATATTTAAAAACAATTTTATAATCAGATTTGAAGATAACGGCATTGGAATTAGCGACAAAGATCAAGAGAAAATCTTCGAACGCTTTTATACAGTTGACACATCTAGACATATGAAAGGCTCATCAGGTATAGGCTATCGATTGTAAAACATGCAGTTGAAAAAATTGACGGAAAAATTTACTTGGAGAGTGTGGAGGGAAAAGGCTCAAAATTTACTGCGAAATACCATATCAATTTTAAATTTTTATTATACACATCTGTGAGAAAAATATGCAGATGTGTATTTTTTTAAAATTATGAAATCCATCCAATTAGCATAAAAGAGGCGAAGCATTTAATACAATAAAAGAGATAAATTCGGTATCTCAAGTTATGAATTATTTTATGAACGTGAATGTCTGGTTGATGAAATGGATTAAAAGCAGTAGATGAATTGAAGATTGAATATTTTTTTACTTATCAGTAAAAATCAAAAGGTAAAAAACAGATAATTAAATTTGACAATTGATATTTTATATGTTTTAATATGATAAAGGAAGTATATCAGAATGAAATTACTTAATGAAGCAGTAACAACTGTAAAGGAAGCTGTAATTTACGTTGAAAAAACAGCACCTATGTGCATAGATTGCACTGGTAATTGTTGGGGGTAGGAGTAATTTAAGTACAGGTTTAAAATAACCTGTACTTAATAAAGTGGCTGTTAAGGGTCAAAATATCATAACGAGAAATCTTGTTACTAGATATTTCAAAAAAGGAGACAAGTATGTATAAAGAAAGTATTTACAATTGTTATGTAAAAAAATAAATGGATATTTTGTTTTCAATTCATTCACAAAATCTTTAATAGAAATTGATGATAGAGATTTTATAAAAAAAGTATTGAATGATAAAAAAAGCGATTATTTTGAGGCCCTTTATAATCAGGGATTCATAGTAGATAGTGATATTAGTGAAAAAAACGTTCTTAATTATATATATACAAAAAAATATTTTGATAGGGAAAGTCAGGCTTTAATTATAATGCCAACTTTGGATTGTAATTTTAGCTGTCCATATTGTTTTGAGAAGGGAATCAAATTAACTGAACAAAAAAAATACTTCGAAATAGTCTTAAAATACATAGAAATGAATAAAAACAATTTCAGAAAATTATATTTAGGTTTTTTTGGAGGAGAACCTTTGCTTAGAAAACAAGAAATTCTAGAATTTTTATTTAATGTAAAAAAAATTTCAAAAGATAGATTTGATATATACTTCTATAGTTTCTAATGGCTCGCTTATAACTGAAGATTTTTTTATGAATTTTTAAATTATAATTGTCAATATTTTCAAATAACTTTTGATGGTACAAAAGAAAAACATAATAAATCTAGAATATTTAACAATGGCGCTGAGAGTTTTGATTTGTTAATAAATAAAATGGAGATGATAACTAAGTTAAGTGTTAACCACGAAAGATTTAAACCAATAATGAGATTGAATATAGAAAATGAGTCATTGGATGATATACGCAATACACTAAGTTGCATTTCACCAGAATTAAGAAAGCATATTTATGTATTGATTAGAAGAGTTTTTAGCACTTGCAGTTATACACCGTCAAAGCTAAACTCATTTACACAAAATATATCGTTACAAGATTTTTATAAAACTTCAAAAGAATTAGGTTTTAAAAATTTTAAAAATAGAAATCTATTTTCTTCATGTGAGGCATGTGGTGACTTAAATACAATTCATATACTGCATGATCTTTCAATATACAAGTGTGTAAATGATATAAATTTTGAAGGTTCAAAGATTGGATTTTTAAAAGGTAATGGCGCTGTTGAATATGGCTATAGCAAGTTATATAAATGGTATGAGGCTTCAGATTTTACAAATGATAAGACTTGCTGTGAATGTAGTAAGTCGGCTACATGCTTGGGAGGTTGTATATTGCATAATTTAAAAACAGGCAGAAGAAATTGCTCAACAATTGAACATATAATTTCAGGATATATTTAATATGAAGTTTAAGTTAAATAAGTTTTTTGCATGCAAATCTATATTGGCGTTTCTTTTGGGACTATATTCTATCTTTATGATTTTCTTTAGAAGTTATATTATTGATTCTGTTAAGAGTGAGTATTTTTTCATAATTCTATTTTCTTTTGTTGGTCTGGTATTTTTAAAACGTATAATATTAATTTTTGATAAAAAAATATCCGATTATAACTATGAATTTTATAAGTCAGATGTAGAAAGAGAATTAATTAGTAAATTCAAAAAAATTGCGATATCAGATATTGAAGATAGTAATGTCAGGGATATGTATGATGCTGCTATTAATGAATCTGGATTTAATAAGGACTTGATTGATAATGCTTCGAAAATTATAAAATCGCTCATTATATTTTTAGGAACAATTTTTGTGCTATTTAAATTTTCGGTATTTTATTCAGTTATAGCTTTACTTTTTATAATTGTGATGCTATTTATAGAAGCTTATAATTTTAATAAGAGTGGGGATATATGGAAGAATTATCGTGCAAATATGAGGATGGCAAATTATTATTCAAATGTTTTGATTAATAATGAATTTTTAAGTGAAAGAAAAATTTTTAGAACTGAGACTTTTTTTAATGATAAATTTATTAAAAGTTTTAAATCTGCTGCTGATAAAAATAAATTAATTGCTACAAGGAGATTTTCAAGAGATTTTATTTTTGAGATTTTATTTGTTGTACTCATAATTTCTTTTATATTTAAATTTGTTAATCTGCTTAAGATAAATATGATAAGTATAGGTTTATTTATGTCACTTTTTTATCAATTGATTGAGGTTAAGTCCTCTATAAGCGAGATCGTTTTTTCATATTTTAATTATAATAATGCACGATTAAAGAAAAATAATTTTGATAATTTTATGAATTTGGAAAATTTTGCAGATGGAAATTTGCCAATCGATAATATTAACACGATAGAATTTTGTGATGTGTATTTTTCATATCCAGGGGCAGAAAAATCTGTATTAAATGGTGTTTCATTTAAGTTAATAAATAAAAATTATGGATTAGTTGGAGAAAATGGCTCAGGAAAATCTACGCTGACAAAATTATTAATGGGACTATATAAGCCGACATTCGGAAAAATATTAGTAAATGGTAAAGATATATCGCAATACAAAAAAACTGATATTAAAAAACTAATTTCGGTTGTTTTTCAAAACTCTTATCATTATCCGGCAAGTTTATATGATAATCTAAGTTTTAATGGTGATATGAATTTAAATGATGAAGTGCTTGAAAGTCTGAATATAAATGAAATTATAAATAAACTTCCCAATGGAACTGAAACTAATTTGTCAAATATATCAAGAGATTCGGTATCACTATCTGGTGGGGAGTGGCAAAGAGTTGCGATTGCACGTGCTTTATTAAAACAATCTTATTTATATATTTTAGATGAACCAAATGCACTCTTAGATCCAATTTCAGAATCAAAGATGTATAATAAATATAAAAATATCCTAAGAAATAAAATCTCTCTTTTAATATCGCATAGACTTGGGGCTACGAGTAATTTAGATGAAATAATTGTTTTAAAAGATGGGAAAATTTATGCAATTGGGACTCATGAAGAGCTGATGGAGACAGATTATTACTCTAAGCTCTACAACTCACAAAAGGAGATGTACTTATGAAAAACGCACTAAAATCTATAAAGCTTATAATAAAAGTCGCTCCTTATGATTTTATTATGATAATTTTTTCTCTAGCAATAAAATTACTCGGTCCAATTATTTATACATTTTCGGTTCTTAAATTATTTAAAGAGGTTGAAAATATTTTACTAGTAGGACATGTTAATGTAAAAACAGTAGTATTATTTTCTGTTGCATTATTTATTTCCCGCTTTCATAATATATTTTACATGAGATTTTATTCTACCTTTGTAAGCATGCCAAGAATTGAATCTAGATTAAAAGAAATTATACACAAAAAGATAGACAGAATTTCTAGTGTTGATTTAATAAATCCAGTAAGTGATACGAAGATAAATCAAGCAATATTTGCTGGAACTAATATTTTTAGATTAATGCAGACCTCGCTTGAATTAATTACAACAATAATTTCTAGTTTATCGCTCGTGGCCATTATCCTTAATATTGATATATATTTATCAATAGCGATTATTATTGCTCTTATTCCAATTGTAGCATCGCAAATTTACGAATCAAATATCAAAATTGAAAATCGTGATAATAGAATTGAAATTTCAAGACTTAAAAAGATAAATCAATCAGCAATATCAGGAAATCCACAATTTATAGAAAGTAGAATGAATTTTGCAGATGACTTTTTTCAAGATAAATTTTCACATTTTTCAGATGAATATCTTGATTTAATTAAGGGAGAAACTAATTCAATATATAAATTTAATTTAAAACTTATTTTGCTTCATGTCTATTCGAATTCAGTTGGTCTTGTTGCACCGTCAATTATGCTATATCTAAATAGAATAAGTTTTTCTGAGTTTGGAGGGGTATATTCTGCATGTGATAATATAAAAATGCAATGCGAAAATATAATTTCACTACTTAATTATGGCAGGCAATTTAGTTATATGGTTAGACCTTATTTTGATTTTATAAATATGAAAGAGCGTGAGGGTGATAAAATTCATAATAATGGAACTATAAAATTGCAAGATGTTTCTTTTAAATATAAAAACACAACAAAAAATGCAGTTAGTGAAATTAATTTAGAAATAAAACCTAAAGAAAAAATTGCAATTGTCGGTATAAATGGATCAGGAAAAACTACTCTGGCCCGTCTTATTATAGGAGAATTATTACCAATAACAGGATCTGTATATCATGATGGTATATCTACAAATGAGATTGGCGAAAAATATTTATACAATAGCACAAGTCAGGTTTCTCAATTTTTTAGTAGATATGCATTAAGTTTAAAAGAAAATATTTCTTTTAATAATGAAATAAATTTTAGTCAAGAAGACACAAATAAATTTTTAAAAAGAGATGACATAAGCTTAGATAGTATGATGTTAAAGGAATTTGGTGGACATGAAATGTCAGGCGGAGAATGGCAAAGGGTTGCAATTCTACGAGGATTTAATAAAAGTTCAGATTTAATAACACTTGATGAGCCAACTTCGGCGATTGATCCGTTAAATGAAAAAGAAATATATGATTTTTTTGAAGAACATTCTAAAAATAAAACAGAAATCATAGTAACGCATCGGATGGGAGCGATTAAATACATTGATAGGATTATTGTTTTGGATAGAGGAAATATTGTTGAAGATGGAAATTTTGATGAATTAATCAAACGAGATGGAATGTTTGCAAAAATATACAAATCACAGTCTGAAAGCTTTGTTAGGGAATAGAAAACAAATAATTAGCAGGTTTAAGTCTGCTTTTTTGTTGTCGGTTTGTGGTATATAAATAATAGAGGTGTTTATGAAAATTATTTTATCGCCATCAAAGGAGATGGCGTTTACAGAGAGAAAGAATAAAAAAGTTAAGTTAAACGATATTACTCGTGAAATTTTAAATGAAATTCAGAGGCTTTCAAAGGCTGATTTACAAAAGATTCTAAAAGTTAGCGACAAAATTATTGACGAGGTGTATGAGTATTATAATAATTTTGACAAAGGCGATTCATTTTGCGCGCTTGATATGTATAATGGGATGGCGTTTAAGGAGATGCATTTTAATGCGGAAGAGGTGTATGATGTTGTGATACTTAGTGCGTTTTATGGTTGCTTAAAGCCGAATGATATTGTCAAGCCATATCGTTTGGATTTCAATGCGAATTTGAAAGTAAATGGTATTAGTCTAAAAAAACTATGGGTAGATTATTATAATAATTATTTTACAAAAGGCGAAACGATTTTAAATTTGGCGAGCGATGAGTTTTCGTCTATGATTAATAGAAATGATTTTGATTTTATAGATTTTGATTTTTATGAAATAAAGGATGGCAAAGAAAAGCGTCATTCAACAATTTCAAAAAAACTTCGCGGCAAGATGGCGAATTTTATAGTTAAAAATAAAATTACAAGGCTTGATGATTTAAAAGATTTTAATGATTATGGTTTTGTATTTGATAAAGTAAATTCAAATGATAAATTATATGTATTTAGGAGAATTTATAATGAAAGATTTTAAAAAGACAACTGCTGATTTTTATAGAAATATTGCCAAGCAGGATGGGATTAGAAGGACGGAGAAATGGAGCGAAGGCTGGCTCTGTCACTCGGCTACACAGAAGAAGATTTAGAGCTGGGGGCCAATCTAGGACTGGGTTGTGGCAATCCTATTGAGAATGCAAACCTAAAAGAGTCGGACATTGTCGTTGACCTTTGCTCGGGGTTTCGTGTCATAATAATGACACAGACAAATAGTCAAGTAAATACCAGGGCTTTAAAGCTTCTGCCAAAGTTTAAAAAAATGAATAGTTGATGTGCTGTTTAGAGCGGTTATTACAAAAATAAATGTTGTAAACAGTACATCAACATAAAGGGAAGGATAGAATAAATATGCAGAAAGATTGTAGTTTTCAAAGTAAAAATAAAAGATTCAGGTATAGAGCTGCAACAATTATTGTTGAAAATGACTGTGTTCTATTTGCCGGAAATGAAATAAATGACTATTACTATTCGATTGGCGGAGGAGTTCATATTGGCGAAACGGCTGAAGAAGCCGTGCAAAGAGAAGTGTTTGAAGAAACGGGAATTCATTATGAAATTGAACATCTTGCAATTATCCATGAAAATTTCTTTGTTGAGTCTACAGGAAAATATCAAGGATTAGATTCTCATGAAATAGCTTTTTATTTTTTAATGAAATCAAGAGGGACACAAAAATTAATGAGTAATAGTTTTACTCAAGGAGTTAAAGAAAATATGCATTGGATACCTATTGAAGACCTTGATAAGGTTGTGGCATATCCTGTATTTATGAAGTCATATTTACAATCTAAACATAAAGAAATTTTACACATTGTGACAGATGAAAGATTATAATTATCTAAATTGCAATTTGCGGAGGTGTTAGCATGAGAATAGAAATAAACAAATTATCTTCAAAATATAAAGTAAAAGAACTAAAGGCATCAGATGCTGCAGCTGTATTAAAACTAGAATGTACAAACCCGCTTTATTTTGAGTATTGTCCTCCTGCTCCGAACATACAGAGTGTGTTAGATGATATGAAAGCTTTGCCACCAAAAAAGAGCTTAGAAGATAAATACTATATTGGTTTCTTTGAAGAAAAGGAGCTTATTGCTATTATGGATTTGATTCTGTATTATCCTAATGAAGACACCGCATTTATTGGATTATTCATGGTATTATCTGATAAACAAGGAACAGGAGTAGGGACAGAGATTATAGGCGAATGTTTCTCAGAATTAAAGGAAATTGGTTTTTCAGCAATCCGACTTGGTTATATGAAGGGAAACTCTCAAAGTGCGGCATTTTGGAATAAAAATAATTTCGTACCAAAAGGAATAGAAATCGATAACGGTCAGGGAACAATTGTTATAATGGAAAGACAATTAAAATGATAATTACATAGAATTGTTACATGAATCTCAGTTTACAATGATAGTAATCCACCTGAATAGATCTAAAAATTAGCAGCTTTAGACATTGATTTTACTATAGGATTTTACAGGTGGGTTTCGTGTCATAATAGTGATAGAGGCAAATAGTTATGTAAATACAAGGAGTTCAAGACTTCTACCAAAGTTGAAAATCAAAAAAATGAGTCGTTGGTGTGCTGCTTAGAGTATCCATTTTAACAATGGGTATTGTAAATAGCATACTAATAAAACCAAGGATTCTTTAAAGGGTCTTATTTTGTGATGAAAATTTAATATGTAAATTTTAGACGATAGAAAGTGTGATTGATATTATACTCCATAAGTAGACAAGGTAAATAACCAAAACTACTTATGGATATAATATCAAAGCTAAGCCTTCTTTTATTTCAATGTTTTATTAAGTCATCGCCTATTGTGCGTTTTTTTATTAGAGGCAAAAATTTTTGAGATTAAGAGATATGGGAATAATGGGAAAGAAACAGTTAAAATTTTTTTTAATAATATATATTTATGTGTATGTAAAGCAATTTTTATGTCATAAAATTGTGCAATAAAAAAGCAAGTGTTACCACTTGCTTAAATTGTTTTTACTCAGCAACTTCTTCAGTTGCAACCGTAGCCGGATCTTCAGTTTCGTTGTAAACTTTGAAGATAGCATCTTCTAATCTGCTTCTCATTTCGTTGTTGATTGGGTGACAAATGTCTCTGTATTCGCCATCTTTTGCTTTCCTTGAAGGCATTGAAATAAAAAGACCATTAATTCCCTCAACAACTTTCAAATCGTGAACGACAAATTCGTCGTCGAATGATACGCTTGCAACAGCTTTTAATTTTCCGCCGTCAACAATTTTTCTAATTCTAACATCAGTAATATTCATGTTTTCCACCTCGTAGTAATACTGCATCTTTAAAAGACTACTTAATTATACACCATTTTAAATAAAATTTCAACTATTTTAAATAAAAATTAATTTTTTGTAAATAAAAATTTCGATTATTTTAAAATTTGTACGAATTGTGCTGAGCTTGAAAAAGAATTAGTAAAATGTTATAATATGTGAGATTTTAATGGAAAAGGAATTGAAATGGATATAGATTTTAAAAAGATTAAAGAAATACATTTTATTGGCATCGGTGGCATTGGAATGAGTGCTATTGCTGAAGTTTTGATGTCAAGGGGTTATAAAATTACCGGTTCTGATATGAGAATGAGCCCAATTTGCGAAAAATTGATAAAGGATGGGGCAGAGATTCATGTGCCACAAAGCAGAGCAAATATAAAAAATCCGGACTTAATTGTTTATACCGATGCAATCAGCGAAGATAACGAAGAACTCATTGCTGCTAGAAAAAGTGGAATCCAAGTGGTGGATAGGGCTAGCGTTTTGGGAAATATTATGAAGCTGTATAAAAATTCAATTGCAATTACCGGGACTCACGGAAAAACGACAACAACTTCCATGCTTGCAACTATTTTTCACCACACTCAGCTTAAGCCGACTATTTTGGTTGGGGGAAATTTAGATGAAATTGGCGGAAATGTGCTTGTGGGCGATAGAGATTTGCTGCTTTGTGAATCCTGCGAATATAAGGGAAATATATTAAAATATTATCCAAGCACGGCAGTTGTGCTAAATATTGACGAAGACCATTTGGACTATTACAAGTCGATTTATGAAATTGAGAACACTTTTATTAAATTTATCGAAAAGATGGACGAAAATAGTCTTCTTATTATAAATGCAGATGAAGCAAATTTAATTAAAATAAAAAATGCGGCTAAAGGAAGAGTCTGGACTTTCGGTTTGCACCAAAATGCAGATTTTAGAGCATTTGATTTAAAATTTGACAAAGCTGGCTACCCAAGCTATAAGTTAAAATATAAAGATCAAGTCTATGAAGTGAACTTGCCGGTTATGGGTACACACAATGTGTTAAATTCACTTGCTGCAATTGCAACTTCGGTTAGTGTTGGATTAACTGTGGAAGAAGCCGTCAGTGAAATTAGCCAATACAAAGCTGTGCACCAAAGACTTGAAAAGCTCGCTGAAATAAATGGTATTACAGTTATGGACGACTATGCTCACCATCCAACCGAGATCATGGCAAGCTTAAATGCTGTGAAAAACGCACACTACAATCGGGTGTTCTGCGTTTTCCAACCGCACACATACACTAGAACAAAAATTTTATTAAACGGTTTTGCAGATTCATTTAAACTCGCTGATGAAGTAGTAGTTGTAGATATTTACGCAGCCAGAGAGGTTGATAAAAAAGAAGTTCACTCTAAAGATCTCGTGAAAGCGATGGAAGAAAGGGGAATTCATTGTCACTATTATCCGGATTTTGAAGGAGCTCTTAGTTTCTTAGAAGATAATTTAAGACCTGGAGATCTATTTATTACAATGGGAGCAGGCGATGTAAATACACTTGCAAAAATGTATATTGAAAAAAATAAGTGATTTGAAGCATGTTTTTTTAAAAATATATTGAATTAAAAAGTTAAATATGATACAATCTAATTAGTGACTATTTCAAGGAGAATAATATGAGAATTCATGAAATTCACAATATAATAGCGAATGAACAACCGAGCTAGGGCTACGGTTGTTTTTTTGACTTTAGCACGATGAAATATTTATTAGGGGGTAATTATGGATAAAGTTATTTTAAACGGCAACGATTTAACACTACAAGAACTAATTGATGTTACAAGAAAACATAAGCCTGTTGAACTAAGCGAGGAAGCAACTGCTAGAATTGTAGCGTCAAGAGAAGTGGTAGACAAATTCGTAAAAGAACAGAAAGTTGTTTACGGAGTTACAACTGGTTTTGGCAAATTCTCGGAAGTTATGATTAAAGAAGAGGAAACAAAGACACTTCAAAAGAATTTAATCATGAGCCATTCATGTGGAGTTGGTGAACCGTTAAAAGAAGAATATGCTCGTGGAATTATGCTTCTTCGTGCAAACGCTCTTGCAAAGGGTTATTCTGGAATCAGAATTGAAACTGTCGAAACGATTTTAAAAATGTTAAATGCAGGAATCACGCCGATCATTCCGGAAAAAGGTTCACTTGGTGCGTCTGGAGATCTTGCTCCACTTTCACATATGGTTCAACCGATGCTTGGACTTGGAGAATGCTACTATAAGGGTGAAGTTAGAAAATCAGTTGACGCCATGAAAGAAGCCGGCATCGAAATAGTTGAACTCACAAGTAAAGAAGGATTAGCTTTAATTAATGGCACGCAAGTAATGACTTCGATTGGGGGCATTACACTTTATGATGCACTAAATATTTCAAAGATCAGCGACATTGCAGACTCACTCACAATGGAAGCTCTAGGCGGAATTATTGATGCATATGATGAAAGAATTGCAATGGTTAGAAAACACAAAGGTCTTGAAACAACTTCAAAAAACGTTAGAAAACTTCTGGAAGGTTCACAAAATATTACACGTCAAGGAGATGTAAGAGTTCAAGACGCATATAGTTTACGCTGCGTTCCACAAGTTCACGCAGGCTGTAAGGATGCAATTAACTTTGTTAGAGATAAAGTTGAAATTGAGATGAACTCAGTTACAGACAACCCTATAATATTCCCGGAAGACGAAAAGGCAATTTCAGCCGGTAATTTCCACGGAGAACCAATGGCACTTCCATTCGACTTCTTAGGGATCGCACTTGCAGAACTCGCAGACATTTCAGAAAGAAGACTTGAAAAAATGGTAAACCCTGCACTTAACCACGGACTTCCGGCGTTCCTTTGTTTAAATGGCGGAGTTAACTCCGGATTTATGATTGTTCAATATAGTGCAGCTTCACTTGTAAGTGAAAACAAAGTGTTATCTCACCCGGCAAGTGTGGATTCTATCCCTTCTTCGGCAAACCAAGAAGACCATGTTTCAATGGGCACAATTGCAGCAAGAAAAGCTAGGGACATCGCATTTAATACTAGAAAAGTGCTGGCTATGGAAATTTTGGCAGCTTGCCAAGCGATTGATTTGAACAATTCAAAAGACAAACTTGCAAAAGGTACAAGAGCAGTTTACGACGAAGTAAGAAAGGTTGTAACTTTCAACGAAGTTGATAGAATTATGAACTATGACATTGAAGCTGTTGACAAATTAATCGTTGATGGCATATTAATTAAAGCAGCAGAAGACGCTGTCGGAACAATCGAAGTATAATAAAGGAGGAAATTATGAGTATTTCAAACATTGACATTTCTCAAGCAATGACAATTAAATTGCCGGAAACATTGCCACCGGAATTAGAATTTGACCCTAAAATTAGACGTGCACCAAAGAGAGAACTTACACTTTCAAAACACGAAATGAAGCTCGCTCTTAAAAATGCACTCAGATATATCCCAGAAAGTCTACATGAAAAGCTTGCTCCGGAATTCATGAACGAATTAATGACTCGTGGTAGAATTTACGGATACAGATACAGACCGGCTGGAAACATCAAAGCTAAGCCTATTGATGAATATGAAGGAAAAACTCTTGAAGGCAAAGCTTTTCAACTTATGATGGACAACAACTTGGACTTTGACGTTGCACTATATCCATATGAACTCGTAACATACGGTGAAACAGGTCAAGTAGTTCAAAACTGGATGCAATACAGACTAACTCAAGAATATTTGAAAGTTATGACAGATGAACAAACTCTCGTTATGATGAGTGGTCACCCAATGGGACTTTTCAAATCCAACAAACAAGCTCCAAGAGTTATTATTACTAATGCTTTGATGGTTGGTATGTTTGATGACCAAGAACACTGGGCAAAAGCAATAGCAATGGGTAATGCAAACTATGGACAAATGACAGCAGGCGGATGGATGTATATCGGGCCGCAAGGAATTGTTCACGGAACATTTAACACAATTCTAAACGCTGGCAGAATGAAACTCGGCATTCCTGCAGATGGAGACTTAGCCGGACACATTTTTATTTCATCAGGGCTTGGCGGAATGAGCGGCGCACAAGGAAAAGCTGCAAAGATTGCAAAAGCTGTTGGACTTATAGCTGAAGTTGACTTATCTAGAATCGAAACCAGACTTGAACAAGGCTGGATTGACGAATACAGTAGAGACGTTAAAGAAGTGTTCGAGATGGCAAACAAAGCTGCTTCTCAAAAAGAACCGCGTTCAATCGCTTACTACGGAAATATTGTGGACTTACTAGAATATGCTGTTAAAGAAAATATTCACATCGAACTTTTGAGCGACCAAACCTCTTGCCATGTTCCATACGACGGAGGATATTGTCCACAAGGCATGACATTCGAAGAAAGAACAAAGATGCTTGCAACAGACCATGAAGAATTTAAGAGAAGAGTGGACGAGTCGTTGAAACATCACTTTGAACTTATAAAAACTCTTGTTTCAAGGGGAACATATTTCTTTGACTACGGCAACAGCTTTATGAAAGCAGTTTTTGATGCTGGGGCAAAAGACATTGCTAAAAACGGCGTGGACGAATCAGAAGGATTCATTTTCCCAAGTTATGTCGAAGATATCATGGGACCAATGCTATTTGATTACGGCTATGGACCATTCAGATGGGTTTGCCTTTCAGGTAAACACGAAGACTTAATTAAGACGGACCATGCAGCTATGCAATGTATCGACCCAAATCGTCGCGGACAAGATAGGGACAATTACATTTGGATTAGAGATGCTGAAAAGAATCAACTGGTTGTCGGTAGCCAAGCTAGAATTTTATATCAAGATGCTGCCGGCAGACTTAAAATTGCACTTCGTTTTAACGAGCTCGTTAGAGAAGGAGAAATTGGGCCAGTAATGCTTGGACGTGATCACCACGACACAGGCGGAACAGACTCACCGTTTAGAGAAACTTCAAATATCAAAGATGGTTCAAACATCATGGCAGACATGGCAACACAATGCTTCGCCGGAAATGCAGCACGTGGTATGAGTCTTGTAGCTCTTCACAATGGGGGTGGCGTTGGCATCGGAAAAGCAATTAACGGAGGATTTGGTATGGTGCTAGACGGAAGCGAAAGAGTTGACAACATCTTAAAGAGCGCAATGCTTTGGGACACAATGATTGGAGTTTCCAGAAGAAGTTGGGCAAGAAATGAACACTCAATTGAAACCACAATTCTTTACAATAAAGACGAAAGCAACAATTCACACATCACAATTCCTTATATTGCAAGTGATGAATTGGTAGATAGATTAGTGGAAGAAAGCTTAAATAAATAGATGCGGACTTACCACAAATAAAGGACCGCATAATGCGGCCCTTTATTATATATATAATATTTTTACTTGTGAATTTCACGATAAGAGCTCGTTTTTATATTATTTGATAAGTGTAGCGTTAATATGCCGATCCCGAATATTTGATATACATCGTAGTTTTTATCCTGCTTATTGCTCAAAATATTATATTATTAGTATTGTCTAAACAAAAAGAAAACCGGATTAAAAACATGTTTATTGCAGTTATTCGATGAATTAGTATTATTAAACAAAAATTGAGGAGGATTAAGAAAATTATGGCTAGAATATTGGAATGTGTTCCTAATTTTTCAGAAGGAAGAGACAAGGAAAAAGTTGAAGAAATTGTAAATGAAATTAGAACTACAGAAGGTGTAAAACTTTTAGATTATTCTTCAGACGAAACTCACAACAGAAGCGTTGTAACATTTGTCGGTGAACCGAAAGCAGTTATTGAAGCAGCATTTAAAGCAGCAAAAAAAGCCGGTGAAGTTATTGATATGACAACTCATGAAGGTGGACATCCAAGAATGGGTGCTATGGACGTCTGCCCGCTTATTCCTATTAATGAAGTTACAATGGAAGAAGCTGTAGAACTTTCTAAACAACTCGGAGAAAGAATTGGTGAAGAACTGGGAATCAGCGTTTACCTATACGAAAAGAGCGCAACAAAACCTGAAAGAGAAAACCTCGCAGTGGTTAGAAAAGGTCAGTACGAAGGTATGGCGGAAAAATTAAAGACTCCGGGATGGGAACCGGACTTTGGACCAATTGAATTAAACAAAAAATCAGGCGTTTCAGCAGTTGGTGCTAGAATGCCGCTCGTTGCATACAATGTAAACCTTGCAACGGACAATGTGGAAATTGCAAAGGCAATTGCTAAAAAAATCAGAGCAAAAGGCGGTGGATTTGCATACTGCAAAGCTATGGGCTTATTGTTAGAAGATAAAAACTTAGCACAAGTTTCAATGAACTTGGTTGATTACACTCACACCAGTGTTTACCACGCATTTGAATTTGTTAAGAGAGAAGCCGCAAGATACGGCGTTAATGTTGTAAATTCAGAAGTTATTGGGCTTGTTCCAATGAACGCATTGATCGACGCAGCAAAATGGTACTTGCAAATTGATGATTTCAGTACAAACCAAGTTTTGGAGACGAGATTACATGACTAAAGTCACTCTTATAATTAAAAATATTTCAGAACTCATCACAGTAGAAGGAAAAAACGAAGCTAGAAGCGGAAAAGCACAAGGCGAAATCGAAAAAATTCATGATGGATTGGTGTTGGTTTGTGATGACAAGATTTTATATGCAGGTAGTACTAAGGGTGCACCGGAATATGAAGCAGCTGAAAATTGCGAAGTTATTGATGCAACTGGAAAGACTGTTACACCGGGACTTATTGACTCGCATACTCACTTGGTTCACGGAGGATCAAGAGAGGATGAGCTTGATATGAAGTTAAATGGAGTAACTTATCTCGAAATTTTGGAAAGAGGCGGCGGTATTATGTCCACTTTGACCAAAACCAAAAAAATGAGCGAAGACGAACTTTTTGAACAAGCTAAAAAATCAGTTGAAAGACTAATTTCATACGGAGTCACTACAATTGAAGCAAAAAGTGGATACGGAATTGATGACTTTGATACCGAGATGAAGCAATTAAAAGTGGCTGATAGACTTGGAGAAGAGTTGCCGGTTGATATTGTGAAGACATTTATGGCTGCTCACGCAATTCCAGCAAAATATAAACAAAATCAAGGTGAGTTTATCGACATCGTGATAAACGATTATTTACCAAAGATTGAAGCATATGGGAAATGCAAATTCTGCGACGTATTCTGTGAGAAAGGCGTGTTTAACGCCGAAGAAAGCAAAAGACTTTTGATGGCTGCAAGAGAACACGGATTAATTCCAAAGATTCACGCAGACGAAATTGAAGAAATCGGAGGGACAACAACTGCAAAAGAAGTGGAAGCAATCAGTGCTGAACACTTGATAAAATGCTCAGAAAAGGGTGTTATGGAATTGAAAGAGGGCGGAGTGATTGCAAATCTACTTCCAGGAACCAGCTTTAATATGGGAGATGGAATTTTCGCTCCCGCTAGACTTATGATTGAAAAAGAAGTGCCAATCGCAATATCTACAGACTACAATCCAGGCAGCTGCCCAACAGAAAACATTCAACTTTGCATGTACTTAGCATGTCTAAATATGAAAATGACACCGGCAGAGGTCCTTGTAGCAGTTACGATTAATGGAGCCGCAGCAGTAGACGAAGCTGACATTAAGGGCTCACTAAGCAAAGGCAAACTAGCTGACATTGCAATTTTTGATGCACCAAATTTCAACTATGTAGTATATCACTTTGGCATAAACCATACAGACAAAGTTATCAAGAATGGAAAAGTTGTCTACTCAAAATAATAAAAAGTGCATCATAATAAGCAAAGAAAATTTACTAATTGACGGAATTGTAAAAAAACTAACAGAGCTCGGATACAATTCCATAATAAAAGCACAAGAAAAGCTAGAAGAAATCGACTATAAAACAAGACTGGCGGTTATAGTTAGTGATAAGATTTCAGAAAGAGAATTAACATTGGTTGAGACTATTTTAAAAAAGTCACTCTACGCAAAGACTGTTCTCGTTCTTGGCGAAACAAATAACACCTGCAAAATGCCGCTTGAAAAAATCGGACTAGACGGTGCGGTAAGCGCCTTTGATACACCGGAGATTTTTAAAAACGCAATAGAAGCCATTGAAGAGGATAAAAAATATTTCGCGGAAAGTCTTTCTAAAAAGACGTGTATAATAGAAGAGCATTTAAATAGCCTAACAAAAAGGCAATACCAAATATATGTGTTAAAAAAAGAAAACAAGTCTAACAATGAAATAGCAAAAGCATTGGGAGTGACACCAAAGACAATTTCAAACCATCTAACGAAAATAAATAAAATACTTGCTGAAGAAAATTAAGAACAAAAAAGCCCTATATAAGAGAAAATTCTAAAATATAGGGCTTTTAATTGTTATTCTACAGGCTGTTCAGTTAAATATTCATAAAAAGCTTCAGCACCCGGGCTCAAAGTTTTATTCTTGTGACGAACAATGTAGAACGGGCGATTAATAATCACATCTTTAATGCGAAGTGGAATAATCTTGTTACTCATTTCTGCAAAGCAAGCACTGATAAATGCGCCGCCAAAGCCAAGATCAATAAGTTTTACAATTGCTTCATTACTATCAATAGTGGAATGCGGGAGTTTATTCAAATCTGAGTAAGGTTTATCAACAGAATTCATAAAAGTTTTATAAGTGCCGCTGCCTTGTTCACGTAGCATTAGCGGAATATCTTTTATGTCAGAATATTCAATTTCGCTAAAAGGAGCAAGGTCCTGGAATCTATCTTTATTTACGAGATAGCAAATTTCATCAGAGAAAATTCTAGTGTACTCCAATGTTGGGTCAGAAAACTTGAAACCAACAAAACCAAAATCACAACCACCGCTTTTTACACTGCTAACAACGCTCATGGAATCAAGACCGGTTAAAGAGAAGCTAATATTGTCGTGAGTAGATGAAAAATCATGCATTTTCTCAGGTAAGAAAAACAATTTTGGAACGCTTGAAGACAAAATGCTCACATTTCCTTCCATATTAGAAGTTGATACAGAAATTTCCAGTTTAGCACTTCCCATTGTATACACAACATTTTTTGCGTATTTATAGAAAATTTCACCGGCTTGTGTCATGGTTATAGTATGCCCTAAACGATTGAATAACACACAGTCGAGTTCTTTTTCCAGAATTTGAATGTGAGCCGTTATAGTTGGTTGTGAAACGAATAGTTTATCAGCTGCTTTTGAAAAGCTCTTCAAATCAGCAACATACAAAAATGATTCTAAATGTTTTAAATCCATAATATTCCTCCTATAAGTATTATAGCAAATAATTTGAAAAAAACAAATATTATTTTTAAAAAAACTATTGACAAAACAAAAAAGTAGTTTATAATATTAGAAGTAGCGCCAAAAGATTTAAAATTGCATCAAAAAAAGAATTTAATAAAATTTATAAAAAGTTTTAAAAAACTCTTGACAAAATAAAATTGGCGTGCTATAATAATCATTGTCAGCTTGAAAGAGCTGAAAAAGAGAACCTAAACAAAGAAATACATGAAAAGTAGACAAGAATAAACCTAGAAGTTAATTCTAAGTGGAGAAACCACTATAAAAACGAAAAAGAAGAGCTTGGCTCAAACTTTCGACTGAGAGTTTGATCCTGGCTCAGGACGAACGCTGGCGGCGTGCTTAACACATGCAAGTCGAACGATGAAGAAGAGAAAGGAAGCTTCGGCAGAAAATCTTTTCAGATTAGTGGCAGAC
>JALFRW010000008.1 GCA_022778715.1 Ezakiella sp.
TCTCTTTTCTTTAACTCCTTCAGGCGTATCTGCCCATTTTCCTTTTCTGTACAATTGTACGCATTCTTTTTTAAATTCATAACTATATTTCATAAAAATACCCTCCTTACCGGGTTGTCCAGTAAAGAGGGTACATATCATAATTAACAACCCGCTATTTTTTATCTGGATTCGACAGATATACGTTTTTCTGCCGGCCTAAATGAAAATCTTGAGTATACTTCGCTTAGGCATAAGCTTAGAGCAAATGGAAGCACCCAGCCAAGGCCAACACTTGAGAGCGGCAATTTACTTGCGAGCGCACTTAATACAGGTAAAGTGATTCCGGCAGTTTTAAATCCGTCTATCACGGAAATAAAAAGAGTTACATATACAGAAATTTTGTAGGTCTGCTTTGATAAATTTAGAAAATCTTGTGAAAGAGCCATAAGAATCAATATGATGGCTACCGGATATATTGTATTTAATACTGGAACTGAAAATTTTAGGATAGTATCTAATCCAAAGTTTGCAAGCACCAAGGACACGAATGTGAATATAAATACCCAGGATTTGTAAGAGAGTTTTTCTTTAGTAAGCGTTGTGAAATATTGGCTAACGCTAGTTATTAATCCAACTGCTGTGGAAAGGCAAGCTATTGTAAAGATCAAAATCATAACGACTGAACCAAATGCACCGAACACGTCATGTGTGACATTAAACAAAAGTTTTCCGCCATTTGATGCTCCGGCATATTGAAGAGAACTCATTTTTCCGACTTTTGCTAAGAGTGCATAGACCACAAAGAGCACAGAACCTGCAAGAAGACCAGAACGTGATACATATTTTAAAACGGTTTTGTCGTCTTTGATTTGAAATTTTCTAACTGCAAGCGAGATTACAAATCCGAAATTTAGAGCTGCAAGAGCATCTAAAGTGTTGTATCCTTCAAGAAAGCCCGTTGTAAGAGGAGTGCTGTATTTTGGGCTTACTTCGCCAATTGCACTTGGGTATTTTACAAACACACCAACTGCGAATATTGCAATCAATGTTAAAAGCAGCGGAGTTAATACTTTTCCGATTCTATCCACCAATTTTTTGGGATTTAAACTTAAGAAAAATGACCAGCCGAAAAATGCTAAGGTGTATAACAAACGATATATTGCTTCACTTCTTTCGCCAAGATATGGCACAACAGACATTTCAAAAGCAAGACTTGCGTTTCGCGGAATTGCGATACCGGGTCCTATTGCTAAAAAAATAACTGCAGGGAAGACAAATGCAAACAAATTGCCCACTTTTTTGCCTAAATTCTGGATGCCATTTGTTTTTGCAACTGCAAGGATTCCAAGAACGGGAAGCACTACGGCGGTTATCGTAAAGCCCATGAGAGCAGGAAACATATTTTTTGCTCCCAAATTGCCAAGCATTGGTGGGAAGATAAGGTTTCCGGCACCGAAGAACATTGAAAATAGTAATAAACTAATACTTAAAAATTCTTTTTTTGATAATTTTTTCATAATTTCCTCCGAAATAAATTTTTAATATATAAACTAAAAAGCCCCTTGTCATATATATGACAAAGGGCGAAAGATCCGCGGTACCACCTTTATTTCTCTATATAAAATAGAGACACTTAACACATCCAACAATGCGCTGTGCTGATAACGGACACAAACCCGGAAGCCACTACTATTGTTTCACAACTTCTGACCTTAAGATGATTTTCGCATATCGTCGCACATTGGTTCACACCGACCACCAACTCTCTGAAGTACTAAGATACCTACTCTTTCTTAGAATTTATATATTAAATTGTATTATATACTTCCGAATATTATTTGTCAAGTATTTTTTTGTAAAAAATATAAAATTTTTTAAATTTATATAAAAATTCTACACGATGAGCATAAAAAAGAATAAATATTAATTTGGTTATATATGATATAGTATGACGATGGATTATCTTTTGCTACTAAACGGAAATTTAAATTCATATCCATTATATTTAAAACTCATAGTTTCCATTTCTTTGCCGTCATAATCAGACAATGCCTTGTATATGAGAGAGGTAAAAGTTTCTAAATTTTCTTTATTTAGCAAATGTTTTTTTCTGAGCTTTAAAAAAGTTTCCTTATCGGTGAAAACGTCGCTGAACAGTTCATTATTTTCAAGAGAAATAAAATTGTCCGCTTCACTTTTTTTGTCAAATTTATTATTTATTATTTTTTTATAATATTCTAAAGCACGATTTATTGTTTGATATTCAGATTCACTTAAAGTTATATCGTGTTTTAAAACTTTTGCGCTTAAAGATGTTTCGATTATATTATTATTGAAATTAGCTACTACAAACGCAATAAAAATTATTAGCAAATAATAAAAAGAAAATTTATGATTTTTCAATTTACCACCTCGTATATAATGGGAGGTAGTTAACATCGACACTGTATTGTTTATTAGCTTCGTTATAGTAAATTTTGAAGCCTTTCGGACACAAAATCATATATATGACATAAATTGTCATAAATAGGTATAATATAACTTGAAGCCATATTTCTGTTTTTGTTTTATTTTCATTTGGATAATTCATTTTCATTTAAACCTCATTTCATAAAAAATGTTAAGTACAATAAACATAGATAATTAAAAAATTATCTATGTTTATTGTATCATAATTGTAATGTCACATTACAATTAAATTTGAAACCTTTTTAAATTTCTTTATATTTTTTCTTTAAGAACATCATATATTCTCTGCCCGGTGAAATCCAGCCATCTCTAACATGGATTCTTTGTATATAGCCACCACCTTCAATGAATTCAACATCCGGATAATCCCATCTTGTATAAACAGAAAATTGAACTTCCGCTTCAATGACAGGTCTGGATAACCATTCCTCGGTGTTTCTATATCCATCTATTGCTCTATCAATTGCTATTAATCCTTCCATTGTAGTTTCTTGAATTGCTCTAACCTCTTCGTTTTTAGCAATTCTAATAAGTGCCCTAATGCCTGCCACTGCGGTTGAAACTTCGTATCCAAATACTACTTTAACAACACTATCAACAGCAAAATCCCCAATATACTCTGCTAGTATTGAAGGATTTTTGTTGTCAAGCGATTCATAATAAGCATGAGTATATTCCCTAAGTGCATATAATTCATCTAAATTCAATCTAAAGGTTTTTAAGTATTCACCTCTTAACGGTCTCACATCTAAATTATCGTCATTTGCAGCAAACGATGTAATACTGCACATTAAAGAGATTGCTAATATTATAGCAATAACATTCACATAATGTTTTTTCATAATTCCTCCTTCAAACAAAGTTTATACATTCAAAATCCACAATTCTATCATTCAAAAGAATAATATTTGTTTATATTATATTATTTCATATTTGAACACCTGCTTTCATAATTTATTATTAATAATCGTATATAGAAAATATTGACTAAAATCATCTCTGGAAAATAATTTTAAATTAATATTTGCTACATAAAATTGATTAATGCCGGATATGCCGATTTTTTTATATATTTTAGAAATTTCAGAAGAAAGCCCATTGGTAGTATAGAGCAATTTAGAAGCTATACTTTTAATAGAATGGCTTATTAAATATTCTTTTAGCAGTAATAAATCTTTAAATTTTAAATCGTTATCAATATTTATAACTATTGGCTTATTTTCTAAAATTGTATGTATAAAATTATTTACAACAATAGTGTTATCGTATAAGTAAAAATAATTAGCACCTGCTTTAATAGCTTTCATATGACTGAATAAAGAATATGTATGACTGAAAATATATATTTTTTCTTTGTTACGCTTGATAAAATCAATTAGAATATCGAAATAGGCAGCATTTATAATAAAAATACAGTTATCTGAAAGATTCGCAGAATTATAATATCCAAAATCAATGACATTACATGAATATATTTCTTTTAAATAGTTTTTAAGCTCACCAAGATTAGAAAGATAATATACATTTTTATTATTCATTTTACCCTCCATACATATATTAACACAATCTGAGTAATAAGTAAATGCTATTTTTACGTTTGACGTTTTTGAGTACAAATATATTAATAGGTTATTGAATTATTTTTTGAAATATATTAAAATCGATATATTAATTTAAATAACGAGGTAAATATGGATTACGAAAGAATTATTTTTAATATAAAATTGCAATTACACAAAGAGTCAAATCCGCTTGCAAATTTGTGCAATTCACTTGCTTTTATTTATGAATTGGAAGATGTCAGTTGGGCGGGAATTTATTTTTTTGATGGTAATGAACTCGTGCTTGGACCATTTCAAGGCAAAGCTGCCTGTAATAGAATAAAACCTCAAAGTGGAGTTTGTGGAGCAGCTTTTTCAGATTTAAAAACTTATGTAGTGAAAAATGTACATGATTTTCCCGGCCACATCGCTTGCGATTTTAACACAAATTCTGAAATTGTTTTACCGATTATTATTGATGGAAAAGCAATCGGTGTGTTGGATCTTGATTCTTATAAACCGGCAAGATTTGATGAGTATGACAAAGAGAAACTGGAACAAATCCTTTCAATTCTAACTGATGCCGGAGTATTTAATATATTCAAAAAAACACGAGGTTTCAATTAAGAAACCTCTTATTTTTAGTCATTTAGAACTATATCCTCAAGCATTGCATAGGATTTTTCTAACAAGTCATATTCAGGAATATAACATACGGCGATAAGTTCGTCAGGCTGGTATTTTTCTTTTAGTTGACGCCATTTTTTAACTGCTTCATCTTTAACTCCGCCGATATGAAGTCCGCGCATTGTGCGAAGTGCAAATTTTTCCATTGAAGTTAAATTTGGAGCTTCGTCCGGATTAATTTTCTCGAAGGCTTTACGATCTTTAACATTTAAAGTTTGCAGAAAAACTTGAATTGCATTAAATTCCAGTGCATCTGCATCGGTTTTGTTGTCTGCAATATTTGCAGACAGTCCAAGGATCGTGTATGGTTTGTCAAGATATTTGCCCGGTTTAAAGTGAGTTCTATAATATTTGAAAGCCGATTCAACTGAGCGTGGAGCAAAGTGACCGGCAAATGAATATGGAAGTCCCAATTTTGCTGCAACTGTTGCAGAATCAAGAGAACTACCTAGAATTGTTACAGGGATTTTGGATCCGCTTCCTGGAAAAGGAGCAACTTTCAAATCGTGGTTTTCGTCATAAAAATAGCGAAGCAGCTCTTCAATTGCATCTTGGAATCCGTCTAATTTGTAGGGGTTTCGGCAAATCAACCTGGCAGTTTCGACATCGGTTCCGGGAGCTCTTCCAATTCCAAGATCGATTCTACCGGGATAAATTGCATCCAGTGTTCCATATTTTTCAGCCACTTGAAAGACAATGTGGTTGGGAAGCATTACGCCGCCGGCACCTACTCTGATTCTGGAAGTATTTTCAGCAATGTGAGCTATAACTACTTCTGTTGCAGAACATAATACACCTTGACTATTGTGGTGTTCTGCAACCCAATATCTGGTAAAATCGTGTTTGTCTGCAAATTTTGCAAGATTAACCGCCCTGTCAAACGACTCTTTCATGGTTTCATGACTATATTTTGGAACTAAATTTAAAATCGATACTCTTGTCATTAAATCACCTCTTTTTATTAATACATATATACCCAAATTGAAAACAATTATTTAATTAATTTTATTAATATTATAATTAAATAATTAACTAGATAGAAGTGATTATTAAGGAATAGTTATGGGTATTATATAAGTGCTTGAGTGATTAAGCGAAATTTAATTAAATGTAAGGAGGACAAATATGTTAACAGATTTATTTATCGAAAATTTGATTGGCCAAGAAATTGGTGATTTCAATGTGACCGCATATAAAGATGGCGAATTTTTCAATGTTGAAAAAGACGACCTAAAGGGAAAATGGAGTGTGTTTTTCTTCTATCCAGGAGATTTTACATTCGTTTGCCCGACAGAACTGGAAGACTTAGCTGAAAATTATGAAAAATTTCAAGCAATTGGATGCGACGTCTATTCAATTTCAACTGACTCTGAATTTGTTCACAAAGCATGGCAAGATGCCAGTCCGTCAATTGCAAAGATTCAATACACAATGCTTTCAGACAGAACCAGACAGTTGGGAGAAATGTTCGGCGTTTATGTTCCGGAAGAAGGACAAAATTTAAGAGGAACATTTATCATAAATCCGGATCTAAAGATTTCGGCTTATGAAATTCACGATATGGGAATTGGACGTGATGCTTTAAGTCTCTTAAGAAAAGTGGAAGCAAGTCAATTTGTATTTGAACATGGCGATAAAGTTTGCCCGGCGAAATGGACACCGGGAGATGATGTTCTAACACCGGGTATCGATTTAGTGGGTAAGTTATAAATTTGAATTTCTTGAAAAAAGACTCCAGTGCCTATGCATAGGGTCTTTTTTAGTATGATTATAATTTTAATTAAAAATAAATAATAATAGATATTTATTAGTTATATATTGTAAAAATATTTTTAATATGTTATCATATAGGAGATCAAATATCTTTCAATCAGAGTTTTAAAATACATATTACAAACCAGACCGGTTAAGACAGGAGAAACTACTCAATCTTTTACTTGGGCATCAGGTTTAAGTATTAATTGCAGTAATGGCAAGTAGTTCAAGTTAAGGAGGGTGTTCCCTCCTTAATACATAAAAACAAGGGAGAAATTATGAAAAAAAGTAAATTTACAAAGAGCTTAATATTTGTTTTGTTATTTTTTATGTCGGCGTTAGAGATATTAACAACAATATTCAATGGAAGACTTATAACTGTTTTGGAAAAACAATCCGATTTATCCATTATAATTAAGTTTATGGCATATTTTTTTGTAGCAATTTTCCTTTCAATTGTTTTAAATTATTGTTTTCAAATTGTGGTGGCAAAATATATTGAGAAAGAAAAATTTAACAAGAAATCTAAAATTATAAACAATCTTCGAATGAGCGATGCGAAAGAATTCAGAAATATTGATTCTTCATATATTGCAATGCGTCTTGACGGAGATATGGATGCTGTGTTGAATTTTAAATTTAAACAATATTATCCAAGTATATTTAAAATAATAAAAATGGCTGTTATGATGGGTATAGTTTTTTATATTGACAAGTATGTGTTTCTATTTTTATTGTTTGGAATGCCGCTTATGTATTTTGTCTACAAGGCTTCAAAAGAAAAAATCACAACAACTGCGAATGAAATGATGGACACGGATGCAAAATATTATTCGGCTTTTAATTCCAGAGTAAGCAATGTTGTAGAAATTGTTCAGGTTGGAAATTATGATAATGTTGACAAAAATTTTGATAATATTTTCAGAAGAGCATACGATGCTTATATGAAATTTATGGGACTTGATGCAAAATTCGATTCTATTATAAATCTTTTGATGTTTGGAATTCAAATTGTAATTATGGTTTTTGCCGGATACAAAGTTTTTAACGGTGATATGTATTTGGGAGATATGTCTAATTTGTTTCAATTTAGCACTGCAATTTTAATAAGTGTTATGATGTTAACGGGACTGGGTAAAGATTATAGAAAGATTATGGCCAGCGAAAACAAGCTTAAAACATTTGACAATATAGAAAAACTTGATGAAGGTACAAAAGAAATTTCAAACGTGGAGAATCTTTCGTATGATATTACTTTTGGTTTTGACGACAATATTTTATATTCAAATTTTGAAGGCGAATTGAATAATGGAAATATTTATATCATTAATGCCCAAAATGGGAAGGGAAAGACAACTCTATATAAAATTTTAACCGGCGTTATCAAAGACGATAAGGCAAAAATTTATGTAAATGGTATAGATTTAAAAGATATTAATGCGATTAAATTTAGAAAAGATTTAGTTGATGTCGTCTTTCAAACACCGAGGACGAGAATTAGTACACCAAAAGAATTCTTTGAACAAAATGTTAGGGTTAACAATTATGAGAAATTGAATAAGTTGTTAAATGAAAGTTTTAAAAATACAGAAGTTGTAAATGAAACAATAAAATCGACTTACGATAAGAATTTCAAAGATTTATCCGGAGGCGAAAGACAACTGATATTTATTTTGTCTTCTATGTTAAAAAATAAAAATATTCAAATATATGATGAACCGACAAGCAATTTGGATGTGAAAAAGAAGCAATGGTTTATGGATGAAATAAAAAAAATAAAGAATGACAGAATTATTCTTATTATTTCACACGATGATGACTTAAAGCAAATCGCTGATAAAATTATAGATTTTTAGGAGATTCGTATGTTTAGAAATATAAATTTATTGCAAAAAGATAATTCAAATTTAAAGTTGAAGTATATATATTTAGTTCTGATTTCAACAATTGCCGCTATTTTAGATGTTGTTCAATACCGCTATATGTGGAAAATTTTTGATGTGGTAAAATATGCAGATACATGGCAATATGTAATAAATTACATCTTGATTTTTGTGTCGATTGTTTTATTAATAACTGTTTTTGGTTATTTAAAGAAAATATCAAAGGCCAAGTTTTCTCTATTGACTTCAAAAACAGGTTATGACAATATGAACGACAGATTAAGAGAATCTGATGTGACGCTTTTTAAAAAGGTGGATTCAGCATATTTTTCAAATCGTGTGAAAAGCGATTTAGAAACTATTTCTCAGTATTATACAGATGGAATTTTATCATTTGTTTTAAATATTTTAAAAATAGTTTTAATGCTCGGGATTTCAATTATAATAAATTGGAAAATTACTCTTGGTTTTGTTATTACTGTACCGGTATTAATTTATGTTTATAAATATTTTTTGAACAATATGCAGGATAAAGCACAGGCATATCAAGAAGAGGCTTCAAAGTATTTTTCAAATTGGAGCGGTCAGGTTGAGTTTTTGGATGAAATTGTACAAACGGGAGATTATGAAAGAGAAAATAACAGCTTTTTAAACTCATTTAAAAATTATTTTAGAGAATTTTTCAGCTTTACTAAGTTTAATCAACTTTTTGGACTTTCGATGAATGGGATTACTATACTTTGCCAGCTGATAATAATTTTATTGGGTTCTTATTTTGTTTATAAAAAAGAACTCACTATTGGTGATTTGTTGGTTATTGTAGCATATGGACAGGAAATTCAAAAAATATCACTAAGTTTAATTCAGTTTGGAGAACAAAAGGCAAAAAAAGTTGCTTCACAATCAAAGTTAAATGAATTCTATGATGTTCCGTTAGTTGAAGAAGGCAATTTAGTAATTGATAGTATTAAATCTATCGAAGGTAATATTAATTATTCATTTGATGAAGATAAATCAATATATAAAGATTTAAATATTTCGCTTAACTCTGGAAATATTTATGGTATTTTAGGGGATAATGGTAAAGGCAAAACTACCCTGATTAGAATTATCACGGGTGTTTACAAAGAAAATGAATATAGCAGGATAAGTGTTAAAATAAATGGCAATGATCTAAAAAACATAGATACAATTAATATGAGAAGAAATAAAATTGCCTATGTATCACAATTTCCAAAATCAATTTATGGAACGGTTGGAGATTATCTTTTTAATGAATATGATATTGACAATATTAATTTTGATACTGCTAAAAATCTAGATGCTTTGAGTGTAAGTGTGTCAGATTTTATTAAAACTCATTTAAATCTTCCTTTTTCAGAGCTATCCGGAGGAGATAAGACATTCACGTCTATTGTTGGTGCGTTAAAATCCGGTAAAGAGGTAATTATAATGGATGAACCTACCGCTAATTTGGATGACAGCAGAAAGGAATGGTTAAATTATATATTGAAAAGGGAAAAGTCTGATAAAATTATAATTATTATATCGCACGATAAAAATATTATTGAAATAATTGATGAAAAAATAGAATTAAATTGATTTTATAATTTTGTTTTTTTGAAAAAAGACTCCGGTGCATATGCATTAGAGTCTTTTTTGTATTTATTTGAAGGTAATGGACGGGGAGATGTTTTGTAAGATATTAACAAATGAATAGTGGCGAAACGGTTTTTGAGCTTTTCGGAAATGCAGACACACATTTAAATTTGTTTTTGGTAATTGAAGATTGATTAGCAAAAGATTTATACAATGACAAAGATGAACAAATTATTCTATTCGAGATAGAAATTTTAATACGTGTTTCAAGATATGCAATTTTTTAAAATCTCGATGCATATGAAAATATTGTTGATGGTTATAAAAATACCGGAGAAAGTTTAATACTCACTCCGGTATTCGGCCATTTTAAGGGGTAACCTTACTTTGCCATCCCATTTTTATTTTAAATCTATCACGATTTTACAAGCGGCCGTTTAATTTGCTTTTGTTGCTAATTCGTAATATTTGCCCGCGTTGCCGATCAACTCTTCGTGATTTCCTCTTTCCACAATTCTGCCCTTTTCCATAACAATAATCTGGTCGCAGTTTTTAATAGTGGAGAGTCTATGCGCAATAATAAATGAAGTTCTGCCTTTCATGAGTTCATCCAAACCCATTTGTATATATTTTTCCGTTTCGGTGTCGATTGAAGCGGTGGCTTCATCCAATACCAATATTTTCGGATCGCGAAGAATTGTTCTTGCAAATGTGACGATTTGCTTTTCACCGAGAGATAGTCCAGTGCCTTCACCCATAATGTCGGTGTCGAGCCCGTCTTTCATTTTGCTATACAAATTTTGTCCCCCCACTTTAAACAGAGCGTCTATAATTTCTTTGTCGCTATACTTGTCCCCGAGCGTAATATTGTTTCTTAGATTGTCTTTAAAAATAAATGGGTCTTGAAGCACAAGCGCCATATCTTTTCTAAAGGAATCTTTTTTTAGGTCGTTTAGGTTGTAGCCGTCAATTGTGATTTCACCTTTTTGCGGAACGTAAAATCTAAAGAGCAGATTAATGATTGAGCTTTTGCCCGAGCCTGTGTCGCCAACAATCGCTGTTTTGGTGCCGTGCTTTGCATTAAGCACAATGTCGTTTAACACGTAGTTTTCGTCGATATATGAGAAGCTCAGGTCTTTTATTTCCACATCGCCAACCATATTTCTAATCTTTCTTTCGCCGTCAATTTCTTCTGGCACGTCAAAAAGTTCTGTTATGTGGTGACTGGAAGCGAGTGCTTTTTCGAGCACATTCATACGTCTTAAGGTGTTGTTAATGTTTTCATAAATTTGGTTGTTGTAGTTGATTAAAACGAGTGCAAAGCCAACTGTTACGATATTTTTTTGATTTATTATTGAATAGCCGGTTAGAGCTAAAATCAAAATGTTTGAAATCATGGACAAAAATGAAGAGATATTAAATGAGAAAAATGCATCAAACAGTTCCATTTTTTTACCGATGTTGTATGAGCGCTCGTTTATTTTTGCATATTCTTCATTCACAGGATCCATCACGCCATAAGCACGAATCACTTCGGAGCCGTTTAAATGCTCATTTAAATCTGCAATAACTTTCGAAGTGTTTTTTCTATATTCTATATTATATTTTGCACTGAATTTGTTGTACACAAAAATGAGCAGAGTAAGAATTGGGATCGGAATGCAAAGAATTAGTGCAGCAGTTGTATTTTGAGTTGCCACATAAACAATTGAGCCCGCGATATAACAAAATGAGCTGAACATTCCGTCAAATCCCATAAAGAATAGATTTTTTATTTCGTCTACGTCGCCCACAACTCTACTTGCAATTTTTCCCACAGGAGTTTGGTCAAAGTAGGATAGCGGCAAATTGATCGTGTGTTCATATAGTTCTTTTCTTAGCACATGACCTGCTTTGTTTGAAGTTCTCTTTAGCTGATATTGTTTTAAAAATCTAAAAATATTTGCTAAAAGTATTGAACCCAAATAAAATGCGGTGGTGATAGCAAAAGAGCGTTTGTTTATAATTCCGAATTTTGGAGAGATTTCTTTATCGATTAATTTTTGAAGCACCAGCGGACTGTACAGAGTTAAAAATGTTGCTATAAGTGATAGTGCGATTCCTAAAATTAAATCCCATTTCACGTGCTTGATTGTGTCAAGCACGAGCGAGAGCGTGCCTTTTCTAAATCTTTTTTCTGTGTACAATTTATCGTTTCTCATGAGTCACCTCCTGAATTACAGCTTGTTCGTAGAACCAACCTTTGTTTTCCATGAGGCGGTCAAAGTTCCCGCTTTCCACAATTTTTCCGTTGTCTAATACGAAAATCATGTCAAAATTTTTCACGGCATTTATTTTGTGACTGCTCATAACAACGATATTATCCGCAAATTCTTCATTTAAATTTTCAAGGATCTTGTTTTGCGTGCTGTTATCTACAGCGGAGAGCACGTCGTCCAAAACCAGAATGTCGACTTTTTTTGCAAGTGCTCTTGCAAGGCTGATTCTTTGTTTTTGACCGCCTGAAAGAGAAATACCCTGTTCGCCTGAGAGGGTGTGAATTCCTTTTGGCAGATTTTGCAAATCTTTTTTAAAATCCGATGCCAAAATTACTTTTTCTACTTCGTTATCGGTTAAAGGTCGATAAAATTCAATGTTCTCGCGAATTGTTTTGGAATAAAGGAAATGTTCCTGAGGCACATAGCCGACTTTCTTTTTAAGACTGATAAGATTTAGATCTTTAACATCTATCCCGTTAATTAAAATTTTACCGGAAAAGTCAGGATATTCATTTATCAGTTGACGCAAAATCGTAGTTTTACCGGAACCGGTTTTTCCCACAATTCCATATTTTTTACCTCGTTCGAAAGTCATATTGATGTCTTTAAGTTCAAACTTGTCGTTTCCCGGATATTGAAAAGAAAGATCTTTTAGTTCAATTTTATCTACTCTTGCAACTGTTTTTGTAGCATTATAGTTCTTGAAATCGTCTTCGTAATACAAAAGCTTATCGATTCTTTTTATTGAAGCATTACCTTCTTTAAACACTATAATCATGTCGGAAAGAGCGTAAGCCGGCCACGTCAAAAAAAGCAAATACATAGAGAAAGTTATTAAATCGCCATAAGAAATAGTGCCGTTGTGAATTAATTTTGCTCCAACCACAAAAGAAATAATTGAGAAAAACCCAATTCCAATTTCTGTTACAGGATTATAATATGCCGCAAGCTTTGTGGTGTAAAGCTCTTTACTCAAGCTGTCATCAACTTTTTTAAGAAAAATCTCTTTTTTATTTTCTTCAATGACGAAACTTTTAACCACTTTTATAGCGCTAAAATCTTCAATTGCATTTTCGTTTAAACTATCCAAACTTTTTTGAAAAGCCTCATAAGCAGGGTCGTATTTTTTTGAAATTTCAGTGATGATATAAACCATAATCGGCAGAGCAATAACAGAAATTAGAGTTAGAAGTACTGAAATTTTGCTCATAGCTACAAAAATAAAGACAGGAAAAACAACCCCATCCACAAGTGTCATAAGTCCGTATCCAACCACTTCACCAACTTTGCCAGAGTCGGAGCTGGTTTTGTTTATGATTTCGGATATAGGATTTTTCTTTAAAAAAAGTGGACTTTGGCGGAGTGCTTTTTTCAAAATATCGACGCTTAGTTTAGCTTTCACATAATAGAAGTTGCGAAAAATATAGTAACCCCAAATGATATTTGCTATATAGATTGCAATTGCTAAGCTTAAAAGTTTTAATAGTAAATCTTTCATTACAGCAACGGTTAGAGTCGCATTTTTTATGTGATCCACTAAAGTGCCAATCATTCTTGGAAAGATAACATTTCCAAGACTAGTTACTGCCGCAAGAATTACCGCAATCAAAATTTGAAATCGGAATTTCTTTACGAGCATATAGTATCTTTTAAAATATTTCATATAACCTCACATTCTTTATTGACAGAATGCGATTTTAAAGTATTATAGATAAAAATTTTAATAGATAAAAATAAGTACAACAATTATGTGATCATAATATGAATCAAAATAATTAAGTAATACTTATCCCATAATTATCTACAAATTTCTTTGTTTCTTTAACGCAAGCTGTCATCTTTTTGAAAAATAATTCTTGTTTGTTTGTTTTAATTTTTAAAAATTTAATTCTACATGTCAATTTTGTAATCGCCTCCTAAATATTTAGACCACAATTCATAGTGTAGCATAATAAAGATCATTAATCAATATTTAGAGGCATTTTTAACACAATCGTAATACACGATTATTAAAAACTGTTAATTCTTGAAATCATACTTGTAATATATTATAATAAAGTTAGAGTGAGGGTAAAATGGAGTTAATATATATTTTTATTTTAATAATTTTCAGTGCGTTTTTTTCATCGAGTGAAACTGTTGTTACATCCACAAAAACATATAAACTTAGAAAGTATATCGATGAGGGAAATAAAAACGCAATAATTTTTAATGCTTTGATTGAAGATTCGGCTAAGACGATTTCTGCGGTTTTAATCGGAAATAATATTGTAAATATAATTGCACCAAGTATTTCCACACTGTATTTTGTTTCGAAATATGGCAGTAGAGGAGTTACTTATTCAACAATTGTTATGACTATTTTGCTACTTATTTTTGGTGAGATTTTACCTAAGACACTTGCGAATAAAAACGCAATTAGCTTTGGACTTGCGGTTGCACCTGCTATCAGATTTTTTGTAGTGATATTAAATCCGATAAATATTTTCTTTACGATGCTCATAAAAATTTTTGTAAGAGATGAAGAAACTGAAAAAATTACAGAAGATGATTTGATTGGAATTTTAAACGAAGGTCATGAAGAGGGAGTTGTGGAGGCTTCGGAAAAAAATATGATTGAAAACGTGTTTGATTTAACAGATTCAAAGGCGAGTGACATAATGACTCCGAGAACTTCAATTGTGGCTGTACCAATAGACATAACTTATAGAGATTTGATGGAACAAGTAAATGAAACTCATTTTTCACGCATTCCCGTAGTCGGTGAAAATATTGACGACATAGTGGGACTGCTTTATGTAAAAGATTTGGTTGGTTTTAATGAAGATAATTATGATTTGAAGAGCATTTTAAGACCGGTCTTTTTCCAATTTGAATCAATTTCGAGTTATAAGCTTTTGACAGACTTAAAGAAATACAAATCTTCTCTTGCAATATTGGTGGACGAATACGGCGGCACTTCAGGAATTGTAACGATTGAAGATATTGTGGAAGAAATTGTGGGCGAAATTGACGACGAATACGACGAAGTGAAAGCGCCAATTAGAAAGATTTCTCCGGATATTTATTCGGTGCGCGGAGATATGGATATAGAAGATGTGAACGACGTTTTAAACACCGATTTTGAAAATGAAGACTATGAATCAATCGGAGGATATGTGATTGGACTTGCAGGAAAATTCCCGAAAAAGGGTGAAGTATATCACTCGGATGGGTATGAATTTATCGTTGAACGGGCAGATGCTTGTAAGGTTTTGAGGCTTAGAATAAAAAAGATTAAGTAATTAGAGGTGATAAAGTGGCTTTTACTCATTTGCATTTACACACAGAATATTCGCTCTTAGATGGACATATAATGATTAATGAGCTCGCACAAAGAGCTAAAGAAAATGGTATGAAAGCTGTCGCAATCACCGACCATGGCAATATGTTCGGGGCAGTCAATTTTTACAAGGCGATGAAAAAAGAAGGTATAAAGCCAATTATTGGTAGCGAGGTTTATATCTCAATTGGCGACCATAAGAAAAAGACTCCGGACGAAAAAGAGTATTATCATCTTATATTGCTATGCAAAAATGAAACCGGCTTAAAGAATTTATTTAAGATCTCAAGCGAAAGCTACCAAAACGGCTTTTATTACAAACCACGCGTTAGTCATGAATATTTGAAAGCACACAGTGAGGGGTTAATTGCACTTTCCGCTTGTTTGAGCGGAGAAATTCAAAAACAATTTCTAGATAGAAATTTGGCGGGTGCAAAAGAAGCTTTCGATTTTTATAAAGATGTGTTTAAAGACGATTTTTATCTCGAAATTCAAAATCACGGAATTCCGGAAGAAAAGATGGTGGCGGACTTTTTTAAGGAGCTTTCAAAAAAGACCGGCACAAAAGTGGTGGTCACAAACGATTGTCACTATTTAAACAAAGAGGACGCTAAAACTCAAGAGATTTTGATGGCGATTTCCACGGGAAAAACTTTAAATGATGCAGACAGGATGCAATTTTCAAGCGACGAGTTTTATTTTAAAAACGAGAAAGAGATGCGTGCTCTGTTTCCGGATTTTCCGGAAGCAATTGACAACACAGAGGAGATTGTGGAAAAATGTAATGTGGAATTTGAATTTGGGCATTATCATTTGCCTAGTTTTGATGTGCCAAACGGGGAAGACCATTTTGAATTTTTAAAGAGGAAAACGTTTGAAGGGCTTGAAGAAAGATATGGAGTAAATGGAGAGATTCCTCAAAATGTGATGGATAGAGCAAACCATGAGTTAAAAATAATAGATGACATGGGTTTTGTGGATTATTTCCTTATCGTGCAAGACTTTATAAGATTTGCACATTCAAAAGATATTCCGGTTGGACCGGGTCGTGGCTCGAGCGTTGGCTCCGTTGTTTGTTATGCACTAAAGATTGTGGATTTGGATCCTCTGAAATATGATTTATATTTTGAAAGATTTTTAAATCCTGACAGAGTTACGATGCCGGATATAGATATCGACTTTTGCTACGAACGTCGAGGCGAAGTAATCGATTATGTGCGTGAAAAATACGGTGAGGACCATGTTGTTCAGATTGCAACTTTTGGTACGATGCAAGCAAAAGGAGGAGTGCGCGACGTTGGCAGAGTGCTCGGTTTAGACTACAATTTTGTAGACAAAGTGGCAAAGATGATTCCGTTTGCACTTGACATGACGATTGACAAAGCGCTTGAACAAAACGAAGATTTAAAAAAAATATATGAAACCGATGAACAAGTAAAAGAATTAATTGATTATTCAAAACGAATTGAAGGACATGTGAGGCATATTTCAACTCACGCAGCAGGTGTTGTAATTTCAAACAAACCGGTGGTAAATTATGTGCCACTTGCGATTGCAAACGACAGTTTAGTCACTCAATTTGACATGACCACAATTGAAGAACTGGGTTTGTTAAAGATGGACTTTTTGGGACTTAGGACACTCACGGTCATAGACGATGCTCTTAAAATGATTGAAAGAAATTACGGCAAAAAAATTGCACTTAACGATATGAGTCTTGACGATCCGCTTACTTTAAAACTTTTTAGAGATGTAAATACTATTGGAGTCTTTCAATTCGAATCTCCGGGAATGAGAAATTTCTTAAAAGATCTAAAAGTGGAAAGATTTGAAGATTTGATTGCTGCAAACTCTTTATTTAGACCAGGACCGATGAACTCGATTCCGGATTTTTGCAAGAGAAAAAATGGAGAAGAAAAATTTGTATTCCCACATCCGATTTTGGAAGATATTTTGAAGGATACTTATGGTGTAATTGTTTTTCAAGAGCAGGTTATTGCAATTGTGGAACGCGTTGGTGGTTACTCAAAAGGAGAGGCTGATAATATAAGGAGAGCAATGAGCAAGAAAAAAATGGACGTTATGGAAAGGGAACGTCCGGTGTTTATAAAAGGCGCTGTAGATAAAGGTTTCACAAAAGAACAAGCAAATGGCATTTTCGAAGACATGATTGACTTTGCAAAATATGCTTTTAACAAATCACACTCTGCAGCATACAGCTTAGATGCTTGGCGTACAGCGTGGCTAAAAGCACATTATCCTAAAGAATTTTTCGCAAGTTTGCTCACTTCAGTTTCGGGTTCACAATCAAAAGTACTCCTGTATGCTGAAGAAGCAAAAAAATTCGGCGTAAGAATATTTCCGCCGTCAATAAATCATTCTAATTGGGAATTTAATTCAATAAATGACGGAGTTTATTTTGGACTTTCCGGCATAAAAGGACTCGGAAGAGCGACAGTTGAAGCGATAAAAAAAGCAAGAGAAAACGGCAAGTTTAAAGATATAAGAGATTTATTTGAACGCGTTTATGAAGTGGATAAAACGGCACTAAATAAACGTTCAATCGAAGCACTCATTAAAGCCGGTACGCTAAACGAACTAGGCATCAACAGAAGAACTGCGCTAAATAATTATGAGCAAATAATAGATTCAATAGCATTACAATCTAAATCAAATGTAATCGGTCAAAAGTCGATGTTTGACATGGTGATAAGTGAAGAAAAACCGAACTATGATTTTGAAATCTATAAAGAGTTTGAATTAGAAGAAGTTTTGGCTATGGAAAAAGAGGTGCTTGGAATGTATTTGTCGGGGCATCCATTGGAAAAATATGAAAAGGCAATTAAAAGTATTAATTCAGATGCAGTAAACTCGATTTTTGAAAGCTATGAGGAATACAAGCAAGATGGTGTACCAATCGAAAATAGCATAGTGACTATCGCGGGATTTGTGAAAAATGTACGAGTAACCACCACAAAGCGTGACGAGAAGATGGCGATTTTAGAAATTGAAGATTTAACCGGCACTATTGAAGCAGTTGTCTTTCCAAGGCAATTTAAAAATTATGAAAGTTTTATTAGATTGAATGGAAAATTAGTATTTACAGGTGCGTTAAATTACAGCGATGTCAAAGAGCCGAGTTTAATTGTGAACAAAATCGAAAATTTAAACAAAATTTATAGGGTATATATTAGAATAAAAGAAGACGAAAAAGACGAGAAAATTATGGAAGGCAAGAATTTTATTAAATCCTGCTTTGGTTGTGCACAAGTGATTTTTTATTTTGAAAAGGACAAAACCAGCGGTTCATTTAATGATGCCAAATTTTTCGATGCAACGGATAATAATATTGAGGAGCTTAAAAGAATTTTTGGGGAAGGTAATGTGAAGTGCGATGATTAAGATAAAAAAAATTGCAGTTTTGACAAGTGGTGGCGATGCTCCGGGAATGAATGCAGCGATAAGGGCAGTGGTTAGAACTGGCATTTATAACGGGATTGAAGTTTATGGTGTGAATATGGGATATAGCGGACTATTGGAAGGCAATATTAAAAAAATGGAATTATCATCTGTGGCTGACATAATTCATAGAGGCGGCACAATTTTGGGTACCGCAAGAAGCGACGAATTTGAAACTAAAGCAGGGCAACAAAAAGCTAAAAATATTTTAAAGGATATAGGAATTGAAGGGCTCGTAGTGATTGGTGGCGATGGCAGTTTTAGAGGACTTTTAGAACTAGCTAAGCTTGGAATAAAAGTGATTGGCATTCCTGCTACAATTGATAACGATATGGGGTACACGGATTTCACAATAGGTTTTATGACGGCCGCTGAAACTGTGGCTGATGCAATAAGCAAACTTAGGGACACTTCTTCTGCACATGGCAGAGCAAATGTGGTGGAGGTGATGGGCAGAGATTGCGGCGATATCGCACTTTATTCGGGACTTGCAGGTGGAGCTGAAACTATTTTCGTACCGGAAGTGAATGTGGATTATAAAGATTTTATTGAAAAGGCAATGCAAGGGAAAAGGCGTGGCAAAAGACACCATATCATTGTGGTGGCTGAAGGCTCGGCAAACACGTTTGAGCTTTGCAAAATGCTCGAAGAAGAAACAGGCATTGAAACTAGAGTAACCGTTTTGGGACACGTGCAAAGAGGTGGCACGCCTACAGTTTTTGATAGAATTTGGGCGAGTCGAATGGGATATGTGGCAGTCAATTCTTTGATGGTCGGGGATAGCGGTTTTGCGCTTGGAATTAGATGTAATGAATTAGTAAAAACTGAAATAGAAAAAGCAGTTAATATTAAAAAAATATTTAATAAGGAAATTTTAGAAATAGCAGAAATTCTTTCAATCTAAGGAGCGATTATGAAAAAGACAAAAATTGTGGCAACAATTGGTCCGGCAAGTGACAAAAAAGAAGTGTTTTCTGAGCTGGTAAAAGCCGGAGTGAACGTTGCAAGGCTTAATTTTTCGCACGGCACGCACGAAGAACATCAAAAGCGAATTGATATGATTAAAGAAGTGAGAAAAGAGCTCGGCATTCCGGTTGCAATTATGCTTGACACAAAGGGTCCGGAAATTAGAATTGGAAAATTTGAAAAAGGCAGAATTGATATTTTGCAGGGTCAAAATTTTACACTCACTACTGAGAATATTTTGGGAGATGGGACAAAAGTTTCCGTGAGTTACAAAGGTTTACCAAATGATGTTCAAGTTGGCGGACGTATTTTGATAGATGATGGTTTAGTGGAATTTGAGATTGTAGAAAAAACCGACACTACAATTAAACTCATTGCAATAAATTCAGGTGAGCTTTCTAATAGAAAAGGCGTGAATGTGCCAAACACTAAAATCAATTTACCATCTCTTACAGAAAGCGACATTGAAGATATAAAATTTGGCATTAAAAACGAGGTGGATTATATTGCTGCAAGCTTTATTAGAACACGAGAAGATGTTCTTTCAATCAGGGCGATATTAGAACAAAATAAAGGGTATAATATAAAGGTAATATCCAAAATTGAAAATCGCGAAGGCGTTATAAATATGGATAGAATTTTAGAGGTTTCTGACGGAATTATGATTGCAAGAGGAGACCTTGGTGTTGAGATTTATCCCGAAGAAATTCCGCACGTACAAAAAGAACTCATAAGAAAGTGCATGGCAGTGGGAAAAATTTCAATTACCGCTACTCAAATGCTAGATTCTATGATTAGAAATCCAAGACCAACTAGAGCGGAAGTAACCGACGTGGCAAATGCAATTTTGGACGGCTCATCTTGCGTTATGCTTTCCGGTGAAACGGCTGCCGGAAAATTTCCGCTTAGAGCGGTAGAAATGATGGCTAGCATTGCACTAAAGACAGAAGAAAAAACGATTTATGAAGAGTTTTCAAAAATCTATACAGATTATTACGAAATTAATATTACAAATTCAATTGCAAGCGCAACTTGCAAGATAGCAAAAGAATTAAATGCTAGCGCTATTATTACTCTTACTAAGAGCGGACATACAGCAGAGGCAATTTCAAAATTCAGACCAAATATGGACATACTCGCATTTACAGACAGTAAGGAAGTGGAAAGAGAATTATGTGGGGTTTGGGGTGTGTATCCGGTTTTGATTGGTACTCATACAGATGAATTAAAAGCATTTGACGAAGGAATTCAAAAATGCATGGGAAATGTTTTAAAGGAGGGAGATCTCGTAGTGCTTACAGCAGGTTTGCCAATGGGGAAGTGCGGCTCGACAAATATGCTGAAAGTGGAGATATTATCAAAGATGTTAGCAAAGGGAATGGGAATTGGCGAAGGGATGGTGACAGCAAAAGCAATTATCGCCAATTCAAAAGAAGAACTTTTAAATGGTTTTCAAGATGGCGATATTATTGTAACGATAGGGATGGATAGAGATATGGTGACTTTTGTGGATAGAGCTTCAGGCATTATCACAGAAGAAGCGGGATTAACAAGCAGTGGTGCAATCATTGGGTTAAATATGAAAAAACCGACCATTGTTGGGGTGATAGATGCAACTAAAAGTATAAAGTCGGGAGATATTATTACTATCAATGTAAAAACAGGAGAAATTTATAAAGGAGAAATTAAAAATGAGTAAAATATTGTACATTGTAGGTTCACTTACAAAGAATTCAATCAACAAAAAAATTGCTGAAGAATTGCAAAAAAATGCAGGCGGAGAGATATTTACACTAGAAAATATTCCGCTATTTAGCGAAGATTTGGAAAAAGAAAACGTACCGGCCGTGGCAGAACTTAGAGAAAAAGTTTTGGAAGCAGATAGAATTGTATTTGTTTCGCCGGAATACAATTACACATTTTCAGGTGTTATGAAAAATACAATCGATTGGTTAAGTCGTCCTTATGGAGACAATAAGCCGGCAATCATAGGTAAAAAGGCGGCAATTTGCGGTGGGTCAACTTCATTTTTTGGACCGGTCAGAATGAGAAAAGATTTGTTTACCTTGCTATCTCTCTTGGGAATGAATGTTTCTAGTGCTGAATTATATGTTTCAGCAGATAAGATAACTAAAGAATGGGATGAAGCAACATCAAAAAGAATTAAAAAATTCGCAGCGGCTTTATAAATGAGACAACCTTGGGACAATTATTTCATGGACATCACAAAAAAAGTGGCTGAAAGGTCAACTTGTGATAGAGCATTTGTTGGTTGCGTAATCGTAAATAACGAGCACAGAATTGTTTCAACCGGTTATAATGGGAGTGTTAGTGGAAATCCTCATTGTATTGACGTTGGTCATACAATGAGAGATGGACACTGCATTGCCACAATTCACGCTGAAATGAACGCACTTTTGTACTGCGCGAAAGAGGGCATTTCGGTGAAAGGCTGTACTGCTTATGTAACGCATTTTCCTTGTTTAAATTGCACAAAGAGTTTAATTCAAGCGGGAATTGTGAGAATAGTTTACCAAAATGATTACAGAGTTGATGACTACGCGCTTGAGCTAATCAGAAAAAATAAAATTGAGTTAAAGAAATTATAATATTTTGAAAAATTATTGATTTAAAAACTATTGACAAAAGTTTTTTAAGCGAGTACAATAGTAAGAAAAGTTTAAAACAATTCGACAGATTAACGATTTTATTTTGGAGGAAATATGCTAAAAGGAAGAAATTTTATCGAACCAACTAACTTCAGTTTGGAAGAGCTAGACGAAGTAATGAACCTAGCTGCAGCAATTAAATCAAACCCTGAGGATTACCTTGACGTTTGTAAAGGCAAATTATTAGCAACTCTATTTTATGAGCCCAGCACGAGAACCAGATTTTCATTTGAGGCTGCCATGTTAAGACTTGGTGGTAGCGTTATTGGTTTTTCGGAGCCGGGCTCATCTTCTGTTGCGAAGGGTGAATCACTACGCGACACAATAAGAACAGTTGGAAGTTACTCAGATATTATTGTCATGAGACATCCAAAAGAAGGAGCGCCAAATTTTGCACAAGAATTTACTTATGTACCTTTAATTAACGCTGGAGACGGTGGACATCAACATCCAACACAAACTTTGACAGACCTTTTCACAATTAGAGAAAGCAAGGGCAGACTCGATAATTTGACAATTGGTCTTTGTGGAGACTTAAAGTTTGGCAGAACTGTTCACTCTTTGATTAAAGCAATGAGCAAACACACAGCAATAAGATTTATTTTAATTTCTCCTCCGGAACTTCAAGTCCCAACTTATTTCAAAGCTACCGTGCTTGATGGAAACAATTTGGAATATGAAGAATATGTGAAATTGGAAGATGTAATTCCTGAACTGGATATTTTATATATGACAAGAGTTCAAAAGGAAAGATTTTTCAACGAAGCAGACTATGTAAGACTCAAAGATTCTTATGTTTTGGATGCAAACAAATTAAAATTAGCAAAAGAAGATTTAGCAGTTTTGCATCCGCTACCAAGAGTTACGGAAATCGCAAATGAAGTTGACGATGATCCACGTGCTTGGTACTTCAGACAAGTAAAAAACGGTATGTTTGTAAGAATGGCACTTATTATGAAATTGTTGGGGGTGGAAAGGAATGCTTAGTATAAACTCAATTAAAAGAGGAATTGTGATTGACCACATCCACGCAGGTTTGGGGTTAAAGATTTTTGATTATTTGGGACTTAGAGATGCGGATTATACTGTAGCTCTTATTATGAATGCACACAGTAATCAATTTGGGAAAAAGGATATTATAAAAATCGAAAATGTTATAGATTTGGATTTGTCGGCACTCGGTTTTATCGATCCTGAAATTACAGTAAACATTATTGAAGATGAAAAAATCGTAAAAAAGATAAACCTATCTCTTCCGGAACATGTTGAAGGTGTTATGAATTGTAAAAATCCAAGGTGCATCACAAGTGTGGAAAGAGGAATAAAGCAAAGTTTTAGTTTAGTAGATGCTGATAAAGGCACTTATCGTTGCGATTACTGCGATCATTTGATGAGTAAGCGCGATGTCTATTGATAAATTATATGAAAGTGTGAAAGACAAGGGTCCAGTCTGTGTCGGATTGGACCCAAATCTTCAACATATTCCGGAAATTTTCGATAATTATTCATCAATAGAGGATAAACTATTTTTTTACAACAAGGCAATTATTGATTCAACTTATGATTTGACTGCTTGCTACAAGCCTCAACTCGCTTATTATGAAGCACTTGGGATTGATGGATTGAAAGCTCTAAAAAGAACTAATGAATATATCAGAAATAAGGGCGGTTTGATTATAAACGACGCTAAGAGAGGTGATATCTCTACAACTGCAAGCGCTTATGCAAGGGCTTTTTTTGAGGGCGATTTGGAAGGTGATATTTTAACTCTCAGTCCATACATGGGGTTAGACAGCATCGAACCATATTTGGAATACATTGACTCCAAAGATAAGGGAGTGTTTGTAATTATTAAAACTTCAAATAAGGGTAGCGCTGATTTTGAAGAAATTGATGTAAACGGGGAACCACTTTATGCAATCGTGGGCAAGAAAATTGTGAACATGAATGGTAATTCAGTTGGTAAACACGGATACCGAAAAATCGGCTTTGTAATTGGAGCTACAAATAAAAAAGAAAATGAAGGTGAATATATAAGAAACCTTTTTAAGGACACTTTCTTTTTGATTCCCGGCTATGGAGCACAGGGCGGCGCTGCAAAAGATGTAATGGGTTTGCTTGTAGATGGGAATGGCGGAGTTGTAAATTCTTCTCGCGGGATTATAAGAGCATTCGAAAAATCTGAAAAAGATTTTGATATTGCAACGAGAGAAGCAGTAATTAAAATGAGGGAGGATTTTTATGTCGGGTTATAGTGTACACAAAATTTTAGAAATGAAACCGTTAAATGATGAAGTTTTTGTAATGTGTGTGGAGGCAGAATCTAACGGAGCACCGGGACAATTTTATATGTTAAGAGAACCAGACACTACAGACCCAATGATGGGAAGACCAATTTCAATTTCTGATGTGGATGGAAATAAAATTTATTTCTTGATTCAAATTATGGGCGAAGGTACAAAGCTTCTTAGTAAGAAGAGAGCTGGCGATGAAATTTTACTTATGGGGCCGCTTGGAAATGGCTTTACACTTGTGGAAGGCAAAACTGCAATGCTAGCCGGAACTGCGGGAATTGCACCATTTTTATATCTATCCAAGCAATTAAAGCAAAAACCGGACTTGTATGTGGGATACAGAAGTGGCAGCTACTACACGGAAGAATTTAAAGATACTACTGAAAATATTTACATTGCAACTGAAGATGGGAGCGTTGGACACAAAGGCTATGCACTTGATATTTTAGACATAGACAAGTACGACACGATATATGTTTGCGGACCAATGCCAATGGTTAAGGCGACTCTTAAAAAATTTCCTGATGCAAACACACAAGTGAGTCTTGAAGCATATATGGGCTGCGGATTTGGCGCTTGCATGAGTTGTTTATGTGACACAATCAAAGGCAGAAAGGGCATCTGCAAAGTTGGTCCGGTGTTTAACGGAAAGGAGCTGATTTTTAATGAATAAATTAGCAACTGAATTTTTAGGCACTACTTTAAAAAATCCGGTTTTGACTGCAAGTGGAACTTTTGGATTTGGGGACGTGTTTCAACAATTTTATGATGTAAAAAAGCTCGGAGGAATTATTGGCAAAGGGTTAACTTTAAATCCTCATTCAGGGAATAAAGGTCAAAGGGTTTGGGAAACAGCATCAGGTATGATGAACTCAATTGGACTTGAAAATCCGGGAGTAAAACATTTTATAGAAGTTGAGCTTCCTATTATGAAAAAGCAGACAGATTACGCTATTGCAAATTTAGGGGGTCATTCACTTGAAGATTATGTGGAAGGCGCAAGTCTTTTGGATGGATCAGATGTGGATGCAATTGAACTAAATATTTCATGTCCGAATGTAAAAAGCGGAGGAATGCTTTTTGGCATTCGATGTGAAGACGCAAGAGTTGTAGTTACAAAAGTTCGCGATGTTGTGAAAAACAAACCTTTAATTGTAAAGCTTTCACCAAATGCTGAAAGTGTTTTGAGTCTTGCAAAAATGGTGGAAGAAGTTGGAGGAGATGCAGTTTCTCTTGTTAACACTTTTAATGCACTTGCAATTAATGTGAAAACTAAAAGACCAAGATTTGAAAATGTAACTGCAGGACTTTCTGGCCCGGCGATCAAACCAATCGCACTTAGAATGGTATATGAAGTAGCTAAGAACGTTAACATTCCGGTTATTGGGATCGGTGGAATTCAAACGACTGAAGATGCCTTGGAATTTTTGATGGCTGGAGCAACTTTGATAGAAGTTGGATCAGCAAACTTGTACAACCCAACTTCTGCAGGAGAAATTGTAGACGGGTTGGAGAATTACGCAAAAGATAATATAAAGAAAAATATCGATGAAATTAGAGGTTGTATTTGGAGGTGAAAATGTCTGAGAGAGAAGTTTCCGAAATTTTAAGGAAAAGAGAAGCACTTTTACACGGGCACTTTGGTTTAAGCAGTGGTAAGCATTCAAATGTTTATATGCAATGTGCACTTGCAACTGAATATGCAGAAGATGCAGAAGTCATCGCAAATGCGATTAAAGCAAAATTGGAAGAAAACAATATTCACCCAGACGTTGTAGTTGGACCTGCAATGGGCGGAATTATTATTGGATATGAACTCGCTCGCTCACTAAAAGTTCGCTCTATTTTTGCAGAAAGAAAAGATGGAGAAATGTGTTTGAGACGCGGATTTAAAATAGAAAAAGGCGAAAAGGTTTTGATATGCGAAGACGTGGTTACAACGGGTAAATCTTCTCTTGAAACTGCAAAAGTTATCGAAGAACAAGGTGGAATTGTAATTGGTATTGCAGCAATTGTAGATCGATCTAAAGATGATACTCCAATCCCGGTTTACTCAGCATACAAACTTGAAGCAGAAATTTATGAACCGGAAGATTGTCCACTCTGCAAAGAAAATGTGCCAATCAACAAACCGGGCAGCAGGTTTTTAAAAAAATAATGTCCGGTATTGATGTGGTTCAAATTGCCAGAATAGAAAATTTGATAAAAAGACGGGGGATTACCTTTGTCCAAAAAATGTTGAATACTCGCGAGGATAGAAGTGATACCCTTGCGGGTATTTTTGCTTCTTATGAAGCTTTGGGAAAGCATATTGGTACAGGGATTAATGAGGACATTTTAAAAAACGCGGAAATAAAAAAAGATAAATTGGGTAAGCCGACTATTTTTTATAATGGAGAAACTTATGAACTTTCGATTAGTCATGATGGCGATTACGCAATTGCAATTGTGAGCGGAAAAATCAATCAAATAAAAATTGAAGAAGAATTTCTAAAGCTTTTGCCTAAAAGGCCCAAAAATTCAAATAAGAGCACATTTGGCAGGCTCGGAGTGGTTGCCGGGAGACGTGGAATGGTGGGTTGTGCAAAACTTGTGGCAAATGCGGCGATGCGAGCCGGCTCGGGATATGTGTATGTTTTTACTGACGAAACAAGTAAAGAGATTTTACAAGTTTCTCTTGTGGAAGAAATAATTGACGATAAAGAAAATATATTTACTCACAAGCTTGATGCTATTGCTATGGGACCCGGAATTGGTTACGATGACGAAGAATTTGTGTTAAAGGTATTTAGTTTTGCTGCGAAAAAAAACATTAAAATGGTTCTAGATGCTGACGGATTATTTTACTTAAAAAAATTTGGCAATATTGGAATTAAAAATCTTACCATAACTCCTCATCTATTAGAAGCTGCAAGGCTTTTAGATGTGGATTCAACGGAAATAACTGAAAACAAAATTGAATGCGCAAAACAAATCTCGCAAAAATACAATACAAATGTTATAATAAAGAGTGATGAATCAATTATATGCGGAAAAAGAGGCGAATGCTTTTGGAATCCAACAGGCAACAATGGGCTTTCAAAAGCCGGCTCTGGAGATGTTTTAACAGGAACGATAGGTGCTTTTTTAGCAAACGGCGTGGACGCATTAAATGCCACAAGGCTTGGGGCATATTTTCATGGGCTTGCTGCAGACTATCTTGCAGCACACATATCAAAACGTTCAATTCTTGCAAGCGATATAATTGAAGCATACAAATATGTATTTTTGGAGGAAAATGATGCTTAATTATAAAAAATATATTTTTGGCAGTGGAGGAGCATTAATTTTATATTTCGTGTTTTGTTACGCTTTTAAAAAGCAACCGGACGCAATAATTGGGGGACTTTTAGCTGGAGTTATTGTCATTATCATGTCCAGCTTAGATTTAAAGCACATTAAAAAAGATTTTAATATTATGAAAGAACAAGTTAATGAATTTAAATCCACACAAAATGTAGAAAAATTCATAAAAAGTCAAATCGAATTAATGGGAAGCACAAAAAATAACTCCATTAAAAATATTTTAAAATTAAATATTGCTAGCGCTTATGCTGAACAGTTTGATAAGATAAATGCAAAAAAATTCTTGGATATGGTGGATCTTGATGAGTTTGACAAAAAGAATTTTTACAATGCAGTGTTAAATAAAATATTTTTATTGTACCAAATTGGCGAAAATGAAGAGGCGCATAAGCTTTATGATGAAACATTTTCTTCCGGTTATAAAGCGGGCGGAATTTTATACGAAGTGGTAAAGATTTTGAGATATAATATTTCAAGCAAAAATGGAATAAAGGAACTTTCGGAGCTTAAAATAAAAGAAGGTTCAGAAACTTATCGCGATATTATAAGACTTGCAAAAGAAATAATCAGTAGAAACATAAAAGAGGTTTAACATGTGCGGATTTACCGGAATTATAACAAAAGAAAACTATGATGACAGCTCAATAAAAGATATGCTTAAAAAAATAGAACATCGTGGACCTGATAATCAATCTTTTTATGCGGGAGAGAATTTGCACTTGGGATTTGCAAGGCTTCAAATTATAGATCTAGATCCAAGAAGCAATCAGCCGATGATTGATGAAAACACGGGTGCAGTTATAACATTTAATGGAGAAATATACAATTACAAAGAGTTAAAAGCGGAACTTATGAGTAAAGGTGTTGAATTTAAAACAATGTCAGACACTGAAGTGATTTTGAGGGGGTATTTATATTACGGAAACGAAATCATAAAAAAACTTAGAGGCATGTTCGCGTTTATAATAGTCAACGGCAACAGAGTATTTATGGCAAGAGACCATTTTGGAATTAAGCCTTTTTATTACACTATTAATGAAGCCGGCAATTTTATTTTTGGTTCAGAGCTTAAAGCACTCGTGGCAAATAAGGATTTTAAACCGGAATTAAATGAAAAGTGTTTATTTTCATATCTTGAACTTCAACACACATTGGGCGAAGAAACTATGCTTAAGGGCGTTTATCGTCTGCCAAATGGACATTATATAGAAATTGAAAATATGGCAGAATCTGTTGAACCGAAAGTGCATAAATATTTTGAGTTCGAGATGGACGAAGATAAAATCACAGATCTGGAAGAAGCAAAAGAGCTAATTAGAAACGCCGTAAAAGAAAGTGTGGAACTCCACAAAGTGGCCGATGTAAAGGTGGGTACTTTTTTGTCGGGCGGAGTTGACTCCAGCTATATCACGGCGCTAACCATGCCGGAAATGAGCTTTAGCGTTGGATTTAAAGAAGAAGACGGTAAATTTGATGAAAGCGGACTCGCAAAAGAACTCTGTGAAGTTCTCGGCATAAAGCATGAGAGAGAGTTTATTACAGAAGACGACGTATACCAAAATTTGGATAAAATAATTTGGCATCTTGATGAACCTCAAGCAAATTTGTCAAGCATACCGCTATATTTTTTATCGCAAGTGGCGAGAGAAAACGTGACAGTTACGCTTAGCGGTGAAGGTGCTGATGAATTATTTGGCGGATATGATTTATACAGAGAAGACAGTACTATCGAAAAATATTTAAAACTACCAAAAGGGTTTAGACAATTTGTTGGCGGAGTTTCTACGATTTTCCCGGATTCAAATTTTAAGCGCAGATTAAAAAAAGGAGCGCACGACATCTCAGACATTTTTGTAGGAGAATCTAATATTAGTTCCGAATCAGAAGTGAAGAGCATTTTAAAAGACAAATATAAAAACGGTTTTAGAGCCACAGATATCACAAAACAATATTACAGCAAGGATATATCTGAAATTTCATTTAAACAATTGGTGGATTTAAATTGTTTTATGCAACACGACATTTTGCTTAAAGGCGACAGAATGAGCATGGCAAATTCACTGGAAGTGAGAGTACCGTTTTTGGATCTGGAAGTTTGGAAGGTAGCAAGAAGGCTTTCACCGGAATTAAAAGTAAATGGAAGCATAACAAAGTTTGCTCTTAGAGAAGCAGCCAAAGATGTGCTTCCGCCAGATTGGTACAACAGACCAAAGAAAGGTTTCCCGGTACCATTTAGAGACTTTTTAAAGAGCGACAAATTTTATAATAAATTCTATGAAGTTCTCTCAAGCGATATGGCAGAAGAATTTTTTGACAGAAAAGGATTGATAGGCATGTTAGATGATCATAAGAATGGGGTAAAGAGATATCATAGAAGACTGTATTCATATTATGTATTTTTAAAATGGTATGAATCTATATTTTAGGAGGAATTATGCTTAGAAAAGATGTTGACAAAAAATTAACTTGGGATTTAACCGATTTGGTTAAAGACGATGAAGATTTCAAATCAAAAATTACCAAGAAAAAAGAATTGGCAAGTGAAATAGCAGAGTACAAAGGGAAAATTAAAGGCTTAAAAGAACTTGATGAAGTGCTGGCAAAATTTGAAGAATATTTAGAGCTAGATAGACTCGTTGGGGGATTTGTGGAAATGTATTTCTCGCAAGATGGCACAAACCCGAAAGCATTTGATTATATGGAAGAATATGACATGGCTAACAAAATTACAACTGAAGCTCTTGCATTTATGGAATACGAAATCACAGAGCTACCGGATGAAGTTTTAGATGAAGGAATGCAAAAGATTGATTTTGCATATTCATATTTGAGAACTTTGAAGAAAATTAAGAAACACAAGCCGCCTTTTGCAGTGATAAATGCACTAAACAAACTAAATCCTGTTTTTGGCTCACCATATAACATTTGGGGAAGTGCAATTGCTAGTGATGTTAGATTTAATGATTTACATGTAGACGGTAAAACTTATCCAATGAGTTTTGGACTTTTTGAAGACAAATATTCCGCAAACACGGATACCAATTTGAGACATGCTGCATTTAAAGAATTTGAAGAAACAATGAGAAAATATCAAACTACACTTGCCTTAAACTACAATGCAAGACTTAAAGCAGAAAAAGCTTTGAGTGAAATTTATGGCTTTGAAAGCGTGTTTGACTATTTGCTTGATATGCAAGACATTCCAAGAGACGTTTACGAAAAACATATCGACATATTAAAAGAAAATTTGCCAAAACATATGAGAGAATATGCAAAGCTTATTAAAGAAAAATACAATTTAAGCGAAATGACATATGCAGACTTGAAAGCTCCTCTTATGCCGGAATTTGAAAAGAATGTGACAATTGAAGAAGCAAAAGATTATTTGAGAAAGGGACTTGCAATTTTTGGCGAAGAATATGTGAATGAAACAATAAGACATATTGAAAATCGTTGGATAGACTTTGCAGAAAACGAAGGTAAATCCACCGGCGCATTCTGCGCATCATTCTATAAATTGCATTCGTATGTTTTGATCACATGGATTGGCAAAATGGAAGACGTGTTTGTGCTTGCTCATGAACTTGGCCACGCCGGCCACGGAAGATATTCATTTATGAACAATTCACTATTAAACAGTGAAAGCTCAATGTATATTAGTGAAATGCCATCCACCTGCAACGAAATGTTACTAGCTAATTATCTAATCAATAATACATGTGATGAAGATTATAAACGTTGGGTAATGGTTCAAATGATTGAAAGAACATATTATCACAACTTTGTCACTCACGGAATTGAAGCAATCTTTCAAAGAGAAGTTTATAGAGCAATCGACAGAGGAGAAAATATCAACGCTGAAAAATTGAACAAAATGTTTAGAGACACTCTAAAAGATTTCTGGGGAGATGATGTCGTTTTGACTGATGGTGCAGAGCTAACTTGGATGAGACAACCTCACTATTTCATGGGACTTTATCCATTCACGTATCAAGCAGGACTTTCAATTGCAACACAATTGTTCCTTAAATTGCAATCCGGAACACCGGAAGAAAATGAAAAGACAATTAAAAATTATAAAGAAACCATGATGACAGGTGGAAAACTTTTACCACTTGAATGGGCAAATAAGCTCGGTGCAAATATGGAAAAGGGAGAAGCACTAAAAAATACGATTGATTACATTGGAGAATTGGTAAGAAAAATATCTAAATAATGTTTTAAATCTGTATAATAGGGTATAAAAATATTGAGTCAATGACTTTTATAAATTAAAGTATTTACAGACACACTTTAATATGATACAATAAGATTATGTATTAAAGCAAGGAGGTTTTAAGATGAAAACAGACGTAGAGATTGCACAAGAAGCGAAGATGCTATATATCGATGAAATAGCAAAACAATTAAACATTGAAAAGGAAGATTTATTCCAATATGGTCACTACATGGCAAAAATTGAACCGGTAGTTTATGAAAGACTAAAAGATAAAAAAGATGGCAAATTGGTTTTAGTTACAGCTATTAATCCAACTCCGGCAGGAGAGGGGAAAACCACAGTTAACATTGGTCTTTCAATGGGATTAAACAAGATCGGTAAAAAAGCGATTTCGGCTTTGAGAGAACCATCCCTCGGACCATCATTTGGCGTTAAGGGGGGAGCTGCAGGTGGAGGATATTCGCAAGTTGTACCAATGACAAATATTAACTTGCATTTCACAGGTGACTTCCATGCAATCACAGCTGCAAACAACTTGATTGCTGCACTTCTCGACAATCATATTCATCAAGGAAATGAACAACAAATCGACGTAAGAAGAATTGTTTGGAAGAGAGTTTTAGATATGAACGATAGAGCACTTAGAGATATCGTTGTTGGACTTGGAGGAGTTTCAAATGGTTATCCACGTCAAGATGGATTTGATATAACAGTTGCATCAGAAATTATGGCTATTTTGTGTTTGTCAAATAGTTTGGAAGACTTCAAAGAAAGAGTTTCAAAAGTTGTTATTGCATACAGAAGAGATAAATCGCCGGTTTTCGTAAAAGATATCAACGCTCAAGGTGCTGTAACAGTTCTTATGAAGGACGCAATTTTGCCAAACTTGGTACAAACTCTTGAAAACACTCCAGCTATTTTACACGGTGGACCATTTGCAAACATTGCTCACGGTTGCAACTCAATTTTGGCAACAAAGTATGCATTAAAACTTGCTGATTACACTGTAACGGAAGCCGGATTCGGTGCTGACCTTGGAGCTGAAAAATTCTTTGACATTAAATGCAGAATGGGCGGGCTAAAACCGGATGCAGTTGTAATTGTCGCTACAATTCGTGCATTGAAACACCACGGTGGAGCGTCAAAAGAAGAATATGGAGTTGAAAATTTGGATCAACTGAGAGCAGGATTTGAAAACTTGAAAAAACACATTGAAAACATTGCAAAATTCGGAGTGCCGTCAGTAGTTGCAATCAATCAATTCCCAACAGATACTGAAGCAGAAATTGCTCTCTTAAAAGAGTTGGTAGAAGAAACCGGCAGAAAATGCATTTTGACACAAGTGTTTGCTAAAGGCGGAGATGGGGCAATCGACCTAGCAAACGAAGTTGTTAGAATTTGTGAAGAAGAAGAATCACACTTTAAACCGCTTTACGATGTAAACGATACAATCGAAAATAAAATCAGAACAATTGCTAAAGAAATTTACGGAGCAAAAGACGTAATATTCACAAAAGAAGCAAAGAGTTCTATTAAGAGAATTGTGGATAACGGTATGGATAAAGTTCCTGTATGTATGGCAAAAACACAATACTCATTGTCCGACGATCCAAAATTATTGGGTGCACCGAAAGATTTTGAACTCACAGTCAGAAATGTAAGAATTTCAAACGGTGCCGGTTTTGTAGTTGCTTTAACAGGCGACATTATGACAATGCCAGGACTTCCTAAAGTGCCGGCTGCAAACTCAATTGATATTAAAGAAGACGGAGAAATTGTTGGACTGTTCTAAAATTATAAAGGAGGAGGAATATCATGGCATACAATTCTAGACTAAAAAGCGAACAAACTGACGGTTTGTTTGAAGCTATCTTAAGGTTAGAAACTATGGAAGAATGCTACAGATTCTTCGAAGATATTTGCACAATTAAGGAAATTCAAGCTATTGCTCAAAGACTTGAAGTTGCAAAGCAACTCAGAGAAAACAAAACATACAACGAAATCGAAGCTGAAACCGGAGCATCAACAGCAACTATTTCAAGAATCAATCGTTCGTTGAACTATGGTGCTGATGGCTATAATTTAATTTTCAAAAAGTTGGGACTTACAAAGGAATAATTTATGAGTAATAGCGAATCTCAGGAAATGTATCTGAAGACAATTTTGCTTCTTCGCCTAGGAAATCAAACAACTAGGAGTGTCGATGTAGCAAATGAACTTGGATATTCAAAAGCCAGTGTTTCGCGAGCAGTAGGACTTTTAAAAAATGAAGGACTCATTGAAGTAATCGACGGTGGTGAAATTGTTTTCACAGAAACAGGCAAAGAAAAAGCACTCTCAGTGCTTGAAAGATATAAAGTCTTGATGAAAATTTTTAGGTCAATGGGCCTTAATTTTGAAGAAGCTGATGAGGAAGCTTGTAAACTAGAACATTTTATAAGCGACAATTTGTATGAAAAATTAAAATTATATTCCGAGACTTTGAAATAATTATGTTAGTATTAAAAGCAGAATGGATTATTTATTCACTCTGCTTTTTTGTTTGGAAAATTGAATTATATAATTTATGATAAGTTATAATTTTTTTTAAATGTGTTTACAATTAAGTTATTAAAAATAAATATACAAATTTATATTTATAAGGAATAGGAACTTATAATCTATATTAAACAGGAATAATTGTTATTGCAACAATTTATATTCAGATTGTTAGATATAGTTTAATACGTAAAAAGAACAGCATTTAAAAAATGAATATTTATATGTTGGACTTCCTGTTTGTAGTTTGCAGGAAGTTGTAATTATATACTACAAAACAAATGATTTTTTAAATCAGGGACCAATTCTCGTTAATATTATTTCTTAAACGTACATAAAGTATGTTTAAGAAATAATAATTTTCATGTCGCGTAATTCATCTAAAGTTGGACCGTTCTTTAAGGACAATGTTTGGATAGTTTAGTACCTAAAAGGTAAATATATTTTGATAGTTGTGTTTGCTTTAAATAAATCGGGGTTATGATGAATTTATATGTATATTTTTACAATATAATGATATTAACAACATTAAGAATAGATGTAAATGCACAGTATATTATTTTACAAATATTACAATTGTATTGAATTTAAAGTCTTTTAAAGGTATAATAAAACTAACAGTGTTATTGAAAGGATAGTTATGGACATTAAAAATTTACTTAATACAAATCAATATGAGGCAGTACAAACTACAGAAGGACCGGTTTTAGTTTTAGCAGGAGCGGGTTCAGGTAAAACGAGAGTTGTTACATACAAAATCGCGCATCTGGTAAATGATTTAGGAGTTAATCCTTATAATATTTTGGCTATCACATTTACGAACAAAGCCGCAAACGAGATGAAGGAAAGAGCGGAAGATGTGTTAAATCGAGATATTACCGGACTATGGATTGGTACTTTTCACAGTATTTGCGTTAGGATTTTAAGAAAGCATTATTCTAGTAATTTTACAATTTATGATACGCAAGATAGCACAAATTTAATAAAAAAGATTTTGAAAGCAAGAAATATCGATGACGAACAAATTAAGCCGAAGTCGGTTAAAAACAGAATTTCAGATTTTAAAAATAAAGGACATGGTTTAAAAGAGTTTAAGACTTTTGCAGGAAACGATTTTTATCTTAATAGAATTTATGAAGTTTTTTCTGATTATGAAAACGCATTAAAAGAATCAAATGCACTCGATTTTGACGATTTGATTTTAAAGACAGTAAATCTTTTTGAAGCGGATAAAGAAGTGCTCGAATATTATTCTAAAAAATTTCAATATGTGTTTGTGGACGAGTACCAAGACGTGAACGATTTACAGTATAAATTTGTAAAGCTTATTTCTTCCTACCACAACAATTTGACTGTTGTGGGCGATGAAAATCAAAGTATTTACGCTTTTAGGGGGGCAAATTTAAACAATATTTTAAACTTTGAAAAGGATTTTCCCGGAGCAAAGGTAATTTATCTAAATAAAAATTATCGTTCCGCCAAAAGCATTTTAGATGTGGCAAACCATTTGATAGAAAATAATCCGCAAAAATATAAAAGGGAGCTTATGTCCACTAGGATAAATGACCAAAAAGTAGAGCATTTCAATTTAAGAACCGGCGACGAAGAGGCATATAAAGTGCTAGAGCTAATCGAAAAGCTTCATGAAGGAGGAAGCAATTATGCTGATATGGCGATTTTATATCGCACAAACAATCAATCGCGGGCGTTTGAAGATGTATTTGTGAGAAATTCGATTCCATATCAAATTATTGGCGGTATCAGATTTTACGAAAGAAAAGAAGTTAAAGATGTACTTGCTTATTTGAAGCTTTTAAACAATCCTTACGATTCTGAAAGCTTTTCCAGAATTGTAAACGTGCCAAAAAGAGGCGTTGGCGAGAAAACTCTTGCAAGTTTGAACGAATACAGATTAATAACCGGCAAGAATTATTTTGAAACTTTAAACGAAGCCGGTATAAAACAGGCAAAGAAGTTTGGAGAGGATTTCACTGAAATTTATAATAATTTGGATAAATATGTTTTGAGTGATTTGGTGCAAGATGTGATAGAAAAATCGGGATATTTACCATATCTAAGAGCATCGAACAGCCCGGAAGACGAGTCCAGAATTGAAAACGTGTCTGAATTTGTAAACTACGTAAAAGAGTACGAAGAAAATCACGAAAATGCTAATTTGTCAGAAATGCTAAACGAAATTTCTCTATTGTCTGACATCGACCAATCTAGAGATGATGACAAGGTAACACTGATGACAGTCCACTCGTCAAAGGGTTTGGAATTCAATACTGTGTTTGTAGTAGGACTCGAGGATGGACTCTTCCCATCTAAAATGAGTATGGAAAATGAAAAGGATTTGGAAGAAGAACGACGCCTTTTCTATGTGGCGGTCACAAGGGCAAAGGACAAGCTTTATCTTACTTCTGCCGATCAACGAATGGTTTATGGACAAATGATTTTTTCTAAAAACAGCAGATTTTTGGACGAAGTTTCGGATTATATTACTAGAGTGAATAACTCGGAAAAGTTCGCGAAAAAATCAGGAGAAAGAAGCTTTAATCCAACTAATTATACCGGTTCGTTTAACGCCGGAACATTTAAATTTGGAGTAGAGAAAAATTCCGGTGAAAACTTTAAAGTGGGTGATGTAATAATTCATAAAATGTGGGGCGAGGGGACTGTGGTTATGCTAAGTGGCGATGATATTACAATTGCATTTGATGCAAAGGGAATAAAAAAACTGAAGGCTTCACTTGCACCTTTAAAAAGAAAGTGAGAAGAAAATGTTTGAGAGAATGAGAGAACTCGTTGATAAGCTCAATCTTTATAATTATCATTATTACACTTTAGACGCTCCACTTGTAGTGGACGCAGTGTATGATAAATTATATTCGGAGCTTGTGGCACTGGAAGATGAGTACAAATTCAATTTTATAGATTCACCGACCACTCGTGTAGGTGGAGAGCTTTTAACCTCTTTTGAAAAATACACTCACGAAAGACCACTTTGGAGTTTGCAAAAATCGCAATCATATGAAGAGCTTCTGGCTTGGATAAATCGTGTGGAAAAGCTTAGAGATGAATACAACGAAAAAAAAACTGAAAAGCTTCCACCGTTGGAATATGTAGTAGAATACAAATTTGATGGACTCACTTGTAATCTCACATACGAATCCGGAGTGTTAAAAGTAGCGGCAACTCGTGGCAATGGAATTGTGGGCGAAAATATAACTGCTCAAGCACGCACCATAAAAAATGTACCATACATGATAAATTATCGGGGACATATCGAAGTTCAGTGTGAGGCATATATGCCGCTGTCTGAACTCGAGAGATATAACAAGACAGCAGAGACGCCACTTAAAAATGCGAGAAATGCAGCCGCAGGTGCTCTTAGGAATTTGGACACCACAGAAACTGCAAAACGCAATTTGAGAGTGTTTGCATATAACATTGGTTATATGGATGACTATAATTTTAAAACGCATGTAGACACGCTTGATTTTTTAAGAGATGAAGGTTTTCCTGTAAATTCGTATTCAAAGCTCGTTCATTCTTACGAAGAAATTATTAATGAGCTTGAATTTATTAAAAATTACAGATTTAATTTGAATTATCTGACGGACGGTGCAGTTATAAAGATAAATGATATTAAAACACGTGAAGTGATGGGATTTACAAACAAATTTCCACGCTGGGCAATTGCGTACAAATACGAAGCCGAAGAAGTAGAGACTAAAGTTCTGGAAGTGGTTTGGCAAGTTGGTAGAACAGGTAAAATAACTCCTGTTGCAAAATTAGATCCAATTGAGATTTCAGGAGCGATGGTAAGCTCGGCAACACTAAATAATATCGCTGATATAAATCGCAAACATGTGCGTGTGGGGTCAAATGTGATTGTGCGAAGATCAAACGAAGTGATTCCGGAAATTATGGGAACAATCGGCGATGAAAAAGACACTGAAGAGATTGAGATTCCAAAAATCTGTCCATCATGTAGCGAACCGCTTGTGATGGAAGGTGCTTATCTAGTGTGCAAGAATTACGCATTTTGCAAGCCACAGATTGTGAATAGAATTGTCCACTTTGCTTCGAAGAATGCAATGAATATCGAAGGTTTAAACGAAAAAACGGTGGAATCTATGGTGGAAGTTTTGGGAGTGAGTGAAGTTAGCGATATTTATGAACTCACAAAAGAGGATTTACTAAAGCTACCTCTGTTTGCAGATAAAAAAGCTGACAATCTATTAGAGGCCATCAATAATTCAAAAAAGCGAGATTTGCATGCATTCATATTTGCACTCGGTATAAATGAAGTTGGCGTAAAGACAGCACGAGATATTGCACTTAAATTTAAATCGCTAGATAATTTCAGAAACGCAAAGCGTGAGGAATTGGAAACGATTGACGGAGTAGGAAGCGTTATTGCGGACAATCTGATGAAGTTTTTATATTGTAAAAGCAGTGTGAATTATATAGACAAACTTTTAGAAATTGGAATAGATCCACTTGAGATGGAGACAAGTAAAATTAAAGACAATTTCTGGAGTGGAAAGACGGTTGTCATTACGGGCACGTTTGCATTTATGACACGCAACGAAATAAAATCAATTTTGGCAGATCGTGGGGCAAATGTTACAGGCTCAGTTTCAAAGAAAACAGATTTGGTGCTTGTGGGTGAAAATCCGGGTTCGAAACTTGACAAGGCAAATGAGTTAGGAATTCAAATTATTAATGAAGAGGAATTAAAGGAGAAAATTAATGAATAGAGAAGTTTATAAGAATTTGCTTGATTTGGCAAAGTTTAGAGACGAAGGTGAAGAATTTTATGAAAAATTAATCGATTGCTTGGGAGTTCTCGAAACTATAGACGATTTCCACGAACAAGGGGAAGAAATGTTTAATATTAATGAGCCGGAAGTGACTCCGGCACTCGATGAAACCAAAAAGTCACTATCAAACGAAGATGCAACCAAAAATGCAAAGAGTGCCAAGTATGGATTTTTTGAAACAATCAGATTTGTGGGTGAAGATAAATGAGATATATGCACGAAACTTTAAAACTTATCAAAGACGGCAAATTGTCTTTCGGAGAGCACATTGAAGAAATAATTGCAATTTTAAAAGAAGATGAAACCATTAATAGTTTCATCACTCTTGATGTGGACAATTTGAAGAAGCAAGCTGTATCTGCAGATAAAAATGGCGACCTTTATGGGGCTGTAATCGGTTTAAAGGACAATATAAATTATAGAGGCCTTAAGATGACTTGTGCGTCAAAAATGCTTGAAAATTTCGAAAGCGTTTACGATGCGGATTGCGCAAAAAACATTAAAGATGATGGTGCCGGAATCATTGGCAAATTAAATATGGACGAGTTTGCAATGGGTTCCTCAAATGAAACTTCATATTTTGGATTGGTTAGAAATCCGATTGATAACGAGCTTGTGCCGGGTGGTTCAAGTGGTGGGTGCGCAGCTGCAACCAAGATGGGTTTTGTGGATGCGGCAGTAGGAACAGATACAGGTGGCTCCATAAGACAACCTGGTTCATTTTGCGGAGTAGTTGGATTTAAACCGACTTATGGAGCTGTTTCAAGATACGGAATTACTTCTCTTTCAAATACTTTGGACAGTGTAGGTTCATTTGGTAGATGCGTTGAAGACGCTTACATGCTTCTAAGAACAATGTCAAAAGATACAACAAATGATATGACTAAAATCAAAGTGGATATGCCGGAGCTCACAACCACAATCGAACAAGATGTCGAAGCATTAAAAGGCAAAAAGATTGCAATCTTAAAACATTTAAGAGACTTCCAGCTAGACGAGCCGGTGAAAGTTGCATATGAAAATTCAATAAAACTTTTAGAAGAAGCCGGCGCTGAAATTGCGGAAAAAGATTTCAACTATTTAAACTATGCCGTGGGCACATATTATTCTATCGTATACAGTGAAGCGAGTTCAAACCTTTCAAGATTTGATGGAATTAGATATGCGGGAATTGATTCAAGTGCAACGAATTTCTCGGATTATATGAAAGATGTAAGAAGCGAAGGATTTAGCGATGAAGTTAAGAGAAGAATTATTCTTGGAATGTATATTTTAAGCAGTGATTATAGAGATAAATACTACAAAAAATCGCTTATTTTAAGAAATAGGATTTGTCAAAACTACGAAGAAATTTTTGAAACTGCTGATGTGATTTTAACACCAACTTCACTCACTCTTCCATTCAAACTAGGAACAACTTCAAATAATCCTAGACAAATGATGGAAGAGGATTTACTAACAGTTGCACTTAATTTGGCGGGCATTCCGGGAATTAGCGTGCCATCACAAAAAGGCAATGTAATAAATGCGGGTATGCAATTTATTGGCAAAAAGAAATCGGATTTTGAACTTGCAAAAATTGCAAGAGCTTATGAAGGGTTGGTGAAGTAATGAAGACTTTAATTGGACTTGAAATTCACGTTGAGCTAAAGACAGAAAGAAAAATGTTTTGCGATTGTAAAAACACGTTCGGTGACGATCCGAACGTCAACACTTGCCCGATTTGTTTAGGTATGCCGGGGGCTCTTCCAAGAATCAACAGGCGTGCAATCGAATTTGCAACAATGGCTGGTCTTGCGTTCCATTCAGACATATCCCGAATAATCAAGATGGACAGAAAAAATTATTTCTATCCGGACCTCGTTAAAGGATATCAGATTTCTCAGGATGATTTACCGATTTGTTCAAATGGTTTCATCACAATCGATACTGAAGATGGTAAAAAAGATATCGGTTTAATCAGAATTCACATGGAAGAAGATACAGGTAAAGCACTTCATATGCAAGATAACACCACTCTTATGGACTACAACCGTGCAGGTGTTCCACTAGTTGAAATTGTTACAAAGCCTGAAATCTCATCAGGAAAAGAAGCACGTGCATTTATAGAAAAGCTCCGTGAAATCTTGACAGAGCTAGGAATTTCTGACTGTAAGATGGCAGAGGGTTCATTGAGATGTGACTGCAACATAAATGTTATAGATGGCGATTTTAAAACAGAGATAACTGAAATCAAAAATATCGGTTCTACAAAGAGCATTGAAATGGCACTTGATTATGAAATTGCCCGTCACGAAGAAATGGTTGCCCGGAAAGAAAAAGGTCAAAAAGAAACCAGAAGATTTGACGAACAAAAAAATGAAACAGTACTCATGCGCATAAAAACCACTAAGGATGACTACAGATTCCAATTTGAAGGAGATATTCCGATTTTTAAGCTCGAGGAAAATTTCATTTCAAACATTAAAAACAATCTGCCGGAACTTCCGGACGAAAGAAGAGACAGAATTCAAAAAGCTTACAATTTAAGCTATTATGATACAGGCGTTATCGGAGCAAATAAAGAGTTGTCTGATTATTTTGAAGATCTGGTGAGAGAAATTGGCGATGCTACAATTGCAACAAATTGGGTTATAAACGAACTTTTAAGAAGATTGAATCAAGAAGAAGCGTCAGTTCGCGACTTGAAATTTAGTGTAGGCGATTTTGCTTATATGTTAAAACTTTTAAAAGATTCTAAAATAAACAACAACACCGCAAAGAAAGTTTTTAAAGAAATGTTTGAAGAAGGAACAAGTCCGGAGGAAATTGTAAAACGTGATGGACTAATTCAAATATCTGATGAAGGGACAATTGAGGTAATTGTGATGGAAGTGCTTAATGAAAACCCTCAATCAATAGAGGATTTCAAGCAAGGAAAAGATAGAGCATTAGGATTTTTAGTAGGACAAGTCATGAAAAAATCTAAAGGCAAAGCAAATCCAACGATGGTAAACAAACTATTGTTAAAAGAGTTAAACAAATAGACTTGAAAGATTATATTAAAAATATAAAATATAAAAGTAAAATAGCATATGGCATGAGTTTCAACCGCATTTGTGATTATCACATTTGCCAAGAGACTTTTGCCATTTTTCATCGGTTTCTTAAAATTACACTGTGAAGAGCATTGGAGAGTCATAAGCATATGTTTAAGAATTAAGACGGACTTTATTACAAATTATTAAACATCCGGTAAGGTTAACTTTATTTCGGATTAATCCGCTCATAAAAACTTTTTTGCAGCGTGAAACATTTTAAAAGTGAGAGGCAGTCCAAAGTCGTAGTAAAAAGAAAACGCGAACAGTGTAAAGTGCAAGTTAGAAAGCGATTTTTTGTTATTAAATATTTTTTTAAATTTACGTTATAAAAATAACCTAATAATTTTCAAACCACCACAAAAATTCTAATAATTTTTCACTCGTTTAAATGCAAATATTATGTTTTTATTACATTTTATCGGATAACATTCATACTATTTGAATAAAAGAAAAGTATATGATAAAATTGAATTGGAGGGCGATATGAAAAAACTTAGTTTCATTTTTATTTTTATTTTATTAACTATAATAATGTTGTTTTCGGCGAAAGCTGAAGCTCAGCAAATCACTATAAATGGAAAGACAAAAGAATTAGTTGAAGTTAATTTAAACATCAATGGAAAACCGGAAAAGAGCAATACACCGAGTTTTGTGTTTGATGGCATTACATATGTGCCGGTGAGATTTGTATCTGAAAAAATGGGTTACAGGGTTGAATGGATTGATAAAACTTTGACCGTTGGAATCTATGACGATAAAAAGATTTGGTTTCCCATAGGAAAGAATTTTGTGAATTTGCAAGGTACTAGAACTAAAACACCAAATGGAATTATGGCACTACTGTTAAATTTGACAGGTGGTAAAAATAAATCCACATATGTGCCGGTTCGATATTTGAGCGAATATATGGGGAAAAAAGTGAGCTGGGATCAAGCCACAATGACTGTGTCAGTTAGCGACAAGGGAATGATAGATCAGAAAATAAATTCTAGTGACACCGATTCAGGCATGAATTCTGAAACGGCTGATATTATAACCGGTGAAATTACAAATCCATTACCCACAGAAGTGATTGAAGCACCAAAGGATAATGAAAATATTGAAGACTTGACTTTGATAAATCAAACTTCGGACTACGATTCTAGTACGTATAAAATGATTTTCACATTTAATACAAAAGTAAATTATGAGGTAAAAGTAGGCAACACTTCTACCACAATTGTTATAAAAAATGGAAATAGTAAAAAAGAGTTTATCGGTCAAAATAAGAGTATGATTGAAAACTCTGATATGTATGTTGTACAAAAATCAGGAAAAGATCTCATGATTTCATTTAATAAAACTAAAGGAGAAATTGCTGTATATAAAAGTGACGATGGTAAAAGTATCATTGTCACTGATACTTTTTTATTCTCGACAATTACAAAAGATATGATTGATGGCAAGGAAAGCATTGTCATTAAGAACATGGGTAAGCAAAAGTACAACAAGATGATTCTCGAATCTCCAAAGAGAATCATTTTAGATTTTTTAGATTCCAACATGGATCAAGGCAATTATAAGGAATTTAACATTGAAACTTCATTTGTTAAAAAAGTACGTACAAGCCAATTTATCCCAGATAAGAATTACAAACCAACTGATAGAATTGTTCGTGTGGTTTTTGATATTGCTGAAGGCATTGAGCATCCAAACTTAAAGATTTCGACAATTGGGAACGACTTAATTGTTACTCCGGAAAGATCGCTTTACGACAATTTCGTGTTTAGAACATCGGGAACAAATAGATATCTCACTATTAAAGGGGCAGACCCAAGTTTGAATATTAATTATGACGCCGGAGCAAATATTGTAACTGTGCCCGTTGGAAATCTGGTGCCGGACGGTTCTATTGAGTACAACGACAGCCTCATAAAAGATATTTCTGTAAAAAACGGAATGCTTACTTTAAACCTTTTAAGAAAAGTTGAAGTAAACAAGAGTGGCGTTCAAGGCGGACTAACTCTTGAGATAAAAAGAATTCGTACAGGAAATAATAGTGACTACTTTATTTTGCTAGACCCGGGCCATGGTGGAACTGATCCCGGCGCAATTGATGATCCATCAGGCACGAAAGAAGTTGACATAATTATGCCAATTCAAAGACTACTGGAACAAAGACTAAAAGCTATGGGTTTTAGAGTTCAAAAGACAAATAATACGGTGGATTCTTATGTGGAATTGCAAGACAGAACCAATATGTCAAACAGTTTGAAACCGGACGTGTTTATTTCAATTCATGCGAATAAAGCAGACAGCAAGAGCGCTCAAGGGCTAGAAGTATACTACTACGAAACTTCGGCAAAAGAACCGAACCAAAAGGAATTTGGAGAAGAAGTTGTAAAAGCAATAGAATCACAAATTGGAAAAACTCGCGGACTTAAGAAAGAAAAGTTTTTTGTTATTAAAAATACCATTGCACCTGCAATTTTGATTGAAACCGGCTTTATCAGCAATGATACAGAAAGGACACTGCTTTTGGACCCGAACTATCAATCCAAAATTGTGGATGGAATCATTGAAGGGATTGAAAACTTTTTGGAGGCATATAGATGATTGAAATTATTGTTGCAAGCGGAAATAAACACAAAATAACTGAGATTAAACACATTTTAAACGAGTTGGATGTGAATGTGAAAAGTGTTTATGAAATAACAAATGAATATGATGAACCACTGGAAAATGGGGAAACATTTGAAGACAACGCATATATAAAAGCGGCAGCAATCAGAAATCTATTTCCGAATTGCTATGTGCTTGCAGATGACTCCGGATTAATGGTGGAAGCGCTTAATGGTGACCCTGGAGTTCACAGCGCAAGATATGCCGGCGAACAACATAACGATGCGGACAACAATGCACTTTTGATAAAGAATATGTCTAATGTTGCGGAAGACAAAAGAAGTGCAAAGTTTGTGTCCGTGCTATGTTTAATTGAGCCGGACGGCAAGGTGAATAATTTTAGAGGCGAATGTGAAGGGAAAATCATCTATGAAAAAAGAGGTGACAATGGTTTTGGATACGACCCGTACTTTTTACCAAATGGCGAGGTGAAAACTTTTGCAGAAATGTTGGAGGAAGATAAGAATATGATTAGTCACCGAAAAAAAGCGTTAGAAAAATTAATGGCTTATTTGAAAGAAAATATTTAAAATATAACATATTTTTGTGATAATACTTTTTTTAAAAGTTTATTCGGTCATAAGTACATCAAAGTAGAACTAACTGATAAGAATTTAAAAACTTAGAAATAAAAATATTTAAAAATTCCGCAATTAGCGGATAAAATGTAATAATTAACTAAGATATCTGCTTGGACGATTCCGAGCAGATTTTTAATAATTCTAAATGGAAATAGAAAAGTAGTAAAAATATTCACAATGGTAAAATGAAAATTCGAATGTTTCACATTTGAAATGATCTTAGAAAAAAATTTTAAAATAATATATTTTTTTAAAAAAACTATTGACAGCCATAGAAATATGGTGTACTATATAACTAGTACAATATGACGATGGAGGTAGCAATGAATATAGTATCTAAATTTTTAATTTTTATGATGCTTATTTTATTTATTGAGTTAATAATTTTGAGCATCACAAAGAGCAGACTTATAAAATATGGAAATGCAGACGCGAGTGTAATGGACGCTCTTAATTTAAAAAAGGCTAAGTCGATAATGTGCACACTGGTTTTAATTATTTTATGCGTACTCTTCACTTGGAGTATGGGATGGTAAAAAGGAGGAATTATGAAAGTTGTAGAATTAAATAAACTTTGCATGAAGTTTAAGCAAAAACTAGTTTTGAAAAATATTACGCTGAATTTAGAAGAAGGCAATATTTATGGGTTAGTTGGTAAAAATGGGGCCGGAAAAACCACAATGATGAAAATAATTTTGGGACTTTTGCCCGGATACAAAGGAGAGGTGAGATTGTTTGAATCCACCGAGCTTGAAAAACAAAGAAGAAAAATTGGGGCTCTCATTGAAACTCCGGTTTTTTATGAAAGCATGACCGGTTATGAAAATTTGAATTATTATAGAATTGCCAATGGTTTAAAAAACACAAAAGAAATTGATGAACTCTTAAAGTTGGTAAAGCTGGAAGATGCCGGAAACAGAAAATACAAAACTTATTCTCTTGGGATGAAGCAAAGACTTGGAATTGCTTATGCAATGTTAGGAGATCCTGAATTTTTGGTTCTTGACGAACCTATAAACGGTATTGACCCGGAAGGAATTGTGGAAATCAGAAATCTTTTTAAAAGCCTTGCTAAAAACGGGAAGACGATTTTGATAAGTTCTCACTTATTAAACGAACTGGAGCAGTTGAGCGATGACATATTCATAATTGAAAATGGAGAACTCATTGATGAAATCATAACCTCCAAAAAGGAAGAGAGTAAATTCCACACTATGATAGTTACAGATAATGACAAGAAATTTGAAGAAATTCTCAAAGAACTCGGGCTATCCAAAAACGATAGAAACGAAATTGACGGTGTTTTTGATATAAATACTATAGTTAAAAAGATTTATTCCAACAATTTAAATATTTTGGAACTTGAAAGAAGAAAAAACAATCTCGAAGAATACTATATTGACCAATTAGAAAGGAGAAACTGATATGTTTTCATACATTAAAGCTGAATTTTATAGAACCAGAAAGCGCTTGCCAATAATTTTGCTCTTCATATTTGGAGTGGTTGGAATTGGTCTTAGCTATTACACCACCGTAGAATACACAAGAACGAAATCAGCATCCACATTTTTGTTTCAAGTGGCTCAAACAGCGGAGCAGGTGGTAATTTTCATCACACTTATGCTTGCAACGGTAACTTTTAAAAGAAGGGAAGAAATGAGAAACTATTTACAAAAAGGAAATAAGAGACTAAACCCGGTTATTGGAGATTATATTGTTGCAACTTGCTACACAATTTTATTTGCATTTATTTTCGGACTCATTTCAGTACTTTTATCTAAAACACTTTCTCAAACACCAAATGAATTTTATGATGGAATGAACACTTCAATGTTTATTCGTTCAATTTATGGAGAAATCATTTTTGTATTTTTAACTCTTGGCGGTGTGAATATGTTCTATGAACTCACAAATCTTCAAGGTGCAACTGTTGCAATCGGAATTTTATACTATATGTTTGTGCCTATGATTTTTATTACAACCGGACTAAGCGGAATGGATACTTGGATTGGACATATTGCAGATTACTTTGTAAAACTGGCACCGTATAATTACGGCAATGAAATTGCAAATTGGGTTCAAATGGGAGTAAACCCTTTTAGAGAAGGTTGGTTTACTGCCATGGTAATTGTCAATGTTGTAGTTTTTACAATTATTAGATATATTGTGATAAATAGAAAGAAATATTAATATGAAATTTGATGACAATCAACCGATTTTCATCCAACTAGCAAATGTTTTTATTTCTCAGATTGTCTCAAACAATCTAAAAAAAGGCGAGAAGTTGCCTTCTGTTAGAGATATTGCAAAAGAATACAAAGTTAATCCAAATACTGTTACAAAAACAATTGACGAGCTTGTAAACAGCGGACTTTTCGAGGTAAGGCGTGGGCTGGGCACTTTTGTAATAGAGGATGAAAATTTGATAAATAAAAAAAGGAAAGAACACTTGGACGAAAGACTGAGAGCTTTTGTTCACGAATTCGAAAAATTTGGGATAAATAGGGAAGAATTAGTTAGAATGATAATGGAGAACGAGAATGGCGACAATATTACAAATTGAAAATTTAAACAAAAAATATGGTAAAAAATTGGCACTAAATAATGTCACCTTTAGTTTGGAAGAAGGAAAAGTGCTCGGACTTTTGGGTTCAAATGGAAGTGGTAAAACTACTTTGATAAAGTTGCTTGCAGGATTTCACCAAAAGACTTCCGGAACGGTAAAAATCTGTGGAGAAGAACCGAGCATAAGGACAAAATCCTTTGTGTCTTATCTTCCGGACAAAGATTTTTTACCGAAATGGATGAGCGTGAAAGATGCAAAAGATTATTATACCGATTTTTTCTTAGATTTTAGAGGGGATACTTTTGATGAAATGCTTGAAACAATGAAACTAACAATCAACTTAAAAGTAAAAGAGCTCTCAAAAGGTATGCAGGAAAAATTAAACTTGGCGCTGACGCTTTCAAGAGATGCAAGGCTTTATCTTCTGGATGAACCGATTGGAGGAGTGGATCCGGTGGCTAGAGATATGATTTTAAATTCAATAATAGATAAATCCATGGAAAATAAAACACTAATTATTTCCACTCAGCTTATTAGAGACATTGAATCTATTTTTGATGATATAATTATATTAAACGAAGGGCAAATATCAAAACACATTTGCGTTGAAGAATTGCGTGAAACAGAAGGAATAAGTGTGGAAGAATTGTTCAAGAAAGAGTATGAGGTGCTATAATGGGTAAGTTTTTAAAATACGAATTTAAAGGCAACTATAAAACATTGCTCGGCTTTTTGCTTGGCGGCATTCTTGCCTCATTTATGGTTCAAATGAGTGTTTATAGATTAAATAAAGTGCCGGGGACGAGTATAGCAACGGTACGTGGAATGATGACAATATTTGGAGTTATCATAGCCATGGCTGTAATGATTGGATTTATTTACACAGCGGTTGCAATTTTTGGTAAAGAAATAAATTCAAACACCGGTTATCTCACATTCCAAGTTCCGGAAAAAATGTGGAAAATGGTGGCTGCAAAACTAATTATGATTGCAATTTGCAGTGTTTTATATGTTATATTCGGCTTGCTTGTAAATATGTTAATATATACTTTTTTAATTAATCCAAATTTCATTCAGGAAGCGAAAGAAATAACTATGGATATTAATTTTAACATAAGTTTTAAATATTTAACGCTTATGGTTTTTGAAATTACTTCTATATTATCAATAATTTATTTTTCAATGTCACTTTCAAAAATGACCTTTAAGAATAAAAAAATGGGTTGGTTTTGGATTGTTCCTCTGGCCGCAATTCTTTATATTGTAACTATAATAAAGGTTTATTTCAATGATGTAAGCAATCCTTTCTATTTAACATATCCGGTGGAATATGTTTTTGGAATTCATATAACAAATAGAGCATTTGTCAGTTATATAATATTTGATGCAATTTTAGTTGTATTATTAGTCTATCTGACAGGTAAGATATTGGATAAAAGAATAAATTTATAAGAATTATAATTGAAAGAGTCGCAAAGATATTATTGAAAATATCAGCGACTTTTATTTTTTGCCAACAAAAAAATCTTTAAATAAACGTAATAACGACTTATTTTTATACATTTCTATAACCGAAATATATTTTTTTAATTAAAATATTTAAGTTGTGAAAAAAATATGAAAAACTTCAAAATTTAATAGAATTAAAAATTCAGAAAAATATAATTAAATGCAAAATAAATGCATAGTTTTAAATTTTTACGAATAAATTAATACAAAAATGTAAAAAGGATAAGTAATTATATTGTAATATATAAAAAAATATGATATAATGTACACAGTTGGAAAAATACGGTATAATAATATATCGCACCACTAAAGTACATATTTATTTGTGCTTTAGAAATATAAAGTATAAAGTATAAAGCATAAAGCATAATATACTTTATGAGTGGTTCCACAATATTGGTTAATCCATTTTATAAGGAGGAATTATGTCAAAAAGATTAATGGCACTTTTAGTTGCTGGTTTAATGACAGCTTCAGTATTCACAGCTTGCACAAAGCCAACTGATAAGCCTGAAGATAAAACGCCAGTGACTGAAGAAAAAACAGACAAAGAAGACACAAAAGAAAAAGAAGAAACTGAAGACACTGCGACAGAAGGTGAAATCGTTTTCAGAATGACCGGGGGTAAAGCTAAAACATTGAATCCGCACAACTTCGAACAATCCGCTGAAGGTGACGTTAATGTTCTTATCTATGGTAATTTCTTAGATATCATTTACGATCAAGAAAGGGATTCATTCACATTCCAACCAAACTTTGCAGAAGCTCTTCCTACAAAGAACGAAGACGGCACTGTTTGGACATTCAAAATGAAAAAAGACCTACAATGGCCGGACGGCTCACCAATAACAGCAGAAGATATCATGTATTCTTATAAGATGCTACTAGATCCAAAGTTGAAAAACTTCCGTGGAGCAGAAGCATTCTTCTCAGGAGACATTGCTATTGTTAATGCAAAAAAATATTGGACAGGTTATGCAGCAGATAACATTAAACTTCAAGAACAAAAAGAAGAAGAAGCTGCTCTAGAAAAGTTACAAAAAGAAATCGAAGCTATGGAAGATGGCGAAGAAAAAGATAAAAAACAAGCTGAATACGACGAAAGATATGCTGCTCTTCAAGCTGATTACATTGACGTTAGTGATGAAGACCTCGCAGAAGGCGGTGCTAAATGGGAAGATGTCGGTATTAAAGCTCCAGATGATTACACAATCGAAATTACACTCGAATACCCTGTACCGGACGTTGACTTCTATATATCATTCTCACAAGGAGGATCAACTTCTCCAGTTAGAGAAGAACTTTACGAAGCAGGTATGAACGAAGACAGAACTGAAACGGACTACGGCACAGCTCTGGGCAAAATGGACTATTCAGGTCCATATATCTTAACAAAATGGGAAAGAGACCAATACAGAGAATATATTAAGAATGATAAATCTCCTCTAAAGGATATTTACACGCCAGAAAAGATTACTGAAAGAGTTATTGAAGATGCCAACACAGCACTTCAATTATTTGAAAATGGCGAAACAGATACAGTTGGTCTAAGTGGTGCAAACTACGAAAAATATGAAGAAGACCCTCGTTTGGTATTCTCAAAATCAGACTCTGTATGGCAAATGTTCATAAATATGACATCTGAAGACCCGGAAAAAGCTTTTTTGACAGATGTAAACTTCAGAAAAGCTATGTACTGGGGAATGAACAGAGAATCAATCGCAAAAGATATTTATAAGACGGCTATTCAGCAACCATGTATCATTGCAGATACAAGAACAGTTGACCCAATTAAAGGTACAACATTCAGAGAAACTGAAGTTGGTAAAGCAAACTATCCTGAAAACGATGGATACGACCCAGAAAAAGCAAAAGAATTCTTTGACAAAGCTTATGAAAAATTTGGCAAAAAGATGGTTGTAGATATCATGTACTTTGATAACTCAGATAACATGAAAGCAACGGCCGAATTCCTAGAACAAGAATATGAAAATATGTTTGGTGCTGATAGGATCGACGTTAAATTAAGAGCTGTTCCATGGCAAAATGCTTATGACAACATGCAAAACGGCGACTATGACATGGGCTTCGGCGCTTGGACCGGTGGTATCTTCAATCCTTGGAGCGGAATGATGGTTTATACTCAAGAATTCGGTATCAAATGTGACCAATTCAGAAGTGACGAATTTGACGAACTCTTCAGAAGAACTGTAAAGGGCGACCTAATCTTCAAGCCTGAAGAAAGACTTGTAGCACTGGGAGAAATGGAAAAAATGTTACTTGACAATGTTCCGATGGTTCCTATGTATCAAGCAACAAATGCTCGTCTATACCAAGATAGAATTCACTTGTTGACCCATGAATGGAGACCAGGTGTTGGTTTTGCTCCATTCCAAGCAGAAATCGACCCACTACAATAATACACTGACAAATAAATAATTCGAGCAAAAAGAGGGGGTTTTCCCCTCTTTGCCGAATATATAGGAAAGGAGAATTATATGGCACGATATATTGCGAAGAGACTTGTCCTCATGGCCATAACATTATTTTTAATTATTACTATTAGTTTTTTCGTTATGCATAGTATGCCGGGCAATTTTATTAGAAACAATAAACTACCTGAAGATGTTAAGAAGGCTATGCTTGACAAGTATCACTTAAATGACCCATTAACTGTTCAATATGGATATTTTTTACGAGATTTTATGAAAGGTGATTTCGGGATTTCTCTTGTTATACAACCAAAAGTACCGGTTAACCACGTTTTAGCAGCAAAAATTCCGGTTTCAATGCAATTAAACATTTTCTCTTTAATTTTCACAATGCCTGTAGCTCTTATTTTGGGTATTTGGGCGGCAATTAAAAAGAATAAACTTGCGGACCAAATTATTTCTGTTTTGATTATTTTATTTATTTCTGTACCTAGTTTTGTTTACGCTTCATTAATGCAATATTATTTAGCTTTTAAGCTTGGATGGTTCCCGATTGTTACGGAAGTTGGAACAAAGTTAACATGGGCAAAATTCCACTCAATGATTCTACCTATTCTTGCATTGTCTTTTGGTTCAATCGCGGGTGTTGCCAGATATACCAGAGCAGAACTTACTGAAGCTTTGAACTCTGAATATATGCTTCTTGCTAAATCAAAGGGTTTAAGCCAAGTGCAATCAACAATAAGACACGCCTTAAGAAACTCTTTTATTCCACTTGCAAACATTATTATTCCTATGTTCATTCAAATAATGGGTGGTTCTTTAGTTATTGAAAAAATCTTCGGTATTCCGGGCATGGGTAATATTATGGTTGATGCTATAAATGCATACGATTTCCCTCTAGCTATCGGAGTATTATTCTGGTTCTCATTACTTAGTTTGTTTACAGTTCTTATCGTAGACTTGAGTTATGGCATAATTGACCCTAGAATTAGGTTGGGAGGTAGAGACTAATGAGTGAAAAACAATTTGACATAAATAATATCCCAAAAGATAAGTTCGAGTTTGTTCAAATTGATACAAAACTCCACGACGAATTAATTCAAGGGGAAGCAATCGGATTCTTTAAGGATGCTATGATAAGATTTAGAAAAAATAAAGCGGCCCTCGTAAGTTTTATTATTATTGCATTCCTTGCGATTATGGCAATTATCGGACCATCACTAAGTAATTATGGTTACGCTGAACAAAATATTAAACTTCAAAATATGCCACCACGTGTGAGTTGGTTATCCGGACTCAAGTTATTCTCTGGAACAATGACCAAAGCAGTTAGAACTGAAAATATTGAAAGTAAATATAAAAACGCATATATAGAAACTCTTTCTACAAGAACTTTAAAAGGAGTAGACATGTCTACAATAAGACTCGATATGTACAAGCTAAATGAAGTAGAAGATGTATATTATTGGTTTGGTTCAGATAGTTTAGGACGTGACCTTTGGACCAGACTTTGGAGAGGTCTCAGAATTTCATTCTTTATTTCTCTTATAGCTATGGCAGTTAATATTTTAGTAGGTATTATTTACGGGGCTATCTCCGGATATTATGGCGGTTGGATAGACCTTATAATGCAACGCATTATCGAAATTATCGGCGGCGTTCCATATCTTGTTATCGTTATTCTATTCGTTTTTTACTATGGACCTGGTATACTTCCAATTGCACTTGCAATGTGTTTAACTGGTTGGATAGGTATGAGTAGAATGATTCGTGCTCAATTCTTGAAGTACAAAGAAATGGAATATGTACTTGCATCAAGAACTCTTGGTGCATCAGACGGAACACTTATTTTTAGACATATTTTACCAAATGCAGCAGGTATTATTATTACAATGTCAGCTCTTGAAATTCCTGGAGCAATCTTTGGAGAATCTTTCCTAGCTTATTTAGGACTCGGTATCCAAGCTCCGGAACCATCTATCGGTGTTCTTTTATCAGAAGGTCAAAAAGTTTTGCTTCAATATCCGCACTTAACCATTTTCCCGGCTATCGTAATATCTGTTATGATGATTGCGTTTAACTTGATGGGTAATGGGCTAAGAGATGCATTTGACCCGACTTTGCGCGGAATTGAATAGGAGGTAAAAATGAGCGAAAAATTACTGGAAGTAAAAGACTTATATGTCACATTTAATACCTATTCTGGAAAAGTTCACGCTGTTCGTGGAGTTAATTACGAATTAAATAGAGGGGAAACTCTTGCTATCGTAGGTGAATCAGGATCCGGCAAATCGGTTACAGCAAGAGCCATAATGGGCATATTAGCTAAAAACGCTAATATTGAAAGCGGTGAAGTCATTTACAAAGGGGTTGACCTTTTAAAATTGTCTGAAAGAGAAATGGCAAAGTATCGTGGGGATGAAATTGCTATGATTTTCCAAGATCCGCTCTCTTCTCTGGACCCTGTTATGAAGATAGGTAAACAAATTACAGAAGCTGCTATTTTAAAGAAAAATACAACAAAAGAAAATGCTAAGGAAAAAGCTTTAGAATTGATGGAAGCAGTTGGAATTAAAAATGCTGAGGTTAGATACACTCAATATCCATTCCAATTTTCCGGTGGTATGAGACAAAGAATTGTTATCGCAACAGCTCTTGCCTGCGACCCTGAACTTTTAATCTGTGACGAACCAACTACTGCTCTTGACGTTACTGTTCAAGCTAAGATTCTTGAACTGATTAAAGAAATTCAAGAAGAAAGAAATATTGGTGTTATTTTTATTACACACGACTTGGGCGTTGTTGCCCACTTGGCAGATAAGGTAGCAGTTATGTATGCCGGAAAATGCGTTGAATATGGAACGGTTTACGAAATTTTTGAAAAGCCTAGACATCCATATACAATGGCGCTTCTTGCAGCTATGCCAGACCTTGAAACAGATTCAAATACAGAACTATATACAATTCCGGGAGCTCCACCGAACATGCTCTATCCACCTGTTGGGGATGCGTTTGCACCAAGAAACCAATTTGCACTAAAGATTGACCTGGAACAAGCTCCACCATTTTTTGATGTATCGCCGTCACATAGGGCTGCTACTTGGTTACTTCATCCGAATGCACCTGATATTGATTTAGACGCATTTAAGAAAAAGGTTAATAATTTTGCCGGTGAAGCAATTAATAAACACAAACACGGCAAAGGCGAAGAACCAATTTTGAGTGTAAGAAATCTAAAACAATACTTCAAAAGTGGTCGCGGGAAAAACAAAATGGTTGTTAAAGCTGTTGATGACGTTTCATTTGACATTTATAAGGGTGAAAGCTTTGGACTTGTTGGCGAATCAGGCTGTGGTAAGACTACTACAGGTAGAACTATTATCAGACTATACAAACCAACAAGTGGCGAAATTATTTATAAAGGTAAAGATATTTCTGGAAAACTTACGAAAGAAGAAGCAAGAGAAGTTCACCAATCAATGTCTATGATTTTCCAAGACCCTATTGCTTCAATCAACCCAAGAATGACAGTTAAGGAAATCATTGGGGAAGGTCTTAGAATCAATCACTTGGTTAAAAACGAAAAAGAACTAGAAGAATTGGTATATCAAATGCTTGAAACCGTTGGTCTAACTAAGGATCACGCAAACAGATATCCACACGAATTCTCAGGCGGACAAAGGCAAAGAATTGGCGTCGCCAGAGCTCTTATTTCTAATCCAGACTTTGTTATAGCTGACGAACCGGTTTCTGCACTTGACGTTTCTATTCAAGCTCAAGTTTTGAACTTATTAAACTCAATTAAGAGACAATTAGGACTAACCGTCATGTTTATTGCACATGACTTGTCAGTTGTTAAATATTTCTCAGACAGAATTGGGGTTATGTACTATGGCAAGCTGGTTGAACTTGCTGATGCAAATGAGTTGTATCACAATCCACTTCACCCATATACTAAGGCTCTATTATCTGCAATTCCAATTCCTGACCCAAGAATTGAAAAAGGTCGTAAACATATTGTTTATGATCCATCAGTTCACAATTACTCAACTGATAAACCAGAAATGGTTGAAATCAAGCCAGGACATTTTGTATATTGCAATAAAAAAGAACAAAGTGAATATTTAAGTCAATTGAAATAGGGATTTTAGGGGCACCAAGAAAATAAAGTTGTTTTTATTTGGTGTCCCTTTATTTATGGAAGGTAAAATGAAATTAAAAAAGATTTTTAATATTGTCACTATTATATTTGTAATTATTTTTATAGCATCAATTTTTGCAATAGAGCTTAATTATTATGGCGATGATGTAAATCGTCTTTCAAGTAAAGATTATACTCCAGAAGTGAAAACTAAAATAAAGAGATATTCTGCTATTTATCAGTTTTATATTGTGTTTATGCTATATATAATTGTTTATTCATTTGTAAGTATATTTACATTTTTAACAAGTCCATTAATTGGAGGCAAAGTTTACAAAATTGCACTTGTAGTTTTGCTTTATATCACTTCGATTATTATTTCAATAAGAGGATACTCTGCAATTTTTGATGCAGACTGGAAAGTGAATCTAACAGGAGTTATAACATATCACTTTTATGAAACGGCATGGACTCATATGGTCGGCCTTGTGATTATGAATTTAGCAGAGCTTATAAAAAAGTGGATTGCAAAAGATTTAGTGACAGAAAACGAACAGTTTCACAAAAACTCAAAGAACAATAAATTCGAGACATTAAAGGAAATTATAAATGAGAAGAGTGGAGAAAAAAAATAAGAAATATTTTGAGATTGCCTTACTCATATTTTTAGTTGTAATACTATTTGCCCTAGAAAAAAATCGTATTCATGGCTATATTTACGAGATAAATTATAGACTTATGACAGAAACCCAAAGAAATCATATCAGAATTTTTAGTAGTATTTATACTGCTTTAATAGTAGTGCTTTTGTATTTTATAGTTTGTTCTTTTTGGAAGACTATTAGCTATCTTATAAGCTTTAGAGTTGGTGGAGATTTGCTAATATTTATAGTGTATTTAATATTAACAGGAGTTATTTTTTATTTCGGGTTTTACAGTGCTATATACTTGATAAAAGCCGATAGTCTTCTCAATAGAACTGGGGAAGTAATAATATCGGGTTATGTAAGAGTGTTAGCCATTTTAGGTATAATGGTTTGCAATTTATTTAGAGAAATTTTATCAAAACATTCAGAATTTAAATAGTAAGGAGAAAAAATGATAAATTATAATACTACAAAACCACCTGAACCGCCTAAAAAGATGTTTTCTTATGAAGCTCTTTATTTATCTTTTTCATTTTTCGCTCTGATTTTCATATTTAATGAGATATTTATATATGACTTATCAGTTATTAGTAAAATGGGACTGGAAAATGCGTCAAAAATAGACTTGAACAAGCTTTATGTCACGTTAAACGTGTTAGGATCTGTTGCAATTCCAATTGGTGCTTTTTTAATAGAGCAATCAGTTTTAAAAGATAAAAAATTTTTATATAAGTTAATTGCTCCGGCGTTATGCTACGAGATAATTTATGATTTGTATGCTTTTGATAAATTTTTTGAGTATAGATTTCAAAGCATTGCAATTGCATTTTTATTTGGCGCTCTTTACTCTGCTCTTTATAGGAAGTATGAAGAAAAATGGTGGATAAATGTTATTTTATCAATTGCTTTTTTAGTTATTTCAGCTATTAGTGGGATTGATAGGGGAGTTATTATTGCGGCGATATTTGTTGTTTTAAATTTTTTTGAAAAAGATTTAAAGACACAAAGTTTATTTTCTTTTGTTGTGTCAATAGCCGGTGGCGGAATGGTTTTGGGAAATGTTTTTATTTATTTTTACGATGGTTATTACAACAGAAAAAAATTTAATGATTATTTAAATTGGATATTTGTTATTATTGCACTTTTAGTTTGGAGGATTAGAGTTATTTTTTTAGGATAGGAGATATTATGGATATTAAAGATTATTATGGAAAGACAATGTTGGGTTGGATTTATTATAACGAAAATTATACTCATGGGGAAAATGCAAACTATATTAACAGAGTTTGCTATATTTATCCAAGATATATATTAGAGGAAGATGGTGAGGTTATACCAATTGACCCAAACGATTTTCCGACTTTGGGTAGCTTTGAGGTTAGAATTCAAGGCGGATTTTCAGCTGAAGAGGTGGTTGAAAAGCTAACTCATTTAGTAAAAGTTAAGTTTAATATTATTCCGGAGGAAGATTTAGAGCAACAAAACAATCATTATAGATTAAAATTCAATCCGACTTATGATCAAGAAATTTCAGAAGTTTGGATGGAAAAATTTAATGACAATAAATTTTATCAAGTGATTTCAACCGATTTATCGATTGACGAAATTGTAAAAAGAAAGGCAATAGACTGTTATGTCGAAGATATTTTTACTAAATATATAGTGCTTAAAAATAAAGAAGGTTTTTTTGGACCATTTGACTATAGTTTTGAAGACGATGTTATAAAATTACAAGCTACAAGCCTATTCGATTACCATGTGCTCAAGCCTAATCCGGCAATTATTTCAAAAGAAATGATGCGTGTGGGCGATAGAGTAGACAATGGTGTAAACTTGGTGAGATCGGATCTTTTAGATTTAAATTCAGATTTAAAAGATTCTTACGATTTTATCACTGACGATATTTTATTAGATATAATAATTAATATTTTTGAAGAAAGAAGTACTATTGATAGGTCCCAAGTTAAAGATTTAAGAAAGCTTTTATTCTCACAAATTAATCCTGAAGTTTATCCAGAAATCACGGATAAAAGACTTGCAAGATTAAAAGAATATATTAAAAGAACAGGATATCAAGATGAATTTTTATCGAAAATAGCATATTTCTTGATGGAAGATGAAAATAACAAGGATTACGTTTTAAGGCAAGTTTTAAATACAAGATTTGAGGAATTGGAAGAACGCTCTACAAAGTTTATTGAAGTTAGAGAAAGACTTGAGGAGTTAAACCGCAAAAAAGAACAAGTTCAAAATGAACTTGTTATGTTAAACAATGAGCTTATTGATTCCAAAAGTTTTATTATTAAAGAAAATGAAGCACTATCAAATGAACTAAATAAGCAAATAGAAGCTTTAGAAGAAAAAAAGAGTGAGCTTGAAAAAAATGTAGAAAATCTTATTGTGACAAATGAACTTTCAAATCTAAATTCTGAACTTGATGGAGCTATTGAAACAAAAAAACAAGAACTTGTAAGGTTAGAAAAAACTAAGTCCGGCATTTTAGAAGAGCTAAATAATGGTATTGCGGATTTTAAAAACGAAACCAAATTAATTGGCAGAGCTCTTGTGGCTAATGGATTTGATGATATTATTAATACCGCAAAAGGCAACACAAATTTTTATTACCCCGATAAAGAGCCTATAGTTTATGCTGATTTTGCATCTAAAGATGAGATTGTGGATTATATTTACACCAAGATGAATGCCGTTTACAATCACAGAATTACTAGAAACGAAGTTGTGAATATGCTCGTGCTTTTTTCCAATAATTTCATCACAAATATAGCAGGAAAAACCGGTTCCGGAAAGACTACGACCGCAGTTAAATTTGCAAATGCGCTTGGACTAAATTTTGAAGCACAAAATCTTGTAAAAATTGCCGTGGACTTAGATATTAGATCTATAAAAGATTTGATAGGTTATTATAATCCAAATAATGGCGAAATTGTGAAATCCAACTGGCGCTTGTTTGATATGCTTGAAAGTAAAAATGAACTGAGTTGTTTGATTTTAGATGGAATTAATTCGAGCATTCCAGAGCATTTTATGGCAAGTTTAATCGGCAAAGATGTGGATGTGTGTGAAGCAATCAGTCTTGGTGGCGGAAAAGATATTTTTGCGGGCAAAGAATTTAGAATTTTAACAACGATTAACGATGACAATTCGGGATTTATTCTCACAAATAGATATTTTGACAACACGGCTACAATGTATTCAAGTTATGATGGCAGAAGTGCGTATCGTTTAAACGATGAAGAATTTGAAGACAAAGGCGCCATTAGATATATAGATTTGATGCGCTTTAGAGAAAGAGTCGGCATCTCAAATGAATATGAAAGCAAATTTAATTCGCTTATAAGTATATTAAAAAAAAGCGGACAGCATATTTCTTCAAGATCAATTGAGAAATCTATTTGCTATATAGAATCAACCACAGATTTGATGGATTTAAATTGTCCAAGCAATAAATATTTGCCTCTTGAACTTGCGGTTCTTCAATTTATTGTGCCAACTCTAGATCCTGGAATAATGGGGGAACGGTTTGTATCAATGCTAGCAAACGAAATTAAAACAATGCCGCTTTTGGAAGAAAAATTGTCTGAATTTAAATCTAAATCAAAGGACAATATTTTCAGTGATTTTAATCTGGACTAGGGGGGTAATCTTATTAAAAGCTATGTACTTTTAAATTGTCTTTACCCACATGATGATCTAATTGTCGATATGGATATTGATAACAAAAATTCTTATGTAAATGGTTGCGTATTTGAAAATGGGCTTTATAGCATAAGTTATGTGGCTTACACCGAAAAAGAGATTGAAGACGGCATAATTTATGTGGATGATGATCCTGTGGGAGAGCTGGAGTTTGTGTCAAAGTCTGACAACAGACAAGAGTATCGTGTCAATTTTCAAATCCAGTACGGTGGACGAGATAGAGCATATCCATTTTTGATGCTGATTGATTCGATAAAGCTTAAACTATATCTCAAATTCACTGATGATTCTGACTTATATTTATATTCGCAGAGAATTCTTGTAACCACAAAAAATGACACGGACCAAAAAAGCATAAATGAAATGATATGTTATATAATGTCAGACAAAGGACTTTACCGTGAGATAAATGAAAATTTGGAATTTTCTGCACTATCCATAGGAAAATACGGTGAGTATTTAGATAGAGTATTTTTGGAACTTCAAAAATATAAATTCAGATACTATGATTCTAAAGAAAGAACAAATTATAGCAGAGATTACTGTTTTAGAGATATTGGCAAAAATTACACAGTACCAGAAATTAAAAGGGAATTAAAATTCATAAATGAATTTTTGGATAATTTGTACTACGAAACGGTTAAAATAGAGCGTATATTTAAAAGCATTTTATATGAAAACAAAAAGCAGTATGAAGATTTAAAGAAATTCATTCCGGCAGAATTTACAGCACCTATTATCACTACGCAGGAGCTTCAACTTAAAAAGGGAATTTCTGAATATTACAATCTCACTCAAAATATAGAAAAAATTAAAGCTTTACGCAGATTTTTCTCGAATAATAACGGCAAAGCAAATGAAGCACGTCTTATTAAAAAGAGCTACAAAAAATATGAAAGCGAAAAAATTAAAGCACTTGGATCGCTCAATTATCAGCGGTTTTTCTACAACATTGAGTCTCTCGACAAGTTATATGAGTACTACTGCTTGGCACGAATATTGAATCTTTTAGATGAAATTAACTATATTCCGGATAGAGAGAAGGATATAAATTTTAACTACGAAACAGGAAACTCTCTTTTCTTAAATGAAAATTTTTTAAACAACACTTTCTATCGGAAAAAAGGATATGTAAATTTAACTTTGTATTTTCAACCGGTCGTCTACAGAGATTCATCAAAAAATGAGATTGGGCTTTTTAGAACGACAGGTGCGGACAAAATGTATACTCCGTTTAATAAAACCGGCGATTATTATAGTCCGGATTTTATTATAAAATTTTCCGGGAAACGCGACAGATATTTGATTTTGGATTCCAAATTTCAAACTAGAAACACGATTCTAAAGAGAGATATGGAAGAAGTTATAAGCAAATATTATGTTCAATTAAGAGACGCGAATTACAATCGCTCTCAATATGTATATGTGCTCCAAGGTAGAGCAGACGAAAATAAGACCACACTTTGGAACTATGAAAATTTTGAAATGAATAAAAATAATATATCAAATTTTGGTATTATTCATTTTTCACCGGAGATTGATAATAATTATTATTTCATAAACCTTATTTCTAAATTAGAAAATGAAGTAAAATAAATAAAAAACTACCGAAACTCTTAATTGGATAGTTCGGTAGTTTTTTATTTAATTAAAATTTATTAAATCCTCACTTTTAAGAAAACTTTTTTACCTTTTTGTATAATGATTTCTTTTTCGAGTTCTGATTTTGATATTCTTATTTTTGGATCATTTATTTTTTTGTTGTCGATACTGATTCCTCCACCAGTGATTAGATTTCTGGCTTCACTGTTGGAATTACACAGACCTGCTTTTACAAGAAGTGCCAGGAGTCCGATTTCGTCTCCTTCCATATCTTCAAGTACAAACTCAGGCATATTTTCGGCGTTTATTTGTCCGCTAAAAAGAGCGCGTGCAGTTTTGATTGCTTTATCAGCTTCGTTTTTACCATGAATGTCTTTTGTGATTTCGTATGCCAAAATTTCTTTCTGGCGATTAATTTCCTCTTCTTTTTCAATTCTTGCAATTTCGTTTAGTGGCAAGAAAGTTAAAAGCTTCATAAATCTGATAACATCTCTATCATCTACATTTCTGAAGTATTGGTACAAATCAAATGGGGAAGTTTTCTCTTTACTTAACCAGATTGCGTTGCCCATAGATTTTCCCATTTTTACACCGTCAGCTGTTGTTAGAAGAGGGATTGTCATATTGTAAACAGTTTCTCCCTCCATTTGTTTTACTAGCTCGTATCCGCCAAGCATGTTGGACCATTGGTCGTTTCCGCCAACTTGAAGTGTGCAGTGGTGTTTTCTGTAAAGTTGTAAGTAGTCGTAAGATTGCATTAACATGTATGAAAATTCAAAAAAGGTGAGTCCTTGGTCTAAGCGATTTTTGTAGCAATCGAATTGTAACATTCTCTTAACGCTAAATTGAGTTCCGATTTCTCTAACAAAATCCAAGAAATTCAAATCCAGAAGCCAATCTTTGTTGTTCATGAATATTCCATGTGCTCCGTCCATGTTTAATAGAGATGAAAGTTGGATTTCAAAATGCTTTGCGTTGTTGTCTATAAATTCACGGCTCATCAATCTTCTCATATCGGTTCTGCCTGAAGGGTCACCTATCATTGTCGTACCGCCACCAATCATACAAATTGCTTTATGTCCTGCATTTTGTAAGTGTTTAAACAGACAAATCAACAAGTAGTGTCCAACGGTTAGTGAATCTGCGGTGCAGTCAAATCCAGCGTAGAAAGTCATTTTTGAATTATTTAATTTATCTGTGAGTTCGTCTTCATAAGTCATTTGCTCAATAAATCCACGAGCTTTTAATTCTTCAACTAAAGTCATAATTCCTCCTTAAAATAAAAAAACCATGAATAAAAGGGCATCAAAAACGCGGTACCACCTTTTTTCATGGAAATCCATATCTCTAAAACTTGTAACGAAAGTAAGTCGTACACATATTTCTTGTGTAAAAATTAGCCGTCCGTATTACGGTAATTATATTTTAAGACAAAATAATTAAAATGTCAAGTAAATGTTTATTTTAATACATAATGGGTAAATTAATAATGTAAGTTATTTTAAGGAGGATATGAAAATGATTGAATTAATGAAACTACCATTTGGTTACGAAGATTTGGAACCTGTTATTAGCAAGGAAACCCTTGAATATCATCACGACAAACATCACCAAGCTTATGTAAATAAATTAAACGAACTTTTGGAAGGAACAGAATTCGCTGATAAGTGCGTATGTGAAGTTTTGAAAAACCTGGACAAACTTCCAGCTGATAAAAAACAGGCAATCATCAACCAAGGTGGAGGAGTTCACAATCACAATGTTTACTGGAGCGAATTAGATAAAAATGGAGCAAAGGAACCAACAGGAGCTTTGAAAGAAGCAATCGACAGAGATTTTGGTTCATTTGATGATTTCAAAGAAGCTTTCCAAAAAGCGGGAGCCGGTCATTTTGGCTCAGGTTGGGTATGGCTAGTTGAAAAAGACGGCAAACTTGAAATTATGACAACTCTTAATCAAGATGCACCTATTTCACAAGGTTACAAAGAACTTTTAAACAACGATGTTTGGGAACATGCTTACTATATCGATTACAGAAATAAGAGAGCAGATTATCTAAAGAATTTCTGGGATATTGTTAACTGGGACGTAGTCGCAGAAAGATTTGCAAAATAAGTTTTCATTTAAGAAGCTTTCGATTTTGAGGCTTCTTTTTTTATGCAAATTTATAAAAATATTTTTAAAAATAATATAAAATAAATATTAAAAATGCTAAATTCTTTTAATTTTAAGCTATTTCTGCTATAATAAAAATGGAGGATGTTATGGAATATACATTGACAGCAACTTGCCATTTTGGGTGCGAGTCGGTTTTAAAAAGAGAATTGATGGATTTGGGATTTGATATTATTAGAGTTACTGACGGTCATATTGAGTACAAGTCGGATGCCGCTGGAATTTTCAGATCTAATCTTTGGCTTCGTACTGCGGAAAGAGTTCAAATAAATATGATAGAATTTACTGCATACACTTTTGATGAGCTCTATGAAAATATTTATGCATTTGATTGGGTAGAAATTTTGCCACCGGATGCGAACTTTGTGATTAATGGCAGAAGTTATAATTCTAAACTTTTTTCAATTTCAGATTGCCAAAGGATTACCGAAAAGGCAATTATCGATAAGCTAAATGTAACTTACAACAAAGATTACTATGAAAAAACCGGCAAAAAATTCAATTTTGAAATCAGTATTGTAAACGATTTTGCTACTTTGTATTTGGATTCCTCCGGCGCCGGACTTCACAAGCGTGGATATAGAACCACTCAAGGTGCAGCACCACTTAAAGAAACTCTTGCTGCCTCAATGATAAATTTGAGTGTTTGGAATAAAGATAGAGCTCTCTACGATCCTTTTTGTGGATCGGGTACAATTTTAATTGAGGCCGCTATGATTGCGAGAAATATAGCTCCTGGAATTTTGAGAAGATTTAATTGTGAACATTTTGACTTTTTAGACAAATCTGAATTTAGAACGATTAGAAAAGAAGCAAAAGATGGAATAGACAGAGATTCAAAATTAAATATAAAAGGTTCAGATTACGATAGAAGTATGATTCTAAAGGCTCGTAACAACACGCAAAATATGAATTTGGAAAACGACATTTTTTTGTTCACAAAAGAAGTGAGAAAGGTGGAACTGGAAGATGAATATGGAGTTATTATTACAAATCCACCGTACGGTATCAGGCTTGATGATGACACGCTTGATCGCACTTATAATAATTTTAAAGCACTTTTAGACAAATTGCCAACTTGGAGTGTCTATATGATTACAGACTATGAAAAGGTTACAGATGTGTTTAGCAAGCCGGATAAAAATAGAAAGCTATATAACGGTAAGATAAAAACTTATTTTTATTCATATTTAGGTCCACGCCCTCCGAAGGAGTTTTATGGAAAATTTTAATTTGTCAGATTTAAAACTTAATTTAAATGTTTTGAATTTTTTGCCGGACTGGGTGAAAGTTACTAGTGTTAATGGAGAGGTGATTTATGCCAACACACCTTTAATTAATGCACTCAACTTTGATCCACAAGGCATGAGAGTTGACGATTTAAAGCTAACCAAATTTGCAGATATTTTTAATATTCATTCAATCGGACTTAGCATGAAGTCGGGCGATATTATTAAAAGTCAGCTAAATTTTGACGGAAGTATTTTTGACGTGTCAACTGCACCAATCACAGATACTTTTGGTATGGTTATGGCATATATCGATATATACCGAGATATGACAGGCTTCCAAAAAATTCAAAATGAACTATTTATAAAGAATAAAATTATGAACAAGGATTTGTCCATGACGAAAAAAATTCAGGAGTCCATTTTGCCATCCGATTTGAATTATGGCAGAATTAAAGTGGATTATTGTTATCAACCTTGCGAGCAATTAAGCGGAGATATTTTCGACGTAATAAAAGTTAGCAGAAGCATAACGGGGGCATATATTTGTGATGTGGCAGGGCACGGCGTTCCGGCTGCAATGATAACCGTTTTTGTACGTGAAACTATGCGCAGTTTGTACGATTACAACAGCACAGCATACGATTTAAGTGAGCTTCATAAGAGATTTTTAAATTTGAGGCTTGGGATGGACCAATATTTAACTATGTTTTACGTGTTGATTGACACCGAGGAAAGAACGATTTCGTATTCAAACGCAGGGCATAATTGTCCTATGATTCTAATTAGAAAAGACGGTTTTGAAACGATTTCAATACCGGGCAAACCAATTTGCAATTATTTTACCAATATTGAATTTAAGGAACATATAATAAGATTTAACCCCGGAGACAAGTTGCTGCTTTTTACAGATGGAATTATTGAATCGGTTAACAAAAACGGCGAACAATTTGGCATCGAAAGAGTTGAGGGAATTGTAGAAAATTGCAGCTCAGATATTTTGGGTGCTTTGAAACGCTCGGTCGATTATTTTAACGGAGGAATTAGATATGACGATATGTGCGCAGTTTTAATAGAATTTAAAGAGGGTGATTAGTTGAGATTAGACAAATTTTTAAAAGTTTCAAGAATTATCAAGAGAAGAACTGTGTCAAAAGATGCAATTTTAAATGATTATATAAAGCTAAACGGCAAAATTCCAAAGCCAAGCACCGAGGTTAAAGTTGGAGATATCATTACATTTGAGTCAAACAGAGGTGTTTCAAAATTTAAAGTCACTGGGTTAACTCAAAGAGATGAATCCTATGTGAGGATGATAGATGAGTAAGCCTAGAGTTAGCAAAAATTATAAATTTTTAGTGGCAATGATTGCAATTGTAATTTTAGCTACTTTTTGGACTATGTACTACAAAAATTACAAGGAAGAGGCTAAACTTAAAAAAGAAAAAGCAGTTTTAGATGAAGAGCTGGAAAATTTGGAAGTTAAATTAAACAAAATAAATATGGATTTGGAAAATTCTGATGGTTTAAAATTTATCGAAAAAGAGGCTAGAGCTCTCGGCATGATTAAACCGGGAGAAACTTTAATTATAGATATGGATAAGGATAAGGGTAAAAAAGAAAATTAATGATTATTTTATGCGTTAATCATTGAAATATTCTGATTTTCGTGGTAGAATATATTAAAATAGGCGTTTTTGGAATAGGTGATTTTTAGAAGTTTAAAAGCGAGCTGCGATGGTGAAAGCCAGCAAATGGAAAAAAATCAAAAACCGCAACATATTCTTATGTAAACGCACGTTCGGTTCACGATACGAACACTGAGCATTGTTAAAGGTTGGCACCTACGAAGATTTCTCGTACCTTTTGGGTTGAGAAATCTATTTTTTTAGGAGGTATTATGGATATTAAAGAATTATTTTTAAAAGCAAATGAACTTGAAAGTCAAACTGTTGAGGTTGAAGGTTGGATTAGAAATTTAAGAGATTCCAAAAGTTTTGCTTTCATTGAATTAAACGATGGGACAGATTTTCGTTCTGTTCAAATTGTCATAGATGAAAATTTAGATAATTTTGAAGAAGCAAGAAAATTATATTTAAGTTCTGCAATTATTGTTAAAGGAAAAGTAGTGCTCACTCCTGAAATGAGGCAACCATTTGAAATCAAAGCGGAGTCACTAGTTGTAGCCGGAAAAAGTACAGCAGATTATCCTTTGCAACCAAAAAAACATACTCGAGAATATTTGAGAAGCATAGCGCATTTACGAGCAAGAACCAATTTGTATCGTGCGACATTTAGAGTCAGAAGTGTGCTAGCATATGCAATTCACAAATTTTTCCAAGAAAGAGGATTTTTCTATGCCCAAACTCCACTTCTATCAGCCTTTGATGGAGAGGGTGCCGGTGAGATTTTCCACGTAACTAATTTTGATTTAACAAATGTGCCAATTACAAATGAAGGAAAAGTAGATTACTCAAAAGATTTTTTTGGTAAACCGGTAAATCTAGCCGTGACCGGTCAACTTGAAGGAGAAACAATGGCTCAGGCATTCAAAAATATTTACACATTTGGACCAACATTTAGAGCAGACAATTCAAATACTAAAAACCACTTGGCTGAATTTTGGATGATTGAACCGGAAATGGCTTTTTGTGATTTGAAAAAAAATATGGATATTGCAGAAGCTATGGTTAAATATATCATTAAATACGTGCTCGATAATTGCCCGGAAGAAATGAAATTCCTAGACAGTTTTGTGGAAAAAGGTTTGATTGATAAATTGACTTCAATTGTAAATAGCAAGTTTGTGAGAATAACATACACTGAAGCAATTGAAGTTTTAAATAATACAAAGCACAAGTTTGACGTGGTTCCAAAGTGGGGTGACGATTTAGCTCGTGAGCACGAAAGATATTTGGCAGAAGTTCATTGCGGAGGACCAACATTTGTCACGGATTATCCAAAGGAAATTAAAGCTTTCTATATGAAGCTCAACCAAGATGGAAAGACTGTTGCAGCTTGCGATCTACTAGTTCCCGGAATTGGAGAAATCATCGGCGGTAGTCAAAGAGAAGAAAATTATGCAGTACTTGTTCAAAAGATGAAAGATTTTAATTTGAATCCGGAAGATTATTATTGGTATTTGGATTTGAGAAAATATGGAACCACAATTCACTCCGGATTTGGTCTTGGATTTGAAAGAATGGTTATGTATGTTACGGGTGTAGACAATGTTCGCGATGTTGCTTTATATCCAAGAACGGTTAATAACTGTGAGTTTTAGGAGAAAAAAATGAATTACGATCATTTAGCAATAGAAAAAAAATGGCAAGACAGATGGGCTCAAACTCATGTGTTCGACGCAGTGGAAGATTACTCTAAAAAGAAATATTATCTTTTGGTTGAATTTCCATATCCTTCAGGACAAGGGCTTCACGTTGGACACCCAAGAAGCTATACAGCTCTTGATGTTGTAGCAAGACTTAAGAGAATGCAAGGCTACAATGTACTCTTTCCAATTGGATTTGACGCATTTGGTTTGCCAACAGAAAGATTTGCAATTAAAAATCACATGAATCCTGAAGAAGTGACAAAAAATAATATTGCAACTTTTAAAAAACAGCTTACAAGTCTTGGTATAAGTTTTTCCTGGGACAGAGAAATAAACACAACTGAACCAAGCTACTACAAATGGACACAGTGGATTTTTCTACAAATGTACAAGCACAATTTGGCTTACAAAAAGGAAATGACAATTAACTGGTGTCCGGACTGCAAGATTGGACTTGCAAATGAAGAAGTTGTTGACGGAAAATGTGAAAGATGCGGAGCGGCGGTTGAACATAGAGTTAAAAATCAATGGATGCTTGCAATTACAAAATATGCAGATAGACTCGTAGATGGACTAGACACGGTTAACTATATTGATAAGGTTAAACTGCAACAAAAAAACTGGATTGGTAGGAGTTATGGCGCCGAAATCAGGTTTAAAACTACAAATGACGATTCCGTTCTCGTTTACACCACAAGACCGGATACTATTTTTGGTGCAACATATTTAGTTTTAAGCCCTGAACACGAAAAGCTAAAGAATTGGAATATCACAAATAGAGAAGAAGTTGAAGCTTATCAAAAAGAAGCTAGAATGAAGAGCGATTTTGAAAGAGCAGAATTAAATAAAGAAAAAACCGGTATAAAACTTGAAGGTGTGACGGCAATCAATCCATTCACAAATAAAGAAATTCCAATTTTCATTTCAGATTATGTGCTCACAACTTATGGTACAGGTGCAATTATGAGCGTACCGGCTCATGATACCCGCGATTTTGAGTTTGCCAAGAAATTTAATTTGCCAATCGTGGAAGTAATAAAGGGTGGAAATGTGGAAGAACAGCCATATACCGATACTACGACCGGCGTGCTTGTAAATAGTGGCAAATACGATGGACTTAGCGTAGAAGAAGCTAAGGAGGAAATCATCGCGAAAGTGGAGGCTGATGGAATCGGCAACAGAAAGACCAATTTCAAATTGAGAGACTGGGTTTTCAGCAGACAAAGATATTGGGGCGAACCAATTCCGATGGTAAACTGTGATGGCAAATGGGTTATGATGAATGAAAAAGATTTGCCACTTACATTGCCACATGTTGATAGTTATGAGCCCACTGATTCAGGGGAAAGTCCATTAGCTTTACTAAAAGATTTTGTGGAAACAACTTGTCCAAACGATCCAACAAAAAAGGGAATCAGGGAAACGGACACTATGCCAAACTGGGCAGGTTCAAGTTGGTATTATCTAAGATATTGTGATCCACACAATGATAAAGAACTTGCCGATTATAAAAAATTGCAATATTGGTTGCCGGTTGACTGGTATAACGGAGGAATGGAACATACCACACTCCACTTGTTGTATTCCAGATTCTGGCACAAATTTTTATACGATATCGGAGTTGTGCCAACAGAAGAACCATATATGAGAAGAACTTCCCATGGAATGATTTTGGGCAGCAACGGTGAAAAGATGAGTAAGTCTCGTGGTAATGTTAGAAACCCGGATGAATATGTTAAAAATTATGGAGCGGACGCATTAAGGCTTTACGAAATGTTCTTGGGCGATTACGAAAAGAGTGCTCCATGGAATGATGACGGACCAAAACAATTAAGAAAATTTATAGAAAGAGTGGTTAGACTTCTCGATGTCACAGAGGACGGCGACGAAATTAGAGAAGAACTCGTTCCAAACTTCCATTTCACAATTAAGAAAGTTACAAATGACTATCTAACACTTAAATATAATACGGCAATCGCTCAGATAATGACACTTGTTAATGATATTTATTTGACAGGGAAAATTACAAGAAAGGAATTTAAGATTTTGATTACACTGCTAAATCCAGTGGCCCCTCATATTACTGAGGAGTTGAATGAAAAACTTGGATACAAGACTATGATTTGTGAAGGCAGTTGGCCGGAATATGATGAAGCTCTAACGATTAAAGATACAATTGAAATTCCTGTACAAATCAACGGCAAAGTAGTTGAAAGAATGATTATAAATCGCGACGAAACAGAAGAAAATGTTTTAAACGCTGCTATGGAAAATGAAACTGTGAAGGCAAAAATTGAAGGCAAAAATATTGTCAAAAAGATTTTTGTTGCTAACAAAATTTTAAATATTGTGATAAAATAGATTTATGAAATTAACAATTACTCCAACAAAAGAAGATTATTATGAAGTGGCAAGGCTTGGTGTTTTCGAAAACAAAAAGTTCAAAACGAGCATATGGTTTCAACGCTTAACACTTCCAATAATTGCAATGCTTTTAACTTTACTCTCAAAGCCAATTATCCCAAAAAACGTGATTGTTGCCGCGGCAATTTCTGTGGTATGGTTTTTTATAATTCCATATTTAACGAAGAGATCTATGTCGAAGTTTTTAAAAAAGCAATTTGAATTAAAAGCAGTTGAGAAAGCAGATTTCTTGACACCATATACCATTGAAGATGTTGAAGAAGGTTTGCTTGCTACTCAAGGAGACGATAAATATAAGCTTTTATTCGACTCTGCAAGTAATATTATTATGGAAGATGACTATATTTACTTCTTGCAACAAAATGTTCCATTTGACTTTTTGATTCCAAGTCATGCTTTTGAAACTAAAGAGGATTTTAACAATTACAAAGAACATTTAGACAGAAGAATTCAAATTGAATTAAGGAAGTGATACTATCAAAAAGGCAATTATTTTAGCTGCAGGAGAGGGCAGCCGCATGAAATCAAACAAATCAAAGGTTTTACACAATTTGCTTTTTAAACCTTTGATTTTCCACGTGTACGATGCAGTTGTAAAATCTGATTTTGATGAAATTATAACCGTGCTCGGCACAAAAAACATCGAAGAAGCAGGACCAATTTTAGAAGAACGTGGATCAAAAATTGTTTTGCAAGAGCTTGGCAATGGTAAACCTTATGGTACGGGATATGCTGTAAAACTTGCGAAAGATTTTATTAGTGAAGATGATTCGCTTATGGTTTTATATGGGGACACGCCGTTAATTGATGAGGAAGTGATTAGAGACTTCGCCAATTTTCACAATGAAAATTATTCTGATATTACTGTATTGTCGGCAGTTTTGGATGATCCAAAAGATTATGGCAGAATTGTCAGAGAGAACGGAGAGTTTTCAGAAATTGTTGAGAAAAAGGAACTTGTTCCTGGGAAATCTTATTCAAACGAAGTGAACTCCGGCATATATTTTTTTAGTGGCAAAGCTTTTTTAAACACGATTGATTTAATTAATGATAATAATTCAAAAAAAGAATATATGATTACAGATACAATTAAGCTAGCAAAAGACATGGGATTTAAAGTTAGCGCATTTGTGAGCGAAAATCCGGAGATTATTCTTGGTGTAAATGACAGGGAAGATTTATATTTGTGTGAAAAGGCACTTGTGAAACGTGAAAACAAAAGGAGAATGATTGACGGAGTTACAATTCACAATCCAGAAGTCACGATGATTGCTCCGGAAGTAGAAATCGATAGCGATGTGGAGATTTTTGGAGAATGTAGAATTTATGGAAATTCAAAAATTGAGGCTGGAACTATTGTAAAATCTTCAAATATATGCAATACTAAGATCGGGAAGAATTGCACAATTTTGAATTCATATTTGGAAGATTCAGAAATAAGAGACAATGTAAGTTTTGGTCCATTTTCAAGGCTTCGTCCGGGAGCTGTTATTGGCGAATGTGCTCATATTGGCAATTTTGTGGAAGTTAAAAACTCAAATTTCGGGGCCGGCTCAAAGGCCGGACATCTTGCTTATATTGGAGATGCTGATGTTGGGAAAAATGTAAATGTCAGCTGCGGAGTGATCTTTTGCAATTACGATGGCAAGAAAAAACATAGAACAAAAGTGGGCAACAATGCATTTATTGGTTCAAATGTAAATCTTGTCGCCCCGGTGGAACTTGATGACAATTCTTTTGCAGCCGCCGGTTCCACAATAACCAGCAAAGTTTATGAAGATGAACTAGCTATTGAAAGAAGCAAACAGAAAAATATAAAAGATTGGGTTAGAAAAAAAGGACTTCATAAGGAGGATTAAGATGATGGGCTTTTATAAGGGGATTAAAGTATTAACCGGTAATGCAAATAGACAACTCGCAAGAGATATTTGCGAGAAAATGGGAATTGATTTAATCGATTGTGATGTAAAAACTTTCTCAGATGGTGAGATCAATGTTGAAATCAATGAAACCGTTAGAGGCTGCGATGTTTTTATTATTCAACCAACACACGCTCCGGTAAACGATTATTTGATGGAACTTTTGATTATGATTGATGCTTGCAAACGTGCTAGTGCAGGAAGAATTAACGCCGTTATTCCATACTATGGATACGCAAGACAAGACAGAAAGACCAGACCTCGTGAACCGATTACAGCTAAACTCGTTGCAAACTTACTTGAAAAAGCCGGTGCAGATAGAGTTATTACAATGGACTTGCATGCCGGACAAATTCAAGGATATTTTGATATTCCGGTGGACCATTTGTCAGCAATTCCGGTTCTTGCAGATTATTTCAAAGATAAAGTTGACGAAAACACAGTTGTGGTTTCTCCAGACTTAGGAGGAGTTACAAGAGCTAGAAACTTTGCAAATAGAATCGGTGCAGGCATTGCAATTATCGAAAAAAGAAGGCCAAGACCAAATGTTTCAGAAGTTATGAATATAATTGGGGATATTGAAGGGAAAACATGTATTTTGGTTGATGATATTATAGACACAGCCGGAACGATTTGCCAAGCTGCAAAAACCTTGAAAGAAAAGGGAGTTTCAAAAGTTTATGGTTGTGCAACTCACGGTGTGCTTTCAGGACCTGCAATTGAAAGACTTTTAGAAAGCGATTTGGAATTATTTGTTATTACAGATACAATCCCTCTACCAGATTTACCGGAAGTTCGCGAAAAAATTAAAGTTGTTACTGTTGCAGATTTGTTTGCAAAAGCAATTTCAATTATTTCAAACAACGAATCAATAAGTAAAATTTTTGACTAATGAAAGTTATTGTAGGGCTTGGGAATCCAGGACCAAAATATGAAGCTACAAGACATAATGCAGGATTTTGGGTGCTAGACAATTTGGCAGATGACCGGGGAGTAAAAATCGAAAAACCCAAATTTAATGCACTTATTGGTGAATGGAATTATAAGGGAGAAAAAATTCTTTTGGTTAAGCCGATGACCTTTATGAATAATAGTGGAACGACCGTTCAACAGATAATGAGCTTTTACAAACTCTCCCCTGAGAATTTTATTGTGGTTGTAGACGACATTGAAATTGAGCTAGGAATGCTTAGAATAAGGAAAAAAGGCGGAAAAGGCACACATAACGGATTGAAGTCGATTTACAATTGTATAAAAACAGATGATTATACTAAGATAAAACTGGGAGTTGGTAAATTTAAAAGAGATTGCGACTTGGCAGACTTTGTGTTGTCAAGTCCGCCAAATTCCGATATGGAAATCATTAATATTTTAGTGGAACGCGCAAAGGATTCAATAGTATCAATTCTAGATGATGGAGTGGATAATGCGATGAATAAATTTAACGGAAGAATTTAGATTCATGTGTAATTATGGAGATATTTTAAAAAAAGACAACACTGTCCAAAATTTTTTGACGGCGTTTTATAATAAAAGACCGGCGATCATTAGCGGTGTGAACGAAGATTTTTTGGAGGAACTTATTACTTTGATAGCAAAGGGTGATAGGTCTTTTTTTGCTGTCTTCAAGAATGATTTAGAAGCCAGGAAAATGGCGGACTTATTAAACCAAAATGGAATTGAAGCGGATTATTTGCCTCAGAGGGAAAAAGTTTATTACGATATTAAAGTTATTAACGATAGCAACTCAATGCAAAGATTATCGGTTTTTAAAAATATTTTAGACAAAAAGGCAAAGATTATTACTCTTTCTCTTTTTACTTTGTACGATAAAAATCTTAACTTGGATTTTTACAAAGAAAGAATTATTAATCTAAAGATCTCAGACACGGTAGATTTTGAAAAACTAAATAAAAATCTAAATTCAGCTGGATACAAGCGCGTAAATTATGTTGAAGTGCGTGGAGAATACTCATTTAGAGGAGATATTTTAGATATATTTCCAATGTGTGACGAAAATTTAATTAGAATTGAGTTTTACGATGATGAAGTGGATACAATACGTTTGGTGGATGTGGAAACAAGGATTTCAACTACTCATGTGGATGAGATAGAAGTTTTTCCTTGTAACGAACTTTTAATCGATGATTTAATTAAAACAGATATAATTAATAATATAATTGAGTCGCTAAAAAATGAAAACTCACCAGAATTAAAAATTAAGTTTAAAAAAATATTAGAATATTTGAATGAAAACAACTTCACGAGCGAAAGAGAGATTTTGTTCGCTTTTTATCCGGAAGAGTTAAAAACAAGAATTTTTGAGGTGGTAGAAGATTACAACGTGCTTTTTTCATATCCCGACAAACTTTTGTATGAGCTTAATAGCTTTTATGATTTTTTAGATAATGAATATAAACACTTACTTACGAGCTCTGAAATAGTGGAACAAAATATTATTAAAGACAGATTATACGACCCATTTGAAATAAAAAAACTTAAAGACCGTGCTTTTTATATTTTAGATTTACCAAAGACCGCAGAAGGAATCGAAACTTATCACTTAAATTTTAATTCAATTCGAAAATACAAAAGAGATTACAACGAAATCTTTAAAGATGCAACAGCGTATTTAAAAGAGAACTATAGGGTTTATTTTAGTGCCGGTGACCAACTTCGTCAAAAAGATTTGATTGAGCAATTTGAGAAAAGAGGCTACAGTTATTCAATAAATGATACAACTGGCGACTTTGTGATTTTAAAAGAAAGAGTTCGCGAAGGATTTATTTTACCGGATATTGGTGTTGTCGTATTCGGTGAAAACAATGTATTTGGCTTTAGCGAAGGAAAACGTAAAAAAAGCAAATCTAAATCTTCGTCTAAACTTAGAATGGAAGACATTTCAATCGGCGACTTTGTGATTCATGAGGACCACGGTGTCGGCGAATATAACGGAATTAAAACACTCACTATCAAAGATGTCAGCAAAGATTATATAGAGATTTTGTACAAGGATAACGACAAACTTTATGTGCCAGTAGAAAACATCGACTTGATTGATAAGTATACGGCAAAAGATGGTGTGAAACCAAGAATATATAATCTCGATAGTATTCAGTGGAAAAAAACTAAAGAAAAAGCGAAAAAAGCTGTCAATCAAATGGCGAAAGAGCTAATCGAGCTCTATGCAAAGAGGAGTGAAAAAGAAGGATTTATTTTTAGCAAAGATACTCCGATCCAAAAAGAGTTTGAAGACGATTTCAAATATGTGGAAACCGATGGACAGCTTATTGCAATTGATGAGATAAAAGCCGATATGGAAAGCTCGCGTCCGATGGATAGATTGCTACTTGGAGATGTGGGTTACGGTAAGACTGAAGTAGCGTTTAGAGCTGCTTTTAAAGCTATTATGGATGGGAAACAAGTGGCGATGATTACTCCAACCACACTTCTATGTAATCAGCACGCCGAAACTGCAAGAGAACGATTCAAAAATTTTCCAATCATTATAAAAGACGTGAGCCGTTTTAGAACTAAAAAGCAAGTAACTGAAACTTTAAAGGGACTAAGGGAAGGTAGAGTGGATTTTGTTATTGGTACACACAGACTTTTATCCAATGATGTGGTGTTCCGCGATTTGGGATTATTAATTGTGGACGAAGAGCAAAGATTTGGTGTAAAACACAAAGAAAAAATCAAGACCATGAGTGAAAATGTGGACGTGTTAACTCTTTCGGCAACTCCAATTCCACGCACTCTTTCCATGAGTTTATCAGGAATTCGCTCAATGTCTACGATAGATGAACCGCCACTAAACAGAATCCCGGTTCAAACTTACGTGCTGGAATATAACGATGGGCTCATCAGAAATGCAATTTTAAAAGAAATAAAGCGCGGTGGACAAGTTTTTTTCTTATATAATGATGTTAAGAGCATGGAATTTATGAAAGCAAACTTAGAAACCTTGGTGCCGGAAGCTAGATTTTTCATCGCAAATGGTCAAATGCCAGAACGGCAACTGGAAGATGTTTTTAAGCGCTTTGAAGAGAAAGAAGCTGATGTTTTAATTACTTCTACAATAATTGAAACCGGCATGGATTTGCCAAATGTAAATACTTTAATAGTGTATAATTCTGATAGATTTGGACTTTCCACTTTGTATCAACTTCGTGGCAGAGTTGGACGCAGCAATTTACTTGCATATGCATATTTTACTTATAAAAATGGTAACTCTATATCGGAAAAAGCTTCCAAACGACTAATGGCGATGAAAGAATTTACCGACTTTGGTAGCGGATACAAAATTGCTATGCGTGATTTGGAATTTAGAGGAGCTGGCAATGTGCTTGGGCTTAGCCAATCGGGACATATGGCAGAAATTGGATATGATTTATACATGAAATATCTAAACTATGCAATAGGAGAACTAAAAGGTAAGCCGATTGAAGCTAAGACTAATACTAAAGTGGATATTAATGTTGAAAGTGCTGTTAATAAAGAATTTTTTGACGATGATTATTTGCAAATGGAATTTTATAGAAGAATTTCAGAACTCGAAACTTTTAAAGATAAGGAAGATTTGACAGCGGAAGTAATCGACAGATTTGGAAAAGTTCCACCGGAACTAGAAAATTTGATGCATATTGGTTTAATAAAAAATATTGCAAGCAATCATCACATAAAGAGCATTATTCAAAATGACGACACGATCAGAATTGAATATGAACTGGAATTTTTAGATAAATTTAATATGAAGAATTTTTTGAATATGATGGAGGATATTGTTAGGATAGATACAAAATTGCCGATTATTAGACTCAAAGTCAAGGATAATCCAATAGTTGTGCTATATGAGTTCTATAAATATGGGTTTGATATAGATTAGATGAAAAAATATGTTGTAATTTTAATGTGTCTTTTATTATCCGGCTGCAATAATAAAGATGGACACGTTGCAAAGGTGGATGATGTCATAATAGACGAACAAAATTTTTCCGAAAATTATGAAATAGTTGGAAAAATTTACGATAAAAAATATAGTAAAAGTGATGTTTTAGAAACTCTTGTGGATAGAGCAGTTGTAGCCAAAGAGTTGAAAAACAGAAATATTGAAGATAAAACTAATTATATAGAAGCTGTTAAAAAAGAGATTGAAGATTATTTTGGCGGAAAAAAAGAGATGATCAATTACTTGCAAAAAAACAATATGACCGTTAAGGATTATGACGATTATATCGTGGCAAGAGCAAACCTGGCCATGCTAAAGAATGATTTCATAAGAAATATAGAATTAACAGAACAAGAATTAATAGATGAATATTCTGAGAATAAAGAAAAATATGATAACTATAAAATTCAAATTTTGGTTATGGACGATAAAAAATCAATTACGTACGCACTACAAAATTCAAACAAAAATTTTGATGAACTGATACATCTTTATAGCACTGACTTAGAAAGTGCTGCAAATGGTGGAATTATTGATAAGTATCATTTGGGAGAAAAGGAAGACGCATTTGATGAAGCTCTTTTAAATTTGAAAGTTGGAGATATAAGTTCACCAATAAAACTGCAAAACGAATATTGTATAATTAAATTAATTGATAGTAATTTGGATTTTACGAAAAATAAGTCTAATGTTATAGATAGTTTATTAAATAAAAAGTTTGAAGCTTTTTTACTTGAGCTCAAAAAAAATTCAAAAATTAAAATTTACACTGAACTAGATGGTTAAACTATTGCATTTGCTTAAAAATTGTGTTATAATATCCAACAGTTGATTATTAAGGAGGAGAAAATGGCTAATATTAAGTTAGACGCAAAAAATAGATCTGAATTTGGTAAAAATCGCACCAATAAAATTAGAAAGGAAAATTTAATTCCTGCCGCTATTTTTAAGAAGGGCGAAGAAACTTTACCTATTACGATTTCTGCAAGAGATTTTGATCTAGTTTATAGAGAAGCTGGATATACAACAATTGTGAATGTTAATGTTGAAGGTAAATCATATCCAACAATTATAAAGGAAATCGATAGACATCCGTTCAAAAATCAAATTCTACATGTTAACTTTCAAGGAGTAAACATGAATGAAATGATTAAAGTTGAAGTTCCTATCAATTTCATTGGACGTGACGAAATCAGAGTTCAACCATCAATGTTCAATGCTATCTTAAATGAATTACACATTGAATGTTTGCCGAGCGAAATTCCAGAATCAATTGATATCGACGTACAAAATATGCAAATGGATGAAATCATCTATGTAAAAGATTTGGAAATTGCTAAAAACGACAAGATTACAATATTAGTTGATGCCGACGAACCGGTTTGTGGATTGTCACCACAACAAGAAGTAGTTGAAGAAGAAGTTTCCGAAGCTAGCGCTGCTGACGTTCCGGTTGTTGGAGAAGAAACAGAAGAATAAGATTTTGAACCGTGCGCTTGCACGGTTTTTTTATTTTTTAGATTTCGCTCGTTCGAGCTTTATAGAGGTGTTTATGAAAAAAACTATTAGGTCATCGATTGGAAAAAATGCGATGATTTTAGGAATAGCCGGAATAATTGTAAAAATATTCGGCGCAATTTATAGAATTCCAATCACGGCTATGATAAAAGATGAAGGCATTGGATATTTTCAAGCGGCTTATCCTATATACGAGATAATGCTCGCAATTTCAACTGCGGGGCTTCCAGTTGCAGTGGCAACAATTGTATCTAGAGAAAATGCAAGATCAAATTTTTTAAATGTAAAAAAGTCATTTAATGTGGCTTTTAGATTTATGTCAGCACTTGGAATTTTGTTTGGACTTGTGTTAGCAGTTTTTGGCAAACCAATTGTACACTATTTGGGAAATCCTGGCAGCTATTATGCACTTTTAACTCTTATCCCGGCCATGATTTTTAGTCCTATGCTCGCGGCTATAAGAGGCTACTATCAAGGATTAGAAGAAATGAGTTCGACAGCTATAAGTCAAATAATTGTGCAGGGTACAAGAGTTGTCACAGGACTTTATTTATGTTACGTGCTTTTGCCATATGGTTTACAAGTGGCGGCAGCCGGAGCAATAGCCGGCACTGGAATTGGGGCGATTGTGGGACTAATTTACCTTTTAATTGTACACAAAAAGAGCTCAAAAATTTATGCGACAAACACAAATGCGGATAATGAAATTCCATCGAAGAATATATTAAAAGAATTAATTAAAATTGCAATTCCTATTTCAGTGGGTGCTGCAATTATGCCAATTATGGATACAATTGACATTAGGCTTGTGATGAAAGGACTAATGGATGCAGGATTTAATCTTGCTGAAGCCAACTTGAGATTTGGTTGGCTAAAAGGAATGGCTCAAACTTTGATCAGTCTTCCACAAGTTATTGGCGTATCATTAGGTGTTGCAATGATTCCGGTAGTATCAAAATTAAAGACATTAAATGAAACTGAAAAATTAAAAGAAAGAGTTGCAATGATAAATAAAGTTACACTTTTAATTGCCTTCCCGGCAATGGTTGGATTATTTGCACTAAGTGAACCAATTATTAGACTTTTATATGCAACAACTGGAGAGAAAGCAATTTTTGGGACAGCTAAAATTTTGAGAATTCTTTCAATTTCAGTTGTGCCACTAATGCTCATCACTGTGAATACATCAATCTTGCAAGCAATCGGAAAAGAAAAAGTCCCTGTTATAAATATGATAATTGGGGCTGTGTTTAAAATAATAATTACGCTTGTTTTAACAAAACGTCCAGAAATAAATGTATTTGGTGCGGCAATCGGTTCAGTTGTGGCTTACACTATAACTATGATTTTGGATTTGATATATATTTCAAAATATATCGGTTTAAAACCGGATCAAAAAGTTTGGATAAGCCCAGTTGCATCAGCTATTATGGGATTTGCTGCATCAAAGAGTTATTATTTATTCACAAGCCAATTTTCGTCTACAATAAGCACGCTTGCAGCAGTGCTTGTTGGTGTTATAGTTTATGCAGTTATAATTATTCCAACGAAGACAATAACAAAAAAAGAGCTGGAGGAAATAAAAGAATGAGAATAAAAATTGCAGGACTCGGTTTTGGAGAAAAAAATGCCATAACTCTAGAAACGATTGAAACAATTAAATCAAGTGAAAATGTAATTTTAAGAACAAAAGAACATCCAAGCGTAGCTATTTTGAATGAAATGGGAATAAAATACACTACTTGTGACGATTTGTATAATTCTTGCGATTCATTTGAAGAACTATATGAAAAAATCGCAGACAGAGTGATTGAAAGCGCAAAAAAAACGGACACGGTTTATGTGGTACCAGGGGCTCCGTCAATACTTGAAAGCACTGTGGATAAGCTTTTAAATCGTTATGACGATATTGAAATAATTGAAGCGATCAGCTTTATTGAGCCATGTGTAACGGCATCAAAAGTAAATGTTGCCGATGGTCTTACAATGATTGATGCGGTGGAGTTGAAATTATATAATATTAATCCTAATTTCAATTTGCTCATTACACAACTATGGAATGAATTTATAATTTCAGAAGCAAAGATTGAACTTACAAACATATATGGCGACTACTACGAAGTGATTGCAATATATAGTGCTGGATTAAAGTCGGAAGAAAAAAGAATCAAGCTTAAAATATACGAAATGGATAGAGTGTTAACTCCGGATATCAGATTATCTATAATGATTCCTAAAAAACCAAATTCAAATTTTCAAGAATTGCTAGCTAAAACATATGAGAAAAATTTAAATGTTACATCAGAAATGTTTATTGAGGATGAGGATTTGGCAAAACTAACACAAAATCTTATTAATAATTATAGAAACTTGAAAGACCAAATGTACGAACTTGGAGTCGTTGAAAACGAAATTTTGAATTATTTATCACAGTTATAGAAGAAATTTACAAAAAAACGCATGAAAATCTTAGCTTTTTTGGAAAAATCACGAAAAATACGCTTAAAACTATTGCAATCTATGGAAAAATCGGGTAGAATGTAAATGAGCGAAAGATTAACTTTTGCAAAGGCAATCATAGGGAGGTAAATTATGAATAAATCAGAATTAATCGCATCAATTGCTGAAAAGACAGAATTGACAAAGAAAGATTCAGAAAAGGTTTTAAACGCAGTTCTTGAATCAATCACTGAAACTTTAGTAGCAGGTGAAAAAGTTCAACTCGTTGGCTTTGGTACTTTCGAAGTTAGAGAAAGAAAAGCTAGAGAAGGAAGAAACCCAAGAAACCCTGAAGAAGTTATTAAGATTCCTGCATCACTTGCACCAGTTTTTAAAGCAGGAAAAGCTTTAAAAGAAGCTGTTAATGAAACAAAATCAAAAAAGAAAGCAAAGAGAAAATAATCTTGATTGATAAAGAGCGACTATTGTTGCTCTTTTTTCTTTTTTTTAGCAAAATTTTATGGTATTATATAATATATCGGAGGAAATATATATGAAACTTGTTTTAGTTAGACACGGTCAAAGTGAGTGGAATTTAGCAAATAAATTCACCGGTTGGGTAGACGTTGATTTATCTGAAAAAGGTATTGAAGAAGCAAAAGAAGCGGGAAGAATTTTAAAAGATTTAGACATAAAATTCGACAAAGCTTATACAAGTGTGCTAAAAAGAGCGATAAAGACAATGCATATTATTTTGGAAGAATGCGATCAACTTTGGATTGATGAAGAAAAAACTTGGAGACTTAATGAAAGACACTACGGTGCACTTCAAGGTTTGGATAAACTTGAAACAGCAAAGCAATATGGTGAAGAAAAAGTGCATATTTGGAGAAGAAGTTATGATACTTTGCCACCGGCACTTGACGATGATTCAGAAATGAGTCAAGCTCATGACAGAAGATATATCAAAGAAGTTGTTCCGGAAACTGAAAATTTAAAAGTAACTTTGGAAAGGGTCATGCCATTTTGGACAGATAAAATTGCTCCTGATTTAATTGAAGGAAAAAATGTTTTGGTGGTGGCTCATGGAAACAGTTTGAGAGCGCTCACAAAGCATTTGGAAAATATTTCAAATGAAGACATTATGAGCTTAGAAATTGCAACCGGTAAACCAATTATTTATGAATTAGATGATATGTTAAATATTATAGAAAAAAAAGTTTATTAAGGAGGAGAATATGTTATTTTGTATCACCGGTAACGGAAAGGGAAAGACCACATCGGCAATCGGCATGGCGGTTAGAATGATTGGATATGGGAAAAAAGTCTTATTTATTCAATTTATGAAAGGCCAAGAATATTCAGAGATTTCTGCATTAAAACGTTTTCCTGAAGCAGAAATTCACGTAATGGGTCGTCCGGGTTTTATTAAGAGAAATGCAGAAGAAGAAGATAAAAAGGCAGCTAGAGAAGCATTTGATCTATTTATATCAAAACTGGACGAAGATTTTGGTCTATTTATTTTAGATGAATTAAATGTTGCAATGTTCTATGAACTTCTTCCAATGGACGAAGTGGTAAGTGTGCTTAAAGAAGCTAGTGAAACTAGAGATATAGTAGTAACTGGACGTTACGCCCCACAAGAAATTCAAGATGTTGCAAAAATGGTTTCTGAAATCAAAGAGGTAAAACACCACTATCAAGAAGGAATTCCTGCAAAGAAAGGAATTGAATTTTAATGAATCAGGTAAAAAAAGCCTCGCTACTTATGATACTGTCGGCTTTTTTCTTTTCAATAATGCAAATTGCAGTTAAATTCACTGCATCGACAGTACCTGTTAGTGAACTGGTTTTCATGAGAAATTTCGTGATGCTTTTGGCTGCGGGATTTGTCGCCATTAAAAACAAAAAACCTCTTTACAAAGACAAAAAAAACTTACCACTTATTTTGGGTAGAGGTATATTTGGAATGTTTGGAGTTTATTTGTATTTTATCGGAACAAAATATTTGCCGAGTGCAGAAGCATCTGTACTACAAAAATCAAGTCCATTTTTTGTATTTATTTTCTCATATTTCGCAATGAAAGAGCCCATTACAAGACTAGACATGATTGCCTTAATTATCGCGTTTGCAGGCGTTTTATTTATCACAAAGCCTTCTGCTTCAGGATTTAATAAATATGCGGTTTTAGCATTATTATCCGGAGTTTTTGCCGCTGCTGCATATACTTGCATCGGAATGCTAAAGGGAAAGGAAGAAAGTCACACCATCATGCTTTCTTTTGCAATCGTTACTTGTTTGTGCATGCTACCTTTAATGATTAGAGATTTTAAAGTTCCAAACACAAAAGAAATTCTGGGACTAATCGTTATAGGAATTTGTGGAATGCTTGGACAATATTTCTTAACCTACGCTTACATGTACGCTCCGGCAGGAAGAGTGAGCATTTTCAATTATACATCAGTCTTATTCACAAGCATAATCGGTTATTTTGCATTTGGTGACATAATTGATTTATACAGCGGAATTGGTATTATTTTAATATTTATCGGAGCATACATTGCCTATATTAACAAAAATAGAGATTTAGAATAAGAATAGAGCTTTGCATAATCAATTGGAAAAGTTTAAAAGATTTTTTAAATTATTTTAAAAAACGCTTGACAAAATAAAATAGATATAGTACAATATCATTTGTTAGGAAAAATCGCGGGTGTAGCTCAGTGGCAGAGCTCTAGCTTCCCAAGCTAGTTATGAGGGTTCGATTCCCTTCACTCGCTCCAGTTGAGATGGTGGATGTAGCCGAGCTGGTTAAGGCGCCAGATTGTGGTTCTGGAGACCGTGGGTTCGAATCCCATCTTCCACCCCATTTGATCCATTAGCTCAGTCGGCAGAGCACTTGACTTTTAATCAAGGTGTCCCGAGTTCGAATCTCGGATGGGTCACCATAATATGCGGGAATGGCGAAATTGGCAGACGCGCTGGATTTAGGTTCCAGTGCCGCGAGGCGTGGGGGTTCAAGTCCTCTTTCCCGCACCATAGTAAAATATGCAGTTCATTCAAACGTTTAAAACTGCATAAAAACATTGAAAAATGGCTAACCGTTAGTGGTTAGCCATTTGTATTTTAAGTTCATATTTTATGTTATTGTATGTTGGTTTTTGTTGGTTTTGGTTTTGGGTTGCCAACTCGTTGCCAACTTTTTCCAATTTTTACTCTGTGAAAAATTTCTTTTCAAATAATTTTACACTGTCTTCTTTTATGTCTTCGGTGACGTGTGTATATATGTTCATTGTTGTGGATATATCGGTGTGTCCCATTAGAATTTGAGCCGCTTTCGGTGATACTCCCGATTCAAAAAGACGTGTGCAGTAGCTGTGTCTGATTGAGTGGAACGGTTTATACGGTATGTTTAGTGATCTACATAATGTTTTTATTCTTCTTTGCGGTTTTTTTCTGTCTATTGGATTTTTTCCGTCTTCTGTAAATAATAGGCCTTGTTTTATATATGGTTTTATTTTTTTGTATATAGGTTCGGGTATGGGAACAGTCCGGATTGACGCTTTTGTTTTTGGGGTTGTGAGTTCTTCGTGGGTTACTCTTTTTTTGTTTTCATCGATGTAGTCACATCTGGCATATTGTTTATTGATGTATATTTGTCCTTTTTGAACGTCTTTATCTGTAAGTGCGAGTAATTCACTTAGACGAAGTCCGCTGACGAAATCTAGCAGGATTAGGCGGTCTGATACGTCGTTTATATCAAGGTTATTCATTATGAGTTTTTGTTCATCTTCGGTGAAAGCTTCCCGCTTTTCTTTTATGTGTTTTTTAACTTCTACGGAGAGTGCGGGATTTGTTCTTATGGAGCCTTGTTGCTGTAGTTTTTTAAATGCCATTTTGTAGATATCAAGCACTCGATTGGTTATAGATGCGGATTTTTCTTTTTGTAGGTTGCAAAAAAAGGTTTGCAGCATTTCCGGTGTGACGTTTGCAATTAGTGTTTCTGCAAGAGGAGTCTTTTCGATATAGTGTCTGTAAAGTGTTTCATATCTTACGAAAGTGGCATCTTTAACGGTAGGCTTTTTTATTTGGTATAAGTATTCTTCGATGTATTCGCCGATTGGTCGCATGGAATCTTCCGTGTATGATTTTATTTGGTTTTCTTGCATCCACTTAACAACGATAGATTTTTTGTAAGATGATTTGGATTTTCTTTGAGGTTTGCCATCGATGTTATATAGGGTTATTCGTGCGGTGTAGTATTTTTTACCTTGTCTCTCGGTTACTGTTATTGAGCCCTCGCCGTTAGATTTTTTCATCTTGATTTACTCCTTTCGTTTGTGATATAATGTTTTTGGGTACAAAAATAAAACGTATCTATATTTTTATTTAGAGAATCCGTCGCTTGGTCGTGGTCGGGTTCTCTTTTATTTTCTTTTGCTCCATTTTTCTTTTGCAAATTGTTTTTCTATAAGCCACGTATTACCGATTTTAAATTTTTTATCGTCGGGAATAACTTGCCCTCTTGCAATGTAGCTCCTTATTGTGTCGGGGTTTAAGTTATATTCTTTTGCAAGGTCGTTTATTGTTATATAATTGTTTAAGTCCATTTATTCTCCTTGATTTTTTATTTATTATATGTTAATATTGTTGTAGGCACGGTTGGCAAAGTAACCGTACCTAAGTTGTTTTTTGTAAGAGGACTATTTAAATAGTTCTCTTATTTTTTCTTTCATTTCTTCTTTATCGTCTGTGTTGTCAATTATGTTTTCAATTAGTTTTTGTAAATATTCTTGCATTTTTTGAAATTCAAGATTTGTCATTTCTTCGTTCATTTTTTCCCCTTTCTCTTTGCCAACTCGTCAACCTTGACTGTAATTATATTATACCATTAAAAAATGGTATTGTCAAGCTTTTTTGTGTATTTTATGAGTTTTTTTTAATCTAAAGTTACATTATACATTATAACTTTACCTAATATTTCAAAATCATCGGCGGTTTCTTTTTTGAACCGCCGTTCTTTGTATATTTGTTCTGTGGATTCAGGTTTTAACATTATTTCATCATACATATCGATAAAACGTTTAATACCAAGTCCCTCGCCTCTAAGCCGATATACAATAATATCTCCTGTCTGGGGGAGATAGTCATAATCTTTATATATTATTCCCACATATGATTGGTCGGGGATTATTTTATTCATGCTTTCGCCGTTAACTTTTAATATTAATATATCTTTTCGCCCGGCATAGCGCCCTAGAAATTGGTCGGGAACATCTATTGTTTCTAATTCTGATATGTCCAGTTCGTAGTCCATAAGTCCCGCTCCGGCAGTGTTTGGTAAGAGTTTATATGTTTGAGATGGTAATTTATTTGATTTAACTTCCCAACCCATTAATTCTGCGGGAGTAGTTTTTAGAGCTTTAGCTAAAGGCTCTAAAATAGTTGTAGGTAAATTTTCAATATTTTTATTTTCGTATCTGTAAATAGTAGCTCTATTTTTATTTATCTTATTAGCTAAATCTTCAACGCTCATGCCGAGTTCGACACGTCTTTTTTTTATGTTGTCGCCTATACTCATAATTTCACCTCAATTTTATTATATCATATTTTTGCAAATATGCAAATATTTTTATAAATAAAAAATATTTTTTAAAAAAGATGCGAAAAAAGTATTGACAAATGAAAAATTAAGTGTTATTATTTAGTTAGTCGCATAAATGCGAATAAAGGCAAATAAAAGAAAGGAGATTTATTTTGACTAATATTAATAAACTTAGAGGGAAAATGGCAGAAAAAGAAATTAGTGTAAGTGAGTTAGCAACAATGATTAATGTTAATCAAGCCACACTATATAGAAGATTAGATGATGGAGAAAAATTTTCAATTAAAGAAGCAAAAGAAATTGCAAAAGTTCTAGAATTAACAGCAAAAGAATTAAATGAAATTTTTTTTAGCGAAATAGTCGCAGATATGCAACAACAATAAATTTATACCGCGATTATAAGAGAGCAAAAGGAATAGAACACTACAAGCAAATTATAAAGAGGTTAGTAAAACAACAACAAAAAAAGGAGGAATATATGAACAAAGTTTTATTAAATGTTAAAGAAACTGCGGAAGTGCTTGGACTGGGCAGAGATAAGACCTATCAAATAATGAAATTGAAAAGCTTCCCAAAGGTTTTTAATGGCAGCAGAATAATGACTATTGCTTCAGAGTTAGACGAGTGGGTTAAAGCACATAAAGGCGGTCAAATTTAATTTAAAATGAGGAAATAAAAAAGCACAAAAGGAACACGGAATATCCTTAGATGATTTTATGAAGATTGAGGTGAAATGATGGCTGTTTGGGTTACTTTTTATTATGGAATGATGGAAGGTCTTAGAGATTATAAGGAGCATAAAAACAAAGAGGAAGCAGAAAAATATTTTAGGGCAACTTATAGAAACTACTTCTCTCTTGATACTGGTCTTGAAAATTTTAAGCTGCCTTACTCTTATGGATATCCACATAGAAAGTACTATGTAATGACTAAATACAGGTTT
>JALFRW010000012.1 GCA_022778715.1 Ezakiella sp.
TGATACAAGGACTCTAATTGTATATTTAGGGTATCTTCTAGCTATCGCTCCTTTTTCTACTAATCTTCCAAAAAATGTATAGCAAGAGGTTTTACTTATATCGTACTTTTCCATCAATATTTTTGATAAGGCAAGAGCTTGAATTTCTCCATTTTCGTCTAATACATCGCCTTTCCATAATTCTTCCATTACTAGTAGTTCACCATCTGAAAATTCCAACTATATTACCTCCTATATAAATTACATTTTCATTTGCTTTTTCATTTTTATATTTTTAATTATTTTCACTTTGAGTATATCATAGATTTAAAAAATAGTCAAAGTGTTTTGACCATTTAAAATAATATTTTTTGTATTTTAATATATCTATGATTAATTTTAAATCTCTTTTTCAAATTCATATTCAAAACTAATAATATCATTAGGAGTGCAAGATAGAGCCTTACATATTTTTTCTAAATTCTTAAATGTAATTGGCTTATCCTTGCCCATTTGTGCCATAACATTTGTTGTAAGTACTGCCATAACTATTACATCTGTTTTCTTTAATCCTTTTTTTGCTAACTGTATCCATAATGGTTTATAGTTAAGTGCCATAATATCCATCTTTTTCTCTATTCATTAATTTCTTCTCCTTAATCTATAAATTTCAATTAAAAAAGTGACTGAACTTATATTTAAATCGCTAAATGTATTACATATTAAATTGTTTTAAGTGAGAATTCATATCCTTACCATTTTAACCTCCTAACTTTGAGTATAAAAAAGACGATAGAGTTTTAAATTTCTATCGCCTGAGATTATATAATATTTATTTTTCTTTAAATTGGTTTTATTGTGTAGATTAATAATTCTATTAATCCAATTATAAAAATTAAACTGGGATTCAGTACAAACCCCAGTTTAGCAATTAGCGTGTTCTTTAATATAATTTTGATCCTGCCGGAATATTATCATCCAACATTATTAAATTAAGTTTTTCTTCTCCGTCGTACTCACAAATTGCAGATATAATCATTCCTTCTGAGTCGATTCCCATGATCTTACGTGGAGGAAGATTACAAATCGCAAGTAGTGTCTTTCCAATTAAGCTCTCTGCACTGTAATATTCCTTAATACCAGATAAAATAACTCTTTCTTTTTCAGAACCATCATCTAATGTAAATTTCAATAGCTTTTTTGACTTTGGAACTTCTTCGCAGTTCTTAACTTTTACAACTCTAAAATCAGATTTTGAGAATGTATCAAAATCAACCATATCTTCAAATAATGGCTCTACTTTTACTTTTGAAAAGTCGATTTTTTCTGTCGTAAGTTTGTCGTAAGTTTCGTAAGTTTCTTTTGACAAATCCCCATTTTCTGCCTTTTCTAAGCCTAACGGCTTCATTGTTGGGAAAAATATAACGTCTCTTATTGATGATTCTCCTGTCAGGAACATGATAAGTCTATCCACGCCAATTCCAAGCCCCCCTGTTGGCGGAAGTCCAACTTCAATTGCATTTAAGAAGTCTTCGTCCATTGGGTGAGCTTCGTCGTCTCCAAGTCTTTTTGCTTCCATTTGTGCAGTGAATCTTGCTCTTTGGTCGATTGGGTCATTTAATTCTGAAAAAGCATTTGCAATTTCTTTGCAGTAAATGAATGCTTCAAATCTATTTGTGTATCTTGGATCATCTGGATTTCTTTTAGCAAGTGGACTGATTTCTACTGGGTGTCCAGTTACAAATGTCGGTTGGATCATATGTTCTTCACAGAATTCTTCAAAAAGTTCATTTATAACATTTCCACGGTTTCTTTTTGATGGTTCTAGAGTCAATCCTTTTTCTTCTGCTACCTTAACAGCCTCTTTGTCTGTTTCAATTGTTGAGAAATCCACTCCCGCATATTCTTTTACAGCTTCAACCATGCTAATTCTTCTCCATGGTGGAGTTAAATCAAGTTCGACTCCTTCGTATTTTATTACCGTTGTGCCTAAAACATTTTGTGCAACAGTGGAAACTAAGTTTTCAGTTAGCTCCATCATATCGTTGTAATCTTGGTATGCAGCGTAAACTTCCATTGCGGTGTATTCCGGGTTGTGAGTTGCATCCATTCCTTCATTTCTAAACATTCTGCCCAATTCGTAAACTTTATCGAATCCGCCAACCACAAGTCTTTTCAAATATAATTCATTTGCAATTCTAAGATACATGTCGATATCCAGTGTGTTGTGATGTGTGATAAATGGTCTGGCGTTTGCCCCGCCGGCTATGGTATTTAAAATAGGAGTTTCCACTTCCAAAAAATCTCTTTCATCGAGATATTTTTTGATTTCTTTAATAATCTTATTTCTCTTTAAAAAAGTTTCTTTTATTTCAGGATTCATAATGAGATCCACATATCTTTGTCTGTATTTTAAATCTTGGTCTTTTAGTCCGTGCCATTTTTCCGGTAGTATTTGTAAAGACTTACATAATATTCTAAACTCACTTGCACGAACGCTCACTTCGCCCATATGGGTTTTAAAAACTTCACCTTTTACACCTACGATGTCACCTATGTCCAAAAGTTTAACTTCTTCATAGCAGTCGCCAAGATTGTCGATTTTCAAAAAGCTTTGAATTCTGCCCATTTTATCTTGAATGTCAATAAATGTGACTTTTCCGTGTCCGCGTTTAGCCATAACTCTTCCGGCCACGCTAATTACTTTACCTTCAAAATCTTCAAAATGGTCAGTCACGTCTTTAGAAAAATTGGTTGTGTCATATTTTTCAATTAAATAAGGATTCCTCCCCAATTCGTTCAGTTTGCTCAGCTTTTCGCGTCTAGCCAAAAGCATGTCATTTAAATCTTGTTCCATATTAACTCCTTATTTATCTTTAGGTGTCTTCTTAATACTGATTATTTTATATCTGATTTTTCCGTCCGGTGCGTTTACTTCCACTACATCTTTTCTTCTTCTGCCAAAAAGTGCAGCACCCAGTGGACTTTCATTTGAAATCTTATTGTTCATCGGATCGCTTTCAGCGCTGCCTACGATTGAATAAGTTTCCGGTTCGTCTTCTCCTTCTTCCAAAACTGTAACATCTGTGGCAATATTAACTTTGTCAGTAGTAACTTCATTTTCTTCAACTATTGTTGCAGCTCTCAAAAGAATTTCGATTTGTCCAATTCTATCTTCAACTTGAGCTTGTTCATTTTTCGCTTGATCATATTCAGCGTTTTCACTCAAGTCACCATAACCTAGAGCCACCTTGATTTTTTCAGCAACTTCTTTTCTGGTTACTGTTTTCAATTGTTCCAGCTCATTTTTTAAATTATCATAACCTTCTCTGGTTAAAAATACTTCCTTTTCAGCCATAAAATCTCCTCTATTAATATAATTAACATATTATACTATTCACAACAAATTTTGTCAAAATTAAAATAGAATATCTATTTTTTGTTTCATCGCTTCTATACTTTGAATAGTTTGAAGCTCAGTTCTGAGTTTTTTAGCTTCTGGCGAGTTGTTCAAATATTTTATCAAATGTTTTTTAAATTGATTTACCGCCACGCACTCATCTTTCGTTTCGCACATATATTTAAAATGTCGTATAATAATTTCTTTTTTATCCGGAACAGGTAGACTTGCAATCTCAGAAAAAATAAATGGATTTCCGATCGCGCCTCTTCCAATTGCAATTCCATCCACAAGTTCTTCATTTAAAATTCTTTTAGCGGTTTTTGCATCTTTTATGTCGCCGTTACCAATCACAGGAATAGTTACGGCGTCTCTAATTTTATAAATTGCTTCCCAATCAGCCTCTCCACTATAAAACATTTTTCTCGTTCTTCCATGCACTGTTATAAAATCAGCTCCTGCCTCTTCAATGGTCCTAGCGATATCCAAATAGTGCTCTTTTTCATTAAATCCAAGTCTCATTTTTGCCGATACAGGTTTATTTGAATATTTTTTAACGGTTTTCACAATTTCGCCGAGCATTTTTAAATCTGTCAAAAGATAACTGCCGTCGTGATTTTTTACAATTTTCGGAGCCGGACAACCGAAATTTAAATCGTACCACAAAAAATCATTTCTTTGGTTTAATTCTTCTAGTGCTTTTTTGTAGCATTCTAAATTGTGCCCAAAAAGTTGTATCCCGCTATCTCCAGAGGACTTTGAAATGCTTCTTGTCTTTTTATCTCCATAGCTAAGCGCAACAGAGCTCACCATCTCAGAAACCGCATAGCTCACGCCGCATTCAAAACAAATTTTTCTAAATGCATAATCGGTGTAGCCTGCCATAGGTGCCAAAAACACAGGCAGCTTATCTCCTATTTTTAATGTTCTTCTCATAGATTTCTCTAAGCCCAAAAAGTGTGAGGTCAGCATCATAAGTGTCAATCACATCAGTGCTATTCATAATGAGTTTTGCTATTCCGCCGGTTGCAATCACTTTTGCTTCTTGAATTCCGACTTCTTCTTTTAAATGCTTCACGAGATATTCCACTTCTCCAACTTTACCAAAAATTATGCCGGACTTCATAGCATCCACAGTATTTTTATTTAAAAATTTATTTGGCGCTTTAAGCTCAACTCTCGGAAGCTTTGCCGTCTTAGTAAAAAGAGCGTCTGCAGATATTCCAATACCCGGTGCAATAATACCGCCAAGATAATTTTTATCTCTATCTACAACGCAGTATGTGGTTGCAGTACCAAAATCCAAAATCAAAAGCGGATGACCATATTTTTTAATCGCACCAACCGCATTTACGATTCTATCCGACCCAACTTCTTTTGGGTCGTCATACAAAATGTTTAGCCCTGTTTTTACTCCGGGTCCAACCTCAAGCATTTTGCAAGAAATTATCTTCTCTGCAGCAGAAACTATTGTACTTGTTAAAGACGGAACAACTGATGAAATTATTCCGCCTTCAAAATTATTTATATTGATTTGTTTTAACTCAAACAAACTACGTAACAAGATTTCATATTCATCTTTGGTTCTTATCCGGTCCGATCCAATGCGAACCGAATCTAATAAATTTTCGCCTTCAAAAAATCCCACTACAGTATTTGTGTTTCCAATATCAATTGTTAATATCATATCTTCCCTTTCTTTTTAATAGAGCAGAAACAATAAATCCTGCAATAACCGCCTCCGGTACACCATTTATAAATACAGTTCCCAAAATGCCTTGAATTGCTGCAGTTTTTGATAGGTTCATTACTTCCATATATCTAGGTAAATAAATCAAATATATTAGTCCCATAACAATTACAGTATGACACATAGTCGCAATTGATGCTGACATAAATCCGGCTGTCATCTCCGATTCGTGCCTTGTACTATAAATCCACATATAAATTATAAGTGCAAATAATACAATTCCAATCGCAAGTCCTGCATAGCTTTTGCCAACATACGCTTCATATATTGAAACACTAAGTGTTCCGGCTATAATCGCAAAAACAATACTGGCAAAAACTTTTAATTGTTTATGTGTTTTCTTTTTTAAATATCTGTATAAATAATAAGCAATGATTGGGAATATAATCCTAGGAAGCACGCTCACCACCGGATTTTGAAACACAAAGCTCAAAATCGTGGGATTTCTAAAGTTTTGGTACCACGAATATAGCCCGAATGAAAGTCCTAAAAATATACCCATTGGCATATCAAATAGTATTGACCCAATAAGTGCCGGAATGTGTAAAGTTGTAGCTCTAACAGGTCCTACAGGTATAAGTCCCAGCTGTGTCACTCCAAGCACGATAATCCATGCCAAAAGAATTGCGGATATAACCAGTTTTTTTGTCTTACCCATATTAACTCTCCTTAAAATATATTTAATTTATCTTCAGCAAAATCTTCCGGATTGTAATTTCCATTGTAAATTGCTTCAAATTCTTTTTTATAAATTGTTTCCTTTTCCATTAATCGCTCTGCCATTTTTTCGAGCGTTTCGTCTTTTTCTGTCAAAATTTCTTTTGCCTTTTGGTAACACTCGTCTACTATTTTCTTCATTTCTTTGTCTATTGAGTTTAAAGTGTTCTCTGAAATGTTTTTGGAATGCGTGATTGCGTTTCCAATAAATAGATTTCCTCCTTCTTCTGTGAAGTCAAGTGTACCGATTTCAGAAGTCATTCCATATTTTGAAACCATTAGTCGAACAATTTTTGTTGCTCTTTCAATGTCGTTTGATGCGCCAGTTGAAATATCGTTTAGTTTTAATTCTTCTGCTACGCGACCTGCAAGTAAAACTACCACTTCATTGAGCATCTTGGTCTTCGTGTGATAATAAATGTCGTTTTCAGGCACAGTATATGTGAAACCGCCGGCGGAACCTCTCGGCACTATCGTAACCATTTGAACCGGATCTGTGCCTTCAAGTGACTTAGTCACAATTGCATGACCTGCTTCGTGATAGCTCACAAGTTTCTTTTCATCTTCCGTGATTACTGTAGACTTTTTTTCCGGTCCGGCTAAAACTTTTATGCTGGCCTCCTCAAAAGTCTTGTTTTTTATTTCTATATCACCTTTTCGAGCAGACAATATCGCCGCTTCATTAACTAAGTTTTCTAAATCCGCTGGACTAAATCCCGGAGTTCTTCTTGCGATATTTTTTAAATTTACATCTTTAGCAATAGGTTTGTTATTAGTGTGAATTTCTAAAATTTCTTCTCTGCCTCTAATGTCCGGCAAGCCGATTGTAACTGTTCTATCAAATCGCCCCGGTCTTAAAAGTGCATCGTCCAAAATGTCCGGTCTATTTGTTGCAGCCATAATTATGATGCCCTGATTTTTGTCAAAACCATCCATCTCAACTAAAAGTTGATTAAGAGTTTGCTCTCTTTCATCGTGACCACCGCCAAGGCCGGAGCCTCTTTTTCTTCCTACAGCATCAATCTCATCAATAAAAACTATGCACGGAGAATTTTTCTTTGCAACCGCAAACAAATCCCTAACTCTGGATGCGCCTACACCTACAAACATTTCCAAAAATTCCGAGCCGGACATCGAATAAAACGGAACCCCAGCTTCTCCTGCCACAGCTCTTGAAATGTATGTCTTACCCGTTCCCGGAGGGCCAACCAACAGTACCCCCTTTGGAATGCGAGCACCCATTTTTGCATATTTAGACGGATTCTTTAAGAAATCCACAATTTCATATAGTTCAACTTTTTCTTCCTCCAATCCTGCCACATCTTTAAATGTAATTTTGGAATTGGAATTTTGATTGAATAGTTTTGCTTTGGATTTTGCAAAATCACTCGCCTCTTTGCTTTGAGAATTGGTTTGTCTAAACAATGAGTTCATCATAAAGATAAATAATAACGTCATAAAAATGTATGGCAAAACTTCTTTAAAAAATCCGTCTTTAGAAATAGATCGTGCGGTAAATTCGATTTTGCCTTGTTCCACACCGTCTTTCAAATAATTGTCATAAAAACTATTTTGAAGTTCCGGTGGAATCACCGTTCTGTACACTTTTGTGCCATTGCCTTCCTCAGCTTCAATCAAAAGCCTGTCGCCATCAAATCTGGCGCTTTTTATATCTCCGTTTCTCGCCATGCCAATCGCCTTTGAAATGTCAATATTGTCGCTTATAAGATTGTCGACCATTGGCCAAAAAATCATCAAAATTAATGCAACCACCAAAAAATAGCTAAGAGGGGAAAATCTTACTTTTCTCATTTAGAATAAACCTCTTCTTTCAGTGCAGCCACATACGGCAAGTTTCTATATTCTTCACTGTAATCAAGTCCGTAACCCACAATGAAGTCGTTTGGCACGAAGTATCCGCGGTAATCCACTTTGATATCCACTTTTCTGGCTTCATTTTTGTCAAGGAAAGTTGCAAATCTAACACTTCTTGCGCCACGAGTTATGAACATTTTTTGAATGTATTCGAGAGTGTAGCCGGTGTCGATAATGTCTTCCACGATTAATACATCGCGCCCTTCCACTGAAAAATCCAAGTCTTTTAAAATTTTCACTTCTCCGCTTGAAGTTGCACTCCTACCATAGCTTGTGACACTCATGAAATCAATTAAAACAGGCAAATTGATTTCACGAATTAAATCCGCCATAAAAATGAATGAGCCTTTTAAAATCCCCACCATAAATAAATCCCTGTCCATATAATCGTGAGTGATTTCTATACCCAGTTCTTTAACTCTGTCCTTAATTTGTTCTTCTGTAAACAAAATTTCTTTAAGTGCTTTGTTCATATGTCTTCCTTTCGTTTATATAAATTTTCTTATTTCCATGCTTTGCCCTTTCGGCTGCGCCAATTTTTTCAACATATAAAATTCCCTCATAATCTGAGATTACATATAAACCATCTCGCTCGTAAGCCGGTATTTTTTTCTCAATCAAAAGTTTTTTTAAAACCTTTGTCGGTCTATTTTCAAGCTTAATCTTGTCACCGGGTTCTCTATTTCTGATTTTAATCTCTCCTTTTATTTTATCACTATAAAAATGAGAAATTGTAAAATTTGTTCTTCTATCTGATATAAATATTTCTCGCTTTGCTTTTTTTCTTTCATCTTTAATAAATTTTATTATTTCAAAGCTTTTTATTGCCGTAATTCCTGCCACATTGAGCTTTTTTTCTTCGTTAGAATTTGGAAAATCGTCTATAAAGATGAGTTGGCTTCTATAAACATCTGTCATATCCACATTAAAATGCTTGATAACATGAAAAAATAGGGTAGCCAAGTCGTTTCCGAAAAACTTTTTTACATCTTCAATTTTAAAAGCAAGTTCATCTTTTAGTTCGCTTATATTATATTCACTAATAAAAGCTTCCACAAGTCTATTTTGTAAATCATATTCTCGCTTTTGAGCTTGTAAAAACTTTCTAAAATCTTCATAAAAATTCTTGTCGAGTTTTTCTAACTTTGGAATCTTTTCAATTCTAATTATATTTCTCATTGTGTCCGGAATAAAATTAGTCTCGTCTATACAATATTTTTCATTGCTTTCGTCTAAATACTCTACAATATCGCTCTTTTTAATCTCTAAAAGCGGATGAAAATATTTTCCTTCACGAGCTTTTATCGCAGAATAACCATTCAAGCTGCTACCTCTAATAAAATTCATAAAAAAAGTTTCAATATCGTCGTTTAAATGGTGTGCCGTCATAATTGTGTTTATATTTAGCTCTTGAGAAATCCTTTCCAAATCCTCATATCGCACTACTCTGCCAGCCTCTTCAAGTCCAATTTGCTTTTTCTTTGCTAAAACTTTTATTTTCACGCTATTTATATTAAGCTTTAGATTATTTTCTTCTGCAAATGCTCGAACAAATTCTTCATCGCGCATCGCACTTTCTCTCATATTGTGATTCAAATGATAAAGCACAATTTCTATATCTTTAAAATAATCTATAAAAAGTTTTACCAAAAAAACAGAATCAGGTCCGCCGGAAAAAGCGATAATTGCTCTTTTTTCGTGCATCAATATTTCGTTTTGTTCTATTTTTTTTAACAAATTTAAAATATCCATAAAACTAGTATATATCAATAGTTAACACGTGTCAATCAATCATATTCTCTATCGAAAAATTTCATATCTTTAAACTCGTCCGGCAAATATTGCTGCTCAACATAATGTTCTTCATAATTGTGCGGATATTTATAGCCGCCTACACCAAGCTTTTCGCTGCCTGGGTAATGCGCATCTCTTAAATGATTTGGGACAGTGCCTGCACCGTTTTTCTTGATAAAGTTGATTGCCTTATCAATTGCAACATAAGCCTTATTGTCTTTTTTTGCACGAGCAAGATATACACATGCGTGTGCCAAATTAATTCTAACCTCAGGCATTCCAATCACAGTTGTGGCATAAAATGTATCAGTAGCAATATGAAGTGCATTAGGATCGGCTAGTCCAATGTCTTCTGAAGCAAAAATCACCATTCGCCTTGCGATAAATCTTGGATCTTCTCCTGAAATTATCATCTTTGCAAGATAGAACAAAGCCGCGTCCACGTCACTGCCGCGCATAGATTTAATGAAAGCAGAAATTGTATCATAGTGCTCATCGGCATTGTCGTATTTTAGCACTTGATTTGAGAATACATCGATTAAAACGTCCATCGTGATTTTTGAACTCTCACCGTCAAATGCGCGAAGCACTGCGACCTCAAAGCTATTTATTAGCCTCCTTGCATCTCCATTTCCTCTAAGTGCCAAAAAGTCAGCAGCCTTCGCATCTATATCAACTTTTATATTATATATTTCAAAATATTTTTGTTTGCAGCGCTCTAAAAGTTTTTTCATATCATCCTTTGTGAGCGATTTTATTTCAACCAATATTAACCTCGATAGAAGCGCTTTATTCACCGCAAAAAACGGATTTTCGGTTGTTGCTCCAATTAAAATGAGCTCGCCATTTTCTACATAAGGAAGCAAAAAATCTTGCTGACTTGTTGAAAATCTATGAATTTCGTCTATAAATAAAATTGTCTTGGTCCCGTTTTCCAAACATCTATTTGCCTCGTCCACCACGCCGCGAAGCTCTTTCACGCCGGAAGAAACCGCAGAAATTTTTATAAAATTCATATTAAAACTCTTGCTTATCAAACTTGCAATCGTAGTTTTGCCGGTGCCGGGAGGCCCATAAAGAAGAAGTGAAGGCAAATTGCCAGTTTTTATAGCATTTTTAATAAGCCCCTTATCACCCAAAATATGATCTTGCCCAATCACTTCATCAAAACTTTGCGGTCTGATCCTTTCAGCAAAAGGTGCATTTGATTCTCTGTTTTTTTCAAAATCCATATTAAAAAAATTCATCTTTTCCTCCCTTCATTTTAATTATACCATAAACACAAACTGTTAAACACAAATTTAAATTACCAATTCACTTTTAAAAATCATTCTTCCTTTATTTTAACATTATTTAATTTAAATTTAAAAATATTAAAATATTTGACCTATTTTTATTGATTTTTATAAAATTCGTTGTATAATATATCTAAGGGAGGTAATAAAATGGAAAATTCTTTAAGGTGTCCATACTGCGAAAGCAATATGAAAGTAACCGAAATGTTTTGCCCAAATTGCAAAACCACAATTAAAAGAGAATTCTCTCTTTCAAAGTTTAACAATCTAACTGAAGAACAGCTCCAGTTTTGCACCACATTCATTATTCAAAGAGGGAATTTAAAAGAGTTGGAAAAAATCTACAATCTTTCATATCCAACTCTAAGAAATAGGTTGAATGCAATTGCATCAGTTTTGTCCGGCGAAAAAATCACCGACAATTATGATACAAAAGAAACTTTATCTAAACTCGAAAATGGCGAGCTAAGCGTGAATGAAGCAATAGATTTAATTAAAAACTCAAAATAGGAGGTATATCATGAGTGAAGAAAGAAAAATGATTTTAAAGATGCTTGAAGAAGGAAAAATCACAGCTGACGATGCAAACAAGCTTTTGGAAGCACTGGAAGACAAAGGTCTTGATGAAAGCGAAGACATTCTAAAGAATTCAAAAAAGGCTGACGGCTTTTTTGACAACGTTGGAGAATTTGTAAGAAAAACTGTTCAATCTGCTGTGAACACTTTCACTCCAAACAGAAATGAACTTGATTTTAGCGATGACGAATTTTATCAAGATGATAAAGACGACGAACCTGAAGAAGTGCTTCACAAAAGTTTTTCAACAATAAAATATATTCCAGAAAATGCACAACAAATTCACCTGGAATTGCAAAACGCCAAAATTTATGTTAGAAAATCTGACGAGAATTATTCATATGTAAAGATTTCATCTGACAGCGATGACATAAAAAATATGTTTAGGGTGAATCAAGAAGGTAACTATTTTGCCATAATTGAACGCGAAGCAGAAGAAAAAAAGGTCTTTGCTTTTACTATAAACACTTTTATGAAAAACTACAAATATATAGTTGAACTATGTATTGACAATGAAGAGCAATTCGAGAAAATAAAATTGTCAAACGATTACGGTCCAATTGACCTTAGAAACTTAAATGCAAAAGATATTACAGCATACACCGACTACGGCAAAATTTCCGGTGCCGAAATATGTACTGAGAATCTCGACGTTTCCACTGATGCAGGCACAATCAAATTGAAATCTGTGAATTGTTCAACTTTAAATGTAGACACTGACGCCGGTAGCATTAAATTAAAAGCTATTAATTCTGGCGATATAAAGGCAGAAGCTGATGCCGGCGCGATTGAGCTTCAAAACATCAAGACTGGAAATATTGAAGCAAGCACAAATGCCGGCAAAGTTAGCTGTAATGATATTATAACCGGAGCAATTTTTTTGGAATCTAACGCCGGAAGCGTAATGGCATCATATATAACTGCTGATGCCATTCAAATGAAAAGCGATGCTGGTTCAATTATCATCGACAACATTAAAGGTAAGCCAACTGTTATAGACGCATCCACAAACGCCGGTTCAATCAAAGCAAACTTAAACGACATAAACGGTATGACTGTGAACGCTTATCTGGAATGCAATTTAGGCCGTGTGCTTTATCCAAACACATTTAAAGAAGTGGAATCAAGTAACACCAGAAAGCAAATTAGAAAAGAAGATGGAATTGTAGAATGCAATGCAAGTCTTACCACTAACTTTGGCAGCATCAAGATATACTAATTTAGAATAAAGTTTTAAAACAAGTCGGGGTGCTATAAATGAGCTTTTGGAAACTTTATGCCTAACGAGTACTGATGTTCAACTTGTTTGAAAACTTGTTCCACTGACCGTTTATAATTGAAATATTTTAGCATTAAATGCCTCTTATAGATAGATTCATGAAAAATAATTTCTACTTGTTAAAACTGCAAATATATTCGTTTGCAAATTATCAGTAAAAATATATTAAATAATTATTAATAGCCACAAATCTAAAAGCAATTTCAAATAATATGGTTAATCAAAAAATCTCTAGTAAATTTTCATACTAGAGATTTTTATTTCACATCTATAAGTCATTTTCGTCGATTTCATTAATCAATTCTTTTAAAGCTTTGAATTCTTCAACTGTTAGGCTGATGCCCTTACCCATTCTCTTGTGGTCTTGACTCCAAGAACGAATGTCCACTTTGCCTTCAGCATCATTCCAGCTTATGATGTTTATTTCTTTTGTCCAACCATTTTTTGAAGTTGTAAATACTCCTAAATTGTTTAAAATCTCGTATTTAAAATCTGTCATTTATTTCTCCTTTTTTAAAATTTCAAGTGCCTTTTGAAGTTGTGTGTCGTCTTTTAAATTTTCAGGACCTATTGCTTTTGTATCTTTTGGTAGTTCCACCACATAATCGGGTTTAATACCTTTGCCGTGAATATTCTCTCCATTTGGTGTAAAATATTCGCTAATCGTAAGTTTGACAGCTGTTCCATAAGACAAATCAAAAAGTCTTTGCACAATTCCCTTTCCAAAAGTTTGTGTACCCACGATTTTTGCTCTCTTTCTATCTTTTAATGCGCCGCTAACAATTTCGCTCGCACTAGCCGAGCCACCATTTACAAGCACTACCATTGGAAGGTCTTCCTTAGCTTTGTCACTGTAATAATAACTCTTTTCACCATTTTTATATTTTGTGTAAACAATTATACCTTCGTCTAAAAAGATATCTGCAATTTTTACACAAACATCCAAAAGTCCACCAGGGTTTCCTCTCAAATCAAGCACCAATTTTTCAGCACCCATTTTTTTGAGCTCATCATATTTCGCTTTAAAATCTGTGTAAGTTGGTTTATCAAATTCTGAAATTGCAATATAAGCCACCTTGTTGTCCATCATTTTTCCGTCCACTGTTTGAAGTTTGATTGTTTCTCTAACAAGTTCAAACTCAAGCTCTTTGTATTCATTATTTTCATTTCTAAAAACGGAAACTTTAACTTTTTCACCTTTTTTGCCACGCATTTTATTCACCGCGTCTTGCATGGTGGATCCATCATATTCTATACCGTCTACTTTTATAATTTTATCTCCCGTTAAAATCCCTGCTTTAAAAGCAGGCGATCCTTTAACCGGAGCTACAACAGTGATTGAGCCATCTTCGCCTGGACTTATTACAAGTCCTACGCCCACATATTTTGCGTCCGTAGTTTCCCTAAATTTTTTAAACTCTTCAACATTTAAAAATTCTGAATATGGATCCCCCAAACTGTTTACCATTCCTTTTAATAACCCTTCATTTAAAACTGAGTTTGGCGTGTCCTTGTAATAATTTCCCTTTATTTCTGTTAAAATTTCCGACATCAATTTTCCGGTGTTTTCATCGAAAAACTCTACATCTTTTTCTTTTTTATCCGCTTTTTTATCTGTCTTTTTTTCAGTTTCTACAGTGCTTTTTGAAATATCATAAAAATTGTTTTCAGCATAATTTTTACCTGCTATAAATGAAAATAGATTTGTGATAGATAAAATTACAATAGTGTAGATTAATAACCTATATTGCTTTTTCATTATTGTTTCCTCCCAACATAACCAAGCGGGTTCACAGTTTTGCCATTTACACGAACTTCGAAATGGCAGTGAGGCCCTGTAGAATTTCCTGTTGATCCAATCCTTGCAATTGGTTGACCTTTTACAACAGATGTTCCAACTGAAACTAAAAACGAACTATTGTGTGCATAAGCGGTGGCAAGGCTGTTTGAATGAGTGATAACCACAAGATTACCATAAGTACCAAGCCAACCCGCATATGTTACTACACCGGCTTCTGCTGCAAGCACATTTGTTCCATATGGTGCCGGAATATCAATCCCTAAATGGAAAGCTCCTTGTCTGCCGGTAATTGGATCTAATCTATAACCGTATGGCGAACTTATTTTAGTATATCCCGGCAGTGGCCATCCAACTTTTCCTCCAACATAAGTGCTTCCTGCAATTTGAGCTCTATATCTGTTTCTAGACGCTAAAATTTCAGCTTCAATATTTTTGTCTTCCTTTTTCATTGCCTCATTTTCTTTTTCTCTACCCTCAACAGTTGATCTTAAATTGTTTAAATAAGTTTCTTTTTGTGCATATAGTGTCTTTGCCTCATTTTGTTCAGCTTGAAAAATAGTCTTTTTTTCTTCAAGACTTTGTTTTTCAGCTTCCACTTGGGTTTTTTTAATTTCAACTTCGTCTTTGCCATCTGAAATGAACTTGATCAAATCTTGGTCTTGTTGCAAAAGCATTTGCACCATGCTTTTGTTTGAAAGATAATCATTTATGTTGTTTGAATTTAAAAGCACACTTATATAACCAACATTTCCGGTCATATAAATAGCTCTAATTCTCTTTCTGAGCATTTCTTCTTTTTTTTCAATTCTATTTTCTAGCTCAACGATCTCGTCTTGAAGTGTTGCGATTGTGTTTTGTGCAGTTTCGATTTCGCCATTCAAATTTTCTATGCTGGCTTGCTTTGCAGATATTTGAGCGTCAAGGTCTTTTAACTTGCCTTCTTCTTCCAGAATCTTTTGCTTATCTTTTTTATTTGCTTCAGTATTTGCCTTAAGCTTTTCAGACAAAGCCTTTTTCTTTTCTTGGTATTCCTTTTCTGTAAGTGCTTTTATATTAACGCTGGAAAATAAAATTAATACCGCTAAAAAAATTGATAAATACTTTTTCATACTACACCCTCAAAAATTTTTTTAGTGAAACCAAACTGCCAACTGCACCAATTCCTGCTCCCAGCGTTACAAAAACTATGAAAATATCACCATTAATTAATCCCGGTTCCACAAGTGCATTGGCTAAAATAGGTGCAACATTTAATGTGCCTGTGCCGTAAAGATATTTATACAAAAGTACCGTAACCGCAGTAGCAAAAATAGAGCCAATAATTCCAAGTAGCACTCCTTCAATTATAAACGGTCCTTTTATAAATCCGTTTGTAGCGCCCACCCATTTCATAATGCTGATCTCTTCTTGTCTGGAATTTACTGCGAGTTTAATGGTGTTTGAAATTAAAAACACGGAAATAACAGCTAAAAATGCCACGATAACAAATCCTCCCAGCTTTATATAACTAGAAATTTTAAGCATTTGCTCAATTTCATCCGCAAAATAATTCACACGGATAATTCCATTCATGCCCTCTATCTTCTTTGCAACAATTTTTGCGTCATTTATATCAAAAACTCTAACTATGAAACTATTTGGAAGCGGATTTGCTTCGTCGTATCCATCTAAAAGATATGCATTATCCTTCCATTCAGCTTTTAATTCCTTTAAACCTTCGTCTCTACTTTTAAACTTAATGCTTTTTATTCCGCCGATATCTATAATTTTTTCAGACAGTGCCTTTATCTCGTCCACGCCGAGCTTGTCATCTATAAACACATCCATTTGGTCTACTTGCCTATTTGTGTCGGTCGCAAGTTTATTTACTGAAAGAGCGAGAATTAAAACTGTTCCTAAAATCATAAGCACGATAGCAATTGAAATCACACTAACCATGCTCATACCTCTATTTCTCCAAACGCCTTGAAAGCCTTGTTTAAAAATATTTCTTAAAATTCTTAATCTCATAACTTATAGCTCCAACTGTTGTTCGCTGTCAATATATTCTTCGTCATATCCATCTTGGACAACAACGCCATGGTCTAATCTAATAATTCTCTTCGGTATTGCCTTAACAATATCCATAGAGTGAGTTGCCATTAAAATCGTGGTTCCCTTATTGTTGATGTCTTGTAGCACTTGCATAATTCCAAAACTGGTTTCAAGGTCCAAATTCCCTGTGGGTTCATCAGCGATTAAAACCGGCGGCTCATTAATAATTGCTCTTGCAATCGCAACTCTTTGCTTTTCTCCGCCGGATAACTCATGCGGAAAACTCTTTGCCTTGTCGCTTAATCCAACAAGCGAAAGCACTATTGGAATTCTACGTCTAATCTCTTTGTTGTTTACACCCAAAATTTCGAGTGCAAAAGCTACATTTTCATAAACTGTCTTTTTTTCCAAAATTCTAAAATCTTGAAAAATTGTTCCTATATACCTTCTTATATAAGGCACTTTTCTTTCTGAAACATAAGTAATATCTTTTCCGTTCAAGAAAATGCTACCCCTCTTTGATTCAATCTCTTTTAAAAGAAGTCTTGTTAAAGTTGACTTCCCGGCGCCTGAATGTCCCATAAGATAAACAAATTCGCCTTTATCAATATTTAAGCTAACATTGTCTAAAGCCTTTATGCCGGGCTCATATTCCATAGTTACATTTTTTAAAACGATCATCATATGCCTTTCTTTCGATTATTATCTATATACAATTAATTTTTTTATATAAATATTATACATGAATTATTCTTATTATTCAAACTGAAATAAATTGCCGGCTTGAACAATTGCATTTGAAAACTAAAACTGATATAATGGATATAATAACAGAGTAGGTGGTCTTGCGTTAAGTGTTTGAGAATGGGACGTTGTCTCAAAACGAAGGGAATCCGCGGTAGACCATTCGCGTCCGCTATTTTTTAATAGCTCCTTCTTTTGTTATTATTTAAGGAGGGATTTTATTGAAAAACAAAAAATTATGGTATGATATTTCGTGGGCAAATATCGTAACCACTCTTGTACTGTCCACATTTGTTTTTTATAGCATCTATAATATTAAAAATGCTTCTATTACTCTTCCGATTATGGCAGCACTTTGTCTTGTCACACTATGCGGAGCACTAAATGGTACTGCGCTTGGAGGAATCACATCTAGCCTGAGTCTTCTTGGCGGAATTATTTACAAAGTTAAATATACTGATTTTCCGACATTTAATGCAACCAAGAAGATGATTGAAAAATTTGGTGAAACAACGGCAGAACAAATGGCAGCAAATAAAGCAAAAGATTTTGCACTTGCCATGGAAAACTTATACGATGCTAAAATATTTATATTTCTAGGTGCACTCATTCTTGCATTTATAGGCAGAAAAATTTGGCTATATGCAAAAGCTAAAAAAGCTTCAAAAAAAGGAATGCGTACTGCAATGCTGTCTTATTTAGCAATGTTTGTTGCCCTGTCAGTTATATTAAACACGCTTAGAGTCGGTCATATTTCATTTGGCGGCTTTCCTATTATTTATAGCGGATTTGCATTGGGTCCGGTAGCCGGATTTATAGTTGGTGTTGTTAGCGATTTGCTCGGATTTTTAGTTAGACCATCTGCAAATGCATTTAATTTAGCATTTACCCTGACTTCCGGTTTAACCGGAATGATTCCGGCACTCGTGCTGAAATTGTTTGGTAAAGATAAAGCAAACAAAAACAATTTCTTAAAAGTGTTACTTGCAATATTTATTGGACAACTCATCACAAGCATTTTACTCGTTCCTTATTTTATGAAAATATTCTATGGATATGTATTCTGGGAAAGAGTTCTAAAAGCTCTAACCCAACAAGTTTGGTCAATTCCACTTTACTCATTTGTATTCATCTCAACGTGGAATGTTATCAATAAACAAGTAGATTTCAATCTTGTTAAACAAGATAATGATTTTGCCTTCCCTGCAAAATAATCTAAATGATATGGTAGCTGTAGTTCTGCCATTCACTAAGGAGAAATTATGGAAATTAGTTGGAATAATAGAAGAAAATTAGATTTATCCGGGCTTAGCACTGAAGATAAAATTAAAATTATTAGAGAGCGACTATATATGTTCCCTGAAATTACATTTAAAATCATTAAAAGAGAGCTTGAACTTAACTATAAAAATTTCGAGAACGATTTTGATGAAGAGTTTTTAAATGGTTATAAAAGTGTGATGTCTATAGTGGAGCGCTTTTCTAACACCTATGTTGGAGATATTTCTGTTTACAACGAATATGTTCATTCTCCTTATGATATTAAAATTTTAAGCCAAGATTATTCCGATGAAACCACTTTAACCAAGCTAATAACAAAGCTTGATAAAGAGCCGATTTCAACGTATTATGAGCTGGATAGAATTTTAAATATCAATATTAAAAAATCAATTTACAATGTAACCGACAAATTTAAAGAAGGCTATTGCCGTGCTTGCGGTACAATTGCTGCCAGTTGGCTTGATGCCAAAGAAGAACAAAATTTCAACAATGAACTCATTTTTAAAATGAATTCAAAAGAACCGGTTCGTATATACGACATAATAAAGCGTGATCAAGATATTAAAATTGCGACCATGTATTGCACGACAGATTTTGCTGATATAGAAGAAAATTTTAATAGCTATTTCTAATTTGGAGATTTTATGAAAAAATTTTTTATCGCAATTATTTGCACCTTATGTATATTTTCTGTAGGTTGCAAAAAGCCTCAAAAAACTACTATTGAAAAAAAAGAAGAAGAAACTACAAGAGCAATCAAAGAAAATGAAGAAAGCTTCAAAAACGATTCGCTAGAAATTGTAAAAAAATTTAAAAAGATTCAAAGCGAAGAAGAAAAAGACCCATCTAAAATCGAAATCGCCGCAACTGTTGACAATGAAAAGATAAATAAATGGGAAGTGGAATTCGTCCTGGAATCTAGATATATAGGAAAAGATTTAACGAAGCTTAGTGAAGAGTCAAAGCAAAAAGAAAAAGATGATATTTTAAACACTATGATTCAAAAAGCTGCAGCAGTTTCATTCGCAAGAAAAAACAATTTATTCCCAACAGATGAAGTTATACATGCGGCAACTGGAAAGCTAAAAGAAAACGTTAAAAACGATGAGTATGAAGCTAAAAAAGCCAAAGAAGTTATGAAAGTTACTTCTTGGAATATGGATGAGTACGTGAATTCCTACAAAAAAGACATTGAAGAAGCTTTTGCAATTGAAAATGTATACAAATATTACAAAGAGAACTACGAATCAAAAGAAGACAACAAACTTACATTTTCTGAGTTTTTAAAAGAGCTTACAAGTAAGTCCAAAGTAGAAAAAAATGACCTGCACTGATGTGCAGGTTTTTTTGTTGTTATTTTCCATAATATTAGCATCTTATCATCTTCTGCAAAAATAAACCCGCAAAATATGCGGGTAAAATTTACATAAAATCTGATTTTGTCTTTTTCAATTCGTCTGAAAGCTTTTCTAAATTGTCTGCTAAGTTTTGATGCTCTTCCGGAGTTAATGCTTGAAGTACTTTTTTTAGGTATTCTCTTCTTATTTTTAAGACTTCATCAAGGATTTCATGACCTTTTGGAAGCACACTTATTCTGATAAATCGAGCATCTTTTTCATCTTTTTTCCTTTCCACCAATCCAAGCTTTTCCATTCTCTTTAGCGATTCTGTGACGGTTGAGCAAGATAGCTCCATTACTTCCGACAATTCAGACAGAGTCATCTCGTCGCCATGATTTATAATCACTTGCAGAGTTCTAAATTGTGCCGGTGAGATATCATAATTTTTTAAAATCGAGCGTCCTTTTTTTCTAATTATGAAATCGCTCATTCTTAAATTTCTTTCAATACTCTCGATTAAATTATCCATATTATACACACAAATTTATCCCTTTTTCCACAATTTCAAATGTTGCAGGTAAATTCCCAAAATACTCGCCATCTACATCTAATTCTACATCTTCATCACAAGAAATTGTGATTTTTTTGGTTTTAAAATACATAACATTCGGATGCTTTACATGCTCGCCTGCTTTCACTTTTAAAAACACTGCTAAAAGTTCAGTAAATGGCATTTCTTTAAACACGATAACGTCTAGATATCCATCTGTAACACTTGCAAGCGGTGCCATTTTTGGAAAACCGCCTACTGATTTTGAATTCGTTATAAGTGCCACAAAACTTTTGTAAACTCCACTAACTTCTTCAGACTCGATTTTTAAATTCATCGGCATAAAATTTTCCGGTTTGATTTCAGAAACCGCCTTCATAACATAAGCTGCCCTACCAAAAGTAGTTTTGAGCTCTGTTGAGGTGTTATGAGCCACATCTGTAAATGCGCCAACCGCTCCAACATTTAAAAAATATCTGTCGGATACTTTGCCGCAATCAATCTTTTCAATATTGCCATCCACTATCATCTTGTACGTGTCCCACTCATTTTTCACAAGTCCCATATAATTCGCAAAGTCGTTCGTGGTGCCGGCAGGAACAATAGTTAAAGGTATTTCTGAATTGCACTTAAGCAATCCACAAACCGTTTCATTTGCTGTTCCGTCCCCACCTGAAACCACAAGTCTGTCCACCTTGTCCTTTGTTGCTTCTATTGCAAAATCGGTGGCATCATGAGCTTTTTTAGTATATCTCACACTTACTTCGTGACCATCTTCAAACAAATATTTAATTATATTTGAAATTTTCCCTTCAGAAGCTTCTCTGCCACTTTTAGGATTTACAATAAATCTAATACGCAAGCTAACTCACCTCAAATAATATTTGTATTCATTGTATAAATTTTTTGTTTCTTCAAACACGTCTACTCCATTAGGAGCGTATTCTGTATCACATTTTCAAACATTACCCCTGAAAAATCTTCAATTCCGGTGCATGTGAAAATATCTTCTACTGTAATACCTGTCACGTTTGCTGAATAAAAATCTTTGTAATAGTAAATCACCATCGTCTTTTTTTCTCCATCTTCCATATAAGTCTTCACAAGAGGTTTTGGGAGTTTACGCATATTTTCCAAAAATCTTTCACGCACATCATCAGTCCTTCCATAAAGCATTTTTATTGTGCTCGATGGATCAAATCCCCAATTCGATTGTACCTTTTTTGCTTTCAACAATTCGTACGCATTTATAAATTCACCTTTTTTTATTTCTTCAAGTACCGGTTTAAGATCTGCATTCGGTTCAACAGGTTTTGCAAATCCATTTTTTACCAAATCCACTGTAGAATTCAAATTTTCATCTATGTCGGCAAAAATTCCAACAAAATTTATAAACGAAAGTCCGTCAATCATCGGCTTTCCATTCACATAACAAAAGCTAACCGCGTTTTCTTCATTTGTTTCTGCCGGATAATATTTCACAAATCTGTCCAAATACTCTAAAAGCTCTTTATCGTCTTTCATTGACTCTTCCCTTTTTAGCTTCAAACCTTCGATAAAATGTCTATAATTTGGGCCGACAATATTTATATTTGAACCGTTTTCAGAGATAAATGAGTTTCCATCTTTATCAAAAGTAGATTTATCAAACATAGCATCGCTGATTCCCGTACTTACAATCTCCAAACTGTCCGCAACTTTTGTAACGAGTTCTTTTCCTGATTTAGACTCTAAAAGCTTTTTAAATCCGGCTTTTTTGTTTTCATCTAAATACAAATCATCCAGCATTTTTTCGTCTGCAACGCTAAAATTCGTCAAAAAGTCTAAAGTGAGCTCTTGTAAATCTTCTGAACTAAACACGATTTTGCCGTCTTTAAACTCGTTTCCATATTTATCTTTTAATTCTTCCTTAGGTTCTTCTTTTGTTTCATCTTCAACTTTTATATTATCTTCAGCTTTGTTTTCTTCCGGCTTTCTCTTATTGCAACCCGTGAAAATCAGAAGCGAAGCAATTAAAATCGCAAATATTTTTTTCATAAATCCTCCACAACTCTTCTTTATAATATTATACAATAATTTTCACCACACTTCAAATAAATGATATAATAACAAAAAAGGAGTTAATTATGGTTATAAATATTCCAAACACAATGCAAAATATAGAAATCACTTACGACAGAGATTTTAATATAACAAATATCAATAGCACAAGCGAAAAACCCACTGCACCAGTAAATGCATTTGAAGAAAATATTATAAAAGAGTTCACAAATTATTTTTTACGCAAAACGAAAATAATAATTCTGCCCTATGTATTAAAAGCCACCGATTTTCAAAAAAGCGTTTATAAAATAACTTCTGAAATTCCATACGGAGAAACGCTTACATATATGGAAGTGGCGAATCGTTTAGGCAAAAAATGTGCGCGAGCTGTCGGCAGTGTACTAAAAAACAATCCTCTACCCTTTATAATTCCCTGTCACAGAGTGGTAAAATCCACCGGACTCGGCAAATATAATCTTGGAACGGAACTAAAAAAATATTTAATTGAACTGGAGAAAAATAATCAGTCTATATAATTTACACGTGCCAAAAGTCCATATTTTTTTATAAAAGTGTATTCCTTGCCATTAACCTCCGCTTCTAATAGCTTCACACTCTTTTTTTTACCATTTTCTAAGAATAAATTAGCTTTTTTCTCGCTTTTTATTACATCAAATTCCACTTCTTTGTAATTTGGGAATGAATCGAAAACTTCTTTATTAAACGGAATATTGTTTACATTTGATAGCTTAATTTTTGATTTTTTCCCGTTCACTTCAAGCTCGTACGTAAATTCAGTTAACAAATGCATGTTTTTAAGTCTGCCTGAAGAACTAATAAACGGATTATAAACAAATGTATAAAATGCAAGCAGTGCTATTATTAAAATCAAAAAAAATTTATTTAAATTATTTCCAAAGCCTTCTCTCATAATATCCTCCACAAAAAACCGGCACTTTTTACAATCTAAAATGCCGGCTTCTTTTATCTTCTCAACTTATCAATACTTTCTAATAATCTGGTTAAAAAGTCTTTTTTAGTTTCAAAAAAACTCTTCTTTGCACCAAATCCTATTCTTTGCAAACTGTTTGAAACACTATTTGCAATTTCTTTAGTCTTGTCGCCAACTTCACCAATTGCATCTGTCACTTTTTTAATACTGGTGGCAATTTCATCTGAAGTTGATTTTACGTTTCCTGTCACTCCTGAAACATCAGCTGTAACATTTTTCATATTGACAAGAATATCTTGAATCTCCGGTTTCCCTTTCTCGGTAATTTCACCAACATTATAAGTAATATCGGAAACATTTTCAATAACTTCAGGCAAAACGCTAAGCGTGTGATCTATTGAATCTTTGTTGTCGTCAAATGTAGATCTTACAGACTTAATTGCTTTTGCAAGATGAAAAATTAGAATTCCAAGATTTACAAGCGCATAAACGCCCGCACCAATTAGGATATATATCAGAATATATTTTATTATCTCCCAAGTGGTCATAATTCCCTCCTATTTGTTCTTTGTTTCTCCCTTGCTTTTTGCTTCTGCAACTTTTTCCTTTGCATCTTCTGCAACTTCATCTGCTTTTTCTTGAGCGTCTTCAATCACTTCTTCAGCTTTGTCTAAAGCTTTTGTCTTCAAAGTTCTGCCTTTAAGTTTTGCATCTTCCATAGTTTTCTTTGCTTTATCTTTTACATCTTCTGCAAATCCGCTTGCTTTTTCAACTGTATCATTATAAAATGCTTTGATGTCTTCTCTGGTTTCTTCTCCACTCTTTGGTGCGAATAAAACTCCGGCTGTAGCACCAATTGCTAAGCCTGTAGCAACTCCAGCTGCAACCTTTAATCCATCTTCAAACATTTTTTTTCTTCTTTCTTCTCTTCTTCTAGCTTCAATCATGTCTAATAATATCATAAAACTCCTCCTTCATTATGATAATGTGTGTTTTTTTACATTTATTTAATACCCACTTTGGAAAAAAATAATCATAATACTATTTTTCAATTTATTTTAAAATTATTTCTCAATTCTCTTTACAAATTTGTTCATTGTGCTATAATATGTATATGCATTTCGGTTTGCGAAATATATTAATGTAATTTTAATTTTTCTTGTGTAATCGCGTTAAAAGCTTTCATGAGTAATTAAAAATCATTTGATTAATTTTACTTAAATCATAATAATTAATCATTTATTAATCTTTAAGGATGGGAGGCATTATGAAATTTTTAAAAACAGTTTCAAAATATATGAAGCCCTATAAAAAAAATTACATCTTTGGGGTTTTGTGGCTGATGTTAATCGACACATTGGTTATCTATGTGCCACAAATTTTAAGAAATTTTTCTAATGACTATCAAAATGGTATACTTACTTCTGAGCGTGCATTAAAATACGCAATACTCACGATTTTAGCCGGCGTCATCATGGGCGTTGGCAGGTATTTCTGGAGAGTATATCTCTTTGGAAGTTCCAGAAAAATTGAATACGATATTAGAAAGCAGCTCTTCCAACATTGGCTCACAATGGATAACGAATTTTATAACCACAACAAAATCGGTGACCTAATGGCCTATGCTACAAACGATATCAACTCCTTGAGATCGTTTTTGGGCGACGGCATAATGATGAGCGTGGACTCTACATTTATGCTCGGTTTCACAATTGTCATGATGATTCAAACGGTTGGATTAAAAATTACTGCTCTCTCACTTATTCCAATTCCAATAACTGCTTTTGTGGTTGTTGCGGTTAGAAATATTTTCTATAAAATGTTTAAAGCTCGTCAAGAATCTTATGCTGGACTTAGTGATGCAACTACTGAAAGTTTTTCAGGAATTTCCGTTATAAAAGCTTTCGTGGAAGAGAAAGAAGCAAAAAAAAGATTCGACAAAGCAAATAGAAACTATTGGGAAAAAGATATGGACGTAGTTAAATACCAAACTTTCTTCTTCCCATTTATGGTGCTATTATCCGGTATCAGCTATTTGCTTGTGATATATTTTGGTGCAAGATTTGTTATTAACGGTACAATTTCCCTCGGGGACTTCATAGCACAGTACACATACATTGGAATTATAATGTGGCCGGCTAGAGGGCTCGGAATTATCATTGGGATTATTCAACAAGCCAGTGCGGGTTTATACAGAATTGAAGATATGCTTAATTTACAGCCAACAATTAAAGATATCGACAATCCAATCCGATTGCCAAAAGACACAACTTCAATTGAATTTAAAAATGTATATTTTAAATATCCGGGAGAAAACAAATACGCCATCGAAAATTTGAGTTTTAAACTAGAAAACAATAAGAGCCTTGCATTTGTTGGAAAAACCGGTTCGTCCAAATCTACTGTAATAAAGCTTTTATTTAGAGAATATTTGCCAACGAGTGGCGAAATTTTAATTGATGGTCATCCGATCTCTGAGATCAGAATAAACGACCTTTCAGAAAAGACGGGTTATGTGCCTCAAGACAATTTCCTTTTTTCTGAAAGTTTAAAAGAAAATATTGCATTCTCTTATGAAGATAGATACGAAATTGATGATGTTTATGATGCGGCAAAAAAAAGTGGCGTCTATAACGACATTATGGACTTTAAAGACGATTTTGATACGGTTATCGGAGAACGCGGTGTAACACTTTCTGGAGGACAAAAACAACGTGTTGCCATCGCACGGGCACTTGTAAAAGAGCCAAAGCTGCTCATTTTAGACGACTCGCTTTCAGCAGTTGACACCAATACTGAAAAAAACATTTTAGATGCTTTAAAAAAAATAAATACAACTTCAATAATTATTGCACACAGGATTTCTACCATTAAAAATTGCGACCAAATAATTTTCCTGGAAAACGGTGCAATAAAAGAGCAAGGCACACATGAGCAACTCGTAAACCTAAATGGCGAATATAACAAAATGTATCAAAATCAACTGCTTGAAAATGAATTAGAGGAGGGTTTTTAAATGGAAAAAACAGTTCAATTAAAAGAACCTAAAAAGAAGCTATTTAGATATCTCCTTAAATTTGCAAAGCCCTACACGGCTTCACTTTTTACCGCTCTCTTTTTCGTTATAGTTTCAACTGCAATGGAATTGTTAAATCCATTTCTAGTCAAAATTGCAATAGACGAGCACATATCGGGCGACACAATTCCTATGGTGGAAGTGTCAGCCGACACAAAAGGTGACATATTAAAAGCTGGGAACAGATATTTTATGCGTCAAAAGCCAAATGGTGAAACAAAGGTTATCCCAACATATACAGTCGAAACTTTTAACGGTGATAAATATTTAATGAGTGAAGGCAAAAAAATCCAAAAAATTGACAACGCCGACTATAAAAACTATCGCAATCACGACTTAAATGCCGTTACTAAAATTTCTATATTCTATCTGGTTGCAATTTTTGTAAACTTTCTTGCCAGTTGGATTGTCAGTTACACCTTGGGTAAATCCGGTGCAAATATCATCTATGACATCAGAAAACTCACCTTTGAGCATATTCTAACTCAAAGTCACACATTCTTTAACAATATGCCAGTTGGTAAACTTATGACAAGAGTTACAAGTGACACACAAACACTATCTGAATTCTATACAAATGTTCTAATCACCTTTATCGCTGACTTTGGACTAGTTATAGGAATTATGTTTCTTATGTTAAGGCTTGACTACAAACTCGCGCTAATGATATTCATTTTAGTTCCAATTATCGTATTTATAAGTATTGAGTTTAGAAATAGACAATTTAAAATTTTTAGAGCTGCAAGAACCAAACTATCAATTATAAACACTGTCCTAAACGAATATCTTAGTGGCATGAGTGTGATTAGAATATTCGGAAAAGAAAATAAAATGGACAAAAAATTTGATGAAAAGAACTCGGACTATCTGAACACAATTCTTCATCAAGTTCGAAACCACGCATTCTTTAGACCAATTATCGAAGTTATCCGATCTCTCGGCGAAGCATTCTTAATCTACTACGGCGGCGGAAAAGTTATTCAAGGTCATATCGAATTTGGAACGTTATTCATATTTATCACATATCTAAAACAATTTTTCCGCCCAATTATGGAAATGACTGAAAGATATAACATTATGCAGCTTGCATTTGCAAGTGTTGAAAAAATTGCTCAAATCTTAGAAACAGATACAGAAATCAAACCTCTTACAGAATATAACGGAAAAATTGATCCTGAAAAAATCGGCGAAATTGAATTCAAGAACGTTCATTTCTCTTATGTTGCAGGCGAAGAAGTTATAAAAGGCATTAGCTTCAAAGTAAAAAAAGGTGAATCTGTTGCATTTGTTGGTGCAACCGGTGCCGGAAAAACCTCTATCATTTCGCTTCTCGCAAGGTTCTATGACATTGATTCCGGCGAAATAACGATAGACGGTCGCGACATCAGAAGCTTCTCAACTGATGAGCTTAGACGTAGACTTGGATTTGTACTTCAAGACGTATTCCTATTTGCCGGTGATATCAAATATAATATCACTCTCGGTGAAGAATTTAGCAATGAAGAAATTATCGCCGCATCCAAAAGAGTTCACTCACACGACTTTATAAAAGACCTAAGCGAAGGCTATGACACTCCTGTTCAAGAACGTGGTAGCACGCTCTCAACCGGGCAAAGGCAACTTCTATCATTCGCGCGAACCATATTGCGTGACCCGGAAATCTTGATTTTGGACGAAGCCACTGCTTCAATCGACACCGAAACTGAAATGCTAATTCAAGAAGGTTTGAAGGAGCTTATGAAAGATAGAACCTCAATCGCTATCGCACATAGACTTTCAACAATCAGTGACACGGATAGAATTTATGTAATGAATAAAGGACAAATTGTTGAAACCGGTAACCACGAAGAATTGATGGCAATGAAAGGTTACTATTACCGACTATATCAATTGCAACTTGATTCAAACGAATAAGAATCGAGGAGGGACTAACTCGTAGCCCTCTCACACCACGTGCGTGCCGTTTGGCATACTGCGGTTCAATTCAAGTAATACAGGCAACTTAAAGGTATAGGTCAATTTCCTCTGTTGAGATTTCATCGATTCCTCCTGCATCTTTGTTTGCTTTAACCTTTACATGGGCTTTTAGCATATTCTCTACTGAGTATTTATCCATCAGTTGCGACATGGATTGTCGCCTTTCTTCGTTATGCTTTCCACTCTCTTTCCTATCTCCTGTGAATGTTTCACTCCGTTACGTCTTTGCTACTTCCATTCTCGTTGCGTATAAGCGGTTACTTTAGTAAGTCAAGTTGACTCTTTTAATTGTTCACCTTCGCTCCGTTTCCTTACAGAAACTTCATCACTACTATAACTTCGGCGACTTCTCACAGTTCGTTGTTACTACGGCTAATGACCGTCTGTGAGACCTCACGGGATAAGTCTTCAGTCTTTCTTTGTCTACCTGCTAATCTACTTGCATAGGTTACGTTTGCCTTTAGGGCTTCACGACTCATAGCTCGCTTATCCCTATGCAAGCCTTATTATTAGGTTCCTGTTCGTCAGGCTACGATTTTGCTATCCTTCTTCTCGCCTACATCTAACGATGGAAACCTTGGGAATCACTATGGAGTTCGTCAGCTACTACGCCTCTTGTGGACTTTCACCACAGACTGACGGCATGCCCATCATACTACAAAAAAGGTAATTAGTTTCACTAATTACCTTTTTTTATCTTATAAATTACTAATTTATTCTAACCTGCATTTTTGTATTATTTGGAGATATTAAAGTATCTATATAAAATCACAAAATGACAAAACAAATTCTAACAAATATTTCCTCATTTATAAATTTATGATATATCTTTTTATATTATCGCAAATATAATACGAGTTAATTTAAATATTTGCTCTTATTTTAGAACAATTACGCGGTTGCAACAACTTATGTATTAAAATCTCCTTAAAAGGAGACTTTAATTTAAATTATTTCGCAAGCTTTTCACCAAGCGCTCTGCAAGCTTCAATAGCTTCTTCGTCCGGTGAATCGTAAGCTTTTAGAGCTTCAATAATTGAAACGCCATTTTCTTCCATTTCAGCTTTCCATGTTTCAATCCATTCGCCTTCATTCCAAGAGTATGAACCAAAGATTGCAACTTTTTTGTTTTTGAGTTCATCCATTACTTCTTCTACAAACGGTCTAAAAACAGTGTCTTCAATTTCTTCATCACCTTTAGCCGGGCATCCTAAAGCAATTGCATCGTAGTTTTTAACGTCGTCAAGAGTTGCATCGTTTACGTCAACCAGATTTGCTTCTGCTCCCTTATTTTCAATTCCTTCTACAATAGCTGCCGCCATTGCTTCTGTATTTCCTGTTTCAGTATAATAAATTATGCTTACTTTCATAAAATCCTCCTAAATTAGAAATTGTATTATTAATATACCCTGTTTTTTGTATTATAAACACTAAAACTCACTAAATATGTTAGAAAATAAGTTAAAAAGGGTATAGTAATAGTGGTGTATTGACGAATGGGGGGGACACTATGAATTATTTAGAAATCAGTCTACTTCTTAGACCCGAAACTTATACACTATGCAAAGAGAAACTTGAGGAGACGATCAACAAAATAACCGATTTAAATGATTTAAAACTCTACGCAACTGAGCTGAATACTTTTTTATATACAACTTACATTATAAAGTATCAAAAAGATTATTTACACATTTTCGAAACAAACAGAAAAGCAATTTTTACATGTAATGGTATCGATGAATTAAGAAAAGTCATAATTAATATTTTGGACGCTTACAAGAAAATTTCAGATAACATCTTGCAAAACAACGATGATGTGCTCATTCGAGAGGTTATTAATGAGATCAATGAAAATTACTACACGAAAGTTACTCTTAAAAGTATTGCAGGAAAACACAATGTGACGGAGAATTATTTATGTAGATTATTTAGCGAAAAAACTGGTTATAGATTTTGCGACTACATAAATTCGCTCAGAGTGAAAAAGGCAGAACAATTATTAGTTGAGGGAAACAAAAGTTTAGACTATATAAGTGACGTGTGCGGATTTAGCAGCCAATCACATTTCTCGGTGACATTTAAAAAATATTATAATATATCGCCGGGAAAATATAAGTTGGAAGCAAAAAACAATAAGTTAAAACAAATTTTATAACCATAAGCTCTATATAGGGCTTATTTTTTTGCATAAAATAGAACTTGTCATATAGCTAATCGTTAAGTAACTTATCAAAATTAAAGGTACGTATCCTGAGATAAAATGAGTAAGTCCTTCCATGTTTTGCAGTTACTATCTTCATCATTCAAAAATCTTTAGTTTAATTATTAATCCCTATTTATATTTTCATTTAATAATAGGCAAATTATTTTATATTCATAAATATTAAAACGTTTTATAAAAAAAATCCCTACTATCTTTAGAATAGTAGGAATTGATGTTTATTCAGCCGTTGTTACTTGAGCGGCTGCTTTTGCAGCTTCAGCTGCAGCTTTTTTTGCTTTTAATGCTTCGATTTCTTCAGGTGTTAAAACTTTCTTTGGTTTTTCCGGTCTATCATCGTGAATTGCTTTCACCGGGCAAGCCTTAACACAAGTTTTACAGTCCACACAGCCTGTATAGTCTATGTGAGCTAAATTGTTTTCAAATTTAATTGTTTGTTTAGGACATTTCTTTACGCAAATTTGACATCCAATACATCCAACAGCACAATTTGATTTTACAACTTTACCTTTATCTTCTGAAGCACACTTAATGACAGTGTGTCTATCATATGGCATGAGTTCAATAATTTTTTTAGGGCAAACTACTACACATTTGTTACATGCTTTGCATTTTTCTTTGATTATGTGTGCGATGCCGTCTTTTATTTCGATTGCGTCGAATGGGCAAACTTCTTGACATGTACCGCATCCTAAGCAACCGTATGAACAAGCTTTGTTTCCTCCACCAATTTGAGATATATATCTGCAATCTTTGATTCCGTAGTACTCATATTTATCTTTTGCGAGGTTGCAAGTCCCGTTACATCTTACAACTGCAACTTGCCTTAAAACTTCTCCCGCTTCTCCGCCAACAATAGCCGCCACTTTTTGTGCAACAGCTGCTCCTCCGATTGGGCAGGCATTTGTAGGCGCAGTGCCTTTTGCAATTGCGTTTGCAAGCCCTTCACAGCCGGGGAATCCACAAGCTCCGCAGTTTGCTCCCGGTAACACACCTAAAATGTTTCCCACCATTGGGTTCATTTCCACTGCAAAAACTCTTGATGCAATTGATAATAAAACTCCGAATAAAAGCCCAAGTGAGCCAAGGACGATAATTGGTTTTAAAATTTCCATATTTACCTCCTATACAAGTCCGGCAAAGCCTGTGAATGCAATACTCATAAGTCCTGCTGCGATTAGTGCGAGCGGGAAGCCTTTAAGCGGCTTTGGCACATCGATTAGTTCAAGTCTTTCTCTTAGTGAACTCATTAAAACTAGAGCAAGTCCGAATCCAATTGAAGCGCCAAGTGCATTTGCAATTGTTTTAAAGAGTCCGTATTCATTTTGAATATTAATAATAGCAACCCCCAAAACCACACAGTTTGTTGTGATAAGCGGTAAGAAAACACCCATTGCTTGATATAGAGACGGACTCATTTTTTTGATAACCATTTCTACGAATTGTACCAAGCTTGCGATAACGAGTATGAAGACAATTGTTTGCAGATATTGTAAGTTGTATACATCCAGGATTGCTTTTTGAATTATCCAAGTTATAACTGAAGCGATTGTAACAACGAATGTTACTGCCGCACTCATTCCTGTTGCAGTTTCAACTTTTGAAGAAACGCCAAGAAATGGACAAATTCCTAAAAATTGACTAAATACATAGTTATTTACAAATATTGTTGAAATAATTATTTGAAATGCGTTCATCTATTTTGCCTCTTTCTTTTGTTTAAAAGCATTTAATGCGAAGATCATAAGCCCCAAGATTATGAATGCTCCCGGTGGCATAGCGAAGAGTTTCACCGGTTGATATCCTTCTATAATTGTATGTCCAAGAATTTTTCCCGAGCCGATAACTTCTCTAAAAAATGCTAGAATTACAATTGCTAACGTGTAGCCTAAACCATTAAAAAATCCGTCCACAATTGATGGGAAGATTTTATTTTTAGATGCAAAACTTTCTGCTCTTGCCAAGATCAAACAGTTTACAACGATAAGTGGAATAAATAACCCAAGTGAAGCATAAACTTCCGGCACATAAGCGTGTAAGAACATATCTACAAGTGTAACAAATGTTGCTATTACAACAATGTATATAGGAATTCTGATCTTGCTTGGAACAATCTTTCTTATTAGAGAAATTGTCAGGTTTGAAAGAGTAGTAACAAATATAACTGCAAGCCCCATAGCGATTGCATTTTTTACATTTATTGAAACTGCCAACACTGAGCATAATCCAATAAGTTGAACCAAAACCGGATTGTTGTCAACAAGTCCGTCTTTAATTATTTTTTTATAATTCATTTACGAGCTCCTTATATGTGTCAATTGCTAAGTTAACTGCTGCCATAACCCCTTTGCTACTTACTGTTGAGCCTGAAATTTTTTCGACATCTTGAGCGTCTTTTTTAGTAGCAACTAGGGTTGCATTTTCAGTAGCACTGAGTCCAACGAATTCGTCTTGGAAATCTTTGTGTTCTATTTTTGTACCAATATCCGGTGTTTCTTTGTGATCCAAAATTTTAATTCCGATCATTTTGCCTTCAGCATCAACTCCTGTAAGAATTGTTATGTCCCCGCCATATCCGCCACCTTTTGTAGTAATTAGTGCGCCATTTGTTGTTCCATCTTTTTTAGCAATAATTACCTCTACAAGTTTTCCAAATTGTGCTTGTAAGCTAGAAAGTTTGTCAGGATCTAATTGAACAAATTCGTCTGCATCCGGAACTAATTCCTTGTAAGCAGCTTCTGTTTCTTCTTTTTGTCTTTGATCAATAATAGGACTTGTGATCTTGTTAGTAAATCCTAAAACTCCTGCTGCAAAAACAGAGAACAATAATAAAATAATACCGAGTTTTAATGTTTCTTTCATTATTTTCTAGCCTCCCCAAAAATTCTTGGTCTTGTTAGTCTGTCGATTAGCGGCACGAAGCAGTTCATAATTAGAATTGAATAGCTAACACCTTCTGCCATACCACCGCGCACTCTAATAAGAGCTGTTAAAAGTCCACAGCCCACAGCGAAAATAATCTTTCCGCTTTTGCTGATTGGAGCCGTGACAAAGTCTGTTGCCATGAAACAAGCCCCAAGGATAAGCCCGCCGCCAAATAGGTGATAAAGTAGATTCATACCTGTTACTCCTTGCACAAATAGCATGAGCATTGTGGTTGCGACATAAACAACTGTAATTCTCCAATCCAAAATTTGTTTGATTGCTAGATATAAAAATCCAATCAATAATAAAACTTTTGCAGTTTCACCAAGAACACCTCCGATATTACCAATTAACATCGCTTTTAATTCCGGCAATGTCCCTTCTGCCCCCTTCATGATTTGAAGTGGTGTTGCACCCGTCATTCCGTCCGGTCCTACATAGTTAGTCATAATTGTTGGCCAGCTTATCATTAAAGTTGCTCTAGCTGCAAGTGCCGGATTTACAAAGTTTTGACCAATTCCTCCAAAAAATTCTTTTACAATAGCCATTGCGAAAAATCCGCCTACGATTGGCAACCACCATGGAGCACTTGCCGGCAAGTTGTATGCTAGTAAAATACCAGTTACAACTGCTGATAAATCAGTGATTTGCAGCGGTTTTTTGAAAGCTTTTTGCGTCATAGCTTCAAAGAAGACGCAGCTGCAAACTGAAAGCAAAATTAATAAAAATGCGTTAAACCCAAATGTGAAAACCGAATAAATTAGTTGTGGTGTAAGTGCTAAAATAACACTTAACATAACTTTTCTTGTGGTTACACCGGTTCTTAAATGTGGAGCAAGACTAACTGCCCATGAATTGTCTTTTTGTTCAAATGCTTCATCCACACTCATGTTTGTCATATCGATATCTTTTAACTTATCTAAATTTTTATCCACCGGATTGTTGTTTGAAACTACACCGCTGTTTGTTTCGGTTGCAGTGATAACCTTTGGCTCATTTGGCCTTTGAGTCGGCTCTTTAAATCCACCGGATTCGTTAATTTCTTTATTTCGGATGACGGTGTCATTAACTTCCTTTTTTTCAATATTGTTGTTATTTTCAGCCATATAATTCTCCCTATCTTGATTTTCTTGCTCTTGCTTTTAATTCGCGCTTTGAAGCGTTAACAAGTTCCGTCAAAGGTCTATGTGCCGGGCATACATATGAACATGAGCCACAAGCTATGCAAGCGTTTGCATGATATTTTGCAGTATCTTCGAATCTGCCTGCGAGTGCATAAGCTGCGATATTAAGCGGTAACAAATGCACAGGACAAACATGCATGCATTTTCCACATCTAATGCATGGACCAACTTCATATTGAGTTGCCCTGTCTGTTGATAAAACTATTAATCCGGATGAATTTTTTTGAACCGGTGTATCCGCATCGAATTGTGAGAATCCTGTCATGGGTCCACCGCCTATAATTGCCTGTGGAGCGCCTTTAAATCCATCAGCCATCTCGATCAAATCAGAAATTTTTGTACCAACACGTGCGAGTACATTTGTTGGTTTTTTAACTCCGTCACCAGTAACAGTTATAACCCTTTCGTATGAAGGAATTCCTCTTATAACAGCATCTGCAATTGCTGCTGCTGTTCCAACATTCGTTACAAGAGTATGAACGTTACCTGTTCTTCCTCCTTCAGGCACTTTTCTTCCCAAGATAGAGTCAACCATTCTATATGAGTCGCCTTGAGGGAATTTAGTTTTTAAACTTGCAACGTGCAAATTGGAATATGAACTTAATAACTTTCTCAAATTTTCAATTGCGTCCGGCTTGTTATCTTCAATGCCAATATAACCGTTTTTTGCATTTGTAACTTTCATAATCACACGTAAGCCTTCAACAATTTTTTCGCCCCATTCAAGCATCATTCTATGGTCACAAGTTAAATAGGGTTCACATTCTGCACCGTTTAAAATAACTGAGTCAATACCCTTTGTGCCGCCGGCGAGTTTCGAGTAAGCCGGGTAAGCAGCCCCACCCATTCCTACGATTCCGGCTTCTTTAACTCTTTCGATGATTTCTTCCACAGAAAGAGATTCCAAGCTATCATCTTTTTCGATATACGCTTTTTCGTCCTTAAAATTATTCTTAATATAAACACAAACACCTTTGCTTCCATCCATCAAAAATCTGGTTTCGATTTTTGTGACAGTGCCGGATACACTTGAATGCACCGGAGCATATAAATTTGCATCCACGTCTCCAATCTTTTGCCCAACTAAAACTTCATCCCCAACTTTTACTAGCGGCTCACAAGGAGAACCAACATGTTGAGCTAGTGGTATAATTACCTCTTCTACTGCCTTTGGCTTGACAATAGAACACTTCTCGGACAATTCTTTAAATTCCGGAATGTGTAACCCGGCCTTAAATGTCAAATTATCTAACTTCAATATCCATCACCCCTATGTAATACTACATTAATACTTAAAGTATAATGCTTTAACAAAAGTTTGTCAAGAAAAAAGCAGTGATTTATGGGATTCTTATCACATTATTATAAAATTATTTAATAATTGTGATTTACATTACTGTCTTTGTGTACTTTTATTTATTATTATCTTTTTCTAAGTTTTCGCTCTCTTCTTTTTCAGTAAAATATGCTTTTCGAAGTGTGTTATAAGGATAAATATTATTTGAGGCTTTTTCGCCAATAATATTATTCTTATAAATCATAGCGTTTTCGTTAAAAAAAAGTGGGACAAAAACACTTTCATTATAAATGTAAGCATCAGCATCCGTAATTGCCTTCTTAAAATCGCTATTATTATCGCATTCTGAAATTATATTGTTTATTCCTGTGAGCACTTCGTCTTTATAAGGAAAAGTGATTCCCGAATTTAAATCGAAAGAAAATGTTGGAATAATGTTAATGTTCATATTAGCAATTGCCATGTCGTAGTTTCCTGCAGCCAGATTTTTTTTGTAAGTCTCAAAATCGCCGTATTCCGGAATTGTCGTAACTTCCACTCCATACTCTCTTAATAGGCGCAAAATTTGATTTGCCACTTTGATTTGGGTTTCATTGTTATAGTAAAAATATAACGAGAGTTTTAATTTCTGTTCTTTTAAAAGATTTTTCACTTTTTCTTCGTCAAAATTTGTATTGACCGGCCTCTTATAATAGCTTTTTGGATTTATAAAACTATATGTTGCCACTCCCCTATCCTTCAGAGCATTTTTTATTAATTCGTCTCTATTTATTAAAGAGAAAATCGCACGTCTGTTTTCTTTTGCATTCAAAGTTCGATTCGGATTTAAAAATAAAAATGTGATTTTGTTGCCTGCAAAAATTTCTGCAGAAAATTTGTCGTTGTTATAAAATCTACCGTAGTCATTGGACCATGCTGTCGATACATTCACCCTCCCGGTTTCAAGCGACGTGTAAATCAAATCTTCATCTTCATGCACCACACCCGTGATTTTAGTGATACTTGGAAGCTCGCCAAAATAATAATTATATCTCGAAAGATAAATCGCCTTTTTAACATCATATCTTTCAAATTTGAATGGCCCCGTACCAAGAGGCATTTCACTTCCGTTATTTTTGTATTTTACAATCGGGAAGATTAGATATTCCTTTAAAAGCGGACCTGCACCATTCCAAGTAAATCTAATTGTTTTATTGTTCACTTTTTCGCAGTTTAGCGAAAATGTTCCATCGATTGGATTTTTAATCAAATCTGCGTAAACCCCAATTCCCACTGTTTTTATATGAGCGAGCGTTTCCACCACGTCATTTGCATTTAGCTCGCTGCCATCGTGAAAAGTAACACCGTCTTTTAGTTTTATTGTAATAGTTTTACCGGAAATTTGCTCCGATTCTCCAAGCGCGAGGATCGGTTTGTAACTTGTATCCAGAGTGTAAATTCCATCATAAACTAAACTGCATAGATAAAAATAGCTCATATTTGTGGTGCTAACAGGATCTAGCGATTCAAAAGGCGTTAGAGGCATTGTGACCTCACCTTCGTCCGCCACCAAAAATGCGTAATCTTCGTCTTTTTTTGGTGCGTCTTCAGGCTTGCACGAGGTCAAAAACAAAGTGCATATTAAAATTAAAAAAACTTTTTTATATTTCATCTAAAAATCTCCGCAACTTTTCTAATATCTTTAAGTTTGTTTATAAAACCATTGCCTATGCTAAAAATATCTATTGTAAAATCAGTAAAAAACTTCGGCACGCGATAGTTGTATTTTAAAAACTTTTTATAGCTCGCTTTCGCTCTCATCACTTTGTCTACATAGTTTCTGGTTTCAGAAAAAGGAGTCGCGCTAGTATCATTCTTTGTGATTATCCCTTCGTTTACCCACTCTTGCACATTTTTCGGGCCGCCATTATATGCAGCGAGTGCAAGCTTTTCGCTTCCAAAACGATTTAAAAGCTCATCTATATAAGTTGTACCAATCTTTATATTCGTGTAAACATCGTCTAATTCAGTCGGATCTTCCAGTTTTAATTTATATTTATCTGCAATATGAACCGCCGTGGTCGGCATAATTTGCATGAGTCCTACTGCACCTTTGTTTGAAACGCTAAACCGGTCAAACTTGCTTTCTGTTTTAATAATTGCTAAAACAAGTGCCTTTTCCACATCCGTTTCTTGCACTGCGCTATCCACAAAATATTCATATTTAATTGGCACTTTATAAACTAAATAGCTGTTAAAACAAAGGAATATAAATAAAATCCAAAATGTCAGCCTAATAAATTTTTTTAGTTTCTTCATCTATAAATTTCTCCGTCTTTTCCTTTAAATCTTGCAGACTTCCATTGTTTTCAATCAAATAGTCTGATTTTAAAAGTGCCGCCGTTTCTTCTAAAAAATATTTTTCACGTTCCAAAATTTTGTCCATTTGCATGTGGCGTTTATTTTTAAGTCTCTCATATCTGGTCTTTTCGTTCGAACTTACATAGACAACTTTTGTCGGTATAAATCCACACTTATGTGCAATATCTTCGCTCTCAAAATATAGCGGTATCTCAAAAAAAATATATTCTCCCGTTATTTTCGCAAATTTTTCAAACAAAATAGTGTAAACTGTATTGTTCACAAAATCTCTCAACTTTTCATTTTTAAAAAATTCACTTTTAAACTGAGGTGAATTATAACAAAAACCGAAAGAGCTCTCAATAACTTCACCTATATCACAGCGATTTAATATTTCTTTTGCACAATTGTCTGCGTAAATCACTCGAAAACCCATATTCTCAATAAACTTTGATACAGTGGATTTTCCAGATGCCATTCGCCCGGTTATTACTATTTTATTTTGCATCATACCAATTGTCTGCAACATTTCCGTCAACTTTAAGCTTTACACCCACATTAAACGAATCAGTCATAATTTTTTTTATTTCATCTTTCACTTCGTCGTACTCATACTTTGGAACTTCAAAAATAAGTTCATCGTGAATGGTCAAAATTAGTTTTGTGTTAAAATTGTTTTCATTTAAATAATTCCAAACTTTTACCATTGCAATTTTTATAATATCTGCGGCACTACCTTGAATTGGTGTGTTTAAAGCAATTCTTTCACCGAAACTTCTGATATTATAATTGGAATTCTTTAGCTCCGGAATCATTCTTCTGCGGTTAAACAAAGTTTTTACATAACCTTGTTTTTTTGCGTCTTTAACAATTTCTTCCATATATTTTTTTATATTGGGGAAACGTTCAAAATAATTATCAATATATTCTTTTGCATCACTTCTCTTAATTCCAAGTTGTCTTGAAAGTCCATAGTCGCTGATGCCATAAATTATACCGAAATTCGTAGCCTTTGCGTGCGAACGTTCCAAATCTGTGACCTCGTCGTATGGCTTATGGAACACTTCGCTCGCCGTAGTTCTATGAATATCCAAGTCTCCTTCAAAGCCTTCAATCATTTTAGTTTCTCCACTGATTGCAGCCATAAGTCTGAGCTCAATTTGCGAATAGTCGAGGTCATAAAAATATGAATCATCTTTTGCTACAAACACTTTCCTAAGCTCTTTACCTCGTTTCGTGCGAACCGGAATATTTTGCAAATTCGGCTCGGTTGAGCTAATTCTGCCAGTTGCTGTCACCGTTTGATTAAATGTGGTTCGAAGTCTGCCATCTTTAGAAATAAGCGGTTCCATTCCGTCCACATAAGTGCTCTTTAGCTTTGCTATTTCACGATATTCCAAAACTAGCTTAGGAAGCTCAAAATCCTCTGCTAACTTTCCTAAAGTTTCTTTGTCTGTGGAATATCCCGTTTTAGTCTTTTTTATATACGGCATATCAAGTTTGTCAAACAAAATTTCGCCAAGTTGCTTTGGACTGTTTATATTAAATTCCTCACCGGCAAGTTCATAGATTTCTTTTTCTATGTCAGCTAAATTTTTTTCGAATTCTTCGCCAAGCTTGTTTAAAATTTTGGTATCCACTAGTACACCTGTCTTTTCCATATCTGCAAGCACAAGAGTAAGTGGCATTTCCACGTCAAAGTAAAGCGAAGTCATTTCCAGTGCGTCAATTTCTTCCGACAAATCTTCATACAAATCGTATAAAATGTACATCGTGTTTGCAACTGCTTCGTTAAATTCTGCACCCTTTTCTTCAATTGCAGTTTTTATTCTCTTGTTTTGACTCAAAAATAAATCAAAGGTGTTTAACTTTGCTCGCCTTAAAGCATAAAACCTCGAAAGATTATTCACGTCTGTGGTTGGGTCTATAAGATAAATCCCAAGTGCCACATCAAAATCAAATGGTGAATCTTTAGCCTTATCGTAAAGTGCGTAAACGTCTTCCTTTATATTAAACCCAATTATCTTATCCGCTCTTTCTAAAAATTCTCGCACAATTTTTAAATCGTTTACATCTTTAACTATAAAGGCTTTTTCACCGTCAAAATATGCAAATGCTAAAATATCTGAATCATGATAACTCTTGTCAAAAAAAAGTTTTGCAGAAATTGTTTTACCTTTCACATCTAAATCTTTTAAATCTTTAAACTTGATTTCTTCAACTTCCACATCTATAAGCTGATTTTTTTGAGCAGAATGCGACATATAATCTTTAAACTCAAGTTCAGAGTAAATCTTATTTAAAGTTTCTTCAGCCGGTTTAGCCGGCTTAAAGAAATCATCTTCCGGCACTTCCACATCACGCTTTATTTTTCCAAGCTCGTAGGACAAATATGCCATTTCCTTATTTTCAATAAGCTTTTCCTTGCGACTCTTTCCACTTATCTCATCTATATTATCATACACTCCATCAAGATTTCCATATTTTTGAATGAGGTCAATCCCCGTCTTTTCACCTATTCCAGGCACCCCGGGAATATTGTCACTCTTATCTCCCATAAGTGCTTTTAAATCAATTAGACTGTTTGCTGAAAAACCATAGTATTCTTCAATTATTTCGGGAGTGTATTCTACCGTTTCACTTATTCCCTTCTTTGTATAAATCACCGACACATTGTTGTCCACAAGTTGAAAATAGTCACGGTCTCCGGTCACTAAATATATTTTATAATCATCTTTATATTTTGTAGCAATTGAACCCGCAAGGTCATCAGCCTCTATTCCCGGCTCTTCATAAACCGCTATTCCTCTGGCTTCCAATAGTTTCGCCAAAATCGTGATTTGCAAACTCAATTCCACCGGAAACCCGGTGCGGTTAGCTTTATAATCTGGATAAAGTTTTTTTCTAAAATTTTCACCCTTCGCATCAAAAAGAACTGCAAGACGCGCAGGTTCATATGTATCAATGAGCCTATCCAACATCCTAATAAAACCTAAAATTGCATGAGTTTGTATCCCTTTTTTGTTCGTGAGCGGATGCATAGCATAAAATGCTCTATTAACTAAACTCGAACCGTCTATAACTAAAAATATATCCATTTTTCCCCCTTATATTTACAATTATAAAGTAATGCCGGCATTTTTTCAAGCCGAATTTTTATCACCGTTTTTACAAATAAAAAAATTTTTATAAAAGCTTGATTTTAATTTTAAAATATTATATAATAAGTAATATCGTAATAACTAAGCCGGAGTGGCGGAATTGGCAGACGCACTGGATTCAAAATCCAGCGGTGGCAACATCGTAAGGGTTCAAGTCCCTTCTTCGGCACCAATATAGCGATATCAATAGTAATATCCTTTTTGTTAGCTTATTGATATCTTATAGAGAATAGCTCTAAAAGAGCTATTTTTTTATAAAAACTTGTGGCATGTCGGTAGATGCTAGACTATTTTGCGACAAAAACTATACATAGAATTTTTAGAAATTACCCGTTTCCCCTATATTTAAAAAGATGCCTGATTTTTAATCGGCATCTTTTTTAGAATACATTTTCTATTTCTCTTATAAAACTTTCTCTGGATTTTAAAACCGGGAAGTTTATTAATTTCCCTTTTTCGTCCCCCAACAAAAGTCCTTTCCCTAAATGCTCAAAATTGACTTTTTTATAATGAGGCACAAACATTTCCGGTTGTAATGCATAAACCGCAGTGATTAAATCCCATATTATAATATAATCTAGTTCATAATCCATAGAATGGTATCTAAACCAGTCGTAAGCATTTTCTTTTAAATATTTATACTTGCCAAAAATTCGTTCAATTTCTTCCAGTTTTAAATAATAATCCAAACAGTTGTTAGCAGTTACAATCGAAATGTTCTCAAAATTTTCCAAAACGATTTTTCCGGACTCGTAATCACAAGAAAAATTTAGCTCATCCATTTTTTTATTATTTATTATTAAAGCCTCGCTAATTGTCCCCATTGAAATAATTTTTGTCCTTTTAGCAATGGAATTGTCGAGCTCATATGCTTTTCTAATGTTATGCAGACTGCCCAAAGTTATAATTGTGGTGTCATCGTTTTTATTTACAACGTCCACAATTTTAGTTGCGGCGTCTTTATTTCCATAAGCTAAATTCAACTCTATATCCAAATCGTGCATTACTTTGTCAGTCGCTCTATTTACAACTTCTATTGTATCGTTTCCAAAAGTCGTCGTCACAAGCTCGATGTCTGCTTTTGATTTAATCATATACATCAGTGCTAAAAAATCGTCTACATCGCGATATTTAACACCAAAAGTATTGTCAAAATCAACTATATATTTCATAATTTTATAATCCTATCTGATAAATTTTCTGCATCATCTCTATCATGAGTGACTAGAATTGTGGTCATGTTGTTGTTTACATGTAATCTTTTTAAAATAGCACAAGATTTAACCCTGAGTTCATGGTCTAATCCTGCAAAAGGCTCATCCAAGAGCAAAATCTTTGGATTAAAACTAACCGCTCTGCAAAGGCTCACGCGCTTTTTCTCTCCTCCTGAAAGCTCTTTCGGTTTTTTGTTATTGAACCCATCAAGTTCCACTTCTTGTAAAAGCTCATTTACTCTTTTCTTGATTTCAGTTTTCTTAAAATTTCTAATCTTCATTCCAAATCCGATATTTTTCTCCACGCTCATGTGAGGAAAAAGATAGGAATCTTGAAGAGCCATTGTGATATTTCGTTTATTTACAGAAGTAAACGTGATATCTTCACCATCTAACAAAACTTTTCCCTCATCAGGAAATTCAAGCCCCGCTATTATTTTTAAAATTGTTGATTTTCCTATACCGGATTTTCCAAAAAGCGTGATAAACTCTTTGTCTTTTACCGAGAGACTAAATTTGTCCAAAACTTTTTCGTCCTCATATTTAAATGTAATGTCTAATAACTCTAATTTATTCATTTATTCTACTAATCCTTTTTGAAAAATATAAACTCAAAAAATAAACTATCAGACTGATCGCCAGAAAAACTATAGAATAAACTGAGGACACATGTCTATCTTTTTCACTTAAAATCGGGAAAATTATATTTGAAAATGTGTTTACAAGTCCGCCACCAATTAAAAAGTTTACAATATATTGGCTAAAGCTCACGATAAAACTCATGAAAAATGCTGTCAAAATTGCAGGTCCATGCAAAAACAAATTGATATAAATATGTGTTTGAAAGCTATTTGCTCCCAAAAGTCTCGCCTGATTTTCATAGTTTATTCCAACCGAACGAATCACCGGTTCCATAATTATAAAACAATACGGGATTGATAAAAACACGTGCACTAGCATCACACCAAAATATGTGTTTGCAAGACCGAGCCTCAAAAAGTTTAGATGAAGTCCAATCGAAAGGCTCATTACCGGAATTAGAAGTGGAATAAATAGTATCAGTCTGAACACATTTTTATATTTAAAATCGTAAAGCGCAATTGCTTTTGCTGCTGTGTAAGTAAAAGCAACTGAAATAAATGCTACACCCATACTCATAGTAATGCTCTTTAAAATTGTTTGCAAAATTTGTTTGTTTGTAAAAATATTTTTCCACGCTCGAGTCGTGTAAATTTCCGGCAAAACTTGTTCAAATGACCATCTTTCAATAAATGCCCACATAATCATATAAATAATTGGTATAACAAAAATCAAAACTGCAAGTGCACGCATAATTTTTTTACTCATAACTCGCCTCCTGAGTAATTATTTTATTATAACTTGCACAAAATATTACAAAACCAATTAGTCCTACCAAAAGAAGAATGTTGTTTATTACCATTGAGTAAATGTGGTCTTCCAAAACCGGTGATGTATAATAATTCATGGAAATTTCCGAAAGCGTTTTAGGATAATTTGGTCCTAAAATTACGGGAATTTCGTAAGACGAAAAAGCATATGTGAAAATTATTACAAATGAATACCATATATTTGGTAAAATCATTGGAAGTGTCACTTTGAAAAAAGTTTGAGTTTTATTTGCACCGAGCAGAAATGCCTGATTCCTATATTCGTCTGAAATTCTTATTAACACAGAATAAAGCGTGAACGTGACAAATGTCATCTCTTTGAAAATATATCCAGTCATAACGCCGATTCCATTTTTATCGTACACTAGCGATGGAAAATTTTCAAAACTGTCAATTAAACCAATATCAAACAAAATTCTGGAAACTAGTCCCGTTTGTCCAAGAATTTGATAAACCATAACACCCACAATCATGTGCGGCAAGATAATTCCAACTTGATTTAGGCTCATAACAAAATTGTCGTCATGTTTTTTTAAATAAAAAGCAATTAAAAGTCCCAAAAAAATAGAAATAATAGCCGAAAATATTGAATATTTAAATGTAAATACAAGCGAGTCCACAAATTCTTTGGAACTTAAAATATCTTTATAATATTTTAATGTAAATTTGTCCAACCCAATTTGCTTGTATATGCCAAAGCTTTGCCTTAGCGATTCTCCCATAGATAGAATGGTGATCGCCAAGACAAAAATTGCTACAGGTGCTACAAATAAATAGGGTTTTATTTTTGTAAAATTTCTTTTTCCCATATCTTTTCAAATTGGGGAACTAATTTTGCCGGCATTTCAGGGATTCTCTTTGCCGTGAGTTCTCTAAATGGCAAGGTTGCTTCTCCTAAATCTACACTTTCCAAACGCGCTTTTTCTTCATCAGACAATTTATTTAAATCAAATACCGGCATGTCTCCCAAAATTTTTGGCACACTCTTTTCCAGTTGCATATCGAATGAAAGCATTGCATCTATCATGCAAAGAGCTGCGGCTTTGTTTTGCGAACCATTTGGAATTGCTAGAAAATGTGTGTTTCCAATCATTCCTCCGTCAAGCAAGAAAGTCCTGGTGGATTTTGGATAATTTCCCTTTTCCATTTCAGCATCTGCAGCAGATGGATTATAACTCATTGTCATATAGACTTCGCCATCTCTGTACATGTTGTTTAGAGTTCCCAAATCTTTTGGATAAACTGCACCCTCTTTCCACAAATATGGCTTGATTCCATTTAGATAATCAATCGCCGGCTTAATTTTATCTATGATCTCTTCTTCTGTGAAATCTTTTTTATTGTCCATAAAATCTTCATAGCCCACAAGATTGCTAATAACATTTCTAAAAAATGCTGAAGCTGTAAAGTCTGGCATTTGTGGGTATGTGAATTTTCCCGGATTTGCAATTATCCAGTCTCTTAATTCATCTAAATTCTTTGGTGGGTTTGGCACTTTTTCTGAATCATAAATCAACACTAATTGAGCTTTTCCGTAAGGAGCTTCATAGCCTTCTGTTGGATACGCAAAATCGTATTTAACATCATCAGAATTTTCGTCCACATATTTTTTAAAATTTGGAAGCTTGTGGGTGAATGGTCCGTACAAAAGTCCCTGTTCTTTGTTGGAATAAAAATTTTCGCCGTTAATCCAAACCACGTCCACGTTGCTCGGTTTGTTAGCTTGCTTTTCGTTCATCAAAAGATTGTTGATTGCATCAATATCCATCGCCACGCGATTTACCTTTATTTCATAATTTTTTTCCACATACGGAATAAAAGTTTTATCAATAAAATCATTTCTCAAAATATCTCCGCCGTAACCGTAGAAATTTACGGTTTTCCCTTTTGCCTTTTCCTTTATCTCATCAAATGAAAGCTTATCTATTTCTTTATCCGTGATTGTTTCGCTCGTTTTATTGCCCTTTGAGCAGCCCACAAAAAAAACTATCACTAATGCTAAAATAATGCTAAAAATTTTCTTATTCATATGAAAACCTCCATAATAGTATAAAAATATTATATCAGTTTTATAATATTTTCTCAATATTAATTACATAAAAATATAATTGCAATAAAAAAAAGGAGACTACATCTCCTTTTAAAATTTATTCTGTTGCTAAGTTGTCGAAATAACCTTGAATCAAAATAATTGGTGTACCCTTGTCTCCTGAACCGCTGGTGAGGTCGCACAAGCTTCCAATAAGGTCGGTGAGTTTTCTTGGAGTTGTACCAAGTCTTTCATTCTCATCATGAGTTTCGTTAGTGTCCAATTTGTGTTTGATTTTATCTTTAATTGCTTCGTTTAATTCTTCGCCCCTCAAATCTTTAAAATCGTTATCAGCCAAATATTTTAGTTTAAGCTCGTGTGGTACACCATCGAGACCCTTTGTATATCCAGGGCTGACCACCGGATCAGCAAGTTCCCAAATTTTACCTACTGAGTCCTTAAATGCACCGTCACCATAAATTAAAACTTCAATGTTTTTACCAGTAACTTCTTTAAATCTAGCTTGTAAATCATTTACAAATTTGAATGTGTCTCTTGGAAATAGCTTTACGCTATCTTCAGTTGCTTTATTAGCGCCAAGAATACCATACTCTTTGTTAAATCCACTTTCGCCAACAGGTTCATTTAGCACATCTTCAATGCTGTAAACATGAGCGCCGGCATCTTTTAGAATTTTCTTTGTTCTCTTTCTTGTGTGAATATCAGCTGCCAAAACGTCATTAGTGTATTTTAAAATATCAAGCGGATTATTTGAGAAAATGATTTCGCATTCAGCACCTTGTGCTTCAATTAAATTTTTGTAAATTTCGACATAGTCCACATTTGTGAATGGATGGTAATTATGTCCAAATTTTTCACGATATTCTTTTTCAGTCATAAGTGTATTATTGTAGTCAGTGATTCCGGCTTCATCTAATTGGTCGAAGGTGAGAAGTTGGTTGCCCACTTCGTCTGATGGATATGAAAGCATAAGTGTGATTTTCTTTGCACCTTTTGCAATCCCTTTTAAACAAACTGAAAATCTATTTCTACTTAAAATTGGAAAAATTAGTCCGATATGGCCGCCTCCGAATTTCTTTTTAATATCCTCTCCGATCTGATCTGTATTAGCGTAGTTGCCTTGAGCTCTTGCCAGCACAGCTTCGGTTACGCCGACAATGTCTTTGTCGTGTAGGGGAATATTTTCACTTGCTACAGCGTCCATAACTGAGTTCACAACGATTTCAGCTAAATCGTCGCCAGTTTTAATAATTTTTGTTCTAATTCCACGTGAAACGGTTCCAATAAATCTTGACATATTTCCTCCATTAAAATCTTAAAATATCTGTAGGGGTGATTAGCACATCAACTGGTTTGTCAAATTCCTCAATCGGAACTTCATCCACCACTTGAATATCATAGCAAATTCCAATATTAATTTCGTCTTCTCTAAAAAGCGGCAACATCTTGTCATAAAAACCGCCGCCGTAACCAATTCTGTAGCCGTGTTTGTCAAAAACAGCGCCGGGGGTTATGCAAATGTCCACAACTTTTGGATTTACTTCGCGTACAAATTCAGGCTTAGGTTCAAGAATGCCCATATCGCTGGGAGCGAGCTCTTCCATGCTTCTAAGTTCTGACAAAATCATCGTCTTTGTAGCTTTATCTACAATTGGAACGATGACTCTTTTGCCACGACGCAAAGACTCTACAATAATGTTTTTTGTATCAATTTCGCTTTTATAACTTACAAAACAAAAAATCGTGTTTGCATCTCTATACTCTTTCAGAGCTAAAAGTCTTAATGCCACTTTTTCATCAGCCTCAAATCTTAAAGACTCATCCAAAGAATTTCTTTTTGACAAAATACTTTCTCTCAACTCTTTTTTATCCATAAGCTCACCTCTTATATATTATACTACATACACGCGTTATTTGTCACCTTTTATAAAAAAATTTTTAAAAAAATCAAAGGCAAAACGGATGATATTTAAAATATCATCCGTTTTAACAATTATATATTTTTTAGTCTTACATTTCCTATATATATCAAAAGCCAATATCTTTCCGAGTCTATCTCTATTTCTCTTTTCTCAACTAATGGAATGTATCCTTCGTAATACTCATCTGAATAATAAAACATTTTGTCTATGCCGGAATAATATGGTACAGAAAGATATGCATCCGCGACTTTATACTCTCCTGCCGGTCCTGAACCATAATATAACATCTATATTATCTTTGTAAGTTTCGGCTATGATATCGGGTAGAAAAAGACAATCATTTATATCCGTTAATTTCCTTTATAAAAAACTTCTCCGGAATAAACTATTTTCCAGAATATATCTCCTTCCAAATTTCTTTCTTCCTTACTGAGTATCGGAATCCATCCGCTATAATATTCATCATTATAAAAATATTTTTCCAAAACAGCAGCACCAAATGGTATATAAAGATACACATACACTCGCCTGGATTTTCCGACAGGTTCGACACCATTTATTTCATAGTTACTATGAGGTTCTTTGCCTAAGTTTTTAAAATTTTCTTCATATTTTTTTCTGGTTTTAATAATTTCTTGTTCTATAACTTCTGAGTTCTCATTAATTCTTTTTCTTTAAAAATGGACTCACAAAAATTACACTAAGCAACTTTTAGAAAGGTATAGTTAAATTTAAATCATTAAATTTAAATGAAATTGTTTCATCAAAAGAAAGAGCGTAATCAAATAAATTGTAAAGATATCGTCCTATTGATTTAATCTCGTCTTTGTGTTTTAAAATGTTTTTAAATTCTTTAGCATACTCTTCTTTGTCCGTTAAAAATTCGGAAAAAAATTCTTTGTTTTCGAAAGGAATAAATAAATCCGGATCCCCTGCGTCAATCGACTTATTAAGCGACAATGCGGATTTAACCAAATCATCTTTGTTGTAATCTTTATATACCGAGTTGATTTTATGGATTTCCATACTTTTAAGTTGTTTGCTGTTTCTTTCTACATAAAATTTACCGCATAAAAAACTTATAACAAGAACAACAACTAATATTGCAATTTTTTTCTTCATTTTTGTCTCACCTTAATTGGCAAAGTATAAGCCGCATCCTTGTTGAAATGCAAAGTAAGATATGTAATATAACATTCCTTATTTACACTTTCATCAATCTTTCCTATTTCATTTTTAACAATATCTTTTAGATATTTATTAAAAAAATCATTTTTGTATCCCTCTTCATCGATCAAAATATATTTTTCTCTGAGCCTAAATTGTTCATTTTTTGAAAATCGCTCCAAATAATTGCCGCTTTCAATTTTTTCATCATGAACGTAAATATCAAATTTATTGAGGCTTCCTTTGTTGTTTTCATGTATCAAAACACCTATTGCAAAACCCGCTAAAAACAACAACACGCACAAAATTATGAATGTTTTATTGTTTTTTTGACCTAATCTCATTTTCTGATTGCTCCTTCATTAGTTATTGTACTTTATACATTAACAGCATACCCATTTTTTATAAATCTTAATCATAAATTATTAATTTTTAACAATTAAAACATAACAATATATAATTAACACCGCAACAAAACTGAAATATTCTAATTTGTATTTTGTATGATATTTAGGCTTAAGACACCCGCCTAAATATCATACAATTCTACTTTTCGCGCTTCTAAGCTTTTCTTTATATCAATTATCCTTTGATTTCTGCTTCCGCGAAATTTAAGCTTCAAATCTTTTTGCTCTTCCACAAATCTGCCATCCACCAAAACATCGCAGAGTGCCAAGAGTTCACACCTTTTTTCGTTTGATATAATTTCATCAAAAGTGTATCCGGAGTAAACCCAAATTGGTTTTAGCACTTCGCTTTTGATTTTTTTTACAATTTCAATCAGTTCCAAATTTTGCATTGGTTCGCCGCCAAGCAGGGTTAGCCCCGAAACATTTTCATCATTTAAATATTTAATCGCTTTTAAAGTTTCATTTTCGGTCCAAATCTCACCATAATTAAAATCTTGATATTCACCGTTAAAGCAATTTTTGCAATTGTGCGTGCAGCCCGTAACAAATATCACGGTGCGAATTCCCGGTCCATTTGCCACGTCATACTGTCTGATTTCTCCATACCTCATTATATGTGCAGCACCCTTGATTTAATTTCTTTGGTTCTACCTTCATTCCAGAAATTTTCTCCCAAATAACCGCAAGTCCTTCTGATAACTGTGAGCTTTGATTTATCTTTATTGTGACATTGCGGACATTCCCATTCATTGTCATCGTTTACCACTATTTCTCCATCAAATCCACATACGTGACAGTAGTCGCTCTTAGTGTTAAATTCGGCATAACAAATATTGTCGTAGATGAATTTAATCATGGTTTCAAGTGCTTCTACATTATTTGACATATTTGGAATTTCTGCATAGCTAATCATTCCGCCAGTTGACTCTTTTTGGAATTCGCTTTCAAATTTGAATTTATCAAATACACTGATGTGCTCTCTCACGTCAACGTGATAACTATTCGTGTAATACCCTTTATCGGTCACGTCTTTTATTGAGCCGAATCTTGCAAGGTCAATTTGTGCAAATCTATTTGTGAGACTTTCGGCCGGTGTGCCATATAGTGCAAATCCAAGACCGGTTTCCTTTTTCCAATCGTCTACCGCTTTATGAAGTCTTTTTATCACCTTTAGTGCAAATTCTTTTCCTCCCTTTGTGTGACTTTCACCGGTCACCAAAATTGAAGCTTCGTATAGTCCAATATATCCCAGACTAATTGTTGCATAGCCATTTTGCAAGAGTTTAGTCACTTTTTCGTGTGGCTCCAGTCTTGCTATTGCGCCATATTGCCAGTGAATTGGCGAAACATCGCTAGTAATGTCCTTTAAAAGTTGATATCTAAACAGGAGTGCTTTTTTTGCAAGTTCAAGTCTTTTTTCCAAAATTTCAAAGTATTTTTCTTCATCTTTGCCTGACAAAATTCCTATTTGAGGAAGATTTAAACTCACCACGCCCATATTAAATCTACCGTCAAACACATATTCGCCATCTTCGTTTTTCCATGGAGCGAGAAAACTTCTACATCCCATCGGGGAGAACACGTTGCCTTGATATAATTCTCTCATTTTTTTCGCGGAGATATAATCCGGATACATCCTCTTTGCAGTGCATTTTGCAGCAAGCTTTGTAAGATAATAGTATTTGCTATCTTCATGTATATTGTGTTCATCCAAAACATAAATTAGCTTCGGAAATGCCGGAGTCACATAAACATCTTGCGAATTTTTTATCCCTTCATATCTTTGTTTCAAGATTTCTTCGGTGATGAGCGCTGCTTCCTTTTCGTATTCGTAGCCCGGTTTAAAATACATAAACAAAGTTACAAAAGGTGCTTGACCGTTTGTGGTCATGAGAGTATTAATTTGATATTGCATGGTTTGAATTCCGTCTCTAACTTCTTTTTTAGTGCGTTTCCAAGCCACTTCTCTAGCCATTTCTTCATTTGGTTCAATACCATAGAAATTCACTTGATCATCAATCGCATCTTTGTAGTATTTGTCAAAGCTCTTTCTCACATAAGGTGCTAAAATTCTATCCACACCGTTGATAGATTGTCCGCCGTATTGACCGGATGCGACTTGTGCGATAATTTGCGTGGTCACCGTACAAGCAACTTGGAAACTCTTTGGCGTGTCAATCTTTTTGCCGTTGATGCAAGTGCCGTTTTTAAGCATATCTTCAAGATTAATTAGGCAGCAATTAAACATTGGCTGAATGATATAGTCCATATCATGAAAATGGATTGCTCCGCTGTCATGAGCCATAACGATGTCCGTTGGCATCAAAATTCTTCTTGCTACGTCTTTTGAAACTTCCCCGGCAATCAAATCCCGTTGAGTAGAAACAATCTTTGCATCTTTGTTTGAATTTTCATCCAGCACATTCAAATTTGAGCGATTTAGAATTCCAACTACGTCATTGTCTATTGTGTTTATTTGTCTCTTGTATTCCTGAACCGAACGATAACTTTCATAAGCCTTTGCCGTAGCCACATTTCCGTATTTTGTAAGCTTGTAATAAACTTGCTCCTCAATCGCATGAATAGTGATCGGAGTATGTATTACCCTTGCAAACTCTTCAATCTCCGTAGCTATTTTTTCTGCCAAACCCTCTTCATAAATACCGGATGATGAGTTCATAGCCTTCATAATTGCAACTTCAATTTTACTTTTATTGAATGGAGTTTTTCGTCCATCTCTCTTAATAACTTCCAGATTATTCATTTTATCGCCTTTCTTGTAAATTCCCTATATAGTTTGTTTCTCATCTCTATCTGTTATTATAACCCAATATGTTGTATATTGCAATAGTTAAAAAAAAGCTATTTTGTGTTGTGAAAATTCTATAATTAAGTATATGTCAGCGATTTCAATCACAAAAAAATAACTATAGAAAATTTCTATAATTATTTTTTAAAAATTTTTTTAATAATCTATTATTTATTGTGTAATATTTCTATCCTCCCTGCACTGTTTTATTTTTTCCTTTCTTATAAATCAAACCGGATAGCAAATAAAATCCAAAAATCCAAACAATTTGCAAAACTAGAAACTTTAATATATCGTCTGCCGGCATTATTCCTGCCATAATTTTCGCCGGGATATAATATGAATACGAAAGCGGTGACCAAAGTGAAATATCTCTTAAAATTTCAGGAAAGAAATCAATCGGTAAAACTATCCCTCCGAGCATCCACATTATGTCAAAAATCATATCTCTGAAAGTGAGCACCTGATTAAACCAAAAACTTAACAAACCAATTGTTAGTTGCACAAAAAATAAAATTGTAAACCCGAAATATGTGGATGCTGTTCCGAGAAGCGCCACAGACAAACTTATACTCTTTGTAAAAATTGCCAAACCTATATATAGAGCGATCGGCAAAATTGAAATCACAAAGAAATTACCGAGCTTTTCGAATAATTTTAACATTCTGATATCTATCGGTCTTGTCATCCACGTTATTATATTTCCACTGTTTATAAGCTCCATGCTTTCATAACATACATACATTGCGGGCGAATAAATTATCGATAAAATATTTACTATCAAAAAATAAAGTACAATCGAGTTTAGCGTAAATCCGCTACCGACATTTTCGAGATTTGCATATTTCCAAAAGTACCAACTTATGATAATTTGTATCGGTATAGTTATAAATCCAAAATAAAAGTCCATTTTGAATGCACTGCTGTTTAATACTCCATTTTTAAAAAGTCTAATATATTTTTTCATCTTAATTTCCCGTCGAAACATAGTGTTTCAGTGCTTTCTTTGAGAGTAATTTAAAAATAGTACAAAGCAATATAAATCCGACTATTGATATTAAGATATACTTGCCTGCACGATTTTCGCCGAACGCAATTTTCGCCGGAATTGTACTGATAAGAGTTATCGGTATCGTGTAAATAAAAAGATTATAGATAACTTTCGGAAAGATGTCCATAGGATAATTTTTTGAATCCTTAATCGAAAAAAACATTTCTCGCACATAAAATATTTTTCCAAAATAAAACGCAAGCAAGCTGAACATGCCGTAAAGCAAGCTAAAATTTAAACTTGCAAATATTGAAACAAGTACTGCAAGGAGAACATTTATAATCTCAAATTTTAAACTATTTTGTGATATAAATAGGCAAACAATAAAAAATATTAAATTCAAAAAAATATACAAAAAATTCATTCTCTCAAGCAAAACCAGCTTTAAAGGATTTTGCCCGCGCACCATAAACATATCAAATTCACCACTAATTATCTTATACTCCAAATCGCGAAACCCGAAAAATATTGAGTTTATCGAAATAAATAAAAAATTAAAACCGATTAGCAATAATATTTTTTTATAATCCCAATTTTGAAATTTCACTCCAACGTTTTTCAAAGCTATCCAAAATATAAAATTATTAAAAATTGTTATCATCACCCCAAAAGCTGTAGAAAAAGACTCAAACTTGAATTCCAACTTGTTTTTTGTATAAAGTGTCAAATATCTTTTGAACAATTTGAAATCTTTACTTATAGAATACATACAACAGCTCCTCAAGATTCGGACTTCTAAAATAAAATTCATTTGGCGGCATTTTGTCCAAACTATGACTTTTAATCATTATAGCTTCTTTTTCAGTCATAATATATTTATACTCTCCGTGATTTTCTTCCACAAAAAACTTTGTATCAATTTCTAAATCCGATTTTGAAATTAAAACCAAATTTTCTTCCTGCATTTTTCTAAAATCTTCGTGCGTTATATCGAGAAGCTTCTGCCCCTTGTTAATCAAAATAATGTTGTCGCACAACTTTTCAACATCGACCAAATCATGTGTCGTGATTAGAATAGTTTTCCCTTCAGCTCTAATATCGTTTAGAATTTTTCTAAATGCCAATTTTGAGGTTATGTCAAGTCCCAAAGTCGGCTCATCGTAAATCAAGAGTTCCGGCTCATTTATAAGACTTACCAAAATCTCAATTTTTATTCTTTCGCCCAAACTCATATTTCTCACCTTTTTGTCGACAAGATTTGTTGCATCTATAATTTTAGCATATTTGTTTAGAGTTTTCTCATAATCTTCATCCGAAATATTATAAATATCTTTCATCAATAAAAGAGATTCCTTTGCGGCAAGATTGTACCAAAGCGAGGATCGATTGCCAAACATTATTCCATATTTCTTCGAGATTGTTTTGATATCTTTACCCGGATTAAATCCCATAACATTTATTTCCCCACTATCGGGCAATAAAATTCCGGCAATCATCTTAATTATTGTGCTTTTCCCTGCACCATTCGGTCCGATAAGTCCGGCAATCTTTCCTTTAGATATTGAAAAGCTAATATCTCTGACTCCGTCTCCTCCTTTATAAATCTTCGAAACATTTTTTAATTCAACATAATTCATAACTTTCTCCAAAAATAATAAATAAATGCATCCAAAACTAATTAATAAACTTTTGGATGCATTTATTAGAAATTCTCTCCTTAAGATTTGTCGCTCTTTGAACCATTGCAACTTCCGCATGCAAATTCATTTGGCCAGTCTTCTTCGTTTGTTACAGTAGGAGGTACTAACACTTTCATTCTTCTCCCCTCCTTTCAATTAACGATCTAAACTGTTTCCCATTCCCATACTATAATACTTATAAAATGACTTTAAAAATAAATCTAAATCATATCCATTTTGAAATTCACAATCTTCTCTACAAAAATATTTTCCACCACATAATGCTAAATCACTGCAACATAAACACTCCTCCTTGAAAGGAGTCCATTGTTTAATATACGAAAAGATACTGTTAAGGTTTTTAAAATCAACTTCATTTATATTAATATCCTATTCATTATATAATGTAGCATCACATAAGCCAACTACCCCGTCTGCAAAGAATTTGAAATTATCGTTTACATAAGCCTTGCATGGTGCAAACATAGATTTAGGTTTATAATATATACAATAATTGTGGTTAATCATTAAATTGATTTACATTCTCTTCATTTACATTATATCTTAAAGAAATTGAATTCCCATTTGAAGTTAATTCCCTTGAACATTCATTTATTCCAGAAATTATCTTATCAAAAGGATTAAAACCTTTTCCTGGTCTATTCTTATTATGATCTTCCTCTAATGACAACGTAATACTGAAATTTGCATTTTTAATATCGGAAATTACTTCTTTTTTTAAAATGCTTCCATTTGTATTTATTACAAAAGCACATGATACATTATACTTATTGGCAATCTGCAAGACTTTTTGAGAAATATTTATAACAATATTATAATCTAATAATGGTTCACCACCAATGAAACTAACTAATATCTCAGTCTTATTTTTATATATCACAGTATACTAAATATACTCCAGTATCCTTTTAATAGTTTTCTCACTCATACATCTTTTTGTAAAGGTACCTTTTTCATAACAATAGGAACAATTGAAGTTGCAGTTACGGTTTACCTCAATGGATATTCAACTTCTTGCTCTCGGACGAATAGCCTTTGTAAATCATTTTATGTACAAAAGTATCAGTATCCTCTTCATCTAAAAAGAAATTCTCTTTAAAATAATTATATATTTCTTCTTTTTAATCAATAAAATAATCGTTATTATGTCCCAAAATCTTAATAAAGTTTTTTTCTAAATCTAATGTTGCTCCATTTATTGAATTAAAAAGTATATAATCGTCTCCATTATCAATTATCCTAACATATTTATTAATTTTTTTCATCGTTAACCTTCTTTATATAATTGTAACATATTTTTCTTAAAATATCCAGTTGCTTAAAAAAAATTTGTTTAATTAAAGTGTCGCCTGTATTGGCTATATAATATAATAAATAAGATTAGATGTATAACTTGAATTTTGATAATTAAATATATTTAACAATGAAAACTCCTATCGGAGTCTCCATCGATAAGAGTTTTCACATCAGTGTATTGATTACACCATTTATATTTTATATTATTATTTGCCTATTAATAACTCAAAACTGAAAGCACTATTCTATCTCGATAACTTGCTTGTTAAGAACGAATAATTTCTTTTTAAATACATTCTCTAATGATTTATCATGAGTTATTAATATAACAAATTTTTCGCGGGAAATTTCATTAATAATTGGTATCATACTATCTTTTAAATATGCATCGGAAAAACTGGTCGGTTCATCCATAATTATTACTTTGCTATCTTTAAACCATGCTCTTGCCAATGCGATTTTTTGAAGCTCTCCTTGAGATAATTTCATTGCATTTTGAAATTCATTAGACATTATAGTATTGAGTCCATCCGGTAAATTCAATAATTTATCTTTAATTCCTAAACTTTCTAATATATATAGAATTCTATCATACTCTTTTTGTGTGACTTTTTCTTTCATTGAAATATTTTCAATAATTGATAAAGCATAAATTTGAAAATCTTGAAATACAATTGAAAAGAAATCTTTTATTGAAGCTCTCGAAAAATTTTCAATATCTATTCCGTTTATTTTATATTTGCCTTCATGTATCCTGTATAGACCTGCTATTATATTGACTAAAGTAGTTTTGCCGCTTCCATTTTTACCTATGAATACTACTCCTCGCTCGGCTTTATTTATCTTGAAATTAATATCTTCAAAAATTTTTATATTATTAATTTCAAAAAAAACATTCTTAAATTCTATATTATCTAATTCCTTAATTTCTAAATCTCCGTATGAAACCTCAGATAGACTTAAAAATTCCATATATCTATCGATATCAAATGATAATCTGTAAATTGACCTGAATCCTGTAAAAATCATGGATAATTGATTGCTTATCTGGTTTATGCCTGTATATAGCATTGCAAAAATAGCAACATCTCCGCCTTGATTGATGATGCTGTATCCAACTATAATTAATACAATCGTGTTAGCTAAAAAAACGGATGATTGAGATATAAATGATATTTTTGATATTTGTTTTCCATAAAGATTAATCTTATTAATTATATTTATATATATTTTCCTTAATTTTACAAAAAATATCTCAGAATTATTACTTCTAACTTCTTTAGAATATTCCGGTTGATAAAACACCCTTTCTACATATTCCTGTTGTCTATTATCCGAAACCAAATCTACAGAAAGTTTATAATTCTTTTTTTCTTCCGAAATAGAAAAAATAAATGACACGATTATTCCTAAAAATAGAATCAACAAACTCCAAATACTATAATTCAAAAATAATCCGGCTATTCCAATTATACTCAAAATATTCATTGTAAAATTTCCAAATATTCCAATTATAGCCTTCATAGAATGAGCTGTATTTGATAATTGATAATAGTATTTATCATAATAATTTGTCGTATACAATAAATCTAAATCTGCATTTAAATAATTCTTATATAAGTTTATAACAATTTTATTATTCAGTTTGGCATCCAATTTTGGAATTATTAACTTGTTGGCAAAAGCATTTATCAAGTTAATAATTATTGAAATAAAAAAGATTAATAATATATTTTTTTGAAATAATTCTTTTTCTAAAAACATAATGTTTTCTGATACAACTTTTATCATTAATGGTACTAAAACATTATATACTGAATTGAAAATCGCGGAAAATAAGATTATATATACATATAATCTGCTCATCCCATATATTGTCTTTAAACTGAATATTATATTTTTAACCGAGTTTGAAAATTTGTGTTTCATTCTTGACCTCATTTAGAAAATACTCAAATTCCTCAATATTCTTAATCCCTCTATCAGAAACAAATTTCCAAAATCTTCTTTCATATTCATTCAATCCGTTATTTTGAGCAGTTTCTTTATACATATCAAACATCAATTTTTGATTTTGTCTATATACCGTTTCTTTTTTTAAATAAATTACATCCAAAATATTTTGTGCCAGTGCCTTAGATTTATCTTCCACTTCCCTTGCTTTTAAAAGTCCGAAACTAAAACACTCTCCCTTAATTGTCTTGCACCCTAAATAATTTAAAATCTTATTTAAATAGTCATAAACTATATTTGCACCATTTGTGTCGGCATAAGAAATTGCCATAGAATTTTTTCCCGTCATTCTTAAAATATGTGTCCAATATGCAATTCTGTCAATAAAATTTTTAGCATCGGCATTTACATTATGAAGATAAACAGGACTTGTAAAAACGATAAAATCCGAGTCCAGCATTTCTTTTTTTATTTCACGCATATCGTCATCTGAAGAACCGTCAAGAATACAAATTCCTTTCTTAAAACAATGTTGACACCCGGTACAAATTTTGATTTTCGAATTTTTGGGAGTCCTATACACTATTTCAACATCATTATTTGCTGTTAAATAAGAATTCAATATATTTATCTGATTATAAATTCTGGATTCCGACTTTCTTAACGGTAAATATATAAAAATTTTTCTCATAATAAAAAACTTAATCCTTTAATTTCCGGGGAAATATATCTTGAAATGGTGAAATCTACTCCGGATAGACCCGTAAATAGACTGAAATCCATATAATGGTTTTCAGTTTCTAATGAAAATTTATTATTTTTAATTCTGTTGTTAATTATAACATTTAAAATTTTCATTGATCGTTCTTTATAATATTTATCATTATAAATTTCATATGCTAAATCATACATATCCACGATGCTTGCAAAACCATGACAATAACAGTCATTTTTTTGAAAGTCGGTCTCATTCATTTTATCAATATAATACTTAATCTCATCATCTAATTCTTTGATAAATTCATCTGAACTTTGTACTGCAAGAAGTCTTGCCATAATCATACCTACATAACCTCTGCACCATATATTTTTTAGACCGTCTTTATAAGCAATAAATTCTTTTTTAAACAAATCTATAGCTTTATCAAAATATTTTTTCTCCTTTGAATATGAATAATACCTTGCATACAAAAGAGCTATACCGCTTATCCCATGAGCAAGTCCCGCTTGATTTAAAATATCATCCTTTTCTAAATGGGCGGAAAATAATCTGAGCAAATATTCAAAATCTTTGTATTCAAATGAATTTCTAAGCAAATGATTTAAATATCCCGAAACGCCGTTCAAATAATCTACATTTATTTTAGATTCATTTTCCAATTCTTTAGTCAAAATATTAATAACTCTTTCATAAAATAAATTGACTTCAAAAATTAATTCATCATCATGCTCAAATTTTAAAATCTCCTGCATTACAAATACCGGTGAAATATTGCTTCCCAAACCGAAACCCGACTTTATAAATTCGTCGATATTATCCTTTGTTTCTTTAAAAATCTTTACAATTTCATATTTATAAAAATCTTTTTTTTCAATATTTTTTTCTATGAACTTATTATAAATATATAAATAATATAATATACCAACTTTACCGGAGTACAATGAGTGATCACAAGGAACAATTTTGTTTGAACCGTCGCTGTTTTCTATAAGCATATTCCATGTTTTATTATTCAAAAATGAATAGCTTTCTTTTTCTATGCTACAAACATCTTCTTTTAATATTTTATATATTTTATCTTTTAAATTATCATTTAAAGTCTCATCATAAAAATACTCTTTTTTAAGTTTTAATATCTTTCTTTCATGATAATTACCTATTCCGTATTCTATAACATCTATCAATTTATCTCTTTTTTCTTCACTTATATTTTCAATTGTAAGCTTCAAATAATCAAGAGGAGTCGGTCCTTCCGCTTTTAATACCTTTTTATATATAGAATTATAAATATCACCTGTACTGACATCAATAGAAAAATATGGAACATCTCCCTTCATTAAATCATTTATTTCCGCTTCAATAATTTCCGGAGGTAAATTTTCCATCCCCCACATATTCTCCAAAATCTTTTCTCTATCTAAATATTCACTTAACATATCAGGATGACGAGCGTATTTTAATATCATAGCATAATTATTTGTATTTCTAAATATCACCCTAACAAGATTGTCCGCAAAAAGCCGTTCCGGCAAATTACCTTCTTTGATTTCTTGTAAATTATCTAAAAACACATTATAAGCTGAATAAAATCCTTCTTTTATTTCATTTATATAATTTTCGGCTAACACCTTTTCACCATTTTGAAAAAAAGGCAAATTGTTTGAATCCGGCAAAAAATAATCTATTTTTTCAATTCTGAATTCATTTGAGTTAAAGCCGGTTGGCGATTCAATTTTATAAGAATTTTTTTTAATACCTCCGCCCAAAGCACTGAAATCATTTCCTTCTTCTCCAATTTCTCCTGAAATATAAACACCCGGCATAAAAAGAGTGCGTTCAAGTTTTTCAAAATTAAAAACTGTAAATTCGTTTTCTAAATCGTTTAGACTAAAATAATAGGGTTTCCCTAAAAGAGTTTCTATATCAACCAATACCGGATATTCTCCTGATGCAACTAAATTTTCCATATGAAAATCAGTTCCGTTTAATAAATATGAAATTGCTAATATTGAACCCATTCTTAAATAAAAATTTTTAACTTCTTTTTCGTTTTTGCAAGGAGAAAATGAAATAAATTCTTCATAAGCATATTCCGATTTTATAATAATATTTGGGACTTTAATATTAAGCCCCTTTGTTTTTTTATTGAACCACGAAACAAAATTATTGAACGACTTAGCTATATTTAATGTTTTTGGCTTATATAAAATTTTATTTTCTCCAAACTTTAGAACCGTAACAGTTTTACCGCCAAGATGGCTGTCGCCTTCTCCTAAATAAATGCCCTGCAAATCACCGTTAATATTAAACAAATCTTTTAACTCTTTGTAATCAGCTTTTATATTAAAAAGAATTTCTTTTAAAAATGCAAGTGTGTTTTCTGTTATATAATAAAAATCTACAACAATTACCGGATAATTAATATAAATATTTTCTAAAAATTTTTTATCATTTTTACATTTATCAAAGAAATATTCATACTTGTTATCTGCATCATTCGGCACGGAATCCACCTCTTTAATTGCAGTTCTAACAATAATATTGCACAAATTAAAATAATAGTGAGTTAAAATATAATCCATAATTTTTTCTTTATCTATTTTTAATTCACTATCTTTATATATTGAATCAATAACACTTTCCAGTTTATTCATAAAATAAATTACAAATGGATATAATAAAAATTGAAAACCTGCATATTTTTCACTAATTAACCCATCTAAAATTTCCGGACTAGCTTTAGAATCGGAAAAAACTGTTTTAAACCAGTTTTCATATATATTATTTTTAAGTACAGATTCATAATCTTTTTTAAATTCGGCATCATATGAAACAGCATTTGAAAAAATAATAGGGTCTATTTTTTTGAAATTCATCATCTTTTTAATAGTATTTTCATTAACTATTGAAATATCATTTCTCCAATGTATATATGCAGACTCATTAAAATTCAATTCGTGGTTTGATATGGCCTTAATTCTCTCTTTTAAACTTAATATTTTATAATTCAATTATTCCTCCAAAAAAAGAGCCGAGAATTTACTCGACTCGAAAATTTGTCTCAACATTTTGCTTTTGCAGATATTGAAACACTTACAACAAATGATGCACTTCCCGAAATAAGTGCTGAACCTACAACTTTTGATATGGAAATCAATATTGCAGACGCCGCTATTTGCGGAGTCTCTTCATATCTTTTGCTACCATAGATTGAATTAATATTATCTGTGGATTTATTCTTTAAGCTTTCTCCGCTATACATCTTTTTCTTCTTACCTGCATTTTGCGGCAAGCGAAATTGTGTATGACACGCAAAATGAGATTCCACCGCTAAAACTTGCGGCAACCGTTATAGCAGACATTCTTTCAGCTATAAATCTTGCTTTTTCCATTGTATTCATCCCGTTATAAATTTCTGCAATTTGCTCCGAGGACATACTCCTTAAATCACAACCTGTAAGTTTTTTCATTTTAAACACCTCCCTATAAGCATTTTTTAATATAAGTATACAAGCCGACACTTGCCGTTGCCACAGCTGAAATTTTGATACTCCAAACTGACGCTGCTGAAAGTTTTCCGGTAGCTGTAGTTACTGATTTAATAACATCCCCTGACCCATTAACTGTTGCTTCTCCTCCATAAACATTTTCAATTTGTTTAGAGTTCATATTTTTAAAACTGATCCCATAGATGTTGTCCATATTAAAACATTCTCATCTAAATTCATCTTAATAATAACATAGAAGTTTATTTATGTCAATAGTTTTAATATTAAAACTTAATAAAAAGTTTCTTGAAATTGCTTAACTAATGTCATTTTTTAAAAACCTTCCAGTCTTAAAAACCTAATTTGAGATTATATATTTCACATTTCTATTAACCTAAAATTTTCAATTGATTTATATATGTCACCATAATAATGTCTACTTCTTTTGCCCATAAATCTTTTACTAATTAAATTACTATTCCTATTTAATATATCTGAAGCTGAGAGCATAGACACGCTTTATTACTACATATTAAATGAACCTTAAATACATAAATTCATTTTTATTACTATTCATGGAAAAAACTCTTAAAAAACACATCTATTGATATTTATAAAATGATAAGTTGCACAATTAAACACGCCGCTAAATAAAAAATAACTCATATAAACGGCCAACGTGTAAAATGTTAATAATTATAAAAATATACGCGGCGGTAATATGAGTTATAGACTTCTTGCCATAAATGAAAAATAATATATATTAATAAAGAGGTAGAATGAAAATTCTAATTGTTTATTGCAAAAATATTATCAAAGAAAACAGACTTATATAAAATATGTGCGGAAGAACTTATTAAAAATTTTATGAAACTGGATAACGGACCCGCAAAAGTGTCTAAATTATCAAACGCCATTTGATTTTTATGCACGAGCCCGATTTGATTCAATCGTTGTATTTAATTTCAAATTCATCACGATAATAGACATTTTTTGTTTTTCATTATAATCCTCTATTATATAATAATACGCCTTGCACCGTTTTTTACTTTTCTTTTAAATCAAACCGCAAACAAATAAAGTTCTAATATACAAAAAATTTGTACAATTAAGAACTTTATTATATCTTCTTCCGGCATTATTACTGGTATATTTTTCGCCGAAAAGTAATATTAAATTAAAACTGAATATTCATTTGTGTTTTTCCGAAATCTAAGTGAATTATATTGATCAATTTTCGATCTTTGTCAATCAGGATGCTGTTGTGCACAACTGTTTTACATTGCACAAATCGTGTATCGTCATTGAAATAGTTTTGCTCTGAGCAATATCATTTAAAAATCTTCTAAACTTCAATTTTGCGTTTATATCTGGAACCTTATGTTTTAGTTACACACTATCTTTATTCATTCGCAACTCTCTTTACAGCTTCTGCTACTTTTTTTGGAATTGTCATATCCATAGGATCCGGAATAACGTGGTCAGCATCCAGTTCATCTCCAACGATTTCTGCGATTGCGTGAGCTGCTGCCATATTCATTTTTGGTGTAATTTGTTTTGCGTGAGCATCCAATACACCTCTAAATAATCCCGGGAAACAAAGCACATTGTTGATTTGATTCGGGAAGTCTGAACGACCGGTACCTACAACTCTTGCACCGGCTTCTTTTGCTTCATCCGGATAAATTTCCGGAACCGGGTTTGCCATAGCAAAAATGATAGCATCATTGTTCATAGTCTTTACCATTTCTTTTGTAAGCGCACCTGCAACGCTTACGCCGATAAAAATATCCGCGCCTTTTATTGCATCAGCCAAAGTTCCCTGTTGATTGTCTTTATTTGTGTATTCAGCAATTTCCTTTTTAATCCAGTTGTTTCTCTCGTTTCCGCGATAGATAATTCCCTTAGAGTCCAATATGAGAATGTTTTCTACGCCCAGTTCTCTCATCATATTTAAAATTGCAACACCTGCAGCACCGCAGCCATTAATAACAACCTTTACATCGCCAACCTTTTTACCAACCACCTTTAGTGCATTGATAACACCGGCGGTAACCACGATTGCGGTACCGTGTTGATCGTCGTGGAAGACTGGAATATCTAATTCTTCCTTAAGTCTTCTTTCAATTTCAAAGCATCTTGGTGCTGAAATATCTTCTAAATTGATTCCTCCAAATGTTGGAGCAATCATCTTTACAGTTTCAATAATTTTTTCAGTATCTTGTGAATCCACTAAAATCGGGAAAGCGTCAACTCCTCCAAAATGTTTAAATAGAATTGACTTACCTTCCATAACCGGCATACCGGCTTTTGGTCCAATGTTTCCTAGTCCTAAAACTGCAGAACCGTCAGTTACAACAGCCACCAAATTGCCTTTTGCTGTGTATTTGTAAACGTCATCTTCGTTTTCAGCTATCTTTTTACAAGGTTCCGCAACGCCAGGTGTGTATAACAATGCCAAATCTTCCTTCTTGGTTAAAGGGTATTTGCTTTCAACTTTTATCTTACCTTGGTATTCTTCGTGCAATTTTAAAGCAGCTTCCTTATAGTCGTGCATTTCAGTCATCTAAAAACCTCCTAAATACAAATTTTCTTAATTACGCCATTATCATAAGATATATCTTCCAAAATACTATAATAACTAATGTTCTCATCCCTCAAAAGAGCACACACAACAGTAGAGAATCCACCCCCGTCATTTGCAAGCAAATCGCTCTTGGTGTCAAAACCAAGTCCATCCATCCTCGTGACCAAATTAATAATGCTCCTCTTCATAAGTTCAAATTCCAGAACTGCAAGAGGAGTTGAGCCGGTTTTGCAGAAGCGATACTTGCTATTTTCCGGTCTATTTAAAATGAGTCTCAGCTTTTTGCCATTAAATTTTTCCAATTCATTGCTCGTCAAACTTTCTATGTAATAAACATTGTAACCGCTTGGCGTCAGGATGTCTCCTTTGGCATTGAAAAACTTAAAGCCAAATTCACTCAAAAAGCCCATTCCCAAATCTGTAGTATTAAGTAATCTAATATCCAAGTACACTATATCATAATTATGGAATAAATTCAAAACGTTTGCCCCAATTGAAACAGAATCGCCATCAAGACAAATAGACTCATTCCCTTTAGGAGAATAAAGCACAGATTTATCTGAAAGCTCTTTAATTTCATTGTCGTTTTTATATTCACTTCCAAAAAAATAAATCTTGTCTATCAAAAAATCCCCCTCCAATGCTTTTTATTTATACCCGATTAAAGAGTTTACAAACACTTTTTAACAAAAAGTATGATTTGAACCACAATAAATGAAAAATAACAATCAAATTATGCTATAATAGTTTCGAGGTGATTTTTTTGAAAAAGCATTTATCCAAAGATTCAATGAAGGAATATTTACTTATCTTAATTGGAATTACAATGGTTGCTTGCGGAGTGCACTTCTTTCACTCGCCATTCCATCTGGCTGTAGGAGGTGCGTATGGTATTGGTATCGTACTATCCGAATTTACAGGTCTACAACCTGGGGACATCATGCTCATTGTAAACGCAGTATTATTTATTTTAGCTTTTTTACTTATTGGACCGGCATTTGGAGTCAAAACAATTTTAGCTAGTTTAGGCACATCCGGTATCGTAAAAATTCTCGAATTCATAGCTCCAAATCCTCAAAGTTTGTCTGGCGATATAATGCTTGACTTGTTCTGCGGGGTAATCTTATCCGCAATCGGAATTGGGATAGTATTTAACTGTGGCGCATCTACAGGCGGAACGGACATATTGGGAAAAATAGTAAACAAATTTACCGGTGTGGATATAGGAAAAGCTGTACTATATTGCGACTTTTTGATAACCCTTGGTGCAACCTTTGCCTATGGTCCAAAAACAGGCTTGTATTCTCTATTTGGTGTCGTTGTTAATGGGCTAATCATAGACTATGTAATTGATGGCATGAACATGGCAAAAGAAATCACAATCGTAGCTGACAACCCACAACCAATCGTGGACTTCATTCACAAAGACCTAGAAAAAACTTGCACTCTTTATGACGCTCACGGCTCATACTCTCACACAGAAAAAACCGTAATTGTAACAATTTTGGACAGAAGAAATTATGTGCAACTAAAAGATTTCCTAAAAAATTATGAAGGAAAAACTTTTACTTGGATAAAAAATTCATCTGAAGTTCACGGCGAAGGTTTTAGATCAATTGAATAATATAATAAAAAACGAATCCAGATAAGACGGGTTCGTTTTTTATTATATATCCACTTTTTTTACAATACAATATATTGTTAATAAAACCTTATATTTAAGTTATACTTAGCTGAAACAACCTAATAAAAATCTATAAAAAATTCTTAAGAATGTCTATTTGATTTATCGAGTAATTTATCATAAAACTTATCAATCATAATTGCGCCAAAAGGAGCTGTAATTAAAATTGAAAGCACAGCAACAGTTAGAGCCATATCACCAAAGTGGAATTGCACCAATAGCGGCTTGAACGGTAGCTTTGGAGTGTAAGCTAGCATTGTAAATAAGCGCTCTTTTTTAGTGAAATTTGTTTTTAAAATTGAAACATATACTCCAATCATTCTAAACACAAGCGCTGCTAACACGAGCAAAATAACTACAAACCCATAGCTAAATGCATAACTGACATTTACACTTGCTCCAACAAGCACAAACAAGAATATCTCAGCAATAATCCAAAGCTTATTGTATCTTTGCGAAAGTCTATCCGCCAAACTTGAATCTAAATCTCTTAACGCAATCGCACTTGACATAATTGCAATTAAACCCGAAAATGGAATTGAAGAAACCTTTTCAAACTCCAACAATAAGAATGAAACACTAAACAAAATTGCAATTTTAACGGTATCTCTTATCAAAAATATTTTAAAAAGTTTTATCAATAAATACCCAATAAAATATCCTGCAATCGTGCCAAGAACAATTGAAATTGGAACTGACAGAAATTTTAAATAGCTTATTTCTCCTGCTCGTGCTAGATCAATTAAAGCTGTAAAAATAACGATACAAAACACATCCTCCGCACTCGCTCCTGCCAAAATTAATTGTGGTACTTTGTGCTCCGTGCCGTAGCTTTTTTCAATTAACATAATCATTCTTGGCATCACAAGCGCAGGAGACACCGAAGCTATAATAGATCCGATAATCAACGCATCAAGTCTACTCACACCTAAAAACATTGGTGCAAAAATTGCAACCGCTAAAATCTCAAACATTGCAGGCACGAAACACATCAAAATTGCAGGCATACCTACTTTTTTTAAATCGTTTATATCAAGAGTAAGCCCTGCTCTTGTCAAGATAATTACAAGTGCAATACTTCTTAGCTCAGAAGAAATATTTAAAATCTTTTCATCGAAATCTTTTCATCGATAAGATCAAGTGCGAAAGGACCGATTAAAATGCCAACTAGCAAAAAACAAATAATATCTGGCAACTTAATTTTTTTAAAAAGTGCTTTTCCAAATAGACAAAAAATCAATATATAACTAATGCTCTTTAACATAATAACACCACAAACATTATACTGCAAACAATAAAAAATCCAAGTTAAAATTATGGGAATATGTATTATATAATAAAAAAATACAAATCCTAAGATTTGTATTTAATGGTGGGCCTTCGGGGATTTGAACCCAGGACCGACCGGTTATGAGCCGGGTGCTCTAACCGCTGAGCTAAAGGCCCCTAAACTTATAATGGCAGGGGTAGCAGGACTCGAACCCACGACATTCGGTTTTGGAGACCGACGTTCTACCAACTGAACTATACCCCTAATGGTGCTCCGAGCCGGAATCGAACCAGCCACACGTAGATTTTCAGTCTACTGCTCTACCAACTGAGCTATCGGAGCATAATGGCGGAGAAGGAGGGATTCGAACCCTCGCGCCGCTAATAACACGACCTATACCCTTAGCAGGGGCACCTCTTCAGCCAACTTGAGTACTTCTCCATAGCCATAATAAAATATTTAATTATAAAAAATGGCGGAGAAGGTGGGATTCGAACCCACGTGGGCTTGCGCCCTAACGGTTTTCAAGACCGCCCCGTTATGACCGCTTCGGTACCTCTCCGTAAAATGGTGACCCATCCGAGATTCGAACTCGGGACACCTTGATTAAAAGTCAAGTGCTCTGCCGACTGAGCTAATGGATCATGGCTGGGGTAACAGGACTCGAACCTGTGGAATGCAAGAGTCAAAGTCTTGTGCCTTACCGACTTGGCTATACCCCATGGTGGATGAGAGTGGATTTGAACCACTGAAAGCGAAGCTAACGGATTTACAGTCCGTCCCCTTTGGCCAACTTGGGTACTCATCCATAAAATAAATAATATATTTGTATAAACAAACAAATGGAGCTGGTGATAGGACTTGAACCCACAACCTACTGATTACAAATCAGTTGCTCTACCGATTGAGCTACACCAGCATCTATAATGGCGACCCGGAACGGATTCGAACCGTCGACCTCCAGCGTGACAGGCTGGCATTCTAACCAACTGAACTACCGGGCCAAATTAAGTTTTAATTTGCTAAATGAATAACCTCAGTTCAGCTTACGTTATGCCATTTATCAGCAACAATGTAATTTTAGCATATTATCTAAAATTTGTCAAGTATTTATTTAAAAAAAATCAAAAAATTATTAAAAATAATGGTGGGCGATGCAGGGCTCGAACCTGCGACCTCCTGCTTGTAAGGCAGATGCTCTCCCAGCTGAGCTAATCGCCCAAAATGGTGACCCTACCGAGATTCGAACTCGGGATACCGCCGTGAAAGGGCGATGTCTTAACCGCTTGACCATAGGGCCATGATATAGTAATTTTCTGTTTATTATTTTTAATAAACAATTTTAAAATCTATTAGAATTCTAAGAAGTTGATTACTTCGTCCAAAATTTAGCTGAACGAAAAATTCGAAAGTAAAGTAAGAATCATTTAAATTTTATAACAAAATACCGTATTTTGCATAGGCTTAACTGCGATACGAATAACTGAAAAACTAGGCATACATAAAATCATGGTAAACTCAATAAAATCAAAATAAATAGTTGTTTTAACTCTTCTCTCAAGATAATTATAATATAAGGACCTTATTGGCTAATTTCTTCTTAATATAAAACTATCAAAATACTAATTATTCCTAGATAAACTGCTGTAAAATAGATATTTTAATTAGTTATGGTAGATTGACTAAAATAAGTTCAATAATATTTAACTAATTTCTCTATTTAAAAAATTAGGTTCTAAAAAAAATAAATGGTAGCGGCGAAGAGATTTGAACTCCTGACACCACGGGTATGAACCGTGTGCTCTAGCCAACTGAGCTACGCCGCCATATGGCGCTTGCTGTAGGGCTCGAACCTACAGCCTATCGGTTAACAGCCGATTGCTCTACCATTGAGCTAAGCAAGCTTTTTAAAATAATTAAAGAGAAAATTACTAGAATTTTCTCTTTAATTTTACTAGTGCGGCTTTGACCTAATCTCCCAGGGGGCTGCCCCCCAAGTACCTTCGGCGATGCAAGGCTTAACTTCTGTGTTCGGTATGGGTACAGGTGGTTCCCTTGCTCTATTAAAACCGCGCTAACCTTAAACTGA
>JALFRW010000029.1 GCA_022778715.1 Ezakiella sp.
TCGTCAATCAATCTCGCGAGCTTGTACAAGCAGTAGACTTTTTACAATAGGCAGTCAAAATAATTGCTCATTGTGTACCTATTGTGTACAGAAACCGCTACAACCATTGCAAATACACAACCCTAAATTGACTCTTAATCATAGTGTCGTATATAACAAATACTGTTCCCACTAACATCAACGCGAACCCTATAAAATATTTTACACCCAGTTTTTCTCCGTTTACTGCAAATGCTAAAAATGATCCCACAAACGGTGCTACAGAGTAATAAGCGCTTGTCTTAGCTGCACCTAAATCTCTTTGTGCTCTTACATAAAGGAAAATACTTAATCCATACGCTACAAATCCCAAGAGCATAACAACGGCAATGTATCTCATTTCCGGAATCTTTTCCCGAAGTACTAATGCAATGGTAAATGAGCCTCCGCCAGAAAAAATACCTTTTAACATAACAATTTCATACGTACTTTTATCTGATATCTTTTTTGTGCAATTATTCTCAAATCCCCAGCAACAGGTTGCCAGTATAACAAATATAGAACCTATAGAAAACTGAAAACTACCATTTCCCTCAAATGACAAAACAATTGTAGATAGCGTAATAAATCCAATTGCAATCCACAGTTTAGCAGATACTTTTTCCTTAAAAAAAAGCAACGCCATTAACGCAGTCACCACAATTTCAAAATTTCCGAGAAGTGATGCATTAGATGCCGTTCCCATTTTTATACCTATCATTAATAGTATGGGAGCAGCTATGTCCAATACAATCATTCCAATTGTATATGGTAAATCTTGCTTTGTAAGTCTGTCTGATTTTTCCTCTTTTTTTATGTGATATAAATACATTATTCCTACGCCTATACCGGCTCCAAGATAAAGAAAAGCCGCCATAAAAGTTGGTGCAACATTATTTAATAGAAATTTTGAAAATGGCGTATTGAATGCATAAAATACTGCTGCTAACAGTGCAAATATAATTGCGATTTTCTTTGTTTTATGATTCAAAATTTTTATCTCCTTTACTCTGTGAATTCTAATATATCTAGCTTTATATGTCAAACAAGCTTTTTTATCATAGTCTTCAAGCAATTTATAATTCTGTGATTTATAATAAGAGATTGTATTTCGTAGATTTTTTAAGTTTATAATATTTAAAATCTTATGTCTTTTTTTCTTTATAAATTTCTAAATCTTTTCTCATTGTTAGTATAATTTATTAAATTGTTATTTTATCTGTTAGTATACTTACTTATTATCGTTTATAACTGAATATAAGAATTGATAAAGATAAGAATTTAGCTAACCTTGATCTAAAATTTATCTATTTAATTATAATACAATATGGATATTATAATTCCTTCTTTTTCCATTTTCTAATCTTGCTTCTAAAAGTTCCAAATGGCGCTACTGTATTAACGTGAATAAATTTATAAACTTCCCAAATAGCCGTTTTTGTTGCTTCATCTGCCCATTTTCTCATATGGGGTTTAAATAATTCTTCCTCTGTTAATCCATCTATCATAGAATAAATATCTTCTACATTTTGTGTTAATAATTTTTTTAGTTCTTTTAGTGACTTACTAGCATAAGTATTTGTAAAGTACTTATATAATTCGCCAAGCTCGTTCCATTTAAATTTATCTGATGGCGTTTTTACTTCTACTCCATTTTTCTCATCTTCTTCCCATTTTAAAACTAAAGTTGTCCATCCAACCTGATAGGCAAGGTTTTCAGCAGGTGTTCTATCAACTCCTTCGACTTTTTTATCTTTTAATTCCTCCGGTATATTATCAAACTCTGAAATATACTTTTCAAAAGTCCTTTTTATCTCGTTTTTTAATTCTTCCTTGTTTTCGTAGTTCCGCATAAATCTCCCCAATACTCATATATACAATTAACAGTAGTATACTGTTTTAATTAAAGATCATCAATTTTAAAAGCTTTTAAATAAACTTAATTCTTTACGGTCTAAATTTTATTTAAATGAAAAATACAGTCTCCGTTTTTACCAAAAATATAACCATTTAAAAATATAATATAAATTTTTGACACAATATTGATAGTAAAATCTAAAGTTATTTTATATCATTTAATCTATATGTTATACCTTCTATTCAGTTGTTAGCATGAAACTGAAATTAATGATTATAGGAGATATAAAATTTAAACCTATTCAATTAATAAATTAACAATTCCTTTTAATATTTCATCTCCGTAAAAAAAGCAAATTGTAACTTGTTTTTCTCAATTATTATTTTACATTATATCATATTTTAGCTAGTTTTACAGACCAAACCCAGCCCTCTTTATGTATGTAATTCGCCCTTTTTCTCTAATTTTTCTCAGTTTATTTCAAATTAATATTGCTTTTTACCGGTTTTTTAATTGCTATATTGTATAAATTACTTTACTATTTTAATTTTAATATTCTATTTACATTAGTTGGAAGTACAAATAATCCATTTGTAAATACACTTAATTAAGAAAGACATATAAAGTATCAAAATCACTTACAATAATTTTACCATAGAATTAATTATATAAATAATACTATTAACCTGCAGAAAAAAGCTATAATAATTGCAAAAACTTTTAAGAGTAAGTCAAATGATATACAATGTCATAAATTGGCGATATGGAGAATTAAATATACAAAACTATAAAAATACAAGAAAAACAAATCTATATATGAGTAAAAACTAAACAGTTAAACGATAAAATACGTTATTATGGACTAATAAAATAAGTAAAGGATTAACTCCTGATGTAATATTAGAATAATTAAAATAAGCTTATATTTTAATTCAAGAACTCCCTACAAAAGATATAACGGCGACAATTTTAAAGTCAAACTCCTTCTAATTAAATGCAAGACAAAAAATGTAATGTCAAAAATTATTAAAACAATGCTTTGTAAATAAGGATCCTCAATAGAAGAATATATTACAAAAAATCCTTGAACTACAAAACACCCCGCAAGTGTTTATAAATTTAGTCTGTTCTATCTAGATTATTTTGACAATTGAAAAAAATAAGACCACTTAAAGTGGTCTTAGTAAATCTATAAGCCGTGTTCTGTATTAAGCAGTCATCTGTCTACAATTTCTGTTGCCAGAAACTTCTAGCGGCCTACCAACTAGAGACAATGCGAGCAACATTGTTTAATTCTCTCTTCGGCCTTGCTCCAAATGGGGTTTACATAGCCGCCTAGTCTCCTAAGCGCTGGTGAGCTCTTACCTCGCCTTTCCACCCTTACCAAACAAGTTGGCGGTATCTCTCTGTTGCACTAGCCTTGGAGTCGCCTCCACTGGATGTTATCCAGCATTTTCGCTCTATGGAGCACGGACTTTCCTCATCTTGCGATGCGACTGCCTGATTTACAATTATTATTATACATAATCACTAAAGATTTGTCAATTTGCTAATTTCGTGGTACTTCTTCTTTGTAATCGCAATTCAAGCATTTTATTAAATTGTTCTTTACTTTTTTCCTTTCTGTCAAAACACCGCCACACTTTGGGCATGGCTTTTCAATTGGTAAATCGAATGATGCAAAGTCGCATTCTGGATATTTATTGCAACCATAGAATACTCTGCCACGTTTGCTTTTTCTTTTCACTATATCACCATTATGACATTTCGGACATTTAATCCCTATTTTATCTTCAATTGGCTTTGTATTTTTGCAATCAGGAAAACCTGAGCACGCTAAAAATTTTCCGTAAGGACCTTGCTTTATGAGCATCGGCTTACCACATTTTTCGCAAACTTCATCACTCACTTCGTCTTTTATCGCTACTTTTTCCATTTCTTTTTCGGCAACTTTTAAATCTTTTTCGAAAACTTCATAGAAATCTTTGATCGCTTGTTTCCAATCTTCTTTTCCATCTGCAATTCTATCCAAAATAACTTCAAGATCAGCAGTGAATTTCACATTTATTATTGACGGAAAATATTCGACCAAAATTTCATTTACGATTTTTCCAAGTTCAGTTGGTTTTAGAGTTTTGTATTCAATTTCAACGTAGGTTCTATTTAAAAGAGTCGTAATTGTTGGTGCAAATGTTGACGGTCTGCCGATTCCGTCAGCTTCTAATACTTTTATCAAAGTTGCTTCAGTGTATCTTGCCGGAGCTTTTGTGAATTGTTGCTTTTTGTCAAATGCAGTATGATTTAGCGTTTCACCCACTTTAAATTTTTTTAGATCCACATCGGTAAATCCTGATTCAATTCCACTCACTTTCATATAGCCATCAAAGTTTAATTTGTTTACCACGTTTTTAAAAACATAGTTACTATTTATTAGGGTAACCTTATTAGAAACAAATTTAGCTTTAGTCATCTGAGATGCCACAAATCTTTCCCATATCAATTTGTAGAGTTTATATTGAGCCTCGGAAAGATAATTGCGCATTTTTTCTGGAGTTCTATAAACGTCTGTTGGCCTAATCGCTTCGTGCGCATCTTGAGTGTTTTTCGCTTTGTTTAGATAATTTTTTGGACCTTCATAATAATCTTCACCGTAATGATTTTTGATATAATTGCCTGCTTGTTTTGCAGCTTCTGGCGAAATTCTCTTGGAATCCGTTCTCATGTATGTGATAAGACCAACTTCTTCGGTTCCTATTTTTATCCCTTCATACAAATTTTGTGCAATTTGCATTGTAAATGAGGATTTAAAATTGAGTCTTTTATTTGCTTCTTGTTGCAGTAGCGAAGTAGTAAACGGAGATTGCGGACTCTTTTGTTTACTCGATTTTGAATTTTCAAGCACTTTGTATGGATTATTTTTACAAACCTTTTCAATTGCTTTCGCTTCTATCTCATTTACCACTTTTAAATTTTTCACTTTGCCATTTTCGATAATTTGCTTTAAATCAAACCAAAGATTGTTATCGTTAAAAAAAGATGCCTTTATATTCCAATACTCTTCCGGCACAAAGTTGGCAATTTCTTCCTCACGCTTGCAAATTAGCATTAGAGCAACCGATTGAACTCTTCCTGCTGATAATTTTCCCTTCACCTTTTTCCACAAAAGTGGACTTATTGAATAACCCACGATTCTGTCTAGCACACGTCTAGCTTGTTGGCTGTCCACCAAATCTAAATCAATTTCACGAGGTTCTTTCACGGATTCTAAAATCGAATTTTTGGTTATTTCATTAAAAACAACACGATTTTTTTCGCCATAAACATCTAGTGCTTTTGACACATGCCACGCGATTGCTTCACCTTCTCTATCATTATCTGTTGCAATAAAGACTTTGTCAGCCTTGTTTGCGGCTTGCTTTAATTCTTTAATCAGATCACCCTTGCCACGAATTGTTATATATTCAGGCTCGAAAGTTTCCATATCTACGCCCATACGGGATCTTGGCAAATCTTTTATGTGTCCTTTTGTTGCTAACACTTTGTTGTTTTTACCTAAAAATTTCGAAATAACTCTTGCCTTTGTAGGCGATTCTACAATATATAAATTCAAATAATCACTTCCATCTTTTATCCACAACATATTATCAAATTTGAAAAGAAAAAGCAACTATTTAGAGTTTTAAAATATAAGTTCCTCTCGAAGTGGCTTTGATAATGTCCATAAGCTCAAGTTCAGCCAAAACTTTTTGGATTTTTATTATATCAAAACTGCTTGCTGAGATAATTTCTTCCAAAGTTACCTCTCCTGCTTGCATAATTTCTATTATTTTGTTTGCATCATCTGAAATATCGTAAACTTTTTTGTCCTTCATGGTTGATATTAGCTCATGCAGTTCCATAATCTCTTCCAAAATATCGTCAACTTTCATCACGAGCTTCGCACCATCTTGTATGAGTTTATTTGAGCCTTTGGAGTACAAGCTGTTAATATTTCCCGGCACTGCAAACACCTCTCTTCCTTGTTCTGCTGCATACGATGCTGTGATAAGAGAGCCTGACTTTTCTTTTGCTTCTACAATCAAAACTCCAAGTGAAAGACCGCTTATAATGCGATTTCTCCTTGGAAAATTGTATGGAAGTCCTTTCATATTCGCCGGAAACTCTGTAATGATTGAACCGTTTTGTTCAATCTCAGCTGCAAGTGATTTGTTTTTTGAAGGGTAAATTATGTCTATTCCTGTACCCATTACAGCAATTGTTCTTCCCCCATTTCGAAGAGCTTCTTTGTGTGCAATTGAATCTGTCCCATCAGCCATGCCTGAGACGATTGTTATTCCCAGCTTTGCTATTTCGCTCGCTAAATATTTTACAGCCTCTCTACCATAATCTGTGATTTTTCTGGAACCTACAATTGCGATTGCCAAATTATCTTGCTCTAATATATCACCTTTTCTGTACAAAATCGCAGGCGGATTTGGAATATTTTTCAAATAATATGGATAATCCTCATCATCAATCGTCATTATTTTTGCATTTAATTTGTTGTAGTACGCTTTTGTCCAATTTAGCTTGTCGATATCACGGTTCGCTATCATATAATCTATATCCGATTCGTTAAGTAGTCCTAAATCCATCAAGCCTTTTTTCGGAAGAAAAAAAAGCTCCTCAAAATTATCAATATTGTGCATCAGATTTAATATCTTTTTGTTTGATAGATTTAGACTATTTAGCCAAATCAAAATGTCTTTATAATTTACATTCATTTTAAAAATACTTTGAGTCAAAAGATCTGTATCTCAGTGCTTCCAGCACGTGATCGGTTTTTATTTCTTCCGAACTGTCCAAATCAGCAATCGTGCGCGACAATTTCAAAAGTTTATTATATGTTCTCGCACTAAAATTGTATTTTTTATAAGCTATATCTAAAATCTTTTGCTCATCTTCTCCCAATCTAATAAATTGTTTAATTTGTTTTGAGCTAAGCTCCCCATTATTAGTAATTCCAATTTCTTTATATCTTTCGATTTGAATTTTCCTGGCAGCATTCACACGTGCTCTAATTTCTTTTGAAGTTTCAGCCGGTTTGTTGTTTTTTAAATCATCATATCTTACGGCGTTAACTTCCACATGAATATCTATTCTATCCAAAAGCGGATTTGAAATCTTACTAAGATATCTATCAATTTGATTTTGTGTACAAGTGCAATCGTGGTTTGGATCACCATAGTATCCACATGGGCATGGATTCATGCTGGCAACAAACATAAAGTTTGCCGGGTAATTTATTTGTGCGTTTATCCTCGAAATGTTAACAAATTTATCTTCCATTGGTTGACGCAAAACTTCAAGTGTAGTTCTAGAAAATTCTGGAAGCTCGTCAAAAAATAACACGCCGTTGTGTGCGAGACTAACTTCTCCAGGCTTTGGAATTCTGCCACCACCCACGATTGAAACTGAACTTGAAGTGTGATGTGGTGATCTAAATGGCCGAGTGCGCACAAGTCCGGATTCTTTTAATAGTCCACTCACGCTATAAATTTTTGTGACTTCGATAGATTCTTCTAAGGTCATGTCCGGAAGAATTGTTGGAAGCCTTCTAGCAGCCATTGTTTTACCGGCTCCCGGAGGTCCGATAATAAGTACATTATGATTTCCCGCAGCTGCTATTTCGAGTGCTCTTTTTAAGTTTTCTTGGGATTTAATTTCTGAAAAATCTACAGGATAATTTATTTCTTGGTCTAAATTTGTGACATTTTTACTTCGCAAAATTTCTAAATCTCCGTTTAAAAAGTCCACAGTGTCCTTTAGCGTCTTCACGGCATATATTTCAACATCGTCAATTATTGAGCACTCCTTGCGATTATAGTATGGCACAATAAATTTTTTATGGCCAAAATCGCGCATAGCCAAAACCATTGGCAGCACTCCTTCAATAGCCACTATTTTCCCATCGAGTCCAAGTTCTCCTAAAAACACAAATTCGTTTGCCTTGTTTGTGGTTATCACACCATCTGCTTCCAAAATTGCAATCGCGATTGGAAGGTCTGTATGCGAGCCTTCTTTTTTGATATTTGCTGGCGATAGATTAATTGTTATTCTCTTTTGTGGAAACATATATCCGCTATTAACAATTGCTGAAGTGCAGCGTTCTCTACTTTCGTTGATTGCTTTATCAGCAAGCCCCACTATTGTAAAATTTATTTTTGCTTGAGCTAAATCGCATTCAACTTTTAATTCTGAGCCCGAAATCCCCATCAAAACTGCACTTTTTATATTTGAATACATAGTCCCTCCTGTTAATTATAACTGTAAAATGCATTTTCTATATGCTGAATAAATTTTTCGTCAAAAACGATTTCCACTATATCAAATCTGACTGTCACATTATGCCACGCTCTCTCCTGTAAAAATCCGTCCGCCGTATCCACAATGTGTTTGATCTTGGCGTCATCAACCGCTTCTTGTGGACTCCCAAACATTCTATTTTTTCTAGCTTTAACTTCCACAAAAACTAAAAATTCATCTTTTAAAGCAATTATATCCACCTCTCCATATTTATTTCTATAATTTCTTTCAAGAATCATATACCCCTTTTTCTTAAGTAAATCTACTGCCATATCCTCGCCAAGGTCTCCGAAAATTTTATTGTTTTGTTTCATACTCTCACCTTAAAACTTTTTCTGTGCAAATCTGTACTGCCGAGTTTTATAATTGCCTCTCTGTGCCCCTTTGTGCCATAGCCTTTATGCTTTACTATGTTGTATCCGGGATAGAGCTTGTCCCAACCATAGCAGAGTCTGTCTCTTGATACTTTTGCAACAATCGACGCACACGCAACATTATATGACAAATCATCTGCATGATTAAAGCTAATGTGTTTTTCAGGAATATCGAGCTTAACAGAGTCTATCAATATTATATCGGGCTTTCTAAAAAGTTCAAGTTGATAAATTGAGCGCTTCATGGCAAGCTTTGTAGCATTTAGAATATTTATTTTGTCAATTTCTTTTGAAGAGGCACTGCCTAGGCCAATTGCTACTGCATTTTTCATAATTTCATCAAATAAAATTTTTCGCTTTTTTTCAGTGAGTTTTTTTGAATCTCTTATCCCCTCAATATAAGAATAGCGTTTCATGATCACAGCTGCTACAACCACATCTCCAAATAGACAGCCTCTGCCCACTTCGTCTATACCACAAATATATTCTTCGCTATAATTCTGTTCTATCCAGTTCATCCACATTCTCCAAAGTCAGATTTCCCAAAATGCCTTTTCTAAATTCGTCAACGATAATATTTCCCACTTTTGTGTAATCAATATTTCCACCCTTGATTAAAGCCCCACGCTTTCTACCTATATTTTCCAAGATTTCCAAAGCTTCTCCTTGTTCTTCCACTTTGTATCTTTCGTTTAATTTGCCAGGATATTTGCTTTTAAGCATATCCACAATTTTAATGGCAATTTCTGCACTATCAATTTCAGAAGTGTCAATAGAGTTTAAAATTTCCAAATTGTTCACGCGGTTTTCTTCGCTCTTACTCTTCATCAAAATTCCAGGAGTATCAAGGAGTAAAATATTGTCGCTAATTCTGACCCATTGCATCGTTTTTGTAACCCCCGGGGTATTTCCAACTTTAGTGCTCTTTTGACCTTTTAACGCATTTAAAAGGCTAGATTTACCAACATTTGGCATACCCACAACCATAATCTTCATTTCGAAATTTTCTCGCTTTTGATTTTTTTCTTCAAGCAAATATTTGTGAACAATTGCAAGCTCTTTTTTAAGTTCGACAATATCTCTTTTACTACGAGTATCAATAGCAATAACATTATAGCCTTCTGATTTGAAGTGTTCCACCCATTCCTTCGTTTTTATCATATCTGCTAAATCTTTTTTTGTAAGCACGATCATGTGCTCTTTTTTTGCAGCAATTTTATCTATGAGCGGATTTTTTGTGCTGTATGGTATCCTCGCATCGACAATCTCAATAACCACATCCACCATTTTCTTCTTTTCAATTATTTCATCCAAAGCTTTTTTCATGTGTCCCGGATACCAACTCATAATTTCCCTCCTAGAAAAATACACAAAAAGGATGAACCGCAAAAACCAGCTCATCCTATTAATTAAAACTTTACTTCTTTAACTTTAGCAGCTTTACCTTGACGATCTCTCAAATAGTAAAGTTTTGCTCTGCGTACGCGTCCTTTTCTTACAACTTCAAGTTTTTCGATTCTTGGTGAGTGTAATAAGAATGTTCTTTCAACGCCAACACCGTAAGATAATCTTCTTACAGTAAAAGATTCTTGAACTTGACCGCCTTCACGTTTAATGACAGTTCCTTCATATACTTGAATTCTTTCTTTTTCACCTTCAATAACTTTGTAGTGAACTCTTACAGTATCTCCGACTCTGAATTCAGGAATATCGTTCTTTAATTGTTCTTTATTAAGTGCATCAATAATGTTCATAGTTTCCTCCTTTCCTTAATTGTAAAATTAAATCTCTAACTTCTTTGTCATCAAAATCATTTATATCTAATTTCTCAAACATATCTGGTCTAAGCTTTTGTGTTAACTTAATGCTTTGCATTAGATTGTATTTATCAACTTCTTTGTGATTGCCTGACAAAAGCACATCAGGGACTTTTAATCCGTTGAAATCATAAGGTCTTGTGTATTGTGGATACTCAAGTAAACCATGAAAAAATGATTCTTCTTCATAAGATTCGTTCGACTTTAAAACTCCAGGTATAAGTCTTGTAACTCCGTCAATTAAAACCAGAGCAGCAAGCTCGCCTCCAGTAATAACAAAATCTCCCAAACTAATTTCCATATCCACATAATTGTCTATAATTCTTCTATCCACGCCTTCATAATGACCACACAAAATCGTCATATTATCTAAATTGGATAAATCATTCAAAATTGCTTGATTTAAAGTTTTGCCATGTGGTGAAAGATAAATAACTTTTCCTCTATTTTCAATTGAATTTAGAGCGTCATAAATTGGCTGACAAGTCATAAGCATTCCATTGCCGCCGCCATAAGGATAATCATCAGTACGCCTGTTTGGATCTTTTGAAAAATCCCTAATATTTATGGAATTAATTGAAACCAGCCCGTGAACGATTCCGCGCTTTATCATTGAATAATCTTTTATTTCGTCAACAAATTCAGGAAATGTAGTTAAAACATTTATATCCATGGAATTAATCCCTCAATTTTTGAAATATAAATTCGATTGTTTTTAATATCTAGAGATTTCACAATTTGTCTTACAAAAGGGACCATAGTTTCCTCAATTTTATTTGTTATTACCAATACATCTTGAGCCGGTCCATTTAATACATCTTTTACTGTACCAACTTGTGAATCTTCTATAAACACGTCCAGTCCAACTAAATCGCTTACTAAAAACTCATCTTCCTCCAGATTATCTTTAAATTCATCTTCGTTTGCATAAATTGGCAAACCCACAAGTTTTTCAGCTTGTGCGATTGAATCAATGCCATTAAGTTTAAGGCAAATTTGGTTCTTTATAACTCTTATGTCTTTTATTTCAAAGCTTTCCTCATAACCAAAAATTGTCAATTCTGTGAAGTTGAAATACTGGTCGAAATCGTACGTTTTAGGCACTATTTTAAACTCACCTTTGAGTCCAAATGGAGCAATAATTTTGCCAATCTCAACTAAATTATTCACTAATTAATTATCTCCACAAAAACACCCTTACCTGTTTCATTTTTACTTGCTCTTACAATAGTCCTAATACTGTTAGCAATTTTGCCTTTCTTTCCAATTAATCTTCCCATATCATCTTCATCAACTTTGATAAAATATGTTATCTCATTTGCCTTTTCCTCTTCAGTTATCTCAATTGAATCGATATCTACAACTAAATTACTAACAATATGATACAATAATTCTTTCATAAATCACCTATGCTTCAGCTGTTTCTGAAACTACACTTTCTGTCTTAGTTTCCTTCTTCGGTTCATAAATGTTATATGTTTTTAGAAGATAGCTCACTGTGTCTGTTGGTTTAGCACCAACTCCAATCCAATAATTTACTCTTTCTTTATCGATTTTGCAAGCTTTTGGCTCACTCATAGGATTATAGAAACCAATTTCTTCGATAAAACGACCATCTCTTGGGGAGCGAGAATCAGCTACAACAACTCTATAATAAGGTCTTTTCTTAGAACCCATTCTCTTTAACCTAATTTTAACTGCCATTATTTCACCTCCTTTAAATTTATAACCTATTTAAAAAATGGGAATCCCATTTTGCCAGGTTTCTTTTTCTTTCCGTTCATCATCCCGTTAACTTTTTTCATCATTTTCTTTGTGTCTTTAAACTGTTTTAAGAGTTTTTGAACTTCTGTCGGACTCGTGCCCGAACCTTTCGCTATGCGGTTTTTTCTGGAACCGTCAATTATATCCGGGTTAACCCTTTCTCCTGCAGTCATGCTCTTAATGATTGCTTCAATTCTTGCCATTTGCTTTTCGTCAACTTTTATGCTTTTCATTGCCTTAGAATTCATTCCAGGCACCAGACCAAGCACATCTTGAAGCGGTCCCATTTTCTTTAGAGATTCCATTTGTTCGAGGAAATCGTCAAATGTGAAACTCATGTCGCGCATTTTCTTTTCTAATTCTATTGCTTTCTTTTGGTCATACACGGCTTCAGCTTTTTCTATAAGGCTTAGTACATCGCCCATTCCCAAAATTCTATTTGCAAGTCTATCCGGCTTAAAACTTTCAATCTTGTCTAATTTTTCACCAGTCGTGATAAACTTAATTGGTTTATTTACAACTGACCTTATGCTTAGTGCTGCACCACCTCTGGTATCACCATCTAACTTTGTGAGCACAACACCAGTGATTGTCAGCTCATCATCAAAAGCTTTTGCCACGTTCACTGCATCTTGACCTGTCATAGCGTCTAATACGAGGAGAACTTCGTCAACCTTTACTAATGACTTAATTTCTTTTAACTCGTTCATCAAGACTTCGTCAATATGAAGTCTACCGGCAGTATCAACTAATACTATATCGTAGTTTTCTTTTTTTGCCAGCTCGTATGCCTCAGCCACAGTGTCAGCGGGCTTTTGTGTACCCATTTCAAAAACCGGAATGTCAATTTGCTCGCCTAATACTTGAAGTTGCTTGATAGCCGCAGGACGATAAATGTCAACCCCGACCATTAAGGATTTTTTGTTATCTTTTTTGAAATGATTTGCTAACTTTGCAGTTGTGGTTGTTTTACCAGCACCTTGAAGTCCACACATTAAAATCACTGTTGGTTTTGATGAAAAATTAATCTTTTCTTCTTTTTCACCCATCATAATTGTGAGTTCTTCATTTACTATTTTAATAACTTGTTGTGCCGGAGTGAGGCTTTCCATAACCTCCTTACCAACCGCTCTTTCTTTTACTTTGCTAATAAATTCTTTAACCACTTTGAAGTTGACATCCGCTTCTAAAAGCGCCATCTTAACTTCACGCATAGCCATATCTACATCTTTCTCACTCAGTTTACCTTTGCCGCTGATTTTTGAAAGACTGGCTTGTAATTTTTCGCTTAAACTCTCGAACATATACTTCCCTCACATTATATTTCATCTAACATGCTCAATATTTTAAAAATATCTTCTTGAATATCGTTTGGTAAATTATCTTGCTTGACAGAGTTATGATATAAATTTTCAAGTTTATCTTTTGCGCTTTCTACAATGTAATAATTTTTTGCCAAATGTAAATTATCTTCAAATTCTTTTAGCTTTTCCACTCCGTTTTTAATATTAGTGGACACAGCTTGTTTACTTATGCCGAGTTCATCTGCAATTTCAGCCATAGTTAGATCATCATTGTAATACAACTCCAGAGCCTCCCTTTGGCTAACGGATAAAAGCTCTTTATAAAATTCAAATAATTTTCCTCTTTCAAAGTAATCTATCACAAAAACAACTCCTTGTCAACTATTAATGTTGACACTAGTTATTCTAGCACAAAAAAATCGTCAAGTCAATAGTTTTTTTCTTTTTAAATTTATTCAAAAATTGCATTTACGAATAATTCCGAATCAAATGGTTGCAAATCATAAATAGATTCGCCCACCCCCACAATCTTTACCGGAATATGTTCTTCGTATTGGATTGGGATTATTACTCCCCCCTTTGCAGTGCCGTCAAGTTTATTTAATGACACCCCTGTTACTTGTGCAGCTTCTTTAAATTCTTTAACTTGCTGCAATGCATTTTGCCCAGTAGTTGCGTCCACTGCTAAAATTACTTCCAATTTAGCTTCGGGCATTTTTTTATCTATAATTCTTCTTATTTTATTTAGTTCATTCATTAAGTTGACCTTGTTGTGAAGTCTTCCGGCTGTATCAATAATTGTAATATCTATATTATTTCTTAGCGAATAGTCAAGTCCATCATACACGACTGCCGCAGGGTCTGCTCCTTCTTTTTGGCTTATAACTTTCACTCCTGCTCTTTCGCCCCAAACTTCCAATTGCTCAGTTGCAGCCGCTCTAAAAGTGTCTGCAGCGATAATTGCAACGCTCTTACCCTCTTGCTTAAATTGATATGCCAGCTTCCCGCAAGTTGTAGTTTTACCAACCCCATTTACGCCAACCATCATCAAAATTGCAGGCGATGGTTCCAAATCAAGACTATTTGAATCAATGTTCTTGTTCATAAATTCCAAGATAATTTCTTTTAGTAAATCTTTAGCTTCGTTTGACTTGTGAATGTTTTTGTCGATAACCCTTTCTCTTAAAGTATCGATAATATTCATGGTTGTGTTTACTCCAATGTCGCCTATTACCATAATTTCTTCTAGTTCTTCATAAAAATCTTCATTGATATCATTTCCAGTAAAAATTGAATTGATTGCGTAAGTAAAATTCTTTCTAGTTTTGTTAACGCCTTTCATAAATCTAGTAAAAGCACTTTCCTTTGTGTCAGCCATTTCCGGTTCGCCGTCATACGTTTTATCATGCTTTTCTATTTCTTTTTTGATTTGTTCAGTTCTGTTTTTCAGCTCATGCTTCTCTTCAATCTTTATATCAGTTTTTTCTTGATTCTTTTCTTTAAAAGTTTCTTTTGATTTTTTATCTGCAATTTTCGGTTCATTCTCGTATGCAAATGTTTCTGTTTTTTCTTCTTTAATTTCATCAAATTGTTCTTTAGGTTCTTCTGGTTTTTCCGCAAATATTTCTTCTTTTTGCTCTTCGTCTTTTTTCTTGGTGAATCTATTTTTAAACCAATTAAACATATCATTCTCCTTTTAAATATACTAAACAAATTATACTATAAAAACAAGTTAATATCAATAAAAAGAGCCCTTTATTTAGGACTCTTCTACATAATCTGAAAACCTCATACTGATAATTTCACTTATTCCTTTTTTTCTCATACAAATTCCATATATTGTATCGGCCACTTCTATTGTCTGTTTTCTATGTGTGATTATTATAAACTGACTTTCTTTGCTCAGTTTTTTTAAGAATGCAGTATAGCGAACAATATTTGCATCATCAAGAGCAGCATCAATTTCATCCAAAATACAAAATGGACTAGGTTTTAATTTTAAAAAAGCAAACAAAAGTGCCATCGCGGTCAATGTTTTCTCACCACCAGATAACAAACTTAACGGCTGCTCTTTTTTCCCTGGCGGTTTTGCCACTATATTTATGCCTGAGTTTAATGGATCGCTTTCGTCCATCAAACTCAGACCTGCCTCACCGCCTTCAAACAAAGTTTCAAACACATATTTGAAGTTCTCGTTAATTTCTTTAAAAGCTTTGTTAAATTGAGTTTTCATATCTGAATTTAGATTTGATATTATCTTTTCCAAATCCGAGATTGTTTTGTTGCAATCAACTAACTGCTTTTCATATAATTCTTTTCTAGCCTTTATTTCACGAAATTCAGCTTCAGCTGCCAGATTTACCGTGCCTAATCTTTCGATTTGAATATCTAGTCTTTTTAGCTCATCTGTAATAGAAGTGATAGATTTTTTAGGCACTTCAAAATTTAAATCTTCTATATCAAAATTGTAGTTTTTCTTTAAATTTTCAAGTTCAATTTGAATGTTTTCATCTATCCTTGCTAGCTTAATATTCAGGGAATTAATTTTTTCATCCATATTTGTAAGATCGTCTTGAAGCGAATTAATATTTGCATTTAAATCAATTTTTTTAGCATTAAGCGTATTTTTCTCATCTATTATAGTGTTTATTTCAGAATCGATTTTGGCTTCTGCACTTTCAAATTCAGAAAGTTTTTCAAAAGTGCTTTTGTGGGATTCTTTTATTTCTTTAAGTTTTTCTTCGCATCTTTCAATTTTTTCTTTTACATTCGCTATTTCCGAATCTATTTGAATAATATCTTCATTATTTTCTGAAATTTTCTTTTTAGCATTGTCCAACTTAAATTCCGCAAATTTAGTATCTTCTTCTTTTTTAACTAAAGCTGCCAAAGTTTGTTCTATACTATCTTTGTAAGTGCTATACTTAATCTTGTAATTTTCGTATTCCAGCTTCGAATTTATATAATCTACATCGGAAACTTCGATTAAATCAATGCCTCTTATATTTGCTTCCACTTCCTTAATTGAATTTACAATTTCAGTAAGTCTAGTTTCCAAATTCTCTTTATTTGTGTTTTTAATATTAATGTCAGTATTTAGTTTTAAATAATCAGATTTTTTTGTTTGATATTCTTCAATTGTAGTTTGAAGCTTTTTTTCAAGTGCATTTAAATTTGAAAACTCAGCTTCTGATTCTTTCAATTTTACAAGCTCTTTTTCTGTGGCAGCAAGTTGCTCATTAATGGCGTATACCTCATTTTTAATTGATAGTGGAGTGATATTGTCTTTTTTGTTATATCCGCCGGTGATTGACCCTTGGGAATGAAGAAATTCTCCATCTAAAGTCACAATGCTGGATTTATATTTTTTTCTATTTTTAGTTGCACTATCCAAATCTTTAAAAATTAAAATCGGACCCATTAGACTTTTTATCAAATTCTTAAATTCAGGCACAATTTTTACAAAATCAAACGCATAACCAATCAAATTATCATCCGGAACAATCCTTGGATAATACAAATCCTTTTTGTATAGCTCTAGCGGTAAAAAAGTTGCTCTGCCATAGCGGTTCAACTTTAAAAATTCAACCATTTGATTTGCGCTCGCTTGCGTGTCCGTTATAATGTAATTAAGTTTTGCACCAAGTGCAATTTCAATCGCCTTTGTGTATTTTTTCTCAACCTCTATATTATAAGAAACTTCGCCAAAATTACCATCTGCTTTTTTGAACTCTTCATTAATCTTTTTGTTCGCAAATCCGGACAACTGAAATTGGTTTAAAATATTATTTTTAACATCACGCTCGTAAGTGAGATTATTTTTCTTGTTTATGATTTCTGCATATGCTCTTTCGTAATTTGTCTTGCTTTCAATTGATATAGTGTATTCTGATTTTAATTTGTTAATGCTGCTGGCTAAAAACTCAGATTCTTTTTGAAGATCTGCTTTTTTAGATAAAAGATCTTGAATATTAGCATTTTCTTTTTCAATTAAGCTCTCTACTTCAGCTTTCGTATTGTTTAATTCACTCAGTCTGGAATTGAAAAATTCAAGTTTTTGCGTTTTAGATTCTGCATCAAATTTGCCCTTTGAATAACTCAAATTATTCTCAATTGCAATTTCGCTAAGTCTTGAAAGTTCTACATTCATCTCATCTAATTTTTTATCAATTTCAGCTCTTTTTTGCTTTTCATCATCAGTAAGTGTGATATCTTTAGTTTGCGCCACAAATTTTTCCAGGTCAGTTTTAATTTTAAAAGCTCTTACTTTTTTTTCATTCAAACTGTCAAGTCTTTCTTTGAAATTCGCCTTTTCATTTTCCAAATTTTTGATAGTCTCTTCAGACACTTTCCAATCTGCTTTAAAATCCGAAAAGCTTCTAATCACTCCCATTTTTTTATTCGACAAATCATTTTGAATATTTGTTTTTTCTTCAATATCTTTTTCTAACTCAGCGAGCTTAACCTTTTTATGAGCTAAGTCGTTTTCATAATCAATCTTGTTCGAAATATATATTTCTAAATTCTTGTTTAATGCTTTTTTATTCTCAGTACTTTTGGACAAATTTATCTTAATTAAATCAAGCTCCAAAGCATTTTTAATCGTGATTAAATTTCTATATTTATCTGCCTTTATGCAGTCGTTTTCTGTTCTTTTGTAATTCTTTTCTATCTCGATGTAAATATCATTTAAGCGTTCCAAATCGGCTTTAGATTTTTCTAATTTATTTAAAGATTCTTCCTTTTTATATCTAAACTTGCTAATTCCACTAGCCTCTTCAAAAATAAATCTCCTGTCTTCCGGCTTTGTTGAAAGCACTTGCTCAATTTGCCCTTGCCCAATTATACTATATCCATCGCGACCCACACCAGTGTCCATAAATAATTCTCGTACATCTTTTAGGCGAACTTTGTTTTTATTTATGTAGTACTCACTTTCTCCATCTCGATATAATCGCCTTGTAACAGAGATTTCAGAATAAGGAAAGCGTTCCAAGTCACATTCACTAAACACAATATTCACTTCTGCAAATCCGACCGGCTTAAAATCTTCAGTTCCAGTAAAAATTACATCCTCCATTTTGCTGCCGCGTAGCGTCTTAACACTGCTTTCGCCAAGCACCCATCTGATAGCATCTGTGATATTACTCTTTCCACTACCATTTGGTCCTACAATCGCAGTCACGCCATCATAAAATGTCAATTTTGTACTATTTAAAAAACTTTTAAAACCCCTAATGTTTAACTCTTTTAATAACAATTATATCCCTCATATCAAAAAATAATCCGGATAAAACCGGATAATATTTTTTATTAACTATTTTACGCTTTTTTCAACGTATTTTAGACAATCTCCAATAGTTTCAATATTTTCTAAATCATCGTCTTCAGCTTCTATTCCTAACTCTGCTTCAAGAGCCATAATTAACTCAACTAAATCTAGTGAATCTGCATTCAAATCATTTTTGAATGAGGTTTCTTCTTTTAAATCATCAAGTGATACATTAAATTGAGTTGAAATTGCTTGATAAATTTTTTGATCAATATTATTCATAAACCTCTCCTTTAAAAGCATTTTCTATTTTCTTTGTCATATCAGTTTCAACAACTTTTTTTGCAACTGATATGGAATTATAATAAGCCTCTACATTGGAATTGCCATGGGCCTTAATAACTGGTTGTTTTAGTCCCAAAAGTGGCACTCCTCCGAACTTGGTTGCATCTAACACTCTAAACTTTTTTTTCATGGTTTTTTTTGCAAGTCCAAGTCCAATCTTTGCAATAAAATTATCTTTTGCAGCCTCTTTTAAAATATAGTTTACATATAAAAACTCACCTTCAAGAGCCTTCACCATAATATTCCCAGCGAAACCATCTGTAACCAAAATATCGGTGTTGCCTTCAAAAATATCTCTAGCTTCCATATTGCCGATAAAATTAAAATTGCTTTCTTTGAAAAGTTTATTTGCGGCTTTTGTCGCCTCATTGCCCTTGTGCTCTTCAACACCGTTGCTTAACAAACTCACGCGAGGATTATCAATTCCCAAAACCTCTTTTGCATATTTGCTAGCCATGATTGCAAAAGATAAAAGCATCTCAGGCGTAGCGTCAGCTGTTGCACCGATATCGACCAAAATAAATGGTCCATTTTTTGAGGGTACAATACCGGTAAGCGCCGCTCTCTTTACTCCGTTAATTCTGCCAACAATAAGCATCCCACCAGCCAAAACAGCGCCTGTGTTTCCGCCCGAAACAAATGCATCATATTTGCCTGCTTTCAAAAGATTTAACCCTACATTAATAGTACTGTCTTTTTTTCTTCTGATGGCAAGCGATGGATTTTCATCAAAAGGAGTAATTTCAGAAAAAGCTGGCTCAAAATCTAAGCCTGCAGATTTAACCGCTGATTCAATTTCCGGCAATCCTACAACTGCGATGTCCAAATTCATTTTTTCTTTTGCAAGTTTGCCAGCTTCAACAGCAGTTTCAAAACCATTGTCGAGCCCGCTTGAGTCAAGTAAAATTTTCATAAAACTCCCCCTTATAATATTATAAATTAATTTTCAATTATTTTCAAGAGAGAATTTTAACTTGTGAACATTCTAGCGAAAAAAAGCCAAACTTTTAGTTTGGCTTTAAAATACGCTATCATTATTCTACAGTGATAACTTCTCTTTTATTATAATATCCACAATGCGGACATACTCTGTGTGGTCTCTTTGGTTCTCCACATTCTGGACATTTCACCACTGTTACTCTTGGTAATGTATATGATGAAGCTCTTCTTTTATTTTTTCTAGCTTTACCAGTCCTTCTCTTAGGTACTGCCATGCTCAACACCTCCTAAAAAAATATCAGTCAATTATTGATTATACACTATTATTAGTAGATTGTCAATAGTTATTTTACTTCAACCAATCTTTTTGTGTCTCTTGCAATCATAAGTTCTTCATTTGTTGGAATCACAAGAGCTGTAACAGTTGAATCATCAGTTGAAATGATTGCTTCTTTGCCTCTCATATTATTTTTTTCAGGATCAACTTTTACTCCCATAAATTCAAGTTTTGATAAAATTGCTTCTCTCATTGAAGCTGAGTTTTCACCAACACCTGCTGTGAATACAATTGCATCAACTCCACCCATTTGTGCAGCATATCCCGCAACATATTTTCTAACACGGTTTGCAAATTGTGTCAAAGCAATTCTTGCTCTTTCGTTTGTGTCTTCAACTTCTTCGATATCTCTAAAGTCCGAGCTAATGCCTGAAAGTGCAAGCACCCCACTCTTTTTGTTCATAACATTATCCATTTCCTTTGGAGTTAAACCTTCTTTTTCCATAATGAAAGTAACAATTGCCGGATCCAAATCACCACATCTTGTTCCCATACAAACCCCTTCAAGTGGAGTAAGTCCCATTGATGTGTCGATAACTTTCCCGTGGTCAACTGCAGCCATAGAACTTCCGTTTCCTAAATGACAAGTAACTATTCTTAAATCTTCTCTCTTCTTACCGAGGAATTCAGCTGCTCTTTGAGAAACAAAATTGTGGCTTGTTCCGTGGAAACCGTATCTTCTAACTTTGTATTTTTCATAATATTCATATGGAAGAGCATATAAATAATTTTCTGCTGGCATTGTTTGATGGAACGCTGTATCAAATACAACAACATTCGGAACTCCCGGAATTAAACTTTGAATAGCTTCTATACCCATTAAGTTTGCAGGGTTGTGAAGTGGTGCTAAATCAATGCATTCTCTGATTTCTTTTAAAACAGTGTCATCAACAAGAACTGATTTGTTGAATTTTTCTCCACCGTGAACTACTCTGTGTCCAACTGCGTTGATTTCTTGAAGTGATTTAATAGCACCGTGTTCATTATTTGTAAGTTCATCTAAAACAAGTGTCAATGCAACTTTGTGGTCTTTCATTTCAGTTTCAGTAACAAATTTTTCGCCATTAAATTTGTGTGTTAATTTAGCACCTTCAATTCCAATTCTTTCTACTAAACCACTTGCTAAAACTGCTTCATTTTCCATATCAATTAATTGATATTTTAAACTTGAACTTCCGCAATTAATAACTAATACTTTCATTTTTTCTTCCTTCCTGATTTTAAATTTCTATCAATATGATATTACAATTGCGTCCAAAAATCAAGTGTTTTAAATGATAAAGTAAGATTTGCATAGTAAAAATAATAAATGTATAATAATATAAGGTGATAATTTGAAAATTTTTTGTCTGATTGCAGAATTTAATCCATTTACTTTTGGTCACAAATATATTATAGATAAAGTCAAATCCGAACACACAAACGCGAAAATTGTAGCAATCATGAGCGGGGACTACACTTTGCGCGGAGAAGTTGCAATTTTTGATAAGTGGAAACGCGCAAAAAGTGCCGTTAAAAACGGTGTGGATTTAGTGCTTGAACTACCTGCAATTTTTGTGTTGAATGGCGCAGACGTTTTTGCGAAAAACTCAATCGAAATTTTAAAATCCACCGGCATTTTTGAAAATTTATTTTTTGGTGTTGAACACGAAGATGTTAATTACATAAAAACTGCCGCAAGTTTTTTAAAATCTTCTAAACTTTTTAGTGAAAAATTCGATTCCAATCTTTCATTTAATGAATTTGCGCGTCAAAAAATCAAAACAGTCACCGGGATTTATCCCGAAAGCAATGATATGCTTGGGATTTTGTACACCGGATTTTTGCCTGAAAGCACAAATATTTTTCCAATAAAGCGCATAGTGAGCGATTATAATTCTGCAAATAACTCCGGGTACGCAGCTTCTCCAATAAGGCAGGAAATTATTTCAAAAAATATTGAAGTACACAATAAAAATGAAAATTATTACACAGTTGTAAAATTAAAACTTTTGAGCGAAAATTCAAATATAAAACTTAGCGAAGCAAATATTTCACGTATAAAAAAAGCCGCTTTTATTGCGGACTCTTACGATGAGTTTATTGAACTGGCTTATCATAAAAGACTCACAAAGTCTAAAATAAAACGCGAAACTTTAAAGCTGGCAATTGATATGAACGAAAATTGGCAGTATTTTTATAAAACCACATTTATTCGACCGCTTGCTGCAAGCGAAGATGGCCGTCAAATAATAAAACAAATTGCAAAAACAAACGACCTTATATTAAATTATAAAAACTTAAATAAACTATCTAAAAAATCGCGGGAACTCTTTTATTACAACGAAAAATTCACTGAACTGTATCACGCTTTTTACGATAAAATTCCGCATACTGACAGAACAAAAAATGTCTTTAACAACAAATAGTTGCTAAAGACATTTTATTTACATACAAATAATTTATTGGTTGTTCCTCTTAATTTGAGCAGCCATTTCAGCTAGTTGGCGCCTGTTGTCGTTAAGAGTGTCTATAACTTTGTTCAAGTTTTCTTGAGTGCTAGTCAAAACTTTATCTGTATAATCAATTGAACCAAGCGATATACTGACAGACTTGTCCATTGCAGAATTTATGATTTCTGCGGCTTCTTTTTTAGCTTCAATCAAAACGCTTTCTTCAGATAAAAGTTTTCCAAGTTCAACTTTTGCATCGTTTACAACCTTGTCGGCATCAAGTCTTGCTTCGTTTAAAATTCTTTCTCTTTCGCTTTTAATCCAAGTTGCTTGTTTGATATCATCAGGCAACTTTAGTCTTAATTCACTGAGCAAATCTAAAATCTCATCTCTACCAACTGCTACTTTATTACTAAAAAATGCAGGTTTTGCGCCTTCAACCAAATCTTCAATTGAATCAATAATTTCTAAAACGTCCATGAAGCTACCTCCTCCGTACTTTTGCTTCTACTTCATTTATTATAAAATCCGGCAACATTCCGTGTAAATCTCCACCGAACATTGCAATTTCTTTTACTAAGCTTGAACTCAAAAATGACCATTTGGAATCAGAAACCATAAATAATGTTTCTATCTCTTGACACAGTTTTTTGTTTGCTATTGCCATTTGTAGTTCATATTCATAATCAGAAACAGCTCTAAGTCCCCTAATTATCACATCTGCATTTATCTTTTTAGCATAATCTATAAGTAATCCATCGAAAAACACGATTTTAACATTTGGAAATTCATTTGTCACAGATTCTAAAAATCTTAACCTTTCTTCCACAGAAAAAGTTTGAGATTTATCTGAATTCGTTAAAACCGCCACATAAAGCTCATCTGATAACATAGATGCGCGTTTAATAATATCTATATGCCCGTTTGTCACCGGATCAAAGCTACCTGGATATATCGCTCTCATTTGACCCTCCAATTATGAGAATTTTGCGCTTGCCGTAAACTCTCTCTTTTAAAATATTTGCATTTTTAATTTGAAAGTTTTCAACCGTTTCAATAATTATTTTTGTACTATCCTTTATTATATCAGATTTATGGATAATATCAAACACTTCTTGCAAATTTTTTTTATTATCATACGGCGGATCTAGAAAAATATAATCAAATTTTTTACCTAAGAGTTTTGAAATGGCGTTTTTTACATCAGATTTCATAATAATTGACTGTTCAACGTGTCTTGTTTTTTTAATGTTTTCTTTTATGCAATTAACTGATTTTATGTTGTTATCCACAAAAACGCAGCCCGTAGAACCGCGCGATAGAAATTCAATCCCAATTTGACCCGAGCCTGCAAATAAATCGAGCACTTTTGTGCCTTTTTCTACAATACCAATCAAATTAAAAATATTCTCTTTTAACCTATCATCGGTAGGTCTAGTGTTTAACCCTGGTGGAGCCACTAATTTTGTGCCTCTATTTACTCCTGAAATAACTCTCAATTTAAAACCCCATTATCCATAATGTCGAAAATATCAGTTGCATTTCTTTTTATCACTTCAAATTCATCTTTTGGAGCATCTTGTATATATAAATCAAAATCAATCTTGGATTCTTCCACAATTTTTAAATCTCTCTCAAAATCCAAAAATTTAAACTTTTGAGTCCCTGATTGTTTTAATCCCAAAATTTCACCCGGTCCGCGCTCTTTTAAATCTTCCATTGCGATATAAAATCCATCTGAATTTCGCTCAATCGTCTTTAATCTCTTGTATGTGTCTTCACTTTTTGCATTATGCACGATTATACAAGTGCTCTTATGTTTCCCACGACCAACTCTACCCCTAAGCTGATGAAGCTGCGCAAGACCAAACCTTTCCGCATTCATTATTACGATTGTCGAAGCATTTGGCACATCAATTCCCACTTCGATAACAGTGGTTGAAACAAGAATATCAATTTCACCATTTTTAAACTTTTCCATCACTTCATCTTTGTCTTCTTCGCTCGTTTGTCCTGTTAAAATTGCAATATTGCAATCAAATTTACCTTGCAATTCTTGATACAAGCTTTTTGCAGACTGTAAATCGCTTTTCTCGCTATCCTCAATAAGCGGACAAACATAGTACGCCTGTCTGCCCTTTTTGATTTCGCTTTCTACAAATCCATTTACTCTCCCCATCTCGTTTTTTGCAACTACAAATGTGTCAATTTTTCGTCTGTCCTTTGGCATAGAGTGGATTTCTGAAATATCCATATCTCCATATAAAATTAGCGCTAGGCTTCGTGGAATTGGCGTTGCACTCATAACAAGAATGTTTGCGCCTTTTTGTTTTTCAATCAACGCGTCTCTTTGCTTAACCCCAAATCTGTGTTGTTCGTCTATAATGACAGAACCCAAATTTTTGAAATTTATATCTTCGTTTAATAGCGAATGCGTCCCAACTAAAATATCCAAATCTCCAGTGATTAAATTCTTTCTAATTTCGTTTTTCTCAAATTTTGAGGTTTTTGACGTGATAAGGCAGCAATTAAAACCCATTCTTTCTGACACAGTCTTTAGCTTTTCGTAGTTTTGTATGGCGAGTAGAGTTGTAGGCGCCATAAATGCAACTTGATACCCCGAAGCTACAGTTTTAACAGCGAGATACTGGCTCACAACTGTTTTCCCGGAGCCAACATCTCCTTGAATGAGTCTGTTCATTGCTTTTTTGCTTTCAGAATCATTTTTTATATCCACAATAGCTTTCTTTTGTCCGTCGGTTAATAAAAAAGGCAAATTTCTCAAAAATTCTCTCTCTTCTTCGGTGTCTTTTAGTACGAACCCATCAATTTTTTTTGAAAAACTTCTTCCCGAATATTTCATCACATGAAACAAGAAAGCCTCTATATACGCAAGCGATTTGAAAGCATATTCAGCTTCAGAAATAGTATCTGGAAAATGAACAAAATTTAGCAATGTTTTGATATTTATAATATTGTATTTTTCTGCGATAGATCTTGGAAGTACAAGTACATCTTCGAATTCTCCCAAAGCTGTCTTTATGCATTGCCTGAGTACTTTATTTGTTATTGCCTTTGTAAGCGGATAGACCGGCACGACACTTCCCAGTTCATCTGTTTTTGTTTGGCTGAAAATCGGATTTATAAAACTAATTTTGTTGTTAAACATTGAAGGTTTTCCAAATACAAAATATGATAAATTGCGCTTAAAATTTGCTGCTGCCCATCTTTGATTGAAAAACACAATGTCAACCGCTCTTTCTCCATCAGTTGCATTAAAAATAATCATGTCCATATTTCTGCTCGTCTTTTTGTAAAAAGGCCCTGAGATAATTTTTACATAAACAAGTGCCGCCACTCCTTCTTTCAATTCTTTAACTGGAATCAAAGTTTTTCTGTCCTCATAATAATTTGGTGCGTAAAAAACCAGGTCATTAAGATTATAAATATTTAGTTTATTTAAACCCTCCAAGCGTTTTGGCCCAATATTTTTTAAATCTTTTAATTCCATATATATCCCTTCTTAAAAAATTAAGGAGCTTATGCTCCTTAATTTACTCAATACTGATTAAATAATAATAAACCGGTTGATTTCCTCTTATCGCTTCCACAAAAATCCCTTCAAATTTTTCTTCAATCTTTGAACGCATTTCTTCCATTTCGTCATCACCAACTTCTTCCCCCGCGTATAAAGTGATAACAGATGTCATATCGTCCTTTCCCGCTTTTATTGTTTCTTCCAAGACATCAAAAATACTAGTTCCACTTGAAACAATATCTGAATCTAGTAGACCCATATAGTCGCCCTGCTTTATAGATTTTCCCGAAATATTGGTATCTCTAACGGCGTATGTGATAGAACCGCTCTTAACATTACCTATAGCTTCTTTCATGCCTTCAAGCGCTTCATCAAACGGTAAATCAATATCAAAGTTTAGCATTGCAGATATTCCTTGTGGTACAGTCTTCGTTGGAATGACGACCACGTGTTTATCGGATTCTTCTGCAGCTTTTTGTGCGGTCAAAATAATATTTGAGTTATTTGGCAAAATAAAAATGTTGTCTGCGTGAATTGAATCAATTGCTTCCATAATATCGTTCACGCTTGGATTCATTGTTTGTCCGCCGGCCACAATTTTATCTACACCTAATTCTTCAAAAATTGTTTCGAGTCCGTCACCTGAAACCACACAAATAAACCCATCCTTTTTGTTATCAGTTTGTTCTTCTAAATCTTTGTACTTTTCTGCTTCTTGAAGAACATGGTTGCGTCTTGCTTCAGCATTTTGAATTCTCATATTATCAGACTTAATGCCAGTCAAATACCCTCTTTCTAATCCGAGTTCAAACACCAAACCCGGATGATTTGTGTGAACGTGAACTTTAATTATATCGTCAACTTTAACGCATACCAAACTATCTCCGAGTTCCAAAAGCTTTGCTTTTAATTCATTGACATCCACATCTCTATCTTCTGTATGAATCACCATTTCAGTACAGTAACCATACTTAATATTCTCATCCACATGGTATTCAACTTTAGCTGATGACACTTGTTCTATTTCATATTCAACTTTCTTGCCAAGAAGGCCATCTATTGCACCTCTCAAAAGTATCAAAAGACCCTTTCCTCCAGAGTCCACAACTCCGGCTTCCTTCAAAACTGGTAGCATATCCGGAGTTTTAGCAAGTGCCACTTCGCCTTCTTCGTAAATAGCTTGAATAAATTTCACCGGATCGTCATAATCTTTATAGTGTGAATTTGCAAAACTGCTCATATAACGAATAACAGTTAAAATTGTACCTTCAGTAGGCTTCATAACAGCCTTATAAGCCACTTCTTTAGCAGAATCAAAACCATGTCTTACAGCTTTCACATCAAGCAGTTCTTTATCTTCAATGCCAATGTAAAAACCTCTCAATATTTGCGAAAGAATAACACCAGAGTTTCCTCTTGCTCCCATAAGAGCACCCTTACTCATAGCTCCGGCTATCTTTCCACAATGTTCACTTGTTTCATTTAAAGCATAATCGGTTGCTGACTTAGTGGTAAGAAGCATATTTATACCGGTGTCTCCATCCGGCACTGGAAATACATTTAATGAGTTCACCATATCTTTGTTTGCTTCAAGATTTTTTTCAGCATTTACAATTGCGTTTCTTAACATATTTGGAGTAATACTTTTTTTCATTTCATCCCCTACTTACCAGTTCTAATACCTTGAACCACTAAATTTACTTCTGGAGTTTCAAGTCCGGTCAAATTCTCAATATTAAAACATACTTTCTCTTTTAAATTTTCTGCTACTGCAGATATATTTACTCCATATTGTGTTATTACATATATATCAAGTGATAAAACATTTCCTTCAGAATTAACTTTTATACCCTTAGTGAGATTTTCTGTCTTTAACAATTCCAATAAACCATCTGCAGCATTTTTGCTAGCCATGCCAACGATACCGTATGTTTGTGTTGCACTTATTCCGGCAATTGTTGCAATAGTAGCATCAGAAATTGTAATTGTACCATATTCGGTTTCTTTTCTTGCAGTCATATGATCTCTCCTTTATCTTGTATTCACTTATAATTATACAACATTTATGATTACTATTCAACAATAATAGAAGATTTTATTGTATCACATAAATGCCGATAAAAGTATTTTAATTAGATATTTAACTAAAAGGATTTTAATTCTAAAATTAATTAAAACTGAAGAACTGTGGATATTTGAGGAAAACCATTACAAATGATCTAATTTAAAAATATTTTTAAAAAATCTTTTTAAAAGCTTAAATATTAAATCTTGCTATTTTGTAGTGCTTGTCATTAGCACCATAAAACCCGTTCACAAAATGATGTCCCTATTCATATGAAAGCGAGTGAAGCGAGGTTAAATTTATACAGTAATACTGTCAAAATATCTCAAAAGAAACTAAATTTTAGTCAAATTTTGATTAATAAAAGTTTACATTGCTTCTCTCAACACACATCTACTATGCATAGTTTGTAAATATGTCCACTTCGTCTTTCTCATCACTAGGGCAATCATAACTCAAAATATTGTAAAAATATTAATTAACTTATATTTTGTCTTAAAATTCAAATTATAAAACTTTCTATAAAACTCTATATTGAGATTAAAGCTTCGACATATACCATTTATTATTTTATTATTCCAAGTTTTATCTTTGTTTTTAGTATTCTTAAGACCGCTTCATCAATTATTTTTTCTTTAATTTTTCCATCTTTAACCGCTTCTATAACAGCCGGAATTTGTATTTCAATATTCGAAGAGCATAACAAATCATTTCCGGCCTCCACAGCTTTTACTGCAATTTCTCCGTCCGTGGCAAATCCCCGTACTCCTTCCATAGCCAAATCGTCAGTTATAATTTGTCCGACAAATCCGAGTTCGTTTCTTAAAATATCATGTATTTTAGGCGAAATTGAGGCCGGATTATCTTCATCCATCGCGCTCACCACATTGTGTGACACCAAAACCATGCTCGCCCCTGCGTTAATTCCTGCTTTAAATGGCAAAAAATCATATTTCTCAAATGATTCATAACTTCTTTTATCGTACACAATACCCATGTGAGTGTCAGCATTATTTCCATAACCAGGGAAGTGTTTTAAAACACTCCCCATATTCTCATTTTTCATGGTTTTAACAACGAGTTCAATGTATTTTGAAGTTTCCTCAGCGTTTTTACCAAAGCTTCTTTCATAAATAAAATCTTTTGAATCGGTTGAAACATCACAGACGGGTGAAAAATTCAAATTTATGCCCAGACTTTTTAAGAGATTGCATTTTTCTTTAGTGTCACTTTTTATAAGCGTGTATCCACCAGTTTCATAAAGGGCTTGTGGCGACCAAAAAGGAACCGCACGCAAATTTCTGTTTTTGCTAACTCTGTTTACCGTACCGCCCTCCTCGTCAACGCCGATAAACATAGAAATTTTTGCTGCATTTTGATAATTTTCAATATTGGCGATTATCTCATCTTTTTTCTTATCGGCAAAATCTCGTGCAAACAAAATATATCCACCAAGATTGTACTCCTTAACTTTTTCTGCCGCCTCAGATCTTGGAGATCTCGCAATAAACATCTGTCCAACCTTTTCTTCTATTGACATTCTGTCCAAAATCTCAAGTGCTTTATTTTTTATCACCTCTTGTGTATCTATGTTCTCATTTGACTTTTCATTTATAATGTCTTTTTTATCCATAACTTGTATTTTCACAATCTCCACTTCTTCTCCATCAGAATTTTCTTTTAAAATTCCTCGGTAATAAACAAGCACCGGGTTGTCAATCAAAATTCCGGTTTCTTCAGTTGTAACATCAACATCAGTTGTCATAAAATGATAATCTTTACCCTTACTCGTAACAATCAACGTGTTCATAGCTGCTTCTTTTACAATTCCATGAAGCTCTTTAATTTCTTGTACAGTTTTTTCTTTTGCTACCTCTTTGATATTAAAATAATTATCTTCTTTTTTCCCTTTGCACGACGTAAAAAATATATTCAAGCAAAAAATGATATAAACAAAACAGAAAATCAAAAATTTCCTATTTGATTTAAGCTGGTTCATAATCCCTCCTTGTATAATGAACACATAGTGATTAGTGTTCTTTTTCTTTTTAATATATGATAAGCATAGACTTGTGTATTGGTTCTTCCTCCAATATCTTAGACTGTTTTTTAAAGGCTCAACCACAATTCTATTTTTATTTGTTTATGTGTTAGATAACGCTAAACGTTTTATCACGAGCAAGGATACGACATAGTTCTTATTGATACCACAGCCAGTTTTATTAAGGATGTGATTTTTATGTTTTTTGTTGTATCAATGTTTCTAAGGATAAGCATGATTGTTTAGTCTTAAATTCTGATGGTAAAATTGTTAAGGACGTCTTCGCTTTTTCTAATGAATTAGAGGGATTTAATCTTTTTAGAACTTCCCTTCCTATCTTTCTGAAAATTTAAAGATGGGATTTGAAGCTACTGGCACTATAGTTTAAACTTAAACAATTTCCTTGTAAACTGTGGTCATGAACAGTTATTGTCAACCCCTTAGGGGTTAATCTTTTTTAAAAAAGCTCCTAATCTTAGAAAGTCTAAACTAATAAAACTGATGCTATGCATAATCTACAAGATAGCGGCTTCGGGTATAATAACAGTCCTCCCTATAGTTTTCCGTGTTAAAAAATATGACTGCTCCGATCCAACAGGGATCAATACCGGGCTTGCTGTTTTGGTGTCCATTTCTGATCCTAGGCAGCAAACGGAACAACAGAATGCAGTTTTATTTCTGGATACAGCTCCGCTAGAGTAAGACCAGCCTCTCCCGCCTAAGGTTACTGCCCAAGGCGCATCCGGTGTTGAAGTCCTTATGCATTGTCTGTATAAAAAGTCGAACTGCTCTGTAAGCTCATTTTTAAGCTAGATGCAGTCCGGGCGTGTTTTGTGATACTTAAAAGAAAATCTCGTTGGTCTACGTCAGGTAAAGGCACAAGAGGTTTTCCTCATAAGCGGTTTTGATTCAGTTGTTTCCGTTTCCACGGTTGATACTCCTGCTTAGTTATATGTTAATCTATTATAACACACAATTATGATTTTTTCTGCACTTTTAGTTCATTTGTTATGTATTCGTTCAAAGAAACACCCGTATCGGCAACCTATAGATACGGGTGTTATTACTATTCTTCTTCGTAAACAGAAGTAAAACGATCTCGTTCAAATTTCACTTTGTTTTTTACATACTTTTTAAAATTTTTATATTCCTCGTTGGAAACAACTGCCTGTTTGTTGGTAGCATCCATTTATAGTAGAATTGGACATACCTTGTCCTAATCTACCATCAGCTTTAAAAGCGGCGACAAGAATGTAGTATTTTCCGCGTTATGTCCTAAACCCAACGCGTATCCTAATTCATGGGCAGCAACAGACTTCTTTCTATCAGCGTCTAAATTTTCATGCTAAATATTTCGTTTACACCTTGCAACTTTCCCAACAGGCAAACCGCCATCATCGAGAATCCAAAGTCTTAAGGGAAGTGCGATCAAAAAGAGTATTATAGCGTTCTTTAAGGAGTAAGTAATAACAGCACTGCTACTGACCACATGTAGAGCAGCACACTCTGCTTTAACCTTCGCATTTTCTGCAGCGGTCAGATCACGCTCCCCATCGGTAAGTTCTATTTCCCGTATGTTGCTATAATCTCCCGCAGGGCTTTCGGTGGGGGAGTATTACACAGTATTCCGTCCTCGCGGTATTTATCCCCGCCCATTATATATCCCCGGCTGGTGAGCATGACTTCAAAATCCGTTTCGCATCTGAGATAGTCAGCGAATACGGTAAGAACAGTTTTTTTAAGCATATCTCCCAGCAGCTCCTTTCTTCGCAGAATTGGTTTCTTTCTTACTTGTTGAAAAAAATGTGCATTCGAAAGCGGCTCAAGATTTTTTCGGACACACCACAATCCCCACAACAATGAATATCTATTCACACATAACACTCTACACAAAAAGACAATCTGCAAGATTTTAATTATTGATTTTAAGTTTCCAAAGTATCCAATGAATAGACAACCGAACATTAATTATATAAACATATGCATTTAATCTTGTTTTACGCAATCTAACAATATAAAACAAAAAACAGCCATTAATTAAAAATAGCTGTTTTTCGATGGTTTGAAGTCTGTAATTATAAAAATTTATGAACTTCATAATTATACTGGTGCGGGAAAGAGGACTTGGCTAATGTTGTTTGGTTATGTGTATTTTATGGGATTTCTATATACGCAATTACCAAATAGTTGGCAACCGATAATAAAAGACGAGCTATGTTGCCCGTCTTTTTACATAATTAAATGTTTTTTAATTTTTCTCTTCTCTCTTTAATTAATTGTTCCATCTCTTGTAAATCTTCTTCAGTTGCGTGGTTTCTTAAAAAATTCCTTGCTCCGGTTC
>JALFRW010000001.1 GCA_022778715.1 Ezakiella sp.
CTGAAAACATTTTCATTTCCATCAACCCTAACATGATTGAATTCGAATTCTTCGTCCCAATACTTAGCTTTTTCAATAATATTAAACCATTCCTGATTTGTGTAATGGCAGAAATCCTCTAAAGTCAGTCCTTCGTTATAACCATTGTACCCGTTTTTCTTAAATGCAGAATCAACGATAGACTGCAAACTCATCCAATCATCAAGAATATTTCTGTCATTGGCTTCTTTGTATTCTGCTTTCGTAAGATGAACAAGCTTGTAAACAGGTTCAGCAGTTTCAATTGTAAGGTTAAGAAGAGCCTTTTGAATAGATTTGGGAGCAGTGCGGAAGATGATTTCAGCAGATTTATTTCTACTTAATGCGAGCTTTAATTCTCTGAAAGTAAATTTAGGTTCAATATTTTCAATAGGAACATCCCAAGCTTGAGAGATGAAATAAACTGCACTATCACCCATTCCAGCTTCACAAACGGGAGTAACGCCATTACTGACAGGCTGTGCATCAGGTTCAAGAATAGGAATTATCTGTTCACCGTCCATGATAAAGTTGCAAGACGCATTGTTGGTGGCAATTTTGTATCTATAATGACGAGATACAACAGCACCAAGAAGGAAGCAATAGCCAACATTGACCCAAAAATTACCACCTTTTAAATTAATTTCCTTGATAACAAAAGTGTTAGGAGAAAGACTATCATAATCGACAGGAGCACCAGTAAATAAATCGAAATACAAATTAGAATCAGAACGGTTCGACTTGTAATGAATAATAATTTTCTTTCCAAGAGGAGTAAAATCACTATTATAGCGAATGTTTTGAACCTTAGTTATTTCGATTTTTGCCTCTTCAAGCTTATCAGTGAGCTCTTTAATACGAGCGTTGATTTCCTTTTCTTTAGCAGAAACTTCATAGTTGTTAAAGAAGCTTGCATAATCGTGAGTGGAAGACTTGTAGAAATTAGCAATAGAAGTGTTAGACATAATCAAATTTCCTTTCTTAATTAGACAAAATGTTTATAGTGACTATATATTAAAATGTTTTACTTCCTTTCTTAAACCCAAAAATATTGTTAAATCTCAACTTTAAAGATTCTGCAACGCCATTGATGCTGAGAGTAAGTTTTGGCCCAAGCTTCGTATTCTGTAAAGTCGTTTTCATAATCTCTAATGCCACTTTTAGTGAGTTCTTTCACGACTTCATCAAAATCTTTTTGAGATTTGATTTTAAAATTGTAACGATATTTTTTATAGGTACGAATACAAATACTGCAAAAACGCTTCAGCATATAACTTTTAGTCTCAAATAGAGTGTCAAAAAATTTCGGGTGTAACAATTCCATATTATTGCACTCAACAGTCATGTATTTTTTCATGTTCTTTTACTTCCTTTCTTAAATCACAAATGTTGTTATTAACCCTCGGTTTTTAGGGACTATCTCGTTTTTTCATTTTTAACCTCCTTATACAATCACAAATTCATTAAGTTTGTAATTACTCTGGTCAAGGTTGTTGCCGCAACCAGAATATCCTTGACCAAGATTGAACAAAATTTTGTGAGCACAATAAACATGAACATCTTTGAGCCAATCAATTACAAATTGAATAGCTTCAGGATTGTTGCCCAACCATTTATTATGGTTGCCATGAATCTGAATGATACGAGAACCGTCAACTTCAATGGTATAGAAGCTCTTATCTGGGTCGGAAACTTTTCTCAAGAAGAGAATTGTTTTATATCCAGATGCAACAGATTCAAGATAACCTCCAACACAATGGTTAAGATTCGCTCCTTCATTAACAATGTCTTTTGGCTCACGAGGAACAATGATTTCGAACTCATCACCAATCCTTTCATAAAGTTCAATTCTCTTTTTGTTAAATTTGTCCCATCGACCATCTTTTGTTAGATTGTTAAATCTTTTCGCGTTTGCAATGTTAATATACTGGTCGTGAATCCATTGCAAATCTCTAAGAGTTCGAGCTTCAAAAGGATTCATGTTCGGGAGGATTTCGCAAACACGGTCACACATAGTATAAACTGTATCTCTAAACAACTGAACAACATCAATGTCAGGGTTTTTATCTTGAATATTGATTAAATTTTGAATGTTTTTTCTGTCTTGGTCTGTAGGGATAAATTCCTCTGTTTTTCTGTTCCATTTAAAATAATCAGGTAAACCAAGATAATTTTCTCTTAAAATTAATCCTCTCCAACTTCTTGCTATATAAGCAAATTTGAAAATCTTTTGCGATTTCTTTTCATCCCAGTGAATTACGTCGTCACCTCCAATTTGTTTGATAAATTTAATGTTTGGTAAAGTATTTCGGTACGGGTCTCTAAATTGCTCGAGTATTTTGAGCTGAATCTTATTTACGCCTAAGTTTTCGTATAAAGTTCCTGTCTTTTTAGGAGTTGTTCCAAAATCCTCCCTTAACGAAACCGTAGGAGACAAAATCATCTTAGACATAAGATATTGGTATCCTGATTTTCCAAGTTTCTCAACAATGGGATATTTTAGAATGTAAATAAGATTCACAAGGAAGTTTCCTCGGCGCAAAAATTGGTTGTCAAGTAAGACATCAACGCATCTATTAATACGTTTAATCTTTCTTAACTCCTCAAAATTCACAATGTTTTCAGGAATTACTTGTAGATAACAGTTATTAACGGCACAAGCAGTCCATTTATTGCTAATCTTTTGAAGAATAAATTCCTCTTTTTCATTAAAGAAAAATCTATATTTTTCCTTACAAGTTTTTAGAACGGGAATACTGCTGCCGTAATGTGTATCCGTTACATAATATCTAACCACAATTCCATCTTTGTAGGGAACGCATATAGCATTTGTTTTGAACCCCTTAAAAAGATTAGACAAATATTCGTCTGAGAAATCACTCAAGCCTTCAGATTCAATTAAATATTTCTTTATGCTATTTTCTTTAGTCGGGCGCTTAACTGCTTTCTCATACCACCGTCCTACTCTAAACGGACACCAAAAATTTTCTCTCACTGAATATTCGTCTGTGTACTTAAACCCAAAGAAAATTAAAGCTTGTTTATCAAAATACTTATTATGAATATTTTGAGGGATGTCGGTCTGTAACCAATGGCGAAGAGTTTTATCATAGTATTTTCCATCTTTCTGAAGATAAGAAAATCCCTTGATAGCTTCTCCATTTCTGAACAGAAAATACCTTTCATTATTAATGTCAGTGTATTCCCATGTTCTTTTTTCTTCTGCCTTACCTCTATTGCCTTTCATTACAACAGTCGCAATTTCAAG